>NZ_PVYW01000002.1 GCF_003001675.1 Cohnella sp. SGD-V74 | reverse complement strand
TTTATAAAAGAATATCCCGAAAAGGAGGAATCTCTGATGGGACTGATGAGCTCGTACGAGCGGAAGGGCTACATGCAGGGGCTGAGCGAAGGCAAGGTGGAAGGTAAGATCGAGACTGCGGCCCGGATGTTGGAAGAAGGCCTGCCAGTCGAATTGATCGCTAAGGTGACGGGGTTGCCAGACCGGGATATCGAGCAGCTGAAAACGTCGCGCTAGAGGTGCGATCCGCCAAACAAAAAGAGGGGTCTTATCTAACAAAAAGACACCCCGTGCCGCTTAGTGCGGCGATCCATAACATTAAAGCGAACCGGCGAGAACAACCGTCGGTTCTTTCGCGTGGCTCCGTTCGGTACAATGAAAGCGCATCCCTTATTGCAAAGGAGCCATCGTTATGAACTTCGATTTGAACATCGTGCCGTTCAGCAGAAGGGAATCGTTCCTGGCGATTTCCTTGCTGCCGAAGGCCGACAATAGAGAGCAAGGCTTGTATTTGCGGACGGTGCGCGGAGGCGACGACAAGTTCGGCGAAGCGTTCCGCATCGAGCTGATCGATGCCGACGGCGCGGCGCTCCCTTTCGAGGCAGAAGCGTCACCGGAGCGGATTCGGCTGCATGCCGCAACCCAATCCGCACAAGGCCAAGCTGCGGCGGAAATCTGTCTTCCCGACGGCCGAACCGCCCGATTCCGCGCCGAAGGTTGCGGCATCCGGCTGACGTTCCGGACTTCGGCGTACGACTACGCTTACGAGACGTCCAGCGGCTGCTGGGAGGTCAACAGCTTCACCCACGAATGCCGGTTCATGCTGTCGTCGCTTGCGGGCGGCATGCGGACCGAGGTGCCGTGGGATAAAATCAAAAGCTCGCGCATTACCGCCGAGTTTCTGCCGGATCAGCGCACGGGCGTCGCGGAATTCGCCGCCGAGGAGTTCCGCACCGTGTGGGAGCCGGGACGTGTGTGGGAACCATTCGCCGATGCGGTCCACCGGGTGCGCGAGGAGTTCGCAGGCTGGCTGGAAGGCAGCCTTCCCGGACAGGAACGGCTGAAGGCTGGCCGTGAGCTGGCCGCCTACATTACGTGGAGCTGCCTCGTACCGGCGGAAGGTTGTCTGACCCGGCCGGCGATGTATATGTCCAAAAACTGGATGACGAACATTTGGAGCTGGGACCACTGCTTTAACGCGATGGCGCTCGTTCGACACGATCCGAAGCTCGCCTGGGACCAGTTCATGATCTTCTTCGACCGGCAGGACGAGAGCGGCCTTATTCCCGACTTCGTCAACGACAAGTACGAGCTGTGGAACTGCAACAAGCCGCCGATTCACGGCTGGACGCTGGCATGGATGATGCGGCGAACGGATTACATCAAGGACGCGCAATTGCGGGAAGTGTACGGGCCGCTGTCCAAATGGACAAAATGGTGGTTCCGCTACCGCGACGGCGACGGGGACGGCATCCCGCAGTACAATCACGGCAACGATTCGGGCTGGGACAACAGCACGGCGTTCAATAACGGCATTCCGGTGGAAAGTCCGGACCTGGCCGCGTTCCTGATTCTCCAGGCCGAGATTTTGGCGGAGATCGCCGGGCTGCTCGGTTACGCGGAAGAATCCGCCGAGTGGCGGCAGCTCGCCGCGGCGACGCAGGAGAAGATGCTGGCTCACTTCTGGAAGGGAGACCGCTTCATCGCCTGCCGCTCCGGCACGCACGAGCCGTCCGAAGGAGACACGCTGCTGCTGTTCGTCCCGATATTGCTCGGCCGCCGCCTGCCGGATCGCGTGCGCGAAACGCTGCTCGCCGGACTCCGCGACGAGAACCGCTTCCTGACGGCGAACGGCTGGGCGACCGAAAGCGTGAACAGCCCCTTCTATACGCCGGACGGCTATTGGCGGGGACCGATCTGGGCGCCTTCGACGATGCTGCTGGTCGAAGGGGCGGCCGCTGCGGGCGACCGAGAGTTGGCTCGCGAAGTCGCCCGTCGCTTCTGCGACATGCTGAACCGCAGCGGCATGGCGGAAAACTTCGACGCGATCAGCGGCGAAGGGCTGCGCGACCGGGCGTTCACCTGGACGTCGAGCGTGTTCCTCATTTTGGCGAACGAGTATTTGACCTAGGGCGTGTATGCAAACCCGCTCAGGGGCATCTTTCACCACCTTTTCGCCCCCTGCTTCGTCACTTTTGCTTGACGTACCCCCGGTACGCCTTCACAAAAGTTCCTTGCATGAAACGAAAATTCGGCCAAATCTGCTATCCTCGGAGGTTGCATACACGCCCTAGCCTCGCGAATCGCACTTCTTGCCGCCCGGCCGATCGTGGCCGGGGGAGAAGTGCTTTTGCCGTTTTTTGTCGGACGGCGCATTGTAAGACGGTTTTCGTCCATGCTACACTTCATATACGAATCGCCTGACACCAGCAACGAAGGAGACCGGAACCGATGCTCAAATTGCTGCTCAAACCGTTTTCCGCCCGTCTCTCCTATCAGAGCATCCGCACGAAGCTGCTCGTCTGTTTCCTCATCGTTACGGTCATTCCGCTGCTGTCCGTCGGAGCGCTGTCCTATTACCAGTCGGCGAAGGCGATCGATTCGCAGTTCGGCAAGTACGGGGAAAACGCCGTCGCCCAGCTTCAGCAGCAGACGAACGCTTATCTCACGCGAATGAGCCAGACGGCCGCCACCATCTATTCGTATTTGCTCGATCCGGCGAGAAGCGGACTCGGAGATCGCAGTCCGGGCACGTATCGCGAGATTTTGGATAAAAACAATTTCGAAAACTTCTTGAAAGCGCTTAAAACGGAAAGGAACGCCGGAATCTATATTATAGCCAAGTCAGGATATTACTATGGAGAGAACAATCTGGACGCGGCCAAGCTCGATCGCATTCCGGCCTGGAGAGCGATGCCGGACGATCCGACGGGAGATCACTGGTTGGGCTTTTATCCTCAGAATCATGGGATCAAGGATCCGGAGGAAGGGGAGCGGCTGCCGGTCGTGCTGGGCTTGGCCGAATCGATCAACAACCCTTACGGAGCGCTGCGCGGGAGCGTCATTCTGATCGAGGAGAACGCGGAAGATCTGCTGCGCATGTTCGAGCTGTTCGAGAGCGATACGCAGGCGCATCTGACCATCGCGGATTCGCAAGGACGCGTCGTCTACGAGACGGCGTCGGAGTATGAGGCCCGGGACAGCGACATCGTCTGGCACAAGGACATCGAAGCGAACGACTGGACGATCGAAGCGAGGCTGCCGGCCAAATCTTTTTACAGGTCCTCCGGTCTGATTCGTTCCAATACGGTTATTGCGGCCGTCGCGTCGACGCTGCTCGCTTTTGCGCTGGCTTACTTATTCTCTTCGCGATTTACCGCGCGTATCCGGCGCTTGAAGGATTCGATGCAGAAGGTCAGCTTCGGCATGCTGCAGACGAGAACGAAGGTCGAAGCCAAAGACGAGCTCGGCAGCCTGGACGTCAGCTTCAACAACATGGTCGGCGGCATCGAGTCGCTCATCCGCGAGGTGGAGACGAATGAACGGCAGAAGAAGGACGCGGAGCTGCGCGCTTTTCATTATCAGATCAATCCGCATTTGCTGTTCAACACGCTGAATTCGATCCAATGGAAAGCCCGGCTCCAGGGGGCGGAGGACATCCGCCAAATGCTGTACCACCTGACGATGGTGCTGGAGGGCAATCTGGACATTTCTCAAGAGCTGGTGCCGCTTGGGCGCGAGCTGCGGATTATCGAGCATTTTCTGAAGATTCAGGAGGTCCGCTACGGACCCGTGTTCCGATACGAGCTGGAATGCGATGAGGCGTTGAAAAAGTATCCCATACCCCGCATGACGCTGCAGCCATTGTTCGAAAATATCTTTTTCCACGGGTTCGAGGACGGCGAGGGCACGATACGGCTGGCGGTGGAGGATGAAGGAACGCTGCTCAGGCTCGAACTGACGGATAATGGAGCCGGCATACCGCCCGACAAGCTGCAGAAGCTGCTGCTGCCCGGAGAGAAACGCAAAGGAAGAGGCGGGCTCGGTTTGCGGAACGCGGATCAGAAAATCAAGCTGCATTTCGGAGTGCAGTACGGCTTGACAGTCAAGTCCGCTCCGGGCGAAGGAACGACGATCTTCATCAAATGGCCCAAGAAGGAGGAGAATCCGCATGGACACGTCGACGGGAACGATTAAGGTGCTGATCGCGGATGACGAGAGCATCGTGCGCAAAGGATTGCAGGCGACCGTGCCTTGGGAGAAGTACGGAATGGAAGTCGTCGCGGACGCGCCGAACGGCCGCAAGGCGTGGGAGGCGTTCCAGCTTCATCGGCCGCACGTCGTAATTACCGATATCGTCATGCCCGAGATGGACGGCATCGAGCTGTCGCGCAGAGTGAAGCAAGCCGCGCCGGATACGAGAATCGTCCTGTTAAGCTGCCACCGGGACTTCGAATATGCCAAAGAGGGGCTGAAGCTTGGCGCTTCGGGTTATTTGCTGAAGACGGCGTTCGAGGACGACGAGTTGGAGAGCATGCTGGAGCAGTTCCGCAAGGAGCTGTCCGCTCCGCGGCCGGATTCCGGCGACAATTCCCGCGAGGGAGTCGACGAGGAGAGACTGGGCACGCAGTTGTACGCGTGGCTAAGCGGCCACAGCGACAAGTTTGCGCGAGAGCTGGAAAAGCTGGCCGAAGCTAAAAGCTCATGGCAGGGGCAGCCGCTGTACGTCTATGCCGTCAAATCCGGCGTGGGTTGGCGAGAGGCTGCGGAAGAGTTGGGCCGGGACGGTGCGTTAAGGAAGAACGGCGCGATCATCCCGTTCAGCGAGGAACGCTGGTATTGGCTGCTCCCGTCCGCCCTCGCGGACGCCGCGGACGGCTGGCTCGTCGAACGCAAGAGCGAGAGAGCCGAGCTGCACTGGGCGAGGCTTGGCCCGGCCGAAGAGGCGGCCGAGTGGCTGCGGGCGATCTGTTCCCTGCATAAAGAAGCGGAAATGGAGAAAACGTACGGAGTGTCGTCCGGAGAATGGCCGGAGCCGATCTGGAAGGCGCTCAGGCTGATGCACGACAACCCGGCCGCAGATTGGTCGGTCAGCGACGTCGCTGGACAGGTCGGCCTCAGCCGCAGCCATTTCTCGATCCTGTTCAAGAAGACGGTCGGTCTCAGCTTCGTGGCGTATCAATACAAGCGCAAGCTGAAGATCGCCAGCGAATTGCTTAAGGATACTTCCCTGACGATGCAGGATATCGCCGAGCGCACCGGTCTGGGCGACAGCAAATATTTCAGCAAATGGTTCAAGCGCTGCACTGGACAGACGCCGAGCCACTACCGCGCGCAACAAAAAGACGGCGCGTCCCGAACAGAATGACACCCGATCCCGAACATCGAACAAAAGCGCACGAAGGTCCGAATAGATGTCCGTTTTGAACCGCTTTCATGTCCTTTATGATAAGGATGTAAGCGGTTCAATTACTTTAGCTCGAATTCAAGGGGAGGCAGCACGAATGAAAAAGAAAAGCTCTGCACTTCTACTGTCCGCAACGATGATCGTCTCTTTGTTAACCGCCTGCGGAGGGGGCGGCGACAAGGCGGATAACAGCCAGCCGTCCGCCACGTCTTCCTCCGGCGGAAGCTCCGGAGGCACGAAAACGGTTCGCTTCGCGACTTGGGATACGGGCGACGCGCTGAAGATTCAGCAGGACATCGCCAAGAAATTCGAAGAAAGCAATCCCGGAACGAAGGTGCAGGTAGAAGCTTACGCCGACGGCTTCGATCAGAAGCTTGCCGCGGGCTTCGGAGCGACGAACCCGCCGGACGTGATGTACATGTGGGATTTCCCGACGTACCATCAGTCGCTTGAGCCGCTGGACGATTACGCTTCCAAGGACGCCAGCCTGAACATCGACGATTTCTATTCCGGCCTGTTCAATTACGGCAAGATCGACGGCAAGCTGTACGGCATTCCGGTCGGGTTTACGACCCGCGTTGTGTACTACAACAAGAAGCTGTTCGACGAGGCGCAGGTGCCTTATCCGCAGGACGGATGGACATGGGACGACTTCAAGGACATCGCCGCCAAGCTGACCGACAAGGGCAAGAAGCAATACGGCTTCGGCGTTCGCGCCTCCAACGATACGTACGATCTGCAAGGCTTCGTCTGGAGCAACGGCAGCTCGTTCATCTCCGAGGACGGCAAGACGATCGAAGGCTACATGAACAGCCCGGAAACCGCGGAAGCGATTCAAATTTTCGGCGACCTGGTGAAGAACGGCTCCGGGGTGCTCGTCGGCGGCAAAGGCCAGCAGAGCGGCGAGGACATTTTCAAAGCCGGCAAGCTTGCCATGTGGGAGAGCGGAATTTGGCCGCTCGCGGGCTTCAAGGAAGCGGGCATCGACATTGGCACGGTGGAAATGCCGGCGTTCCCGGGCAAGCCGGTCAAAGGCATCATCGCGGAATCCGCGCTGTCGATCGCCAAGGATTCGAAGCAGAAAGATCTCGCTTGGGAGTTCGTGAAGTTCTTCGTCTCCAATGAGGCGATCAAGATGCGCACCGCCGATCTGCCTGTTCGCGTCAGCGTCGTTAACGAGCTGAAGGTCGACCAAGATCCGCTGTACAAACCGTTCTACACGATGCTGGAGCGCTCCGACAATACGCCGGCCTTCCTGCTCAACGCCAAGTGGAACGAAGTGAACCGGCATCTGTCCGCCGCGATCGAAGCGGTCGTGCACGGCGCATCCGCTCAGGAAACTCTGAACGAAGCGGTGAAGGATGGAGTTCGTTACTTGAAATAGCATGCTGAGTGTTCAAAAGGTCCGGTTGGACGAAGACCGGTGATGAGGAGCGGAATGTAGTCAAACCTACATGAGCACCGGAAGAACCGGCTGAATCCAAGATTCGACGCCGAATCGGCTACAGAGAGTTACTTCGTGATCAAAACCGAACTTTTTGAACTACCGTACAAATGAGAGTTTAAAAAGTTCGGTTTTCAGCACCAAGAAGATTGGACGAAGACCGGTGATGAGGAGCGGAATGTAGTCAAACCTACATGAGCACCGGAAGAACCGGCTGAGTTCAAGATTCGATGTCGAGTAGGCTTCCTGTGATACATCGTGATCAAAACCGAACTTTTTGAACTACCTCTTAAGGAAAGAAGGTTAAGAGATGGCTAAACTCGACCCTGCTCAAGCGGGAACATACACGGCCAGCCTCAAGCCTGCAAGGAAACGCGGACGGGGTAGGGTCACTCCCTACCTCTTCGTTTTTCCATGGCTGTTCGGATTCCTCGCGTTTACGTTAGGCCCGCTGATCTTTTCGCTCGTCATCTCGTTCTTCGATTGGCCGATCGTCGGCCAGGTCAAGTTTGTCGGCTTCGGCAATTACATCGAGATGTTCACTCAAGATTCGCTGTTCTGGAAGTCGTTCGGCGTAACGGTCAAGTTCGCCGCGCTGTTCGTGCCGCTTAATATTGTCGTCGCGCTCGGCTTGGCTATGCTGCTGAACCAGAATGTGCGAGGCAGCGCCTTTTTCCGCACCGCGTTCTACTTGCCGTCCGTCATTTCCGGCGTTGCGCTGGCGATGATCTGGGCGTGGGTGTACAGCGGCGAATACGGCATTTTGAACTATTTCCTGTCTCTCGTCGGCATCGACGGTCCGGATTGGCTGAACGATACGAGATGGTCGCTCGTCGCGATGGTCATCGCCAGCCTGTGGGGCCAAGGCGCCATGATGCTCATTTTCCTGGCGGGATTGAAAGGCATTCCGAAGGACTTGTACGAATCTGCGTCGATCGACGGAGCCGGCAGGCTCAGACAGTTCCGCAGCATTACGATTCCGATGCTCAGCCCGACCATTCTGTTCAACCTTATCACATCGATTATCGCGGCGTTCCAGCAGCTTACCCTGGCTCTCGTCTTAACCGGGGGAGGCCCGCTCAAGTCGACTTATTTTTACGCGATGTACATCTACGAGAACGCCTTTAAATATTTCAAGATGGGCTATTCCGCGGCGAACGCCTGGTTCATGTTCCTGATCGTGCTCTCGCTGTCGTTCCTCGTGTTCAAGTCGTCGGCGGCCTGGGTGTACTACGAGGGCGAGATCAAGAGCGGCGCGAAGGCGAAGTCCGGAGCAAGGAGGCGGTCCGCATGAGAAAGACGATTGTTTACGCATTGCTGACGTTCTGTTCGCTGCTGTTCATCGCTCCGCTGTTCTGGGCGCTGACGACGGCGATCAAGGACCCGACCGAGCTGTATCTGTTTCCGCCGAAATGGCTGCCTTCCGTATGGAAGTTCGGCAATTTTGCAGAAGCTTGGACGGTGCAGCCGTTTAATGTATTTCTGAAAAATACGGTGATCGTAACCGTGATGGCGACGCTTGGGCAGCTCGTCTCGTGCGCGCTCGTCGCATACGGGTTCGCCCGGTTCGAGTTCAAGGGACGCAACTTCCTGTTCCTCGTCGTCCTGTCGACGATGATGATTCCGTGGGAAGTCACGATGATTCCGCAGTATATGGAGTTCAATTATCTTGGCTGGATCAATACGCTTAAACCGCTTATCGTGCCTGCATGGTTCGGCTCGGCCTACTTCATCTTCCTGCTGCGGCAGTTTATCCTGACTCTTCCGAGAGAGCTGGACGAAGCGGCGACGATCGACGGGGCGAGCAAGATGGGCATTTTCCTCCGGATTATCGTCCCTCTGATGGGACCGGCGCTCATTCTCGTCGGCGTCTTCCAGATGATGAGCTGCTGGAACGACTATCTCGGACCTTTGATCTTCCTGAACGATCAGTCCAAATATACGCTGACGCTCGGCCTGGCGCAGTTCAAGGGCATGTTCGGCGTCGATATGCAATCGATTATGGCGATTACGTGCCTGATCTCGATATTGCCGCTGGCGGTATTCTTCTTCGCGCAGAGGTACATTGTCGGGGGTATCGCCGGAACGGGCATCAAAGGCTAGCAAATGCAAGGCAAGGGCTGTCCGCCCTTTATAGAGAGAAATGAGAGGAGAAGACATCCATGCGGGACTTGAATGCAACGAAGGATTGGGAAAATCTCCAGGTGTTAGAGCGAGGGAGGGCGAAGAGCAGAGCGTATTTCGTCCCGTTCCCGAGCGCTTCCGAAGCGCTGGGCTACGACCGGGGAAGCTCTCCCTGGTTCAAGTCGCTTAACGGCGTCTGGAAGTTCAAATATGCGGAAAGACCGGATCTGGCTCCGGAAAAATTTTACGAGGAAGGCTATGCGATCGGAGCGTGGGACGACATTCGGGTGCCGGGGCATTGGCAGCTTCAGGGCTACGGCAATCCTCATTATACGGACTTGTACTATCCATTCCCCGTCGATCCGCCGCGCGTGCCGAACGATAATCCTACAGGCTGCTACGTCCGTCAATTCGAATTGCCCGAGCACTGGAACGGCCGGAAGATCGCGATCAAATTCGACGGCGTGGACAGCGCGTTCCACGTCTGGGTTAACGGACAGTTCGTCGGCTACAGCCAAGGCAGCCGTCTGACCTCGGAGTTCGACGTGACGCCTTACGTAATCGGGGGCGTGAACCGGCTGGCGGTGCGCGTCTATCAATGGTCCGACGGAAGCTATCTGGAGGATCAGGATATGTGGTGGATGAGCGGTATTTTCCGCGACGTCTACTTGGTGGCCGAGCCTGCGGCCGTCCGGATCGCCGACTATCGGGTCGTGACCGAGCTGGACGAAAACTATCGCGACGCGATTCTGAGCGTGCGCGCGGAGCTGGCAGGGACATCGGTGTCCGGCAACCTTAAGCTGCGGCTGCTGGATGCGGAAGGCGCGGAGATTGCCGCGGCGGAGAGCGGCGTGGAAGGCGGCGCTGTCGATATCGCGGTGCCGGTCAGAGGGCCGGCGCTGTGGAGCGCAGAAAGCCCGGCGCTATACCACCTGACGCTGGAGCTGTTCGACCGGGCGGGCCGATTGGCGGAGGCAGTGGCGCAGCGCGTCGGCTTCCGCACAATAGAGGTTCGGGATGGCCAGTTTCTCGTTAACGGCAAGGCGATCTTGCTGAAGGGCGTCAATCGCCACGACCATCACCCGGATACGGGACGGACCGTGTCGCTCGCGACGATGCGCGAGGACGTGTTGATGATGAAGCGGCACAACATCAATGCGGTTCGGACGGCGCACTATCCGAACGATCCGCGTTTCTACGACTTGTGCGACGAATACGGTCTGTACGTGATGGAAGAAACCGACTTGGAGACGCACGGCTTCGAGCCGCTCGGCAACATTTCGCGGCTCAGCGACGATCCGCAGTGGGAGGACGCTTACGTCGACCGGATGCGCCGCATGGTGGAGCGGGATAAGAACCATCCGTCCGTGCTGTTCTGGTCGCTCGGCAACGAGTCGGGCTTCGGCTGCAACTTCCGGGCGATGTCCGCAAGGTGCAAAGAGAACGATCCGACTCGGCTCGTCCATTACGAGGAGGATCGGGAAGCGGAAGTGTGCGACGTCGTCAGCACGATGTACTCGTCCGTCGAGAAGATGGAAGGCTTCGGCAAGCTGGAAGACCATCCGAAGCCGCACATCCTGTGCGAATTCGCCCACGCGATGGGCAACGGGCCCGGCGGGCTGAAGGAATATTTCGAGACGTTCGACGCCTATCGCAGATTGCAGGGCGGTTTCGTCTGGGAGTGGATCGACCACGGTCTGACCCTTCGCAAGGAGAAAGGCCGCATCGATTACGCTTACGGCGGAGATTACGGCGACGAGCCGAACAACGGCAACTTCGTCATCGACGGACTTGTCCGTCCCGACCGTACGCCTTCTCCCGGGCTGATCGAGTACAAGAAAATCATCGAGCCGGTGAAGGTCGAGCATCTCGGCGGCGGTCGCGTCCGCATCGTTAACCGTTACGATTTCCTGACGCTGGATCATCTGAGCGTTTCCTGGTCGCTGGCAATTGGCGGGCGTCCGTTGCGCAGCGGCGTATTGGCTCTGCCGAGCATCGAGCCGGGCGAGAGCGCAGAGCTGGATGTTCCGTTTGGTGAGCAGGGCGTTGGCCGCGGGGAAGAAGAATGGCTGAATCTAAGCTTCGCGCTGAAGGCGGATCAAGCTTGGGCGAAGGCGGGGCATGAGGTCGCCTGGGCGCAATTCCTGCTCTGCGAGGCAGGCGTGCAGGCGGCGCCAAGCGAAGGCGCGGTTCTGGCGTGCACCGAGGAAGGCCGCCGGATCGCGGTCGGCAACGACGGGTTCCGCGCGACGTTCGAAGCGTCGCGGACGGGGCTCGCCTCCTGGACGGCCGGCGGCAAAGCGTTGATGCTGAACGGGCCGCGGCTTAACTTCTGGCGCGCGCCGATCGACAACGATATGTACGTCGTCGCGGACTGGCGCAAGGCGCATCTGGACCGGTTGACGGAACGGGTCGACAGCTTCCGCTGGGAGCGCCTCGGCGCAAGCGCGATCCGCGCGCGCTGGACGTCCCGCGTCGCTCCTCCCGTGCACGACTGGGGCTTCCGCTGCGAGACGACCTATACGGTGACGGGCTCCGGCCTGATCGTCGTCGACGTCCACGGCGTGCCGGAAGGCAAGCCGCCGGCGATGCTGCCGAAGATCGGATTGCAGCTCGAGCTGCCGGGGGACGCGGAGCATGTCGAATGGTACGGACGCGGACCGGGAGAGAGCTACTCCGACAGCAAGCAGGCAGGCAAATTCGGCGTCTACGAGATGACCGTCGACGAGTTGTTCACGTCTTACGTGTATCCGCAGGAAAACGGCAACCGCACCGACGTCCGCTGGGTGTCGGCGACGGACGGAGCGGGCATCGGTCTGCTGGCGGCGGGAGCGCCGACGCTGGAATTCAGCGCGCGCCGGTATACCGACCGTGACCTGGAGACGGCGAAGCACGAGAGCGATCTTGCGCCGCAGGAGTTCATCACGCTGAATTTGGATTACCGGCAGAACGGACTGGGCAGCAACAGCTGCGGCCCGGCGCAGCTGCCGCCGTACGCGGTCGGCTCGGAGGAGTTCCGGTTTCGGATTTTGCTCGCGCCTTACTTGGCGGGAGATCATGCTCCGGAGCGGTTAAGCAGGAGAATGGCTGCGGAAGCGGCGCAATGGATGAAGGGGGAATAAGCGATGCTGAATACAGCCGACGTATTGAACTTGACGGGCAAGGTGGCGGTCGTCACGGGAGGAGCTTCCGGCATCGGGCTTGCGACTGCGGAGCTGCTGGCGGGCTTCGGAGCGCATGCCGTGCTGCTCGATATTAACGATGAGCTGGGCGAACGGGCGGTCGCGGGCATTCGCGGCGAAGGGGGAGAGGCGAGCTATTATCGCTGCGACGTCTCCTCTGCCGAAGATTGCAAGCGAGTGGCGGCGGAGATCGATTCCGCGCGCGGCCGCATCGATATTTTGTTCAACAACGCGGGTGTCATTCGGCGCCGGACCGTGGTCGAGCTCGAGGAGCGCGACTGGGATCTCGTGCTGGACGTGTCGCTGAAAGGCGTGTACCTGCTGTCCAAGCACGTCATTCCGATTATGGAGCGGAGCGGCGGGGGCAGCATTATCAACTCCGGCTCCGGCTGGGGGTTGAAGGGCGGCGATCGCGCCGCGGCTTACTGCGCGGCTAAAGCGGGCGTCGTCAACCTGACCAAAGCGATGGCGATCGACCACGGAGCGCAGAACATTCGCGTCAACTGCGTGTCGCCCGGCGACACGGACACGCCGCTGCTTCGCGACGAAGCGAAGCAATTACGGCGAGACGAGGCGGCGTTCCTCGTCGATTCGGCCAAAGGCCGTCCGCTCGAGCGGCTCGGCACGCCGCGCGACATCGCCAACGCGGTGCTGTTCCTCGCGAGCGACCTGTCGTCGTGGGTGACCGGCAGCGTGCTCGTCGTCGACGGCGGCGGCATTGCTTGAGTTCGAGCCTAACCCTTTTTTCGGAATACAGTGAACTTCATGTTCATGAGGTCAATCGATATAGTAAAGGAGGCGTTACCTTTGTCCGAAAATAGAGCTTTTGCTCATCCCTATATCCCGAATACGGTGCCCGAAGTTCAGGAGGCGATGCTGAAGGAGATCGGTTTGACGTCGATCGAGCAGCTGCATGAGGCCATCCCGGACAGCTTGAAGCTGGGCGGACTGATGGACCTGCCGCCGGCGCTGAACGAGTACGAGCTGCGCCGGCATGTCGAAGGTCTGCTGGCAAAGAACAAGCACGCCGGAGCGGGCGGTTATTTGAACTTCCTCGGCGCGGGCTGCTGGCAGCACTTCGTGCCGGCGATCTGCGACGAGATCAATCAGCGCTCCGAGTTCGTCACCGCCTATGCCGGCGAGCCGTACGAGGATCACGGCCGCTTCCAGGCGCTGTTCGAATACCAGAGCCTGGTCGCCGAGCTGGTGGATATGGACGTCGTTAACGTGCCGACGTTCGATTGGGCTCAGGCCGCATCCACGGCGATCCGTATGGCGGGCCGGATGACCGGCCGTCCCGTTGCATTGCTGCCGAAGTCGGTCGATCCCGACAAGGCGAAAATCATCCGCAACTACTGCACGCCGGTCATGGAGCTGCGCGAGATCGAGATCGACGCAGCGACGGGCAGGCTTGATTTGGAGGATCTTCGCCGCAAGCTGGGCGAGGACGTCGCGGCCGTCTACTTCGAGAATCCGGGTTTCCTTGGCGTCATCGAGGACCGGGGCGCGGAGATCGCGGCACTGGCCCGCGGGGCCGGAGCGATCGCGATCGTTGGCGTCGATCCGATCTCGCTCGGCCTTCTGGAGCCGCCTAGCCGCTACGGCGCCGACATCGTGTGCGGCGACCTGCAGCCGCTCGGCATGCATATGAATTACGGCGGCGGCCAGTCCGGCTTTATCGCCACCCGGGATGAGGAGAAGTTCGTCATGGAATACCCTTCCCGGTTGTTCGGCATCGTGCCGACCGAGGTGGAAGGGGAATACGGCTTCGGCGACGTCGCTTACGAGCGCACTTCGTTCGCTCTGCGCGAGAAGGGCAAGGAGTCGGTCGGCACGCAGACCGCGCTCTGGGGCATTACGGCCGGCGTTTACTTGTCGCTGCTCGGGCCTCACGGCATGAGAGAGCTGGGCGAGACGATCGTGCAGAAGGCGCGTTACGCCGCCCGCAGGCTGGCGGCCATCCCCGGCGTAACGCTGCGGTTCGGCGAGACGGCTTTCTTCAAGGAGTTTGTCGTCGACTTTGGCGGCACCGGCTTGACGGTTGACGAGATCAATCGGCGGCTGCTGGCGGAAGGTATTTTCGGAGGCAAGGACTTGTCCGCAAGCTATCCCCAATGGGGACAATGCGCGCTCTACTGCGTAACCGAAATCCACTCCCAGGCCGATCTGGATCGGCTCTCGGACGCGATCAGAAAGGTTGTGAGCCCTCAATGAGCCATGCATCGACGAACAAATCATCCGGCCCTATGCAGCGGATTCGCAGAGATCATAAAGTGCGTAATTTCCACCAGGCAAAATGGGACGAACCGGTCGTATTCGAGCTGCATCGTTCGGGAGAGCGAGGCGTTATCCCGCCAGGTACGGAGGCAGGCATTGCGTCCGAAGTCGGAGGAGCGGCTTCGCTCATTCCCGCGACGATGCGCCGGAGCGAAGCGCCCAAGCTGCCGGAGATCGGTCAGGCCAAGGTGCTGCGCCACTATTTGCGGCTGTCGCAGGAGACGCTCGGCTCCGATCTGAACGTGGAGATCGGGCAGGGGACCTGCACGATGAAATATATTCCGCGCATCAACGAGATGCTCATACGCACGCCGAGCATGATGGAGCTGCACCCGCTGCAGGACCCTGACACCGCGCAGGGAATGCTGGAAATCTATCACAAGCTCGATCTGGCGATGCGCGAGATTTCCGGAATGGATGCTTTCTCGTTCCAGCCAAGCAGCGGCACGCAGGCTTTGCTGGCAATGGCCTCGATCGTCCGTGCTTACCACGAATCCCGCGGAGAAGGGGACCAACGCGACGAGATCATCACGACGATCTTCTCCCATCCTTCCCAGGCGGCGACTGCGGCGGTCAAAGGCTACAAGATCATTACGCTGCATCCCGACGAGGACGGCTTCCCGGATCTGGAGAAGCTGAAGAACGCCGTCTCCGAGCGCACGGCGGGTTTCGTTGTCGCCAACCCGGAGGATACCGGCATCTACAATCACCGGATTCGCGAGTTTACCGACGTCGTGCACGCGGCGGGAGGCGTCTGCTTCTACGACCAGGCCAACGCCAATGGCCTGCTCGGCATCACGCGGGCGAAGGAAGCGGGCTTCGACATGTGCTTCTTCAACCTGCATAAGACGTTCGCCGCTCCCCACATGTGCGGAGGGCCGGCAACGGGGGCGCTTGGCGTGGCGGAGCCGTTCGTACGCTTCCTTCCGGGGCCGCTGGTCGTACACGAGGACGGCAAGTATGCGCTGAAGGATCAGCCGGACGTGAGCATCGGCAAGGTGCGCAGCTTCCACGGCGTCGCCCAGACGGTGCTGCGCTCCTACGCCTGGATTATGAGCCTTGGCGCGGAAGGGCTGCGCGACGTTGCGCGCATTGCCGTGCTGAACAACAACTACTTGTATCATAAAATATTGCAAATTCGCGGCGCGAGCGCCCCTTACATTAAGGGCCGCCGCCTGGAGCAGGTGCGCTACAGCTGGAAGCAGCTGACCGACGAGACGGGCGTGACGACGGAAGACATCACGCGCCGGATGTGCGACTTCGGCCTCCATTACTGGACGTCCCATCATCCGTATATCGTGCCGCAGCCGTTCACGCTGGAGCCGACCGAGTCGTATTCCAAGGAGGATCTGGACGAGTATATTCAGGCTTTGGCGCACATTTCCGAGGAAGCGTACACCAGCCCGGACATCGTAAAGACCGCTCCGCACAACAGCACCGTCCACCGCAACGACGAATCGTCTCTGGACGACCCGGCCCAGTGGTGCATCACCTGGCGGGCGTACTTGAAGAAGACGCAGGCGAAGTAGCAGCTTGATGAAGGGAGGCTCCCACCAGGGGCCTTTCTTCATCTTTCGGGCGATGGCCCCCGCGGACGAGGGGAGTAAGCGCGCCGTGCGAGCTTATCTCAAGCGGTGTCCCAGACGGTCAGGCAGCAAGGAAAGGAGCAACAGATGGCTTATTTGCAGGAATTGTGGAGGTTGCCCGCGGGGGTGAGGCGTTTCCTCGCGACGGAGGCGCTGTACGGAATCGGGATCGGCATGTACGCGCTCGTGCTGAACTTGCACCTGCTGTCGCAAGGACTGAAAGCCGATCAAGTCGGAACGCTTGCGTCTATCGGCATTCTGATCATGGGCGTGTCGGCCATTCCCGTCTCGCTGCTGGCGAATCGGCTGGGGCGCAAGCGGCTGCTCGCGGTCGGAGCGGGATTTGTCGCCGCGGGCAGCTTGACGTATGCCGTCAGCGAAAGCTTCGGCTATTTTCTCGCGGCGCAGACGCTCGTCTCCGTCGGGCTTACGTTGGTCGAGACGACGGAAGTGCAGCTGCTGTTTCGTTACTGCGCGAATCGCAAGGAGGAGACGCGGGCCTATTCGCTTATGTTTGCGGTATTTACCGCGTTCACGGGAGCGGGAATGCTGGCTGCGGGATACTTGGCGGGAGGCGGGGGAGACGGCGGAACTTATCGGACGCCGCTGCTGCTGTCCGCGGCGATTTTGCTGTCGCTCGGCGTTCTGAGGGCAGTATGGCTTCCATCCGAGAAGAAGCGGGCCGCAGCGGAGGACAAGCCTGCAACGCCTTCAGGGGGAGCACCGCAAGAAACGCTCGTTCCAAGCGGCGAACCCGAGGAAGCCCCGGCGACCGCAAAGATTGGGCTCCGCCGCAAGCTGTGGCTGTTCGCCTTCTTCCTCGCTTTGATCAGCGGGTCTTTGGCGCTTACCGGCTCGTTCCTGAACGTCATCGTCAAGTTCCGTCTCGATTGGGCGGACGGCAGCGTATCGCAATTGCTGGCGGCGAACGGCTTGGTCCTGTTCGTCTGCTCGCTGCTGACGCCCTATTTGATCGAACGGTTCGGGAGAAATACTGCCATTGTCGCCGTATTCGCGAGCAATCTGCTTCTGTTCGCGCTGCTGTATGCGCAGCTTCCCGAGCTGCTGTTCGTGGCGCTGTTCCTGCTGCGCGGAGGAGGCACGACGATGCTGTCCAACCTGCTCGACAGCCAGTTGATGTCCGCCTTCTCCGATCGAGAGCGGAATTTGTTCGCGGGGATGAGGTCGGTGTTCCGCAGCGCCGGCTCCTCTGGGGCGACTTATGCGGCGGGATGGATACTGGCGGGAGAGGACTACCGTCTGCCGTTTCTGCTGACGGCCGTTGCGCTGGCGTTCGTTCTGGCCTTTTACGCGAAATGGATTCGCCCGGTTCTGTGACCGGGCTTTTTTCGTGACCGAGGCATTCCCTCTCTCGATGGCACCCATCACGATTCTGTACGCGTTCGCTGATCCGAAGGTGTACAATGGTTGGGGAATTACGATCAAGGAGGGACTATTATGCTTGCGAAAATCATGACTTTTAATCTGCGGTTAAACGTGGAGTCGGACGGAGAGAACGCATGGCCGCTGCGGGTGCGAGCGGCTGCCGAGGCGATCAAGCGCCACGATGCGGATATCGTTGGGATTCAGGAAGGGCTGCTCGCCATGATCAAAGATCTGGAGCCGTTGCTGCCGGAATATGCCTGGGTCGGCGAAGGTCGGGAAGGCGGCGAGGAAGGCGAATACAGTGCGATTCTGTACAAGAAAGGGAAGTGGAGCGCGGAGGAGGTCGGTGTCTTCGGCCTGTCGGAGACGCCGGAGAAGCTGGGCGCGATGAGCTGGAATACGGCTTGCCCGCGCATGTGTACATGGGCGAGATTCAAGTCGGCCGACGGAGCGGAATTCGCTGCGTTCAACACCCATCTGGATCATATCAGCGATGAAGCCCAGACGAAGGGAATGGCGCTGATCCGTCAGCGGATCGAACGGTTCCGCGAGACGACCGGTCTTCCCGTCGTCCTGACGGGGGACTTCAACGTCGGCCCGGCGCACATCGTCGTATCCGGCTTGGAAGGAGCGGGCTATCTTAACGCCTATTCTGTTCTAGCGGAAGGCAGCCAAGGCGTCGGCCGGACGTTCCATGAGTTTCTGGGCGGTGAGCCGGGAGAGCCGATCGATTACATATTCGCGTCGCCGGATCTGGAGATCGCCGGCGTCGAGGTCGACCGCGGACGGTACGACGGGCGCTATCCATCGGACCATTATCCGGTGTCCGCGACGGTAAGACGGATAAGCGATTAGGTTGAACAGAACGAGACGACTCTGTCACCAGAATGTAAGAACCGGAGGGTATACTGCAAGCTATACTCATCTTTCTACAGTCTGGAGTTGTAACCAATGACCTTGTTGAGAACGGTAGACTTAACGAAAATATACGGACGGGAGCCGAATCTCGTCAAAGCGCTCGACGGCGTTACGATGGAGGTGCGGGAGGGACAATTCGTCGCCATCGTCGGCAGCTCGGGCAGCGGGAAGTCGACGCTTCTGCACATGCTCGGAGGGTTGGACCGACCGACCGGAGGGCAAGTGTTCATCGGAGGCAAATCGCTGTTCGAGATGAACGACGACGAACTGACCGTATTCCGCAGGCGCAAAATCGGTTTCGTGTTCCAGCAGTACAATCTCGTGCCGATCCTGAACGTCTACGAAAATATCGTGCTGCCAATCGAGCTGGATGGGAACGCGATCGACAGGGAGTTCGTGGAACATGTCGTTCGGACGCTGGGACTCGCGCAGAAGCTGAATAGCTTGCCCGGCGAGCTGTCCGGCGGACAGCAGCAGCGGGTCGCCATCGCCCGCGCGCTGGCTGCGAAGCCTGCGATCATTTTGGCGGACGAGCCTACGGGGAATCTGGACAGCCGCACGAGCCAGGAAGTAATCGGGCTGCTGAAAGTGACGAGCCGTCAGTTCAACCAGACGATCGTCATGATCACCCACAGCGAAGAGATCGCGCAGTTGGCCGACGCCGTCGTCCGTATCGGGGACGGCAAGATCGTCGGAGGGATGCGGCCATGATGTTCCCGAACGCCAACAAAGCCGCGATAGACAAGCTGATGAAGCGGAGCCTGAAGGCGAACCGTTCCAGAAACCGCTACGTCGTGCTGGCGATTGCCTTGACGGCTTGGCTGATTACGTCCGTGTTCAGCATCGGTCTGAGCTACGTGCAATCGTTCGAAGCGCAAGCGCAAAAAATGCAAGGAACGACTGCGGATGCGAGATTGGCGAATCCGACGGCGGAGCAAGTGACGCGTCTGCAGGGCATGGCGGACGTGAGCGAGGTCGGTCTGGAGGTACAAGTCGCACGTTGGGTTCCCCCGGTGGCGGACGATGGGCTGGCTGCCTCCTTCGCATGGTACGATGACGTTGAATGGCGCAAGATGAGAGCGCCGCTCTGGGGCAAGAGCGCGAACGAATATCCGGACGGCCGGAACGAAGCGATCGTGCCGACCTGGATTTTGGACGAGTTGGGCATCGAAAAGCCGCAGGCGGGGATGACCGTTTCCTTGACTTACTCCGCGCGACCGACAGGCGGAGAGGGACTGGTCGAACGCACGGAGTCCTTTGTCCTGAGCGGATGGTATACCGACTATTCGCATTTGGCGGGACGCGCCGGGACGATCGTCGTCTCGAAGGCTTTCGCCGACGACATTCGGGGAGGAACCGAGCCCGGGGCAGGGACGGTCGCTTCCGTCTCGTTCAAGAGCGGAAAAGACGTCGGAGCTTCGATGCAGCGAGCGGAGGAACAATTGGGTCTGAGCGGCAAGCAGCCGTTCGATCCGGTGCAAAGGACGGTCGGCGATCCCGCGGACCGGGCCCGGACATACGCGGGGATGGGGGGAATGGTCGCCCTCGTCATGTTCAGCGGCTACTTGCTCGTCTATAACGTTCTTTACGTATCCGTCTCTACGGATACGAAGCAATACGGCTTATTGAAGACGATCGGCGCCACCCGGAGGCAGATCAAGCGGCTTGTTCGCGGCCAGGCCAATCGCCTGGCGCTGGTCGGCGTACCGCTCGGGCTCGCCGCGGGCGCGGTTACGTCCTTCGTCGCCGTGCCGCTCGCGCTTCGAATCACTTCGCTCGAGACGGATGCGGAAATCTCGTTCCACCCGGTCATATTCGTCGGAGCGGCGTTGTTCGCCTGGCTGACGACGATGGCCGGCAGCCGGAAGCCCGCGAAGATCGCCGGGCGGATATCGCCGATCGAAGCCTCGAAATATGAGCAAGCCTCCCGGAAGCGAAAACGGGGACGGGGCGGCGCCAAGCTCCACCGCATGGCGCTGCGCAATCTGTTCCGCGACAAGAAGCGGGCAGCGACCGTGTTCCTGTCGCTGTTCCTGGGGATGACGACGTTCCTGACCGCGAACACGCTTGTGCTCAGCATGGATGCCGACAATTTCGTCGACACTTATGTCGGCAACGACTTCGAAGTCGAGAACGAAACGTTCGGCTTCAGGTACGAGGGCGAACCGAAGCCGCTGCTCACGAACAGTCTGATTGAGCAAATCCGGCAGATCGACGGGGTTGAGGACATTCGGGCGACTTACGTGCAGAGAGCGTACATGCCTTATTCCGCCGACGTGTTCGGCAAATATATGGATGCCTTCGCCGAGCAGAGCGGCTTCGAGCGGCCGTCCGACGAGGAGTTGTCCGTGAACCGGGAAGGATTTGCGGGCTTCGCGGTCGGGCTGGATACCCGGGATATAGAAAAGCTGAATGAGGAACTGGAGACGCCGATCGACCTCGAGCGATTCGAGAAGGGCGAGATCGCTCTTCTGAACACGCCGAACGTGGAGCGGGGAGCAAGCATTATGCTGGGGCTGCCCGGCGGCTCCGCCGAATGGGATTTCGAGGTAGGAGGGGAAGTTCCGCACACTTACGGAATTCCTTTCGGCAGCTTCGCTCCGAACGTATACGTAAGCGAGCAGGCGATGAGGCAGTGGCTCGGACAGGAGCCGATAGCCTACCGACTGGCCATACAAGCCGATGAGAATCGGCATCCGCAAATTCAGGAGAGGCTCGAATCGCTGGTTGCCGATTCCCGCGAGCTGAAGCTTTCTTCCAAGCTGGATTGGGCGGAGCAGCTTGAATCCGCCAAAGTCGTTTTCTACATCCTCGGAGGCGCCGTTACGCTTATTCTGGCTTTGATCGGCATACTGAACTTCGTCAGTACGATGCTCACGAGCGTTGTCGTCCGCAAGAAGGAGTTCGCGGTGATGGAAAGCATCGGCATGACGCGCAAGCAGCTGCGCAACCTGTTATTATGGGAAGGGACGGGGTACGCGGCGATCTCTCTTCTGCTCGTGTCCACGCTCGGCACGCTGATCAGCTACGGCGCGTACGCCCTGTTCAGCCAGGAAGCGGATTACGCGATTTATACGTTCCCGGCGGTGCCGCTGGCGGTCGCTTTCGCGCTGATCCTTGCTTCTTGCTGGATCGTTCCGTTCGTTGCTTTTCACAGAGTCGGAAAGAAGAGCATCGTCGAACGGCTGCGGGAAGCAGGCTGAGCGAAGAAGTGCAACGGTTGAACGAAGAGGTCCAACGCAACGGCTCGACGAAGAGGGACTAAACGCTGCCCCGGTTCCGAGAGGGCTCCGCAAGGAAGGATGGAGATTCGAATGGCGACGATCTTGATCGTGGAAGACGATCGTCCTCTAAACGAAGGGTTGGCGTACGCGCTCGGGGCGGACCACTATGAGATCGTATCGGCTTACTCCTGCGAGGAAGGGCTGGCTGCTTTCCGCAGCCGCGAAATTCACCTGATCCTGCTCGACGTCAACCTCCCCGATCGCCCGGGAAAGGAGCTGTGCTCGGCCGTCCGCGCCACCTCGGACATTCCGATCGTTTTTCTGACGGCCAACGATACCGAGAAGGACATGGTGCTCGGCTTTAAGCTCGGAGCGGACGATTACATGGCCAAGCCGTTCAGCATGGCCGTGCTCCGCGAGAGGGTGAAGGCCGTGCTTCGCAGAGGCGGGAGCGGAGACCATGGAGCGCTGTTCGCATACCAAGAATTGACGATTCATTATGATAAAATGAAAGTGTTCAAGAGCGGCCAAGAGCTCAAGCTGACGACGAACGAATTCAAGCTGCTTGCTGCGCTGACCCAGAACCGCAACCAGGTGCTGACGCGGGACGTTCTTCTGGAGAAGCTGTGGGACGCGGGGGGCAACTTCGTGGACGAGAATACGCTCAGCGTGACGATCAAGAGATTGCGAAGCAAAATCGAGAACGATCCGAAGCGGCCGCGCTTCGTCAAAACCGTGTTCGGAATCGGCTATACCTGGGGAGACTAGACGATGAGAAGCTCCTTTGTCCGCATCATTATCGTATGTTCGGCATTGTACGCGCTCGCTTGCGGCGCGTTTTTTGCCGTTCTCGCCTGCTCTCGGGCGGACAAGGAGATTTGGTGGGGGGCGGCGGCATTCGTCCTGGCGACGGCTGCTATTTTCGCGGGCTACTTGCTGTCGCTGCGCTCGAGGATGATAGAGATTCTGGACAAGCTGTCGCTGACCGTGCAGTCGCTGATCGACGGGCAGGACAAGCAGCAATTCCCCGTCTCCGAGGACAATCTGCTCTCCAAGCTGCAGGATCAGGTGCTGAAGCTGTCGGGCATTTTAAGGATGCAGAAGCTTCGGTACAAGGAAGAGGGCGAGGAGATGAAATCGCTCATTACGGACATTACCCACCAGCTTCGGACGCCGCTCGCCAATCTGAATATGTATAACGGGCTGCTGGCGGACGAATCGCTGCCTCCGGACAAAAGAACGGAGTTTGCCCGAATTATGCGGGATCAGACGGAGAAGCTGACGTGGCTTATGGACAGTCTGGTGAAAATCTCCCGGCTGGAGAGCGGAATCATCGAGATTCGCGCGGAGAGGGGGAACGTTGCCGATACGGTGCTGGCGGCGATCAAGACGGCTTATCCTTCGGCGGAAGAGAAGGAACTGGAGATCGCGTTGGAGGGGAGTCGGTCCGTTCAACTGCTTCATGACGCGAAGTGGACGGGCGAGGCGATCGGCAACGTGCTGGACAACGCGATCAAATATACCCCCGCTGGCGGCAGCATCAAGGTGACCGTCGAACGGTACGAGATGTTCGCCCGAATCGACGTCGCCGACAACGGACGCGGCATTCCCGAAGCCGAGCTTGCCAAGGTGTTCCAGCGGTTTTTCCGGGGGGCCTCCTCGTCCGATACGCCGGGCGTCGGCGTCGGCCTGTACTTGGCGCGTAAAATTTTGGCGGAGCAGGGCGGTTACGTGAAGGTATCTTCGGAGCCGGGCCGGGGGAGTGTGTTCTCGCTTTTCCTGCCGGTCGACACAGCCGAGATTGTATGATATGGTGTAGGAAACCCATAGGCATTCCACTCCTTCCAGAGTGGGGTGCCTTCGTCTATATTTGCGGGTTTTTACATTTAATGTATCCCTATCATTCCGAAAGGACATGGAGGTCGTGATGCTATGTTTCTCTATTTGTCCCCGTCCAGGGGAGATCGGACGGCTGCCGGTAAAGCGCTAAGATCACTCATATAGAGGAGAGGATAGAGCATGGCTGCATGCATTCAAGCGGAGAAACGTCCGCGGTTAAACACTTCCGGACTGCGGAATTTACGCAAGGAGGGACGGCTGCCGGGCGTCGTATTCGGCAAAAACGCGATCAACGAAGTCATTCATATTTCAACGAAACAGTTCGAGAAATGGTTGAAGCAAGGGGCTTCCGGCTTCATCGAGTTGCAAGTGGAGGGCGAGAGCTCGCTGACGGTGCTGTTGGAAGATCTTCATCGCGACCCGGTCACCCGCTCGCTTCTTCACGTCGACTTTCAGCTTGTTCAGACGAACGAGATTGTGCGCACGAAGCTTCCGGTGAAGCTCAAAGGCACTCCGGTCGGAACGAAGTCGGGAGGCATCGTGCAGGTTCAAGACCCGTACGTGGAAGTGGAAGCCTTGCCGAAGGACTTGCCGTCCTCGGTCGAGCTGGACATTGGCGCGATGGAAATCGGGGATACGCTGTTCGTGAGGGACCTGGAGCTGCCGCCCGAAGTGACGGTCGTCTCCGGGGCAAACGAGCTTCTCGTATCGGTGTCCAAGCCGTAAAGCCCGCGGAGCGGGAGCCTCAATACCGATGAACGAAAACAGCCTGGACGGATGAGAGTTGCCGCTCTACAGCCAGCTGCGTTTAAGTATATGCATATATGCGAATAAGGCTTCCCTGAACGTTTCGGCGTTCTGCTCCAGTGCGGCAAGCAGACGTTCCAGCCGCTCGGATGTTTCCCGGGCGTGAAGGGACTTCCAGCGCTCGGCGTTCCGGTTCCAGAACAACCGGGAAGCCGCGGTGCGGAACGTTCCGTCCATCTCCTCGTTGCTGGCCAGGGAGATGAGCGTACGGAACAGCTCGTAGTCGAAGGCGGCCAGGGCGGAGGCTCGTTCCGGATCGTCCCGGGGGATCGAGCGATATTGTTGCGACAGCAGGCGGGCGCAGAGGGTGCGCTCGTCTGCTTTGTCGTTCCAGGAGAAGCTGACGGAGAAGAGAGCCATCGAGACGATCGTCTCCAGCAAATCCCCGACCCGCTTGGACGAGGAGTCGAGCAGAATGACGCCGTGTTTGGGCGCGATGCGGACGTAGCCTTCCAGCTCGAGCTATATTTCTTGCTCTATAAATCGCCATTCGCGCGAAACGTATTTGTCGACGATCTAATCTGAACCTGCGAGGTGCAAGCATGAGCTGGGAAAACAAAACGGTCATCGTGACCGGAGGAGGAAGCGGCATCGGACGGGCGGTCGCCAAGAAGTTCGCCGAAGCGGGAGCGAGCGTCGTCGTCGTGGGGCGCACGGCGGCCAAAGTGGAAGCTGTCGCCGCGGAGATCGTCACGCAGGGCGGGCGCGCCGCGGCCAAGGCCGCGAACGTTGCCTCCGAAGCGGACGTGAAGCGGGTCGTTCGGGAAACGCTGGCCGAGTTCGGCCGGATCGACGTGCTGGTCAACAATGCGGCCGTCTGCCCGCAAGTCCGGTTGACGGACATGAGTTTGGATGAGTGGAATGGAGTTATCACGAACAATTTGACGTCCGTATTCCTGTTCTGCCGGGAAGTCGTTCCGGCGATGCTGGAGCAAGGGGGCGGGGCAATCGTTAACGTCAGCTCCGTCCACGCGCTCGCCACGCTGGACGGCTATTCCGCCTACGCCGCTTCGAAGGCCGGAATAGCCGGACTGACGCGGGCTATCGCGCTGGACTACGCCAAGATGAACATCCGGGCGAACACGGTGCTTCCGGGAGCGGTCCACACGCAGATGCTGGAGAGCAGCGTCAAGAACCTGGATACGCCCAAGGAAGAAATCATGAAGCAGTGGGACGATTCGCAGCCGATCGGCCGGGTCGGCCGGCCCGAGGAGATCGCCTCGGTCGTCTTCTTCGCGGCCAGCCCCGACAATTCGTTCATGACCGGCTCGACGCTCGTCGCCGACGGAGGAATGACGGCGGAGCTGTAGCGGCGGGGAGTTCGAATTATTTCTGCGCGAACAATTGCTTGTCGAAAAACAAAACGACGACAAACAGCGCAATGCCAACAAGCAGAACGGATGCCGGGACGATGAATGCGAGTAGCGTCGCCGTATTTTCCGCTTTGTAGTAGGCAAGCATGCCCAGCGGCATGAGTCCTCCCCCGAGCAGAGCGGTCCAGGCTTGAAGCTTGGCCGTTCTGACCATGCGAACGTTCTTGAAGACGGAATAGAAGATTCCGTAAGCGAAAAGGGTCAGCCAGCCGACAACGAGAATGTGCGCGTGAACGGGAATCATCGCATAGTCTTCCCGGCCGGCCATATCCGCTCCAATCAATGCGCCGATCAACGAGTACAAAGCCGCCATGCGGATCAACCATTTGCTGTATGCGGTCATGAGGATTTCTCTCCTTGCATTGGTTTTCCCTATCAATGTAGCCGCGCATTATGAACGGAGCGTGAACGGGAGATTACGAGTTCGTCCAGGAGGCCTGCTTCCCGCGATAGTCTGCTCCCGCCGTTTGGCGGGGGCTATTTGACGTTCTCGAGCTGTCACTCCGGTTGGCAGAAGCGCATTGCAAGCACGAACTTAAAGTTTTCTTTACAATTCACAAGCGATCCCGCCTGCTTGCTAGAATGAGAGGAGAAAATCGACATCATTTTCCTGTGGGCAGGTTACGAGAAGGGATGAGCGGGTGTGAAGAAGACAACAAAACGGGAATGGAAGTTAACATCACGAATTTTGGCGTGGATGCTGATCGTCAGCATGATCGTGACCGCACTGCCGGTGCAGCAGGCGTCGGCGGCCGAATTGCCGGTACAGCAGGCGATAGTGCCCGAGCTGTCGGTGCAACAGGTGGCGGCGGCCGAATCAAGCGGATTCCAGGATGTGAGACCAACGGACTGGTTCTACGATGCGGCCGTCTATGTCCGGAAGAATGGTATATTCGGCGGAACGGGCGGGGGCGCCTTCTCCCCTAAGGGAACGATGACGCGCGCCATGTATGTGACGGCGCTTGGACGAATGGCCGGCGTGGATGTCGGCGAGTATTCCGCCTCGAGCTTTGCCGACGTGCCGGCGGGCATTTGGTATGCGCCATATGTAGAGTGGGCGGTTAAGAAGGGGATTACTTCCGGCACGGGCGTCCGGAACTTTTCTCCCGATGCAACCGTATCCCGGGAACAGATGGCGACGCTGACTTTGCGATACTTTGAAAGCTATCAGATTCCCTATCAAACTAGCAACCTTGTAACTACGAAGCCGGGTGATGTTGCAAACGTGTCTTCCTGGGCGACGGATGCAGTTGTGAAGCTGTGGCAAGCGGGTTTGTTCGACGGGGACAGCAATGGCAATTTCAATCCACATAAACAGGCGACTCGTGCAGAAGCGGCTGTTTTCTTCATGCGCAACAACGCGATTGTGGAGGCGTGGAAAAATCAGAATCAAGAGACGCCGACGCCAACATCCGATACGGATAATGGCACGACGAACGGCGCAGGGCTGCCGACGCCCGGAGCTGGCGGCGGTGGCGGCGGAACGACCGGAGGAAACACAGGCGGCAACCCCAATGTCCCTACGTATACGCTTACGTTCGAGAGCAACGGCGGGTCGGCGGTAGCTGCGCAGACGGTGCAGGAAGGCTCGGTGGCTGTTCTGCCTGAAGTGCCGACAAGATCAGGGTATCCGTTCGGCGGCTGGTACAGCGACACCGATCTGACCCTGCCGTACGACTTCGCAGAGGTGGTAACGGGTAATATGACGTTGTACGCGAAGTGGATTGCCAACTATACGGTGAGCTTCGACAGTAATGGAGGGTCGGCGGTAGCTGCGCAGACGGTGCAGGAAGGGGAGACGTTAAGCCACCTGCCAGCTCCGGCGAAAGAGGGATATATTTTCCAAGGGTGGTTCAGAGACAGCGGTTTGTCGCTTATTTTCACGGAAAGCAGTACGGTTACTGACAATACGCAGTTGTATGCGAAGTATATCGATCATGTGAGTAATGCCGTACAGAGCACTCCGATCTACTCGGTGCTGGATGTCGCTCCGAGCTTCACCATCGATATAGAAGATGCGACGGGCAGCCTGACGGCGTCCGGGGTGCAGGCGCGTATGACGTTCGAGGATACCTCAGATCCTGATTTTACGGGGATTACCGTCACCGGCGCGAATGGTCTCTTCACGTTAGCGGCCGAAGGCGGTCGGTTCACAGAAGGACACACCTATCAATTGACGTTAACGGATGACAATCTGTCTTTCCAAGGTCAAGACGCGACGACGAGCATCTATGTTTTTAGCGTTGCCAAGGAAGAAGTCATGAATGTCCCGCTAAATCCAAATATGATCTATCTGCCTTTCGCACATGTCACGAATATGATGCTCGATGGCGCGGAAGTAGGTTCGCCGGCCATTCCGCTCATTACGACGACGGTAGGTGACAGCGAGAACGGTCTTGCCGCCGCGAATGGCGGCAGTGGAACTTTCTCCTACAGCGGAAGCAGCGAGATTCAAGTTGGCGCTGTCGTTGCAATCTACGAAGGGGTTCGTCCCGATCTGCGAACGGTAGACACAACCGGCGCCGCCGACGGCGCTGTCGCTTATGTGCGAATCACAGCGATTAGCGGCAGTAGCTACACCTATGTTCACGCAGATGCCGAGCAAGTGTTGTTCAGGCCGGATGTTCTGCCTGTGAGTGTAGATGCGGATACGGATGAAGACCCGAATAATCATTCGATTACGGTTCCGCATACGGTCATGAACTACAGCGACAGCATGTATGCGGCACTAGGCTTGAGCGAGCTCACCACCGTCGATGTAGGCGATTTTATCGCTTTCTATGAGGGTGAGTTAGTGAATGGCGGCTCCCAACTGTTAATCGGTTATGGACGCATTACGTCGATTACGCCTGTGGCGGAGATGGATATTATTACGTATGTCGACGTCACGGAAGCAGACATTGATCATGCCTTCGACATCTATCAGCAGCGCGCGATTGAGGGTGAGGAACTGCTGTCGGATGAGGAGATTGCGCAGCTCGAGGATCAGATAGAGCAGCAAGCGATCGCCAGCGGCTTCGTCGATCAGGCTGCGGACTATCTGTCTGCGCTGGCCATGGAGACGGATGCCTTCAAGACGCAGATGGAAGTGAAGATGCTAGCGGCTAACGGCGCAGGCAAAGTCAGTGTGGAGAATCTGACGGTTGTCGCTGCGTTGGGCACGAGAGTAAATCATATTGCCGGACAATCCTCCGGAGTCAGCGCTACGCTTCAGATCGGCGCGGACATTGTCATTCGCATCCATGAGGAGAGCGATCTCGTCATCCATATGACGGGTACGTTCTTACAGGAGATTACTTTGAATCTCGGCATCGATGGGGGGACGGATTGGGGGAAGGCGTGTGTTTGGATTCTCTGTGTGCCTTACCCGAAAGATTATCGGATTACCGCCAATCTGGATGCGTACACGTATACCGGAATTAATATTACGGCGGAGATTGCCACGGTGGCGCACGATAAGCTGCAGGAGGCGCTGGGGGATTGGGATGGCGCGCATAATGGCGGCGTACTAAGCAACGTACGCGATATTGCGACAGAGATTAAAGCGTTAATCGACGGCGTGCAGGATACCGGCGTAGATGCGGAATCGTTGAAAGCACAGTATCAAGAGATGATGGAGAACGAGACGGATTGGGTTCCGTTGATCAAAAAGAAGCTCTTCGAGAAGAGCGTGCGCGTAGTTATGGGTATCGTTGAAGTCAACTTTACAGCCGAGTTTGTTGTCAGCGCCAATGTGAACTTGACGATCGGCGCGGATTTCAACTATACGACAGCCAAACGCTACTCGGCTACCGTGCACGTGCTTGGTTTCCGAGGCACGAGCAACACCGTAAGCTTGCCGGGTGACGGCAATTACCAGTTTACCTTCTATGTAATGGGGACAATCGGCTTGCGGGCGGGAGTTCTGCTGGAGCTTAAAGCGGGGGTTGGCAGTGTTAAGCTGAATAGCATCGGGGTGTCTATTGAAGCCGGTGCGTACGTGAATCTGTGGGGGTACTTCTATTATCAGTTGAAGCGACTGAACGGGGAGCAGACTACCCGATCCATGGGCGCTCTGTATGTAGAGATCGGTATCTATCTAGAGACTGCAATCGGCGCTCAATTGGGCGATGGCTTGCTCTCGGGCAGTATACCGGTATACGAGAATACATGGCCGTTGTACACGGTAGGGGAGCAGCGGAATGTTACAGACTTTGCCTATCCGCAGGATGAGGCGCCTGAGCTGAACTTGGCAGGCTCTGCGTCATCTCTCACTGTGCCGAAGATGCTGTTCGAGATGAGCATGTTTGATCTGAAGACAGGCGGCACCGATACTCAGACCTATGACGCTTCGCGGTTCGATATTCAGGTGGATCATGCGAATTTCAAGTATGACCCGGCAACCCGCAAAATTGAGGTGCTGAATACGAACAGCCCGCTGAGCAAGGGGAACCTGGTCATTACGTGGAAGGGGGCTCCACTGTCGTTCGGATCTGAACCGCTCAAGCGTACGATTCCGGTGACATGGCGCATCAGGGCAGGGGAATATGTCCTGCAGTTGGACCCGCAGAATGGCGGAGTGACGGAGGTTATCGTTGGCGCGCCTAACACGGCGATTAGCGCGGCGACCCCGGTATATCCGGGCTACACCTTTGACGGCTGGTATACGGAGGCTGTCGATGGCGCGATAACGACGATTCCAGGTCAAATGCCAGCGGCGGATCTTCATCTGTACGCGCATTGGACGGCGAACACGAATACGCCGTATACCGTGGAGCATTATTTAATAGAACCGAACAGCAGATCCGCAACTTCGTCTGCGTATACGGAAGTATTGACCGGAACAACGGATACAGAGATTCTGATAGACTCGGATCGCTTCAAGGATCAAGGCTATGCGAACGGGACGTCAAGCGGTTCGACCATCAAGGGCGACGGTTCGGCGGTAGTGCGTGTGGATTATTATCCCACGAATCGAACCATGACGTTCAACCTGAATTATGCGGGTGCTCCTGCAGCGTCGATCACGGCACTGTTCGGTAAAAATATTGCCGCGCGTATTCCTGTGCCGACAAGACCGGGCTATACGTTCGCCGGGTGGTCGCCGGAGGCGCCGAGCCTCATGCCGACTTCCGACACGACCTATACCGCAACGTGGACTGCGCGTGCGAATACGCCTTATAAAGTCGTGTACTTGAAGCAAAATATCGCAAGCGACACCTACACGGTGGCGGATACGGAATCTTATTACGGGATTACCGGCGCTGAGGCGAATCTGACGAATGTTACGATGAAGTCTTATCCGGGCTTCAGGTTCGACGACGAAGTTCCCGGCACAGTGCTTGCGCGCACGATCGCAGGCGACGGCACAACGGTTCTGAAGGTGTACTACACGCGCGATGCGCACACGATGACGGTCGATTACAACGGTTCCGGTGTGGCGACCAAGGTCATTGAGGTTCCGCTTGGCGCCACGATCTCTCTCGGTACTCCGACACGGCAGGGGTATGCCTTCGCAGGCTGGTTGCCGACTCCACCCGCTACGATGCCGGCGGAGGATGTCCAGTTCACCGCACAGTGGACGCTTAATGAGTACACGGTGAGCTTCGACAGCAACGGCGGCTCGGCGGTGAACGCCCAGACGGTCGGTTATGGCTTCCAGGCAGAAGAACCGACTGAACCGACCAAGAACGATTGGGTGTTCGGAGGCTGGTACAGCGATGGCGCACTGACGAGCGTCTACGACTTCGCGACACAGGTGACGGGCGACTTCACGTTGTATGCGCAGTGGCTGCGCAGCTACACGGTGAGCTTCGACAGCAAGGGCGGATCGCCGGTAGCGGATCAGCAGGTGAATGACGGTGCCAAAGCGGTAGCGCCTGTCGCTCCTACGCTGGAAGACCATGTGTTCAGCGGTTGGTATCGCGATGAAACCTTCACGACCGTCTACGACTTCACCACAGAGGTGGTGACGGGTAATCTCGAGCTGTATGCGAAGTGGACGATGGATCAGAAAACAACCTACACGGTAAGCTTCGAGAGCAATGGCGGCTCGACCGTGGAGGACCAGACGGTGAACGAAGGGGCTGTAGCTACGGCACCGCCCGCTCCGACGCTATTGGGACATACGTTCGGAGGCTGGTACAGCGATAGTGGCTGGACAAGTCCTTACGGTTTTACAGCAGGCGTGACAGGGGATCTTACGCTGTACGCGAAGTGGACGAAGAACAGTTACACGGTGAGCTTCACTAGCGATGGAGGGTCGCTGGTGAGCAGCCAGTCGGTAGATTACGGGGACACGGCTGCGAAGCCTGCCGATCCGACTCGTTCCGGGCATGCGTTCAGCGGCTGGTACCGCGATGCGGGACATAGTCAAGCTTATAGCTTCACGACCCCGGTAACGGGGAATGTCACGCTGTATGCGAAGTGGATCGCTACCTACACTGTGAGCTTTGAGAGTAACGGCGGTTCGGCAGTGGACGCTCAGACGGTGAATGAAGGGACTGCGGCTGCGGCGCCTGCCAACCCGATCCGTTCGGGGCATGCGTTCGGCGGCTGGTACAGCGACAGCAGTCTGAGTGAAGCCTACAGCTTCACGACACCTGTAGCGGGGAACATCACATTGTACGCGAAGTGGACGGAGAACAGCTACACGGTGAGCTTCGACAGCAACGGCGGCTCAGTCGTGAACAGCCAGACAGTGAGTCCTGGAAACAAGGCTGCGGTGCCGAGCGATCCGACGTGGAGGGGCTACAGATTCGACGGCTGGTACGTGGATCTCAACGAGGGTATGCCAGTCTACGACTTCAATACAGCGGTGACGGAAGACCTCACACTGTACGCGAAGTGGACGCTGTCCCTGTGGCAAAATGTAGGGGATACGGTCGGTCAAGTTTTCGAATTTAAGTCTGCGCTCGACAGTCGCGGTACGCCTTATGTTGCGGGTGCGCTAGATGGCACTGTATACGTGATGAAGTATGATGGAGGTGCGTGGATCAATATCGGCTCCTTCGCGGGGGAGCGGAACCAATTGGAGTTTGCCTTGGACAACGAGGATGTTCCTTACATTGTTTATAGGCATCGAGGCATTTCTGAGCTAGCCGTACTTAAATATGACGCTAGCACGGAAACCTGGGCAAACGTAGGCGCTAACGCACTCCAAAGCTTCACGAATAACCCGTCTCTTGCCTTCGACGGAGATAATGTTCCTTATCTCGCTTATGTGCATGGCGATGGATCACCAGAACGCATCAGAGTGGTCAAATATAACGGCACGAATTGGGTCGATGTAGCTGGCGGCGAGAGTCTCGTAAGCGGTTGGCTGCCTCCAATCATCAAGTTTAGCAAAGGCAACATCCTGTATTTATACCAAGAAGTCATGTACGGGGACGCAACTGTTTCTAAATACGAGAATGGCGCTTGGGTGACTGTTAGCAACCTGGGTGAGCTTAATCATCAAGCTCTCTCGTTTGCGCTTGATCCGAATGATGTGCCGTATATCGTCTACAGGAATAATTCAACAATGAGCGTGATCAGGTATAATGTTGGCTCCAACAACTGGGACACGATCGGTATGATTGCGACAGGAAATAACTGGAAAACCGATTCAAACCTTGCTTTCGATAGCACTGGCACGCCTTATGTCGTTTACGGATACGGGAACAAGGCGACCGTGATGAAATACGAGGGCGGCAGTTGGACGCTTGTAGGTAACGCCAACTTCACCGAAACAGCAGCTTATCAAACCGGGATGACGATAGACAGCCGCGACAGCGTGTATGTGTTCTATGTGGATAACGTGCCTCTGGGTATTCCAGTTAACTTGACGGTGATGAAGCATGATTCCGGCAAGTAACCGTCTCTCGTAGCACATATTAGAGCAGCCTACTCCCACCGGAGTTGGCTGCTCTGCTGTTAGCCCGGCATGTTCAACGCCCCGAACAGATTTGCAGGGCACAATTTTCTTTAATGATGTTATCATTAGGAGAATTAACTTATATATCGCGCATCCTGTAGATTGGGGTCGGCTTCATCATGAGGGGTATTCTCCGCTTCGGTTCTCGTATGATCTTGCTTTATATCACTGCTGCCGTTGTTGTCGGTTTGGTTGCAAGCTATGCCGTCATGCCTGCACCGGACTCCCCCAAGCTCGAAAGCAAAGAAGGCATTCTGGATTTAACCCAGGTTCATGTCCGCGAGAATCCGCTAAAGTTAGCGGGGGAGTGGGCGTTCTACTGGCAAGAGCTGCTGTCGCCCGAGGATATACAGAATCGCATGGCAAGGGGCGGCAATCATGAACGCTGGATCAGCATCCCGAACTCTTGGCTAGGCGATCGGTTAGATGGCCAGCGGCTGAGCGGTACAGGTTATGCCACCTTTCGGGTCGTCATCGAACTTAGCGAGCAGGATCGCAGCGAGCGGCTTGCGCTGCGGCTGCCTGCGATTTTTCATGCGTATAAATTGTGGGTTAACGGCGAGCTTCTGGAAGAGGTTGGTGTGGTTGGTCGGGACAAGAGCAGAGCGATCCCGCGTCTGGCAACGAAGCTTGTGTTCTTCCAGCCCGAGCAAGGTTCGGTGGAACTGGTGATGCAAGTTGCCAACTTCCATCATAAGCGAGGCGGCATCACCCAGTATATCGAGTTGGGCGGAAGTGATGTATTAACGGTCAAAACCCATCTGAACATCGCCGCTGAAATGTTCATCACCGCAAGCCTGCTGGTCATTGGGGTCTATCACCTGCTGTTGTTCGCCTTGCGACGCAAAGACAGGGCGCCCTTGTTCTTTGGGCTGTTCACCCTAATGTTCGGCATCCGCTCGTTGCTGGTCGGCGAGCTATTGCTCACCCAATGGTGGCCGACTTTTCCGTGGGAATTGCAGTTCAAGATCGAGTACCTGATTCTGTGCAGCAGCGGGTATATCATCACGATGTACTTCAATTGCATCTTTCCGAATTATGTGTCGCGTTGGTTCCATCATGGCACGCGGTTCGTAACCGGAGCATTGTGTATTGTTGTTGTGGCGACCCCTGCCATTATCTATACCCAAATGTTGCCAATGATCGGTGTGATCGTTGTCCTGCATATGGTTTATCTGATGGTTGGACTGGCCCAAGCGGCTGTGCGGCGTAGGGAGGGAGCGCTGATCTTCCTGCTGGTGTCGGTGGTTGCTTTAGTGACGGTTATCAACGACTTTTTATATTACAACGAATGGTCGCGAATCGGAAATACCTCTCCGCTGGGTCTGTTGGTGTTTACAATCGCACAGATGATGCTGCTTTCTTCGAGATTTACGAGGGCGGCGGCGAACGAGGAGAAGATTGCGCGCGAGTTGCTGGTCGCTAACGACAAGCTTATCGAGATGAATACGAATCTGGAACGGACCGTGCAGGAACGCACACAGGCCTTGTCCGCAGCTCATGACGATCTCCGCTTATCGTATGACCAGCTGCTTCAATCCGAGGAAGGGCGGAAGAAGCTCCTTGCCTATATTACGCATGATCTGCGCATGCCGCTGTCCAGCATGCTGGGTTATGTAGAAGCTGTGCAGGACAGAGTCAAACCGGAACGCAATGATCAGTACCTGAAATATATTCGGGATAACACGATAAGGATTAACCGCATGATCGAGGAGCTGAGCTTCTTGTCGCATTTGGAGACGGGACAGGTCTCGTATCGCATGGAGCCGGTTCATGTGATTCACTTCTTGCGCCGGTTCTATGAACAATATGAGCTGGTTGTGCGTGACGCTGGTCTGGATTTCAGACTCGATTGCAGAGATGAGGCAGATCAAGGGTCTGATTCGCCTGTTGTCGTGATGGATGCGCAACGACTGGAGCAAGCGTTGTTTAATCTGGTGTCGAACGCCATGAAGTTTACCCCAAGGGGCGGTGCGGTGCGTCTTGGGCTGGTTGTGGATGAGGTGAATCGTACCCGCTATGCGATCATTAGCGTGCAAGACTCAGGCATGGGGATTCCGCCGGAGCAGCTTGAGCAAATCTTCGATCGCAATTACAGGTATGATCAACCGGGCGAGAAAGGCGTAGAGGGCAGCGGGCTCGGGCTGGCGATTTGCAGGGAAATCGTGCAAGCGCATGGAGGAACGGTTCGAGCGGAGAGCGACGGCAAGACGGGGTCGGTCTTCTATGTATCGTTTCCTTGCGTGGGGAAATGAGGAAGGTGACGTTGGGGTGGACACGCACAACATGATGATCGTTGCAGACGCGAACTTAAAGTTTTCTTTAAGCTTCCTATATAGAGCAATCTGCAATGGTAAAATTAGAAGGATTAGTTGCGGGGCTTGCATGTGACGAGATTTGTAACAAGGGGGGAATAGCGTGAATGTAAAATCTGTGCAGTCAGTCAGTGATTATTTCCAAGCGATGCAGCAATACAAGGACGCGCGCGAGACGAAGGATCAATCGCGGTTGACAGCTATTCGAAATGTACTCATGCTGGGCAAGAAGCTGCGCTCCGACGAAATGCACTACTTACAGCGACATGATCCCAATATGCATGCTCAAGCAATGAGCCTTTCACTGGAACGCCAAGCGTATGAGGATGCCTTGCAGCATAGCCGCAGCAAAGCGGATGCGAACTATTACAACACGTTCAAGCTGATGCAGATTGCGGGGCAACTGAAACATGGTGGTTCGGAGGAGCAACTGATGCGTACAAATGCGATTCAGGAATCCCACCGTGAGTTCATGCGGTCGAGCAAGTATGCCTCACTGAAGTAAGACGAATACGCTAGGGCGAGTATGCATACACGCCCCAGCGACAACGATGGTTTGGCTGACCGTCTATCATCATCAGCAAGGTTTGCAAATCCTTAAAGATAGAATGGTTTATACGAGTCACGAGGTGAGGTTGGGATGGACGCGCATAAAATTATGATCGTCGATGATGATCCCCATATCTGCGAGATTGTTCAGGCGTATTGCGAGCGGGAGGGCTTTATCTCCTCCTATAGTTATAGCGGTGCAGATGCCATGAAGCTGCTTGCGTCGTTCGAGCCGGATCTGATTGTACTGGATGTCATGCTGGCGAATGAAAACGGAATCGATTGGTGCAGGAACGCACGCAGCTACACGAATGCGCCAATCGTGTTTCTGAGCAGTCGTGAGGAGGACGAGGTGAAAATTAGCGCATTATCCGACGGCGGCGACGATTATGTGACCAAGCCGTTCAGTCCCGGGGTGCTTATGGCCAAGATCAAGGCGCATCTTCGCAGAGTGTCGACGGGCAGAAGGGAACAACTGCTGGAGTTGCCGGGTTTGATGCTGGATTACTACGCACAGTCTGTCATTATGGGAAGTGAAACCGTCTTTTTATCGAAAAAAGAGTTCGGTCTGCTCTCCTATATGGCACAAAACGTGAATCGTGTCGTCAGTGTCGAGGCGTTGTTTCAGCTCATCTGGGGAACGGAGAGTCTGGAGGATACGAGAACGGTCGCTGTGCACATCAGCAATTTACGCAAAAAAATCGAGGCTGACCCTGCCCATCCAGAGAGAATCGTTACGATCCGGGGGACAGGATACATGCTGGTTGCCGGAAGTACGTAAAAAAATGAGGTCATGGCGTCGAGGTATTATTTGATGCTGTTGACCCTTTTTTGTTCTTTTCGCTAGTTTCCCGCGATAGTCCAGCACTCGACCTTGGTCCAGCCGCAATCTGGCCGGGGGACCGTCGGAGCGCAAAGCCGCTCTCTCTATAATGGAGAAAGGATGGAAGTGGAAAATAGCGGGAGGCCGAGAAATGAAAAAAGGCAGAAATAGCGCGAAGCTGTTCGCGATTATCGTATTGGCGGCGTCGTTGACGGCTTGCGGAGACTTGGCGGGCTCGTTCACGGAGGAAGTTCAGGGGAACGTTATCGGCGCAGGCTCGGGTTCGGGGAAACTGGTTTCTCTGGAGAAACAGGCTTTCGCAGCGGACGGATTCGACGAGCTTCAGGTGCGGACGGAAGCGATGGTCATTCACATCGCGAAAGGCTCGGGAGACAAGGCCGAGGTGGAACTGCTCGCGGACGACTCGCTTCGCGACCGGCTTGCCTTCGGAGCGGAAGTCGAGTCGGGCGTGCTGAAGGTGGAAGTGGAGGAGAAGGCGAAAGCGGGCGTTCTTAAAGATCAGAGAGGCGAGAGAACGCTGCGGATCGTTCTTCCGGACAAAGCCTACCGCAGCTTGACGATTCGCAATACTTTCGGGGCTATCGAAGCGTCCGGCGTCAAGACGGAGCTGGCGGACATCCGCATCGATGCGGGCAGCATCCGGCTGAGCGGCGTCGGCGGACAATTGAACCTCGAAGCGAACGCAGGCGAAATCGTCGTCGAAGATCTCGTGCTCAGCGGCGACGTGAAGGCGAGGACGGATGTAGGGAAGATCGCCATTCATCTGAGCGAATCGCCGACGGACGCCAGCTTTAACCTCGACAGCGAAGTGGGAGAAGTCAAGCTGAACCTGGAGCAGGTCGAGTACGGCCAGCAAGCGTCGAACAAAAAGGTCGGTACGATCGGATCGAACGGCTATCGCATTGACGCGTACACGGCAGTGGGTGAGATCGTCGTCGACGTCAAGCCGTAAGGCATATTCAGACGAGGATCTCCGATTTCCGCCAGCGGGCGCCGCATTCAGCGGGTCGTCTCCCGGAATTGTCCCGGGGTCATGCCCGTCGCCTGCTTGAACAGGCGGTGGAACCGTTTAAGATCGGGAAGGCCGCAGCGGGCGGCGACGTCGGCGACGGTTAAGGAAGAGAGGGAAGGATCGGCGAGCAGCTCGCGGCTGCGGTCGATCCTTTCTTTTTGCAGGAGAGCGCTGAAGCTCAGTCCCGTCCATGCCGTCAGATCGCGCTGAAGCTGTCTCTCTCCGATGCCGGCGTGCCTGGCGACCTGCGCAAGGGTAAGTCTGATCTGAAGATGTTCGCGAATGTGCCGAAGCGCCCTCTCGATGCGATCGGGAACGGCGGCGGTCCCGGCCGCTTCCGGTTCCATCGCGCGTTCCATGCCGATCAGCAGCTGCAGCAGCAGGCCGACGAGCATCGTCTCGAAGCCGGTCCGCTTGCTCTCGAACTCGGCGTGAAGGGAGTCGAACAGTCTGCCGAATTCGCCGGACTTTTCTCTCATCCGCAGCCACCTGCCGGGCTCCGCCGCGAGCCGACGGAAGCGGTACAGGCCGTACTCGGCAGGCAGAATGGACGTCAAGAAGCGAAACAGCTTCTCTTCGAAAATGCAGTTGACGATCAGAAGCGGCTCCTTGGCGTTCGGAGACGACGGACGGAAAATATGGGAGACGCCGACCGGCAGGAAAAATAAATCTCCCTGGGAGACGCGGATCGTCTCTTCGCCGATGTAATGAAAGCCGCTGCCCGACCAGACGTAGCAAATCTCGATAAAGTCGTGTTCGTGCTTCGGAAGGTCGAACCGCTCGCTGACTCTGTTGACGAAAATGTTCAGCCCGTTATGGAAGAACAACTCCCCTTTTTCCAGCCAGACTCCCGATTTTCTCATCGTAATCCCCGTTTCCGCTTTGCGCTTAATGAAGTCATCATATCCCTATTCGAAGTCGCGATCAACCCATAACGTTGCTCGCCCGATTTTTTACAATGAAGAGAGGAACGACTATCGATGAAAGGTGTGGGAGCATGAGCTGGCAAGCTTTGTGGATATGGGGAGACGGCGAGGAAAGCCCGCGCAACGAATGGAGGTGCTTCCGCAGGACGTTCGACGTTCCGGCCGCAGGCGCGGAGTCGGCATCCTTGCGGATTTCCGCGGATTCGAGATATGTGCTGTACGTCAACGGAACGCAGGTCGGACGGGGGCCGGTGCGGTCGTGGCCGTTCGAGCAATCTTACGATACATACGAGGTCGGACATCTGCTGCGGGCAGGGGAGCCGAATACGATCGCGGCGCTCGTGCTGCATTTCGGCGTGTCGACGTTCTACTATTTGCGGGGGCGGGGCGGGCTGCTGGCCCAGCTCGATTACGGCTTCGGCGAAGTCGGCTTGAAGACCGACGCCTCTTGGCTGACGTCGATTCACCAAGGCCAGCATCCGAGATCGCCGCGCATGTCGTGCCAGCAGGCGTTCGCCGAATACGTGGACGCGAGGGACTGGGAAGGCGACTGGATGAACCCCGGGTACGACGATTCGGGCTGGGCGGGTTCCGTCGAGCTGGGCGAGGTCGGCATGGCCCCGTGGACGTCGATGAAGCCTCGCGACATTCCGCTGCTGACGGAAGAAACCGTTTACCCGGTACGCGTCGAGTCGCTGGCCAAGGTACGCACGTTTAAGCTGTCGACCGTCGTCGACGTTCGCGCCGTCATGTCGCCGGGCAGCGAGGAGCATGCGGATATTGTGCAATTCACCGGTTACGTGGCGACGACGGTTCGTGCCAGCAAGGCGGGTCGCGCAGCGCTCGGCTTCCTCGCTTGGGGAGAGTGTCTGAGGCGCTTTTCCTGGAACGGTGAGCATGTTGAGGCGGAGCGCTTCTACGGCATCATGCCGGAAAGATACGTCGACGTCGAACTGAGCGAGGGGGATAACCTGCTGCTGATCGATATTTCCACGGTGCGGGTGCATCATGGCAAACTGAACATCGGCGTCTACGCCGACGATCCGATCGAGCTCAGCTTTGCCTATCCCGGTGAGGGTGAAGCGGAATCGCCGTTCCTTGCGATCGGTCCGTACGACACCTCGGTCAACTACGATCACAAGCCGTCGCGCGAAATAAATTGGGAAGACGAGGCCTATAAGTCCGTGCTTGGCGACGTAAAGGGAGCGACGGACCTGGGACGCTATACCGATGTAGCGAAGCCGATTCCGCTGAAATACGTATCCGAAGCGGACGTCTTCGGCCTGAGCGTCTGGCGGAAGGAGAACGTGAAGCTGGCTGTTCCGGCACAACTTCAGAACGCGGTCATCCCGAACGGAGAAGCGGGCGTCGTGCCCGTGTTCGACGGCTTCGACACCGAGGTGCTGATCGATCTGGGCAAAGAGTATTCCGGCTACCTGTCGTTCGAGATCGAGGCGGAAGCGGGGACGGTGCTGGATTGGTACGGCTTCGAGTACATGTCCGGCGACTACCGCCAGCAGACGTACGGGCTCGACAATACGATCCGGTACGTCGCCAAGTCGGGCAGACAGACGTACGCTACGCCGGTTCGCCGGGGTTTGCGGTATTTGGCGCTTAACGTGCGCGGGACGGGAGCTCCGGTGAAGATCTACGGCGTTGCGTTCTCGCAAAGCAATTACCCGGTCGCCGAGATCGGCCGGTTCGAATGCTCCGACCCGCTGCTGAACGACATTTGGGAGATCAGCCGGCATACGACGAAGCTGTGCATGGAGGATACGTTCGTCGATTGCCCGGCCTACGAGCAGACGTTCTGGGTCGGCGACAGCCGCAACGAAGCGCTCGTCAGCAACTATCTGTACGGAGTGCAGGACATGCTGAAGCGCTGCCTTCGCCTCGTGCCCGGCTCGAAGGATCAGTCTCCGCTGTACGTCGACCAGGTGCCGAGCGGCTGGAGCAGCGTTATCCCGAACTGGACGTTTTTCTGGGCGATCGCCTGCAAGGAATACTACGACCAGACGGGGGACCGGGCGTTCGCCGTCGAGATGTACGCGCACATTCGGTTCACGCTGGAGCATTATTTGCAGAAAATCGACGGCAACGGCCTGTTTAACGTCAAAGGCTGGAACTTGCTCGACTGGTCGCCGATCGATCAGCCGAACGAGGGCGTTGTGACGCATCAAAACCTGTTCCTGGCGCAAACGCTGCGAGTGGCCGCCGAGATGGGCGAATTGACCGGAGACGCGGACGGCGCGACCCGATTCCGCGAAGCCTCCGAACGGTTGGCGGCCGCGATCAACGAGCACCTGTGGAACGAGGAGAAGCAAGCGTACATCGACTGCATCCACGCGGACGGCCGCCGTTCGAGCGTTCTCAGCATGCAGACGCAGGTCGTCGCTTCGCTGACCGGCGTCGCCGAGGGAGAGCGCAAGCGGATCATGGATGCTTACCTGTTTGCCTCGCCAATCGATTTCGTGCAGATTGGCAGCCCGTTCATGTCGTTCTTCTACTACGAGGCGCTGGCCAAGGTAGGCGGCGCGGCTGTCATTCTGGACGACATTCGCAAAAATTACGGCAACATGATTCGCCACGGCGCGACGACCTGTTGGGAGCAGTATCCGAACTTCGCCGAGAACCGCGCCAACCCGGACGAGCTGACGCGCAGCCATTGCCATGCGTGGTCGTCCGCGCCGGCTTATTTCCTCGGCCGCGAGACGCTCGGCGTTCGCAGCCTCGCGCCGGGATGGACCGAGGTCGAGATCGCCCCGGCTCCGTGCGGACTGACGTGGGCGCGCGGCAGCGTGCCGCATCCTGCAGGCGGCCGGATCGACGTAAGCTGGACGGCGGACGAAGCGGCGAAGACGATGCAGCTTAACGTCTCGTATCCGGCCGACGTAACCGTGCAGATCAAGCTGCCGGAAGGCTTCTCGGGCGAGATCAAGGAAACGAAGCTGGAACGCTTGAACTGAACAGCTCTGAATGGCTAGTAGAGCATTCCAGAAGTAAAATGCGATTGCGCTCGAAGCCGATGCAATCTTACTCTCCAACCCGACTCAGCGCGGTTGCAGCGACTCTGACGTCCCATTCGATGCTCCAACCCGACTCAGCACGGTTGCAGCTACTCTACCAGCTCATTCGCCGCTCCAACCCGACTCAGCACGGTTGCAGCTACTCTACCGGCCCTTTTGTCGCTCCAACCCGACTCAGCACGGTTGCAGCTACTCTACCGGCCCTTTCGTCGCTCCAACCCGACTCAGCACGGTTGCAGCTACTCTACCGGCCCTTTCGTCGCTCCAACCCGACTCAGCGCGGCTGCAGCTACTCTACCAGTTCATTCGCCGCTCCAACCCGACTCAGCACGTTTGCAGCTACTCTACCAGCTCATTCGCCGCTCCAACCCGACTCAGCACGGTTCCAGCTACTCTACCGGCCCTTTCGTCGCTCCAACCCGACTCAGCAAGACTGAGTCAGCCTAGATTCTTCAACATCTTGGTTACGTTACTTCGGGGGCGCTCTACTAGGCCGTCCCCTAGGGGGCGGCCTCTTATTGCGATTCGCCGCACCATTCACTCTCCGATTCCTCCCCCCTCGTCGAGCAACGCCCCGACGTTTCGCTTTTTCGCCAACTTGCCTTCCTCTCCGAACCGACTTGCCTGCTTACCCGCAGTTTAGAAGCTCGATCAGATTTGGGGCATGGACGCGATGGGAGAGATCGCCACCGTCACGGTGCACATTCGCAAGCTGCGCGAGAAGGTCGAACACGACCCGTCCAATCCGCAATACATCGAGACGATCTGGGGAGCGGGTTATCGGTTTCGGATTTGATTGTTTGTCGTGTCTATTGCTGGTAAGCAAGCGCGCCTACCCGGTAGATCGACTGCTTGTCTCCCATGATTAAATGAAAAAAACGCACGCCTTGCTAAAAGCAAGCGGTGCGTTCTCATTTTCGAGATGTATTTATCTTTTGAACGCCTCGTCGAGACGTTCTTTAATCTTTGCTTAACGAACCGTCTCTCGAAGCCGATCCCTGAACTGCTTGGGAGAGCAGCCGTTAAGGCGGCGGAACATGTCGTAGAAGTGGCCGAGGTTGGAGATGCCGACCGATTCGGCCACCTCGGCGATGCTGACGTCGCTCGTGAGCAGCTGCTGTTCTGCTTTCTTGATCCGCTTCAGCACGACGAAGTCGGTGAACGACATGCCGACGGCTTTTTTGAATGTCTTGATGAAATGGGTGTAGCTCATGTTGAGCCGTGCGCTGATCTCGGAGACCGACAGCTTGCCGTCCAGATTGTTCTCCACGTAGTCGACGGCGGGCTGCAATCGGCCCAGCAGAAGATTGTCGTTATAATTGAGCTGCTGCCGGGTATCGTTGCGGAGGAGCAGGAGCAGAATATTTTTGATTCGCGACGACACGGCAAGCTCGTAGCCGAGACTGCCGTCGTTCATTTCCCGGAAAATCTCGACGATCAGCTCGGCGGTCCGCTGGCGAACTTCCGTATTTTCCTTATAAATATAGTTAAGCGAGCTAAGCGGACGGATCACTTCGGAGAAATGCTGCATGCTGTTCAGCGTGCTGAGATCCCAGTATTTGCGCAGGTCGATCTGGAAGACGATCTGCTTCGTCCGCCCCGGCTGGGTCTGCATCGTCGTATGCGGCTCCGACGAGCCGAATAAGGCGATATCGCCCGGGCCGAGCACGATCTGCTCCTCCCGGCAGTAAGCGGTAATCCCTCCTTCGAGAACCAGAAGAAACTCCACTTCCTCGTGATAGTGCCAGCCGTAGTAATTTTTCTGCCGCCAGTTCTGTTCCGCTCTTCTCATCAATTCCTCGGTCGTCGTCGTTTCCGAATCAATCTGCCAGATCCGCATGGCCAGAAAAGGATTTTGATACACGACTTGCTCGTGCCGCATTTCAGGATACATATCGGAACTCCTCGATGTCGAATTAAGACAGGATTGCGTAAGAATAGTTTAGCACAGTTGTGTGCAATCCTATAGAGTATGACAGAATACCGGAAGAAATAAACCGAATAGGCAATCGATACGCAATCGACCTTCAACTACAATGAGAAGGAAAACAACGATAAGGGAGAGTCCGGTTATGAGCCAAACAATCAACGTTACAGTTTGGAACGAGCATCGCCATGAAAAAACGAACGAAAAAGTCGCATCCGTCTATCCGCAAGGCATGCATACGGCAATCGCCGAAGGCTTGGACATTTCGGGGAAAGTAACGGTGGCCACGCTGGACGATCCGGAGCACGGCTTGACGGAAGAAGTGCTGAACAACACCGACGTGCTGATTTGGTGGGGCCATATGGCGCACGACGAAGTTCAGGACGAGATCGTGAACAGAGTGCACCAGCGCGTGCTTCGCGGCATGGGGTTGATCGTGCTTCACTCCGGCCATTTCTCGAAAATTTTCAAAAAATTGATGGGTACGTCCTGCGATCTGAAATGGCGCGAAGCCGACGAGAAGGAACGCATCTGGGTCGTGAACCCGGGTCATCCGATCGTTGACGGAATCGGCGAATACATCGAGCTTCCGGCAGAAGAGATGTACGGCGAGCACTTCGACATCCCGCAGCCGGACGAGCTCGTCTTGGTGAGCTGGTTCGAAGGCGGAGAAGTGTTCCGCAGCGGCTGCTGCTATACACGCGGTATGGGCAAAATCTTCTACTTCCGTCCGGGCCACGAGACGTATCCGACTTATTATAACCCGCAAGTCCGCAAAGTCATCTCCAATGCGGTCAAATGGGCGGCGCCGGTCGATCGCGATTATCCGAAGTACGGCAACGCGCAGCCATTAGAGACGATCAAGGAGAAGCACTAAGATGACGTTAAAAGTAGGAGTCGTCGGCACAGGCGGCATATTCAAGCATGCGCATCTGCCGGGCTGGCTGTCGCACGACGAAGTGGAGATCGTCGCCTTCTGCGACGCGTTTAAGGCGTCCGCCGAAGCGACGGCCAAAGATTTTCCCGGAACGAAAGTATACGACGACTATCGCGAGCTGATCGCGGACCCGTCGATCGACATTATCGGCATCAGCACGCCGAATCTGTATCACTCTGAGATTGCCATCGCCGCTCTGCGCAAGGGCAAGCACGTTTTCTGCGAGAAGCCGGACGCGATCAATCCGGACGAAGCGCAGAAGATGGCGGACGCGGCTCGTGAATCCGGCAAGCTGCTGATGACGATGCGCAACAACCGCTTCAGCGAAGAAGCGAAGTTCGCCAAGCGCATTATCGAGAAAGGGCAATTGGGCGAACTGTACACGGGACGCTGCGGTTGGATTCGCCGTCGGGGCATTCCGGGACGCGGCGGATGGTTTACGACGAAGGAGCTGTCCGGCGGCGGCCCGCTGATCGATCTCGGCGTTCATATGATCGACATGGCGATGTGGCTGGCGGGCAATCCGAAGCCGGTCACCGTATCCGGCTCGACGTATCGCAAGTTCGCGGACCGTCCAGACGCGTCGGGCAACATTCCGCAAGGCACGTTCGACGTCGAGGATTTGGCGGCAGGATTTATCCGCTTCGATAACGGCGCGTCGCTGCAGATCGAGTTCAGTTGGGCGTCCAACATCGAGGAGGAGAAGAAATTCCTCGAATGGAGAGGCACCGAAGGCGGCTTCAGCCTGATCAACGACAAGCTGAGCCTGTTCACGGAGAACGAAGGCGCGCTGATCAACCAGCAGCCTCTGTTTACGGCGGCGCCCGTACCGCAGCATACGGCCAACATCCGGCATTTCGTCGAATGCGTGCTCGGCCGGGAGCAGCCGATCATCACGCCGGAGCACGGCGTCGACATGATCAAGATTTTGTCCGCGATTTACGAGTCCGCCGAGCGCGGGCGCGAGATCGTGCTGTAAACGCAATACAGCGAAGCGCATCCGAACGTGTCTGAAGTCAGACGTATCGGATGCGCTTTTTTCATATCTGAATCGTCTCCGGCAAAACGCATCCCCGTTCCGCAGCCTCACCGGGTAAGTCCGTCCCGCGGGCTTACCTAGCCGAAGATGCGGGGATTTGTGGAGAAATTCTCCGCCATTCACAATGAGGAAAAATAAATCTCCCAATTCGATCTTGTCAACAGATGCTATATCCACTATGCTTGAACTACAAAAAAGTAACAAAAAGCGGGTGATTGACGTTGGCAAGAGTAGGAAGCAAGCTGAGTCAGTCGAATACGCTGCTCATGATTTCGAGCATCTATTCGTCGCTCACGAAAGCCGAGAAGAAGGTGGCGGACGCTGTTACCGCCAATCCGGAGGAAGCGGTGCTGGCCACCGTAACCGATTTGGCGGAGCAGGCGGGCGTCGGCGAGACGTCGGTCATCCGGTTTTGCCGCAAGCTCGGATTTCGCGGGTACCATGAATTCAAGCTGTCGGTCGCGCAGGATCTGGTGGATCGCCCGTCATCGCTGAGCAGCGCGGTAATCGGCGAAGATGACGACTTGATGACCGTCGCCCGCAAAGTAACGATGAACCACGAGATGATGCTGAAGAACACGTTGGACCTGCTCAGCGCGGACAGTCTCCGAATCGCGGTCGACCAGATGCTGGCCGCGAATAAAATCTACGTGTACGGAGTCGGTTCGTCCGGCATCACGGCGCTGGATTTGCATTACCGGCTCATGCGCACCGGCTTTAACGTCGAGGCCCATCGGGACGCCCACATCATCGCAATGTCGGCTTCGCTCGTGAAGCCCGGCGATCTCGTATTCGGCATATCCACTTCGGGCAGCACCCGGGATTTGGTCGATCCGGTCAAGCAGGCCAAGAAGAACGGAGCCGTCGTCATCTGTCTGACAAGCCATCTGCGTTCTCCGATCGCCGCCTACGCCGATACGGTGCTGCTCGTTCCGTCCCGGGAGATGCCGACGGAAGGCGGGGCGCTGTCGACGAAGTTCACGCAGATTCATCTGCTCAATATTTTGACGACGCTGTTGACGCTTAAGGCGCAGGGAGCGAGCAAGGCGCTGGACAAGACGGCTTTGTCGGTCGTGGACAAGCTGTACTGATCCCCTTTTGTCGGGGCTATTGGAGGAAAAATAAGCGGTGGCGCTAGGGCGTGTATGCAAACCCGCTCAGGGGCATCTATCACCCCCTGCTGCGTCACTTTTGCTTGACGTACCCCCGGTACGCCTTCACAAAAGTTCCTTGCATGGAACGAACATTCGGCAACATCTGCTATCTTCGGAGTATGCATACACGCCCTGGCCGATAGCGCCAATAGAGCCGAGCACCGGTAAACTTTGTCTTGAATTGGAGATTATATCCTCTATAATTAACTATATAAAAAGATATTTCCGGCAAAATGGAGGGAGAGCATGGAATACGCGATTGGTGCGGATATCGGAGGAACGAAAATCCAGGTTGCCGCGGTCGACCGGGAAGGGTGCGTGATCTGCCGTCACCTGGTGCCAACCGAAGCGCATCTGGGTCCTGGCCAGGTGATGGAGAAGGTGCTGACGGGAGTCGAGCTGACGCTGAGCCGGCTGCCCGGAGACGCCGGCATCGCCGGTATCGGCATAGGCAGCGCCGGGCAGATCGATTTTGCGTCGGGTACGGTTGCCTTTGCCGGAGATCAGCTCCCGGGCTGGACCGGCACGTCGATCAAGTCGCGCGTGGAAGAGCGGTTCGGCTTGCCGGCCTACGTGGACAACGACGTGAACGTCGTGGCCGTCGCGGAGCAGCTATACGGTGCGGGCCGCGGGCTCGACAGCTTCCTGTGCGTCGCGCTCGGAACGGGAATCGGCGGCGCGATCGTCGAAGCCGGTCGAATCGTGCGGGGAGCGCAAGGCTGCGCCGGAGAGCTGGGGCATGTGTCCGTCGACTTTAACGGGCCGCGCTGCGACAATTGCGGCAACAACGGGTGCGTCGAGCTGTACGCCTCCGGCTCGGGCATTGCCCGGCTCGGACGCGAGCTGATCGCCGAATCCGCGGAGCCGCCGGTTTGGCGGCCGGATTCTCGCGAGATTGCGCAGGCGTGGCTTCGAGGCGATCCGCAAGCCGCTCGAGTGATGGACGTTGCGATCCGCGCCCTGGCCGCGGCGATCGCCGGTTACATCCACATGTGCAACCCGCAGGCGGTCATCGTCGGAGGGGGCGTCTCGGAGACGGGGCCTTCCTTCCTGGAGGCGTTGGACCGGGAGGTGCGCGTCCGAACTTCGCCCAGCGTCAGGTCCGCTTACCGGCTGCTGCCCGCCTACGTAGGCAATGATGCCGGAGTAATCGGAGCGGCGGCGCAAGTCTGGCTGTACAGCGACGGACAATAGAGAGGAAAAGCCCCGCGGGAGCGGTGCGGCACGTTCGGCCGTACTGCTCTCGCGGGGCTTTGTCTTACGCGATTTCCAATCGGAAGGAGACCTCGAACATCCGATTCCAGGGCAGCGCGACTTCCGTCACCCTTACCTCGCCGGGAACAAGACCTGCCGCATGCTGCGCCAGAAATTGCTCCAGCCGTTCGTGAATAAGCGCCGTTACCTCGTCCTGGATATGCGCGATGCGGAAGTAGCCGCCGCCCATTTCCGCCAGACGGTTTTTTACGATATCGGTACGAATGACGGCTTGGTATCCCCAGTCCTCCAGCAGCCGGGATACATAGAACAGTCTGCTGCTTAGCGCCCGGGTCTGCTCGAAGTCGCTGTCCGCGGCGGAGCCTTGGCGTCGGTAATACGACTCCACGATCGCATGGGAAATCACGGTGCCGAGCGAGTTGCCCGAGGTGTTCCAGCCGGCGTATGCCGACAGGCGGGAGAGCAAGCCGGATGAAGACAGCAGCTTCAATAGAGGCTCGTCTCCGCCGTTGCAGGCAGCGACGTCCGCCAGCGCGACGAGCTTGCCCTTGTCGCTGTAAGTCTGGATAGCCAGGGCGAACTCCCGGAGTCCGACCTCGGAGAAGTAGGCGGCATGGCGGTCTCCGTAAGCTCCGTCCGTCTCCGCCATGTCAGAGGCGCCGACCGGAGCCGAGTTGATCATCAGCACGACGTCGGCCTCGAGCGAGTTGTCGGCGATGAACGCGCCCATCGCGGTGAGATGGGATTTCAGGCTTTCTCCGAGGCTGCGATCCTCGTACTTCGGAATAACGAACGGTCCGTTCGTCGCGGAGTGGCGGATGAACACCTCGGGCCGATAGCCCTTCAGCTCGCATAAGACGCGCGCGAACAGCGTGCACCCGATCTCGTCCGCTCCCGGATACATGTGCACCCGGTCAAGCAATCCTTCCCGCTCGATCGTCAGCAGCAGCTTCCGCTGCTCCGCGGACGTGTAGCCGTACTTGGCGTTGTCGTCGAGCGGAATGATCAGGAAGTCGATCGCGCCGTCCCGCGCCAGCTCTACGCTTAATCGGTTGACCTCCGCATTCGTGGCCCGGCGGCGGGTGAAATCTTCATATACTTCTTCCGGCAAGGATGCGGAGATCCGCTCCAGTTCGCGCGCCTCCTCGTCGGTCAAGCCGTCGCGGCGTTCCTTGTCCCGAAGCCAGCCGCTGCGGGACAGCTGCGCGCCGTAATCGGCGTAATAATCCGGTTCTTCTTCGCTGCTGCTGTAAGCCGGAGCCCTCATGATCAAGTTGAAGGCGTATATTTTCAGCTCTGGATTCACGCGCTTGCATTCCTCCAGCGCGCTTAGCCGCCTGGAGCATTCCTCCAAGCTCCACTGGTGAAGCCGGGACGGCACGATGCCTCCGTAGACGAGCATGTCGATCGATACGATCAGCACGTCAGCCTCGGCGGCCTGCCCTGTCAGCCAGGAGGCGAGCCGTCCGGTATCGGCGGGCTGTTTCTTGCGTCCGAGCAGCTCCCGGGGCGGCACGATCAGGTTCAGATCGGTCGCGGCGGCGATTTGCAGCGGATAATCGGCATTGCAAGGTCTTTCATCCAAAGGCACATAAACGATAGCAGTCATGGACGAATCTCCTTCATTGGCGGCAGTTCCCGAAAGCCGGAGCCGGACTTTGCGAACGTGCGCCTCTATTGGGAATCAGAGCAAGTTCATTATAGCACAGCAATCGACAAAATGGAGGTTAGATCCACTTTTATATTTAAAAATAAAAAAAATATCTTTAATTTCGAAAAGGCTGCTGTTATAATGAGGCCATCGCAGTGCAATAGCGAATCCGAATCTATCGGTGCAAACTCAGGGATAACAGGTGATGGAATGACTCGAAACCTTATTGAAGAAATAGCGGGAGGGCTTATCGTTTCCTGCCAAGCTCTGGACGGCGAGCCGTTGTACGGTCCCGAGCATATGGCGGCCATGGCGGTTGCGGCTGCGGAAGGAGGAGCGGTAGCGATCCGGGCCAACACGCCGCAAGACGTGAAAGCGATTAAACAGGCATGCGGGCTGCCGATTATCGGACTGTACAAGAAGCATTACCCCGATTCGGACGTGTACATCACGCCGACCATGCTCGAGGTGAAGGAGATCGCGGAGGCGGGAGCGGAGTTCGTCGCCTTGGACGCCACTTCGCTGCCAAGACCGGACGGACGGACGCTGGCGGAATTGATCGCGTCGATCCGCGAGGAATGTCCGCAAGTGCGGATCGTGGCCGACGTATCCACTTTCGAAGAAGGGGTCGCGGCGATGAAGCTTGGCGTCGATCTCGTATCGACTACGCTGTCGGGTTACACCCCGCACAGCCCGCAGCAGGATGAGCCCGATATCGAGCTGGTCGGGCGGTTGGCCGCGCTGCGCGAAGTGCCGGTGCTGGCAGAGGGGAAGATCTGGACGATCGAGGAATGCACGGCTTGTCTGCAAGCCGGTGCGCATGCCGTTGTCGTCGGGACGGCGATTACCCGTCCTCAGGAAATTACCCGCAGATTCGTGGGCGCGATCCGTTCGGCGTCGCAGCGGGAGTTGGCGCAATAACCGGAAGCTGTCTTCCTTTAATCTCAATTGGCGGATAATTCCTCCTATTGTTTATCGAAAAAAGAAATAATGTTTGCTATTTTGACTAATTGAAGGGGGTGTGGAGGGGGGAAGCGGTCTGCAGTTCGCAAGAGAAATGATGACAAGAGAAAATTATCATTCAAAGCGAGGGTGAACAAGCATGAATGCAAAGCAAGGTAGAAAAGCGTCATTGCTTCTGGTTGTCGTTATGATGGTTGCGGGTGTGCTGTCCGCGTGCAGCGGCAGCGATAACGGGAATAAAGGCAGCGCCTCTCCGTCTTCATCCGCAAGCGAGTCCGGCAAGCCCGCGGGGGAAAAATCGAAAGTATCGGTATGGTATTTGTGGGGCGGAGCCGAAGGCGAAGCGCTGGAACAGATCATTCAAGACTTCAACGCCAGCCAGGACAAATATACGGTAGAAGGGCTGTCCGTGCCCGACGAGCAGAAGATCAAGGTCGCCATCGCCGGGGGCAACGGCCCCGACTTGACCGACTCCTTCGACTGGGTCGTTCCCCAGTACGCTCAGCAAGGCATCGCGCTGCCGCTCGACGATCTGATCGCCAGAGACGGCTACGATGTGTCCGATTTCATCCCTGCCGCCTTGGAATCCGGCCGATTCGACGACAAGCTGTATTCCCTGCCGCTGAACGCGAACTTCTCCATTATGTACTACAATAAAAAGCTGCTTGCCGACGCGGGCTACTCCGAGCCGCCGAAAACGAGCAAAGAGCTGTACGATGTCGCCCTGAAGACGACGAAGGTCAACGGCGACGGCTCTATCGAAGTCATCGGCTTCCCATCTTATCCGTCCGAGGCCTATCTGTTCAACGCCTTGGCTCACGGCTTCGGCTCTGCCTACTTGAGCGAGGGCGCCAAGGAGCTGACGTTCAACAACGAGAGCACGAAGGCCGCCATGCAGATGATCTACGACTACAATACCCAATTTGGCGTGGACAACATCCGCCAGCTGCAAGCGGCCGGCAAGTGGCTGGACCCGACCGATCCGTTCCTGACGGGCAAGCAAGCGATCCGCTTCGACGGACCGTGGCTGTCCGCCCATATCAAGAACATGAACATCGACGTCGATTACGGCATCGCCCCGCTGCCTTATCTGGACGGCAAGCCGGAGACGGCCGGCGGCGGACTCGTCAGCAGCTCCATCTTCTACATCGCGAAGACGAGCAAAAACGTTGACGGAGCCTGGGAGTTCATGAAGTACCTGTACTCGCCGGAGCCGCTGGCGAAATTCATGTCGCTGATGGGCAACATCCCGGCGACGAAGAGCGCGATGGCGCAGCCGGCCATGAAGGACATGGTCGATTCGGAGCAGATTATGCCGCTGACCGAAAGCCCGAACCTGAAGTCGATTCCGCATTTCGCCAAGCGCAGCGACTTCGACAAGCTGTTGGGCGAAGAGCTTGAGCTGATGTTCAACTTGAAGAAAACGCCGGACGAAACGATGAGCGTGCTCGAAGGCAAGCTGGCGGAATTTCTGAAATAGCGCACGAACGGTTGGGGGTTCCGAATCCGGGCCCCCGGCTGTTGCGCTTGTACAGCTCCATCCGCTCCAAGATACGGAGGTGACCCGATATGAAAAGAGCGACCCTTACCGGACTGCTGTTCTCCAGTCCGTTCCTGATCGGTTTTATTGCGTTCACCTTGTATCCGATCGGCGCATCGCTCGTCTACAGCTTCACGGACTTCAACATGTTCAAGTCTCCTTCCTGGGTCGGACTGGACAACTACCGTTGGGTGTTCCAGGAGAAGGACGTCTGGAAGAGCATCGCCAATACGCTTTACATGGTCTTGTTCGCTACGCCGATCAGCCTGATCGTTGGGCTGCTGCTCGCCCAAATGCTGAATATGAAGGTTCGCGGCCAGTCCATCTACCGCACCTTGTACTATATTCCTTCGATCGTCCCGGCTATCGCGACGTCGCTCGTCTGGATGTGGGTGCTTAATCCGAAAAGCGGTCTTATCAATACGGCGCTCGGCTACCTCGGCATACGGGGACCGAACTGGCTGCTCGATCCGGTCTGGACGAAGCCTTCGCTCATTCTGATGGGAGCCTGGGGAGCCGGCGGCATCATGATCATCTTCCTCGCTTCCCTGCAGGACGTGCCGAGAAGCTTGTACGAATCGGCGGAGATTGACGGCGCGGGCAAAGTACGCAAGTTTCTCAGCATTACGCTGCCCAGCATTTCGCCGATCATTTTATTCCAGCTGATCATGGGATTGATCACGTACTTCCAGTACTTCGCGCAGGCATTCATGCTGGCGTCGATGACGAATTCCGGCGCCAACCAGACGATGGCGGGACCGGAGAAGTCGCTTCTGTTCTACGCGGTGCTGCTCTACCGGGAAGCGTTCGTCGACTTCCGGATGGGGCATGCCAGCGCGATGGCGTGGGTGCTGTTCCTGATTACGTCCATCGTGACCTATCTGATCTTCCGCTCATCCAACCGATGGGTGACTTACGGGGGGGATTGACATGAGTTCGGCAACCGGTTCATTCGGCGGCGGCGCGGGCAAAGGCATTCGCCGCTTCGTGCCCCATCTGTTCCTTGCGGCGTTCAGCGCCGTGTTCGTCATGCCGATCCTGTGGCTACTGCTGACTTCGATCAAGTCCGACAAGGATTTGTACGCCAATCCTCCGGTGCTCTTCCCGAAGCAACCGCGCTGGGAAAATTACGTCGACGTCTTCCGCGAGATCAACTTTCTCGGCATGACCTGGAACACCTTTTTCATCTCCATCATGTGCGTCATCGGAGTGCTGATATCGGCTCCGCTGGTCGCCTACGCGTGCTCGCATATCGAATGGAAAGGCAAGAACGTCATTTTCGCGCTTGTCATCGGAACGCTTCTGCTCCCTTATCAAGTCACGATGATTCCGACGTATATCATCTGGGGCAAGCTCGGCATGATCGGCTCGTATATGCCGCTGATCCTGCCCGCGTTTCTGAGCGCCGGGGCGGGGTATTACATCTTCTTGCTGCGGCAGTTCTTCATGACGCTGCCGGTATCGCTCATCCATTCCGCCAAAATCGACGGCGCTTCCGAGCTGCGCATCTACCTGCAAATTCTGATGCCGCTCAGCAAGCCGATCATCGCGACGGTAGGCGTCCTGCTGTTTCTGGCGACCTGGTCGGACTTCCTCGGCCCGCTGCTGTATCTGAACAATGAGAAGGACTATACGCTTTCGCTCGGGCTGTATGCGTTCATGCAGACCCACTATATTATGTGGGAGAAGCTGATGGCGGCTTCGGCGATGTTCACGCTGCCGATCATCGTGCTGTTCTTCTTCGCGCAGAAGCAATTCATCGAAGGCATTAAGCTAACCGGGATCAAGGGGTGACCGTGCATGGGCAAAATCAAAGTGGCGGTAATCGGCTGCGGGGCGATCGCCAGCAGTCAGCATATTCGGGCGTATTGCGGTAATCCCGACGCCGAGATCAAATATTTATGCGACATTAATCCGGAGCGCGCGGAAGCGGCCGTTCGCGAATTCGGCTGCGGCCAGGCGATTACGGACTATCGCGTCATTCTCGAAGATCCCGAGGTGGAGGCGGTGTCGATCTGCACGCCGAACCATCTGCATGCGCCGCTGTCCATCGCCTGCTTGCGCGCGGGCAAACACGTGCTGTGCGAGAAGCCGGCGGCCCGCACCTACGCGGAAGCGCTGGAGATGCAGCAGGCGCAGCGCGAGAGCGGCAAGGCGCTCAACATCGGCGTCGTCAATCGCTTTAACGACGGCGTTAACGTGATCAAGGGGATGATCGACTCCGGCGAGCTTGGAGAAGTCTACCATGTATACGTCAGCTTCCGCGCTCATCGTTCCATTCCCGGGCTCGGCGGCCCGTTCACGACGAAGGCGATCGCCGGGGGCGGGGCTCTGATCGATTGGGGCGTCCATTTTCTCGACCTCGTCATGTACTGTCTGGGCGACCCTCTGCCGCGAACCGTCTCGGGCCAAGCTTACAGCAAGCTGGGCGCGGATCTGGCCAACTACGCGTATGTGGACATGTGGGCCGGTCCGCCGAACCCGGAAGGAACGTACGACGTCGACGACTTCGTGACGGCGCTCGTCCGCACGGAAGGACCGACGATCTCGCTGAACGGAGCCTGGGCGCAGAACATCGGAGTTCCTGAGATGTATATCGATTTTCTGGGCGATAAGGCGGGTATCCGCCTTCAGTACGGCCAGGATTTCAAGCTCTACGGGGCCAGCAACGGGGCGCTGATCGAATCGACGCCGAAGTTCCGCACGAGCGACATGTTCCAGAACGAGATCGACGCCTTCCTGCGCAGCATCCGCACCGGAGAGAAGCTGCCGTCCCATATCGACGCGGCGATTCTGACTTCCCGGATCATTCAGGCGATCTACGATTCGTCGGAGCAGCGCAAGGAAATGATTCTGGATTAAGCGGAGGCGGCTCGGATGAAAAAGATCGGTTTTATCGATTATTATTTGGACGAGTGGCATGCCCGGCATCTGCCCGAATGGATCGAGAAAGCGTCGGACGGAGAAATGAAAGTCGCTTACGCCTACGGGTTGACGGATGCGCCGAACGGACTCGGCAATGCGGAGTGGTGCGAGGAGATGGGGATCGAGCTGCTGGATTCGATCGAGGCAGTCGTCGAGCGCAGCGATTATATCGCCGTGCTGTCGCCTGATCATCCGGAGATGCACGAGCGGCTGGCGGACCTTCCGCTGCGCTCGGGCAAGCCGACGTTCGTCGACAAGACGTTCGCTCCGGATCGGGCGGTCGCCGTTCGTTTGTTCGACTTGGCGCGGGCGCACGGCACGCCGGTCTTCTCCTCCTCCGCGCTGCGCTATGCGCCGGAGTATGCCGCCGAGTTGGAGCGCTCGGGCGGGCGGAGGATCGAGACGCTGTGCAGCCAGGGGTCGGGTCTGTTCGGCAACTATGCGATCCATCAGCTTGAGCCGATCGTGGCGTTGATGGGAGCGGACGCGCGCCGAATCATGTTCATCGGCTCGGACCGCACGCCGGCGCTGCTGATCGACTACCTGGACGGGCGCAAGGCGACGATGCACATGCTGCAGGACAGCCCGTTCCGGCTCGCGTTCCAGTACGAGGAAGGATCGTCCGCTCTGGCGGCGGCCGAGGCCGATTTCTTCGCGCCGTTCGTGCGGGATCTTGTCCGCTTCTACCGGACGGGCGTATCTTCGGTGGACCCGGCCGAGACGATTGCGGTCATTCAATTGATCGAATACGGGCGGAAGGCTGCGGAGCGGCCTTTCGAATGGGTGGAGCTGCCCAAGTAGCGGCGCAATAGGCAAGAAGCCGGCGGAGAACCGTCCGGCTTTTTTTGGCTGCGCTTAAGCCTGCCCGATGCGCTTATCCGCCCGGCCCCGGGCCCGAGCTCGCCATTAGCGCCGTACCACGGGCTTATCTCGCTGCACGCGGCGCGAGTGCGGATCAGACTCAAGGCTGCGCGAAACCCGTTCAGCTCATCCTGCGGTAGGCCGAAGGCGACACGCCTTCGCGCATGCGGAAAGCGCGGCTGAACGCATGTATGCTCTGGAAGCCGAGCTCCTCGGCGATGCGCGTCAGCGACAGGTCGGTGAAGCGGATCATTTCTTTGGCCTTCTCCAGACGAACGGACACATGATATTGAATCGGCGTGACGCCGTACGCTTTCTTGAACAGCCGGCACAAATAAAATTTGCTCATATTGGCCAACTCGGCCAGCTCGTCAAGCGTCGCGTCCCTGTGCAGATGATGGGACAGATAGCTTTTTACCCGGTCGAGCTGTTCGCGGTTGGAGAGCAGATGAGGATTGCGCTGCCAATGAATCTCCCGCATAAGATGCACCCATAGCTGGATGAACAACCCTTTCGCCGTCGTCTCGTAATACGGGAATTTGCGGTCGAACTCGAAAATGATGTCCTGCATCAATTGCTCGATCGCTTCCGGCTTGTTCAGCCGAATATGACTGGGCAACGGCGGATCGGCGTCCCGCAAGTCGTCCGGGCGCAGCCACAGCTTCTCCTGTTCGCTAAGCCGCGAATAGGGCTTGAAGGACACCGGGACTTCCGGGCTGTCGTCGCGATAATACAAGTCGAAGTGCAGATGCGGCTGCCGAAGCGGTCGATCGTCCAACGTGCGAAGCGAATGAGGCTGGTTCGGCTTGAACAGGAACAGATCCCCCGGAATACCCCGGTACGCATTCCCGTCCACGACGACCTCGCATTCCCCCTCCTTGATGAACAACAGCTCGTAGTCGAATATGACTCTTTCCGACAGATGGACAGGGGGATAGAGAGTAGAATCCCAAGCGACGCGGATATAAGGGGAGAGCGTGTTCAAGTTCATCGGCTTGCGTTCCCTCCATCCTGTCAAGCTGAGCAATTTACGTTAAATATATCGCTTTTTCCGCTAAAGAAATTTTCATAGAGCTCTTATAGAATAACAGCTGTAAGCGCTATATCGATTATAGAAGGTTTGGGCGGTCCGGGCAATGTTTCGCTACTTCCGTGTGTCCTGAATGGACGGGATTCGCAAGGGAAGGCAGGTACAGACCGGGGCGCTAATTGGACAAATAGGAGGCTGTACAGGATGCTGCACAACCAGGGACTCGGCTTTGGATTATCGACGGCGCCGCTTATGACAAGCGGGAAAACCCGTTCAATCAGTGCGGAAAACCCGCGGGGAGAGGTCGGAGCGGGAGGCAAGGAAGCCAGCCATCTTGGCGTCGGGCGGAAGGGCCGCCCGTGCATAACGCTCCCGCAAGGAGCGACGGTCACGCTGATGGAGACGGACGGCCCCGGAGTCATCCAGCATTTCTGGATTACGGTAACCGACCGAACCGACAAGGGATATTTCGTGCTGCGCGATCTCGTGCTGCGCATGTATTGGGACGGCGAGGAGACGCCGTCCGTGGAAGTCCCGCTGGGCGATTTCTTCTGCAACGGCTTCGGCGCCCGCAGCTTGGTCAATTCCTTGCCGATCGTCGTCAATCCGACGGGCGGCATGAATTGCTATTTTCCGATGCCGTTCCGCCAAAAGGCCAAAATCACCGTGGAAAATCAGCATGCGGCCGATATCGGGGGATTTTTCTATCAATTCAACTATACTTTGGTCGATCAGCTTCCCGAGGAGGCGGGCTACTTCCACGCGCAATGGAGACGGGAGAACCTGACGACGGAGGGGAAAGATTATACGATTCTGGACAACGTGAAGGGCAAGGGCCAATATGTCGGCACGTACTTGGCCTGGGCGGCGTTGGAGCGGTACTGGTGGGGAGAGGGCGAAATCAAATTTTACATGGACGGGGATGAGGATTGGCCGACGATCTGCGGTACGGGAACCGAAGACTACTTCGGCGGGGCGTGGTGCTTCTACGAGAAGAGGGACGGCAAAATCGTGGAGGTCCCTTATAACACACCGTATCTGGGCTATCCTTTCTACTCCAAGACGGATCAGACGCGTATCGAGCAGTTCGGGGAAGACGCCGTTCCGATGCACGGACTGTACCGCTGGCACCTGATGGACCCGATCCGGTTCGAGGAAGAGCTCAGAGTCACGATTCAGCAGATTGGCCATAACAGCCGGGATCTGTTCGAGCGGACCGACGACGTATCCTCTGTGGCTTACTGGTACCAGGCGGAGCCGCATGCCCCGTTCCCGATACTTCCGCCGGTCGAGAGACGCTGGCCGAGATAACGAATGTAAACAACGATACCGTGTACGAGGCGGGAATGAACGACACCTGCATACAAGGAGAGAAAAAGGAGAGAAATCGGATGAGCGGTTTTAACGGGTTGGATATGGGATTGGGCAACCTGTCGCGGCTGTCGAATGCGGTAACGAGGTCGATCAGCGCGGAGAACTTCAAGGGCGAGAAAGGCAAGGGAGGCATGGCGACCGAAGGAACCGGCGCGCGATGCGCCCGCGATCTCGGCCTTGGCTGGAAGGTGTCTCCTTCCGTCGAGATCGAGCCGGGAACGACCTTCGAGATGGCGCATATTCAAGGGATGGGCGCCATTCAGCATATTTGGCTGACTTGCACTCCTTCCTTGTGGCGCAATATGATCGTGCGCATGTATTGGGACGACGAGGAGCAGCCTTCCGTGGAAGTGCCGGTCGGGGATCTGTTCTGCAACGGCTGGCAGGAAAGATGCAACGTGAACTCCCTGCCCGTCGCCGTCAATCCGGCCGGAGGGATGAACAGCTATTGGCTGATGCCCTTCCGGAAAACGGCGCGGCTGACCGTCGAGAACAAGTCCGAGGAGCGAGCCGTTCTCTATTATCAGATCGACTATACGCTGACCGACGTTCCCGACGATACGGCGTATTTTCACGCTCAGTGGCGCAGGAGCAACCCCGTACCGTACAAGGACGTTCATACGCTCGTTGACGGCATTCAGGGCAAAGGCCATTACGTCGGAACCTATCTGGCGTGGCAGGTCAACAACACGGGCTGGTGGGGAGAAGGGGAAATCAAGTTTTACATGGACGGGGATCGCGATTTTCCGACGATCTGCGGTACGGGGACGGAGGATTATTTCGGAGGCGCGTGGAACTGGGAGCAGCCCAAAGGAGAATACGGCACCTACTCCACCCCGTATCTGGGCATGCACCAGGTCATCAAGCCCGACGGCTTGTATCGCAGCCAGCAGCGCTTCGGCATGTACCGCTGGCACGTCATGGACCCGATTCGTTTCGAATCGGAGCTCAAGGTGACGATCCAGGATCTCGGCTGGCGTTCCGGCGGACGTTATCTGCCGCAGCAAAGCGACATCGCCTCGACCGTCTTCTGGTATCAGGCGGAGCCTCACGCTCCATTCCCGGCGCTTCCGGGCAACGACGAGCGGGAAGTGATCTAGAATAAGGATGACGGTCGGCTTTTTGGCTGCCCGTCATTTTTTTTGCGGCGATGTTCCGTTTAATCCACGTGGAACGCCTGGAATCGCCTCCGGTACTCTCCCGGAGTAAACGAAGTTTGCCGCTTGAACAGCCGCGTAAAATAGTTGTTGTCCTGGAAGCCGCATTGCTCGCGGATTTTGGTCAAAGACAGCTCCGAATGGGTGAGCAGGCGCTTCGCGCGGTCGATCTGCAGGCGATGCCGATACTGCAACGGACTCATCCCAGAATAATGCTTCAAACACCGCGCCAAATAATCGAAATGGTAGTGCAGAGCGCTCTCCATCTCCACCGAATCGAAAGGAAGCTCCAAGCGGTTCGCCAGGTAAGCGGCCACCTTCTCTCCCAGAAAATAAGAGCGGGCTTGCGGACTGCTCTTCCTCATTCCGGTCTGGAGCTGCGTCAGTACCTGGCCGAACAAAAGATGCAATTCGAAAGTGCCGTAAGCGGTCAGCACGTCATGCAGCCGCAGCATTTCTTGCAGGAGCGGCAAAATCGCGCGCATGTCGACGGAGGAGAATTTGGGAACGTCGATCATCGCCGGAGGAGGCGCGGTGTCCTGATTCGTCGGTTTCAGCAGCGGCTGCTGCCAACCGTTCTTTTCTTTCAAAATCGGCTCGGAGAGCATCGGATATTGAAAGTGAATCCAGTACACCTCGGTTTCCTCCTCCGTCGGGCGAAAGCCGCGATGCGTTTTCCCCGGTTCAAGCACGAGCATCATGTCTTGGCGAATATCGTACTTAACCCCGTTCTCCTCCATAAACAAAGTGCCCTTCACGCAAAAGATCATATCGAACGCCTCGAAATTTCGCTCGGCATGCACGACTCCGGATGGCCAGAGAACGTAGCCGACCGTGGCAAGCAGCGGGAACGGCGGAACCTTCAATTCGAGCGCGAGCATTGCCTCACCCCTTATCAGGAATGTAGAAATTGTACTATAGGAAGTCGCCATTGTCAGCTGTTTGTGGTATCCGTTTCGGGTAGAGTGGTAGATATCCTATGATGAAAATACGGACGGAAATACAGGGGGAGAGGAGAGCGTTGGAATGCAATAAAATGACAACGCTTTCATTGTTAGGCGATTTTTGGCCGATTACGTCACAGATCAAAAAAAGGAGAATTTCTATGAAGCTCATCCGACGGATCAACAGAGACAACTGGTTCATACGTCTGCTGCTTCCGTACGCTTTTTTCCTGGTCATGGCTCTGACCGCAAGCGGGTTGATTTATCGAAGCACGCTCGATCTGGTAGCGGAGGAGGAACGAAATAACCATATGCATCTGCTGAGCCAGGTCAAATCGACGCTGGACGGCCGGTTGGCGGAGATCGATACTCTCGCGATGAAGGTGGCCAACGATCCCGGACTTCTTCAGCTTCAGCAGATCAAACAACCGTTCGAGGGCACGAATCCGTTCAAACTGCTGACTGCCCAGAAGGGACTGTATCATTTCAACGTTACGAATAAATTCATCTTGAATTACATGGTTTACTACCGCAGCAGCGAGATCGTGCTCGCCCCGTCCATGCTGTATCTGTCGGATGCGTTCTATGGGCTCGCTCTGGACTACGACGGCATGACTTACGACCAGTGGCACCGGACGTTCTTCGAAGGGGATAACCGCAAGTACGTTCTGCCGGCGATGTCCGCGCGTTACAAAGGCAAACCCCATTCCATTGTCACCTACAGCTATCCGTTGGGTACGATTCCGAGCGTGTCTCGGGGCAGCGTCGTGATGCTGATCGACAACGATCAAATTCTGAAGCTTCTGAAAAGCCTTGTCGTCGAAAAGGAAGGTTGGGCCTATATTGCGGACAATCAAGGGAATGTGATTTCTTCGATCGGTGATTTCGTCAGGTTGGATCCGGGCCTGATGGCCGGGCAGTCCGGCTGGATCGAGGAATCTCTCCGGACCCGGGGAATGCTCGTGACGCATACGCGATCTTCGGAGAACGGTTGGTATTACGTACTGGCCCAGTCCCCCCGGATTGCTCTGGCCAAAGTCAACTATATTAAGCGGATTACCCTCGGCACGACTTTGGCTTTTATGGCCGTCGGTCTGGTGCTGGCCTATTTCTTTACTTTCCGGAACAGCCGCAAAGTGTCTCGCGTACTGGACAGCCATTATTCGCTTAGGGAAGAAATGCGAAACCAGGAGCCTTTTCTTAGGGCGAGCATTATCGAGAGGCTGCTGAAGGGGGAGATCGTCGGCAGCGAAATGGAAAGCATGATGAAGCGTCTGCGGATAAACCCTCGGATATCCGCGGCAGCGACGGCGATCGTCCAATTTATTCCGACGGAAAACGTCGAGGAGAAGCGGCTGAAGGAGTTGGCGCGCCTTCGGATCCTGCTGCGGGAAATTTCCCCGGAGTGGCCGTCAGGCACGTTCCATTGGCACGATGTCTCGGAGGACAAAATCGTTTTGCTGGTTCTCGAATCGGATATGCCGCAGGAAGAATGCGCGCGCACGATGAAGTCGCTGTTCGATGAAATGATGCGTATCGCGCCGGCCGAACTGCGCGCCGGCCTCCTCATCGCGGAGGGGGGAATCTATTCGGCGCCGATCGACGTTTCCCGTTCTTACGGCGAAGCCAAGCAGGCGTTGAATTACGCGCATTGGAGGCAACTGAGGGGCGTCATCCTGTTCCGGGAGCTTCCCGATCTATCGGACAGCCATTACTATCCAGGCGAGATAGAGACCCGCTTGATGAATCATGCCAAAGCCGGGGATTACGGCGAGGTGGGGCTGTTGCTGGACGACGTGTACGAACGGAACTTCCGCAAACGGAATTTGCCCTCATCCATTCAGAAACTGCTGCTGTACGAGATGGCGGGCAGCCTCATGAAGCTCAAGGATCAGCCGTCGGCAGAGGAGGACGGGAAAATCGAGGCCCTGCTGCGTCAAACCGATGAGGCGGACAATCCCGCTGAAGCATTCGAGTCCGTGCGGGCATTGTATGCCGACATCTGCGACCGGATCGTCAGGCGCAAGAAGAGCCGGAATGTCCAACTGTTGGAGCGGATCCGGCAGATCGTTCATGCGCAATACGGGAACCCGGCTCTTAATCTGGACGCCGTTGCCGATCAGGCGGGCATTTCGCGGGTCTACTTCTCGAACTTCTTCAAGGAACAGACGGGCATTAACTTTTCCGATTATTTGGAGAACTTGCGGATGGACCAAGCCCGTTCCATGCTGCGGGACGTATCGGCGACCGTGAACGAGATCGCGCAGCGGTCCGGTTACGGTTCTACGAATTCGTTCTCCCGGGCTTTCAAAAGAATTCACGGGATCAGTCCCACCGCCTACAGGGACAGCAGTTCGGCCGCAGAGGACAGCCAATCTTAACGAACGCACGGTCTCGGACAAAATGAATAAGCCCCGTTGTTAAGCGGGGAATACGGATTGTTCGATTGCAGATAGCCGCAACGGCCCTTTCGGACTACAGTGGGAATCAACTTACAGAAAGGGGGTACGCAAGTGTACAGACCGCTCGAACGGATATTCAAGGTATGGCAGCTTTATGCATTGCTCGCGCTTCCGCTTCTCTATCTGATCGTTTTCAAGTATGTGCCGATGTACGGCGCGCAGATCGCGTTCAAGGATTTCACCGTGGCGAAGGGAATATGGGACAGCGATTGGGTCGGGCTGAAGCATTTCGACCGTTTCGTCCATTCCTACGACTTCGGCAAGATCATGGCGAACACGCTGCTGCTCAACGTCTACAATCTGATTGCCGGATTCCCGTTCCCGCTAATCCTTGCTCTAGGTCTCAACTATGTACGGGTTCGCTGGTTCAAAAAGACGGTGCAGATGGTCACCTACGCGCCGCATTTCATCTCGACGGTAGTCATGGTCGGCATGCTGTTCGAGCTGCTGGATCCGCGCAACGGCATCGTGAACAATCTTCTCCAGGCGTTCGGCTTCGAAGCGGTTAATTTCATGGGCAATCCGGAATATTTCAAGTCCATCTATGTATGGTCCGGCATTTGGCAAAGCGCGGGTTTCAACTGCATCATCTTTTTGGCGGCGCTTTCAAGCATTGATCCTTCGCTGCACGAGGCGGCCGTTATCGACGGAGCCAGTCAGCGGCAGAGAATGCTGCACATCGATCTGCCCGGCATCGTGCCGGTTGCCGTCATTTTGCTTATTTTGAACATGGGCAGCATGCTGGATGTCGGATTCGAGAAGGTGCTGCTGATGCAAAATCCGCTGAATACGCGCACATCGGAAGTCATCGATACTTATGTTTACAAAGTCGGTCTGGTGTCGCAAGCGATGAACTATTCCTATTCCGCGGCCATCGGATTGTTCAAATCGGTCATCGGCTTTCTGCTCATTCTCGCCGTTAACCAACTCGCCCGGAAAACCAATCAAGCCAGCTTGTGGTAAGGAGAGCATTCATAGTGGAACATACTCGCATCAAATCGTCCGTCGGCGACCGGCTGTTCACCTCGATGATCTACGCGCTGCTGAGCGTATTCTTTCTGATGGTTCTCTATCCGTTGATCTTTATTTTAAGCGCTTCCATCAGCGATCCTTCGGCCGTCGTTTCCGGTAAAGTGTGGCTGTGGCCGGTACAGCCGACCTTGATGGGCTACGAGGCTGTGTTTAAGCACAAGCTGATCGGCTCCGGATTTGCGAATTCGGTCTACTATACCGTATTCGGAACGTTGATCAATATCGTCATGACGGTACTGGCGGCGTATCCGCTTTCCCGCAGCGACCTGTACGGGAAGAACGTAATCATGCTCCTGTTCGTCTTCACGACGATGTTTTCCGGCGGCCTGATTCCCGGATATCTGCTGGTCAAAGACTTGGGCATGCTCAACACGGTATGGGCAATGGTGCTGCCAGGGGCTCTCAGCGTCTGGAACGTCATCATTACGCGCACCTATTTTCAGACGGCTCTCCCCGCGGAGCTGCTGGAGGCCGCGCAGATTGACGGCTGCAACGACTTCAAATTCGTCGGGAAGATCGTCATTCCGTTGTCCGGTCCGATTATCGCGGTGATGACGTTATATTACGCCGTCGGGCACTGGAATCAGTATTTCAACGCCATGATCTTTTTGAACAAGCAGAACTTGTATCCGCTGCAGATCGTTCTGCGGAATATTCTCATCCAGAACGACGTGAACGCGCTCATGCTTTCCGATATCGCCAATGTCGCTCAGCGGGAAGCGCTGCGGGTACTCTTGAAATATTCGCTGATCGTAGTATCCACGCTGCCGCTGATGTTGGTCTATCCGTTCGTTCAGAAGCACTTCGTCAAAGGCGTCATGATTGGATCGTTAAAAGGATAAATTTAGAATCGATTCGGGAGGAAACGAAAATGAAGCTGAAAAGAGGCACGATCATCGTTAGTCTGTGGGTGATTCTGGCCGTGGCCCTGCTCGGCGGATGCGCCAAATCGGACGAGGCCGCTTCCCCGGCGGCAACGGTCTCCGGAGCGGGTAACGAAGTCTCCCCAGCCGGTCAGCTGCCGATTACCAAAGAGAAGACGACTATTCGCGTTATGGTTCCCGACAATGCGATCGTCGAGGACTTCTCGACGAACGAATTCACGAAGTACTTGGAGGAACAGACGAACATCCATATCGAATGGGATGTCGTTCCGGGCTCGTCCGCGGGGGAGAAGCTGAATCTCGTGCTTTCGAGCGGAGAAGGTCTCCCCGACGTCATTATGGGGTTTAATATGTCGAATTCGCAGCAAATGATTTTCGGCACCCAGGGGGTCATTCGTCCACTTAACGATTTGATCGACAAGTACGGTTTCGAGACGAAGAAGATGTTCGAGCAGATGCCGGTGGTCAAAGATTCGATGACGGCGCCGGACGGCAATATTTACTCCCTGCCGCATACGAACGAGTGCTTCCACTGCACGCTTCCGCGCAGAATGTGGATCTACGAGCCCTGGCTGGACAAGCTCGGCTTGAAGATGCCGACGACGACGGACGAATTTTATCAGGTGCTGAAGGCGTTTAAGGAGCAGGATCCGAACGGCAACGGCAAAGCCGACGAGATTCCAATGTCCGGATCTCCGACTGGATTCATGTCGAGCATCGATTCCTTTCTGATGAACGCTTTTATCTATAATCCGGGCGGCGACCGGCTATATCTGGAGAACGGCCGTGTGGTCATCCCGTTCGACAAGCCGGAATGGCGGGAAGGGCTGCGCTTCCTGCACAAGCTGTACGAGGAGAAGCTGCTCGATCCTCAGGCGCTGACCCAGGACGAAGATCAGCTCAGGAGACTGGGGGAGAACCCGGATACGGCGATTCTCGGCGTCACGGGGGGCATGCACATGGGTGTATTCAGCGAGTTTTACGGAGCGAGCAACCGCTGGCTGGAGTACAAGACGATCCCGCCGCTGCAAGGGCCGCAAGGTTTGCGGGTCGCACCGCGGGAAGCCTATCATCTCGTCGGAACTGGCTCTTACCTGATCATGAAGGAAAGCAAGCATGCGGAGGCGGCGTTCCGATTGGCCGACTTCCTGTATAACGAAGAGACGACGCTGCGCTCCGTAATCGGCCGTCCAGGACAGGAATGGGTGGAGGCTCAGGCAGGAGAAACCGGCATTAACGGCGAACCGGCCAAGTGGAAGCAAATCGCCGACTGGGGTCAAGTGCAGAACATCAACTGGGGGCAGACCGGACCTTCTCTGCGGACGAACGAGCTTCGCCTGGGAGAAGTGGCCAACCCGGAGAAGCCGCTTGAGATCGTCATGTACGACGAAGCGAAGACGAAGTACGAGCCCTACCAGCAAGCGGTGGAGAACGTGCTGCCGCCTCTGTTCTTCTCGAACGAGCAAGCGATCGAGATCGCCGATCTGTCCAAGACGATCAACGATTACGTGAACGAGATGATCGCCCGGTTCACGATCGGAGACGCCGATCTCGACAAGGACTGGGACAGCTATCTGGACAACCTGAGAAAGATGAACCTGGAGCATTATTTGTCGCTGTATCAGGAAGTTTACGACTCAAAGTATAACCGATAGGCTTCATTGCAGCCGACTGGGCTGTTCCCTAAGCAAGTTGCTTGAGCTGATCGATAGACAAAGAAGGGGTATGTACCTCCTGGAGAATGCCTCATACGCTCCTGAAATCACCCTATCACGGGTTTACCATTCCCATTTCAGGAGCGTATAGCATCGGAAGGAGGTGCATACCCCTTGCGCCTTGTTCATCGATTATCTTTTAGAAGCAACTTGAAGTGCTTAGGGAACAGCCTCGCCATGTGCATGAAGGCAGAATTATTCACGGGTCAGCCAGTTGGCGGGCAGCTCCTCAAGATCCGCCGGCCGCCGGTAGCGCTCGCCGATTTCCTTGAAGCGTTCCAGCACGTTGTCGTCGAGCAGCCCGCTCTGGTTCGGCGCGCCGTTCAGAAGGAAGGACACGTTGCGGCTATTCGAATCGTTGATTTTGTCGAGGGCCCAATCGGCCGATTTCAACTCCATGTCCGTATCCGTCGTTCTCCAGAACCAGGTTTTCGTCAGAATGTTGCAGCTCGCGCCAGGTCCGGCGAACGCATCGGAGATTTCCTGTCCTGCGGCGTTTTCGTAGAAAGCGATGTCGGTATGGGCGAGATCATCGCAGCCGATGTTCATAAGCAGGCAATCGGGCTGCAGTTCCTTCACGAGGCCGTCGATTTCCTCGAATGGAAGATCCTCGTAATTGGGCCCTCCCCAGTGCGCGTTCCAACCGTCGATGATCAGGAACGGTAGATCGCCGTATTCGGTCAACAGCTCGCGAAGCTGGTCTTTGATGAATTGCTTATCTTCCGTCGTGCATTTATTTCGGCCGATCCGATGGTGCAAATCCAGCATGGAGAAATACAGCCCGGCTTCGATTCCTTCCTTGCGGAATGCGTCCAAATACTCCTTCACGACGTCTCTTGCGATCGCTGCATTCCGGACGCAATGCTCCGTATATCGGGTGGGCCATAGGCTGAAGCCTTCGTGATGCTTGGCCGTCAACGCGGCGAAGGTCATGCCGGCGGACTTGGCCGCTCCGGCCCATTGCGCGCAATCGAGTTGGTCGGGGTGCCAGTCTTGCGGATCGAAGACGAATCTGCGAGGCGCGCCGTGATTCTCGTGCGAGTACTCCCAATCCTCGATCTCCGAGCTGGCGAACTGGAACGTCGCGCTATTGAAATGAATGAACATGCCCGACCGCTTATTCACGAACCATTGCTGCCTTTGGATTAATCGCTGCTGCTTCATAGGGAAGCCTCCTGTATCATTGGAATCGTATGACATCTACCACTATAATCGAGGAAAATCCCTAAATCATCTAACGATGACGACGTTATAGCATACGATTTCGACTTTTGCTATCGATGCGCGTTCGCGGGAATTTGCCTGATTGAATGCGTGTCGGGGCATCCGGAATCGGTATGGCCTTGGATGACAACTTGAAGAATCGCCAATTTGATGAGACGATAGAGTCCGACTGGGAGGTATCTGGCATGACGTACAATATTCTGATTGTCGATGACGAACGGATCGAGAGGGAGGGCATTGCCTTTCTGATTCGGAAATTCGGGTTTCCGATCCGTTGCCGGGAAGCGGAGAACGGCGAAAGGGCGCTGGAGGAGTTGGACAAAGAACCTTGCGAAATCATGTTCTGCGATATCAAGATGCCCTATATGGACGGGATGGAATTGTCGGCAAAAGCGAAAGCGCTTTATCCGGATTTGAAAATTGTTTTTCTTACCGCTTACGGAGAGTTTTCCTTCGCCAAGCAGGCGATTGAAATCGGCGCTTTGGGTTATTTACTGAAGCCGATCATTCCGGAAGAGTTCGAATCTATGATGAAAAAAGTATTGGAGGAGTGCCGGTGCGACGAAGCGAAGAAGCGGGAGGCGGCAGCAGTAGCGGCCATGTCGCTGCAAGCACGCCAGTACGAGAAGGAACGGCTGCTGTTCAACTTGATCAACGGTCTTCGGCCTTCTCCGTCCAGTTCCCCGCAGGAGCGGAACGAATTCCCGGTACGAATGCTGCTGTTATCCTGTCGCTCTTCCTTCTTCGACAGAGAGAAGGAGGAGTGGAGCGGTCCGCTTCGGGATGCGGTCGACACGGATTATGAGGACCTGGTGTTGAACGAATCGCAATGCCTTCTGTTTGTGGACGATCGGGACGGCTTTGATTTCGCGGCAGTCGCGCCGCGAATTGTGCAGTTGTTCGAGGACATCTTCCGTCAAACCGTATTTATGACCTGCAGCAATCCGATCCGAAGCCAAGAACACTATGCAGCCGAGTTTGACAAGCTGGAGCAAGCGCTGACCTATCAGTCTTTCTCCGACCGCAGCCTGATCCTAACCGACGGAGAGTCCGCGGCATCAGACGGAGAGATTGTGGAGTCGTGTACGCAAGCGATCAAGGCGGCGTTCGAAGCAGACGACGTGACCAAGGTCAGATATCATCTGGACCTTCTGTTCGGCCACCTGCAAACCAAACGGAGCTATTCGCAGTTCTACATCAAGGTTATGCTGTTCGAACTGGTGAAGACCGGCATGGCCCGATTGAAGGAAGAGGGCAGTTCCCGACAGGTGGCGGATTCCATCGACGCTGCCGGCAGCCTTGCGGATATTCGCGATCTCTTGTTGAACGTTGTAGGGGATTGGGAGAGGGGGCTCGTCTCCGAGCCGAAATACAGTACGCAGATCCATCATGTCAAACGTCTGATTGAAGAGCATTATGGGGAGTCGATCGGGCTGGAGTGGCTTGCCTCCCGCGTTTATCTCGTACCAAGTTACTTGAGCTTCCTATTTCGCAAGGAGACCGGCACAAGCCTCAATAAATACATTACGACGTATCGGATGCAAAAAGCGGAACGGCTCGTCCGGGAAACCAACATGAAAATCGTGGAGATCGCCAGAAGCGTCGGCTACGAAAATTTGTCTTATTTTTGCTCGCTCTATCGTACTCATTACGGTATCACGCCCCAGAAGCATCGGGAGGACGTGGCCACATGAAGCTGTTGGTGAAGCTTTTTGAGAACATGCTGCTGCAGCGCAAACTAATCGTGACCTATTCGATCGTGATTTTTATACCGCTGCTTGTGCTCGGAAGCTACGCTTACTTCCAAAGCCGCGTGTTGCTCGAGAGACAGGCGGTTCAAAGCATTGAACGCGAATTGGACACGATCGAGAGCCATTTGGCCTATAAGATGGATCGCTACAACGCGATCATGGACATCATCATTCTCAATTCGTCGACGACGCGAATTTTGTCTCACGACTATATCGATTACATTAATTTGGCTGCGGATTTGAAAGGGTATCTCGATCCCTTATTCAAAATTACTACGTTGAGCAACGCGGAAATTCGGCAATTGACCATTTATCCGAACAAGTCGCTGCCGCGTTACGGCAATTATCTGCTTAACGCCGAGTCCTTCCAATATGAATCGTTGATTGACCGCAATCGGTTGATAAACAATAAGATCGGCTGGTATGTTAATACACAGTTGAAGCGGATTGAGGCCGTCCGTAATATTCCCAGCGCTTCGAGCTCGCCCAGTCTCGGATTTCTGTACATGAGCCTCGATCAGGACCAATTTTTTGCCGGACTTGAAGGCACGGTGAGCACTCCAGGAGATTTGAAAATTATCGATGAGAACGGTTACATTCTGTTTGCCGGAACCGAACATGCACAGCGCTCGTCCGAGGAAAGCGGCCGTCACCTGCAACTTCAGCGACTTCTTCCGGTTTCGGGTTGGACTATCCAGTATGAAATGTCGCAAAAATATGTTTTGCAGGAAACGGAAAGCATCTTGTACACCATGTTCCTGATTATCGGCGTCTGCATTCTGATCATGCTCGTGCTGAGCTGGTTCTTTTCCCGAACGCTGGTTCGTCCGATTTTGTATTTGTACACGAAGATGGACCTGGTGAAACGCGGAGACTTCACAGTGCAGATTCGCAGCGCGGCCAGAGACGAGATCGGCATGCTGACCAATCAATTCTCCGACATGCTTGCCCGGATCAATGAGCTGATCGAAGAGGTCTACCAGCATCAAATCAAGAAGCGGGAAGCCCAACTAATCGCGCTGCAGGCGCAAATCAATCCTCATTTTCTATACAATACGTTATCCATTGTCAACTGGAAGGCGCTGCAGCTCGGTTCGGAGGAGATCAGCCGAATCGTCACGACCATGTCGCGTTTCTATCGGAAAGCCTTGAACAAAGGGAACAATATTATTTCGGTACGGGACGAGTTGGAACTGACCAAAGCGTACATCGACATTCAATTGATTATGCACGATCACAGCTTCGAGGTTCATTACCGGATAGAAGAAGCAATCTGTGAATACGACATGCTCAACTTGTTGCTGCAGCCGCTTGTTGAGAACGCGATCGAACACGGCATCGACCACCGTCGCGAAGGAGGGGGCCTGTTGCTGCTGGAGGGGAGTGCCAAGGACGGCACGATTGAAATTGCCATTACGGACAACGGTCCGGGCATGGAGGCGGATACGTTGGAGTCGCTGCGACTCGGCAAAGGCCGCGGTTACGGCATTTTCAATACGCGGGAGCGGATTCAACTGCTGTTCGGACCGGAGTACGGACTGCGCATCGACAGCCGGCCGACGGAGGGAACCAGGGTCACGGTCGTAATTCCGGCATTCCGGCGAAACAGCTAAAAATATTTGCGTATATCGAAAAAGTTTGTCGCATACGCCCCCAAATAGCGGGTGCTATAGTGAAATCAGGCGAAATTCCTGGTTTCATTTTTTTTGGAACAAGGCTTGCCATTCGGATGACAACAAGGGGGGAGCCGGCATGGAAAGCGATGCTGTACCAGCAAGAATCGATAAAAGAGGGGGGATATGGAAGCAGGTTGTTCATTATAGAGTGTTGTATGTCATGATGCTGCCCGGAATCGCCTACTTCATTCTGTTTCACTATGTGCCCATGTACGGCGTAACGCTTGCTTTCAAAAACTTCTTGTTCATGGAAGGCATATCGGGCAGTCCGTGGGTCGGTCTGAAACACTTTGAAAAGGCTTTCTCAGATCCCTATTTCTTTCAGATTATCCGCAATACCTTGTTGATCAGCCTCTACAAGCTGTTTTTCGGTTTTCCTGTCCCGATCCTGTTCGCCCTGCTGTTGAATGAAGTCACTTCCCTGCGATTCAAGAAGCTGGTGCAGACCGCGTCGTACTTGCCGCATTTTATTTCCTGGGTCGTGATGTCCGGAATTTTCATCATGGTGTTTTCATTCGACGGTCCGATCAACGAACTGATCAAGGCGTTGGGAGGCGATCCGGTCCTTTTCTTGGCGGATGAGCGGTATTTTCGCAGTATTTTGGTGATTACCGATATTTTCAAAGGATTCGGATGGGGCTCGATCATTTATTTTGCCGCTATTTCGGGGATTGACCCTCAATTGTACGAGGCGGCGATCATGGACGGAGCGGGGCGGCTCCAGCGAGCGCTGCGGATTACGCTGCCGATGCTTGTACCTGTAATCGCGATTATGCTGATCCTGAATATGTCTGGCATCCTGGACGCCGGTTTCGATCAAGTTTTCAATATGTATAATCCGAGCGTGTACCATGTTTCCGATATTATCGATACCTATGTATACCGGAAAGGCTTGGTTGAGATGCAATACAGCTACTCCAGCGCGGTCGGATTGTTCAAGTCGGCCGTTGCGCTAATCCTTATCCTGATCGTGAATCGCATTGTCAGAACGATCGGGGGGAAGGAGTACGCTTTATGGTGAAATTCAGAACGCGAGCCGACATCGTTTACGACGTGTTCATCTACGCGGTGCTTATGTTCGTTTTGTTCGTTACCGTCTTTCCGTTCTGGAATCAGATCGTGACTGCGTTGTCGGGCAACCAAGGGGAGACGATTACCTTTTATCCCAAAAGTCTTTCTTTCCAAAGCTTTCGCCTCAGTCTGGACTATCCGGGGTTGTGGACAGGATACCGCAACACGATTCTGCGTACCGTATGCGGCGTTGTGCTGAGTATTACTGTAACCGCCATGCTGTCCTATCCGCTGGCCAAGTCAAAGCTTCCGTTTAACGGTTTGATTACCGGTATGGTTCTGTTCACCATGCTGTTCGGCGGAGGTTTGATTCCGAACTACCTGCTGATCAAGTCGCTGAACTTGCTGGATACCTTTTGGGCGCTGCTGCTTCCGAGTCTGGCCGGGGCCTTTAATGTCTTCATTATGCGGAACTTTTTCCGTTCGCTGCCGGACAGCTTGGAGGAATCGGCCCAGATTGACGGAGCAGGTTACTTTCTGATCTTCACGCGGATTGTTGTGCCGCTGTCGGCGCCGGTTCTGGCAACCGTTGCGTTATGGATCGCCGTTAACCACTGGAACGCTTGGTTCGATGCGATGATCTACATCAGCTCGCCCGACAAGCAAGTGCTTCAAGTTATTCTGCGGAAAATCATTATCGAGAACAGTCTGACCGACATGGAGCGTCTGACGATGGGGACGTCGATCGACAGTCTGTTTTCCGCCAAGCAGCTTCAGGCGACGATGATCTGCTTGTCCGTTCTTCCGATGCTGGTCGTCTATCCGTTCGTCCAGAAATATTTCGTAAGAGGCATTATGGTGGGGGCAGTTAAAGGGTAATTTGCTTAATACAACTATACATTTGTTGAAAAGAGGGAGCGCACCATGAAAAAAAACAAGCGCGGACTTATCTCCATGTTGTGCATGATCATCGTAGCGGGCACGGTGATGGCCGGCTGCAGCAGCTCCGGCAACAAGGGAACTGCCGAATCTTCCGCAACATCGCAGCCGCAGGTTTCGGCCGCCGCTTCCGACGAAGGCGAGAGCGCGGCTCGGCTGGATATGAAATTTTGGACTCGCGGATTGCCGGTAGAGAACGCTTTTACCAAGAAGTATGCGGAGAACCGCTTTAACGTGAATATCGAACACTTGGTGATGGACGACAATTACAAAGAAAAAGTCAATTTGATGATTGTATCCGGTGATTTTCCCGATTACATCAAGGATATGTCTTTTGCCGAATACGACCAATACGTGCAGCAGGGCGTACTTGCGGAAATTCCGATCGAGCTGCTGGAGCAGCATGCGCCCAAATATATGGCTTGGTTGAAAGAGGTGATGGGCAGCGACGATCCGTTCCGTTACTTCCAACGCGACGGGAAAAACTACGCCATGCCGAATATGTGGACGCCCGCAGTGTCGGTCAACGCGCTGGGCATGCGGGAAGATTGGCTGGAGAAGGTCGGCATTGCCAAAAAACCGGAAACGCTCGCCGAATTCGAAGAGGCGTTGATCAAATTCCGCAACGACGATCCCGACAATAACGGCAAGAAGGATACCTATGGCGTATCGGCGGCACTCGGTTCGGCTAACGACATCCAAGGTTTGTTCAGCTACGTATTTGCGGCTTTCGGCGTACATCCCGGCCTATTTTACGAGAAGGACGGCTCCATCAAGCGCGGCGAGATCGAACCCGCCGCCAAGGATGCGCTTGCCGTGTTGCGCCGTTGGTATGAAGCGGGGCTGATCGATCCCGAGTTTGTCATTAACAAGGGAGATAACCTCGATCAGAAGGTATTCGAATCGAAGGTCGGCATGCTGCAATCCGCCTGGTGGAACTTTATTCCACCGGAAGCGTTCTTCGAAGGCAAATACGTCGACAAGATGCCCGATGCCAAATGGCTTGTGCTGAACGGTCCGCAAGGTCCCAATGGCGATGCCGGCTTGACGCAAGGCAATCCGATGACCAACTCCGGCGTGCTGTTCCTCAAGCACATGGAACAGGATCGGGAGAAGATGATTCGGTATATCGAGATGATCGAAGCTTTCAATTTCGAGCCCGAGTATTTGGAGTTAGCCAACTACGGCGAGGAAGGGGTTACCTTCCGGAAAAACGGCGAAGCCTACGAATGGATTCCTCCTTACGATAAAAAGGAGGAGCAGCAGAAATTCGGCATTGACCGCAGCATCTATCATTATGACGGTATCTTCAACAACTACGATCTGCAAGCGCCGTTTATGACCGCGCCTCAGTACAGAGAGATTCGGCGGGAAGCGGAACAGACAGGCAAGGGCAAATACGATATTTTGTATCCCGTGCACAAACCCGTCTATAACGATTATTTTGATCGGTTGGATCAATTTACGGTCAAATCGTTCATCAACTTCATTTCCGGACGAAGCAGTCTGGACGATTTCGATAAATATGTTGCCGAGTGGAACGCCATGGGCGGAGACAAGGTGATGGAGGAAGCTCGGCAATTGTACGCGGGCTTGCAATAAAGCGTGAGACGAAAGAAATTAAGAATGCACGTAAATTGACACAGTTGATACAAGTGAACTATAGTCTATGTATTCTTGTTCGTAGAAGGAAAGGAATCGTAGGCTATGTCGAGTTATCCCTATTCCCGTATCAAAGACGACATCAAGCGCAGAATTATGGAGGGCGAATGGCTCAAAAACGCGAAGCTGCCCTCCAGTCGGGATTTTGCCGTTCATTATCAGGCCAGTGTCAACACGGTCGAGAAAGCGATCAAAGAGCTGTGCGCGGACGGGCTGCTGAAGCGGGACAGCCGGAGGGGGACATTCGTCGACAGCGGAGTGAAAGCGAAGGCGGAACACGGCGGATCGGGCCTTGTCGCGGCTTCCGTCATCGGCATCGAAAACCCTCTTTGGGCGACGGCGCTTCGGGGCATCGAGGACGTGCTGCACGTTCACGGCTTTCACTTGCTCAGCTACAGCGACGACAGAAGCTTGGAGAAGCTGGAATCGTTGATCAAGGGGGCGGTCGCGAAGCGAGTGGACGGCGTCATCCTGAGCCCGTTCGTAGACCGGGAGAACTTGGAGCGCAACAAGCGGTTGTTCGAATGGCTGCAGAGCAACGGAACGCCGCTCGTGTTTCTCGACCGTCATCTCTATGACAGCGATATTCCGTTCGTCACTAGCGACAACGTGGCTGGAGCTTACAGTCTGACGAAGCTGCTCATCGATCATGGCCATCGCAACGTCGTCTTCATCCGGAATTCCGACTTGAGTACGCTGAACGAACGGTTTTTGGGCTTTAAGCAGGCTTATTTGGATCGCGGGCTCGAATTTTCGCCGGAACAGGACATTCTTATCCCGACCCGTTTCGAAAATTTCGAAGAAGAGTTCGAAGCATACGCGTCGCGCGTCGCGGAAGTGATTCGGCTGCGGGGATGCACGGCCGTGTTCGCGGCGAACGACCAGATCGCGGAAGCGGTCATCGCCGCCTTGAACAAGTTGGGGATGGCCATGCCGGGAGACGTCTCGCTCGTGTCGTATGACGCCGTCAACCTGAACCGCAAATTCAAGCTGGACGTAACTGGCGTCAATCAGCCCTTCTACGATATGGGAAGAACCGCGGCCGTCCAATTGATGAATCTGATCGAAGGCAAGGGGCATCAGTCTGTTCTGGGCCAAATCTGCAAGGCGGAGATTCATAAGGGCGGCACGGTCGCCCAGATTGGAGTGCCGCGGCAAGCGGACCGGGAAGAAACGAGATAAGAGTCAGGCAAGCTGAAAAGGGCTGTTCGATAAGCGAGCAGCCCTTTCCTATATCATCTGTATTAAAGTTATTCGATATCAGTAAAACGAATTGACAATATTGGGTCGCTAAACTATCATTCATGAAGAAAAGTAATACAGATAATTTTTATTTGTATCAATTTAATGATACAAAGGAGGTTTGCCCGACATGCGAAATAGAGAAGTGTTGTTTCATATTGAGAAATGGTTAAGAGAGAAGGACCGGTTCATCTACCGCAAGATCGGCGAACCGCTCGACATCGCGTATCTTCCGGCGAATAAGTGGATGCCGGTGGAGGAAGCTGCGGAGGCAGCATTCTCCCCGATTCGGCCGGGCGATAAGTGGGGGGAGTCCTGGCACTACGGGTGGTTCAAAGGGACGTTCGTCGCGCCTCCGGAGGCGGAAGGACGGCGAATCGCGCTGGAGCCCGACTTCGGCTCGGAGAGCACGATCTACATTAACGGCAAGCTGGCAGGATCGAAAGATTGGCAGCATCGCTGGACGACGCTATCGCTGCAAGCCAAGGCGGGGGAGCGGTTCGACTTGTTGGCCGAAGCTTACGCCGGACACGATCGCGAGCTGCCGGTCTGCGGCCGAACGACCGTATCGGTTGTGAACGAGGAGTGGTACCAGTTCTTCATCGACCTGGCCGCGCTGTACCAGCTTCGCGAAGGGCTTGAGGCTTCTTCCCTGCGGGTCGCGGAGATCGACAAAGGCTTCTCCCGACTGATCGCGGACATCGATTGGGAACTGGCCGCATCCGAGGATGCGGCGGTCGCGTCGGAAGCCGCGCTGCGGGCGAGGGCGATCTTGAAGCCGCTGCTCGAATGCGTGAACGGCTCAACCGTGCCCACGTTGTTCATGATGGGCCAGTCCCATCTGGATATCGCCTGGCTGTGGCCGCTCGAAGAGACGAAGCGCAAAATCGCCAGAACGCTGTCCAATCAGCTCGCGCTGCTGGACGAGTACTCGGAGTATCGGTACACGCAGAGCCAGCCTTATCTTTTCCGCATGGTTAAGGAGCTGTATCCCGAGCTGTATGGGAGAATCAAGGCATATGTGGCCGAGGGGCGCATCATTCCGGAAGGCGGCATGTGGGTGGAGCCCGATACGAACATTCCGAGCGGCGAAAGTCTCGTCCGCCAGTTCCTGTACGGCCAGCGGTTCTACCGCGAGGAATTCGGCACGGACAGCCGCATGCTGTGGCTTCCCGACGTCTTCGGCTATTCGGGCAGCCTGCCGCAAATCATGCGCAAGAGCGGCATCCGCTGCTTCGCCTCCGTCAAAATGTTCCAGACCTACGACAACGTCGTCGACCCATTCCCGTACAACACGTTCGACTGGGAGGGCATCGACGGATCGTCGGTTCCCGTGCATCTGCTCGACTACGGTCCGTTCCCGAATCCGGCGGACGTCAAGTACGCGTTGATCCAGTGGAACGAGCGCGTGCAGAAGGAAGGCATCTCGACCCGACTCGTGCAATTTGGGTACGGGGACGGCGGAGGGGGAGCGAACCGCGACGATCTTGAGTTTTTGCGCAGAATGGGCAATCTCGAAGGGGTTCCCCGGACGGTCATTGCGTCTCCGATCGATTATTTCGAGGATTTGGCGGAGAGGGGCATGCCGGACGCGCGCTATGTCGGAGAGCTGTACTATCCCGCCCACAGAGGAACTTTAACGTCCCAGGCGAAAATGAAGACGGGCAACAGGCAGGCGGAGTTCGCCTTGCGGGAAGCGGAAGTATGGTGTACAATCGCCAGCTTGCAGGCAGGGAGAGCTTACCCCGCGAAGGAACTGGAGGAGCTCTGGAAGCGGCTGCTCCTGCTGCAATTCCACGACATTCTCCCGGGCACCTCGATCACGCGAGTTCACGAGGAGGCGGAGCGGGAGTTCGAGGAACTGATCCGGGACGTCCGGTCGATTGCCGGCGAAGCGGCTGCGGCGTTGACGGACGGTTCCGATGGGAAAGCGACGTTCTTCAACTCGCTGCCCTGGGAGCGGACGGAAATCGTAGAGCTGCCTGCGGACGGAACGAAGGGCAAAGGCGGGTTCGCAAGAGTGACGGTGCCCGCGTTCGGGCAAGCATCGGTGAGCGAGTCCGATGCAGTCGGCGTTTCCGCTCATCAGGGCTTGGTCGTTGCGACCGCAGGAGGACTGGAGAACGAGCTGCTGCGAGTGACGCTGAACGAGTTCGGGGAAATAACGAGCCTGTACGATAAGGAAACGGGTTCCGAGTGGCTGAACAGCCCGGGCAACAGGTTCAAGATGTACCGCGACCAAACTTCCAATTACGACGCTTGGGAGATCGACCGCCGGTATGCCGAGTCGCTGGTCGCGTTGGAAGAGCCAGCCGCGATATCCGTCGTTTCGGAAGGTCCACTGGTCGCTTCCGTACTCGTCGAACGGCAACTGAACCGCTCTCGTCTAGTCCAGGAAATCCGCCTCGAAGCTGGAAGCCGCACGGTCAAGTTCGCGACCCGGATAGATTGGAAGGAAAGGCACAAGCTGCTGAAGGTCGGCTTCGATTTGGATCTCCACGCGAACGAAGCGCTGCACGAAATCCAGTACGGTTACGCGAAGCGGCCGAATCACTACTCGCGGCCTCACGACGCCGACCGCTACGAGGTCGGTCAACACAAGTGGTCGGCGATGATCGAAGGCAACCGCTGCTTCTCGCTGCTGAACGATTGCAAGTACGGCATCAACGCGCTGGGTTCGGAGATGAACTTGACGCTGCTGCGTTCGCCAGGGTGGCCGGACGATCGCGCGGACGAAGGCGTGCACGAGTTCACGTATGCCGTCCATGTCTGGAACGACGGATGGATGAGCAACCCGGTCGTGCGGGAAGCTTACGGGCTGAATGTTCCGCTGCTGCAAGTCCGCGGACAGGCGCCGGCGGCTGGACCGAGCCTGATTGTCTGCGATGCGGACAACGTCGTCATCGACGCGATCAAGCTCGCGGAAGACGGCTCGGGAGACTGGATCGCGCGGGCGTACGAAGCGAAAGGGGCGTCGGCGCGCTGCTCCGTCACGATCGGCGCAGCCGTCTCGGAGGCCCGGGAGACGAACATGCTCGAAGACGAGGTTTATGCGGAATTGCCCGTGGAAGCCGCGGCCGGAGCGACCAAAGTCGTCTTGTCGTTCAAGCCTTTCGAGGTCAAAACGTTGCGCTTCCGGAAATAGAGGCGTACAAGGGGCATATCTCTTCCCGCTGGACGGGAAGAGATATGCCCCTTGCCTGATTCGGTCCGCAGGAGTATAACTGAGAGTAGCGAGTTTAACGGCGAACAGAGCAGGTGACATCGGTGGAAATCAATTATTGTTCGGCATGCGGCGGCAAAATGGAGACGAGAGACGTGGACGGAACGCCGAGAAGGGCCTGCACGCAGTGCAGCTTCGTCCATTGGGGCAATTACAGCATCGGCGTGGGCGCGCTTGTCGTGAAGGAAGACAAGGTGCTGCTCGTCCGCCGGGCGCAAGATCCCGGGAAGGGCTATTGGACGAATCCGGGCGGCTATATCGAACAGCTCGAGCCGATCGAGGAGACGATCGTCCGGTAAGTCAAAGAGGAGAGCGGCATTGACGCCGCGGTGAAAGGCATCATCGCGCTGCGCGATCAGCCGAGAAGCATACATAATGTGTATATCGCTTTCGAGTTGGACTACGTCGGCGGAGAGCCGGTCCCGGATCAGGCGGAGGTCGACGCCGCAGGGTTCTACAGCTTGGAGGAGATGGAGACGATGAACGTGGCGCCCTTCACGAAGTGGCTCGTGGACGTCGCGCTTCACGGCAGCATGGACGGGCTGGCGATCGATAGGACGCCTGTCGTTCCGTTAAACGGGTACGGATTGTTTCGAGTCTGATTAAAGGGCGGATGAGCAATGGCGGCGAGGCGTTTTCAGGGGACAAAGTCGACGGCGGGCGGCGGGCGCGCGCAAGGGAACGCGGGGCGGAACGCTTCCCCGTCGCATGGCATGCAGGCAGACCGGATACTGGCGATGCAGGCGTCGGTCGGCAATCAAGCGACGATGGGCATGATGGAACAGGAGGCCTCGGGGCTTCCGGACAACTTGAGGAGCGGGATGGAGAATTTGTCCGGCTATTCGATGGACGACGTGAAAGTCCACTACAATTCCGACAAACCGGCGCAGCTTAACGCCCATGCGTACGCGCAAGGGAGCGATATTCACGTCGCCTCCGGCCAGGAACAGCATACGCCTCACGAAGCTTGGCACGTCATGCAGCAGGCGCAAGGCCGGGTGCAGCCAACCTTGCCCGACCCTATTTAAGGCTTGCGACCAGCAGGGATGCTCCCGGGAAGGGCGGCATCCCTTGCCGCTTCCGCCCGGGCGGAAGTTTTCAGCGGAAGGAGACAAGACGCGAAGGTGAACGGATCAAGAAAAAAGCCGACGATGCAGCATATCGCTGACAAATTAGGCATATCGAAATCGCTGGTGTCCAGAGCGCTGGCCGGCGACGCGCAGGTCAGCGACAGGACGAAGGAACAGGTGAGACTGACGGCGATGGAGCTGGGGTATCCGATCAACTCTTCCGCTGCGGCAGTTCCTTCTTCGCGCACGGGCAACGTGGCGGTGCTGATGCCGCGCGCGCATCTCAGGGACGCCGAGTTCTGGGGCAAGGTCGTTGGCGGGACGGAGGAGGAGCTTCATCGCTCGGCGTTCAGTCTCGTGCTGGGCTGCATCGCGACGGACGAACCGGTGAAGAGCGGCCTGCCGAGCTGCATAACGGACCGCAAGGTCGATGGCGCGATCGTCATGGGCCGCGTCCCCGTCGGCTACATTGCGGAAGTGCTGGCGACAGGCATTCCCGTCGTGCTGGCGGATGTCATGGCGGACGGACTGAAGCTGGATCACGTGCTTGCCGACAATTACCGAGGCGGCTATGAGGCTGCTTCCCTCCTGCTGCAGAAAGGACATCGCAAGCTGCTGTTCGCGGGCGATCCCGGCTTCTCGTACAGCTTCGCGGAACGCAAGCGCGGGGCGGAGCGGGCCGTGGCTCAGTTCGAGCCGCAAGACGGGACCGAAGCTCCCTCGCTCTCCTTCGTCGATTCGGCGCTGCTCGAGGACCAATGGTTGACCCTGCCGGGCGAGGAGTTCGCCGCGGCGCTGAAGGGGGACGTCACCGCGGTCGTCTGCGCCAACGATTCGATCGCTTTCGCGGCGCTGGAGCGGCTGGCCGAGCTGGGGCTGCGCTGTCCGCAGGACGTGTCCGTCGTCGGCTTCGACAACGTCGAACGCTGCGAATGGGTGACGCCGTCCTTGACGAGCGTGGACGCCGGCAAGACGACGATCGGCAAGCGCGCCGTCGAGTTGCTGCTGCGCAGAATGGAGCATCCGGAGGAGCGGCCGGAGACGCTGTATATCGCCACAGAGATGGTGGAGCGGAATTCGGTTGCAGAACATTTTAACAATTTCATTAAACAAGTTTAATTAAATATTGTAACAAACCCCTTTTCGACGTAAGATCAGGTTAGCCATACTTACGAGAGGGGTTATTTGTCATGCAAGAAATGAATATCGGCGGCTTGGCATGGGAAGTAAAGGGCTTCTGGCCCTGGGTGCCGATCAAAGGCACAAGCATGGAATTGGGGCAGGAGCTGCTCGGCGTCACCGAATGGCTGCCGGCTGCCGTGCCGGGAGGCGTTCATTACGATCTGTACCGCGCCGGTCTGATTGCTCATCCCTACCGGGATTTGAACAGTCTGCAATGCGAATGGGTGGAAAACCGATGGTGGCTCTACCGCACTGTAGTTCCTCGTCCCGAGCGGACCGGCGCAAGGATCGAGCTTGTCTTCAAAGGGCTGGATTACGAGGCGGCGGTGTATGCGGGACAGACGCTGCTCGGCGAGCATAAAGGGATGTATCATGAAGCGGTCTTCGACGTGACAGCCCTGTTCGGTGAGCGGGAATCACTCGAAGTCGCCGTGCTGCTGAAGCATGCTCCCGACGAGATGGCCCAGATCGGCAAAACGTCGGAAACGTTCACGCAGAAAAGCCGCTTCAACTACAAATGGGACTTCTCCACACGGCTCGTCAACCTTGGCATCTGGGACGACGTCGTGCTGCGGGTTCATGAAAGCCATTCGATCGGCGAGACGGCGCTTCATACGGATACGACAGAAACGGTTGATCGGAGAGAAGGAGCGGAGGCGGCAGGCGCTGATGGCGTAGAGGGACGAATCCGGCTGCGTGCGCGTATCGAGCGAATAACGGCGGACGGCGGCGCGGAACCCGGTGCGAGCCTCCGTTTGCTCGTCCGCTGCTACGATCCCGAAGGCCGTCTGTCGGCCGAAAGCGAGACGGATGCCGGCATCGACCGGGAGACCGCCGTCGAGCTGACCGTTGCGCAGCCGCGGCTATGGTATCCGAACGGGTACGGAGACCAGCCGCTGTACGAGGTGCGCCTGCTGCTGCAGGCCGACGGCGTCACGGTGGACGAGCGCGCGTACCGGACCGGCATCCGCAAGCTCGAATATGCCGCGAACGAAGGCGCCCCGGAGGACGCGCTGCCGTATACGGTGAAGGTCAACGGAAAGCGGATTTACATCCGGGGCGTCAACATGACGCCGATCGATCATCTGTACGGCAACGTGACCGACGAACAATACGCCTGGATGGCGCGGCTGATGAAGGAAGGCAACGTGAACCTGGTGCGGATATGGGGCGGAGGGCTGATCGAGAAAACGCGGCTGTACGAGCTGTGCGACGAGAATGGCATTCTCGTCTGGCAGGAGTTCGTCCAATCGAGCTCGGGCGTGGACAACATTCCGTCGAAGCGGCCGGAGTTTCTCGAGCTGCTGGAGCGTTCGGCGCGCGCCGCTCTTGCGACGAGGCGCAATCACGTATCGCTCGCCGTATGGAGCGGCGGCAACGAGCTGATGAGCGAGCCGAACAAGCCGTCGAATCTGACCGACACGAATCTGTCGATGCTTCGCGATCTCGTGCGGCAATACGACCCGGACCGGCTGTTCCTGCCGACCTCCGCTTCGGGGCCGGTCGAATACATTACGGAGGAAAAGGGGCTGGGCCACGACGTCCACGGACATTGGAAGTATCAGGGAAATCCCCGCCATTACGAACTGTACGGGGACAACGACAACCTGTTCCACAGCGAGTTCGGCGTGGACGGCCTGAGCCGGATCAAGAGCCTTCGCAAGTTTCTGAGCGAGCCTCATCGCAAGCCTGCGTCGATGAAGTCGAGCATGGTGTGGAGGCATCACGGGGAATGGTGGGATACGCTGGAGCGGGACGAAGCGGCGTTCGGGTCGATGACGGAGCTGGCGGCGTTCTCCGATTGCAGCCAGTGGATGCAGGCCGAAGGGCTGCGCTTTATTTTGGAGGCGAATCGCAGGCGCAAGTTCAACAACAGCGGGAGCATCATCTGGCAGCTTAACGAGCCGTGGCCCAATGTGTCGTGCACCAATCTCGTGGACTACTACGGCGAGCCGAAAATGGCCTATTACTGGATGAAGCAGGCGTTCGCTCCGCTTCACGCCTCGCTGGATTACCGGAAGCTGGACTACCGCACAGGCGAGCCGTTCCGACAACCGCTGTACGTGAATGCCTGCGAAGTCGGCATTCCTGTTACGGTGACGGCAGAGGTGCTGGATGCCCGAGGCACAATGCATCATGCCGCGCGATACGAAGGCACGACGGCCGACGAAAGGGCGCTGCGGATCGGAGAACTCGAATTCCGCATGCCGGAGACGGACGACGGACTCGTGCTTGTCCGAGTGAGGTGCGAGGCGGAGCGGGGCGATCTCCCGGAGCAGCCCCCGAGCGTCTATTTCTTTTCCGTCTCGGACGGGCCGCTGTATGCTTCCGCGCTGACACTCGGCCGCGATGCCAAGCTGGCTTCGCATCGGCTTGGCAAATGGAAGCGCGAGGGGGAGGACGGCGCGGCGCTGGCGGAGTTCGCCATCGCCAACGAAGGAACGGCAGCGGCGCTGCATGTTCATGCGGAGGAGTTGACGGACCTCTACTGGATGGAGAGCGACGATCAATACTTTACGCTGCTTCCGGGAGAGACGAGGGTCGTGACCGTGCGATGCGTGCCGAAGGCGGGCGGGGGATTGCTGGCGGAAGAAGCTGACGCTGCCCGGGCCTCTGCCGCTGTGCCGCAAATCCGTTTCCGGTCATTTTTGCAGGAGCATTTGACAGACGATCACGAAAGGAACGATGAACGATGACAAGTCCGCAAGCGGAATTGAAGCTGTTTTTGCAGCGCAGAAAGGAAGAGGGCTGGGCCGAGGGCTTCGCGGCTGCGATTACCGATGCGCAGGCGACCCGTCTGGCTGTCTACGAGGGGGAGACGGCGGCCACCTTGAACGGCGAGCGGGTCGGAATCGGTCCCGATACGCTGTTTAACATCGGCTCCGTCACGAAACCGGTGACCGCGATGCTGCTGGCCAAGCTGGTGGAGGCAGGCGAACTGACGCTGGCCGACAAGGTGCGGTCGATTATCCCGGAGTATCCATTCGAGGACGCCGACCTCTTCCATCTGCTGTCCCATTCCGCTGGATACGACAACGATTCGGCCAAGCCGGAGCGGCCGCTCGTACAGGACGGAGAAGCGGGACGGAGGGCTTATTTCGATGCGATCTGCCGCATCCCGGACAGGAAGAGGGAGCCTGGGCAATCGGTTCTGTATTATACCGAAGGCTACGTCATCCTTGCGGATGTGATCGAGCGCGTCGCCGGCATGGAGCTGGGCCGCTTTGCACACGAGACGCTGTTCCAGCCGCTGGGCATGACCCGCAGCACCTTCGACGTCGTTGCCGCCCGCGAAGACAGCGTCGTCTTCCCGATCGCGCCGGACGGCAGGGTGATGCTGGAGTTGGCCGATTGGGCGACGACGGGGGACAGCGGTCTGTATACGTGCGCCGAAGATTTGCTGAAGCTGGGGCGGCTGTTCCTGAACGGTGGAGCCGCCGAAGACGGCAAAGCGGTGCTGCACGAGCGCACCGTTCGCTGGCTGCTGGCCGATGCGAGCGCCGGAAGGTTTAACCAGACGCCCGCTTTCTGGGTGAAGGGTGCGGAGGACCGCTACGGCTGCTTCGGCGACCTGCATTCCCCTTCGGCCGTCGGTCATACCGGCTTCAGCGGGTGCATGCTGTGGGTCGATCCCGAATACGGGGCGGCCGGGGCGATCTTGACGAACAGCACGAGGCTGCACGAGGATTGGCGCCGCTACAAGAGAATCAACAACCGGCTGCTCAGCCTGGCGACAGGACGTTCATTATAGTCGTTATCCAAACCTTTTAGCAGGTTCAACGTCTGTCGGCCGCCTTGGTGAAGCGCTATCATGGACGTATCTCCCTAATTCGGCATTCGCAGAAAGGATAACGCCATGATCGCCCGCACCAACATGCCCGTCCGTACCGCCCAGAAGCGAACGGCCGCCAGTCGAATCGTCCGCTATCTGTCCCGCGAGTGGTCCTCGTGGCTGCTCGTCGTTCCGACGATCATCGTCTTTTTCGTATTTGCCTGGCAGCCGCTCGTATCGGGCATCGTGCTCTCCTTCTACAAGACGGAGGGCTACAAGGCCGTCGAGTTCATCGGCCTGCAAAATTACGTCGACGTCATCCAGAACTCGGTATTCCGCCAGACGCTGATCAACTCGTTCCTGTACGTCTTCTGGTCGCTCGTCATCGGATTCGCCTTCCCGATCGCCGTAGCCATCATCATTAACGAGCTGCGGCACGGGAAGTCGTTTTTCCGCTTTGCGGTGTACTTTCCCAATATGGTGCCGGCCATCGCCGCGTCCATGGTCTGGATGCTGCTGTTCCAGCCCGGCCAGAACGGCGTGCTCAACATGCTGATCTCCCACCTGGGTATTCCAGCGCAAGGCTGGCTGCAGGACCCGAGCATGACAATTCCGCTCATCGTCGTGACGATGACGCTGCGCGGCTTCGGCGGCACCGTGCTGCTGTATCTGGCCAGCCTGCAAGGCATCAACCAGGAGCTGTACGAAGCCGCCTCGATCGACGGAGCCGGCGTCTGGCGCAAGCTGTTCCGCATTACGTTGCCGCAGATCTCCAACATCGTCGGACTTATGCTGATCCTGCAGATCAGCGGCGTGTTCCAGGTATTCGGAGAGCCGCTCGTCATGACGGAGGGCGGACCGAACAACGCTTCGATGTCCCTCATGCTGCAAAGCTACTTCTACGCGTTCAGATATTTCCAGGCGGGTCACTCAATGGCGCTGGGCGTCATTACGTTCCTGATCCTGATGGTGCTGACCGTCATTTATTTCTGGCTGGACAAAAAGTTCGACAAGGAGGCGTAACCTGTGCGCAAAACGGAAATAACCGGCATTATCGGACATTTGGAATACAAAACTCCGGGCGTCAGGCTGCTCTACGGGCTGCTGTTCCTGCTGATGATCCTGCTTGCGGTCGTCTGCCTGTTCCCGTCGATCTGGGTCATGGTGTCCAGCCTGAAGGATATCAAGGAATTTTATCGGATGCCGCCTACGCTGTTTCCCGAGACGTTCGACATCGGCAAGCTCGGGGAAGCCTGGAACGAGCTGAGGTTCATGCGTTATTATGTCAACACGGTGTATATGACGGCCGGCTCCGTACTGTTCTGTCTGCTGTTCAACGGACTGGCGGGCTACTTCTTCTCCAAGCTGAAGCCGCGCGGAAGCGCGTTTCTGTTTACGCTGATCGTCTGGACGCTGCTGCTCCCGAATACGGTGGGCATGGTTCCGTTGTTTTCGAACATCGTCGATTTTCCGCTGCTGCATATCAATTTGACGAATACGTTCTGGCCGATGTGGCTGATGGCCGCGGTCAACCCGGTCGTCATTCTGATCTTCAAGAGCTTCTTCGACAACATTCCGCAGTCGCTGCTAGAAGCGGCGAAGATCGACGGCGCGACGAAGATCGGCATTTTCTCCAAAGTCGTCATCCCGCTCAGCGTGCCGGTGCTCGTCACGATTACGATCCTGACCGTCAATGCGGTATGGATGGACTTCTTCTGGCCGTTCATGGTGCTCAAGGATCAGGCGAAGTGGACGGTCATCGTCGCGATCTACAACATGCGCAGCCAGATGCCGATCGATCTGCAGTTTATTACGCTGACGTTCGCCATTGTGCCGCCGGTCGTTTTCTTTATCCTGTTCCAGAAGTCGATTATGAAGGGCTACACGTTCAGCGGAATTAAAGGCTAGCGGGGTACGTCAAGCAAAAGTGACGCAGCAGGGGCGAAAAGGCGGTGTTAGATGCCCCTGAGCGGGTTTGCAGACACGTCCTAGTTCGGGAAACGGACAGAATCGCAAACCGTTTCGCATCTTTGCAGCCTACTGAGCGGTTCCGGCGGTATGATAACCTGAGAACGCACTCCAAGAAAGCGCTTTACAACACTTCGACGCGAAGAGAGGGTTCAGAGAATGACAACTGCACAACGGAAAAAAATCGGGCTTTCGATAGCCTGGCTGCTAATCGCCGCACTGGTGCTATCCGCTTGTTCGGGAGGAAGCAAGGAGACGAAGCCGTCGGCAACCTCGTCGCCGACCGCGCAGGCGTCGCAGACGAGCGGTTCCGAGCCGTCCGCGGAAGAGCCGCAGCCGGTAACGATCAAGATCGGCAACTGGCCGAAGCCTAACGACGATGCGGCTACCCAACTGTTCACAGATCTGGAGAAAAAGATGAACGAGAAGTATCCGTACGTGACGATTGAGCGCGACGAATGGGGTTACGACGTCGTATCGTTCCTGCCCAAGGCGGTCAGCGGACAGCTTCCGACGCTCTACGATTCGTTCTACACGGAAGCGGATAAAATCATCAAGGCCAACTATTCCGCCGATATTACCGACATGATGAAGAAGTACGGCTTCGATACCGGCATCAATCCCGAGCTGCTTAAGCTGGTCGAGCGGGACGGCAAATATTACGGCTTGCCGAAGGACGGGTACGTGATCGGCGTCATGTACAACCTTAACGTCTTCAAAGAAGCCGGATTGCTGGATGAGAACGGAGTGCCGAAATTCCCGAAAACGTACGAAGAGCTGGCCCAGACAGCAGTAGCGATTAAGGAGAAAACGGGTAAACCGGGCTTCTTCTTCCCGACGAAGACGAATCAGGGCGGCTGGATGTTCATGAATATCGCCTGGGCGTTCGGAGCCGACTTCGAGGAACAGGTGGACGGCAAGTGGAAGGCGATTTTCAACTCGCCGGAAGCGGTGCAGGCTCTGCAGTACGTGAAAGATCTGAAATGGAAATACAACGTTCTGCCGGACAACAATCTGGTGGACATGAACGATCTGCTGATGTCGTTCGGAACCGACCAGGTCGGCATGGCGTTCGGTATGTACGAATTCCTCGCCCCGCTCGTTCTGAACGCCAAGATGTCCAAGGACAGCCTCGCGTTGTCGGCTCTGCCCGCCGGTCCTGCCGGCTCGGCCGCGCTGCTCGGAGGAGGGCTGTACATGTTCGCACCCGGCTCGACGCCGGAGCAACTGGATGCGGCGTTCAAGTGGCTCGATCTTCGCGGCCTGAGTCCGAAGGCGACCCCGGAAGCGCTGGAAGCGCTGGAAGCGAATCTGAAAATCCAGGTCGAGCAAGGCTATCCGGTAGGCCCGCACGGGCTGCAAATCTGGACCGATCCGGAGCGCGTGGCCGCGGAGAAAGAGATCGCCAAGAAGTATGAGAACGTGAACATGGCGCTGTTCGAGGACTATATGACGAACGGTTCCAACGGTCTCCGTCCGGAGCCTCCGGTTAACGCGCAGGAGCTGTATAAGGCGCTCGACGTCGTCATCCAGGCGGTGCTGACGAACGAGAAGGCCGATCCGCAGAAGCTTCTGGATCAGGCCGTGACGGAATTCCAGCGCGATTACCTGGACAAGGTGCAATAAGCCGAGCGTTGGGGCCCGGCCCAGACCGGTAAGCCCGCCCGGCGTGCTTGTCTCGCGCGTCCGGGCTTGGCCCAGACCAGTAAGCCCGCCAGGCGTGCTTGTCTCGCGCGTCCAAGCCCAGGCCAGACTAGTAGTGCGCTCCCGAAGTAACTTAACCAAGATGTTGAAGTCGGATATGAGCAGGCTAGAGTCACTGTAACCACGCTGAGTCGGGTTGGAGCGGCGTATGAACTGGAAGAGTCGCTGTAACCGCGCTGAGTCGGGTTAGAGTAGCGTATGAGCAGGAAGAGTCACTGTAACCGCGCTGAGTCGGGTTGGAGCGGCGTATGAACTGGAAGAGTCGCTGTAACGGTGCTGAGTCGGGTTGGAGCAGCGTATGAGCAGGCAGAGTCACTGTAACCACGCTGAGTCGGGTTGGAGCAGCGTATAAACTGGAAGAGTCGCTGTAACGGTGCTGAGTCGGGTTAGAGTAGCGTATGAGCAGGCAGAGTCACTGTAACCGCGCTGAGTCGGGTTGGAGCGGCGTATGAACTGGAAGAGTCGCTGTAACGGTGCTGAGTCGGGTTGGAGCAGCGCATGAGCTGGAGGAGTCGCTGTAACGGTGCTGAGTCGGGTTAGAGTAGCGTATGAGCAGGCAGAGTCACTGTAACCGCGCTGAGTCGGGTTGGAGCAGCGTATGAGCAGGAGGAGTCACTGTAACCACGCTGAGTCGGGTTAGAGTAGCGTATGAGCAGGAAGAGTCACTGTAACCGCGTTGAGTCGGGTTGGAGCAGCGCATCAGCTGGAAGAGTCACTGTAACCGCGTTGAGTCGGGTTGGAGCGGCGTATGAACTGGAAGAGTCACTGTAACGGTGCTGAGTCGGGTTGGAGCAGCGTATGAGCAGGCAGAGTCACTGTAACCACGCTGAGTCGGGTTGGAGCAGCGCATGAGCTGGAGGAGTCGCTGTAATGGTGCTGAGTCGGGTTGGAGTCCCCGTTCCGAGCTTATGATAGAATGAGAGAAACGGAGTCGGGGAAGAAGGGAGAGCGGGCGGGATGTTCCAGCGGCTGCATCTGAGAATACAGGCCGTGCTGCTGACGGCCGTATTGCTGTACATCGCGCTGTCCAGCTGGGTCGTCTACCGGACGATGGAGTCGCGCGGGACGGAATCCCTGCAGCGAATGTCCGTGCAGTACACCGGCCAGCAGCACCAGAACGCGGAGCTGTTCAAGCGCTGGCTGGAGGAGACGGTGCAGATCGTTGCCAGCAGAGAGGGCATCGGGGAAGCGCTGTCCGGCAAACGCTACGACGAGTCGCTGCTGCCGCTGCTTGACGGCCTGCGCGCTTCCAACGTCGACTTGTCGAGCCTGGTGCTGTACGGACGGCAAGGCGCCGTGTACTCGTCGGGGAACATTACGAGCATCCGCAATCTGGATCAGCTGGCCGACGAGCCGGAGATCGGCCGTTTTCTCCGTTCTGGAGAGGCAGCGGAATGGATGGTGCTTGACGCTTCACGGCTCTATTACCCTTACGGCGGCAAGGCGCGCAAAAGCCTGTTCCACTTTACGAGAATTACCGATCGGAACGGGAGCCTGCTCGGCGTGCTGCAATTCGAGACCAGTCTGCCCAAGCTTGCCGGCTTCTTCCGCTCGGAGCCCGGCACGCTCTACGGCGGCAACAAGGCGTATGTCGCCGCCGCAGACGGGCAATGGCTGGACGAGAATGGCCTGAATGCGGAAGTGTCGGAGGAGACTGCTGCCACAGCCGACCGCTTCTCCGGCGAGCGGCTGGAGGCGAAGATCGGCGGCGGCATTCTGCTGATGTACGCCTTGGAGCATTCCGCCGACCGGATCGCCATCGTCATCCCGAACGATCAGATGAGAGGGGAGCTCGGCAAGCTCGGAGCCATTCTCATCGCCGTCAACGTGGCGATGGCGCTGCTCTTCGTTCTGCTCGCTCGGCGGCTGTCCTTGAGCATTACCGCCCCGCTTACCTCGCTCTTCGGCAAAATGCGCGAAACGATGAAGGAGCCTTCCCCGAAGTAATTACTTCAGGGAGGGCTCCTTGCGTATGCGCACCGTGATGGTCGTGCCTTGCCCGCGCTCGCTGCGAACCTCCAGTCCGCAATCGCCGCCGTATTCCAGCTTGATTCGCTCCTGCACGTTGCGAAGTCCGTATCCGCTGCGGAACAGCGCCTGATCCCCGGCGGTCTCGAACGGCCGGTCCTCGCGGAAGCCCACCCCGTCGTCCGTCACCTCGAACACGATCATATCCCCGCTTGTCTCGGCGGTTACCGTAATCAGGCCTTTGCCGCGCTTTTCGCTGATGCCGTGCTTGATGGCGTTCTCCACGAGCGGCTGCAAAATCAGCTTCAGAATGCGCAGCTGCCGCACCTCGTCGGGAATGTCGTAGCGGATCTCGAATTTGTCCGGAAACCGCATCAGCTCGACGGTGACGAAGCTTTGCACGAGACGGATCTCTTCCTCCACCGGAATGAATTTGTCCCCCTTATGCAGGCTGATGCGGAAGAAGGTCGCCAGCGAGGCGATCATTTTCTCGATGTCGGGCTGCTTCTTGAGCCGCGCGATCCAGGCGATCGCATCCAGCGTGTTGTACAGAAAGTGCGGGTTGATCTGCGACTGGAGCGCGACCAGCTCCATCTTGCGCTGCTTCTCCTTCTCCTCGTCGTTCTCGGTCAGCAACTGGTTGATGCGCTCCACCATCTGGTAGTAGCTGTTTTCCAGCTCGTTGATCTCGTCGCCCCGGAGATGACGCGTCTCCAGCGCCTTCAGCCCGGTTTTGCCGATCGTGCCGATCTGTCGTCGCAGACGCAGCACCGGATCGGTAATTTTCGCCGCCAGAATCAGGGACAACGCCAGCAGGAAAAGGAAGGTCACGGCAGCGAACGCGATCGCGGCCCGATTGCCCTCGGACACGGCCGTCAGCAGCTCGGGGCTGGAGACGACGCTGACGAACTTCCAATCGATGCCGAGCGCCTGCAGCCTCTTGTTCAGCGGATACGTAATGACCAGATGCGATTGACCGTTCAGCGTCACCGAGCGGTAGCCGGCGCTGCCGCCGGGATGGAGCAGATCGGTTTCCGGCAGATCGTCTCCCAGCCTCGATTTGTCCGGGTGGGAGACGAGGCGGTTGCCGTTGCCGGCGATGAAGGAATAGCCGAGCCCTTCCATGCTGTTCTCGTATACTTCGTAGAACTCCGACTCTTTAATGTAGAAAATAATGTCTCCGATGTTCTGTCCGGTATTGAAGTTGCGCAGCCGTTGTCCGAAAGGGATGTAAGCCGTCCCGTCCAGACTGTGCTTAACCGTCCCTACGACCGGAATGCTGGAGTTGCGAATCCGGTGCAGGAACAGGTCGTCGGGCCGTTCCACGATCTGGCTGTCGTCGAGCAGGCGATAAGAATCGGAATTTCCTGTAATGACGAACACATCGCCGATCAATTCGTTGCGGTCGATCGTCTGCGCCGCCAGCGACCGGAAACGGTTCTGCTTGTCGGCCGGAGCCAAACTGTCGTCCTCGATCAGCCGATAGATGTCGGAGTTGACCAGAAAGCGCAGAAACAGCATCTGGATGTCGTCCACAAGCAACTCGATGCTGAGGCCGATCTGGATGTGGGTTTGCTCGACATGCCGGTACAGACTGTTCTTCAAATATTTCTGGGAGAATACGTTAAACACGACCAGCATCAGCGTCAGATGCAGCGTTAATCCGGCCAGCAGGACGAAGACGATCCTCGACCGGATATTCAGCCTCCGCAGCCCTCCCGCCGCGTTATCCTTCTGTTCTTGCATATTCGCTCGGTGTCATTCCCGTCATTTTTTTGAAAATCTGGCTGAAATACTTTGCATCCCCGAAGCCGACCCGGTCGCTCACCTCGTACACCCGGTATCGGGGGTCGCGCAGCATCAGCTTCGCCTCTTCGATGCGGCATTCCGTCAAGCATTCGTAGAACGTCTTGTTGAGTTCCTTGCGGAACAGATGCATGAGATGGGTCGGGCTGACGAACACCTCGGCGGCGACCTTCTCGACGGTAATGCTGTCGGCGTAGTGGCGGCGAATGTAGGCCAGCGCCCCGCGAATTTCCCGCCGGGTCGCCATCTCGCCGACGTCCTCGGCATACCAGACGCCTCCGACGCTGGAAGCGGCTCTTGAGACGGCCTCGACCGCGCTTCCATAGGAAACGTTCAGCTGTCCGGAAGTCTCCGCAGGTTTGCCGATGCCGACAGCCAGCTCGGGCTCTCCGGCTTGTTTCGCGCGGGCGGCGAGCCCGTAGCCGAAAGCCCGGATACGGCCCAGCGTCTCGCTCCATTCCCCGGAGGCCGCCAGCACGGCGGTCCATTGCCCCGGGCCGGACGGCACGATGGCTTCGGCCTGCAAGGAATGCGCTTTCAGCTCGGCGTCAACGACCGCCTCTCCGACAAGCGGGCTGCCGGAAGCGGAAGGAGAGGAGGCGCGTTCCTTCGGCTCAAACACGACGGCGATCGCGTATTCCGACTGCTCTTCAAGCCCCAGCAGCCGACGCTTGCTCGCGATTTCTTCCTCCTGCCGGATTCTGCCGTGCAGCAAGTCGAGCCAGAACTGTCGGGAGATGGCCGGGAGCTCGCTCTTCAACTGGCCGTAGTAGTCGCGATCGCGCAATCTTGCCTGCGCCTCGAGACCGATCGCGCGGACGGAAGCGGCCAGCTCGTCGGTATCGACCGGCTTGAGCAGATAGGAGGAGGCTCCGTGGCGGATTGCCGCCTGGGCGTATTGGAACTCGTCGTACCCGCTCAGCACGATGATCCCGGCGTTTAACCGGTATTCTTTAATTTTCTCGATAAATTCGATTCCGTTCATATAGGGCATGCGAATATCCGTTACGATCACGTCGGGCTCGTACTGCATCGCCAGCGTCAGACCGTCCGCGCCGTTATCCGCTTCTCCGACAATCTCGATGCCGTGCGAGGCCCAGTCGATCGTCTCCCGAATGCCCATGCGCACCAAATATTCGTCGTCGACGACAAGCGCTTTCAACATGCTGCTCACCCCAAGTTAGACTGATCGAATGCTGCTGTATGACCATTTCGACAATTCGAGGATAAAAACCTTCCGCGCCGCCAAGCTGAGCAGGATGGCAAACCATTTCGCAGCATCCCGGGCTACAGCGCGGGGAAAAGGCCGTGATACGATGGGCGGGAAAACGCATCGGAACAGGGGGAGACGGGGGATGGATGACGGAGGACAAGGAACGGGCAAGAAGGGGCGTTCGGCGGCGTATGTTCTGGCGCTGACGCTCGCGGCTCTGCTGCTGGCGGCGGGTTCGCTCGCTGCGGCGTACGGCTGGGCGAATTCCGGCTCCGCATCGGAGCAGCGGGAGCTCTTGGTAAACGGCGAGCCCGTAACCGAAGAGGAGCTGGCGCTGTATGTCAGCCGGAATCGCGCCCTGGTGGCCGATTACTTCCGGCAAGCTTACGGAGCCGAATATTCGGAGGAATTCTGGGCGGCTTCGTTCTCCGGAGAGGTTCCGCTGCTGAAGCTGAACGAGACAGTGAAGGAGCAGCTTGTCCGTACGAAAGTCGAGCTGCGGCTCGCCAAGCGCGCGGGTGTGGAGGAGAACATCGGCTATGCGCATTTTCTGGAGCGGCTGAAGATCGAGAACGAACGCCGCGCGGCTGCTGCAGCGCGTAATGAAGCGGTGTACGGCCCGACTCGCTTGGATGAGCGGAGCTACTACTTCCATGAATTGACGCTGATTCGCCAAGCTGTGATCGAAGCGATGCTGGCCAGCGGAGCGCTCTCCATTCCGGAGACGGAACTGAAGGAGCAGTATGAGGCGTACAGGGCGCTTGCTGCCGAAGCAGCGGGAACGACGGTCGCGCAATGGGCTTCGCTGGCGTACGGGGATGCCGCGGGGGTTCCGACCAGGGAGCAGGCTTACGAACGGATGGGAGAGCTTCAGTCGGCTTTGTCCCCTGGAGGGGCTATGAAGGAGACGGCTGCTCATCTTGGCATTCCGGTTGTGAGCGCGACACTGAGCGAGACGACCCGCCGTTCGTACGCATTGGACCATCCGTTGGCAATCTCCGCAATCGACGGCATGGAGGCCGGGGAGACGAGCGATTTGTTGGAGGAAAACGGAGCCTTTCATCTGATCCGGGTAGAAAAGAGAACGGCGGCCGAGGAGCGGGAGTATGAGGAGGTTCGCGGCAGTCTGGCCGAGCGGCTGGCGGAACGGCAGTATGAGCGGCTTGTCGAGGCGGAGGCGGCAGCGGCGCTGGTCCAGTGGGATGACGAAGCGGCGGCGGCCCGGATCGGCCGGACGCTTGGGGCGGAATAGCGGGGCAAGGCGATTTTGCGCAGCGCTCTCCTCCTTTTCACAGGATCGTCTACTGTCGAAAGCCGCTTTCTCTCTGCTAAAGTTCAAGCTGCACGACCGAAAGAAAGCGCTTTACTGTAAAGAGTTGAACCAAAGATACAGCGAAGAGTTAGCCCAATGAAATGGAGAAAGGGAATGGTTTTGCTGCGAGTTTTGGCTTTGAGTTGCATGCCTATGAAGTTCTTATCGATCCAAGCAACTCAAAACAACCTGTTTGAAGCCGGCAAAGCCATCCCTTTCGAAATGTAATGGACTTCGTTTTCATTGGTTCAACTAATTAGAAGAGGAGGAGACAAGATGATGTTCAGAAAAGGGTTAGGCTTGATCTTGGCCGCGCTGCTGGTGTTTACGCTTGCGCCGGGAGCGCCCAGAGTTTTCGCGCATGCGGAGGTGACGATTAACGATCCGCTGGTGGATGGTTCGCTTGTGTTCTCGCACAGCGCGAACTGGCTGTTCGACACGACGAACCCGTCGTATTTCGGGGGCGATGCGTCCAGGGCCGTCAGAACGAACACGGCAACGGCTTTTGTTGTGTACCAGCTTAGCCAGATGCAAGAATTCAGCATTGTCGCACATGCGTATGGAACCTCTGCCGGAACGGTCAAGGTATCGAGGTCCGCCAATCGCCTCACTTGGACGGAAGTAGCTACCGTGCAGAGCACGCCTGTTGCCACCGGCGATCCGGCATGGAAGTCCTCGACCTATACGCCGGCGGCCGCGCTGCCGTCAGGAACGCAATATCTGAGAGTCGAGCTGAGCGGCGGCAGCGCGAATTGGCATCTGCAGCTCGGGTCGGTCAGCGTCTCGAACGTGTCCTCGGCTCCGGTCACGATAACGGATGAGCTTGCGGACAATTCCAAGCTGCACGCCTTTACTTCGGGCTGGACGATCGATTCCACGAATCCGGCCTTCTTCGGCGGGGATACGAATCGCAAAGTCCGCACAGGCCTGACGACGCAATCGATTACGTACCATCTGCACAACATCCAAGCCGCTTCCGTCAAGCTGCACAGGTATGCCGGCTCGCCAGGCGTGCTGAAGATGTACGGCTCTCCCGACAATACGTCGTGGACGGAGCTGCTGACCGTTCAGGATACGCCGGTATCGACCGGAGATCCCGCCTGGGCGTCATCTAACTATAGTCTCGTCGGCAAGCTTCCGACAGGCATCCACTATTTGAAAATCGAGCTGAGCGAAGATCTGGCGAACTGGCTTATGCAGCTCGGCTCCGTCACTGTATCCAACGTCTGGGGCGGGGTAGGCAGCGCGGGCGGATTGGGAGACTATTACGTCGATTCCGCGAGCGGAGACGACGGCAATGACGGCCTGTCTCCGGGAACCGCCTGGAAGACGTTCGCCCATATCAACAACACGATCTTCGCGCCGGGCGATCGCATTCTGTTGAAGAAGGGAGGCATCTGGAACGGGCGGCTGTATCCGAAAGGAAGCGGGGCGGACGGCAATCCGATCACGATTGCCTCGTATGGAACGGGCGATCGTCCGATCGTGAACGGAGGGGGAATGGCCGGGGCGGCGGTCCACCTGCGCAACTCCTCGTACTGGGTCATCCGCGATCTCGAGGTGACCAATTATGCTCCGGAGCGGGGAGATACTTACCGCCAGGGCATCTTCGTCGAGAATGCCGGAGGCGGCACGCTGAGCGGCATCGAGATTGCGGACAACTACGTGCACGATGTTTCGGGCAGCTTCAGATACCCGATTGTGGCCGGATTTAACGGAGGTCCGCACGCCTTCGGCGGCATCTCGGTCTACACCGGGGGAAGCGTCGGCACGGACAAGTTCGACGGCGTGCTCATTCAAGGCAACTTGGTGGAAGATGTCGGGCGGACCGGCATCGTCGTATGGGATCAGGTGTGGAACGGCGCAGGATACGCGACGACCAACACGGTTATCCGCGAAAACTCCGTCAAGCGCTCGGACAGCGACGGCATACTGACATTCGGCGCGGACGGCGCGCTGATCGAACACAACGTGGCCGAAGGCATCGGCTGGTATTCGGAGCCGAACCAGTTCAACGGCTCCGCGGCCATCTGGCCGACGCGCGGCAAGAACAACGTCGTGCAATTTAACGAAGCGTTCAATACCCGCCGCACGGAAGGCGACGGACAAGGCTTTAATCTTGATATGGATTCCAAAGACAGCATCGTCCAGTACAACTACAGCCATGACAACGAAGGCGGATTCGTGCTGCTTGTCGATGCTCCGAATGTGCCGGGCGTCGAGAACGGCTCGGAGAACAGCATCGTTCGCTACAATATCAGCCAGAACGACCGCAAGCATCTGATCACCTTTGCCGGAGGCGTCACCGAAGGAACGGAAATCTATAACAACACGTTCTATATCGGCAAAAACCTGCAAACCAAAATCATCGATCACGAATGGGACGATGCCGGAGATTTGAACGGGCACTATTCGTTCAAGAACAATATCGTCTACAATCTCGGCTCGGGAGATTACAAGCTGCCGGGCGTTAACGGGGTGTTCGACAGCAATCTGTTCTACGGCAACCATCCGGCGAACGAGCCGTACGACGCCAACAAGATCACGGCGAATCCGCAGCTGGTCGCCCAGGGAACCGGAGCGACGGGCTGGAACACGGTGTCGGGCTATATGCTGCGTGACGGATCGCCTGCGCTCGGAGCGGGGACCGTCATTGCGAACAACGGCGGCTCGGACTACTGGGGCAATTCCGTCTCCGCGACGACGGCTCCCAACATTGGCGCGTATAACGGTTCGGGCATCGATCCGAACACCGTTCCGTCTCCTCCGGATGACGAGTTTACGCCGACTTATTTCCACTATTCGCTGATTCCAGCCATCGCGAACGACGGGTCCGGCGACAAGTCGCTTAAAATTGTTTTCGCCAATCCGACCGATTCGGCCATGACGATCTCGAACCTCGCCTGGAGCGTGGGGACGTTAAGCGGTGCTGAGACGTCGATTCCGACCATTGCCCCGCACTCGCAATGGACGTACACGGCAGCCTTGACCGGGCTTGCCGAAGGCGTGCTCTATCCTGTGGAGGTTACGGCGGACATTGCCGGCTACGAGCCGCTGCAGGTCAACCGGACGATCGATTTCAACCGCGTGCTTCATAAAACCGATACGACAGGCTCGGCGGTCATCGATCTGGCGGACGGGGTCAATCTGGTGACGGGCTATACGGGCCCGAGCGATCTGAGCGGACAGGTCGAACTGCGCTGGGACGCCGCCAATTTGTATCTGGAGGCGGACATCGTCGACAACGTTCATTCCTCCGCTTCGGACGGCTTTATGATTTTCCAGAACGACGGCTTGCAGTTCAGCATCGCTCCGGGCTTGCCGGGAGAGGCGCAGGGCTGGTACGAATACGGCATTTCGCAGACGCCGAGCGGGCCGCAGGTCTATCGCTGGCTGACGATGCAGGGGGCGGCAACCGGCAGCGTGACGGCCGCTTCGCTCTCCGTAACGAGAGACGAGGTCAACAAAACCACCTCCTACAGCCTGACGCTGCCGTGGAGCGAGCTGACTCCGATTGTTGCGCAAGCGGGCGGCGTGCTCAGCTTCTCGCTGGCCGTCAACGACAACGACGGAGCCGGACGCAAGGGCTATATCGAATGGGGCTCGGGCATCGGCGGGGCGAAGGATTCGACGCTCTTCCGCAGCGTCGTTCTGATGCCGGATTAACAGCTTTGCAAACCATTTCGCAGAGTTGACGTCTGAACGGGAGAACGCGAAGGTGGTACGATGGGCGGGAAGACATAATGAGGGAGGCTGCGAATATGCGCGCTCTTGTGTTCAACCCGGACAATCTCGTTCCGCTCAGCGCGTTCACCGTCTTGGACGGCGATCAGGAGACGGCGAATATCGCCGTGCATCCGGCAATCTTGAACTATGTCCTTCGCAGCGGAGGTAAGCTGTCGATCGCCCGTTCGCTTAACGGGGCGGTAAGTATAGAAGAAGCAGATGCGTTCGACGTTGAGGCGGGCACAGTTGCGGTAAAAGTCGGGGACGGCGGCACAGTTGCCGTCGTCTCCGAGCTGCTGCGCAACGAGTTTCCGATTGCGACGCATTGGGATGCTTCTCTGCACGAGGGGCGAGGCGGGCCGAGAGAAGGAGCGTCAGACGCGATCGGCGAACTGCGAGTGGAGATGGGGGAAGGGGACGGGACCGAGCCGGGGGCGGGGATCGTTACTTCCTCGTTGGAGATGAGGGATGACCTTCCTGAAAGCCCTTACGCGTTCGATACGGAGCGTCTAGGTTTATTGATCGAGAGGCCGGGGGAGTCCCTTCGCCGCGCCCCCGGCTTCGACCGCTACATCGGCGACGTCTACAGCCTGTACGGCGTGTCGGAGGAAGCGGCGCTGCTGCTGTCGGCGGAGGCGCTGAAGATGACGGGCTACCCCGTTATGTTCCGCAATGCGGGCGGTGACGGCGAGGGGCCGGTCAGCGGTCTTCCCGTGTTCCAACTGTTCAACAATCACGTGATTCGGGATGCGGAAGGAATCGGCAGCTTGGCCAGCTTTATCGTGCCGCCGGGATGGTCCGAAGACCGCTCCGGCGGCTATTCGTGCCTCTTCACCGGCTATTACGATCAGAACGAGAACGTATACCGTCATTGCGGCTTGCCGACGATCAAGGCGATCGGCAAAGCGATGGAGCTTACGGGGCAAGGAAGCGTCGGCATCGTCTGGAACGGCGGAGGTTCGATCGGCACGCGAACCCAGCATCCGTCCGCATTCGGGCAGTTGAATCTGCTATTCCGGCTCGCTGCGGATCGATATGCCGTGAATCCGCATAGCATCGTCACGGTAGGGGGCTCGCGGGGCGGGCTGACGGCGCTGCTGGCGGCCTGCAATCCGCTGGCGGAAGGGTATGCGGTCCAATATGCGCTGTGCTACGGAGTTCCTTTCTCGCTCTACGGTCCGGCGGCCGATTTGCTCAACGTCTCGTATCCCGCCCGGTGGGAGGCGATCTGCTCCGATATGGGGCTCAAGCACGCTTGGCGGCCGGGATGGCGGGACGAAGACGGACGAAATGCCGTCGAACGCTACTGGCTCAATACGTTCGGAACGGCGGACGAGGAGCGGATTGCAACGGAACTGCATCCGCAATCGGAGCGCATGCTTGATGCGCTTAAGGAAAGAGGGACGCGGGTGTGGCTGAACTCGTCCACGCACGATCCGTTTACGTCGTTCGCGCCGGCACTGGAGTGGCTGCGCCGGGCGAGGGCTCACGGCATCCCGGTTCGTCACGAGATCGGTTACCGTCACGGGCACAACAACTCCACCGACCTCTACGAAGCGGCTGTCCGCTGTCTGACGGCCATCGCGTCGGGGGAGGAAGCGGTGTCGGACGAGACCGTTCACTATCGGAGAACGGGTGAAGGAACGGACGAGTGGATGCGTACGGAGAGCTTCGTTCCGAATCGGCAGCCGGTGTTCTTCGAGGGGCCGAAGCTGGCGGTCGCCGGACTGACAGCGGCGCTGTCGGTGTACGGCCCTCCGGGGACAGGCTATAGGCTGGCAATTCGCCCTGCCGTGCGGGGCGGGGTGGAAGAAGCGGATGCAAATGCGAGTGCTAGTGCTAGTGCAAGCGAGGGTGTGGATTTGGGTGCGGGTGCGCGTATGGATTCGAATGCGGGGGCGGATGCGCCTGAAGCGGACGAGCTTGTGCTGATGGAAGGCGTCCTGCCGGAGAGGGGGGAATCTTTAACTTGCTCGTACGCTTCGGCGACCTGGGAGGTGCCGGGCTCGCTGGCAGGCTCGGCTTATCTGTACGAATTGACGTACTGCCACGATCTTTCAGCGGGGGACTGGATCGTCGTTCCCCCCGCTAACGTGCCTCATCCCGGCACGGATAGACCCCGCCGGCCGGAACTGACGATTACGGCGGAGATTCCCGATTTTACCGGACCTGTGTGGTTTGAAGCGACAATGGTTCATTTTATCGGCTGGGGCTTGAGCGAGGTTTAATTCAGTCAGACAAGGAGACAGCGTAGATGACGGAGAACGATTCGTTTATTCCATTCGGCTTTCAATATTACCGCTCGCCGACCCCTTATCGGGATCAGTGGGAGACGGACTTGCGCCGAATTGCGGACAAAGGCTTTAATTGCGTGAAATATTGGATACAATGGCGGGCCAGTCACCCGGAGGAAAACCGCTTCGAATTCGATGATGTGCGCGAACTGATGGATCTGGCCGAGCGGAATGGGCTGAAGGTCGTGCTGAACGTCATTTTCGACGTGGCGCCTGCCTGGTTCTACAGACGTTACCCCGACTCGGTCATGATTGCCGCGGACGGCTATCGGCTGGAGCCGCGGGCGCTTAACAGCCGGCAGATCGGCGGAGCGCCCGGCCCGTGTTATCACCATCCCGAAGGGCAGCGGGAGAAAGATCGCTTCCTGACCGCAGCGGTCGAGGCGTTCAAGGATCATCCCGCCCTGTGGGTGTGGGATCTGTGGAACGAGCCTGAACTGACGACCAGCATTAGGCGGGAGCTGGCTTTTGAGAATCAGGTGTGCTACTGCGGCCGGTCTGCGGCCGAGTTCGGGGAGTGGCTGCGAAGAAAGTATGTCGATTTGCCCGCGCTCAACGAGAAGTGGCAGCGGACTTACGGCTCTTGGGAAGAGATCGAGGCTCCCCGCGGCAAAGCGGTCTTCAACGACATGGTCGATTGGCGGCTGTTCATGTCGGACGCGCTGACCGACGATCTGCGCAGGCGCGCCGCCGTCGTCCGGACGCTCGATACGCGGCATCCTGTCATGGTGCATACGGTTCCGGGTCCGATTTTCAACCTGATTACGTCCGGTTCGGACGACTTTCGGCTGGCGGAGCAATGCGACCTGTTCGGCAACAGCCTGGGATCGTCGGCGTGGTCGGCGGATTTGCTTCTGTCGGCGGCCGGAGGCAAGAAGGTCATCAATTCGGAAATTCACGCGCTTCCCGGAGATACGGCGATGAAGCCCAAGCAGCTGGAATGGTCGGAGCTAAAGCGCCACATTCTGATTCCGCTGGCGCGCGGCATAACGGGATACTTGTTCTGGCAATATCGGCCTGAGGTGCTCGGGCACGAGGCACCGGCTTGGGGCAGCACGTATTTGGACGGAAGTGACACTCCCTGGTTGAAGGATATGGAGCGGCTCAACGAACGGATTCAGAGCTCGAAGGAGGAGCTGCTGCGAGGGAGCCGGCCGTCGGATCGGATCGCGATTCTGTACAGTCCCGAGAACCAGATCGCCAATTTTGCCGCTTACGGCCATCTGGATACGTACTTCGAGTCGGTTCAGGGCGCGCACAAGCTGCTGCACGACCTCAACTACAAGGTCGAGTTTCTGCACGGAGGCCAATTGACGGAGGAGTCTCTGTCCCGTTACCGCTGCTTATGGATGCCGTATCCGCTCTATCTGGACGAGCGAACGTGCACAGTCATTCGCGCGTGGATAGAGGGCGGCGGACGTCTGGTATCGGAATGCTCCTTCGGGGCGCTGCAAGCCGAGAACGGTTCGCACAGCTACAAGGTGCCCGGCTACGGCTTCGACGAAGTGTTCGGCGTGCGAGAGACATGGATTCATTCCGTCCAGCATCTGGAGCACAGCTACCGGGAGGAGACGGTAAGCGAAGCGGGGCGCATTCCGCTGCAGAGCTGTGACGGGGAGGAGCTTGGCGGCGCTTATTACAAGTCGGACGTCGTCGCTCGCCATGATGTAGAGACGCTTGCCCGCTACGTGCAGGATAATGCTCCTGCAATTACGCTGGCGGATTACGGGCAAGGGAGCGCGATGTGGATTGGCACGCTGCTCGCATCCGCTTATTGGCGGGATGGCGGAGCGGAGACGAGGGCGTTTTTCCGCAAAGTGCTTGAGAAGAAGCTGGGGCTGGAAGCTTGCGTTAAAGTAAACGGAGACGGCGTGCGCGCGGACATGTTGACGGACGGTTCGGCGGAAGCGAGAGGCGAAGCTCAGGCCGCTCACCTGTTCGTGCACGGCTGGGGAGAAGAGCGCACGGAGGCGATCGTCGAGATTCCGGGTCGATACACGGCAGCGGCTCCCTGGTTCGAGGGCGGAGAAGCGCGCATCGAATTCAGCGGCGATACGACGGGGATCAGAGTCGCTGTCGAACCGGGTGATATTCAAGCGTTCCGCCTGTCGCTTGCCGGCCATTAGAGAATGAAACTGTACGGCCAGATAGGCTTCGGCAGCCGCTTTGCCCATGCGCAGCATGAGCGAAGCGGACTTGTCGGAGCCTCTTGCCGTTCGCGATTCGGCCTGTCCAATGTGTAATGCCCAATGTGGAGATCCGGCGGCGGGGCTTATCGTTCTCTGCCTCTTTTGCCGGTATCCCGTCTAATCAGTTTTTGCGTCATATTCTGGATATGAAGTGCCTTTTCCCTGCATTTGTCGGTATCCCGTCTGATCAGTTGATCCCCCCCACGGCTGTGAATTAGATTTCAGCAGATTGCTGGGATATCCCAATGATTCAGTTTGATGCGACTCCAACTGACTCAAAGGGATAGCGGCAAAAGAGGCGATAGAGGAAGGCAGCGAGACCGTGAACTGATCGGAAGGGATAGCGGCAAAAGGGGGCGAAAAGCGATAAGAGAGATAAGAGAGGTCCGGCGCGAACTGAATGAAGGGGATAGCGGCAAAAGAAGCAGAGTAATCTCAACACGGTCAATTTGGGTTAAACTTCCCGCTTAATTTGTTAAAGATCCGCCCGCCAATGTCAACTAAAATAGATGTAAGCGCTGTATTAACAGGGGGAGTCCGATGTTCTATTCCATTCGAACACAGCTCATCGCCATGATCGTCCTGCTCATCGTTCCGTTTGTGCTGATGGGTTACTTTTTCTGGAATCAGGCGGCTGCCGCATTGAGAGAATCCATCGAGACGACGACGGTGCAGACGATGAACCAGTACGCCGATTTCGTGGAGAGCACGACGTCCCAGGTGTTGAATACGGCCAATCAGATTTTAAGGAACGACGCGACGCAGGGCTGGATTCGTTCGCGAATCGAGGCGGCAAGCCCGTCCGAGACGATTCAACTGAACATCAAGATGAGAAAATATTTCGATGCCGTGCTGAGCAACACCCCGGCGGTGTTCTCGGTCAACGTGTTTTACGGGGAATGGGACCTGTGGAATTTGGACGGGGGCGAGTACCTCGGCAGCGAGTGGTACAAGGATTACCGGAACGAGAGCGCGCGATGGTCGTCCGCCCATACCGACGATCGGCAGAACGGCACCTACCAGAACAGCGAACGGGTGAACGGGCTCGTCTATCCGCTGTCCGACCTGCTGAACCTGCGGGAGGCGGGGGTGCTCAAGCTCAACATGAAAACCGCCGCGCTCCAGGAGCCGCTGGACAGGCTGACGCTGGGGAAGACGGGCAAGGCGTTTCTGCTCGATGCCGCGGGCGCTCCCGTACTCGATCAGCATGCGGAGGAAATTCCCCCGGCGCTGCTCGCGCGGATTCGCGCTCCGGACTGGGAGGGGCGCCCGGGCACGCAAGTATATCGGGACAGCGAACGCAGCGCCATCTATTTCTATCAGCAAATGGAGACGACCGGCTGGATCGTGGCGGGGACGGTATCGGAGAAGGAGCTGTTTCTGGAAATCACCCGGGCGAGACACAACGTCATTCTCGTCGCCGCCCTGCTGTTCGTCGTGGCCGTGTCGCTGGCGTTCTGGTTTTCGTCGGGCATCGCCAACCCGATCACGCGCATGGTGCGTTCGATGCGGTTCGTCGAGGAAGGCGATTTTCTGAAGGGAAACGCGGTCATGGCGCCGGGCAGGAGCAGACAGAACGAGATCGGATTTCTGACGGCCAACTACTTGAAGATGGTGCAGCGTTTGAAAACCTACATCGAGACCGAATTCGCGCAAAACCTGAGGAGGCGCAACGCGGAGTATAAGGCGCTGCTGCTGCAGATCAACCCCCACTTCCTGAACAATACGCTGGAGGTCATCTCCTCCCTCGCGGCCCAAGGGCGCAGCGAGCATATCGAGCAGGTCGTGAGCGATCTCAGCCTGATGCTGCGTTCCTCGCTGCGGACGGATACCGAGCTGATCTCCGTGCGCGATGAGATTCGCATGATCCGCGCCTTCACCTCCATTCTCTCGGTCTGCTACGGGAGCCGCGTCCGGTTCGAGATCGCCGACGATTCCGCGAGCGAAGCGGTGCGGATGCCGAAGCTGCTGCTCCAGCCGCTTATCGAGAACGCGGTCAAATACAGCGTCGGGCTCGTCGAGGTCGCAATCGTCTCCATCCGCATCCGCGAAACCGAGGAGGGGCTCGTCATCGTTGTCCAGGATAACGGAGTGGGCATGCCGGAGGAGGCGCTGAGAGACTTGCGCGCAGCGGCCGAATTGAAGGTGCCGCGGGACGCGCTGGACATCGGCGAGAAAGGCATCGGCTTCACCAACGTGATCGCGCGAGGAAGAATGCACTACGGCTCCCGATTCGTCGTCGACATTCGCAGCGCTCCGGGCCAAGGCACCGAAATTACGATGATTATTCCAATCCAGAGGTGATCCGAGATGTATAACGTCATGGTCGTGGACGATTCGGCCGAGATCCGAACGGGTCTGAAGCTGAAGCTGAACTGGCGGGAATACGGCTTCGACGTAGCGTCGGAAGCGGCGAACGGCGCCGAGGCGCTGACCCTGCTGGCGGACCGAAGGGTGCCGATCGTCATTACGGACATCCGCATGCCGGTCATGGACGGCCTCGAATTGCTGCAGCAGTGCGCGCTTCGCTACCCCGAGACGAAGACGGTCGTTCTCTCCGGGTACGACGACTTCCCGCTCGTGCAGACCGCCATTCGCAAAGGCGCCAAGGATTATTTGCTGAAACCCGTCGTCAAGACGGAGCTCGCTTCCGCTCTATTGAAATTAAAGAGGGAGCTGGATGACGAGAGAGAGCGGATGCTGGCGAGAATCGTCCGCGAGGAGCCGCTGCCCGCCGAAGCCGCGGCGATGATGGCCGCATACGGCATGCCTGAGTGGTCGCAGGGTGACCGCCCCGTCGTCTTCGCGACCTCGGAGCTGCGCATTCCTCCCGGTCGCCTGTCCGGCGGCGCGTACGGGTCCTCCTTCAAGGAGGCTTACCGGCTGCTCGCGCGGGAAGTCGTCTCCCAATGGGAAGGTCGCATCGTTGCCTTCGAGGACGTCAATCTATCGGACCGGATTCACTATATCGCTTCTTCCGCGGCGTCTCCGGAGGAGAAAGGGGAGTCTCTGCTCTCCCGGTTTGCGGCTGATCTGAAGGAGAAGGTCGTCCGCTTCTTGCGGCTTGAGGTGGTGGTGGGCATCGGTCATCCCGTGCTCGGATTGGCCGAGTGGAGGGCGGGACTGGAGGCGGGCCTGCTCGCTCTAAGCCGCAGCCGGCCGGAGCGGGTGTCGCAGACGGTGTTCGAAGGGAGCGGGGGGAACGAGGAAGGGCCGCAGCCCGCCTTGCTCAAGCAGTTCGTTCTGGCGATCGGGCAGGCCGACGAAGGAGAAGCCTTGCGGGCGCTGGAGGCCATCTCCGAAGCGGGCAGGCAGACCTCGGTGCAGTCCTTCTCCATGTTCCTTATTCAGCTGTGCCTGGCGCTCGACGAAACCGTCCGCGAGCACGGGCTGAAGGAGCTCGATCTGCAGCGGATGCTGTGGCCGTATATCAATTCCGCCTGGGGGTGCGAGGCGCTCGACCGGATCGTCGGCAACATCCGCGACGTCTCCCTGCAGGCGATCGCGTCCTTGAAGCGTCACAGGGGCAGAGGAGGGGCGGAGGAGACAATCGAGGCGATCCGCGGCTATATGCTGACCCATTATGCGGAGGAGCTGTCGCTGTCCGCCATCGCCGAACGGTATCATTACAACGTCGCCTATTTGTCGGATCTTTTTCGCAAGCTGACCGGCTGCACCTTCAGCGATTATTTGCTCCGCATCCGCATGGAGCACGCCTCGCGTCTGCTGCTGGAGAGCGAGCTCAAAGTGGCGAGCATTGCCGAACTGACAGGCTTCTCCAGCTCCGCCTACTTCAGCAACGTGTTCAAGAGCTACTACGGCGTCGGCCCCAACGAATACCGCAAGCGATCCGCCGATCCATGCTGACCGAAGTCCAAAAATATTGCATCTCATCGTCCAAAACGGCTGTATGTAGCCCCGGCAGCCGCCGTGCTATCCTGAATTCGCAGTCATCAATCTGTCTAAAGGCGGGATAACATGCTCAGGTTGCGAAAAATGATGATCGTGCTGCTGATCGCGTGCTTCGGCATCGCGCTGCTGTCGGCCTGTTCGACGAAGGGGTCGGGCGGGGAAAACGCGGGAGCGGGCGGCGCAAGCCAGGGAACAAGCGCGGAACCAAACAAAGGGGACGGTAAGAAAGTAGAAATCCGTTATTGGAGGCACGACTTCGCTCCCGAGGTTCAGGCTCTCCAGAAAATGATCCAGTCGTTCGAGGCGGCCAACCCGAATATCACGGTCAAGATGGAAGTCATTCCTTACGGCGATTACGAAACGAAGATCCGCACGGCTCTGGCCGCGGGCAACGCGCCGGACGTGATCGGCCTGGACGGTCCGACGCTGGCCGCCTACGCCCATCAAGGCGCGGTCATCCCGCTCGACGCATACTTCGAAGCCGACGGGAACAAGGAGGACATCGCCGCTCCCGTGCTGGCGAGCTTGACGTACAAGGATCAGATTTACGCCGCTCCGCTTAACGACGCGAGCATCGGGATGTTTTACAACAAGAAGCTGTTCGAGAAGAACGACATCGAGCTGCCCTCCAAGGACCCGAATCAGGCGTGGACCTGGGAGCAGGTGCTGCAAGCGGCGCAAAAAATCAACGATCCGGCCAACAAGGTGTACGGCATCGATCCGGGCTGGGGATTGGGCGAAGGGGAAGGCTCGACGTTCGTCAAGCTGCCCTTCATCTGGCAGGCCGGCGGAGAGATTCTGAGCCCGGACGGAAACGAAGTGAAGGGCTATCTCGATTCTCCCGAATCGAAGCGGGCGTTGAGCTTCTTCTCCTCGCTGTACAACGAATACAAGGTCGCGCCGAAGGAAATTCCTCCGGAAGCTTTCGAGACCGGCAAGCTGGGCATCGTCGTCAACGGTCCTTGGGCGATCTCGGGTTTCGCGACCTCGCATCCGGACTTCAAGCTGGGCGAGGACTGGGACATCGCGCCGCTCTGGAAGGACGCCAAGCAGGTCACTCCGAACGGAAGCTGGAACATGGCGATCACGAAGGATTCCAAGCAGCCGGACGCCGCATGGAAGTTCGTCAACTGGGTAACCGGCATCGAAGGCGCGAAGTTCTGGTACCAGGAGACGAAAAACTTGCCCGCGCGCCTGTCCACGGCAAGCGCGATTCCCGAGCTGACCGAGTATCCCATGAACATTTTCGTCGAGCAGTCCAGCAAGTTCGCCCATCCGCGACCGGTCACTCCGGCGTACCCGGTCATTACGACAGCCATCTCCAAGCTGTTCGCCGATCTCGGCGTCTCCGGGCGCAATGTCGACGAAGCGGTCGCGGAAGCGGTCACCGCCATCGACAAGGCTCTGGAGAAGTATCGCTGAGCTAACGGAGGGGTGGCATCGGGGGATCTGTCTCATAAGTAAGGGCGTACAAGATTATCGATGAAAAAAAGAAGGGCATCTATCTCCTGGAGACTGCCTCATACGGTCCTGAAATTACATTGCGACGGGTCTATCCATTCAAAATTTCAGGATCGTATAGCATCGGAAGGAGATAGATGTACCGTAAATTAATCTATCGATCATCGGTTGGTACGGCTCTGTTTACTTGCGAGATAGCTCCTCCACCACACGGAGAGGGGCGATAGCATGAAAATGAATTCCGCATTCGGCAAGCAGGAGGAACGCGCGGCATGGCTGTTCGTGCTGCCCGCGGCGATCAGCCTGGCGCTGTTCACGTTCTACCCGATGCTGAACGCGCTGACGATCAGCTTCAAGGAGTACAGCCTGATCAATCCCGAAGCCGTCTTCGTCGGACTGGCGAACTACAGCGGCCTGCTGTCCGATCCCAAATTTATCAACAGTCTGCTTCATTCGTTTCATTTCGCGCTCGTCGTCATCCCCGTACAGACGGCGCTCGCGCTGGGGCTGGCTCTGCTGATCTATCGCAGCTCGTGGGTAACCGGCCTGTTCCGGACGATCTACTTCATGCCGGTCGTCATCGCCATAGGCGTAGCCTCGACGCTGTTCAAGCTGATCTACAACCAGGACTACGGACTGCTGAACAGCCTGCTCGGCTTCTTCGGAGCGGGGCCGGTGTCGTTCCTGTCCGATCCGAATCTGGCGCTGTACGGCATTATGCTGCTCGGCGTCTGGAAGTCGGCGGGCTTCTTCATGATCATTTTCGTGGCGGGGCTGAACGGCATTCCGAACGACCTGTACGAGGCGGCGGAGGTGGACGGGGCGACCCGAGCGCAGAAGTTTGTCAAAATCACGCTGCCGCTGCTAAGAAGAACGCTGACGTTCGTCATCATCATTACGACGATGGACGCTCTGAAAATTTTCGTCCCGGTCGCGCTCGTCACGGGCGGCGGTCCGGCGGATTCGACGACGACGGCCGTGTACTACATCTATAAAATCGCCTTCCAGCAAATGGAGATGGGCTACGGAACGGCGGCCGCGTTTATTCTGTTCGTCATCGTCATGTGCATCTCCATCGTGCAGCTGCGCCTGCTCAGAACGGACGTGGAATATTGAGGAGTGGATCGGCTTTGGAACGCATAGGACATCTCTTGAAATGGATCGTCATGATCGCCGTCGCCCTGATCTCGCTGCTCCCGATCTTCTGGATGGTGATGGGGGCGTTCAGGCCGCGTCAGGAGCTGTTTCAGTACGTGTCGCTCGAATGGCATCTGTTCATCCCCGTCGAATGGACGCTGCAAAACTTCATCGATCTGTTCAGCGATTCGAGCAAGCCGCTGGGCAGATTCATCAACAATACGCTGCTGGTCGCCGTGTCGGTAACGCTGCTGTCGCTGCTGTTCAACTCGATGGCCGCCTTTGCGTTCTCCAAGCTCAGGTTCCGCGGCCGCGGCGTCGTCTTCGCGGTATTCCTCTCCGCGCTCGTCATTCCCGGAGAGGTGACGATGGTTCCGACCTATTTGCTCGTGCACGCCTTCGGCTGGATCGACAGCTTCAGGGCGCTGATCGTTCCGGCTGCGGTATCGGTGTTCAGCATTTTCCTGCTCGTGCAGTTTTTCGCGGATGTTCCGAGGGAGCTGTTGGAGGCGGGAAAAATCGACGGCGCTTCATGGCCTGGCATCTATGCGAAAATCGTGCTCCCGTCGATGGTGCCGGCACTGATTACGATGGGGCTCATTACGTTTCTCGGGCAGTGGGACGCCTATCTGTGGCCGCTGATCGTCATCAACGACGAGAGCAAGCAGATGCTTCAGGTCGCCATCGCGACCTTCACCAACCTGCAGGCGACGGAGTGGGGGAAAATATTGGCCGCGGACACGGTGGCCTCCGTTCCGATCCTGATCCTGTTTCTGTTCCTGCAAAAATATTACGTGCAATCTATCGTGAACTCGGGAATTAAAGGTTGAGCCGCCTGGAGAACGGAAGGAGCATCGGATATGAAGCCTGTTCACGAACTGGTTTGGCTGGATTCGGCGTTCAAGAAATTCATCGGGTCGTTGACCTGCGATTGGCTGAGCGGAATACGGCCCGACATCGAAGTAACCTATCCCCGGGAGGGCGTCGCCAAAGTAAGCCTCGCCTTCCTGCTGGAGGAGGAGGCGCGGCAGGACGATTGGCGGATTGAGCTGCGTCCGTCTTTCTCCCCTTCGTTTCATTGGGCTTCTCATCTGACGCCGACGGACCTTCATGTCATCGATCAGCACGTGTTTCGCGCTCCGGCGCTGATCGTGCATGACGGCGCGCGCAAGCTGACGGTCATCCCCGACCTGGACGTACTGGCGGGAGCGGGCGAAGAACCGCGGTGGTACATGGACCTCGACGCTTCGAACAACCGTCTGACGCTGGGCATGTGCCGTACATCGGTGAGAGAGCACGTGCTGTTCGTGCGCGAGCCGGGCGCCGTTTTTCCGAAGGGGCGTACGGAGTTCGGTTTTTATGTGCTGGCTTCCGACGACGCGGAAGGGATCGCCAATCCGTGGCGGGACGCACTGGCGTTCGGTTGGGAGCGCTGGGGGCGTCCGTTGCTGGAGAGGCAGGATGGAGGACGGCTGGACGTCTATGTGGAGCGGGCTTACCGGTGGGCGTTCCGGGAGTGGGCGCCGGCAGTATGGCAGAGCTTCGCGGTGGACGGCAAGGAGGTCGGGGCTCCGGCTTTTATCGTCAACGTGACCCAGAGTCCGAACTATCCGGGACCGTATCGTCAGAGGGAAACGCTGTCCGTATGGAATCAGGCGTGGTTCAGCTCGCTTCGCTCGGCGCAGGGCTTGTATCGCTATGCGCGGCTGACCGGGCAGCAGGAATACGCGGAGCGTGCCAGACTGATGAAGGAGCTGGCGCTGGCTGCTCCGCAGACGGAAGGCTTCTTCCCGGCGGTTGCGGCCACGGAGACGGAGCAGGTCGAGGTCGACGGCCAGACGTGCAGCCGCTCCAAAGGCTGGTCGACGCTAATCTGGGGCAATTCCGACCGCAATCCGTTCGGGCTCGGCATTCGCGAGGCTCCGCTTCACGTGCTCGACATGAGCTGGACCGCCCTGCTGATGCTGCGCTGGCACGAGGAACTGGAGCGCGACGAGCGGCTGGCAGAGTACGCAAGAGCCTATGGGGATGCCTTGCTGAAGCTGCAGGATGAGCGGGGATTTTTCCCCGGCTGGATCGACAAGGCGGATTTCCGGCCGTGCGGCGTGCTTGATCAATCTCCGGAAACTTCGCTTTCCGTCACTTTTTTGCTTAAGCTGCATGAGGTTACCGGTGGGGCTGAGTACGCCGAGGCGGCGTACCGGGCGATGGATGCGGTGTGCGCGGAGATCGTGCCGGAGGGCCGCTGGGAGGATTTCGAGACGTACTGGTCCTGCAGCCGATGGGGACAGGAATGGCTCGGGCGCAAAATCGAGCGGAACAACCTGTACAAGCAGTGCAATTTCTCCATGTTCTGGACGGCGGAAGCGCTGCTGGCCTGTTACCGGGCGACGGGCAAGGAGGCGTACTTGCGACTCGGACGCCGCTGTCTGGACGAAATGCTGATGACCCAGGCGGTATGGCAGCCGCCGTACATTCACGTGCCGGCGCTCGGCGGCTTCGGCGTCATGAACGGGGACGGGGAATGGAACGACGCCAGGCAGAGCCTGTTCGCCGAGCTGATCGTCCAGTACGGCATGGAACTGGATGCGGACGAGTACAAGGAGCGGGGGAGGGCGGCGTTGCTCGCTTCGTTCGCGCTCATGTACTGTCCCGAGAACGAAGCAGTGAAGACGAGATGGGAGCAGGCGTGGCCTTTTCTGAACGAACGGGATTACGGCTTTATGATGGAAAACTACGGGCACGGCGGAAGAACGAGTCCGACGGACGATCCGATGGGAGAATTCACGATCTTCGACTGGGGCAACGGCGCGGCCGCCGAAGGTTATCTGCGAATGCGGGAACGGTTCGGGGAAGCGTTCGTAGCCGGACAATCCAAGACGAGAGGCGGATGAGAGCATGGCGAGAAAAAGCTGGAAGCTATTGTTGGTGCTGGCGTTGGCGCTGCTGTCGGTAATGCCGTACGCCGGCCCGGCGGGCGCGGTGACTCCCTCGAACGTGACGAAAGTCGCGCGCGTAACCGGTGCGACTCCCACAGGAGAAACCTTGCCGAATCCCAACCAGACGCATTCCAATTACAAGGTGGAAGGCACGGATTTGGGCATCATGTGGGACAAGGGCGGCGGGGAGATTTTCGTGCTGTTCGGCGACACGTTCGGTCCCGGCTGGTGCGGCGACGGCGGCTGCGGCACCGGATGGAGGAGCAACGTGCTGGCGAAATCCGCGGATACGAATCTGGCGGACGGCCTGACGTTCTCCACGATGATTCAGGATACGCCGGGCCATGCCAAGGAGATTCTGTCGTCCAAGAAAATCAACAACGACGAGATCACCGTCATTCCGACGGCGGGAGTTACGGTCGGAACCCGGCACTACATCCACTACATGTCCATTCACCATTGGGGAGACCCCGGCATGTGGTATACGAACTACTCCGGCATCGCCTATTCCGACGATAACGGGCAGACGTGGACGAAGCATCCGACCGCCAGATGGCAGAACAACGCGGCCTGGAGCAGCAAGTTCCAGATGGCCGCATTCGTCAAAAACGGCGGCTACGTCTACATGTACGCGACGCCGAACGGAAGATTCGGCAGCATCTACCTGGCCAGGGTGGCGGAAGCCGACATGCTGAACATTGGCGCTTACCGGTATTGGGACGGCAACGCCTGGAACGCCTCGGAGGCGTCGGCCGCGCCGGTCTCGATCGGGATTGCAGGGGAAATGTCGGTCGTCTACAATACGCATTTCGACCGGTACGTCATGGCGTATCTCAATCCCTACACGGAGGCGCTCGTTATGCGGGACGCGCCGTCTCCGACGGGACCGTGGAGCGGGGAGAAGATCATTTTGCGCGGCAGCGATTATCCGGGCATGTACGGCTCGTATATCCATCCGTGGTCGAACGGCGGAACGGAGCTTTATTTTCTCATGTCGGAGTGGGGGCCTTACAATACGTTTCTGATGAAGGCGGATTTGAGTCCGGACGCCTTCGGCGCGAATATGATCTCCGAGCCGGGTTTCGAGACGCAGGCGGCGACGACGCATATGGCGCCTTGGTATTTGCAGGGGCACGGGGGAATCGACCGGGGGCTCGGCTTTGCGAGAACCGGCCAGAACAACGGGTTCGTCCGCTACAACAGCGGATGGAACGCCCTGAAGCAGAGCGTTGCGGTTCAGCCGTATACGAACTACACGCTTAAGGGCTGGATTCGGACGTCGGCCAACAACGACAGCGGCTATTTCGGAGCGCGCGGACCGCTGAACGGGCCGATTCGGAACGAAACCCGATTCTATGCCCTTGCGAATTACACGCAGCTTACCGTAACGTTTAATTCCGGCCCCGAATCAATCGTGGAAATTTACGCCGGAATGTGGGCGAACGGGGATACGTGGATTCAATTGGACGATGTCAGCCTTGTGAAAAATTAGTCGCCCGGCCCCTTGGCGAAGCTTCGCGGACTTTGCCCGTACGTCCTTCGAAATAAGGCGGCGAAATGATTGTAGTTGTTGAACCCTACGTCCAGAGAGGCTTCGGTGGCCGATCTGCCCATGTGACGCATGAGCAGGGCGGCTTGCCGGAGTCTCATACTGTTTAAATAGTCGAGAATCGGAACGCCCATTTCCTGCTTGAACAGGTGCGACAATCTGGAAGCGGACAAGCCGACTTCGGAGGCAATGCGATCGAGACGGATTTCCTCCTGCATGTTCTGCGACAGGAACTGAAGGGCGCGCTCGATGCGAGGATCGAGGCGTTTCTCCAAACGTTGGGCAACGAGCAGCAGCAATTCGCGGATCGCGTTCTCGAACAGCGCCTGCCAGTAGGCCGAGCGCTCGCGGGAGTCGCGGAGCAGACTGCGGAACGCGCGGTAAGCCCGTTTGCGCGTTTCACCCTCCGGAAGCTCGGCCACGATAACCTCCTCGTCTGGGAGATAGCCGGTTTCCGATAGTTTGCCGAAGTGGGCCCAGACGAAGTTCCACTGCTGTCCCGGCACCGTTCCGTATTCGTGGGGAGTTCCTGAACGCAGAATCGCGATCTGGCCGGCAGAGCAGCGCTTCTCTCCCGCCGGCGTGCGGAAATAGCCCTCTCCGCTTAACGTCATGGCGATGAGCCAATCGGTTCTAGCCTCGGGCCGATGGATGACGTAGCGGTCGTTCTCGCGGAAGTGTCCGGCGAGCATGGCGCCGATCGACGTGTCGGCATATTCCTCAGGACGTTTATTACGCGGCATAGACAATCTCCGTTCGGGCTGGTTTGCAGCAGAATACAAGTACTTTACAGCAGTAATCTTACTTCATCCACGATACGAAAGCGGGTAAGCTGATGTCAAGAGCAACGACATTGCCGCCAAGGGAGCGATGAAGATGGGAACGAAGCTGAAGGCGTTGACCGACGAGCAGTTCGCTTTTTTCGAAAGGGAAGGTTACGTCATCGTGAAAGGGCTGTTTTCCGAGGAGGATTTGCGGGAGATCGACGTGACGTTCGAGGAGATGAGCCACAGGGCGGTGCCCGGGTATTTCGAGCCTGTGCTGGACGAGGAGAGCGCCGATCCGTTGAAAAGATATCCGCGGGTGATGCATCCTCACCGTTTCAATGAAGCGGCCAAACGGTACATGCTGCACGGACCGGTAATGGAAGTATTGGCCGATCTGTACGGGGAAGAGGCGCTGGCCGCGCAGAGTATGTTCTATTATAAGCCGCCGGGTTCCCGAGGCCAGGCGCTGCACCAGGATAACTTCTATCTGCAGGTGGAGCCGGGCAACTGCATCGCCGCTTGGACGGCGATCGACGCGGCGGACGAAGAGAACGGAGGACTGCTTGTCGTGCCGAAGACGAGCGACTTCGAGATTTCGTGCCCGGAGACGGCCGACTCCAACGAGTCGTTCACGACTCACTACGTGAAGCCGCCGAAGGATCAGAAGGCGATTCCTGCGGTGATGGATCGGGGCGACGTTCTGTTCTTCAACGGCAATCTGATCCACGGCTCCTACCGGAACAAGACGAAGGACCGCTTCCGCCGCGCGTTCATCTGCCACTACGCCAACGCGTCGGCGACGCGCATTAACACGCACTACCGGCCGCTCTTCCGCGCCGACGGCACGGCCGTCGATCTCGAGCCGAATCCGGACGGCGGACCTTGCGGCATCGAATTCGAGACAGCTTACCCGCACTAACAGCTGCGTCCAAGAAAAGGGGCTGCCATTCCGGCAGCCCCTGCGTTCACGAATCAGCAAGTATAAAATCCGCTATCCTTATCTGAATCGTCTCCGACAAAACGCATTCATCGTCCAGAGGACGCTGAAGGCGTTTTTGCTTGGTTTACAGCACTTGGGACAAAATGTCCTCCTTAAATTGCTGGACAGCCTCGTCCGTATCGATCGTGTAGCCGCATTCCAGGCCGACGAAGCCGGAGAAGCCGGTGTTCTTGATGGCGCGCAAAATGTTGACGTAATTCAGCTCGCCGGTGCCCGGCTGCTTGCGTCCCGGATTGTCGGCGATGTGATAGTGGTTGATGCGGTCGATGTAGCCGGTGGCGTTGCGGATGACGTTGCCTTCGGTAATCTGCTGATGGTAAACGTCGAAGACGAGCTTGACGTTCGGGCTGCCGACCTGGTCGATGACGTCGACCGATTCGTCGGAGCGCTGCAGGAAGTGGCCGGCATGATCGACCAGACCGTTCAGCGGCTCCACCTCCAGCACGATGCCGGCTTCCTCGAACAGAGGCGCGCAGCGCTTCAGCGTCTCGACCATCGTCTGCCGCTGCTGATCCCGCGGCACGCCTTCCAGCACGTTGCCTGTCTGGGAGATGACCGAGCGGACGCCGAGAATGCGGCACGCTTCGATCGTCTGGCGAACGCCTTCCAGATAAGCGTCGCGCAGCGACTCGTCCACCAGACTGATGAACTTCGTGCAAGTGGCGCTAAGTCCGACGCCGATGCGCTCCTGTTCCGCCGCCAGCTTCTTCAGATCGTCCAGATCCCACCACGCGTAATATTCCAGACCCTGGAATCCGTGCTCTTTTATTTTCTCAAGATGATAGACGACGTCCTTCCCTTGATAAGCCCCGATGCACAGCGAAAATTTCATGTCGTTCCAAGCTCCTCTCTGTAACTCCAAATAGGATAACGCGTTCAGCCGATCTTCACCGCTTGGCCGGACAGCGCCGACTCGTTCGCCGCAATCGTAATCTCGTGCGTCCTCAGCGAGTCTTCATAATCGGACAAAATCAGCGACGTATCCCCGGTACGCAGGGCGTGGAGGAAAGCCTCGTCCTCGACGTAATAAGGGTTGGCGACGTTCGAATGTACGGTCGTTCCTTCGGAGGTAATCTCCTTGAGCGCATCGCTTCTGAGCTCCAGCACGCCGTTGCCGGTGTAGACGTCCAGTCCGACGTGATGGCCGACGGGAAGCAGGCAAGTGTTCGAGATCGTTGCGACCATGCCATTAGCCAGCTTCAGCGTCACGGTGCCGACGTCGGGCACGTCGGTGCCTTCGACTTTGTCTCCCATCACCTGAAGCGCGAAGGCGGCGTACACTTCTTGCACTTCCCCGCATACGTAGCGGAGGAGATCGACGATGTGAGTCGTCTGTTCGACGAATTGACCGCCGGATCCGGCCTGCACTCTCCACCATGGAACCATCGGCATTCCGCCCATCCAGTAACCGAGAGCCATGCCGGGCTTGCTGTCTGCCAGCAGCTTTTTGGCAAGCGCCGCAGATTCATTATAACGCCAGTGGTAGCCGACGGAAGTGATCAGTTTGCGTTGTTTGACTTTAGCGCCGATAGCGTTCGGAATGTCCCGATCGATCCCGAGAGGCTTCTCGACCAGGAAAGGAATGCCCCGCTCGACGAGCTGCTCTTCCGCTTCCCCGTGAGCCATCGGAGGGACGCATACGTAGACGCCGTCCAATCGGGAGCCGTCCAGCATTTCGTCCAATTTTGAATACGCTTTCGCTCCGGCGTGCTCGCCTGCGGCTTTTTGCGCCCGCCCGAGATCGACGTCGTAGAACGCCGCCAGCTCGACGCCTTCCATCTGCACCAAATTGCCAATGTGATGATTGGCAATGCCTCCGGTTCCGATAAAACCAAGCTTTAACGTCATGCGATGATCCGCTCCTCTGCCAGGTAGGATGTCGTATAATTCAACTTACGCCCTTATTGTAGTTGAAGGAAGAACTGAATTAAATATAATATACTTCTTATAACGTATCGAAAAATGAAACTCAAGGGGTGCGCAGAGGGATGTACTACGGAAGGCATTTTGTCACGACGGAGTGGGACCGGAGATTGCCGCTTCATTTGACGAGCATCGGCTATACCGATCAGTCCCCTATTCATCGGGAGCATGGGTTTCAGAGCTTTCACTGGCTGCATACGGTTGAGGGGAGCGGGGAGTTTACGGTGAACGGAACGACCTGCCGGCTTCAGCCGAATCAGGGCATTTTGCTGAAGCCGCATGTGCCTCACAGCTACGTTCCCGATCCGGGCGGCCGCTGGTCGACCTGGTTCATGACGTTCGACGGAGCGCTGGCCAATCCGATCGCGGCAGCCTTGGACATCCCGACGATGACGCCGATCGGTTGGGACGAGGATTGCCCGCTTGCCGGCGTTCACGAGCATTACAGAGAGAGAATCGGCCACAGCTTCGACTTCGCGGGGATCAGCGGGTCGCTCGAAGTGTACGCGTTTCTGTCGTGGTTGAAGCAATATGGCCGATCAAGCGGTCAGCCTTCGCTGTCCAAAGGCCACGAGAGGCTGACGCCGATTTATCTGCTCATCGAGGAGAAGTACGGCGATCCGGATCTCGGGCTCGGCCGCATGGCCGACACGCTGGGCGTCAGCCCGCAGTATCTGAACACGCTGTTCCGCAAAAGCTGGGGAATCAGTCCCTATCAATATTTGGTCCAATTCCGCATCCAGAAGTCCAAGGAGCTGCTGATCGCGAACCGTTCCCGTACGGTCAAGGACATCGCCTTCGCGGTCGGCTTCCAGGACGACAGCCACTTCGTGCACACGTTCCACAAGCTGTCCGGCATGACCCCGGTCCAGTTTCGGATGCAGTATGGGGAATGAGGACGCTCGGAGTGCGGAATCCGCGGCCTTGTCGAACAGAAGTCGAGAAAATGCTGTAAATATTCGAGGCCGCATCCATCCGCGCCGTCTAGTCTGAAGGGGAATCCAACTTACAAGGAGGCTTCTTATGAAACGGATCGGAAGAACGGCGGCCGCGGCCGCCAAAATCGCGTTGGCGGCGGTGCTGATCGCTTCATTATGGACGGGGACGGGACAGGGACTTCGCAAGGCAGCCGCATCCGTCGCCATTGCGGGGGACGGCGGAAGCTGGAGCTTCGAGAGCGACGCGCCGAATCAGGTTCCGGTCGGCTGGACGACTAGCGCGAACGGCAGTGCGCTTGTCGCGAGCGATCCCTTGGACGCGGCTAACCGGGCGATGAAGTTGGACAAGCTGCCGACGGCGGGCGCGTTTACGGCGGCGGCTGCGCTCGATGTAAATTTGAAAGCGATTACAGTCAAGGCGAGGGTGCTTCCTTCCCAGATTGCCGGAACGAATGCGGCTTTGTATGCTCCTTATTTAAAGGATGCCTCGGGCGCCACGTTCATTTCCTTGAACTGGTATCCCGACGGCCGCGTCGCGATCAACCATTCGGGCAGCGTTGAAAACCTGGCGATGGTGGACGTGCAGCAGTGGCAGGAGATCGCCGTGACGGCGGACTTCGAGGCGGCTTCGTTCGCTGTGTATGTGAACGGGCAGCAGGTGAAAAGCGGCGCGCCGTTCCGAACGAACGCCGGAGAGGCGGCGCAGCTGCTGTTCGGCATGTCGGGATCGCTGTCCGGTGCCGCTTACGTGGACGACGTCGAGGTGTACGGCTTCAACCTGTACGATACGGCAATCTCGGACCGGTTCGACTCGTCGCCGCTCGACCAGACGCCTGCCGGCTGGAGCGCGAACGCCTACGGAAGCGCGCTGGTTCGGCAGGACGGGGCAGGGCTTCGCAGCCTCCGGCTGGAGGCGAGCGCTCCAACCTCTTCTTTCCTGGCGACCCGATCGTTCCCCGAGGAGCGCGGAGAGCTGATCGTGCATGCCCGGCTCAAGCCCGGCGCATGGACGGGAGCGGGAGGAGCATTCTACGGGCCGTATCTGAAGGATGGAACCGGAACGACGTTCGCCTCCGTGAATTGGACGACGGCGGGAACGATCGCGATCAATCATGGTTCATCCGTGGAGACGGTGGCGACTTATTCCGCCGCGGAATGGTACGACGTGGATGTGGTGCTCGATACGGAGGCGCGGGTGTTCGATCTGTACGTCAACGGTGCGCTGCTCCGGTCCGGAACGCCTTTCCGCGCGCCGGTGAACGCGCTGGGGTCGATCGTGTTCGGCTCGTATACGGGAACCTCTGGAGCGGCGGACGTTGCGGAAGTAACGGTTGTGCGCAAGCGCCCGTACCGTGCCGAGGTAACCGGCGTCGTGCTGGATCGGACGTCTCTGACGCTGAATACGCTAGGGAGGACGGGGCTTACGGCGGAAGTGTTACCGGGAGACGCCATTAATCGCAAGCTGATTTGGAGTTCAAGCGATCCGGCGGTCGTGGACGTTCGACCGGCGGCGGAAGGGGCAACGGCCGAGCTTCACGCGGGGACGTCTCCGGGTACGGCTACGGTAACGGTCACGACGGTGGAAGGAAGCTTTCAGGCTTCCGCCGCGGTTACCGTGCAGGCAAGACCGGTACAGGCGTCCTTCTACGTGTCCCCGGGCGGAGACGATCAAAACCCGGGCACGGAGGCGCTGCCGTTCCGGACGCTGGAACGCGCCAGAGACGCCGTGCGGGGAATCAACGCCGACATGACCGGGGATATTGCGGTCTGGCTTCGCGGCGGGACGTATCAGCTGGCGGAGACGCTGAAGCTGGACGAGGGGGACGGCGGCACGAACGGGTTCGATGTCGCTTATCGGGCGTACCCGGGAGAAACGCCGGTCGTCAGCGGAGGCCGATTCATCGAAGGCTGGACGCTCCACGATGCCGGAATGAATATTTATAAGGCCGAGGCCGAAGACGATCTCGAGACCCGGCAATTGTACGTCAACGGGGAACGCGCCGTGCGGGCCAGAAACGAGTCCGGCTTGCCCGGACACGCCCTCTACAGGACGACGAGCGCGACGCATCCGTACCGCGATCCTTCCGGTCTCGTCAAGCTGGGCCACAAGACGACTTGGACGGACATGGCGACATGGGGCAACCCGCAGGATATCGAGCTGGTCTATAAGGCGATCTGGACGAATCCGCGGGTCGGCGTTCAGTCGATCACGATCGGCGGGGACGGATTGGCGGCAATCGAGATGAAACAGCCGGGCTACTTCTACGCAACGAACAAAGGCGCGACGTCGGCCCAGACCCCGTGGTACGTGGAGAACGCGTACGAGCTGCTGGACGAAGAGGGCGAATGGTACTTGGACCGTACGACCGATACGTTTTACTACAAGCCCCGCGCGGGCGAAGACATGAGCTCCGCCGAAGTCGTCGCTCCGGTTCTGGAGACGCTGCTGCAGTTGGAGGGAGCCGGTCTGGACGAGCCGGTCGAGCATATCCGGTTCGAAGGACTGCATTTCCGGCACGCGACCTGGCTGCGTCCGAACACGTCCAGCGGACATTCGGACGCGCAGAACAACGTGATCCGGGAGCGCTTCACAGTGGGCGGCTCGCCTTCGTTCGACGACTATCCCAAGTACCCGGAATGGATCGACGGTCAGGCGGCGGTCGTGCTGCGCACGGCGGCCCGCCATATCGAGTTCGAACGGAACGTGTTCTCCCAGCTGGGCCATATCGGCATTTTGATGCTGCGGGGCAGCCAGCATAATTTGGTGCGCGGCAACACGTTCGTCGACATCTCGGCACAAGGCGTTCAGATCGGCGGCGACGATTACGACCGGGGCGTGCCGGACCTTTTTTATCCGGACGACGAACGCAAGCTGCTGCGCAACAACGACGTGCTGCATAACTATTTCGAGCAGGTGGCGGTCGAATACCGCTCCGCGGCGGCCATTGGAGCCTCCTATCCGGTCGATACGAACATCGAGAACAATACGATGGTCGATCTTCCGTACAGCGGCATTCATGCGGGCTGGGGCTGGTCCTACATCGGCGGGCCGAACCAGGGGCAGACCGGTTCGGTGCCCAGTGCCGATCCGCCTCCGACGGGCGGCAACAGCATTCGCTTTAACCGGATCGAGAACGTGATGCAAGAGCTGGTGGACGGGGGAGCGATCTATACGCTGGGCCGCCAATCGTCGACTTCCTACATTACGGACAACTATATTTATGGCCAGAGGAACGAATACGGCGCGATCTATCCGGATGAAGGCAGCAATCTCTACGCGATTCGGGACAACGTCATCGAGGATTCCGTTCGCTGGCTGCATATTCACACGGGGTCGATTCAAGACAACCGGATTACGGGCAATTTCACCGATACGGGCCGAATTACGTTTAACGGAACGAACAACGAACTGAGCGGTAATACGGTCGTTACCGGGGGGAATTGGCCGCAGAGGGCGATCGGCATCCGAGAGGCGTCGGGCGTCGGTCCGGGCTACGCCGATATCGTCCCGTGAGCTTACTCCTGAAATCATGTGTTTTTTCGAGAAGCTCGTGAAGGAATTCAAGGTGCGAAACAACAAACCGGGATAAGGTGGGAAGGAGCGATTGCAAGGAAGGAGAAATGACGAATTGGCCTACGAGGAACGATACCTGGAAGCCTTGCGGCCGTGGCTCCCGGCGCTGGAGAGGGAGCTGTACCGCTGTCCGGACAGACCGGAGCTGGTCTGCTACGGCACGGGCTATAACGGCTGGGGAGTCCAGACGCATCAGAAGGCGTTCGCCGCCGCGGCCGTTCTGGCCGCGAGCGGATCGACGGAAGGGAAGTCCGGCAAGCTGCGGGAGACCGCGCTTGCCATGCTGCGCTTTAATCTGGAGACGCATGCGAGCGGCGGCTACCGGTGCACGGACGGCACGAAATGGGGACATACGTGGATCAGCGCGCTGGGCATCGAACGGATGATGCACGGCGTCGAGGCGATCAGGGAAAGCTTGACGGAGACGGATGCGGCGAGTGTGCGAAGAGTGCTGCTGTCCGAAGCGGACTGGCTGCTGGATCATTATTCGGTGGTCGGCGGCCTCTACGACAAGCTGGACGGACAAAGCCGGAACAAGCCGGAAAGCAATCTGTGGAACGGGGCGCTGCTCCACCGCGCGGCGGCGCTGTACCCCGATGCCGCCAGAGCGGAGGAGTATCGGGACAAGGGGACGCGTTTTCTGCTCAACGGCGTCTCGGTTCCCGACGACGCGCTGTCGGAGCGGATCGTCGCGGGCAAGCCGCTGTCGCAATGGCACGAGGGGGCCAACTTCTTTCCCACCTACGCCTTGAACCATCATAACTATTTGAATGTAGGCTACATGGTGATCTGCCTGTCCAATATCGCCATGCTGCATTTTTATGGCAAGCAGGCGAAGCTGCCGGCGCCGGAGGCGCTGTATCATCGCGCCGAAGCGCTGTGGTCGCTCGTGAAGGAGCTGACGTTCCCCGACGGGCGGCTGCTGCGCATCGGAGGCGATACCCGCGTGCCTTACTGCTACTGCCAAGATTATGCGATTCCGATGTGGCTGCTCGCGGAGGATGTCTTCGGAGCGGATTGTTCGGGATTCGAGGAGGGCTGGCTCGCGCAGGTTCGGACGGAAGCCGGGGATAATCCGGACGGGGGTTACTTGTCCGGACGGCTGAAGGAGCTGGAGCATCGTTCGCCGATGTATTACACTCGGCTGGAGTCCGACCGGGCGGCCGCGCTGTCGATGGGGGCATGCTGGCGGCCCTTAGCGAAGCAAGGAACGAAGGCGGGGGACGGAGCGGAAAGCCCCGGTCGCGAACGGATAGAAGCAGAGCCCGCCCAGTTCTTCTGGTCGGACGAAGCCCATGGCGCGTCCTTGCTGCGGTCGCGGCGCAGAATCGTCTCGTGGGTGTGGCAGGCCGCGGACAGGCCGACGGGCTTATGCTTGCCCCCGTCGGCCAGTCATCTGGCGGAATGGCGGTGGAATCTGGCCGGTCGCATCGCCGGCATCGGGACGCGCAACGTCAACGAGATCCGGGGCTGGCGCACGGAGGCGTTCACCGGGGGGTTCGCTACGATCGGAGCGATGGAGACGATCTCCTCCGGCTTCGTCGCGGAGGGACAAGCCGCGGAGACCATCGCCGACCACAGGATCGCCTTCGTCGCGCTGCCGGACGATCGGACCGCGGCGGTCATGCAGCTGGCGACAGCCGTGCCGCGAGCCTACGTAGCGGAACTGCGAGGCTTGCACCTGCAAGTGCCCAACGACGTATACAACGGATACGAGCGCCGCTACGCCGCCCAGCGCGGAGTATGGACGGAAGACGGGCGCGATCTGAAGGAGAGGCACGAACCGCTGGAAGGCGGATGGCTGAACGTGGACGGGAAGCTTGGCGTCGTCCGGGCGTACGGTCCGGAGCTGGGCTTGTATCTCCCGGGCGGCCGCAACGTTCATCTGAAGCAGTATCCGTGGACCGACAAGTCGACGGACATCGGGCTGCTGCGCACGGACCAGGTCGTTCAGGAGTTCGTTCACGGCCGTCGCGTCTACGATTCCGGCGAGCGGCTGCTGGACAACGGTTTTTGCGTGCTCTCCGGGGCGGGAGCCGAGGAGACGCGTCAATCGGCGGCGCGAACGGGGGCGGTCCCGATCGAGACGCGAGGGGAAGCGGTGCGCGCTCTGCGAGCGTTCGGAGCCGACGGGGCGGACTATCTGCTGATTGCCAACTTCGGGGACGAAGCCGCGGAGGCGGAGATGCGCTGCGGGCTGCTCCCCGAGCCGATCGGCACGAAGGGACAGCGGCAGGAAGCGACGCGGACGGGAGCGCGGTACGAGCTGGAGCCGCTCAGCATCGGGGTATACAAATGGCGGGAAGCGGGAGAGGAGAACGCGCAATGACAGCAGGAAGAACGGAGAGGGAGCTGCATCTTCTGATGGACAAGCTTCTCGAAGGCATGATAGAAATGAAGGGAGACCGGGAGGAGACCTGTCCGATCGGCATCATTTCCATGAACAATTGGGAATGGCCGCAGGGCGTCGGCTTGTTCGCCGCCTATTTGTATTATCGAGAGACAAGGGACGCCAAGCTGCTGAGCTTTCTTCAGGGCTGGTATGCGGATCGTTTCCGCGAGGGGCTCCCTTCCCAAAACGTCAACACGATGTGCCCGATGCTGACGCTCGCGTTCCTCTACGAAGAGACCGGAGAAGCGGCCTACCTGCCGTATTTGCGGGAATGGGCCGCCTACGCGCTGACGGATATGCCGAGAACCGGAGAAGGGGCGCTTCAGCACGTCGTCTCCGGGGAAGAGAACGAAGGCCAGATTTGGGACGATACGCTGTATATGACGGTTTTGTTTATGGCGAAAATGGGACTGATCGAACGGGACGACCGGTACGTGCAGGAGAGCGTCCGGCAGTTCATCGTTCACTTGAAATATTTGACCGATCCGGTCAGCGGCTTGTTTTTTCACGGTTGGACGTTCAAGGAAAAGCACCACTTCGCGAAGGCGCTGTGGGCGCGCGGCAATTCCTGGTACACGGCGGGTCTTGTCGATTACATCGAGATGGTCGAGCTGCCGGACGGCGTGCTGAGCGCGCTGCTGTCCGCGCTCGAACGGCAGGCCGAGGCGCTGGCGGAGCTGCAGGCGGCCGACGGCTTGTGGCATACGCTGCTGGACGATTCTTCTTCCTATACGGAGACGTCGGCCGCCGCCGCGTTCGGCTACGGGCTGCTTAAGGCCGTGCGCAAGGGCTATCTTCCCGGCCGCTATCGGGAAGTTGGCATGCGGGCGCTGGACGCGGTCATCGCCCGGATCGACGGGAACGGCATCGTACAGGGCGTCTCGTACGGAACGGGCATGGGAAGAACGCTGCAGGAATACCGGGACATTCCGGTGTGCCCGATGCCGTATGGCCAGTCGATGGCCATGCTGCTGCTGGCGGAAGCCGTCAAACACATTCGGCAATAACGACACGACGGGAAGGAGGCGGCAGGATGCTTGCGCGGGCTATCCGTTCATTTAAGGACATTCGGATCAGCTTCAAGACGAAATTCATCGCCGGGTTGTCCGTCATCATTCTGCTCTCTTTCCTGCTCTCGGGTTTTCTGTCCTACCGGCTTCATCTGCGCACGTTCGAGCGCGAGGTCGGCGGACAGTTTTCCCAGACGGTCGACCAGGTGCTGGCGCGGATCGATCTGCGGGCCGAGAGCATTTTCCGGCTGTCCAACGAAGTGATGCTCAACCCGTTCGTGCAGTCGTATATCGGAGAGAGAAACGCCGGCGGAGACGGGAGGTTCGCCGGCTATGCGGCGTTTAACCAGTTTTTGAACCAATCGCTGCAGAACACCTCTCATCTGCTGACCGTCGTTCTGCATGATCTGCGGGAAGCGGAGTACCGTCCGACGAACGCCGCCATATTTACGCCGCTGGGCGGAGAAGCGATGAACCGGATCGACGAAGCGCTGGCTTCGACGGACGGAGAGCTGGTCTGGCTCCGGCTGCCTTTCTCGATGGTGAGCGGGCAGGCGGATTCCGCCAAAAAAATCGTGGTGGCCGCCCGCTGGGCGAAAAACGAACGGCTGGAAACCTACGGCAAGCTGATCATTCTGCTGAACGATTCCTTTTTCTCCAACGATCTGAACGAGGTTCCGCAGGGCAATGACGGCCGCCTTTATTTGATCTCCAAGGAAGGGAGCCTGCTGTACACGAATGCCGGGCCGGAGGAACCGGCCGCTCCCCCGCCGGGCCAATCCGGCGTCGTCCGCATGGACGAACGCTGGAGGTTGCTGGCGCATTCGGAGTCGCTGCGCACCGGCTTTCGCCTGACGAGCCATATTTCCATGTCGGACATTCGCAGCAACAGCCAGACGATTCTGAGAACTGCGCTGCTCACCGGACTGGGCAGCGCGGTGCTGGCGGGTCTGCTGTCGGCGCTGCTGAGCCACCGGATAACGCAGCCGCTGCGGCAGCTGATGGTCGGAATGCGCAGAGTAAGGGAGGGCCGCTTCGATACGAAAATCCGGGTGCACACGCGGGACGAGCTGAACGATATCGGAGAAAGCTTCAACGCGATGACGGAGCGGATCAATTATTTGGTGTCGCAGGTGTACGAGAAGCAGCTGCTTCAGAAGGAGACGGAGCTGGCGGCGCTTCAGGCGCAGATCAATCCGCATTTTCTGTACAATTCGCTCGACATGCTGTATTGGCGGCTCTACTTGCAGGAGGATATGGACAACGCCAGGCTTGTCGTCAGCCTGTCGTCCATTCTGCGCTATGCGCTGGAGCCGTCCTCTACGGAGACGACGCTGGAGGAAGAGCTGGAGCAGGTGAAGATGTACTTGAACATTCAGCAGGCGCGGTTCGAGGAGGGGCTGGAGCTCGACATTGATGTCGACGATTCCGTGCTTCGATGCGGCATTATCCGCTTGCTGCTGCAGCCTCTCGTGGAGAATGCGTTCGTTCACGGCTTCAAGGACAAAGCAGGTATGAAGCGGTTGGCGATCCGGGCTTTCCCGGAGGGAGACAAGCTTCGCATCGACGTTGAAGATAACGGCAGCGGCATGGACGCCGGGCTCATCGGAAGACTGCGGGCGGAAACGGGAAGAGACGGCGGAGAGACGACAGGACGGGGAATCGGCCTGCGCTCCGTCATCCGGAGAATTTCGCTGTACTACGGAGAGCCGTATGGGCTGCGCGCCGAGTCGGACGGCGGCGGAACGCGGTTCGAGCTGACGCTGCCTCTGAACGATGCGAGGGCGAACAAGGCTGAAGGAGGGGAACGGGCATGATCGCGAAATTGATGCTGGTGGACGACGAATCGTATATCCGCAAAGGGCTGCGCAAGCTGGTCGAGACGCATCTGCCGCAATGGACTTGCGTTGGCGAGGCCGGTAACGGCGAGGAAGCGATCGCACTGATCGAGCGGCAGATGCCGGATTTGATTCTGACGGACATCCGGATGCCGCTGTGCGATGGCATTCGGCTGGCGGAGATCGCGCACGTCCGGAAGTGGCCTGCCCGCGTCATCATTCTGACCGGCTATCGCGACTTTGAGTACGCCCAGGCGGCTTTGCGCTACGGGGTGCTGGATTTTCTGCTGAAGCCTTGTCCGGAGGAGAAGGTGCTCGACATTCTGGAGCGCGCGTACGAGGCGATCCGGGAAGAGCGGAATCGGGAGCGGACAGAGCGGGCCCGGCGCGAGGAAGAGGCGATTCGCGCGCGGTTCCTGAAGCTGCCCGCGCCGGCCGTCCCTGGCGGAGAAAGCGGCCTCCCCGACGCTTGCGCCGGGAAAACGCTCGTCTTCCTGCGGGTGAAGCATTACTTCTCAGAGCATAAGCGCTTCTCGGAGCGGGATCTGCCGCTCGTCCAGTTCGCGCTGATGAATGTCGTCAAGGAGCTGATGGACGACTATCGGGCGGGCGGCATGCTGATTCCGCTCGGCGACCATCTGTTCGCTCTGCTGTTTCAGCCGGGCTCGGAGGAAGAGGAGAAGGCGTTCGTCCAACAGGCTGGACGGGAGCTCGAACGATTGCTCGGCGTGGAAGCCGAATGGCTTCCATCCGGCGTAATCGGCCCGCAGGACGCGCTTCATGAGCGGCTTCCGCTTCCTTCCGCGCCGCTTCGCGATGGCGAAACGGAGGGGGACGAGGCGGAGAGGGACGGTGAGCGGATCGACTCCTTGCGCTTGAAGTCGCGGGAGATGGAACGGCAATTGCTGCACCGGATCGAAGCCGGACAGACGGAAGCCTGGACGGAGATCGTCGCCGCATGGGTGAGGGAGCTGGACGCCGCGGACGTGCGCCAAGCGCGTATGGAGACGCTGGCGATCGCGGCTTCTCTTCATTTCGTCGCCAAGCGGGTGCTCGGAGGCCAGCCTCAGGCGGAGACGCTCTGGCAGCAGACCCGCGAGCTCGGTGCGCTCGGGAGCGCCGCCGAGGTGAAGCGGTGGGCGGAGGAACTGGCCGAACGGTTCGTCGGTCTGATCAAGGAACATTTCGAGCGAACGAGCCGCAACGCCGTCGCCCAAGCGAAGGCGTATATCGAGCGGCGCTGCGGCGAGCCGATCAGCCTGGGCGAGGTGGCGGCTTCGGTCTTTTTGAACGCGAATTATTTCAGTTGGCTGTTTCGCAAGGAAACCGGCTACAGCTTCGTGCACTATGTAACGAAAATCCGCATGGAACGCGCCGTCGCCCTGCTGATGAACACGGACATGAAGGTCGCCGAAATCGCGGCAGAGATCGGTTATGACGACCCCAACTATTTTACGACCGTCTTTCGCAAAACGTATCAGGAGTCTCCTCTGCAATACCGCAAGCAGCGGCGACGGACGGACATCTGAACTTCTTCCAGTTTGAGCTGAATATAATCAAGGCCGGGCGCCCGTCCGTTTTCTACAATAAAGATGCAAGAGGAACCAACAAGCGAGAGGGGTTAACTGCATGAAGAAGCATCGACTGAAAATCGGAACGGCCGCGCTGCTGATGGCGCTCGTGACGGCGGGCTGCGGCGGCAACGGGCCTGCGGCATCCCCGTCGTCCTCCCCGGCGGGATCTCCGACAGAAACGGCTGCAGCAAGCTCCGCGGCTCCATCCGCGCCGGTCAAGCTGAGCCTGATGCACGGTTGGACGGGAGAGGTGCCGATGGCCAAGGCGTTCGAGCCGGCAATCGAGCGCTACGCAGCCGATCATCCGGAGGTCAATCTGGAGGTCATTACCCAAGCGGGCAACGCGATCAAGGAGAAGCTGGTCATCGATATGGCCGCCAACCAGCCTCCCGACGTGTTTCTGCACTGGGGACTCAGCGTCACGGAACCCTACGTCAAGAACGGCAAAGTCGCCGACCTGACCGACTTGATCTCCGCGAACGGAGAGCTGGCGGGCCGCTACGTCGACGGCTCGCTTAACCCGGTGACGCTCGGGGGCAAAGTGTACGGGCTTCCGATCGAGACGTACATGCACGTGTTTCTCGTCAATCAGGTTTTGTTCGACGAGCACGGCGTGAAGGTGCCGGCCACGTTCGAAGAGCTGAAGACGGCCGTCTCCGCCTTCAAGGGCAAGGGTCTGATTCCGATCGCCGCCAACGGCACGAGCGCTCGGTACCTGATCGAGGCAATGCACAGCCAAGCCGTGGACAACAACGAACTGATGGACATGTTCGCGGGCAAGAAGCCGTTCGATGCCCGGTTGACCGACGCTTCCGCCAAGCTGGTGGAGCTGAGCGGAATGGGCGCGTTCCCGAAAGGAGCCGAAACGCTGCAGACGCTTCAGGCGCTCGCTTTCTTTAACGAGAAGCAGGCCCCGATGTATTACCAGAGCAGTTGGACGATCGGCAACCTGGTTCCGGAAGTGGTCGGAGACGCGAAGGTCGTTCCGTTCCCGCTCGTATCGGATCAGGCGGTGCCGACGATGACGGCCGGCGCGGGTTATTTCGTCTACATGTCCCAGGCGGCTTATGAGAACGAAGAGAAGCGGCAGGCGGCGTGGGAGCTGATGCAGTATTTGGCCGGTCCCGAGGTCGCCAAGGACCTGATCGAGCTGGCGGCCAATCCGAGCCCGGTCAAGGTGAGCTTCGACGAATCGAAGGTGTCCGCCCCGTTCGCGCAGGTGCAGCAGCTGCAGCAGTCGATCGACAAGACTTTCGAGTCGTATCAGGAGCTCGTCGGCGACAAGACGGTATACCAAGAGCTGGCGAACCGCGTGCTGCTCGGCGATCTGACGCCGGAGGGCTTCGCCGAAGAGATGAACAAGCTGGTCAAGGAGCATCCGAATTCGGTGCTGGCCCAGTAAATCGACATTAGCGATGGGAGGGGTTATCGGAACGATTCGATAACCCCTCCCGGCATCTGGAGGGACTTACATGACTCGCCGCAAAATCGGCGTCGTAACGCTGTTCTCGCTGCCCGCCGTCCTCCTGTACGCCTGGTTTTTCGTCAGCCCGATCGGGGAGACGCTGTTTTACAGCCTGTATGACTGGGATGCGATTTCGCCGCGGCATTGGATCGGACTGGGCAATTACGGAGAACTGCTGACCGACCGTGTTTTCTATAAAGCTCTGGGACATACGCTGTACTTGACCGCGCTGTTGTTCGCAGTGCAAATTCCGCTCGGGTTTATGCTCGCCTATGTACTGTTCCAGCAGGTGAGAGGCTACAAGCTGCTGAGGGCGGTCTATTTTATGCCGGTCATTACTTCGTCGGTCGCCATCGCTCTTATTTTCTACTTTATCTACGATCCCAACTTCGGCATGCTGAACACGATTCTGGAGCGAGTCGGCCTGGATCGATGGGGCAAGGTGTGGTTGTCCGATCCGTCGACGGCAATGACGGCCGTGTCGCTGCCGCTCGTCTGGAAATACGTCGGCCTGATGATGATCGTGATTTTCGCAGGCCTCCAGAGCATTCCGTCCGAGACGCTGGAGGCGGCCGAGCTGGACGGGGCGAGCGGCTTCCAGAAGATGACGAAAATCGTCATTCCGATGATCAGCGGCGTACTTCAGGTCTGCTTCGTGCTGGCTCTTACGTCGGCGTTTAAGCAGTTCGACTTTGTGCTTATTTTGACGCAGGGCGGTCCGATTCACCGGACCGAAGTGACGGGCACTTACATGTATAAAATGGGTTTCAGCGATATGCGCTACGGATTCGGCAGCGCCGTCGCCGCCGCAATCATGCTCATTACGCTGCTGCTGATGCTGGTCATGCGGCTCGTTACCGGGAAGGGGGACAAGGCATGAGCGCCTCGATCAGAAGATGGTCGTTCGCCGCCGTTAAGTACGTGTTCGTCTGGGGCTTCGCGGCGCTGGCGCTCGGCCTGTTCCTGTGGGTCGTCGTCAACTCGTTCAAAAACAACAACGCCATCTTCGCCGATCCGTTCAGTCTCCCGGCGAAATGGAGCTTCGACAACTACGTCAGAGCGTGGAACAGCGCGAACATCAGCCGCTATTTCTGGAACAGCCTGTTCGTCTCGCTCATTACCGTCGCTTTTACGCTGTTTCTGACCGCGACCGTATCGTTCGCGATCGCCCGGTTCTCGTTCCGGGGCAATGCGGTATTGTACGCCTTTTTCGCGCTTGGCCTCTCGATTCCGATGCAGGCGCTGCTGCTGCCTACTTTCCTGAAGATGAGCGGTCTGCAGCTCCTCGATAAGCACGCGGCGCTCATTCTCGTCTACACGGTGTTCGCCCTGCCGAAATCGGTATTTTTGCTGGTCGCTTATATGAAAGGAATTCCGAAGGACATCGAGGAAGCCGGCATTATCGACGGCTGCGGCTACTGGACGCTGTTCAGCAGAGTCATCCTGCCGATCAGCAAGCCGGGACTCGCCACGATCGCGATTCTGGAATTTATCGGCGCGTGGAACGAGTACATCTACGCGACCGTTCTCATATCGAACAAGAGCATCCGCACGCTCCCGCTCGGTCTCGCCAACTTCCAGGGCGAATACGCCAGCGAATACGGTCTGATCTGCGCGGGCATCGTCATCACGATCGTCCCGGTCATCGCCATCTGCTCTCTGTTCCAGGAGCAGATCGTTAAGGGAATGACGGCGGGCTCGGTTAAGGGGTAGTTGTTGGGAGAAGGGTGTAAGGAGTAGATTTTGACTAAGTAAACTTAATAACATGGGAATCAGCAATAAATCGGCGTGAAAGGCCACTTCGTTCTTCATTACGGAGGCGGCCTTTCATTTATTTTGCTTTGAATCATGAAGTATCTTTCCACTCATAAAATTTCCCCGTAACAACTCGTATTCGAGGTTTTCCAAAGATGTGTCGATGCCGCTCAGAAGAGACGGGATGTCGCGTTGGAAAAGTTTCCTGTATGGACAAAGCTCCGCGATAGTGGAAGGTGACTGGGGTCATCGGCGCATTGGCCGTCATTGTCGTGCAGCCTGCTAGTTGGTTTTGTCATTATGAGCAGCGACCATTTACAGTAAATTCAAATCTTTTGCGCGTTGCAGTGCTTGTAGCCGGCTGCTGGATTCCAACTTCCGATAAATGTTCCTAATATGGGAATGGACGGTCGTGATCGCTGTTTGCAGTTGTTCGGCAATTTCCTTGTTGGATAATCCCTTCTCAATCAAACCGATAATTCTCGTTTCCTGCGTGGTCAGCAAAGGGGGAAGCGGCGGCAGATCAGGCAAACTCGCGTTCATCGCCTGCAGCAATTTCTTCACGTATAGCAGCGATACGGTATTGTCGGATGGTCGTATGAATCCACTCTGCCTTCGTTGTATATAATCCAGCAACAATTCCGCCATCGGCTTGCCATGATCGATAAAGCTGCGACAGTATTTCTCGCTTTCGCACAGATACAAAGCGCGCTCCAATTCCATCAACGCAACCTCCTGAGACCCCAGCTTGTTCAGCAGCAGTCCCTTCAAAACAAGTACACGAATCTTGTCTCGCAAGCAGTCGGCAGTGATTGCCATTTGATACAAGCGTTCCAGCACATGCATGGCTTCGGACAATTGCCCAAGCTTGCCGAGCACTTCGGCCAACAGGTAATATTCAGCGAATTTCGTTTGCGGAATGACGTCATTATAGGCCAAACCACACGTTTGCAGCCACTGGGCCGCAAGCTGGCCGGAATCGTACTGAAACAACTGGCAAGCGAGACGGCCGTCGATTCTCCTGACAAACAACTGATAGTCCGGTGTGGCGATTCGCGATTTGGCCCGTTCCAGCAATTCAATTGCTGCTTGGTTATCTCCCTTGGCATGCAGAACACGCGATGCAATGAGCGATGCCTTGACGACAATCTGGGCAAACGGCTGCACATCCTCACGGTCAAGCACACTTCTCGCATATCGCTCGGCTTCCTCCAACCGATTCCACTCGTACATCAACTCACTGTAGGATGCGGCGAAATGTCCGACGAAAGGGTAATTCCGTTTGTTCTCCCATCGGTTCACCCAGAGTTTCAAATAATGCTCGGCCGGCCTCAGCTCATTCATATAGGCGAGCATATCTCCAAGCTGCGTCCCTTGTACCGAATTCCCATTGAGTTGTTGAAAGAAACTTCCCTCCGGCAAATGGCGGTCAAATTTATCGAAATAGTCCGATGACCGTGCGATGTCTTTGCGATACAAGGCCATCATCGCCTGCAGCAGATGGAGGTTCCCCGCAGCAAGCCTGTGATCGGATTCCTGTTCAGCGACATCTCCTTGTTGGAGCCGGAGCTCTGCCCGCTTCGCCCGCATCTCCGCCAAATCCCACTGTCCGATGATCATCAGGATCGCCATATAGAAATTCTCGATCATCGGGTTCGCGGAAATATAATCATCCGGAATAACGACGAACCAACCGTACAGCACGGTCCATTGGGTTTTCATCAATGCTGGAAGCAGCTTTTCGATCAGCTTTACGGCATCGGCATAGTGACCCCCTTCGATCAAGCAATCGACAGCTTCCTCGGCAAATCCGTTTGCTTCGAACCAGTCAGCCGCCTTCGCATGAGCTTGCATCCATTGCTGCTTGTCCAGTTCCCGAAACCGAAGCCGCAAGAAATCCGCGAACAGATGATGATAACGATACCAGCCGCGTTCTTCATCCAACGGAACGATGAACAATTGATGCCGCTCCAGCCATTCCAGCTGTGCCTGTGCGTGCGTGTGGCCCATTACGGCTTCACACAACGAGCTGTTCATGCGGCTCAAGAACGAAGTGTGCAACAAAAAATGGCGTGTCTTGTCGGTCAGATGCTGAAAAACCTCTTCGAGCAAGTAGTCCGCGATATCCCGCTGATTCCCGTTGAATTCCCGAATAAAATCGGGGTTGACGCCGTTCTCTTTGAGCGAGAGCCCCGCCAGTTGCAAACCGCTAATCCAGCCTTCCGTTTGCCCCAATAGCAACGACACATCTTCCCGGGACATCGGGATGCACATGCAATCCCGGAAGAAAGCGATCCCTTCTTCCTGTTGAAAACAGAAATCCTGGACGATGATTTTATACACTTGTCCTCTGGTTTGTAATCGCTTGACGGGGATGGGCAATTCAGTGCGTGCGGCAATAAACAAATGGACATGATCAGGCAAATAGGAGAGAAACTCCGTCAACATTTCGTGCACGACTGGAGACTCAATAACATGGTAATCATCCAACAGGATGGACAGCTCTCCAGTAACACTGCCTAACCCTTCCAGCAATGCAGCTATTACCGTATCCGCAGATGATGACGCGTATTCCGACAGGATCGGATGCATCGCATGTTTGACATTCGGATGCAATCGACCGATGCTTTCGGTCACATGATTCCAGAATCGGAAGGAGTCATTGTCCTTCTTGTCCAGAGATATCCATGCGGCGGGCAGACCGATCTGCTTGGCCCATTGCGCCAGAGCTGTCGTCTTGCCGTATCCGGCAGGTGCGACCAGAATCGTCAGTTTCGCATGCAGACCTTCGTTCAGCTTCCTGATCATCAATGGCCGGTCAACCAACGCGGAACGTATGGTAGGACATTGTAACTTGGCTGCTACAAGCATACCGCTCCTCCTCTACCGTGAATCGTCATCGTTTCGATCCCATGTATCAACGAAAGGGCACTTTAGTAAAAACATGCCGTTCGCCTTATATTATACAACGATTCGCAAGTATCTCCAGCAGGGTCAGGTATGTTTCGCCACCAAGAAAAACCATCAGAGAAAAACCGCTCTGATGGTCCTTTATGTGCGAATTCATCCTTTTGTAATGTTGCGAGGGAATGGGGAAAATCGCCCCTGTATGCGGCAGATTTCGCACACAAGGGCGACCTTTTTAATCTTGACCTTGGCTTCTCAACATTCTGAGCAACGCCACTACCGACTCTGCCCTCGTCAACTTATCGTCCGGAACGTACTTGCCGTCGCCGCGTCCGTTGACGATGTCCAGTTTTCTGAGCGATTCCACCGCGCTTTTCGCCCAGCCAGGAATACGGTCATCATCGGTGAAGTCGGTCTTCGTGATCGCTTCTGTGGGCAACTGCAATGCCCTTGCGATCATGGTCGCCATCTCTGACCGTGTAATCGGCGCATTCGGTTGGAAGCGACCGGCCCCATACCCGTTCACGATTCCCGCCAGCACTGCGCGCGCAACCGCTTCCTCAGCCCATGCGCCAATTTCGGCCCGATCCGTAAAGGGAAGAACTGCCCCTGACCCGTCCAAATCCAGCGCATGCGCCAGCATGACTGTAAATTCGGCGCGGGATACGGGCTCGTCCGGCCTGAACGTACCATCCGGGTAACCGGTTATGATTCCATCGAGCACGGCTTGTTTGATGCTCTCTTCCGCCCAGTGTTCGAAAATGTCGCTGAAGACAATCACATTCCGATCGGTGGCTGATGCTTCTTCATCGATTGCGAATACCGCAAACTTCGTCAATTGATCGACCTCTGCACGGATGGTATTGCCGCTTACCTCTCCGCCGACCTTGATCCATTTCTTCTCCGTCTCATCGTAATAGAATATGGCAAAAGTCTGATTGCTCCCCGCGACTGACGGGTCGAAGACAAATGTCAACGTGGCCGGCTTGTCGAACTTTTCCGAGAAGTTCTTCATAAGCTCATAGATATCGCTGGCCAGTGCTTCACCTTCCGAGATCAGATCCTCGGTATTCAGCACTTTCTCTATCGTAATATGCTGCTCCCGCTCCGAGGCTCCATGAGGAATCACAATCGAAATCTCCTCACCCAAGCTGACTTCCCCACTTCCGCCGACCGGAATAGTAATGCTGCCGTTTGTTGAAATCACAAGGACGACCAAGCTGTTGTTACCGGATTCTGTCGGCGCATCAGGCACTGGTGCGGGAGCAGGATCAGGGGCTGAAGCAGGAGACAGCGGTGTCCTTGGTTCGGTCGGAGAGGACTCCGCCGAATCGCCTGCGGCATTCGTGGCGCGGACCGTGAACGTATACGACGTGCCGTTCGTTAAGCCCGTAACGGTAATCGGGCTTGCCGTGCCTGTTGCTGTCATTCCCGTGGCGCTGCCATCAACCAACGCCGTCACCGTATAGCCGGTGATCGCGCTGCCGCCGTTGTTCGTCGGGGCGGTGAAGCTTACCACGGCCTGGCCGTTTCCTGCGGTCGCGCTCACTCTCGTCGGAGCACCAGGTACGGTGCGCGGCGTCACCTCACCGGACGGATCAGATTCCGACGAGTCGCCCAAGGCACTCGTTGCACGTACCGAGAACGTGTACGCCGTGCCGTTCGTTAAGCCACTAACGGTGATCGGACTTGCCGTGCCTGTTTCTGTCATTCCCGTGGCGCTGCCATTAACTAACGCCGTCACCGTATAGCCGGTAATCGCGCTGCCGCCGTTGTTTGTCGGCACAGTGAAACTAACCACGGCCTGTCCGTTTCCTGCGGTCGCGCTCACGCCTGATGGCGCATCAGGTACGGTACTTGATGTCGCAATCGCCGCGGCGTCGGTGAAATCGCTGTCGCCGAGCGTACTCACTGCCTTCACCGCGAATGCGTAACCCGTTCCATTCGTCAGTTCGGTCACTTCATAGGTAGTGACGTTTATGTCGCGCGCAACCAGTTCCCAATCATCCGTGGTCACAGGGCCCGTTGCGCCTTCGTACTTGTACACTTCATAGCTGTCGGCAAAGTTTACGACGTCCCAGCTCAAAGTAACTTGTCGATCCCCCGCCGTGCCAATCAAATTCCGCGGTACGGGAAGAACGCGTTCATATTCATACGCACCCATATCAACGGAAGCGCCGGCGACACGGATGTTGCCATCCAGGTCCGTTATTATGCCGTTCGGTATGTCGATGCTATTCCCGGCATTGATCGCCGGCGAATCTTTACGCAAACGGTAGTCGCCGCTTGATGTTGAATCGATGGTTGCAAGTTGATAATCGACGAACTTTGGATCTGCGTCGATGTTGTTTCCGTCATCGGATCCAACCGAAGCATTCCAATTGTCTCCGCTTCCGTTCGAATATTCGATCAGACTATGGGAGATCACCGGGAAGGTGGACCACCAGGGTGAAATAACGATACTTGGATTATATTCATCTGTTGTCGAATTCCCCCAGATGATGCTGTTTCTTATCGTCGTTGCGCTTTCATCATTGTACATCCCTCCGGCTTCAAAAGCCGCCCAATTGCCGCTGATCGTCACATGGGTGAGTGTCAAACTGCCGTTACGGGTGTAGATCCCGCCGCCAACTCTGCCGCCGGGAGAGATATCCCTTGCCTTATTGCCGCTGATGATCACGTTGGTGAGTGTCGGACTGCTGTCACTGTTGTACATCCCGCCACCAATATTTGCCTCATTTCCGCTGATCGTTACATGGGTGAGTACAGGGCTGCTGCCACTATTGTTGGACATCCCGCCGCCTTCATTTATAAACGCTTTATTGTCGCTGATCGTTACATGAGTGAGTATCGGACTGCTCCCACCGGCGTTGTACATCCCGCCGCCACGCCTTGCCTCATTCCCACTGATCGTTACATGGGTGAGCGTCGGGTTGCTGGATTGGTTAGCCATCGCGCCGCCAGCATATTGTGCATAATTCCCGCTGAACGTTACATGGGTGAGTGCCGGACTGCTCCTGTCGTTGTACATCCCGCCGCCATAACCTTGATGTTCGACTCCTCTTCCGCCGCTGATGGTCACCCCGTCCAAAACCGCAGTGGCATCCAGGGCCAGATTCGGATGGTAGAACACATGATACGCCGCGAGGTGATTACCCAAATCCCCGCTTAATATCGTTTCATTGTTAGCAAAATCACGATCGGCAAGCGAAAAAGTTGCCGGATCCTCGGTTCCCGCAAACCCGCCGTAAATGGCCACATCGTTCTTCATCGCGAAATGCGCGGTTCGCGGGTCTACTTGCATCTCGTACCGAAGACATAGCCAACTCTCGGGCGGGTTGGGGGGATCGGGCCTCCTTTCGACACAGACACTCGATGCCGGAAAGGTATGGGTCGGTATATACGTTCCTTTCGCGATCCAGATCTGATACGTTTGACCGCTGCTTGTGTCTGCCGTGTCCAACGCCTTCTGCAACGTGGCAAAAGCATCATCCCAACCCGTTCCGCCGTTTGCGTCGTCGCCTTCCATTTTCACATATAGAATGCTATCGGCACCATCCGCCCTTGCGGTTTCCACTCTCCATCCCGACCAGAATCCGCTGAAAATAAGCAAAAATGCCATCACGAGGCTGATCTTTCGACTGGAAGCGAACGCCCCCCCTATGGAACCCGGGTTATACCCGCTTGTCCAATATTTGATTCGTCGCATATAATCCCCCATTTCACCATTTTACCAAACTGTGTATTCCCTACATTACATCTTTCGACAACTGATCTGCTCCCAGATTCCATGTTAATGATCATTCGAGCAAAAAAAAATACTCCAAAATGAGGAGCGGGGGGGCGTAGATAGTACACAAGCATCCTATGAAACATACTCCATGCGGATTTTGGGCAAACAGGCGAAAAATCGACTTGCGCAAGTAAACTGTTACCGTCGCCTCCGACACGATAGATTTGGACGGTGTACGCAAATAACGGAAGAACAGCGCAGGCGTTTGGCCGGAAAAGCGTAAAGCAAGCAACTGCACGATGCCCGTGGCGATGACGCTGCACATCACGAAGCCTTCGATGGCCTGAAGCGTCAGTCGAATCCGATGCCGATCTGACGCGTTGTGACCTGCTCCAGCGAATCCGCCTCGCCTTTGCGACGATAACGATTCAACTTGGGCATCGACGCGCTCCAGAAGCGATAGCCATACAGTTCGATGATCTCCGTCGCCGTAAGCGACAGATCGGTGCTGACGAGAATAGCAAGGCGACCTGCATGCCGAACGAGGACAAACCGCAATTCCTGGTACCACCCTTGCCCCCATAAGAAATCCACGCACAGGAAGGAGACAGTTTTTTCGTAGGCAACGGCATTCATTTTGGCTTTCGTGACGATGTGCACGGCTCCATCGCCTTCGGCCAACCGCTGCAGCGCGGGAATGGACAGGAAATATCGATCCAGCAGGAGCAGCGCTCTGCCGAAGGTGAGTGCGGCGACAAAAGCTTGCTCGATCATTTGTACAACATGGGAGCTCTGGCGCTCCTCGTCGTCGCCTGCCCACTTGAAGATGGCTTTCACGCCGTCCTGCAAGTTGATGAACAAGGGCAGGCAGCATCGTGTTCGTGAAATCTATGATTGATGGACAGGGTACATAGAGAGAGTCCGCCCCAACAAAGCGCCAAACCACATGAGCATAACAACTTATGTGGTTTTTTACGTTTAGCCACACCCCGCAAGTCACAACTTTAGTCTTTTGTCACGACTACAGGAGATTTTCCAACGAACTCTACCGACGCAATAATGCTTAACCGGACTTCGAGAAGAAAGATATGCATCCAGATCAGCTTTTGGATGCGGCGCATGAGCAGTACAGCACCCGATGTTTAATCCATAGGGTCTATGTGTGTAACTACTAAGGTTGTGTATATTAAGAAATCCCAGCATAGTGAAAATGCATTACGATAACCGGCGAAAGGTGGGGAGCGCTTTCATCAAGGTATAGACATGATTTTTAATTGCTTTTAATTATCTGGAAGAGGAGCAGTGATGATGAGAAAATTAAAACCAGCAGTAATCATGCTTTTGAGTTTGATTCTGGGTTTTTCCACATTACCTCTAGGTGCTTCAGTAGCAAATGCCGCAACAGCGTTTTCAGATATTTCATTTAACACGACAAGTCCTGCAATGTACTCCAAGCTGGAAGTTACGTTCAATTTAAGCTCAACCTATACGAATCCGTTTAATCCGGACGAAGTCAACGTTTACGCGACTTTTACGACGCCTTCCGGTGCTACGGAAGTCGTTCCGGCATTCTACAAATCCAATACGTCGCCGAACTGGGCTGTCCGCTATTCACCCCGTCAAGCGGGCGCCCATAGCGTCGTCCTGGCCGTCGTCGATGCGAGTGGAACGGGAACCTCTTCGACGTATACGTTCACGGCTGGAGGCCCGGGCAATAACCGCGGATTTATGAGCACACAAGGCACGCGGTTCGCAGACAGCTATGGGTCGCAAATCACGCTCATCGGAACGAACTTCGCATGGAACAATCCGAATGCGAATGCCGTCATCGACGAAATCCCGAACTTGAAGCCTGCGAAAATGAACTTGCTCCGCGTCTGGTATTCTTGCTGGTGGAGCAGCCTCGCTCCGGAATGGGGACCAATCGTGGCGAACGAAGCCGGCTTGACTATTCCTTACGAAGGCATCGGACGGTATCAGTTGGATAACCAAGCCCGGATGGATCTCATGCTGGAGACCGCCGAGGCGAACGACGTTTACATCATGCTGACGCTGCTCAGCTTCGGAGACTTCTATTATCAGTGGAATGTTAACGCTTACAACCAGGCGAACGGCGGGCCGACGACGTATTCCGAGAACAACGCCGGATTTTGGACGGACGCGACGGCGAAGGCATACTACAAAAAGCTTCTGCGCTACGTGTTTGCCCGCTATGGCTATAGCCGGGCGCTCGGTATGATCGAGTATTGGAATGAAGCGGACAATCGCGTCGACACGACGGCATCCATTCGCGGTGCATGGCATACCGAAATGGATAATTACTGGAAGTCGCTGGATTTTTACCATCATCCGACTACGACAAGCTTCGCCTGGAAAGACCACGCGGGCTCCGGGCAGCAATCTTGGCAAACCTTGACGACGCTCGATGCGACGAATGTCCACCGTTACGACAGCAGCGCCAATGTCATAGACGCTTGGGAGGAGAACATTGAGAACTTGCTGTCCATGGTACCAGGCAAGCCTGCCTTCATTGGGGAAGTAGGCCGTACTCACGAAGATCAGACGACTGATCCGACCATTGACGAATACATGCACAATGCTCTTTGGGCTCCGATTTTCCGCGCAGGAGCCGCCGGCGGCAGCTTGTGGTGGATTTTTGAAACCGGATTCGCGCTTCCGGCAAGTTTCAAAGCGATCCATACTCGCTTGGCCGACTTCGTTCAGCCGGTCGAAGACCATCTGATCGATATGCCGCACGTGGACTACGGGCTGCAATCCAACGGCACGAAGGCAGGCGGTTTCAAGAGCAATTCACGCGCCTACTTGTGGATTAATGATCCGCAAGGAAATCACACGGTGTCATCCCCGCCGACGGTTAGCGGAATGTCGTTGACCATTCCAATGCCGAACGGATACTACGATGTGACGTTCTACAATACCTATACGGGAGCATACGGTACGACTTCAAGCGTGCAGGCGACCGGCGGCAGCTTGACGGTGAGCGTTCCTTCGTTTACGAGGGATATCGCGGTCAAAATCGAATGCGAAGGATGCGACGCGCCGGACACGACTCCTCCTGCCGCTCCGACGAACCTGGCGTCTCCATCCAAGACGGATACGACAGTAACCTTGACCTGGTCTCCTTCCACCGACAACGTCCGCGTAACGGACTACGACGTGTACCGCGGCTCTACGCTGGTCGGCTCGACGGGCGGCGCTACCGCTTACACAGCGACGAATTTGACCGCTAATACGTCTTACACCTTTACCGTCAAAGCGAAGGACAATGCGGGCAATGTCTCTGCGGCGAGCTCAGCCCTGACTGTCACGACGAACCCGCCGGATACGACGCCTCCGACGGCGCCGGGCAGTTTGTCTTCACCCTCCAAGCTGGACGTCTCGGTGACCTTGTCGTGGACCGCTTCCACGGACAACGTGGGAGTGACCGCATACGATATCTACCGGGACGGAACGTTGTCCGGAACCGTCAGCGGCACCTCAACGACGTTCACGGATACCGGTCTAACGGCTGAAACGACTTACAGTTACTACGTCAAAGCGCGCGATGCAAGGAATAACGCATCCGCGGCGAGCAATACGATCAGCGTCACCACGCTGCCGCCGATTCCGGTCAACAAGTTGGCGAACCCTGGCTTCGATACGAGCAACAGCTCCAACAAGCCCGATTCGTGGATCTGTGAGAACGATTATTTCTGCTACCGCGACACCGCGGTCAAGAGATCCGGTACCGCGTCGATGAGAATGTCCGGAGACACCGGGCCTTGGCTCGCCTTCTATCAGGACGCGGCAGCGGCGGCCGGCACGACCTATACGTTCGACGGATACTACAATGCCGCCTCGAACAACGGGACGACGATCGACTTCAAGCTTCGCTTCCTTGACGCTTCGAATAACGTTCTTCAGGATGAGCTGCTCTACACGCACACGGGCACAACGACGGGCTTCGTCAACGTGAACGGCTCCCGGCTTGCCCCGGCGAATACGGCTAAAGCGAGAGTTTATATTTACATGAAAGATTTGCGCGGCGCTCTGTACTTCGACGACTTCTCGCTTACCGCAAGCGGCGGCGGTTCCGGAGACACGCTTGCTCCGTCAGCGCCAGCGGGCTTGACATCGCCTTCGAAAACGGCAACGACGGTCAATTTGTCTTGGACCGCGTCTACCGATAACGTGGGAGTGACGGGCTACGACGTCTATAATGGCGCAACGCTCGCCGGTTCGGTCGGCGGTTCGACGACAACGTTCCAGGCAACCGGCTTGACGCCGAATACCACTTACAGCTTTACGGTCAAGGCCAGAGATGCGGCAGGCAACGTCTCCGCCGCCAGCTCCGCGCTGAGCGTCACGACGAACGCCGCGACAGGCGGCGGAACGGGCAGCATTACGCGCGAATACTGGACCGGCATCGGCGGAACTTCGATCTCCTCCATTCCGTTGACGACGGCGCCAAGCGGCACGAACACGTTAACGAGTCTGGAAGCCCCGACGAACTGGGCGGACGATTACGGTACGAGAATCCGCGGCTATATTACGCCGGGAACGACCGGCTCGTACACGTTCTGGATCGCCGGAGACGACGACAGCGAGCTGTGGCTGAGCACGGACGCCAACCCGGCGAACAAAACGAAGATCGCTTCCGTGACAGGCTGGACCAATTCGAGGGAATGGAACAAGTACGGCTCGCAGCAGTCTGCCGCGAAATCGCTGACAGCCGGACAGTCCTACTATGTGGAAGTTCTGCACAAGGAAGGCGACGGCGGCGACAACTTGGCCGTCGGCTGGACCGGACCGGACATCGCGACGACGACGGTCGTCGACGGAAGCTTTCTGAGCCCGTATGCGCCGCCTGAGGACACCCAAGCGCCTTCAGCGCCGACCGGTTTGACGTCGCCATCGAAGTCCGACACGACGGTAAGCCTGTCCTGGACCGCATCGACGGACAACGTCGGAGTCACGGGTTACGATATATATCGCGGAGCGACGCTTGTCGGTTCGACGACCGGAGCAACGACGTTCACGGCAACCGGCCTGACGGCAAGCACAGCGTACAGCTTTACGGTCAAAGCCAAAGACGCGGCCGGCAACGTCTCCGCCGCCAGCGATGCTCTGAACGTGACGACGAACGCGCCTTCCTCCGGGGGCAACCTGCTCGTTAATCCGGGCTTCGAGGCGGATAGCGGCGGGAGGCCGGCCTCCTGGATTTATGAGCAGGACTATTACATTTCGCGCAACACGTCCGTCTATCGTTCAGGCTCCGCATCGCTGAGAGTTAACGGAGATTCCGGTCCGTGGATGGGGTGGTACCAGGATGTTGATGCGATCGCGGGTACAACCTACACGTTCGACGGTTACGTGAACATTCCTGTGAACAATGGAAGTACACTGAGGTTCAAGATTCAGTTCTTAAGCGCAAACGGAACGATTCTCGCAGACCATGTGGCTGCTGTCTTCACGGGCACAACGTCTGAATTCGTTAACGTTCATGCGTCGTACACAGCTCCTTCAGGTACAGCTAAAGTCCGCATCTATCCTTATTTTAACGATATGCGCGGAACATTCTATTTTGACGACTTCTCGCTCACCGGCAATTAATTCATGAAGGAACGACAATCGCCCCGCAACGGACCAAACGGCCAATTGCGGGGCGATTTTTACTCGTAGGAAGCATCCAGTTTTTCCTTCTTGCCATAAATCCACTTGGACAGCCCCACGCTCACCTCGTACAGGACGAAAAGCGGGATGATCACGAGCACGTCGGACATGATGTCCGGAGGCGTGATCATGACGGCGGTGACGGTCAGGATGAAGTAAGACAGCTTGCGTCCCTTGGCCAGCCGGGCCGGATTCAGGATGCCAATCCGGGTCAGGAACATGACCGTGACGGGCATTTCGAACAGCAGCCCGAAGGGCACGGTCATGCTCAGCATGAAGGAGAAGTACCGGTCCGCCGTATACATCGTGGCAAAATCCCCCGACATTCCCTCCAGAAACTGCAGCACCATCGGATAGATGACGAAGTACCCGAAGACGATCCCGCCCGCGAACAAGACGGGGAGCCAGGGGATATACGCCAGCGTAGCCCGCTGTTCCTGAGGCTTCAAGGCCGGCTTGACGAACAGCCAAGCCTGGCAGGCGGCGACCGGCAGGGTGACGGCAATGGCGACAACGCCCGCCAACTTCAGATAGACCCAGATGACGTCGGACGGAGCCAGAATCGCCAGCTTGAAATCCAGATCCCGGACCAGCCAGTGATAGATCTCCTTCACGTAGATGAAAGCGCCGCAGAGAGACACCAGAAACGCGATCAGCGTAAAAATGATTCTGCGGCGCATTTCGCCCAAGTGGCCGACAAAGCTGACTTCCGCGCTTTCGGCCTTCATGTCGAGCCTCCTTAGCCTTTGTTGGACTCGACCGCGGCCAGGCGCGGCTTTTGCTCCGATGCGTCGGAGGCTTCGCTCGCTGCGCCTTTGTCCTTGTCATCCTTGTCGCCGTCGATCATGCCGCGGGTAGCGCTCTTGAATTCGCTGAGCGTGCGGCCGAAGGCTCGTCCCAATTCAGGCAGCTTGGACGGTCCGAAAATGATAAGCGCGATGATCAGGATCAGAATCAGGCCGCCGATGCCGATGTTTCCGAATGGCATAATAAAGTCTCCTCGCTATTCAAGATTTAGCCAAGCTTGAATCCGCGGATGGCCACGACGGCTTCGCGCGGGATTTTGTCGCCCTTGCGGTGCGGCCACATGCTGGTCGGCTTGCTGACATCCGTCGTATTCTCGCCGGGATGCTGGATGGACAGGAACAGCGTGCGCTCGTCGGGCGAGAAGAAAGGTCCGGTCATTTCGCATTCGCGGGGGCCGGAGGCGAATTGCAGCGCTTCGCCCTTGCTCGGTCCGACCGTCGGGATGACGAACAGGCCGTTGTTTTTGAAGCTGGTGTACACGCCTTTGTTCAGGCTGCCGGAGGAAATGTCCGTCACGACCCACAGGCTGCCGTTGGAATCGAAAGCCAGATTGTCCGGCGAGCTGAAGCCCGATTGGCGGCCGCCTGCCGCGAAAATTTCAAAGTCGAACTCCGTCGAACCCAGATCGTCGTCCTTTTCGAAAATGCGTGTGATGTGTCCATGGATGTTGCCGTGGTTGTCGTTGTTCGTGTGGCAAATAAAGATTGTGTTGTCGAACGGAGAAACTTCCACATCCTCCGGGCGATCCGTAGGCGTGCCGCCGACCAGCAGCGCCGCTTCCGCGCAGTTGGTAACGATATCGCCTTGGGTTTGGTATTTTTTCAGCAACTCCTCCTGAGTTCCCTTAACGCCGCTTGGAGCTTTGAAGCCTTCTTTCTCCAGCGCTTTGCGCACCGCCTCGATCGTGACTTCCAGCCACTGACCGCTTTTCAAGTTGGCGACATACAGCGTGCCTTCGGAGAGCAGGTCGGAATTGCGGCGTCCGGCCGCCGGATCGTATTTCCCTTTGGTTACGAATTTGTATACGCATGCGTCTTTTACGTCGTCGCCCATATACACGACGACCCTGCCGTCTTTGGCGATGCCCATCGCCGTATTTTCATGGTGGAAACGTCCCAGAGCCGTATGCTTTCTCAGAAACTTGCCGTCGAACGGATCGATTTCCACGACCCAGCCGTAATGCGTCGCGTTCAGGCTGGCGGCCCCGGAAGTCGCTTCGAAGTTCTCTTCGCAGGACATGACCGTGTTCCACAGCGTGACGCCGCCGGAGCAGTTCGCGAACGTTCCGGTTACGGAGGAGACGCCGCCGAGCGCCTTGGCGCCGCGGGCAGGGCCGGTCAGCTCGAATTTGCTGAAGCCGTTGATGCGACGGGCGTATTTGGAAGACGTGTCCATTTTCCAGACCCCGTCTTCGCCCTGTTTGACTTCGATCACCGACATGCCTTGGTAGTAGAGTTCGTTGCGGATTTGCTCCGCCGTCATTTTGCCGTCCTTGATTTCCCCATGCAGAAAAATGTTCGTGTACTCGTGGTTGGTGACCAGCAGACCGTGAGAGTTGGAGCCGTTGATCGGGAGGTAGGCGTTGTAGTCCGCGCCTTGTCCGAATTTGTCGCCCGCGCTGTTGATCACGTCATCGAAGGCGGCTACGACGTCATACTGGTAGCCCTTCGGCAGGACAAGCTGGTCGGAATCGGACGCTTGAATCGATTCGAAAAATCCGCTTACCCGGTTCGTTTGGTAGCCGAAGAGATGATCGGCCGTCTTGGATGCGGCGGAGGCTTTGCCCTCCAGCGTGCCCAGTCCGGCGGATGCGGCTGCGAGCGCGGCAGCTCCCGTTCCCAGGTAGGACAAAAATTTGCGGCGGTCCATTTTCTGATTTTCGATCATGATTTTGGCACACTCCCATTTGGACAAATTGGGTCATCATCAACAGCATAGAGGTTCCGTATCAAGGGGGGATTAGATGGAAAACAGCGGATTGTAAAAAAAGTGTGAACATTGCGCAAGTCACAATCTTAGCCTTTCAGGTCACCGGATTGGTAGTTGAGGACGTCGCCCCGGCCGTACAATTAGGCTCATAAACCGCGCCGACGGGTGCGGAACGACTCACCCAAAAAGGTTGACCATGAGAAGGGAGACTTAAAATGTTCAAACACAAAAAGACGATGCTCACGCTCTGCGTCATGCTGGCCGCGTTATCGCTGACGGCGTGCGGAGGCAACAAAGACAATGGCGGTGCAAGCGGCTCGCCCTCTGCATCCAGCCCATCTCCGTCCGCTTCGGCGGAATCGCCAAGCGCTTCGGCTTCCGCCGCCGAATCGGGTCCGGAGAAGCCGGCCGAGCTGACGATCTGGCCGGACGACAACGCGGACAAACTCGCTGTCATCGAAGCGGCCGCGCAGAAGTACACGGAGCAGACCGGCATCAAGATCAACATCAAGCCGGTGGCGATGAACGATCAGCCGGACGTGCTGGCGCTCGACGGCCCGGCGGGCAAAGGACCGGATCTGTTCTACCAGCCGGGCATCGGGAGCCTGGTCGTGAAAGGGCTCGTGCAAGAGGTTAAACCGTCGGACTCGATCAAGGATACTTACACGCCGGAAGCGCTGCAGGCGCTCAGCCAGGACGGCGTGCTGTACGGACTTCCGCTCGTCACCGAGACGTACGCGATGTTCTACAACAAGAAGCTCGTTCCGCAGCCTCCGGCGACGATCGCAGAGCTGGAAGCGCTCATGAAGGAGAAGACTGACGCGAAGAAGCAGGAGTACGGCTTCCTGTTCGAAGCGGCCAACTTCTACTTCGCCTGGGGCTTCCTCGGGGGCAGCGGCGGCTACATTTTCAAGGACAACAACGGCGTCTTCGACATCAACGACATCGGCCTGAACAAGGAAGGCACGGTGAAGGGCGGCAAGCTGATCCAAAGCTGGTTCAACAACGGCTATCTGCCTAAGGGCATCAACGGCGACATCGTCGGCGGCCTGTTCACGCAAGGCAAAGTCGCGGCGGTCATTAACGGGCCGTGGGCGATCACCGACTTCAAGAAGGCGCTGGGCGACGACCTGGCGGTAGCTCCGCTTCCGGCGCTGGAAGACGGCTCGCACCCGACCTCGTTCATCGGGGTAAAGGGCTGGATGCTCTCCAAGTTCTCCAAGCATCCGGAGTGGGCGACAGACTTCGCGGCATTCCTGACGAACGAAGAGAACGCGCTGGAATATTTCCAACAGACGGGGGAAGTGCCTCCGGTCAAGAGCGTGCTGAACAACCCGGTGCTGACCGAAGATCCGCTCGTATCCGGGTTCTCCGGACAGATCCAATACGGCCAGCCGTTCCCGACCGTTCCCGAGCTCGACCACGTATGGGACCCGATGGCGAACGCGCTGAAGTTCATTACGGACGGCAAGGACGTGCAAGCGTCGCTCGACGATGCGGTGCAACTGATCAACGACAAGATGAAAATGGCCGGCGCGAAATAAGAACTAAACAGCCGCAGGCAACCGGAAAGGGGCTCTCGGAGGGCCCCTTTTGCCATCGCGATGCCCGTTCGGCGGGGCGCAGAGACGATGGCGGCCGGTTTGCGGACTATGGAAGGTGAAGCAAACATGGACATCAAGAACGCGATCGGCGAACAGCGCCACTCGTACAGCGGGCACAATCCCGCATGGGCTGCGCTGCTGTCCGTCGTTCCCGGATTGGGACAGCTGTACAACCGGCGTTGGATCAAGGGCGTGCTGCTGCTTGTCTTCGGCTTGAGCCTGATCTATACGCTGTCGGTTCCGCTCTTTAACGGCATCGTCGGATTGATCGGCCTCGGCGACGACCCGGAGCTGGACGATTCGCGCACGCTGCTCGTACAGGGCATTCTCTCCGTCATCCTGACGGTCATTTTGCTGGGGCTGTACGCGCTGAACCTGAACGACGCTTACCGGGACGCGAAGAAGCGGCAGGCGGGCGTTCGCACGCCCTCCGTCCGGCAAGCTTTTCACGACAGCTGGGAGCACGGCTTCCCGTATTTCGTCGTCATTCCGAACTTCATCATGATGGCGCTGATCGTCATTTTTCCGCTGCTGTTCATGATCTCGCTCGCGTTTACGAACTACAACCTGTACAATTCGCCGCCTGCGCACCTGCTCGACTGGGTCGGTTTCGCCAACTTCAAGGCGCTGTTCACCGAGGCGGTATGGAGCAAGAGCCTGCTGTCCGTGCTCGCCTGGACCGTCGTCTGGACGCTGGTCGCCACGACGCTGCAGATTACGCTGGCCTTTTTCCTCGCGGTGATGATCAACGACAGCCGGGTGAGGTTCAAGAAGCTGATCCGAACCGTGTTCATCCTGCCCTGGGCGGTCCCTTCGTTCATGACGGTGCTCGTGTTCGCGGCGATGTTCAACGACAATTTCGGGGCGATCAACCGGGACATTTTCTCCCATTTCGGCGTTATGATTCCGTGGCTGTCCGACCCGCTGTGGGCGAGGATCGCGATTATCGGCATTCAGGTGTGGCTCGGCTTTCCGTATGTGTTCACGCTCATTACCGGGGTGCTGCAGAGCATCTCGAAGGACTGGTACGAGGCCGCGGACGTGGACGGAGGCAGCCGCTGGAAGAAATTCCGCTACATTACGATGCCGCACGTGCTGTACGCCACCGCTCCGCTGCTGATCATGCAGTACTCGCAGAACTTCAACAATTTTAACCTGATCTACTTGTTCAACAAGGGCGGTCCGCCGGTATCGGGCCAGAACTCGGGAGCTACGGACATTCTCATTTCCTGGGTGTACAGCCTGACGTTTAACGAGAACAACTACAAGATGGCGGCGGCCATCTCGATCATCATGGGCATCGTCGTCGCGGCGTTCGCCTTCTATCAATTCCGCAGAACCCGGTCTTTCCGAGAGGAGGACATGTATTAAAATGAAAGCTTCCATGAGATCCGCTCTCGAAGTGTCGGGCATTTACGTTATTGTCCTGATCATGTTCGCCGTCATTTTGTATCCGCTCGTCTGGGCGTTCAGCATGTCCCTGAATCCGGGCACGAGCCTGTTCGCGCTGAAGCTCATTCCCGACAACTGGTCGCTGGAGCACTACCGCTGGCTGTTCACGAACCCGAGAAGCGACTATGCGCTCTGGTACAAAAACACGCTGATCGTTGCGTTCGCCAACGGCATCGCCTCCGTCTGCCTTGTCACTATTCTGGCGTATGCGTTCTCCAGGTTCCGGTTCGTCGGGCGGAAAAACAGCATCTACACGTTCCTGCTGCTGCAGATGTTTCCGGTGCTGATGGGCATGGTGGCGATCTATTTGCTGCTGAACACGGTCAATCTGCTGGACACGTTTACCGGACTGATCCTGATCTATGTGTTCGGGGGCTTGCCGATGAACGTTTTCCTCGTAAAAGGGTATCTGGACACGATCCCGCGCGATCTGGACGAGTCGGCCAAGATGGACGGAGCGGGGTATATGACGATTTTCTTCCGGATCCTGATTCCGCTGGCGAAGCCGATCGTCGCGGTCGTGGCGCTGTTCACGTTCATGGCGCCGTTCTTCGACTTCCTGACGCCGCGCATCATTATCCGCAGCCCGGAGAAGTTCACCTTGGCGCTGGGCTTGTACAACTTCATCAACGACAAGTTCGCGAACAACTTTACGATTTTTGCCGCGGGCACGATTCTGATCGCGCTGCCGATCGCGACGGTGTTCCTGCTGCTTCAGCGGTATTTGATTTCCGGCCTCGCCGACGGCGCGACGAAGGGCTGATCGGTCGGTATCCGGAACGATATCGGTTGAACCCAAGATACGTCGAAGAACGAACCCAATGAAATGGAGAAAGGGAATGGTTTTGCCCGCGCCTTTTGGCTTTGAGTTGCTAATCTATGAAGGTCTTATCGATCCAAGCAACTCAAAACAACCTGTCTGAAGCCGGCAAAGCCATCCCTTTCGGAATGCAATGGGCTTCGCTTGCGTGGGTTCAACCGATATAGGCTCAATAGATACGATACAAGGAGGATGGAAGCATGAAAGGGCTGCAAAGGTTGATGATCGCGGTTCTGGCGCTGCTTCTGGCGATCCCGCCGCTTTCCGCCCGCGCGGAAGGCGGTTCCGGGGGCGCGTCGGAGGCCGCGGAGTACGTCAGAATCAAAAATACGTGGCAAGGCTATTACCTGTACGAGGCGTCGGACGGAAAAGTCAAATACGGCTTCACGCAGGTGAACGATCCGGCCTCTCAATGGAAGATCGAGGACAAGGACGGCTACAAGCGGCTGCGTAACCGGGCGACCGGGCATTACCTGCATTCGCAGAGCGTCACCGAGCCGAACATCACGAACGCGCTGGAAAGCTCGGACATTCCGGCGGGCTGGACGTCGGACACGTGGGAAATTGCCGCCGCTCCGGACAATCCGGGCGGCTACAATATCGTGAGCTCGCGCAACTCGGCCTGGATCGTCAATTTTCAAATCCAGGACGGCTTCGTGCAGGCGAACAACTGGGCGCAAAAATCGTGGGGCAGCGCCGTCTGGTCGTTCGAACCCGCGGAGGCAACGGCGCCGGTCAGAATCGCGAATCCGTGGGACGGCTCGTATTTGTACGAGCAGGACGGCGAGGTCAAATACGGTCGCCCGTCCCTTAACGACACCACTTCTCACTGGTTCCTCGAGGACAAAGACGGCTACAAACGGCTGCGCAATCGGGCGACCGGACACTACTTGCATTCGCAGGATGTGACGGCGGAGACGATTACGCATCCGATCGGCATCTCCGACATCGGAAGCGGCTGGACGTCCGATCTGTGGACGCTGGAGGATGCCGGCAACGGATCGGTCAACATCGTCAGCTCGCGGGATGCGGGCTGGATCGTCAACATCCAAGGAACGGGCGGCGGGCCGGACGGCATCGTTCGCGTGAACAATTGGGCGCAGAAGTCGTGGGGCAGCGCCGTCTGGAAGCTGGAGGCGGCGTCCGATTCAGCCCCGAAGCGCCTCCGCAGCCAATGGACGGGCGCTTATCTGTACGAGGATAACGGACAGGTCAAATACGGCGAGCCGAATTATGACGATGCAAGCTCTCAGTGGATCGTCGAAGACGGCGTTGACGGTAAGCGCTTACGGAATGTCGGCTCCGGCGGATATGCGACGACGATCGATCATGCAGGCGCAACGCCGCTGGCGGTTAACGCCGGGGCCGGCCCGGATTCGGTCTGGCTCATGGAGCAGGCGAGAAACGACGGAGGCGGCGAGGTTGACGGCTTCGTCACGCTGCGCAGTCTGGCGAATGCGGGCAGCTTCATCAACGTGCAAAACCAGGACGGCTACGCACAGGGCAACAACTGGGCGCAAGCGACCTGGGGCAGCGCGCAGTGGAAGCTGGAGGACCCGGCTCCGCCGACGGGGCCGGTTAATCCGTATATCCGGATCAAGAACAACTGGCTGCAGCTTTATTTGTACGAGGACAACGGGACCGTGAAATACGGCAACGCTGACGCCGCGGATCAGCGGGCGCATTGGCAGATCGAGGAAGCGGGCGGCGTGCAGCGGATCAAAAACCGGGCGACCGGCCATTACGTCAGCTTGGAAGGCGTGAGCGGCGCGCGGGATGCGCTCAAAGCGGTTGAGCCGGCGCCGGGCTCGACGGCCGGGGACTGGACGATCGAGACGTACCAGGGCTACAAGTTGATCAGCCGTGCGGGAGAGGCTTCCGGCAGCTACGTCAACGTCGAGAACAAGCTCAAGCATGCGCAGTACGGCGTCGTGCCCAAAGATTGGGGCAGCCCGAAATGGGAGTTCCATCCGGTGACGGAGACGGCTTCGGAGTATGTCCGGCTGAAAAACAGCTACCGCGGAACGTACTTGTACGAGGACAGCGATGGCAAGGTCGCATACGGACAGCCGGACGCTTCCGATGCAAGCTCACATTGGTCGTTTCAGCAAGGCTCGGAGGGTGTTCGCATCGTCAATCGCGCGACGGGGCGCTTCATTTCCAACGAACGGATCGCCCGAAGCGTTCCGGAATGGCATCTGACTCCGCTGGAGAGCTTGGAGCTTGATCCGACGTGGGGCAGCGTGCAGTGGGCCGTCTACGAGGTCGGCGACCCCGGCTCTTCCGTCAAAACGTTCAGCAACCAGTGGAGCGGGACGGCGGTCATTCACGTCGAGGACGGCACGGGGTATGCGCAGGCGAGCGACATTCCGCAGGATTGGGGCAGCGCGCAATGGATCGTCGAGCCGGCGCCTGCTGCGCCTGTTGAGCTTCCTGACGGTTATATTCGGATCAAAAACAGGGCTTCCGGCCAGTATTTGTTCGAGAATGGCAATCGGGCTGTACTGTATGGAACTCCGGCGGAAAATAACGCCGCATCGCATTGGAAGCTGATCGAGGCGGACGGAGCGGTGCGGATCGAAAATCGGGCGACCGGCAACGCGATTTCCATCGCGGGCGGACGGAGCTATCTGGAGACGGAGAGCGTGCCGCCGGGCGGGAAAGCTCGCTGGGCGATCGAGAGGGGGCCGGAATCCGGAGTTTATCTCCTTCGCAGCGAAGCCAGCGGATACGAAGACGGCTACATGCATACGGAAGATGCTCAGGGCTACGCGCAATTCGAGTTAAGGTCGGTGGAGAGCCGAGGCGTTCAGTGGCTGTTCGAGGAAGCTCCGGCCGAAGCGATTAACGTTCCTTGGGACAACGGCCCCGCGAACGGGGTAACGCCGGAGCTCGCGGAGACGAACGAAGTCAGGATCGTAGACGCGGTTTCCGGCAAGGTACTGGTTGCGCGGGGAGGAGCCGTCGCGCTGGAGACGCCTTCCGAGACGAACGAAGCGGCCTCCCGCTGGCTGCCGTACGACTATAACGGACACAAGCGACTCGTCAATCCAGCGAGCGGCCGGATGCTCGCCATCGGCGGCGACGGGAAGGCCGCGGCCGTCTTCGACGGAGCCGGGCTGGCATCCCAATGGAAGATCGACGACTATGCGGGGTATCGGGTGCTTCGCAACGCTGCGGCTGCTTCTGGCGAATACCTGGTGCGCTCCCCAGTTGGAGAAGCGGTGTCGCAGGCAGCGAATCCGTCCGCAGTCGAGGCGCATTGGCGGCTGGAGTTGGTGGCGGGAGACGCGCGGTATGAAGCGGAGCAGGCGTTCATGACCGGCGGCGTTGTGTCAGGAGGCAGCTATGCAACGGGATTCGGCAGCGAAAATGCAGCATTGCTGTTTTCGGTGTATGCGGGTGAAGCCGGAGATTACGAGACCGTTGTTCGCTATCGCAACAGCTCCGGAAGCGGGAAGACGCTTGGATTATCCGTTAACGGACTGGAGCAAAACGGCGGGTTGGCCCTCCCGGCTTTGGGTGGAAGTTGGTCCGAGACTGTCGTCACACTGTCTCTTCGTGCCGGTATGAATACGGTGACTTTGCAATCCGATGAAGCGGCCCCGGCGTCTTCGGGCGTGGACATCGATGCGATTGCGGTGCGGGGAACGAGCAAACCGGATTATCGCGGCGCTACGCTGCCCTTCACGACGTACGAGGCGGAGCATGGCCGAACGAACGGCGCTTTGCTGGAGCCGGACCGCACGTACAAGACGTTCGCCTCGGAAGCATCCGGAAGGCAGGCTGTTCGTCTGGATGCGGAGGGTCAGTACGTGGAGTTTACGGCAGTTAAAGATGCCAACTCTCTCGTTGTTCGTTACATCATCCCCGACGCTCAGGAGGGGGGCGGAATCGAGGAGACGCTGACGCTGTACGTGAACGGCGTCAAGCGCGGCAAGCTCGCGCTGTCGAGCGAGCATAGCTGGGTGTACGGCGCGTATCCGTGGACGAACGACCCGGCGGACGGAGACGCTCACCGGTTTTACGACGAATCACGGATGCTGACCGACCCGATTCCCGAGGGAGCGACAGTTCGTTTGCAGAAGGATGCAGATGATCAGGCGGAGTATGTGATCGTCGACCTGGTGGAGCTGGAGCAAGCGCCTGAGGCGTATGCGAAGCCGGACGGATACTTGAGCGTAATGGATTTCGGCGCGGTCGCGGACGATGCGGGCGACGACTGGAATGCTTTCCGTGACGCGATTGCCGCGGCGAAGGCGCAGGACAAGGGTTTGTGGATTCCCGCAGGGACGTTCCAACTGCGACAAGGCCCGCTGTACGTCGACAATGTCACGATCCGCGGCGCGGGCATGTGGCATACGACGCTGCAGGGCGCAGGCTTTATGGCCGAAGGCAGCAACATTCGCGTGTACGACTTGCTGCTGGACGTGGACGTGACGTCCCGGCGCGACGAGGAGCGGGAAGCCGGATTCGACGGCACGTTCGGCGCCGGCTCGGTCATTCAGAACGTATGGATCGAGCATGCCAAAGCCGGCATCTGGTCGATGCGCAGCGACGAAGGCGTGGCGACCGACGGCTTGTATATCGGCGGCGTACGTATTCGCAATACGTATGCGGACGGCATCAACCTGACGTCCGGAACCCGCAGCACGATGATCGAGCAGACGCACATTCGCAACTCGGGAGACGACAGCATCGCGCTGTGGTCGCAGAGACCGGACGACGCGCCTCCCGAAGCGCCGGACGACGATTACCGCACGAGCAACAACACGATTCGCTTCAACACGATTCAACTTCCTTGGCTTGCCGATAATGTCGCCATTTTCGGCGGACGGGATAACAAGGTGCAGGACAACGTGATCTCCGATACGGTCGGGTTCGGCGCGGGAATCGCCATCTCCACCCGGTTTAATCCGGTCGCGTTCGACGGAACGACGATCGTAGAGCGGAATACGCTCATTCGTACCGGAGGGCGCGAACCCAACTGGGGTCAGGACTTCGGCGCGATCTGGATTTTCACCGGCGACAAGCCGATCGACGCGGACATCCTCATCCGGGACAATGTCGCGGCAGACAGCACTTACCAGGGGCTGTACATCAACGGCCCGCATCCGATCGCCGATTCGCCGCGCCGTGTCCGCATTCAGAACTACGTGATCGACGGAGCCGGCACTTGGGGCATACATGTCAACAGCAGCGTTACCGGCTCCGTGGAGCTGGACAACGTCCTCATTCGCAATCCGAAGCTAGGTTCCGTCTTTAACGCGATGGGAGCGGAATTCGAGCTGAGGACGTTAACGAAGCAACCGGGAGGCAACGGTTCCGGCGGCTCTGGCGGCAGCGGCTCCGCCTCCGGTGCAGGCGGCACTGCGGATCAAACCGCAGCCAATCAAGATGCGCCGTTGAAACAGGCGGTGGCCGAGGGCAGACAGGAGATCGTGATCGATCTTGCCGGCGAGTCGGGAGGAGAAGCAGAATTCACCTCCGAAGCGCTGCGAGCGGCCGCGGCATCGCTGCCGAACGCCGTCATCGTCTTGAAGTTCGGAGACTTAAGCTACTCGCTGCCGACGGACATTCTCGACGTGCTGGGGGCAGCCGGATATCCGTTGGCCAAAGAGGCGGATGCCAAGCTGAAGATCAAGCTCTCGTATACCTCCGATCAGGAGGAGGCCGATTTGAAGATCAAGGCGGAGACAAGCGGCTTCCGCATCGCGGGAATGCTGGTTATCTTCGATATGACGCTCGAAGCGGGCGGACAATCGATCCCGATTCATCGGTTCGGTCAACGTTTCTTGACGAGAACGTTCACAGTAGAAGGCGCGTCCGACATCGATCATTATTCCGTCGTCGTCTTCGATCCGGTTAATGGAGTGTTCCGCACCGTTCCGGCCATGTTCTCCGCGGCTGACGGTCGCACGCTTGCGACGGTGAAGAGCGCGACGAACAGCATCTATGCGGTAGCCATAACGGACGAGACGTTCGAGGATATTGCCCGGCATTGGGCCCGTACGGACATTGAGCGGATGGCGAACAAGCGGCTCGTCAACGGTACGGCCGCCAATAAGTTCGCGCCGAACCGCAATGTCAGCCGGGCGGAGATGGCGACCCTGATCGTCCGGGCGCTTGGCCTGCAGCCCGATTCCGGCGCCGGCAATCGCTTCGCGGATGTCGCTCCGTCTGCATGGTACGCGTCTTACGTGAATGCGGCGGCGAGCTACGGCATCGTTAACGGCCATACTAACGGAAGCTTCGCGCCGGACAAGGAAGTGACTCGCGCGGAGATGGCGGTCATGCTTGCCCAGGCGATGAGGCTGGCCAAGACGGCAGCGCCGGGCGTATCGTCATCCGATTCGGGGAGCGTCAAGAGCTTCGACGGGGATCGCGAGCCGATCCCGAACTGGGCGCGCTCTGCCGCAGACGAGCTTGTTCGCGAAGGAATCATGCAAGGGAGATCTTCGAATACATTCGCTCCCGGAGACTCAGCTACCCGAGCGGAAGCGATAGTCGCTCTGAGACGGTTGCTGCAGGCCGTCGATTTCATGAATTAATACCGCCTCTGCCTCACCCCAACATCGTGCAAGAGAGAAGGCATGTATCTCCCGGAGACCGCATAGCGGCGTAGGGAGGTACATGCCTTCAACTGCATCGTACTCGGTTTCTCTATCGCGAAGCGGCTAACCGCTTCACGGATTATACAGCTCGAATTCGTAGATGATCGGAGCGAAGCTTGTGCCGGACGTAAAATAGATTCGAGCCTTACTGGCCGTTACCGCCGAGAAGTTGACCGTCAGAGGAACGTAAGAGGCGCCGATCGTCGTTCCGTTGTAGGCGGTCGCCCACGTCGAGCCGTTCCAGTATTCGATGCGGAACCCGGTCGTCCGATTGTCGTATTCGGTGAGAACCGCCCGGCTGAACGCAATCTCCTCGCCGAAGTCGACCTCTAGCGTCTCGCCGCTCCAGCAGCCGCTGCAAGCTTGCCAGTTCGTGCCGAGGGAACCGTCGAATGCCTTGTCCGCCGTCTGGCTTCCATCCCATGAAGAAGAACTGGAGTATGTCTTGCCTAGCGCCAGATTAGAGGTGTCGTAATAGATTTCGAACTCGTAAATGATCGGCGCATGAGCCGTTCCGGAAGTGAAATAAATGCGCGCCTTGCTGCCGGTCACCGCGGGGAAAGAGATCGTCTTGGGAACATGGGAAGCACCGATCGACGTTCCCGTATAGGCGGTCGACCAAACGGAGCCGTTCCAGTATTCAATTCTGTACCCGGTCGTGCGGTTGTCGTATTCGGTCAGCACCACTTTGTTGAACGTCGTCGCTGCGCCGAAGTCGACTTCCAGCGTCTCTCCGCTCCAGCACCAGGCGCAGGCTTGCCAGTTCGTCGAATAAGAGCCGTCGAACGCTTTGTCCGCGGTCTGGCTGCCATCCCAGGAGGAGGAGCTCGAGTACGATTTGCCCAAGGCCAGATTAGGCAGGGAAGCTACCGGATTCGCCGTTTTCTCGACGAGAAGCACCCAGTCGTTCGTGTCCGGCTTCGCCGGAATCGCCCATTGCCCGGAGATGGCCTGTACGGTGCTGCCTATTGCCGTGTAGGCCCCCGTGCGGGGATTATACCACTTGGCTTCGTAATAATAGTCGTTGTCCATCTGTCTCAGAGCACCCGTCGCCGTGCTGCCGTTGAAGAAGAAGACAACATAAGTGTCATTGCCGTCCGAGGAAAGCAGGGAGCGGGACGTATCGCTGAACGAGCCCCAAGCCGAATCATCGAAGCGGGGAATCAGCTTCCACCACTCCAGGGAAGTGTAGAAGTCTTTGAAGTAGGTTAGTTGATCGCCGGTGACGAAGTTGGCCCCATCGTACCACCACGTATAACGCGCGGGCAGCTCGTATCCGGTGCCGAAGTCGTCGGGGTCTCCCGGCTTGGAATAGACGTCGTTCCAGGTGCCCGACGCTCCGTAGCCATAGCCGTATATGCCGTACTGGAACGATTTGTAGGCGGCTCCCAGCGCTCCGCGATGATCGGTCCAGAAACCGTCGTAAGCGGGCTCGTAGAGGACGGACGGTTTGGTTGGCGAATAGTTCCAGAAGTCTTTGGCCGTACCCATACCGGTCATATCGCCTTGCCATTGAACCGCCCATCCGTCATGATACGGCTGGCTGGCCCAGGTGGAATTCGAGGCTACCGCCGTGCTCGTATTTTCCATATGGGGCATAATGGGCTGCTCGTAAGCGTCGTTGTCGGAGAGGCTCTGGCCGACTGCGAACCATTTGCCGAGCGTCGTCCCGTCGTAAGCGCCGTACATATTGCGGTCGATCTCTTGGGCGATCGTCCAGATCACCGGATAAGAGCCGTACCGGGCCACCCAATATTGGGCGATTCGCTCCATGTAAGCTTCCGTGTACACGCCCGGATAGCTGGCCGGATCGAGCGCCCAAGTTACTTGAGCGTTAGCGTGAACGAGCCCCTGGTCGGCGATGTACTTGAATTTGCGATCCAGATTGGCGAAGCCGGGCAGGTCCGCGGCAGAGAAGCCGTCGCTCAGATTGGCCACGTCTTCCTCGTCCGGATCGGAGTGTGCGCCGCCGCCGTGCGGCTGCCAGATCGGTTCCGACTGATAGACTGTGAAGCCTTGCGCGACACGCTTGTCCACAATGTATTTGAATTGCGAAGCGACGCCCGGGGCGTTGGAGGTGTTGAACCTCTCGTGCGGCAAGATCCAGTGCGTATCGCCGAGATAGAAGAAAGGAGTGCCGTCGTTGTAAGTCAAATAGCGGCCGTTCGGACTTGGCTTGAGGAATCCTTTCTGATAGATCGCCAAGCTTCCGGAATAGGCATCGGCCTGGATCGTCTTCGTGATGTTGTGAAGTCCGGCGTTCGTCGGGTCCGAGGCGGAAGTGGTCATGCTCCAGTTGCCGGTAACGGTGGGCGCGAAGCGAATTTTCCAGACGGAGCCGCCGTCCCAGAAGGCCGGGCGCGTAATGGTGGCGCCGCCGGGACCGGAGAACGTTGCGGTAACGTCGACGTCCAGGAAGGGGTCGGAGTAAGCGACGGTGCTGGTGAGCGGGATTTCGACCGTCTGCCAGCGCTGCACCGTGTAGTCGGCGGCATAGGCCGTTCCGGGCAAGGTCAACGCGGCCAAAGCGACGGAGAGAGCCAACAGAAGGGAGAACGCCTTGCGAGAGATATTGAATCCAGCAGCCAAAGTCAAATCAAACACGTCCTTTCGTGAATGGGATGGGGCCGCACGGGCGCGCGGGCGCACGGAATGCCGGGAGTCCGTTCGGCAAGTTTATCGAGGTGCTGCTCCGACCTCCTCTCTCTATCAGTTTAAGAAAGCGCTTGCACATAAAGAAATGGCTGTGTTTGACTTTTCATTTGCTTCACTATGCTTCATTCGTCGAATCAGGTCAACTGGAATCGAACCTCCTATTCAAAACGATTGATCATAGTATAATTAAAGAATATTCGAACTATTGCGAAGGGAACGGGCATCATGAAATCTTATCTGCTCTCCTTGCCGGGAAGACTGCTGCAGGTCATTCGTTCCCGGATGCTGTACAAGATGCTGATCGTGTATTCGTTGCTGACGCTCGTACCGCTGATCGTCGTCAGTACGACGTTCTTCGCAAGAACGGGCAAATTGATCGAAAGAAAAGCTACCGAAGAGATGCAGCAGAATTTGGCGGAGAAAGGTAACGCCATTGACGACAAGCTGCAGCAGATCAAGAAGCGGATGCTGGAGATGCAAGCGTTCAACCCTCTGCAAGAGCTGCTTAAAGCGGACGCCAATCCCGATGTCGGGATCGCCCAAGAAGAGGAACAGGCACAATTGGAAAACACGGTTGTCAACTGGCTGTCGATCGAACTGACGGAGATGCAGCAGAGATTCGGAGATTACTTCGACAACTATTACGTCCTGACTTTGTCGGACAAGCTGTACGGAACAGAAAAGGAAGTCGGGTTGATCCACTTGAAAGCGTATCCATTGCTTCCTTTCGAATTCCGCCATGTTCCGGAATGGGCTTTCTTCACGGATAACGATCGATTGGCTTGCGTGATGAACATTTTCGAAACCTCGGAAGAGGGGACGACCAGCAACCTCCTCGGGATGCTGATCGTGACCCTGAACCCGGACAAGGTGACGTCGCTGTACGAGGAGTACGAGGAGGAGAGGTTCCTGATCACGAACTCCAACAACCTGGTCGTCTCCTCGGTCGACAGAAGCCAGATCGGCAAAGTGCTGGACAACCGAAACAACGATCTGATCGTGCTCAAGCAGAAGTCGAGAGCCTCCGATTTCGTCTACATCGATCTTTTCCATTCCACTACCGGCAGCGTCGTTCGCAACCAGATCGAATTCGCTTCTTTGATCACGCTGCTGGCGTGGGCTATCGTATTTATCGTTACTTACGTATTTCTTCGCAAAGTCACTATTCCGATTCAAAGGCTGACGCGGCTGATGCGCAAGGTGGAGCAAGAACAATATTTTCCGATCGAGGAGATCACGTCCAGTGATGAAGTGGCCATTCTCTGTCACGGCTATAATCAGATGATTCGTCGAACGAAGGAACTGATCGACACCAATTACAAGAACGAGCTGCTCAAGCAGGAAGCGGAGCTTAAGGCGATTCGCATGCACATTAATCCGCATTTCCTGTACAACACGCTGGAATATGCGAGCATTATGTCGCAATCGGCGGAGCGGGCACGGCTCGTTCCGGACATTTTGCACAAGTTGTCCGCTATCTTCCGCTTCTCGATCCATCCCGGCAGCATGTTCGTATCGCTCGAGACGGAGCTTGGCTTCGCCGAAACCTACCTGGATATTCACCGCTACAGATACGGGGAACGTCTTCGTTACGAAGTGACGCTGCCCGGGATGCTCCGCAATGCGGCCGTGCCGAAGCTGATCCTGCAGCCGTTGATCGAGAACGCCGTCATTCATGGCATAGATCGATTGGAAGACGGAGGTATCATTCGCATTCGTGCGGAAGAGCGGGATTTCCAGATGCTGATCGAGATCGAGAACAGCTCCTTGGGCGAGGAAGAGCAAGCTTCGTTCTCGAGAAGGACCAACAAGCCGCGAGGTCTGGGTTCCGGTCTGGACAATGTGAACTCCCGGCTTCGCCACCATTACGGAGGAAATTACGGCGTAACGCTGCAGCGCGGAAACGGCAGCACGACCGTCCGGTTAACGATGCCGATCCAACTCGTCGAAAAGGAGAACTGACATGAGAATTCTGGTAGTGGACGATGAGAAGGAAATTCGCGATTACATTTGCAGCATGACGGAGTGGGAGGCTTTGGGGTGCGTCATCGCAGGCTCTGCGGCCAACGGGGTGAAGGCTCTCGAATTGTTTGAGGAGATACGCCCCGAGTTGCTCATTACCGACATTCGCATGCCGGAGATGGATGGGATCGAATTGGCGGAGAAGATCAGGGAAACCAGGTCCGATCTTCCGATTATTTTTCTTACGGCCTATAACGAATTTGAATACGCCAAGAAGGGGATCAAGCTCGGGGTAGCGGATTTCCTGACGAAGCCGTTCCGGGGAGCCGATCTGGTCCAGAGCGTCGAGGCTCTGATTGCTCATCGGAAGGAAACACGATCATGGCTGGAACAGGAGGAAGCTTTCGACCTGTTGACGAGCGATTCATTGAGCGACGATGAGAAGAGAGAATGGCTTTCCGAGCAGGCGTTGGCAGGGGAGACCTGCTTGCTGCTCTATGTCGAGGTGGATCATATCGTAAGTACCGCGCCGGAGAGAACGCCGTTCTCCAAGCTGATTTTGAAGCGGGAAATTGGGGCCTCTGTTGAAGAGAGCGGACTGAAGGCCTGGGCGGCCACTACGGCTTCCGGGGTATATTTGCTGCTCTTCGCGCGCAGCGGGGCGGTGCCTGGCGAGCTGCACGATCAGGCGATGACTCTCGCCCGGAAGATCATTGAGCAGACGGATCACGAAGCGTTCACATTATCCGCTGCGTTGAGTCGGGAGTTGGCCACGCCGCTCGATCTGCAATCGGCGATCGAACAGGCGGCCCAAGGAATGGAGTACCGGATGCTGCTCGGCCGCAAGTCGGTCATCTCCTTCGATGCGCTCGAGTCGATGCTCGCCGAACGTAAGAAGGATACGGAATTCTCTGTATTGAGGCTGGGAGATCTGATTCGCCGAGTCGATACGGAAGGCATTAAGGCGCTGCTGCGAGACAGCTATCGTCAGTTGTTGTCCACGGGAGCGGGCAAGAAGGAGATGCAGCATGTCTGTCTTAGTTTATTGGACAAGGCCGAACAGGTGCTGCTGGAGTCGGAAATCCTCATCTCCAGCGAGGCGAGAGTGGACATTCGGGAACGGTTGCTGAGCTGCGTTATTCTGACCGATCTGATGACGCTGACGGAACGGCAGCTTCTCGACTATGCCGCGCGCATGTCGAGTACGCTGGGCCAGTCGTCCAAGTCGCTGGTGCTGGAGACGAAGAGAGTGATCGAGCAGAGCTACATGGAGGATATTAATCTCCAGACGACAGCCAAGAAGCTGAACGTCAATTATTCGTACCTTAGCCGGTTGATCAAGCGGGAGACGGGCAAAAACTTCAGCGACTTGCTGTGGGAGCATCGAATCGAGGAAGCCAAATCAAAGCTTATGCGCGGGGATTTGAAGGCGTACGAGGTCGCCTACTCGGTCGGTTTCAAGGACTCCTCCCATTTCAATATTTTGTTCAAGAAGATGACCGGCTTTACCCCCAATGCCTTTCGCGCTCAAGCCGAGCAGCGACCGAAGCCTTAATTACGGAACCTGTCGAATCGGTCAAACGGAGCAAAGAAAAGGCAAAACCCAACCATCCGAAAATCGCTCTGGAAGCGTTATCTTAAGAGGGAAGATATCTTAAGAGCGAGTTCAAAAAGTCCGATTTTCAGCACCGAGAAGGTTGGATGAAGACCGGTGATGAGGAACGGAGTGTAGTGGAAGCTACATGAGTACCGGAAGATCCGGCTGAATTCAAGATTCGATGTCGAATCCGCTTCCTGATCTGCTCCGTGATCAAAATTGGACTTTTTGAACAACCACTAAAAGGGGGATTACACCATATGAAGTCAAGCAAAGCCTGGATGGGATTAATGCTGATTCTGTGCTTCGGTCTCGTTCTGTCCGCGTGCGGCGGAAACAAGAATAACAACGCCTCTCCGAGTCCGAGCGCCAGCGAAGCTCCGGCGGCCAGTCCTTCTGAATCCGCTTCCGAGGAAGCGCCGAAAGCGGGCAGCGACAAAGCGTTCACGATTCGCGTAGGTGCATGGTTCATCGACGATCGTTCGTATCAAGTAGCCTTTAAGCAAGGGATTGAGGATAAGTACAAGGAACTGTATCCGAACGCCAAAATTCAGTGGGACATCACGTTGGGTCTTCCTTATTTCGATAAGCTTAAAGCGCAGCTCGCCTCCAGATCGGCGCCTGACGTTATCTTCTATCAGAACCAAGAATATGTGGTTGATGGATACTTGGAAGACTTGTCCAACGAGCCTTGGGTAGCCAGACTGAATGAAGCGGGTCAGACAGACCTGCAAACCCATTTCCAAGGCAAAACGTACGCCTTGCCGATGGGGGGGAGCATCGGCGGGGGCGTATGGTATAACAAGAAGATTTTCGCAGATCTCGGCCTTCAACCTCCGAAGACGACACAGGAGTTCATGGATGTCGCCGAGGCGATCAAACAAGCGGGAATTACGCCGATCGCGCTTGGGTTCAAAGATGCCTGGACGGCACAAATGTTCGCCACTAATTGGCTGCAGCCGTATTTGTTCAGCGAAGATCCGGATTTCGGATTGAAAATCTACAACGGCGAGAAGAAGTTGGACGATCCGCTCATTCAGGAAGTATTCCTTAACTTCCAGAAGATGAAGGAGAACGATTACTTCAACAAAAACGCGCTCAGCATCGACTGGCCGCAATCCGCTCAACTGTTCGCCAAAGGCGAAGCGGCGATGATCATTCAGGGACCGTGGATGCCTGGCGCGAACAAGGAAAACATCGCCAACGGCGGCTTCGAAAGCTTCGATATCGGGTTCTTCCCGTTAATGGACGACAAGGGAAATACAGCGATGATCATTGGCAGCAATGAGGCGCTGGGCGTTAACGCTCAGACGGAATTGATGCAGGAGGCGAAGGACTTGGTTAACGTGGTCGCCTCGCCCGAGCTGTACGGTCCGTATCTCGTAGGCGGCGGAGCGTTGACCATGTTGTCGGACGTCAGCGTCACGTATGACGATCCGGTCGTCTCCGAAGTCCAGGAAGCGGTGAGTAAGAAATCCCTGCCTGTACGCTTAGAGAGCTATCTTCCGACAAGTGGAGCTAACGCGTTAATCGATGTCACGACGAAGGTCGTATCCGGCGTGAAGTTTACTCCGGCCGACTTGAAGCCGATGATCGACAGCCTCGAGAGAGACAAAGCGACAGTAACTTTACCGGAATAAACGCGACATTCAAGCACATGAGAGGGTCCAGCCGCCGGCCGTTCGCGGTTGGGCCTTCTCTGCCCAGTACCGGAAAGCGGGTGACATCCAATGAATCAAAACAGAAGATTATACTTGTCGGGGGTTTTGTTCCTATTGCCCGCGCTGCTTATATTCGGAATGTTTTTCTATCTTCCTTTTCTGCAAAGCATCTACTATTCGTTCACCGAATGGAATGCGCTGAAGCCGCCAAGATTCATTGGCTTCGACAATTATGTTAACTTGCTTAAAGACCAAAGAATGAAGGATGGCTTCTTCAACACGATGAAGATGGTCGCCTTCGGGGTGATCGTCCAAAATACGCTCGCTCTGTTTCTGGCCGTTATGCTGAATAAGCCATTTCGCACGAAGGCGTTTCTGCGAACCAGCCTGTACTTGCCGATTGTGATCAGTCTTGTCGTCACTTCGATTATTTGGGGGCAACTGCTCAATTACGAAGGGTTATTTAACGGTATTCTCATTCGGTTAGGTCTGGAGTCGATTATTCAGGACTGGTTGGGCACCGTTCAAACCTCGTTCCCGACGATCATTCTGCTTACGCAATGGCAAGGCATCGGATATTGCGCCATTATTTATTTGGCCGGTCTGCAGTCCATTCCGAATGACATCTATGAAGCGGCCGAGATTGAAGGGGCTAAAGGGTTTACTTTGTTCCGGACAATTACGCTGCCGATGCTGATGACGACGGTGTCGGTCGTGCTTTTCCTGATTGTCGTGGGCGGGTTGCGCCTGTTCGAGCTGCCGTATATTTTGACTAACGGCGGACCGGGAACATCTTCCTATACACTGTTCCTGGCGGTCTACAACGCGGCCTTCCAGAATACGCAATACGGTTATGCAACGGCTGCAAGCATCGTGCTCGCCTTCTTCATCATTATCGTTGCGATCGTCCAGCTCAGAATCACAAGCAAGAGGGAGGTAGAGCTGTAATGGGACAACTCCGCAAGCCTCCGCTGCTTATAGAGGCGTTAATGCTGCTGCTCGCGCTGCTCTTCCTGCTTCCCGTATGTTATTTGCTGATGATGAGCATTAAACAGCCGGCGATCTTCTATGATCCGTTCAAGCTGCCGAATCAGCTGTACCTGGAGTATTACAAAGCTGCCTTTCAGGATGTCGCTTTCTTCAGGGGGCTCGGCAATACGCTGTATGTCACGTTAGGGGGGCTTGTGCTGACCATTCTCGTCGCCTCTATGTCGGGATTCGTGTTGGCGCGGATGAATCAGCGGTTTTTCCGCTACGTCTTCCTGTTCATTCTGTCCGGTCTGATTATTCCGACCGTCGGATCGTTGATTCCGATGTTCAAGCTCGCTATCGCGCTTGAGCTGATCAATACCCGCACATTGCTCGTGTTCATGGCGGCTGCAGCGGGCATTCCGATGGCGACGTTCCTCTATTCGGCGTTTACGAAATCGATTCCGCGCGAGCTTGAGGAATCGGCTGCGATCGACGGCTGCGGACGACTGCGTCTATTCTGGATGATTATCTTCCCGCTGCTTATGCCGGCAACAGGCACGTTCGTCATTACGAACATCTATGCAGCATGGAACGATTTCGTTACGCCGCTTATTTTCCTGAACGATCCGTCGAAGATGACGCTTATGCCGCAGATCGTACAATTTATGGCCAACAAGCAGTCGATCAATCTGGGGCCGGTATTCGCGCTTAGCGTACTCTCCGTGCTGCCGCTGGTCGTACTGTTCCTGTTCACGCAGAAATATATGCTCAAAGGGTTAGTAATGGGATCTGTGAAAGGATAATGACAAGTACCCCGGGAGGAATTCAGATATGAGCCGCAAACCCTATGAAGTCGCCGTTTACTATTTTCCGCAATGGCACTCCGACCCGACCAATGAGAAGCAGAAGGGCAAAGGCTGGACCGAGTGGCCTTCGCTGAGAACGGCCAAGCCGCGATTCCCCGGCCACGAGCAACCGAAGACCCCGCTCTGGGGAGAGCTTGACGAATCCGATCCGCGCGTCAGCGAGAAGCAGATCGACGCGGCCGCCGATCACGGCATTACGTCGTTCCTGTACGACTGGTACTGGGATCTGCAAGGCGCTGAAGGCCCCTTCCTGCACCGGGCGCTGGAAGAAGGGTTCCTGCAAGCGAACAACCGCGACCGACTCCGCTTCGGCATCATGTGGGCGAATCACAACGAGCTTAACAGGGAACGCTTCGACGCGATGACCGATTACTTGATCGAACGATATTTCGGAGAGTCGAATTTCCTGAAGATCGACGGCAAGCCGTACTTCTCGATTTACGAGACGCATACGCTCGTCGCCGGGCTGGGCGGCATCGAAGCGACTGCCGACGCGCTGGCCGATTTTCGCCGCAAGACGGTGGAGGCCGGTTACCCAGGGCTGCATCTGAATTTGATGGAATGGGGCTTGCAAGCGAAGCATGAGGCGATCATCGGCGATGACCCGAACGCCATTATCCGTCTGTTCCAAGCGGACAGCGTCACTTCCTACGTCTGGATTCACCATACGGATCCGGAGTCGTTCCCTCATACGGACTTCGGCGAGTATATGGAAGTGGCGATGGCGAAATGGGACGATCTCCGCGAAGAATATGCAGTGCCCTACTATCCTAACGTGACGATGGGATGGGACCCGTCTCCGCGATGCGACGCCGATGCTCCTTACGAGCTCGGGGAATATCCGTATACGCCGGTTCTGTCCGACAATGCTCCGGGCAAGTTCGAAGAGGCGCTTCGTCGTTCCAAGGCGTACGTGGATCGCATAGGCCTCGAACCGCCGATGATTACGGTGTACGCTTGGAACGAATGGACGGAAGGCGGTTATCTGGAACCGGACACGAAGCACGGAATGGCTTATTTGGAAGCGATACGCGATGTATTCGGCAAGACGGAAGATTGATAGAGAAGCGAGAAGAGCTGTCTCATAAGTCCTTGCAACCGGCGTCTCCGGCGGCAATTTGGAGGGAGGAAATACGTGGGTCACGTATTCCTCCCCGTCCACATGAACGAAGAACAAAATACAGCGGAAAACCGACATGGACGTCGCTCGCAAGCGGCCAATCCCGAACGGGACGTCATCTACAGCAAATTAATATAAATCCCGCCCAGAACGGTCCGGTTCTGAAATCCGCTGTAGCGCGAATACTTCACCTGGTGCGGGGTAGAGCTGTAATACCAGTCGGTGATCGGCACCCGTTCGGCCGTTTCGCTGATGAAATCCCAGATGGCTTTGTACAAGCGTTCGCTATACTCGCCGTTGTCCGTAAACACCGTCGTCCACGCCAGCCAATCGAGCTTGGTGTAGTCCGAGCGCGAGTCCAGCGGCACGCCGTAACGGTTCATTTTGGCGGAATACAGCCGGATTTCGCTTTCGTATACCTCTTGGTCAAACAGACCGACCTCAAGCAGTTTGTCCCACACGATGTTGTACTTGAGGCTCCAGGAATCCGGCTGATCGAAGGCCAGCAAAGAGCCTTCTTCCTTCCGAGCCTCCGCGCTCCACTTGTCCGCCATCGCCTTCGCGGCCGAGATGTATTTCTCCTCGTTCACAAGCTTGCCGTACGCCCCCAGCGCCACGATGGCCTTCATGCTCAAGTTGCAGTTGTGGGCCAGATGTCCGGCAAAATCGTCCGTGCACAGCTGGTTTCCCGGGTCATAGCCGTTCACCAGCAAGTAATCCGCCCATTTGTCCAGCAGCGGCTTCTCTTGCAGCGCGAATTCGTTCGAGCCTTCATAGCGCGACAGCGCCGCCACCGACAGCAGCATATTGCCGCATTCTTCTACCGGCATTTGATATTCGAGTTTGTTCTCGCCGTACACCTGGCCGTTGCACAGCGGATATTGACCGCAGTCGTGAGGAGCAAAATCGAACTTCCAAGCGTCGGTTCGCGCATATTTCAGAATCGGGCGCAGCATGCCCTTGACCAGCTCCGGATTGTATTTCAGGAACAGCGGGATCGAAGGATAGGTGACGTCCAGCGTGGCGATGCAGCCGTTGCTAAAGCATTCCTTGGACAGGAACAGAGCTTCCCCTTCGTGCAGCACCAGCTTATGGGCGGCGATCGTCTGCCGGTAGGCCAGAGCCGCGATGTCCGCGTAATACCGGTTCACTTTCGCGGTCTCGCCATTCAGCTTCTCCTCGAACTCCGCTGCCCAAGCGCTCACTTGCCCATAGTCGGATACGGCTTGCTTCAGCATGTTGTCGAAGGTTCCGTATTCTTTTTTATAGTAGGCATCCACCTGTTCCCCGAAATATTCGATCGACTTGATGTCGTCGTAGGCAAGGCAGATCGTATCGGACAGCTTGTCGCTGATCAGCGCGATGCAGCGATATTCGCTGGCAGGCTTGGGGGTGTCGCCATCGTCGTCCACCCGCGCAGCTTCCCCGCCGGTCAGGAAGCGATAACGTCCGTCATAGTCGGTCACGAACGCTCCGGGATGCGCTACATGCAGATAACCCCAGTCGATGCGGATATTGTCTCCGCTGGCGTTAAGCGGCTTCTGCTCCGCATTGCCGCAGTACACGGAATCGGCGCCGCGGCGGAAGACGACCTTCTGATCCATCGTATTGACGCTGCATTCTCCCGCAATATCGAAATACACTTCAATCTCGTGCTGCTGCCCGTCTTTGACGGCGATGTCGTAGCTGATATAGGAGGCGGGACGAGACAGAATAGGAAGCCGATCCGGAAGAAGAGGCGTTAGAAAAGTTAAGGTCAATTCGACCTGCTCGTTGGCAAAGGTGTAGATCGTGCTCAGCGGCTTCACTTCCGCCTTGATCTGCGGAATGACCTGCGGTTCGGCGTAATAGCGTTCGCCGAAGGCTTCCACTTTTCCCATGAATCGATATACGGCGCCGTCGATCTTGATCAATCCGACCATGCCGTTGCGCTGGCCTGTCCAATGACGCGTGTGATCGTCGTACAAACGATCGGCGAAGGACCAAATGCTGAAATACGGATCTACGGTAATCAGAGGAACTGCCGAGGGTCTGAAGCTCATTCGATCATCTCCTGTTCTGTTCGATTCACATATAGTATACTGACGTTCATAGGGGCAAGGGATAGATAAAAACGATGATCGGATGAGGAAAATGCGCATGAGAGAAGAAATCTATTCTTTCAGGGAAAACGCTGCCGGACCGTTCGGCTTGCAGTTCGAGATGGCCGGAAAATCTTTTTGCGACGGAAGCTACCGGATCGATCGGCCCCGTTCGGCGGTGAGCAGCATCGAGTATATTATTCGGGGGCGAGGCACGGTCAGAATCGATTCTCAGGAATTTTACCCGAAGGCCGGGGACACGTATTTCCTGCATCAAGGGCAAGATCACCTGTATTTCTCGGACAAGGACGATCCGTGGATTAAAATCTGGGTCAACGTCAGGGGAGAGCTGTTGACGGATCTGATCGGCAGATACGGGCTGAAGGGCTGCTACCATATCCCGGATTTCTATGCGATGAATTATCTGCAGCGAATTGTTCATAACGCGCAGGCCAACGATGACAATGCCGTGCTGAACTGTACGCTGGCCGTGCATGAACTGCTGGTCAAGCTGAACGAGCATCTGTATGCGCCGGCCGTTCTGTCGGATGCGATGCGGCTGAAAACGTACCTGGACCATCGGGTATCGGAGAACGTTTCTTTGTCCGAGCTTGCGGCGGTCATCGGGAAGTCCGAATCGCAAACGATCCGTCTGTTCAAGCGGGAATACGGCGTTACGCCCTATCACTATCATCTGCAATTAAAGTTGGATTTCGCGCAAAAGCTGCTGAGGAGCACGGGCATGACCGTACGGGAAGTCGCGGCTCATCTTTCCTTCGGGGACGAATTCTACTTTTCCAATCTGTTCAAAAAGAAGCTGGGATCGGCGCCCAATCATTTCCGCAAAATGAGGCTTTAAGCTCGCGTCTTCACAAGGGCTCGAATCAGGTCACAAAATTGGCATTCCAGGTCACAAACGGTGTAGCCGCCGCCCCTTGGTCTGGTGTAAGATGAGAAATCAAACGTCGCTCCCGGAGGATGCTGCACATGAACCGACCCATCAAATGGAAAGCGTTTGCATCTGTTGTCGCCCTGCTGACGGCGGCACTGTTTATCGGAATATGGGCGTATGAGCGGAGCGGAGGGCCGGATCGGCAAGTGCCGGACCAGCGCACGCCGGAGTCGTCCGGCAGCGCCGACGGCAAGAAAACGGCGGGAGCCTCGGCCGATACCGATAAGCTCGTCATGGTGTTCCCCGCAGGCAACGTGCCTAAGGACTTGGAACTCGTCGAACGGGCCATGAGCGACTATTTAATGAAGAAAATCAATGCGACGCTGGATATCCAGACGATAGATATGGGCTCGTGGTGGGATAAGACCGGGCTGATGTTCGCATCGGGAGAGCAGATCGACCTGATGTTCACCGCGGGCTGGATGAGGTTCGCGGACGAGATCGCCAAGGGCAAGTTCATCCCGCTCGACGACCTGCTGGAGCAGTACGGCAAAGGGATCAAGGATATTCTCGACCCGTCGATTCTGGAGGCGGGCAAAGTCGAGGGAAGCATCTACGGCATCGTCACGAACAAGGAGTTCGCCTCCAGCAAAGGGCTCGTGCTGCGCAAGGACATCGTCGACAAGCTGAAGATCGACTTGTCGGCGGTCCGCGAGCTGGCGGATTTGGGCCCGGTGTTCGCAGCCGTCAAGGAGAGCGAGCCCGGCATGGCGCCGCTCCAAGCCCGGGCCGATCGGAGTCCGCTGACGTTCCTGATGCAGTACGGCATGTTCGACATGCTCGGAGAAGGGCCGGGCGTGCTTCATCGGGACAGCGCCGCAGGCAAAGTCGTGAATCTGGCCGAGACGGACGAGTTCATGGAATATGCGAAGCTGATGTACGAATGGAACCGCGCCGGATATTTCAATGCGGATGCGACGACGTCCAAGGATAACGAGTTCGACGCCGTCAAGGCGGGCAAAGCGTTCTCCTACGCGGAATCGCTGAAGCCCGGCTTCGAGCTGCACGCCTCGCGCGATACGGGATATCCGATGGTCAGCGTGGAGCTGACCAGGCCGTATACGACGACGGCCGATACGACGAGCGCCATGTTCGCGATTACCCGGGGCGCCAAGCATCCGGAGAAAGCGATGATGCTGCTGAACCTGCTCTACACCGACCCTTATTTGCTCAATCTGCTCGATTGGGGCATCGAAGGCGTGCACTACGTCAAGCTGGCCGACAACGTCATCCAGTACCCGCAAGGGGTCGATTCCAAAACGGTAGGCTACAACCTGAACCAGCCGTGGATGTTCGGCAACCAGCTCAACTCCTACTTGTGGCAGAACGAGAATCCGCGCTTGTGGGAGGAGTACCGCAGGTTCAACGAGTCCGCGGACCAATCGAGGGCGCTCGGCTTCGTTTTTAACCCCGAACGGGTCAAAGCCGAGATCGCGGCCTGCTCTCTCGTGGACAAGGAGTTCATGCCCGCTCTCAACACCGGGGCGCAGGACCCCGAGAAAATCATTCCGATGTATCTGGAGAGGCTGAAGATCGCCGGAGCGGACAAGGTCGTGGCGGAAAAGCAGCGGCAGCTCGACCGCTGGCTGGCCGCCGGACGGCAGACGAACGGCTGAGGAGGACGAACATGAGACCCGCGACGATGCGCTCCAGACTGATTCTCGGCTTCGCTCTTGTCACCGTTCCCCTCGTCATCGCGCTGCTGTGGAACAACCTGTACGCGACCAAGGTCGTGCACTCCCAGGTGGCGCAGTCGAACCGGAACATGCTGACGATGTATATGAACGACATGGATCAGGTGCTCGGAGAAATTGAGAACTACCTGTACAAGACCGCCGAGCAGGATCAGAGCTTGATCTCGCTGAGCCAGTACGGCAAAGAGAGCTGGGAATATTATTTGGCGACGACCCAGACGGCGAACGATTTGAACCTCAATATTAATTACTACGATGCCGCGGACATCCTGTTCGCCTACGGGGCGAAGCATGACGAGCTGCTCGTCGCCCAGCAGCAATCCGTGACTTACGAGAGGAAGCAGCTCATCCAGGAGAAACTGCGCGAAATCTTGACAAGCTCGGCAGACGGAAGCGGCAGACGCTGGAGCCTCGTGGAGCAGAACGGAGAGTACGCGCTGGCCCGCATCGTCGATACGCACTACGATTCCTACATCGGCGCATGGGTCGACCTGAACCGGCTGATGGAGCCGATGAGAAGGCTCGGCCAGGATGGCAAGGGCGAAGCGCTGCTCGTGTCGCGGGAAGGCGTACCCCTGTCCGCAACGGGAGCCGCCGTCCGGGAAGCGCTCGGATCGACGGACCTGTCGGCCTATCTGGACGACGGGAAAGCCGCCTACAATATCGTCAAGCTGGATAAGCCGTATTTGTTCGTGGCGAAAAGCTCGAGGATGGCCGCCATGGATCTGCTGCTCATGCTTCCGGAACGGTCTCTGCTGGAGGGGCTGCCCTTTTTCCGCAATCTGACCTATCTGATCCCGATGCTCGCCGCCGCCATGCTCGGCCTGTACTTGCTGTTCCTGCAAAATTCGATCGTCAAGCCGATCCATCAGTTCATCAAGGGCATGCGCAAAATCCGCTCAGGGGACCTCAGCGTGCGGATGGAAGATTACAAGCTTCAGGAATTCCTTGCGCTTAAGGAGACGTTTAACGGGATGGCCCAGCAGATCGAGCACCTCAAGATCGACATTTACGAGGAGCAGATCCGGACGCAGAAGGCGGAGCTTAAGCATTTGCAGGCGCAGATTCATCCCCATTTCTTCATGAACTCTCTCAACATCGTCTACCAGCTCGCGCAAATCCGCGACTACGAGGTCATACAGAACATGGCGCTGCACCTCGTCCGCTATTTCAGATACACGACGCGTACGCAGGTATCGACGATTACGATCAAGGAAGAGACCGAGCATATCTACCATTACCTCTCGATTCAGAAATACCGCTTCCCCGAGACGCTGGAGTTCGAATTCGACGTGGCTCCCGGGACGGAGGACGCGGAGATTCCGCCGCTGATCATCCAGCCTCTTGTCGAGAATGCGATGGTGCACGGCTTCTCGATCCGCACGGGCAGCCCGTTCCGCATCCGCGTGAAGGTGTCGCAGGAAGGCGAAGGCAGCGACCGAACGCTGCTGATCGAGGTCGAGGACAACGGCAAAGGCTTGTCGGACGAACAGGCGGAGCAATTGCAGGAGAGAGTGCACGAAGCCGAGCCGGGGGATCGCAGTCTGGGATTGTGGAACGTCGTTCGCCGATGCAGGCTGTATTTTAAGGGGCCGGTGAAAATGACGTTCTCGTCCGCAGAGCCCCAAGGGGCGCTCGTTACGCTGCGGCTGCCGATCGGACTGGACAAGGGCAAGGACCAGGAGACTCCAAGGGGGGATAAAAGATGATACGGGTGCTGATCGTGGACGACGAGATTTACGCGGTCAAGGGGCTGATCTCCGGCGTCAGATGGGACGAGATCGGCGTCGACGAGGTGCATGAGGCGTACCATGCGCCGATGGCGCAGCAGCTTCTTCGCGAACGGGAGATCGACATCGTCGTCTGCGATATCGAGATGCCGGAGATGAACGGGCTCGAGCTGATGGAGTGGGTCAAGAACGAGGGGCTGCATCCGGAGACGATCGTGCTGACGTGCCATTCCGAATTCGCGTACGCGAAGGAGGCGGTCCGCCTCGGCAGCCTGCAATACTTGCTGAAGCCGGTCGTCTACTCGGAGCTGGAGCAGGCGCTGCTGGCGGCGATCGGGAAGGTGAACGAGCGAAGAAGGCTGAACGAAGCCGACGAGCAGTACGGCAAAATCGTCGAGCTGTGGAACAGCCGCAAGCCGCTTCTGATCGAGCGCTTCTGGCAGGATGTGCTCGAACGCAGAATTTCTCCTTCTCCCGTATCGGTCGAGCGGGCTCTATCCGCTTACGGCATGAATTTGAACGAGTTGAGCGTGGTCAGGCTCATTCTGATCAGCGTCGAAGGCTGGGACAAACCGCTGAACGAGCGGGACGAGCTGATTATGGAGTTCGCCTTGCGCAAGGCCGCGGAGGAGGTGCTGCTGCCGGGGGTGGCGGGCAACGTGATTGAGGATCACCGGGGCAACATTCTCGTCGTGCTGTACGAGGGGGAGCAGGAGGTTTCGGTGGAGGAGCTCGAAGCTCGCTGCCGCGAATATTTGGAGGCTTGCAGGCGGTATTTCTTCTGCCGGGTATCCTGTTATGTCGGAGAGACGACCGCGCTGGCTGATGTCCTGAACGGCTATTTGAGCCTGCTGGACCGGGAATACCGCAACGTCGGCGTCGCCAATGCCGTCATTCGGGGCGCTGCCCCCGAAGACGCGGCACAGCCGGGAGTCGTGCCTAGCCTGACCGAGCCGATGCTGGATTGGGCGGATCTGCTTGAGCAGGGCTTAACCCGCGAATTCGCGCTTGGGCTGGACGAATGGCTGGGGCGTCTGGACGCCGGCACGGCGACGGTCGATACGCTGATCTCGTCTTACCATTCTTTGCTTCAGGTCATCTACTACGCGATGCACCGCAAAGGGCTCCAGGCCAAGCAGCTGTACGAGATCGCCGACTGTCCGGGAGCGGACGAGGCGACCCGGTCGGTAGCCCGGTTCAAGGAATGGGCCGGTTGCATCGCCGGGGCCGCGGGCAAGCTGTTCTCCCATTTGCAGGCCGAAAGCCCCGTCATCCAGAAGGTCAAGGCGTATATCGCCGACCATCTTGAGGAGGATTTGACGCGCGAGCAGCTCGCTTCGGTCGCTTTCGTCAATCCGGCGTACTTGTCCCGGCTGTTCCGCAAGGAGACGGGCACCGTGCTGACCGATTTCATCCTGCGGGAAAAAATGCGCAAAGCGGCCGAACTGCTCGCCGCAACGGACGACAGCGTCAGCGAAATCGCGGACCGGCTCCATTACGGCAACTTCTCGTATTTCGCCAGATTGTTCCGCAAAGTTCACGGCGTCACTCCCCACGATTACCGGAAGTCTTTTCGCAGAGCGGGATTGTGAATGGGGGTGGCTTCTCTCGCTTAACGATATAGTCACGATTTTATCGGAACGGGTCACAAAAAGAGCAGAGCGCGCAGCGCCTTCGGCAGTACAATGATGGCGGGCACTTAGGTGCGAACGAACGTCATTGGACGGGGGGCTGCCACTTTGGCGCATATGACGATCATCCGCAAATTAACGTTGCTCTTGCTCGCGCTGTTGCTGATCAGCACGCTGACGGGGGCTGCGATTCTGCGCGCGAACGGCCAAATCCGCTCGCAGGCCAAGGAGAGCGAGACGCTCGGCCGGTTGGAGCGGGAGTATGAGAGCTTGATGATGACGTATCATGAACTGAATACGATCTCCTATCGCTTCCTGAGCGAAGGGTACGAGAAGAAGCAGGCCCAGGCTTATACGGACAAGCTCGAGAGCCTGCGGACGACGGCCGGCAAGCTGTCCGCCGAACTGGAGGGCAGCGCCGAGCTGGGCTCCTATCTGAACTGGTTCGCCAAGCTGAACACCGATTACGAAGCGCTCTACGCCGACCATTTTACCGGGACGTTTCTTCCCGAATCTCTGAACTCGGCCGCGATCCTTCAGTCGCTGACGAATCAGACGACTGCTGCCGGAAGAATTGATCGGGAGCTGAAGGATATATTCGGCGGGCTGAGAGAGGAGCGCGCGACACAATTAGGCGATACGCTGGCGAACAGCTCAAGAACCGCGATCTGGCTGACGATAGGCACCGTCGTTCTGTCTGTCGCGCTGGCTTATCTATTCGGGCGGTCCGTCAACCGGGGCGTGGGGATGCTCATCAGGCGCATCGAGGCCTACCGGGAAGGCCGTCTCGACTACAACTCAAGCGTCGTTCGCAGCGACGAGTTCGGCCGCGTCGATCTTATCCTGGCGCAGATGGGCGAGAGAATTCGCGAGATGCTGGAAGCCAACCGGGACACGGGGCGCAAGGTGGTAAGCTGGACAGGCAGTCTTCTCGAGAAGTCCCGAGATAACCGGGAAGCTTCCGACTCCATCCAACGGCTGGCGGAAAGCTGCCAAGTCCGGATCGAATCGCTGCACGAGGCGACCGCGTCGATATCTGCGGTCGTGCAGCAGGCGTCGGCGGGTTCGGAGCAGCTGCGGGAAGCGGCGGGAACGCTAAGAAACTCCGTAGAGAAAACGAACGGCTATGCTCAAGAGGGCAAACAGGCGGTGCTGGAATTGGCCGCTTCCTTCGAGCGGACGAGCGAGGAACTGGTTCGGCTGGGCGGCCAAGTCGGTTCGATCGCCGAGCGGATGGACGACGCCCTGCGGTTCATGTCGGGTATCGGAGATCTCGCTTACCGGACGAATCTGCTCTCTCTGAACGCTTCTATTGAAGCGTCGAGAGCCGGAGCCCAAGGCGGCGGTTTCTCGGTCATTGCTCGGGAAATCCGTAAGCTTGCGGGGCAGACGGAGAGCTTCGCGAAGCAGACGAGGACGCTGATGGACGCGATGAGAAGCGATATGGAAGGCATGTCCGGCGGCTTCACCCAATTTACCGTCCGATTGGAGGAGACCAAGCATAAGTCCGAATTGGCTGTCGGTTCGTTCCTCGACATTGCCGGAGAGAGTCAGACGCTGGCGGTCGGGACGGAGGAATGGAGCAGGGCGGCTGCCGAGGTCGCCGCCGGACTGGACGAGATCGTCGTGTCCGTCGCCCGGCTGGTCGATTCCTCCGCCGATTTGCGCGACGGCGTGGTACGCGTGTCCGGTATAGCCCTTCGGCAGGCTGATCTGTCCGGGCATCTGCTTCAGGCCGCGGACGAGCTGGCGGAAGTATCCGCGGCATTGCAGAGGGATGAACAATAACGCGAAAACCGTTTACCGTTTCCTCCGAGGAAACGGTTTTTCTTTGACTGCCAGGCCCTCGACTGATGCCGATGCACGATTCTTTAGAACAACGCCTCTCGTGAAGAGCTCAAAAGCATGTGTCCATGGGCGCGAATGGGGCAGTCGCAGTTTTTTTCGCCTGTCCGAGGAACTCTGAACCGATTGTCGCGTTATATGTATAGCTGATGATATAGAGGGAAGATTCGGGAAGGAGAAACCGATGAGAGCCAGAGCCGTTTACCTGATCGCTGCGGCGCTGATTGTGGCCAGTTGGCTGGCTAATTACGGTTATTACCGGTACTACCGGCTGCCTGAGCCGGGATTTCTCCGACATTATATCGAGACGACGTATACGCCTTCGGTCGCCTTCGACCTGCTGTACGTCGCCAACAAGGACGACAAGCGTAAACCGGTGTCCGCGACGGCCGAAGGGCTGGAGGCGCTGAGGTTCTACCCTGTGCAGGTGCATCAGGAGCTGCGCCGTCAGACGATCTACGCCTTGCGCGGATATTTCGACGAGAACAGGATGCAGGAACGCCAAGAGGGCGAGCCTCTCCGGTTAAACGCATTGAAGGTACAGTATAGCGACGGCAGCGTGCGGGAGGAGAACGTGGGAGAAATTATCGCGTACCGCCCGGCCTGGCCGCCGGATAAGACCAAGGAGCCGCCGGTTCGTTTCAGTTCCGGGAGGGGTTCGAGCGACAACAGCGGATCGGCCGCCGTGACGGCGGTCCGGCCGGCGACGCTCTCCGGCGTCTCTTCCGCGTGGCTGGAGAAGCTTGGAGGGGCGTTCCGGTACGAGATCAAGGCGAACGATACGCACGGAATGCCGCAGCAGCCGAGCAGTGCGACCGTTCCTCTGGAGATGGACACAGGTCAGATGCTGTCGCTCGATTACCGTTTTCAACTGAAGGAAGCGGCAGACGTCTTGTCCGTCTATAACGTGCAGTTAAGAGAGCATTTCACAGAGCCGGACGGCAGCAAGTACGACTATATCGTGTTCGCGAACTATACGCCATATCCGACCGACGCGCAAATGCGGGCCTACGTCCGAGAGATGAGGGGGAGGGCGGAATGAAGATAGCGTTTTCCCGGATCGCTTGGGGGCTGGGGCTGGCGCTGATCGACATTACGATTAACGGGTTCGATCTGCTGCCCGATGTCGTCGGGTACGGATTGCTGATGGCGGGCTTAGCGAAGCTTGTTTCTAGGAATCGCATGTACAAGCTCGCCTGGAACGCGGCGGCCGTGCAGCTCGTTCTGTCCGTTCTTGCGCTGCTGGGACTGACGCGATCGGGTTTCTCGCTGACGGGCGGCATAGAGCCCTCGCTTAACGCGCTTGCGCTGACCGCGGCGGGACTTGCGATCGAATTGGCGATGCTGTACGGCTTGTGCGAGGGAATCCGTCTGGATGCGCTGGAGAGGAACAAGGAACGGCTGGCCCAATCCGCGAGGAACCGCCGGCATTTCGCCTTCGCCTCCGGAGCCGGAATGCTGTTCCAGCTTCCTTTTCAACTTAACCAATCTTTGCAGGAGATGCTTCCTTTCGTGATTGTGCTGGCCTTGTGCGTGCTGTTTGCTTGGCTGTCGATTCTGGCGCTGGCGCGGCAAGCCGGAAGGGAAATCGCGGGCAACCCGGGCAGCGGTGGCGGGGGGCTCGACGGCGGAGAAGGTTCGTTGATGGATGTGCGGGTGTAAGGGAGCCTGGCTTTCTTAATAGGTACACAAGAGGAGCGATGTTCATGGGAAATGAAATACAAGCTTTGGCGCTGGGCAATTATTCGGACGCGATCTACCATCCGTTCGCAGGAGTGGACGAGGAGCTGCGGCAAATTTTCCGGGAACGGATAGACGTCAGGTGCACCGGGGATTACGGGATGCTGAAGGAGGAATATTTGGCTCCTTACCGGCTGTTCATATCGTATACGGAGTTTCTGGAGGAGAAGCTGCCGGCCGAGCGTACCGCGGCTCTGCTGTCGTACGTGGCGAGAGGCGGCGGCTTGCTGGCCATTCACAACGGCATTTCCTTGCAGAGAAATCAGGAGCTGGCGGCGCTGCTGGGCGGCAAGTTCATGAGCCATCCCGAATTTACCGCGCTTCCGATCCGGATTCGCGAACCGAACCACCGAATCATGGACCGCGTCGAGCCGTTCACCGTGGAGGACGAGCCTTACCGCTTCGAATTCAATCCGCATATCCGCACGACGATTCTGGCCGAATACGAGCATGACGGCGCGTACTGGCCCGCTGCCTGGACCCACGATTACGGACTTGGCAGAGTCGTCTATCTGATGCCCGGCCATCGGGTGGACGCGTTTCGGACGGAGAGCTATCGCAAGCTGATTCTGAACGCCGGCCTGTGGGCCGCCAAGGCGATGTAGCCCGGAGCCGACGGACCCGGGAATCGAACAACCGCACACCCTGAACCCGCCGAAAGTTCCGTCCCGCTCTGTCACTCGAGTCATGCATGACGCGGCACGTGTCCGCCGTCACTAAAAGACGCTCCCTTTTTCGGATACACTGGGGTTAAGATTTCACGTATGCAAAAGGAGAGGTTCGAATGAAGGGTTATCGGACAGCGGGTCGGGACGGCGTATTTAAAGCTTTGTTGACGGGGGCGGCCTTGCTGATTTTGATCGGAATCTGGTCGGTGTTCGTCGCGTGGAGGGCGGATGTGACGCCTTCTCCCTCGACGGAGTCCCCCGTTATGAGCGCGGGGAGTTCCTCCGCCGATGGGGAGCAAGAGGGCATTCAACTGGCGAGACGGATCATCGTTTACGTGACGAACGCGGATTCGGAAGGGGATACCGCAGAGGGTTAAGCAGGGAGCAACGGCCGCCGATACGGGCGGCCGTTTGTGTGTGTACGCATGTTTTGAGCTTCGGTCAGGGCGGCGGCGAACTAAAGCCCCGCTTGGCACTGATTCGAGGAAAATTGTGGTTTGTTCCTAAAAAATTGTGTATGATTAGGCTGAGTTGCCCAAATGAGAAGTTGTTTACAGTTTACGCAAATCATCTGTGGTAAGGTTTGGAACATAAGCCTAAGAGGAGATGAAGACTGTGACGATCAAAGAAGAATTGAAGGGCAAAAACATCATCATCCCCGATAATCCGGTATCGAACTTTCTGTTCAACAACACGAGGTCGGGACTGCTGTGGCTGGTTATCCGCCTTTACTTGGGTTACGCGTGGCTGATCGCCGGATGGAAAAAGGTGACTAACGAGAAGTGGGTCGGAAGCGAAGCCGGGGCAGGGTTGACCGGGTTCGTGAAGGGAGCGATCGGGAAGGCGGAAGAGGGCAAAGACGTGACCGGCTGGTACGCTTCGTTCCTGGAAAACGCCGTGCTGCCCAACGCCAAGCTGTTCTCGTACGTGGTCGCGTTCGGCGAAGTGCTGGTCGGTCTGGGACTGATTCTCGGTCTGCTTACGGGGATTGCGGCATTCTTCGGAGCATTCATGAACGCGAGCTTCCTGTTCGCGGGCACGCTTAGCACTAATCCGCTGCTGTTCATTCTCGCCACGTGGATCGTGCTCGGCTGGAAAGTAGCGGGCTGGTACGGGCTGGACAGATGGGCGCTGCCGCTGCTCGGTACGCCGTGGAACCGCAAGAAGTCGTCGGATTCGAGCGTATCCGGATAAATAGAAGCAATAGGGAAGAGGCTGCGCAGCGCGCAGCCTCTTTTTAAGTGTCGATACAGAATTTATAAGCTTCGCTCTTCATTTCTTCCAATGAGACGAGAAGGCTGTGCGGTTTGCCGCCGGTTCTGGAACAGGAAAAGATAACTCCAATCGTAATAGAAGCGATGCAGCTCGGAGGAACCCAAACATGTTGTCAGGATAAGCAATTATAGCCCCAACTGCCCCAGGTATGTACTGCCAAGGCACTTTATTGGCTTTCGCGTAATCGAGGCCGCTGCTCCGAGGCACCTTTTTGGCCTTGGCATTCTCCGCTCACTCCCGACCTCTCAACGTCAAGGTACTTTCTTGGCCCTCACGGAATCGGGGCCGCTGCTCCGAGGCACCTTTTTGGCCTTGGCATTCTCCGCTTACTCCCGACCTCTCAACGTCAAGGCACTTTATTGGCCTTCACGTAATCGAGGCCGCTGCTCCGAGGCACCTTTTTGGCTTTGGCATTCTCCGCTCACTCCCGACCTCTCAACGTCAAGGCACTTTATTGGCCTTCACGTAATCGAGGCCGCTGCTCCGAGGCACCTTTTTGGCCTTGACACTCTCCGCTCACTCCCGACCTCTCAACGTCAAGGCACTTTCTTGGCCCTCACGGAATCGGGGCCGCTGCTCCGAGGCACCTTTTTGGCCTTGGGGCCTCCCGGCGCTTAACCTGACAACATCCTTTTTTTGTTTCAGGCACTCCGGAGCACGATGGAGATCTTCGTGATCAATGCGCAAGTTTCGTGTAAATGCGTCTGAACGTTTCGTTGCATGATCGCGATACAAATGAATCACTTGAAATGGCGCGCATTGCAGTGTCGTAAAGAACACTTGCGCTTCAACACTTGGCTGTCTATATAGGTTGAACCAAAGATCAACAAACGCCGGTTAAACGGGGAACAACCCGTCAATGCTGACTGAGGAAGGAGGCGAGCGCGTGGAAATCTGGTTTATGGGAACGAGCGCCGGCATGCCGATCGCGGAGAGGAACGTGACGTCCGTCTTGCTGAACCTGACCCGGGCCAAGGGGACGTTCTGGATGTTCGACTGCGGGGAAGGGACGCAGCATCAGCTGCTCAAAGCTCCGCTGAAGCTGAGCCGGCTGACGAAGCTGTTTATTACGCATCTGCACGGCGACCATCTGTTCGGCGTACCCGGCTTGCTGAGCAGCAGATCGTCGCTGGGAGGCTACGAGCCGCTTGACGTATACGGTCCTCCGGGCTTGCGCGAATTTATCGATGCCGCGATGAACCTGTCCGGCACCCATCTCGATTATTCGCTTAATGTGCACGAGATCGAGAAGGAAGGCCCGCTGTTGAATTGCGAAGGATATACCGTCGAATGCGCCATGCTGGATCACCGAATCGCCTGCTTCGGATATCGGGTCGCGGAGAAGCCGCGCTCCGGCGCTCTTCGCGTCGACGCTCTCGCGGCGGCGGGAGTTCCTCCGGGACCGGCGTACGGCAGGCTGAAGGCCGGGGAAGACATCGAGCTGGAGGACGGTACGATCATTCGCGCCGTCGATGTGCTGCATGACCCGATTCCGGGCCGCGTCGTCGCCGTGATGGGAGACACCCGGCCTTGCGAGGGGGCGATACGTCTGGCAAGAGGAGCCGACGCCCTTGTCTACGAGGCGACGTTCGGCGCCGATCTGGCGGAGAAGGCCGACATGTACGGCCACTCCACCTCGGTGCAGGCGGCTGAAATCGCCAAAGCCGCGGGCGTCTCCCGGCTGCTGATGACGCATTTCAGCTCGCGATACGGAAGAGAAGACCTCATCTTGCTGGAGGAACAGGCCCGAAGCGTGTTTCCCCGATCGGACGCGGCGTTGGAGCTGGTGCCGTATCCGGTGCCCGCCTCTTCGAGAGGAGAACGCAGCCCCTCCTCCGGCGCATAGCCTCAGCCGGGCGCTGGCTGCCGCGGCGAATCGCCCAACCGAGCGCCGTCGCAGAGGCGAACAGCTCGGGTCCTCGGCTTCCGCGGCTAATTCGGCGAAGCTCCGGCGTGTTTGCGCCGGAACTGGCCTGGAGCCACCCCCTTCTCGCGAATAAATACGCGCGTAAAGTAGTGAACGGACGAGAAGCCCGTCGCCTCGGCGATTTCCTTGATCGCAAGATCGCTTCCGGCGAGCAGCTCGGCCGCCCTTCGAACGCGCTCGCTGCGAACGTAGTTCGTGAAGTTTTCCCAGATGCCTCCCGAGAACAGGCGGGAGAGATGGCGCTCCGAGACGTTCAGGTTGCCGGCAATCTCCCGCAGGCTCAGATCGCGGGACAGATTGTCCCGGATGTACAGCTTGGCCTGGCGCAGCAGGACGTCCGAGCTTCCCGACGAACGTGCCGGGGAGGAGGCTTCGCTGCCGAAGAGGCCGGGGAAGCTCAGCAGCAGAGCGCCGGCGGCTGCCCGCAGGGCATCCGGAGACAGACGGCCTCTGCCTTCCTCGCGCAGCAGCAAGCTCTTCCATAACAGCGAAGACGGCAGATTTCCTTCGTCGTCGTGAACGCACGCTTCCCCGTATCCGGCCAGGGCGTGGAACGGTTCGATCGCCGCGTCCCGCGAACCGCGCTCATCCGCCTCGAATGCGACGTACAGCAAATACATGCCTTCCAGCGAACGGATCTGATGGTCGATGCCGGGCCTGGAGCAGAAATGGGTTCCCGCCCGTAAGGGATAGTCGACTCCCCTCTCCGAATACTCGCCTTCTCCTTCCAGAACGTAGCAAATTTCGAAAAAGGAATGCCTGTGCACCGAATTGCTTAAATGGCGGGGGTTGACTCCCCAGTAATGAATTTTCAAATCCGTCCCGTTCCCCGTCCGCACGTTCGCCGCCAGCTCGTTCAACAGCGCCTGCGTCTCATTGCCGAGCTCCATTTTTCTCCCCCGTTCCGATCTTTATGTCCTTATTGTGCAAAAAACGGTCGCCTGCGGTCAAAGACCGTATCTGTCCGATAGCTATACAATAAAGCCGAAACACCAAACAATTCAAGCTCATCGTTGCCTAGGGAGGAATCGGCATGATACGTGCGGAGGATGCGGAATTTTACAAAGATAACGGGTATTTGCTGGTCAAGGGCGTCTTCAATTCGGAAGAGGTCGCGCTGATGCGCAAAGCGGTGGACGGCATTATTCAAAGGGCGGCCGAGGCCAACCGGGACGAGAACGCGGCCTGGCAGGGCGACTTCCTGCCTCCGGAGCAGCTGAAGAAGCTCGTGCTGAAAGGCTTCCATGACGTTCATTATCACGATGCGGCGTTTATGCGCGCGGCGATCCATCCGAACATGGCGTCGGTTCTGACGAAGCTGATCGGTCCGAATGTGCAGCTGCACCATTCCAAAATGCTCGTGAAGCCGCCGGAGAACGGCGCGGCTTTCCCGATGCACCAGGACCAGCCTTATTTCCCGCATGAGAAGCATACGATGCTGGCCGCCAGCATCCATCTGGACGACGCGGACGAAGAGAACGGCTGCCTCAGGGTCGTCCCGGGATCGCACAAGCAAGGCCCGCTGCCGCACGTCGGCAGGCACTATCTCGATCACAAGACGTATCCGATCTCGGACGGTACGATGTGCCAGGCTGAAGCCGGAGACGTGCTGTTCTTCAACTACTTGACGATTCACGGCTCGGCGGCCAACCGGAGCGAGCGGACGAGAAGGAACGTGCTGTTCCAGTACCGCGATCCGGCCGATTTTCCGACTGAGAACGTGCACTTCGATTGGGGCATGGGCTTGATGATCAGCGGAGAAAATCCCAACTTCGACAAGGTGAAGCCGGACTATCGAATTGTCGGCTAGCCGGCCGAAGAGACAAGAAAAACGCAAATGAAACTTGGTTTATCGGAAATACATCGGAACCCGAAACTCTTATGATGAAGCCATGGATCACAAATCCGAATAGAGCTGGGGAGTTGAGTCCGATGTTGAACGATAGCCAATTGGCCGAATTCGAACGCAACGGTTTTCTGAAAGGCGGAGTTGTGTTAAACGACGACGAGGTGGAAGCGCTTCGCGAAGAGCTGGAGCTGGTCATGGCGGGGAAATCGGTGAAAAAGCCCGTTCTGGCCCACAACATGCTGGCCGACGGAGAAGAGGGAGCGACTCCCTACGACGGAATGAAAATGATCGTGAACGAGAAAGTCATTCAGATCGTCAACATCTGGATGGCCAGCGACGCGTTCTTCCAGCATGCCGCGAACAAGACGATCGTCGAGGAGATCGCCCAGCTGTGCAACACCGATACGGTGCGCATCTGGCACGACCAGATCCAATATAAGCCTCCGGTGACGGGCGGACCGACCGCCTGGCATCAGGATCATCCGCTCTGGCCGATCATTCAGCCGGCCGATCTCGTCAGCGCCTGGGTCGCCCTTGACGACGCGGTCGTCGAGAACGGCTGCATGTGGATGGTGCCGGGCAGCCACAAGTGGGGCGATCAGCAGAAATATTTGGCGAGCGACAAGGATTTCATGCCGTACCATCGCCGCCCGGAGCTGCTGCCGGAAGGCGCGGAGGTCAAGGCGGTGCCGTTCGAGATCAAGAAAGGGCAGGTCGGCTACCACCACAGCCTGACCTGGCACGGCAGCCCGAACAACCGGTCCGAGAAGAAGCGGCGGGCGATCGCCGTCCACTACATGCCGGGCCATACGAGGTACGTGCCGTCGAACGACCATGTCATGCTGTCTTATGTCGGCGTGAACAAAGGCGATATTTTGCAAGGGCAGCACTTCCCGGTCGTCTATTCGGCCGTCGGCGCGAGCTGATTGCAGCCAGGAGCCCCCTCCTCCCGCTCGGGACGGAGGGGGTTTGCCGTTGCGGGAACAAGCTGCATTCCTTACGATAGAGAAAATAGAGAGAAAGGGGCGCTGGCGGGATGGCGGAGGAAAACGGGAACGGTAACGGGGAAAACAGCCGGGAGCGGGAGGAGACGATGCCGGGCGGATGGCCTTTCGTGCACAGCGTGGGAGACGTATGGGCCGCGGCGGGGTCAGTCCTCGGAGAAAGATGGCTGACCGACTACGAGCTCGTCTACTTTCCGGACGGCTCGGCGACGATTTACGAAACGGGCGGCGAGACTTACAGGCTCGACAAGCCGTGCTTTATTTTTACCCGGCCGGGCGAGCGGCACCGGTATCGCTTCGATCCGGACAAGAACGTTCGACATCTGTTCGTTCACTTCGATTACGGGGAACTTCGGCAGGGCGACGCGCGCTTCGAGTCGCTGCTCGCCGGCTCTCCGCTGCTTCCGGTGAGCGGCAACAGCTTGCTGCCCGCGCTGCTGGGGCAGATGATGAGAATCGCCGACTTCCGGTTGGCGCATTGGAAACGGAGGCTCGCCGTGCTCCTGTCGTCGGCGCTGGAGGAGCTGTGCGCTTCCGCGGACAACGCGCTGGAGGAGCTCGCCCGGCCGCTGCCGCTGCCGATATCGCAGGCGCTGACGTATATGGAGGAGCATCTCGAAGAGCCGATTACGATCGAAGCGATCGCCCGGCAGTCGGGGTGGTCCCACGAGCATTTCACGCGCATGTTCGTCGCTTCCGTCGGCCTATCGCCGAAGCGGGCATTGCTCGAACGGAGATTGCGGCGGGCGGAGCTGCTGATGCTGAGCGGCCGGTGGACCGTCAAGCAGATCGCGTACCGGGTCGGCTTTCGGGACGAGCACCATTTCTCCAAAATGTACAAGCGTCTGCGGGGGATGACGGCCTCGTCCTATATCGAGCGCTGCGAGAATTCTCTGGCCCGGCATGCACTGCCGGCTCCCGATACGGTCGCTTCCGTATCCGCCAACCGGCATGTCCTCGTGAACGAACAGATCAAATAAACACCCCGAAATCGAGGTTCCGTCCATTGAGGGTCCGTGCGCCATATTGCACAATAAAGGCAACGACGATCATGGAGGGTTTGGGAAAATGGGGATTCCTTATACGCCGAAGTCGCGCGAGCACGACAACCGGCATTTGGTCAGCGTGGACGATTACGTTCATTATCATCGCAACGGCTACTTGATCGTAAGGGGCTTGCTGTCAAAAGAAGACATCGCGGAGCTGTACGACTTGGCGGAACGCACGCGGCTCGGTTCGGCGAAGGCGGAGGCGGAGGCGGAGGGAGCGGCCGCCAGGGACGACGATCCGCTGAAACAAGAGTTCGCCGAGCAGACCCGGGTTCACATGGTGTCGAGACGGGACGCCGCGGCCGAGAGAGGGATGCTGCACCCGCGCATCCTCGACGTGACCGAAGCGCTGATCGGGCCGGACGTGTACGCGCTGCAATCGATGATGTTCCTGAATCCTCCCGGACGGGGAGGGCAGGGCTGGCACCAGGATTCGTACTACATCAAGACGCATCCCGACACGATGCTGGGGGCATGGATCGCCCTGGAGGACGCCGACGAGGAGAACGGCTGCCTGTGGGTCGTGCCGGGTTCCAACCACGAGCCGATCTATCCCCCGGAAGGGCAATATTCGGGCAGCGTTCACGCCGTCGATGCGTTCAAGGATCTGCACGGCGTGGAGAACGTCAGCCATCTCGACGACGAGGCGAATACGCTGTCGCGCGTCGTGGCGAAGTACCCGCCTCCGATTCCGGTGCCGCTGAGTCCCGGCGACGTGCTGTTTTTCCACTCGCACTTGCTGCACCGCTCGTACCCGAACCGGACGGCCGATCGGTTCCGCCGCTCTTACGTATGCCACTATTGCAACGCCCGTTCCTGGATTCCTTGGGACCACGACGGCTATGAGGGCGAGTCGGGCAACTACCGGCACATTCTGGCCCGCGGCCGCACGCACTTGCCCTGCGCGGAGCCGGCCTTCGGCACGGAAGTGTTCTTATCCGAGGGCGAGGAGGAAGGAGACAGCGTCCGCATGATGGGCATGGAGGACGGCATGATGATGCCAGTCGTTCAGAAGAAGGAGTAACGAAGAGAGCCCCGGACCTGCCGAATTGGACGGCGGTCTCGGGGCTTCAAAGGTTTTAAATAAGGTGAGGATTCGGTCAGGTTCGGGTTGCAGATTTGTAGACGAGCGGATTGAGGGGACTGGAGACGAGGTCTCCGGGTTGCAAGCCTGGCAGCCATTGCCCCAGATCGCTCCTGCGCGCGTTGCTGTCCGGTTCGGCTACCGTCGTTCCATCCGCGACGTAGATGATCGTCATCACTTTGCGCATCAGCTCCGTAGGATTGCCCGGCGCGCTATGGATCGTCCAGCCGCTGTGGAAGGTTGCGTCGCCCGCTGCCAGCGCTCCGTAAGATACTTTCTCAAACCCCCGCCCGTCGATGAATTGTCCGAGAGTGCGATGAGATTCGTCGGATATTTGCATTTTGTTGATGTAACCGAGTTTGTGGGACCCGGAGGCGAACGTCATGGAGCCGACCTGTTCGGGCACCGGAACGAGCGGCATCCACATCGTAATCGTCTTATCGGTATCGAGAGGCCAGTAGATTTGATCCTGATGCCACGGCGTATGTCCGCCTCCCGGTTCCTTGTACAGAGCTTGATCGTGGTAGATTCTAACCCCGTCTACGCCCATCAACTCCGCAGCGACTCTTGCGAATCTTCTCGCGAGCGTGAAGCGGGCAAGCTCATCGTGTTTCTCCCACAGATTTCCGATTTGTATAAAAGCTTTCCCGTAAGTGTCCCTCTCCTCCAGCGGTTTATCGTGGTTGTTGAGCCGTCTGACCCAGTCGCTGATAAGCGGCTCGTAGATCGAGACCTCCGCTTCGCTAGCAAGCCCGCGGACGACAGCGTGCCCCCGTTCTTCATACTGCTCCCGCTGTTCTTGGGAAATTTCATAATCATCGTTCAAAGACGGATAAACGGAAGTGGATTCGGCCATGCGGTTGCCTCCCGACAGATGAAATGCGATACAGGAACATCTTATCGGCTAAACGATGTTTCGGTCATTGTCAATCTTTCTTTTGTTTTTGTATAAATCAATTGATAAGCTGAAAGGCAGGATGATTTCTTCTGTTGAAGGGAGAGAGCGACGATGGCGGATCTGGAGGAGCTTCTGGAGAAGAACCCGATCGTCCCTTATATTCGCGAGAGCGATTTTGCCGTACGCAAGCCATGGAGGTCGGCTGCGCGCCGGTTGCTGGACTATCTGTTCATCGGCGTAAGGGAAGGGGTATTGCAGGTTGAAGCGGATGGCCGCGAGTATCGGTTCGAATCGGGCCAGTTCTGCCTGATTCAACCGGGAAGCGTTGTCGTTCTGGAAGGAGTGACGGACACGATTACTCCTTTCGCGCATTTCGATATGTTCTATCGGCCCGACAGGGCGGACAGCTTCCCCACCAAACCCGGTCAATTGGACTTGACTCCCTATGGGCATCTCCTGCAGCCGAGCTTGCTGGAGGCGTTCGGGCTATCCGTGCCGGTTCGGATCGAAGCAGCCCAGCCCGCCAAATTGATGGATACGCTGATCATGACCGTCGAACGATGGCAGCAGCGCGATCCGATCATGCAATTGAGGGCGTGTCTGTCGATGCACGAACTGATCGTCACGATTCTGGAAGCGTACCTGCACAGCGGGGGTTCGATGAGGGCCGGACGGGATCCTTTGAAGTGGATCGTTGCTCATTTCTCGGCGAATCTGAGCGAGCCGCTATCGCTCGAAGCGATGGCGAAACGCGCGAACCTATCGGTATCGAGATTCAGCGTTCTGTTCAAATCGAGGTACGCCGTTACGCCGCATCGGTACTTGTTGAACATGCGGCTGGAGCATGCGAAGGAACTGTTGGGCAACACGGATCTGTCCCAGGAGCAGATCGCGCAATATTGCGGATTCTCCGACGTTCACCATTTCTCTAAGGCTTTCCGGGGCACTTACGGACTTACCCCGGGCGAATGGAGAAAAGGTTTCCCGCAAGGCAGTTGATCCTGCAAGCGTCAAATAAGAAGATTCCCTTGCATCCGGAACTCGGTCGGAGTCAGCCCGGTCAACTTCTTGAACTGGTGGCTGAAATAGTGGATGCTCGTGAACCCGAGGCGTTCGGCCAGCGACTCGATTTTCTCGCCTTGAAGCAGCGCCCGCTTGGCCTGCTTGACCCGCTCTCCGATGACGTACTGCTTCGGGAGCAGGCCGATTTCTTCCTTGAACAGCTTGGAGAAATGAATCGGGTGGTAGCCGCACAGGGCCGCCAGCTCGGCCACCGTCCAGTTTCTGCCCGGCTGCTCCTGCATCGCCGCGATGGCGGGTTCGATCTTGCCGCCGGCGGTAGACGCGGCGCGGACGTTCAGCAGCTGTCTGAAGACGTGCGTCAATGCCTGGGTCATGAGCCCCCGCAGGGCGGCTCCGTATCCCGGCTGCTCCAGCTCGTACTCCTTGACGATCCTCGTCAAGATCGGCTCCAGCCCCGAGACGGTAAAATGCGTCGGCAGCGCCGAGGGACCGTAAGGCGGAATGTCGGGAGCCGGCTGGATCGGCTGTCCGTCCGGGTCCTCCTCACTGGCGTAACGAATCGACAGCCCCGGATGGACCGGAGCCGTCGATTCGTGCCGCCAATGGAAATGAATGCTGTAGTAGTCGGTCCGTTCCGCCGCGAACAGCTCGTGGGGACATTCCGGGCCGTAATGCACGCACTCCCCGTTTCTGACCTCGTACGTTTTTCCTCCGACAGACAGCTCCGCGTAGCCGGAGACGACGTAGAAGAGCTGGCTGTCCGGAATAATGCGCCTGCCCCACTTCGAATCGGCGGACGTCGTCGCCCTGCTGGCGAAATTAACGGTAGGCATAAGCTCGTCAAGCGACCGGATCGTCATGGCGTTTCCTCTTTCGTTGTCGATAATTATCCTTATAGCAAGGAAGAAAGGAGCCGTCCGGCATCGGATTACGCAGCGAACGACATGAGAGACGGCATAGGAGCGTTCCCTCGAGGAGCTTCCGCCCGGCGAGAGACGGCCGACCGAAGCCGTCGCGAATGCAGCAGGCCAATGGCCGGTGCCGGCTCGGAGTCGATCGCGGCGAACGACGCCAGCATCGCCTCGACGTCGCCGGCCTCGTAGGCGGCCGCGATCGCCCGCGCATAGGCGGCCAGTCCGGATTGATCGGCGGCAGTCCCGCCTTCTCCGCTCTCCAATTCCTCCCGTACCCGCGGAAGATTCCGCCTTGCCCGGTGCAGGGCGGCTTTCGCCGCTCCTTCCGTCACCCGCAGCAGCTCTGCCGTCTCCGCGCTCGAATAGCCGAGTACGTCGCGCAGCAGGAACGCCGCTCTCTGCAGAGGCGGCAGATGTTCGGCCAACGCACGGAAGGCGGCTTCCATCTCCAGGGCGCCGTCGCCGGCCGCTTCTCCCTCCGGCGGACGCACGGTCTTCAGAATGCGCGACAGCTTGACGCCGCGGCGGGCGCGGTCGATCCAGGCGTTCTTCGCGATCCGCAGCAAGTAGGCTTCCGGATTCGGATGCGCGTCGAAGCGGGGACCGCCGAGCGCCTTGAGCCAGGCGTCTTGGGCCAGATCCTCCGCCTCCCAGGCGGATTCGGCCAAGGACAGGCAATATTTTCGCAGCGCGGCGTGAAGCTCGGCGACGTCCCGTATTGCCGTCGACGCCTCCGTCTCGCGCGCGCTTTCGGTGTGGTTTGCGTACATGGTATTCCCTCCTCGCATGCACAGGCGGAATTCGTCTTGCTATCGTAAACGAACGAAGCGCGCCAAAGGATACGCGCCAGCGCCGAAAAATCGAACTTTCTTTTTTCCTTACAGTGTATTCGATTTTCGCCGCGGAGCAAAGACGAATTCGCCGGACCGCCCGTATCTTTCCGAAGCTTTCGTTCGTCTACGGGGTGAATTGCGATTCCCAATACGAACAGGAAAACGGAGGAACGAACAATGACGAATTACGTGCCGTACGTCGTGGAGCAGACGAACCGGGGGGAGAGATCGTACGATATTTATTCCCGTCTGCTGAAGGACCGCATCATCTTCCTGGGCTCGGCGATCGACGATCAGGTGGCCAACAGCGTCGTCGCCCAGCTGCTGTTCCTGGCGGCGGAGGACCCGGACAAAGAGATCAGCATGTACATCAACTCGCCGGGAGGCTCGATCTCGTCGGCGTTCGCCATGTACGATACGATGCGGTTCATCAAGCCGGAGGTTCATACGATCTGCATGGGAATGGCCGCGTCCGCGGGAGCTTTCCTGCTGCTGTCGGGCGCCCAGGGCAAACGGTTCGCGCTGCCGAACAGCGAGGTCATGATTCATCAGCCGAGCGGAGGAGCGCAGGGACAGGCGAGCGACATCGCGATCACCGCCAAAAGGATTTTGCGGACGAGGGATAAGCTGAACCGGATTTTCGCGGATCATACCGGCCAACCGCTCGAGCGGATCGAGAGGGACGTGGAGCGGGATCATTACATGTCCGCCGAAGAGGCGCTGGAATACGGCATAATCGACCGCATCATCTCGGCCGCCGATCTTCCCGGTTGACAGCTTCGCCCATCCATGTTAATGTTTAACCAATAAAACCTACCTATATAGTTGGTTTATTGGAAAAATCAAACATGGATGTCCACCGGATTTACCGGAGACCCCTGCTCCTGCCATGGAGAGGGGTCTTTTGTATTCCGCGGACCAGGAGGCTGAACGACTTGGAAGTTGCGGAACGAATCGGGGTATCTGCGGACGCCAAAGCGTCGATCAAACTTTCGCCCGCCGACATCGCGAAGCTGGCGCTGCCGGCCGCCGCGCTCATTATTTCGCTGCTCGTGCACGCGTTCGTCCCCGACGTGCAGATCGTCGCGTCGAAGAGCGAGTACACGGTGATCCTCCTCATCGCCTTGGGGCTGTTCGCGGCATGGGCGATCGCCGGGCTTTATCGCCGGAAGCTGCTCGCGTCCCTGCTCTATTTCTCCAACATTATCACGCTTATCATCGGCTTGCTCGTCGTGTGGGAATTACTGACGCTGAAGTCGGGCGCGCTTCCGCTTCCTTATTTTCCGTCTCAGGTCAAAATACTGGACGCGCTGATCGGCGACCGCGAGAAGCTTCTCGTCTGCATTCTGTACTCCGTGCGGCTGCTCTTCATCGGCTACGTGATCGGGGCTGTCTTCGGTCTGGCGACGGGCGTGCTGATGGGCTGGTATAAGCATTTTCAGTACTGGATCAACCCGTTCCTCCGCTTCATCGGCCCGATACCGGCCACCGCTTGGATTCCCGTCGTGCTCATCGTGTTTCCGAGCAGCTTCACGGCGAGCATTTTCCTGATCGCGCTCGGGACATGGTTTCCGGTGACGGTCATGACCTGGTCCGGCATCGCCGGCGTGAACAAGTCGTTCTTCGAGGTTGCGCGGACGCTTGGGGCAAGCGAACGGTATCTCGTGCTTCGCGTGGCGTTCCCCGCCGCGTTCCCGCTCATTTTCATCGGATTGTTCATGGGGCTCGGAACTTCGTTCGTCACGCTGATCGTCGCCGAAATGATCGGAGTGAAAGCCGGTCTCGGCTTCTATATCACCTGGGCGCAGGCCTGGGCGGAGTATTACAAGGTGTACGCGGCGCTCTTCATTATGGCGGTGCTGTTCTCGACGATCATTACGATTTTGTTCAAAATTCGCGACCGGGTGCTGATCTGGCAGAAGGGGTTGATCAAATGGTAAAAACGGCGGAAGGCGGGCGGATCGCGATCAACGGCGTGTCACGCGTGTTCGAGGACCGGACGGACGGGGACCAGGCCGTTATCGCGTTGAGCAAAGTCGATCTGGACATTCGAGAGGGAGAGTTCGTCTCGCTGATCGGGCCGAGCGGCTGCGGCAAGTCGACTCTGCTGAGGTTGATCGCGGGCATCGACAAGCCGACGGGCGGGCAGCTGAAGCTGGACGGGGAGCCGATCGACGACGCGCATCCGAGCCGGGGGCTCGTCTTCCAGGACCCGACGCTGTTTCCTTGGAAGACGATCTGGAAGAACGTAGCGACGGGGCTCGAAGCGCAAGGGGTGCTGAAAGAACGGAAGGAAGAAGTGGACAAATTCATCGAGCTGGTCGGGTTAAAAGGGTTCGAGAAGGCGTATCCGCATCAGTTGTCCGGGGGAATGGCGCAGAGGGCCGCATTGGCGCGGGCGCTGATCAACCATCCGAAGGTGCTGCTGCTCGACGAGCCGCTCGGCGCGCTCGACGCCTTCACGCGGATGAATCTGCAGGATGAGCTGCTGCGCATCTGGCAGGAGCGGGGCACGACGATGGTGTTCGTCACCCACGACATCGACGAGGCGGTCTACCTGAGCGACCGCGTCGTGATTATGACGCCGCGGCCGGCCCGGATCAAGGAGACGATCCGCATCGATCTGCCGCGGCCCAGAGTGCGCAACAGTCCTTCGTTCTTCGAATATCGTTCGCGCATTCTGGAGTCGCTTCAGCTTGTGCCGGAGATCGGCCAGCCGGAGTATATCGTCTAAGGAAGGAAGGGGGCGAACGATGAGAAGACGCAAACCTTGGCTGGGAGGAGCGATGCTGCTGCTTGCGGCGATTGCGCTGGGCGGCTGTTCGGACGGCGGAGACCGCTTGCCGGAGGCCGGTTCGGGCATCGGGACGCTGGAGCTTCGGTTTTCCACGGAGCCGGCGAAGCTGAGCGGCAGCGGGAGCTCCACGCTGAATCTGAACGTGAAGCACGGTTCCAAGCCGGTGAAAGGCGCCTCGGTCGTCTTCGAGATTTGGCCGAAGGGAGAGCAGCAGCACGCTCAGCTATCCGCCAAGTCGGAGGAAGACGGCAAGTACTTCGTCAGGGGAGAGTTCTCCCAGGCGGGCGATTACTATTTGCTGGCGCACGTCACGACCGCGGAAGGCTTGCATGATATGAAAACGTTCGAGTTCAGCGTGCATTCGTAAGAGAGAGGAGGGAGAGCGATGAGAAGCTTGTTCGCAATCGGGGCGGCGGCGCTGCTGCTGGCCGGGATGGTCTGGGGGGCCGGGTCCGCAGCGGCGGAAGGCGCCAAGGAGGAGACGCCGGCTTCGTTCGCGAGCGGGTTTCCGGCTTGCCATGCGATGCCCGGGGACGATGGCAAGCCGATCAAGCTCGCGTCGGTATCCGGCGGGGGTGCGGCCGGGAGCGGAGAAGGGCCGGGAGGCTTGTCCGGCCTGGGCATCGCCGCGGGCGCGGCGGCGGTCGTCGGCTCTATTGCGCTATTCGCGGGATATTTAACTTTCCGAATCGGTCGCAGACGGTTCCAGTAGCGGGAGGACTCGTTCGTGCAGCAGATCCCAATTCAGCGCGCCGAGAACGCCGTCGGTGATGACTCCCCGGGAATCGACGAAGATCGTCGTCGGAATCGGTCGAATCTCGTACTTGGCCGCGACCGCGCCGTCCGAATCGAGCGGAATCGGGAACGTGAATCCATAGCTCTCCGCGAACTCGCGCGCCGCTTCCGCGCTGTCGGTCGCGGTCAGATTCACGGCGAGGATGCTCAGCCGCTCTCCGTACTGCTTGTGCAGCTTCGTGAACAAGGGAGCTTCGTCCCGGCACGGCCCGCACCACGAAGCCCAGAAATTCAGCACGACCGGTTTGCCTCTCAGCGCTTCGAGAGAGTAAGTGCCGCCGTCCAATCCGGTCAGCGAGAAGGAAGGGGCGAGATAGCCGATCTCCGCCTTCTCGGGAAGAGCCGCTGCATTGCCGTTGCCGGTCAGTCTGGCCGCCTGCCGCTCCGGTTGTCCGCGATCGGAGAACGATTGCTGGAACAGAATGATTCCGCATAACAATGCGGCCGCCGCCACGATTATCCAATTGCGCCATTTGCTCATCCGCGATTCCTGCTTTCTGCTTCAAGGTTAATTCCAATAATTCCAATTGGTTTTAATAAAATTAACTTGTTGATTTCCGATTTGTCAATAGTTGAGAGTAAAATAAAAATTTGGAACGAGGATTGACAACGGCGAACATTCGGAGGTATCATAACCTTATAATTCCGGTAATGTTACTATGAATTAATGGAATTAGCCTGACAAAGTTGACCAGACCTCTGGAGACTGGCTTTCCCTCGGGAAAGCGCGGTCTCTTTTTTGATTCGAGACGGGAGGAACGAAGATGAGCGAGCAACAGGCATCCACAGAAGGCAACGGTTCGAAGAAATGGCGTTTCGACACGCTGCAGGTGCACGCCGGTCAGCAGCCCGATCCGGTTACCGGAGCGCGGGCGGTGCCGATCTATCAGACGGCCTCGTACGTGTTCAAGAATACGGAGCATGCGCGCTCGGTCATCAACTTCGAGGAATTCGGCCACACTTACACCCGCGTCGGCAATCCGACGAGCGACGCGCTGGAGCAGCGGATCGCCGCGCTCGAGGGCGGCGTCGGGGCGCTGGCCGTGGCGTCGGGTTCGGCCGCAGTCACTTACGCGATCTTTAATCTGGCGGGCTCCGGAGACGAGATCGTCTCGGCGAGCGCGCTGTACGGCGGTACGTACAATCTGTTCGACGTCACTTTGCCGAAGCTGGGAATCACGACGAGGTTCGTCGATTCGGACGATCCGGAGAACTTCAGGCGCGCGATCACGGACAGGACGAAGGCGCTGTTCCTCGAATCGATCGGTAACCCCGGGCTGAACATTCCGGATATCGAGCGTATAGCCGACATTGCGCACGAGAACGGCATCCCTCTCATTGTTGACAATACGTTCGGCACTCCATACCTGATTCGGCCGCTCGAATACGGGGCGGACATCGTCGTGCACTCCGCGACGAAGTTCATCGGCGGACACGGCAATTCGATCGGCGGGCTGATCGTCGACGGGGGCCGATTCGATTGGACGAACGGCAAGTTCCCCGGATTTACCGAGCCGGACAAGAGCTACAACGGACTTGTCTACGTGGAGAAGTTCGCCGAGCTGGCTTTCATCACGAAGGTGCGGGTGCAGTATTTGCGGGACATCGGCGCTTCGATCAGCCCGTTTAACAGCTTCCTGCTGTTGCAGGGACTGGAGACGCTCTCGCTCAGGGTGGAGAAGCATCTGGCCAATACGGCGCGCGTCGTGGAGTACTTGAGCCGGCACCCCGACGTAGCCTGGGTGAATTATCCGACGCTGGAGGGCAGCCCGTATCGGGCGCTGGCGGCCAAATATTTTCCTAAAGGGCCGGGCTCCATTTTCTCGTTCGGTCTGAAGGGCGATCCGGAGACGGCGAACCGATTCATCGACGGCCTGGAGCTGTTCTCCCATCTGGCGAACGTGGCGGACGCGAAGTCGCTCGTGATCCATCCGGGCAGCACGACGCATGCGCAGCTTACGCCGGAGGCGCAGCTCGCGGCGGGAGTGAGGCCGGATCTGATCCGTCTGTCCATCGGCATCGAGGATGCCCAGGATCTGATCGACGATCTGGAGCAGGCGATCCGCAGAGCCGTCGCGGCGGCAGCCGAGCCCAGCGGCGTCTAAGCGAAAGGAGACGCCGTTTCGGAAGGAGGGGGCGCTGAGGAGAAGCGAATCGTTGCGGGACAGAGCGATCATTCATTCGGAAGGATGGAAAGCGGAAATGAAAAATCATTTGGCCAAGAGCAAGTGGATCTTATCGGCTGTCGCCGTCACGATGGCGATCGCCGTCTTGAACGGATGCGGGAAAAACGACAACGAGGCAAGCCCGGCGGCGGTATCCCCGTCTTCGTCGAATGCGGGTTCGGGCGACAAGTCGTTGAAGAAGGTGACGTTCGCCTATGCCGGGGGTACGTGCGAAGCGCCGATCTATACGGCGATCGAGAAGGGCTTTTTCAAGGAAGAGGGGCTCGACGTCGAATTGGTGCAGATGGACTTCGAGACGCTGAAGTCCGGCATCTCTTCCGGCAAAGTAGACGGAACGGTCGGCAACTTCGCCTGGTTCAAGCCGATCGAGCAAGGACTCGACGTCAAGGTGACGGGCGGCCTTCACGCGGGATGCATCCAGTTGGTCGCGCCTAAAGGCAAGGGCATCTCGACCCTGCAAGACTTGAAGGGCAAGAAGATCGGCGTAGACGTCATTGGCGGCGGACCGCAAATTACGCTGTCGATCGCGCTGAAGCAGAATGGAATCGAGCCGACCGACATCGACTGGAGAGCGTATCCTTCCCAGCAGCTGTCGACGGCCGCCGACAAGGGCGATATCGACGCGTTCATCGTATGGGACCCTGCGGCGCAGCAAGCGCTCGACACGGGCAACTTCGTCCGACTGCTCAGCAACGGGCATGACGAGCCGTTCAAATCCGGCTACTGCTGCTACTCCGTTGTAAGCGGAGCCGTCACGAAGAAAGACCCGGAGAAGGCTGCGGCGATCACGCGCGCGCTGTTGAAATCGGCGGAATGGGTCGGCAACAACGCGGCCGAGACGGCTCAGATCGAGACGGACAAGAAGTACGTGCCGGCCGACGCGGCGACGAACGAGAAGCTGCTCAAGTCCTACCACTGGAAGCCGGGCGTGATCAACGCCAAGAAGAACGCGGAGTTCTTCATCAAGGAACAGAAGGCGCAAGGCATTCTCGATGCTTCCACCGACGAGAAGGAACTGCTGGATCGCCTGTTCTTCGAAGCGATTCCGGACTATAACGGCAATTAATACATTTCGGCAATACGGACTGAAGCGCCGGACCCTGAACGGGTCCCGGCCCTTCAGTCGTTTCCATATGAACGGAGGGACGATGATGATCGCGGTCATTAAACCGATTGCGTACGAGAACGCTTCGCCCGAAGCGCGCGCCGAATACGAACGCCAATACCGGATCAACGGCACGGTGACGAACGCGAAGAAGACGCTGCTGCACCATCTGCCTTCGTACCATGCGTACGAGGAGTGGCACAGACTGCGCGAAGCATTGCTTCAATTTATTAGCCATAGGGCGTTTATCGTGTTCTGCTACGCCATTTCCCTGGAAGGGGGCAGCTTGCTGAACTCGACGTACTTCCGCAAGTCGCTCACCGATCGGGGAGAGAATCCCGACGAGCTTCTGCTGGACGACGAGGAATTGGCGCTGGAGCAGTACGGAAGGCATCTGGCGAGCAAGCCGAACGCCGTGCCGAACGCGCTGTTCTCCCATCTGGGCCAGTATTATACGCCCGAGCAGATCGTCGCTCTGACCGCGTTCGGCGGGCAGATGATCGCGACGAACGTATTCAACAGCGCGCTTCGCATCGAACTGGACGAATATTTGCTGCATTTTACGACTTAGGGCGTGTATGCAAACCCGCTCAGAGGCATCTATCACCGCCTTTTCGCCCCCTGCTGCGTCACTTTTGCTTGACGTACCCCCGGTACGCCTTCACAAAAGTTCCTTGCATGGAACGAAAATTCGGCCATATCTGCGATCCTCGGAGTATGCATACACGACCTAGAGGAGGCTGGATTTCATGGGAATTCGACTGAGCATACTGGACCAAACTTTGATTAACAAAGGGGAAGATCCGACGGAGGCGTTCGAGCATACGGTAGAGCTGGCGAGGAAGGCGGAAGCGTGGGGGTACTATAGATTCTGGGTATCGGAGCATCACGATTCCGACCTGGTGGCGGGTTCTTCGCCCGAGGTGCTGATCGCCCATTTGCTGGCCAAGACGGAGCGCATCCGCGTCGGCTCCGGCGGCGTCATGCTGCAGCACTACAGCCCGTACAAGGTAGCCGAGAACTTTAACGTGCTCGCGTCGCTGAACCCCGGCCGGGTCGACCTGGGCATCGGCCGCGCGCCGGGAGGACTGCCGCATTCGATCCGGGCGCTGCAGGCAGGCAAAGCCGATCAGGCGACGCTTCCGGAGAAAATCGCCGAAGTGCTTGCCTACACGCGTGACCGGTTGCCTCTGGATCATCCGCTCGCCGGACTGAAGGCCAGTCCGGTGCCTCGCGTGCCCGCGGACGTGCTGCTTCTCGGGGCGAGCGCATCCAGCGCGGCGACTGCCGCGGAGCTGGGATTGCCTTACGTGTACGCGCTGTTCATCAACAACGACGAAGAGGAGGCGGCGAGGGCGTTCGAGGCTTACCGCTCCGTCTTCCGTTCGGCAGAGGGGAGGGGGCCCGAAGCTTTGCTGGCCGTTCCCGTCATCGTCGCCGACACTGACGAGGAAGCGAGGAGCATCGCCGAGCAATGCCGGATCGTCAAGATCCACCTGAAGAGCGGGCGAACGATCACGGTGGCGACGGTGGAGCATGCGGAGGAATACGGCAGGCAGGCGGAGGAAGAGTATACGATCGACGCCCGGCAAGCTTACGTTGTCCATGGCTCCAAGGAGACCGTGCGCGCGCAGCTGCTGGAGGCGGCGGCCAAATACGGCGTGGAGGAATTTATCGTCATCTCTACGATTCGCGATGCGGCGAAACGGCTGCGTTCCTACGAACTGTTGAAGGAGGCGTTCGCCGAGACGCCGGTCGCGGGGAAAGCCGTTCAGACCCCGTGAGTCAATGCGCTCCGGAGCCCTTCAGGTTCAAGACGACGACGCCCGCGACGATGAGGACGAGGCCGAGCGCCGTCGTCAGGCTGGCCGTCTCTTTCCAGACGACGATGCCGATGACGGCGGTCAAGGCGGTGCCGACGCCCGACCAGATCGCGTAAGCGACGCCCAGCGGAATTTGCTGCAGGCTGAGCGACAGCGAATAGAACGCCAGCGAGAATGCCGCGATCGTAGCGATGCTGGGGTACAGCCTGGAGAAGCCTTCGGACGCTTTGAGCATCGAAGTGCCGAAGAGCTCGCTGACGATGGCGAGCGCAAGGAACAGATAGGCTTTGGTCATCGGAGTTTCTCCTCTCTGTCGTTCGCGATGCCATAGAGCAGCAGTTCGACCGTGCTTGCGAGCGTCTCGCCCAGCGAGCGGTCGCCCTGCCCGGCATCGGCGGCTTCGCGGTCCATTAATCGATAGATCGCGCCTACGTACGCGTTAATGAACAGATCGACGTCGAAGGGGCGCAGCGCGCCTTCTTCGATGCCTTGCCGGATAAGCTGGCGGATATTGTCCCAGCCCTCGTTCATATACTCGTCGATCACGCGCCATTGCGCCGGGTAGGCGTTCTTAAGCTCGTTCAGAAGCCGGGTGTCGCTGAAAGCGAATGATCGGGGCACGATGATCAGCGTCTCGTACAGCTTGCGGAGCAACGGCGTTCCCGCATCCTTCATCACCTCGGCTTCGTGATCCCTCATGCCGGCGATGGACAGCTCGACGAGATCGGCGATGAGCAGCTCTTTGGACGCATAATGCTGGTACAGCGTCTTCGTGCTGATTCCCAACCGGCTCGCAAGCTCTCTTACCGAGAACTTTAAACCTCTCTGCCGAATTTCTTGAACGGCCGCTTCCCGAATTCTGTTTCTCATGGCGTTCTCCCTTCCGCGCCGGATTGCGAGGCCTGAATCAAGGCGGGCAAGAAAAACAACGGATAGAGCAGCAAAAACAGATTAGGCGCCCACCACATCCAATCGAAGTCGGACCGGATCGACCAGAAGGCGATTGCCTGCAGTCCCGAGCAGAAAGTCAGGACGAGGGAGACGATGCACAAGGGGCGCCAAACCGGGTTCCGCGCGCGAAAGTACCTTAGGCTCATCAGACCGGTTGCGGAGATGAGCAGATCCAGCGGCGCGAAGGAGACGTTCCATGCGGCGAGAATCTCGTTGTCGTAGTCTTTGTACCGGTATTCCGGAGGAATGAGTTCCATCCAGATGACGAACCAATAAAGGATAAAACCGATGTCGGTCAGCCACATCATCGCTTTGAGCGTACGGCTCATATCCGGCCTCCATTGTCTCAAGATGAAGAAAACATGGAAAACGTAATGATTTCTTTGTTTTCCAGATTATAAACCGAAGAAGAGTCAAGGTCAATGGGCGGTTGTCACCGGGCGGATGCAGGAAAAAGCCTTCGGACCCCGGGACGTTTTCCCGTAGGCCCGAAGGCGGTGAAGAGGCGTTATTCCGTCTGGGCGAAACGGTTCGGCGGCATCGGCAAGCCGATGTGCTCCCGAAGCGTGCTGCCTTCGTAGTCCTCGCGGAACAGTCCGCGTCGCTGAAGCAGGGGGACGACATGCTCGACGAAGTCCTCCAGGCCGTCCGGCAAGACGGGCGACATCAGCATGAAGCCGTCCGCGGCGCCTTCCGTGAACCAGCGCTCCAGCGTGTCGGCGATCTTGTCCGGCGTGCCGACGAAGCCGTCCCCGCTGAAGGAGCCGGTGAGCAGGGAGTAGACCTGGCGCAGCGTCGGGTTCTCCCGGGCGATGACAAGCTGGTGCTTCTTGTAATCGGACTTGCCCTCGTCGAGCTGGCCGAGTCCGAAATCGTTCGCCCGGTGGTCGAGCGTGTATCCGGTGAAGTCGACGCTCTTGAAGTAGTCCGAGAGAAAGCCGATTCCCGTCTCTTCCGTAATCAGGGATTCGAGCCGCTTCTGCTTCTCGCGCGCTTCCTCCTCGGTCCGCCCGATAATCGGGGAGATGCCCTGCAGCACGTACACGTCGTCGGGGTTTCGGCCCGCTTCGGCGACTTTGGCCTTATAGGAACGGTAGAAGTCTTGCGCATCCTCGATATTGTACTTGATGGAGAAGATGACCTCTCCGACCTTGGCGGAGAAATTCTGTCCGGATTCCGAATTGCCGGCCTGCACGAGCACCGGATGGCCTTGCGGGGAACGGCCGATGTTGAGCGGTCCCTCCACCGAGAAGAAGCGGCCCTGATGACGGATGCGGTGCAGCTTATCGCGGTCGAAGAAGCGTCCGCTCTCTTTGTCCTGGACGAAGGCGTCATCCTCCCATGAGTCCCACAAACCCCGGACGACTTGCAGAAACTCCTCGGCCCGTTCGTATCGGAACGAATGGTCCAGATGCTCCTCGGCGTTGAAGTTGCGGGCGGTATTGCCCGACAAGTCCCTTGTCGTGACGATGTTCCAGCCGACTCTCCCTTTGCTGATATGATCCGCCGACATGAACAGCCGCGCCAGATTAAAAGGTTCGATATACGAAGTGGACGCCGTGGCGACGAGTCCGATCTTCGAGGAGGAGCCGGCCAGCGCGGAGATGAGCGTAATCGGCTCGAAGCGGTTCAGAATGTTCGGGTGGGACTGCTCGTTGATCGCCAGGCTGTCCGCCAGGAAGGCAATGTCGAACTTGCCCCGTTCCGCGGTTTGGACGAGCTTCCGATAATAATCGATATCGTGGCTGGCGTCGATGGGCGCTTGCGGCAGACGCCACGAAGCGACATGCATGCCCGTGCCGACCAGATAGGCGGACAGCTTGATTTGTCTTCTTTGGGTCATCCTCTCTCCACTCCGTTCAATTACAAGTATTTAAATGAGAATAGTGTGAATAAAATGTAACATTTTAGAAAGAGGCGGTCAATGGCCCGGTATCGCGCTGCGAATTTCACTTGACGCTCCCGTCTTGTCGTGCCATAATGTACACGCGTACATTAATTGTTTTCAGACAGGAAGATGACTTTGACGAATCGTAAAGAAGTCGCCAAGCTGGCCGGCGTGTCCGAGGCGACCGTGTCCCGGGTGCTGAACGGAATCGGGCCGATGAAGGAGTCGACCAGAGAGCGGGTGCTGCAGGCGGCCAAGCAGTTGAACTACGAGCTGAACGCGGTGGCGTCGAGCTTCGCGAGAGGGCGAAGCGGCAACCTCGGCGTCGTGCTGCCGCATGTGCCGAAAGTTCACTTGTTCTCGACGTACTACTTTTCCGAGCTGCTTGGAGGCATCGGGGAGGCCGTTCACTCGCGCGGATACGGGCTGCTGCTGCTGTTCAGAGATCCGACCTCCGTATACGACTATGTCTCTCTGTATCGGACGCAGCGCGTGGACGCCTGCATCATTCTCGGCTCCAGCGCCGCCGAAGAGGAGAAGCAAGCCGTCCATCGGCTGGCGGACGAGCGGCTGCCGTTCTGCGTCATGGACCAGAGATTCGACCATCCGCTGCTGAACATCGTAGCCGCGGACCATGAACAGGGGAGCTACGACGCGGTCAAGCATCTTATCGGCAAAGGTTACAGAAGAATCGGTTTTCTCAACGGCGCTCCGCAGTATTCGAACAGCCGCGACAGAATGGCGGGATACCGGAGAGCGCTGCTGGAGGCCGGCATCGCCGAGGACGACACGCTCGTCTACGAGGGCAATTACAGCCGGACGAGCGGCCGGAGGGCGGCAAGCCTGGTGCATCGCGATCTCGGCCGGCTCGACGCGATCTTCGTCGGCAACGACCGGATGGCCATCGGGTTGATGCAGGGACTCAGAGAGCTGGGCTGCAGCCTGCCGGACGATCTGAAGATCGTCGCCTACGACGATTCCGACGCGGCCAGCTTTACGGAGCCTCCGCTGACGACGGTGAGGGTTCCTTTTTACGAGATGGGCAGACTGGCGGCGGACCGCCTGCTGACGCAGCTTGCGGACAAGGATAAGTCCGACGCTCCGGCGGCGCTCATTCGCGAGAAGCTGCCGACCGAGCTCGTCATCCGCAAATCGAGCGGCAACTAATTCAACGGGAGGAAGACGGATGAAAAAGGCATTGATCGTATGGGGAGGCTGGGACGGGCATCAGCCGAAGGAAGTGGCGGAGATTTTCCGCGGCCAGCTGGTTGAGGAAGGCTTCGAGGTCGAGGTGTCGGACACGCTGGAAGCTTTCGCCGACGGGGAGAAGCTGAAGGGGCTGGACCTGATTGTGCCGGTATGGACGATGGGGCGCATCTCCCAGGAATGGGTGAACAACGTGTCTGCGGCCGTGCAGAGCGGAGTCGGACTTGCCGGCTGTCATGGCGGGATGTGCGACGCGTTCCGCGAAAATACGGACTGGCAGTTCATGACCGGGGGACAGTGGATAGCGCACCCGGGCAACGACGGCACGGAGTACACGGTGGAGATCAAGGCGGGCTCCAGTCCGCTGGTCGATGGCATCGAAGATTTCACAGTGTCGACGGAGCAGTATTATCTTCACGTCGATCCGGCGAACGAAGTGCTTGCCACGACGCGTTTTCCGGTGGCGCCGGGGCCGCATTCGCCTAACAAAGCCGTCGATATGCCGGTCGTCTGGACGAAGCGCTGGGGACACGGGCGCGTGTATTACAATTCGCTCGGACATCAAGCGAACATCATGGGAATTCCGGTCGTCAAGGAGCTGATGCGCCGGGGCTTCAACTGGTGCGCGGAGGGCAAAGCCCTCGCTCCGGCGGACGAATCGGCTCAGGCATACACGGGCATGCAGGACAACCAACTTTAATTCCGGGAAAAGAGGAAACCTCGTGGAGAAAATCAAAGTCGGCATTATCGGCACCGGGAACATCAGCGGCATTTATTTTCAGAACGGCAAGAGGTTCGAATCGATGGAAGTCGTCGCTTGCGCCGATCTGGACGTGGAGAGGGCCAAGGCGAGGGCGGCGGAATTCGGCGTCCGCGGCTGTTCGGTCGAGGAATTGCTGGCCGATCCCGACATTCAGATGGTGATCAATCTGACGATTCCGCTCGCGCATGCTTCGGTCTGCTTGCAGGCGCTGGAGGCGGGCAAGCACGTCTACGTGGAGAAGCCGCTGGCGGCAACCCGCGAGGAAGGGCAGCAGGTGCTGGAACTGGCCCGGCGCAAGGGGCTGCTCGTCGGCAGCGCGCCGGATACGTTCCTCGGCGGCGGCATTCAGACCGCAATCAAGCTGATCCGGGACGGATGGATCGGCACTCCGATCGGCGCGACCGCGTTTATGACGAGCGGCGGCCACGAGAGCTGGCATCCCGCGCCTGAATTTTATTACCAAAAGGGCGGCGGACCGATGTTCGACATGGGACCGTACTATTTGACTGCCTTGATCGCGATGCTGGGACCGATCACGCGGGTGACCGGTTCGGCTCGCATCTCGTACCCGGAGAGAACGATTACGAGCCAGCCTAAGTTCGGACAGAAGGTGAAGGTCGAAGTGCCGACGCATGTCGCCGGCATTATGGACTTCGCTTCGGGGCCGATCGGCACGCTGCTGACGAGCTTCGATACGAAGGGCGGCTCCACGCTGCCGCGCATCGAGGTGTACGGGAGCGGCGGCACGCTGCTCGTGCCGGACCCGAACGGTTTCGGGGGTACGGTCAGCATCTGGCGCGCGGGCTCCAAGGAATGGTCGGACATTCCGCTTACGCACGGCAAAGCCGAGAACGCGCGGGGCGTAGGCGCCGCGGATATGGCCCGCGCGATTCAGACGGGACGCAAGCATCGCGCGAGCGGCGAGTTGGCCTTCCACGTGCTGGAAGTGATGCACGGTTTCCATGACGCGTCGGAACAAGGCGCTCACTACATCCTGAAGAGCTCGTGCGACACTCCTGCTCCGCTGCCGCTCGGATTGGCCGATTTCGAATTGGACTGATCCGTTCGGGTTGCGGATGTGGTACAATCGATGCGGAATGAGGGAGGCGGCGAATTCGGCCGCCTCGCTTGCGCATCATGACGCCTTGGCGTGAGAACGGAGACGAGACACCACCAGATGGACAGTAAATGGAAGTATTATGCCGGACTCGTTGCGGTATCCGTAATATGGGGAGCGAACTTCGGCGTTTCCCGGAGCGCGATGGAGACGTTTGACCCGGCGCTGTTTGCCTTTTTGCGGTTCGGCTTGGCCGTTCCGTGTTTTTTTCTGCTGCTGAAATGGAAGGAAGGCAGCGTTGGCCTGCCGTGGAAAGCCGTGCTTCAGCTTGCGGGGATCGGGCTGGTCGGGGTGACCGGCTTGGAGATCGCGGTTATGTATTCGATCAAATACACGACGCTGGCGAACGCGTCCTTGCTGAACGTGGCTCCGTGGCCGATCTTCGCCGCCTTGTTCGCGCCGTTGTTCGTGAAGGAGAGCTTTACCCGACGTCTGGCGGTCGGAGGGGCGGCCGCGATCGTGGGCGTTACCTTCATCATTCTGGGCGGCAAGGAAGGCTTCGACTTGTCTTCCGACCATATGATCGGCAATTTGCTCGCGTTCGGAGTCAGCGTGGTCGGCGCGCTGTTTAACCTGAGCTGCATGTCGCTGATGAAGCGTTATTCTTCCTTGCGCGTAAGCGCCTGGTTTATTCTGTTCGGCAGCTTGTTCATGATTCCGTTTACGCTGGGCGGCTGGGGCAAGGTGGATTGGAGCGGTCTGGGAGCGGGACATTACGCGGCGATCGCTTATAACGTGATCGTCTGCACAGTCGTCGCGTTCGTCGTCTGGAACGCCAGCATGTTCAAGATCGGCGCGGCTCGCGCCAACTTCTTCCGCTACGTCGTGCCCGCGGCGGCCGTCATTGCCGGGCTGCTCTTCTTCGACGAGTCCATCTCGGGCTGGCAGATCGTCGGAGCCGTCTGCATGGCGGCGGGGCTCGTCTGGATCAGCATGGAGAAGAGGCGCGAACCCGCCCCCGTTCTGACCCGCATGGAAACGAGAGAAGGAGTTGTCCCTTGACGGGGGCAACTCCTTCTCTGTCATTTCGCTTCGGTGCCGATTACGGTTACGGACAAGGGATCGACGTATTCTCCTTCTTTAAGCGTCGAGTAATGCAGATGGGGACCGGTGGATTCCCCGGTGCTGCCCATCTGTCCGATCACATCGCCGGACTTCACTTCGTCCCCGGCTTCGACCGCGAGCTTGTCCAGGTGTCGGTATTCGGTGACCCACGCTTCGCCGTGCTCGATCTTCACCGTCAAGCCTTTGGCGGAGTCGTATTCGGACAGCGCGACTTTACCTGCGCCGGCCGCGAAAATATCCGATCCGGCTTTGCCGGCGATGTCGATGCCGTCGTGCAGCGATTTTTCGGACGTTACCGGATGGATGCGGTAGCCGTAGCGCGAGCTGATTTTAGCGTCTTTCGGTATTTTGAGCCGCAATTGGATTTCCTTTGCGCTGTCGTTGTTTGTTTCGGCGGCTTGAGCGGCGGGCTGCGGATTCGTCCGCGGCTCGTTCTTGTCCGCCGCAAGAGCGGACGGCAGCAGTAAAGCTCCGGCCAGAATGAAGATGACGGCCCCGGTATAAGCGGCTTTCTTGCGGCCGGGTTTGTAGTCTCGTATCATCACGATTCTCCTCGCGATCAGTTTTTTGCTTCCGAAGAAACCGACTCCCGATAACGCGATTTTCCGCGCAGCTCCGATTTCCAGCAGCTTGATCATGCAGGACGCATACGCTTCCTTGGAGGTAATGACGTTCAGCACGTTCGCGTCGCAGGCGCTTTCCTGATCGATGCGCATTCTCCTCAGCCCGTACCACGCCAGCGGATTGAACCAATGCGCGGAGACGAGCGAATACGCCAGCAAGTTGACCCAAATGTCCTTCCTTCGGGAATGGGTCAGCTCATGTCTGAAGATGCACTCCCATTCGGCTTCGTCCAGTCGTCCGGCCAAATCCCGCGGAATCAGCACGACCGGGGAGAAAATGCCGAACAGTGCCGGTCCGGACACAAGACGGGTCAGACGAAGCTGTACGGCGGGGCGGATGCCGATGTCCGCGCGGATTCGCGCGAACTGCTCCTCCAGCTCGCGCGGGACGACCAAGCGGGTTTCCCGCCGAAGCGCCCGGGACATGGCGAGATGTCCGGCGAGCGGGAACAGCAGTGCCAGAGCGATGCCGGATAACCATACGAACGCCGCGATTTGCAGAAGAAGGTTGTCTGAAGTCCGACTGAGGCTCGCCGGCTGTGAGGCTGCTTCTCCTCCTTCGAATACGGTTCCGCCGCTTGTCCGCTCTGAAGCTTCCGCTGCTGCGGCGGCCGAGAGGTTTGCGGCGCGAGATTGAATCGCTTCGAAGACCGGCAAGCGTGTTTCCAGCGTATCGGGCACGGGCAGCCATCTCAGCTGGTTTCCTGCGTCCCCGGGCAGCAATGGGATCAGCAGCTTCGCGAGCAGCAGGAACCACAGGGCGTACTTCCAGCCCGGGGACAACGTCTTGCGACACAGCCGCAGCGTCCCTGCGATCAACAGTACGAGGACGGCGGCTTCCAACGAGCCGACGAGCGCTTGCCCGAACATTCGGATCGCAAGCTCCATCGTCATTTCTCCTTTTCCCGGAGCAGGTCTTTCAACTCCTTGATATCGTCGGGAGAGAGCTTGCCGGATTCCAGGAAGTGCACCATCATCGGTTTAAGAGCGCCTCCGTAAATTCGGTCGAGGAACGATCGGCTTGCTTCGCGAACGCATTCCTCTTCATTGACGAGCGGGAAGTAGGCGTACTCGCGCCCGTCCTTGCTGAAGCCGAGAGCTCCCTTCTGAACAAGTCTGCCGATGAGTGTCTTCACCGTCTTCGGCTTCCACGATTTCGTCCCGCTGAGGCGGGAAATGATGTCGGCGGCCGTCAACGGCGAGGCCTGCCAGACGATTCGCATAATATCCCATTCCGCGTCCGAAATGGGTGGGGATTCGGGCATGTCGGTTCCTCCGTTCGTTCATCGCCGGCGATGAATACGCCAAAGATTACAACTGTAGTCTACGGGAATAGATTACAGTTGTAATCGAATTGTGTCAAGCTATCCGCTTCGGGAATTTTACGGCGTACGGGCGGAGCGGGCCGGGGATGCCGCTTTGAAGCGATGGTAGCGGAGCAGGATTTCCTGGTGGAGGGCGTGATCTTCGGGGATTCCCATATGCTTGCGGATGACGTGTCCGACGCCTCTCTGGCGAATGGAAGTTTGCAGAATGACCGCCTCCAGATCCCCGTCATCGTCGTACAGCAGAGCAGAGGCCATGGCGGACGCCAGATGCGGAACCGGAATGCCGTTGTCGAAGGCTTGCAGCGCCGGACGCACCAGCCTTTCGTTGCTGGAAAGCTTGCGGAGCGGAGAGCGTCCGACGCGGGCGATCTTGTCGACGATGGCGGCGTTCTCGAATCTGCGCAGCGTGCCGCTTACGTATTGGCTGTGTTCGGCCTGACTGAAGCCGTGCTTGGAGACGAGCAGGCGGGATGTCTCCTCCAGCGTCCGCTCGACGCTTCGCCGCAGCTCCGGGTCGCGCATCGATTCCTGGATCGTCCGGTAGCCTTGCCGGTATCCGTAATAAGCGGCGACGGAATGCCCCGTATTGACGGTAAACAGCTTTCTCTCGACGTACGGCTCGAGCGAGTCCACGTATTGGGCGCCTTCGATGACGGGGAAGAGATCGAGCGAAGGGACGCGTTCGATGATCCATTCGCAGTAGGGCTCGACTTTGACGGCGAGCGGGTCGGCGTGCTGCTGCGGAGGGACGATGCGGTCTACGGCCGCGTTCGGGCAGACGAGCATGCGGTCCGCGAGCGGCTTCCATTCCGGCGCCAGATGACGCATGATCCATTTGCGCAGCAAGGCGCTTCCGTTCATCGCGTTCTCGCATGCGATCACAAGCAAAGGGCGGGGCCGCTCGGCCAAGCGCGCTTCGATTCCCCGGGCAATCGGCTCCGCGATCTCGGGAAGCGCGGACGCCCCGACCGCCGTCGTAATCACGTCCGCTTCCGCGACCCGTCTGACGACGGCATCCCGGTCTTTGAGGCTGACGGCAGTCACGTTGCTGACAAGGGTGCTGCGCTGCGGCTCTCCGGCGTAGGTGACGGTGTACTGCTTCTTTAGCTGCAAGGCTTTGACCTGGCCGGCGTTGCGGGCGGCGAAGCACACTTCATAGCCCGAACGGGACAGCATCAACCCGATAAAGCCTCTTCCGATATTTCCCGCTCCGAACTGAACAGCTTTCATAATCGGTTCCTCCTCTTCGCGTGATGAAGGTTGCTCTTCCGTGTGTGCTCGATCGTTCGTTAGCAAAGGCTTGCTTGGGTTCCGTCAGGCAGCTACCGATTATAATTTTCTGATTAATCAGAAAATTTTGGGTGGAGATGGGCGGGGACGGCGCGGCTTCGTGTGAGGTGTATGCCTGGATAGCGAACCTCAACTCCGCGCAGTGCCACGAGGGCCAAAAAAGCGCCTCGAAGCAGTGAGCCTCACCCCCGTGCGGTATCAAGCCTCGACTTAGGGTAGGGAGCTGGGGGGGAGGCTGGAATCCTCTCACATCCCACCCCAACTGGCGTCGTCCATCTCAAGACGCTTCCGAACGACCGGCCAGATGGCGGAAGTCCAGCTCGGCGAGAGAGCTTGCCCGGTAAGGGGATTTCGGGAAGCTCAGCGTTTCGGTCAGCACGTTCGGAACGATGACGCACACCGTTCCGGCGGCAATGGCAGCTTTGGCTCCGTTGGGGGAATCTTCCACCGAGATCGTCTCTTCGCCGCGAACGCCGAGGGCGCTCATTGCTTGCAAATACAGCTCGGGATCGGGCTTCACTTTGCTGACGTGGTCGGAAGTGCGGATGCACTCGAAATAGTCGGTCAGCTTCAGCCGATCCAGATGCGTGCGAACCCAATGCTCGGAGGAACTGGAAGCAAGGCCGATCTTAAGCCCGAGCGTTGTGGCAGACTCAAGGTAGCCGAGAACTCCGGGACGCACCGTTTCCTGCTCCATCAGTTCGGCGTGCTTGTCGTGAACGGACCGGCGGAAAGCCTCCTTGTCGATCGGCAGGCCAAGCTCGGTCATGAGATATTCGTAGGGGTTAAAGGTGTGCAAGCTCGTGCCGATGCATTGCGAATATTGCTCCAGCGTCAGCTCGACGCCGTGGGAGCGGTACGCTTCGCGGAACGCCCGGTACCAGGCGGTCTCCGTATCGATGATTGTTCCGTCGAAGTCGAAAATAATGGCTTTGATCATGAACAGTCTCCTTTCGCGCTTTCCGCGCCCGATAGAATGTTCCGGATGATCCATCCGGAAAGAGAAAACGGCAAAAAGGACCCTTTCTCAGGGCCCGGCTTCCGAAAGAAACTGAAGAAGCAAAATATAGACCCATCTTCCGCAGACGAGGTTAGCTGACGGACTCGGGAAGATGGTCTCCCTACGTTCGATATGCGAACGATTCGCCCCAAAAGTGGTTCCCCCGCTTTTCGACGACGAGCGCCGAAAACTAAGCGTGTTATAACTGTAACTCAAGGTTATGTTTATGTCAATATACGTAACATAATATACGAGGGGGGAAGTGGAGTTGGTGCAATAACTAACGTGAATATGACGCAATCGGGCTGGGAAAATCTAAATCACAAATCCTCCCCAATCTCCCCAGCCTCACCCGCCGGAACCTTCCGAAGCTCTTTGCGATACTCCGAAGGGGAGAGGCCGCTCCACGAGCGGAACTTCTTGGAGAAATAAAGCGCATCGCCGTAGCCGACCGAAGAAGCGACCTGCTCGATCGTCATGTCCGAGGCCAGCAGCAGCTCGGCCCGCTGCATGCGCATTTGCAGCAAATACTGCATCGGCGACATGCCGGTCGATTGCCTGAACAGCTTGCACAGATGGGTGCGATGATAGCCGAGCATTGCAGACATGCCCGAGACGGAGATGGGCTGGGCGTATTGCAGCGTCAAATACTGCAAAGCCTGCTTCACGACGTGATCCGAATCCGACGTCGATACGCCCGCGGAAACAGAGAGACGCTTCTTGGCGCGGGCGGCGCCGATCTGGTGCAGCAGGAGGCGAAGCCAGCCTTCGGCTTCCAGGTTGGACAGCTCCGCACCGAGCGAAGCCTCGAAGCAGCGGCGGAGCTGTTCGTAAGCGTTGCGGAGATGCGGATTCAAGCTGCCGGAGACGACGGGGGATTCGGGAGTAACGCCGATTGCGTCCATGGCCGCGGCCGCGCCGGGGCCGTTGAAGGCGAACCAGGCGTACCGCCACGGCGCGCGCTCGTCGGCCTGGTATGAGAACAGCTCCCCTGGAAAGATGGCGAAAGAGTCCCCCGCGCCGCAGCGGTATCCGATGCCGCCGATTGTAAAATCCCCGTGCCCGGACAGAACGGTGTGGATCAAATAGTAGTCGTGGATGGCCGGCCCCATTTTGTGCAGGGGAACCGGTTGGGCTTCCCCGCTGAACAGCACGGCAAGCTCCCCGCCCGAAGGGGATGGATTGATGCTGACAACGTATTCGTCGTGATCTGGAGTCATCGTGTCCACCTGCCTGTTTCCTTTTCTCCCACTATAGCAAACAAACGACAAATGTCCATATAGATGCGCGATGCCTCCATACTCTTATGAGTGCGCTTGCATTACATTGAGAGTAGCCAATCATTTTATTCAGCCGGAGGTTATGAACTTGTCCAAAATTACTTTTATCGGCGCGGGAAGTACGGTTTTCGCCAAAAACGTGCTCGGGGACGTCATGCACACGCCTGCGCTGCAAGGTTTCGAGATCGCTCTGTTCGACATCGATCCGGTTCGTCTGAAAGATTCCGAGAACATTCTCAATAACATCAAAAAGACATCCGGAAGCAGCTGCGTCATCAAGTCCTACAGCGACCGCAAAGAGGCGCTTCGCGGAGCGAAATACGTCGTTAACGCGATTCAGGTAGGCGGCTACGACCCTTGTACGATCACCGACTTCGAGGTCCCGAAAAAATACGGCCTGCGCCAGACGATCGCCGATACGATCGGCATCGGGGGCATTTTCCGCAACTTGCGCACGATTCCGGTCATGCTCGACTTCGCGAAGGACATTCGAGAGGTTTGCCCGGACGCTCTGTTCCTGAACTATACGAACCCGATGGCCGTACTGACGAACGTTATGAACACCTACGGCGGCGTCAACACGGTCGGCCTGTGCCACAGCGTTCAAGTGTGCGTGCGCGACTTGTTCGACAACCTCGGCATGGACGCGACGGGCGTCAAGTCGAAGATTGCCGGCATCAACCACATGGCTTGGCTGCTTGAAGTGTCCAAGGACGGCGTCGACCTCTACCCAGAGATCAAGCGCCGCGCGGCGGAGAAACAGAAGGAGAAGCACCACGACATGGTCCGCCTGGAGCTGATGCTCAAGTTCGGTTACTATATCACGGAGTCGTCCGAGCACAACGCCGAGTATCACCCGTACTTCATCAAGCGCAATTACCCGGAACTGATCGAACGCTTCAACATTCCGTTGGATGAGTATCCGCGCCGCTGCGTCGAGCAGATCAGCAGATGGGAGAAAATGCGCGAAGAGCTGCTGCACGATTCCAACCTGACGCACGAGCGCTCCCACGAATACGCCTCCTACATTTTCGAGGCGATCGAGACGGACGTGCCGTTCAAGATCGGCGGCAACGTTATGAACACCGGCGGCTTGATCGCCAACCTGCCGCGCGAAGCTTGCGTCGAAGTTCCGTGCCTGGTCGACCGCTCCGGCATCAACCCGACATACGTCGGCAACCTGCCGCCGCAGCTCGCCGCGCTCAACCGCACGAACATCAACACGCAGCTGCTGACGATCGAAGCCGCGATTACGGGCAAGAGAGAGCACATTTACCATGCGGCTATGCTGGACCCGCACACTTCCGCGGAGCTGTCGCTGGACGACATCGTTTCCTTGTGCGACGACCTGATCGAAGCGCATGGGGATTGGCTGCCGAAGTTCTCTGTGGTATAGTACGTAGGTAACTTCATAACCGAAGAAGAAAATCCGGAACGCCCCGTAACGGCGGGCCGGGAGAGGTTCGCGAACTCCCTCTATAAAAAACTAAGGAAAACGAACGCCAGTTTGCCGGCCCAGGGCTTGTATGCAACCTCCGAGGGTAGCAGATATTGCCGAATTTTCGTTCCATGCAAGGAACTTTTGTGAAGGCGTACCGGGGGTGCGTCAAGCAAAAGTGACGAAGCAGGGGGGCGAACAGGCGGTGAAAGATGCCCCCGAGCGGGTTTGCATACATGCCCTAGCAAGGCTGTCCCTCGAGCGGAGCGTTCCGGATGACCAGATCGCCGAACCGAATCGGCCGATTCTCGTCCGGAGCGCCCTGCGACCGCGATGCGGGATAGCCTTCGGCCGTTAATGGAGCGCCGTTTTTTTCATGTTTATTTAGCGGAACAGTTAACCAGCGAATTCTCTTTCTTCATACAAGGAAGGGGATTTTTTTATGCGCAAGCCGGAAGAAATGCAAGACCTCACGCTGCTCGGCAATCAGGGGACCAAGTATGCGTTCGAGTACGATCCGGGCATTCTGGAGTCGTTCGATAACAAGCACCCGGGCAGGGACTATTTCGTCAAGTTTAACTGCCCTGAATTTACCAGCCTGTGCCCGATCACGGGTCAGCCCGATTTCGCGACGCTGTACATCTCGTACATTCCCGACCGGAAAATGGTGGAGAGCAAGTCGCTCAAGCTGTATTTGTTCAGTTTTCGGAATCATGGCGATTTTCACGAGGATTGCATGAACATCATCATGAACGATCTGATCGCCTTGATGAATCCGCGTTATATCGAAGTGTGGGGCAAGTTTACGCCGCGCGGAGGCATTTCGATCGATCCTTATTGCAACTGGGGGCAGCCGGGCGCCAAGTACGAGCGGATGGCCGAGCATCGACTGTTGAACCACGACCTATACCCGGAGAAGGTGGATAACCGATGAAGAGAGGCTACGGGGTAAAAATAGCGCTGATCGCGCTGTATCTGCTCGCCATTGTCGCCGCCAACGTCGTAACCGCCGCTTATGCGCCCGTTCGGCTGGGTTATCTGATTATTCCCGCGGGGTCGTTTCTGATCGGGGCGACGTTTATTTTCCGCGATCTCGTGCAGAACGCGATCGGACGCCGCAACACGTACATCGTCATCGTGACGGCGATGGCGATCTCCGCTCTCACCTCGTTCCTGCTGGACGATACGCTGTGGATCGTGGGCGCTTCGGCCCTCACCTTCCTGTTCTCGGAAACGGCGGACACCGAAATTTACTCCCGCTTGAAGCTGCCGATGTCGCTGCGGGTGCTGTACAGCGGCATCGTCGGAGGGGCGGTCGACAGCGTCGTCTTCGTCATCGTCGGCCTGTCCCCGCTCGGAGCCGGATTCCTGCCGTGGAGCTTGGTCGGCTACGCCATCGCCGGACAGATCGCCGTCAAAGTCGGCATGCAGCTGCTGGGCGCGATCGTCATTCAGCTATTGCCGCAGTCTCGAACGAGGATGGCTTAAGCTCCCCAACTACACTAAAGAGGCCGATGTTTTCCCTTCAAGGGAGCATCGGCCTCTTCTTCGCGTGGAGGGGGTTATATGCGGCAGATTTCCTCCGGACAGGTCGGGCAGGTGTTGCAGCGGCATATTTGCTGCAGAGCGCTGAGGCTGCGGATAATGATTTTGCCGTAGCGGAAATCTAGAATGTCCTTTTCCTTAAACTCGTTCAGCATCCGGTTGACGCTCTCGCGCGTCGCTCCGATAAAATCGGCCAGCTCCGCGTGAGTCAGCTTCATGTCGATACGGATTCCGTAAGGCTCGACCACGCCGAACGAATTGCTCAGGCGAATCAAGGTCGAAGCCAGAGCGCCCGGTTTGCCGAAGAGCAGCAGATCGCGGAATTTCGATTGCGTAACCCGGTGATTGTAAGCCATCCAGCCCATAAATCCGAACGCCAGCTCTCCGTCTTGGCGCATGGCCGCCTCCAGGTCGAACCGATGGATGACGCCGATCTCGGCGTTCTCCGTCACTTCCGCGGTGAAGGCGTATTGAAGACCCATCTGACCAGCCGCGAACTCGCAGATCATGTCGCCCGCCTGCAGAATCGACAGGATGTATTCCTTGCCGTCCTCGGTCGACTTGCGCAGCTTTACTCTTCCGCTGCGAACGTAGTACGCATGCTCCGCTTCGTCGCCTTCCCAGAACAGGAAACCGCCAGCGGGCACCCGCATGGGAACCATCAGGCTTTCCAGACGTTCGAACTGCTTAGGTTCGCAGAAGTTCGCGATACCCATATGTCCGGGACACGCCCGAACCCCCGTCGTCCGTTCATTTGTCATCGCTACTGCCAGCCCGTTGCCGCTGCCCATCGCTGCCATCTCCCCTCGTTCTGTTATCTCTATCGTACCTTGAGCAGGAAATGAATGTTATCCGGGAATACGCTGAAATGCGAAGGGGAATTCCCCTATTTTTCTGTGAGGAATATCACATTTTGAACGGGGGAAACGGCGAAATTTTGAGCCCCGATGCCCTGTAATGCGGCTGTGCGGCCATTCTCTGCGCAAAGATGGGGGATTCTCCCGCGGTCTTTCAGGGGATTCCCTGACTTACAAGCGGAGGTGGTCTAGCTACAATAGAAGAAGGACCAGGATCTGAACGGGGGAATGCCTTATGCAAACGAGGGATACACAGATTCAGGGAGTGCTCGACGGGGTTAGGGGAGCGGTCGAAAGCGATCTGGCGGCGCTTGCCGTCATCGATCGGAGAGAGCGCAGCGCGCGCTGGAAATGGGCGTCCGGCAATTTGAACGATCGGTATTCCTATATAAGCGTAGGTTACGGCCAGGGGATCGAAGGCGAAGTGATCAAGGTGGGGCGCGGGCTCGTCTGGGACAGCGGGGAAGCCAAGAAGCGCGCCGATTCCATATTGCTGACCGAGCGGCTGCAATCCGCTTATGCGGCTCCGGTCATGGCCGGACCGGACATCGTCGGCATCCTGCTCGCGGGAAACCGAACGAAGCGCGCTTACGGTCCGCCGGAACGCGAGACGGTAACGAAAGCCGCCGCGGAGATAGCCGAATGGATCGGGGATTTGTTATGATAGCAGCATAACAAGGAAGGAGGCCGGATAATGATCCGAATATTGCTGGTCGACGATCACGCCGTCGTTCGATCCGGTTTGGCGATGCTGCTAAGCGCCAAGGAGGACATGGAAGTGGTCGGGGAAGCGGCCGAAGGGGAAGAGGCGATCGCCAAGGCGATGCAGTGCCGTCCTCACGTCGTGCTGATGGACCTCAGCATGCCGCACGGCAAGGACGGGCTGAGCACGACCGCCGAGCTGAAGAAGCAGCTTCCGGATACGGCCGTCTTGATTTTGACGATGCACGACGACGAGGAATATTTGTTCCGGGCAATTCATCTGGGAGCTTCCGGGTACTTGCTCAAGAGCGCCCCGCACGAAGAGATGATCAGCGCCATCCGCCATGTCGCCCAGGGCAACGCGTATTTGCACCCGACGGCGACCAAGCGGCTGATGAGCGAATATTTGGATAAACTGAAAAACGGCGGAGGCGACGCGGGAACGTACGAATCGCTGTCCGAGAGGGAACGCGAGATTCTCGCCAAGGTGGCTCAGGGCTACACGAACAAGGATATCGCCGAGCAGTTGATCATTAGCGTCAAAACGGTCGAATCCCACAAAAGCAATCTGATGGAGAAGCTCAATCTCAAAACGAGGCCCGATCTGGTCAAATTCGCGATGAAGAAGGGACTGCTGAATTTTGACGCATGATTACGGTAAATACGGCTCGACGGAGAGCGGCTCGCACGAGGATATGCTCAAGCAGTTGTCCGATCTCAAGTACGCGCTGGACGAGGCGTCGATTGTGGCGGTAACCGACCGCACGGGAAAAATCCATTACGTCAACGACAGGTTCTGCGACATTTCCGGCTATTCGCGAGAGGAATTGATGGGGCAGGATCACCGGATTATCAACTCGGGCCATCACGGCAAGGAGTTCATGAAAGAGCTGTGGCGGACGATCGGATCGGGCAACGTATGGAGAGGCGAGATTAAAAATCGCGCCAAAAACGGAAGCTACTACTGGGTCGACACGACGATCGTGCCTTTCCTGAACGAAGACGGCAAGCCGTATCAGTATTTATCCATCCGTCACGAAGTGACGGCGCGCAAGCAAGCCGAGGAGGAGCTGCAGCTGCTGCTCTCGCAGATGATGCGAATTCAGGAGGAGGAGAGGCGGCGGTTCTCGCGCGACCTGCACGACGGAATCGGCCAAAGCCTGTTCTCGCTGCTGATTTCCGTCGACGCGATCCTCTCCAGCGGCGCTCACGACCACCTGAACAAGGTCAGGGAGCAGATCGCCAATCTGATGGCGGACGTTCGCGGCCTGGCTTGGGAGCTGCGGCCTTCGGTGCTGGACGATCTCGGCGTCATTCCCGCTCTTCGCACGTATCTGGATACGTACTCCAAGCATTACGGCATTCAGGTCGCCTTCTCCTCCAACCTGAAGAAAAGGCTCAACATTCAAGAGGAGACGACCATCTATCGCGTCATCCAGGAGGCGCTGACGAACGTCGGACGGTATGCCGACGTATCCGAAGCGTCAGTCGACGTCCGGGACAACGGCTCCCATGTGCAGATCGTCATCCAGGATAAAGGCAAAGGCTTCGTCAGGGACGGCAGCAAGGAAGGCGTTGGCCTCTTCAGCATGGAAGAACGCGCGAGGGCGATCGGCGGCGAGCTTCAGATCCGCTCCGTTCCGGGCGAAGGCACGCTCGTCTCCTTAATCATTCCCCAGCAGCCAAGCGAATAACATCCGGCTCGCCCTCGCGGCGGGCTTTTTATTTTAACGCGGTCCCTGAAGCGCCAGGATTCGCCGAGCGATCAGCTTGCCGTGATGCCGGCCGCTCTCGATGAAAATCTCGTTCGCCTCGCGACCCGCGGCGATAACGCCGGCGATGAACAGTCCCGGCACGTTCGTCTCCATCGTCTCGGGGTCGAAGGAGGGCACCGTCGTCTCCGGATCTACCGTCGCTCCCGCGTCGGTGAGCAGCGTCCGCTCCGGCCGGAAGCCGGTCAATGCCAGCACGAAGTCGTTGTCGATCCGGTAAGGGTCGGCCCCCTGCTCCGACGGCTGAACCGTAACGCTGTCCGGATCGATGCGCACGACGCGGGAGGAGAACAGCATCCGGATATTACCCTTGTTCACGCTGCCCTCGAACAGCGGCCGCACCCAAGGCTTGATGCTGGACGAATAGTGCTCGCCCCGGTACACGACCGTAATGTCCGCCCCCACTCGGAGCAGCTCCATCGCCGCATCCACCGCGGAGTTGTTGCCTCCGATAATGGCGACTTTCATTCCGGTATACGGGTGCGCCTCGCCGAAGAAATGGGACACCTTCGGCAGCTCTTCGCCGGGGATGCCCAGCATGTTCGGATGGTCGAAGTAGCCGGTGGCCACGGTAACGCAGCGCGTCTCGTACGTGCGAACGACGCCGAAGCGATCGGAGGTCTCGACGAGGAACGAGCCGTCCGGCCGAGGCCGGATCAAGGTCGCTTCCTCGTAGGCGCGAATGCGCAGCTTCCGCCGCAGCGCCACGTCCCGGTAGTATTGCAGCGCTTCGCGCCGGGACGGCTTGTCGTTCGGACTCGTGAACGGAATGCCTCCGATCTCGAGCAGCTCGGCGGTGCTGAAGAAGTTCATATAGGTCGGGTATTGATAGATGGAATGAACGATGGCATGCTTCTCGATCAGCAGCGGCTCGATGCCCGCGGCTTGCAGCTCCAGCGCCGCTGACAAGCCGCAGGGGCCGGCTCCGATAATAATGGCTTGCTCTGTCTGTACCTGCTCTTGTGCGCTCATAACGAATCTCCAATTCAGTGCTTTTGCCTCCTATTGTACCACGTCGAACGCTTCCCTCCGAACCGTATCGTCGCACCGCCGCCGCGGTTGTCACCATTTGTTCATGATTCGGCTTGATCCGGGCGAAAGTTTGTGATTATTTTCACATTAATGGGAGTGAAAAGAAGACATAATGAAGGCGTAGGGAGAAGAGAAAACGATGGGAGATGGCGGCAATGGTGATCAAGTTTCTTAGGGAAAACGTCTGGGCGGCAGCAGCGTTCACTTTGCTTAGGATTTATCTCGGCTGGCAATGGCTTGATGCGGGTTGGCATAAAATGACCGGAGAAGGCTTCAACGCGACGGGCTTCCTCAACAAGGCAGTTGAAAGTCCGGTTCTGGACAAAGCGACGAACACGGCGATCTATCCGACGTATACGGCATTCTTGGAGCACTTCGCCCTGCCGAACGTCAAGCTGATCAACTTCCTGATTCCGGTCGGAGAGTTCCTCGTCGGCTTGGGACTGATCGTCGGGGGATTGACGGCGGCGGCCGCGTTCTTCGGACTGATGATGAACTTCCTGTTCCTGTTCGCCGGAACGGTATCGACTAACCCGTGGCTGACGCTGCTCGGCATCCTCGTCTTCATCGGCGGAGCGAACGCCGGCAAATTCGGACTCGACTACTACCTGCTCCCGTGGATTCGCCTCGGCTGGAAGAAGCTGACCGGAGGCAAAGGAGGCGCTCCGACGGATGTTCCCACGGCATAATCCGACAACGCCGCAGCGAAGGCTGCCCGTCCCGAGAGGGAGCAGGGCAGCCTTCGCTGCGGCTTTATTATTTTCTCCTAGCTAATCCTCCCGGCTTGCCGCGGCTCCGTCCGGAATGATCGACAGCACCCACTCGCACCATTCGATGTTCGTCCGGCACACCATCAGCCCTTTGTTCAACATAATGTAAGGTCCGAAGAAGAGCGAGTTGTACGGGGGAATTTCCGTTTCGCCCGCGTTCGCCATCTGGCGCACGGACTGGATTTTGTCCTGCAGCCGCCCCAGTTTGGCCCGGTAATGCTCCAGACGGGCTGCGAACAGATCGCGCGATACCGTCGGATCCACGTGAGACACGCAGAACGCCTTCAGCATCAACTCGTCGCGCATGACCGGATCGGAGGCCGGCACGGTCAGCCATTCCCGCAGCGCTTCGAATCCTTTTTCCTGAATGGAGTATACTTTCTTGTCGGGCTTGTCGCTCTGCTGGATCAGCTCGCAGGATACCATGCCGTACTTCTCGAGACGGGCGAGCAGCGGGTAGATTTGACTGTGCTTCGCCGGCCAGAATGGCTGTATCCTCTGCGTCAGATCGTATCCGGACAGGGGGGAGTGAGTGAGCAGGCTTAGCAAGCCATAGGCCAACGTATTCATGACGAATCCTCCAGATAACATACTTTGACAGATCGGGGGTTTGGCGTTATTATTATTTCCTTGCCAGCAATTATGTAAATACATACATAAGGATGATCGGAGGCACGGAGATCGCATCATGGAAGAGCGCAATAATCAAGAAATACGTTTCATGCCGATAATGGTTGCAATATTTATAGGATCGTTTCTGTGCATTCTGGCCTCCAGCACGATCAATATCGCCTTGGAAATTTTGAAGGATCATTTTCAGACGAGTTTGGACACTGTCACCTGGACGTTGACCGGCTTCATGCTGGCCATGGGCACGACGGCTCCGATCGTGGGTTATTTGGGAGAAAGGTTCAGCTACAAACGGTTGTATCTGTTTTCGTTGATCGGCTTTACGCTGGCCTCGGCCTTGTGCGCCGCCGCATGGGACGCATCGGCGCTGATCGGCTTCCGCGTTCTGCAAGGAGCGTTCAGCGGCTTGATCATTCCTTCGACGATGGCCCTTATCTATCAGATCATTCCGCGCGAGAAGCAAGCGATGGCGATGGCGCTCTGGGGACTGGCTTCGATGATGGCGCCGGCCTTCGGCCCGACGCTCAGCGGATGGCTGCTGCAAAACTACGATTGGCAGTGGATGTTTCTCATGAACGTGCCGATCGGCTTGATTGCGATCTGGTGCGTCGCTGCCTATATTCCTTATTATCGGTTAAGCGTGCCCAAGAGTTTCGATGCGATCGGATTCGTAACGGTCATCGTCAGCAGCACGTCGCTGCTGCTCGCGCTGGGCCAGGGGCACAAGTGGGGCTGGGGATCGTGGGAGACGCTGTCGCTGCTGATCGGCGGTGTGCTCGTGCTGGCGCTGTTCGTCTGGAGAGAGCTGACCGCGGATTCGCCGCTGCTGAATTTGCGGGTATTCCGCAACGGGAGATATACGATCAACGTCGTGATCACGAACATTCTGACGATCAGCCTGTACTCCGGCACGTTCCTGACGCCTGTGTTCCTGCAGCGGATCCAGCACGTGTCCGCGATGGATACCGGCTTGATCCTGCTGCCGGCGTCTCTGGCGATGGCGCTCGTGATGCCGATCGTCGGCAAGCTGTACAATTCGATCGGCCCGCGCTGGCTCATGTTCGCCGGCATCGTGCTGCTCTCGATCGGAACGGTGACGCTGAGCTGGCTGAGCCTCGACGTGTCCCATGCCTACATTTTGTTCTGGATGGTCGTCCGCAACCTGGGCATCGCGCTCGTCATGATGCCGTCCAGCAACGCCGGCATGGAACTGCTGCCGCGCGAGCTGTCGGGTCATGCTTCCGCGATCATGAACTGGACCCGCAATGTGTTCGGATCGTTTGCCATCGCGATTTTCACGACGATGCTCGCCACGAGATCCGCGCACCATGGCGCGTCGTTCATTCAGGCCGGGGAGACCGATCAGGCCTTCATCTCGGCCATGTCGTTCACGATGAGCGTGAACGATGTCTACCTGGTCGCGACCTTCATCGCGGCTGCCGCGCTGCCGTTTAGCCTGTTCGTCGGCAAAGTCAAGCCGCTCAAGGACGGGCAGCCGGAGAAGAAAGCCGCCTAATCATTCTTAAAGCCGGATGCAGGAGGGGAAATATTCCGCCCTGCATCCGGTTTTTTCGTGCTATAATGAGTCGTTTGACGCATGCTCCGGCGAATGGGGCCGCGGTTCGAAAACTCCCGCGTTATCAAAACTAGGAGGATGGTTTTCTATGTTCAATTTCGGTTGGGGCGTTCTGTTCGTCCTGGTCAACTTCGCGCTGTTCCTGCTCTGTTACCGGATGCTCGGCAAGACCGGCCTGTACGCTTGGGTCGCGGCCGCCGTCATTCTGGCCAACATTCAGGTCGTGAAGACGATCGGCATGTTCGGATTCGTCATGACGCTGGGCAACACGATGTACGGCACGATTTACTTGACGACGGATCTGATCAACGAGAAATACGGAGAGAAGGAAGCGAAGAAGGCGGTATGGTTCGGATTTTTCTTCCTGCTGATGTCGACGGCGATCATGCAGATGGCGCTGGTCTTCCAGCCGCAGGAGACCGACTTCGGCGATCCCGCGCTGCAGACGATCTTCGGTCTGGCTCCGCGCATCGCGCTGGGCAGTCTGGCCGCTTACTTCGTCAGCCAGTTTCTCGACGTGAAAATATTCAGCAAGCTAAGGGCGAAGTTCCCTTCCCGCAACCAGCTGTGGATTCGCATTAACGGCAGCATCGGCGTCAGCCAGATGGTCGATACGCTCATCTTCTGCACGATCGCGTTCGCCGGGGAATACACCTGGGGCGTCTGGTGGGACATCGTTATCACGACCTACGTGCTCAAATTCATCATCGCGATCGCGTCCACCCCGGTCATCTACTGGGCTCGCAACTTTAAGTTCAAGGAAGCGTAGACTCAAGGGCTGTCCCGTAAGCAACCGAGTCGTACCGAACGATTATCGATGGATGCAGGGTAATGGGCATCTATTTCCTTCTGATGCTATACGCTCCTAAAACCTGAATGGGTAAACCCGTGATAAGGTGGTTTTAGGACCGTATGAGGCAGTCTCCAGGAGATAGATGCCCTTCTTTTTTTTCATCGATAATCTTGTAAGCCCCTGCCTATGGTATAGTTTACCTGCTCGCCGTCTTCCGGAATCAGCACGCGATCCGCATAGGGAGTCGCGGCCAGCGCCGAGCGCAGATGCTCTCTCGTTACGACGCAGTGATTGATCGCCTCCATATGCACAGCGACGACGGTCGCGTCCGGAGCTTTCCGGCAGACGCTCAGCACGTCTTCGGGCGTCATCGTAATCGGGTCTCCGGCAAGGAAACGGGCGCCGCCCGCATTCACGACGACGACTTCCGGCTTGAAGCCGTCAAGCGCTTGCTCGACTTCCTCGCAGTAGATCGTATCCCCCGCCAAGTACAGCGTCGGCTCTCCTTTCGCCTGCAGCACGAATCCCCATACCCGTCCCATCGCTTTGCCGATCTCCCCAGTGCCGTGACGGCCTCCCGTCAAGCTTACTTCGACATTCCGAAACTCGGTCGACGTTCCGATCGGCCGCGCCGCCGCAAAGCCAGCGTCATTAAAGGTCGCTTCGTCCCCGGGCTGGCACAGGATCGGCATCGTTTTCGGCAGCAGGGCTGCCGCCGCATCGTCCCAATGATCCTTGTGCAGATGAGTGACCAGGACAAGGTCGGATTCCGCCAAAGCGCCTGCCGGCAGCGGCAGTCCGACCGTCGGATTGCGCCGCTCGTTCGGGGTGCCCGGAATCGGAGGGCTCGCGCCCTGATCGCTCAGCATCGGGTCCACGAGAATGCGCAAGCCGCCGTATTCCAGCAGCAGCGTGGCGTGACGAATCAGTTGAAGCTTCATTTTCCATTTCCCCTATCTTCGTGAAATCCGCGTCTGTTACAATTATAGAAAGAGGTTGGCGGTGCGGGGAACGATCCCGTGAAACGAAAAAAGGCCGATTGGTTTCCCGATGAAAGGAGTTGGCGCGATTGGCGGGCTTAGCGGTAGACGAGACGGATTTGCGCATTTTGCGGTGCTTGGCGGAGAACGCCATGCTGTCGCATAAGGAGCTCGGAGAGCTCGTCCATATGACCGGACAGGCGGTCGGAGCCCGGATTCGGAAGCTGGAGGACGCCGGGGTGATCGAAGGGTACGCCGCGCGCATCGATCGGACGAAGCTCGGCCTTGCGCTGACTGCATTCGTGACGGTGTTCTTGAAATCCGGCTCTGCTCACGAGAAGTTTCTGGCGTTCGCGGCCGGCGAGGAGAACGTGGAGGAAGTGCATCGGGTCAGCGGGGAAGGCTGCTACTGGCTGCGCGCGAGAGCGGCGGGGCACGACGATTTGAACGGGTTTCTGGATCGGCTGCTCGAATACGGCAATTACAAGCTCAGCTTGTCCATCGGCAAATTAAAAGGATAAAGGCGCGGCGTGCGGCCCTCCGGAGCGTATCCGGAGGTTTTTTTGCTTTATTCGGCCTTCGCCGTGCAACCTGAACGGGGCGGGACGCATCTTATTCGTGTAGGGAGGGAAGCCGGTCTGGATGTCGTGAGAAGATTGATCGCCAAGGACGAATCCGCGCTGCGGGAGCTGATGGCCGAATACGGCGACGAGCTGATGCGCACCGCGTATTTGCTCGTCAAGGATCGGCAGACCGCGGAGGAGGCGGTTATGGATACGTTCGCGCAGGCGTACGCCAAGATCGCTCAGCTCAAGCAGCCCGACAAGCTGCGAAGCTGGCTGCTGCGCATCGTCGCCAACCGCTGCCGGATGAGAATGCGGACGTGGAGCTGGAGAAGCCTGTTCCCGTTCGAGCGCATAGAGAGCTTGGCCGAGGGAGAGGAGCCGGGGCCGGAAGAGCTGCTGCTGGCGCAGTGGCGCGGCGAGCGGTTAAGCGAGGCGATCCATGCGCTGGATTACAAGTACCGGGAAGTCATCGCGCTATATTATTTCAATGAATTAAGCGTGGCGGAAATCGCGGAGCAGCTGGGCGGCAACGAGAATACGGTGAAAGCTCGGCTGTTCAGAGGAAGGGCGAAGCTGAAGTCGCTGTTGGAGGAGGGGAACGGAGATGGAGCGGGAGTCTATGAATAAAAGGCTGCGGGAGGAGCTGGACGGACTGCGGTTCGGCGGACAGGAGGACGTAGTGCGGCGGACTCATCCCCGATCCTGGCGCGATCGACTTCGGGCGCTGTGGAACAAGGAGCTAGAGATTCCGGTCGTGCCGCTTGGGCTGAGCTTTGCCGTCATTCTGGCCGTTGTCGCCGCTTCCCAGCTGCGGAGCCCGGAAGACGACGGCGACGCGGCTTCGGGGGATCCGAGGCAACTGATCGAAGTGGGAGGCAACACGTATTGGAAGGACGATTACGAGAGGGCGGTGGCATCGATTGAAAGTGACGGTCAAGGTTAAGCATCTCGTCATCGCCGCCCTGCTCATAGGCACGGCGTTGTCTTTGCTGCAATTCGTCGTTATCCCGAAGCTTCAGGTCCGGGCGGCGGTCAACGATTACGTAGCCGGGGCTCCCGGGGGCAAGAAAGCGATGCTGGCGGCCATCGACCGGGCAGCTCCCTCCCAAAGACTGGAGCTGATCCGCGAATATATGGTCTTCTACGGGGACGCTACCGCGCTGCGCAGCTTCGACGTGTACGTCGGACCCGGATCGACGTACGCCTTCGGGCAAGGCGACGGAGAGAGCCGGGTCTGGAGCTGGGAGGAGAAGCTGCCTTATTTGCTGGAATACGTATCGGAAGGGCCGGCGGACAGTTCTCGGTACAGCGCGGCGACTCAGTTGGCGCAATATTACATGAGCGAGGGTCTCTCCGCAGAGGCGCTGGCCGTGCTGGAGAAGGCGGAGGAGCGCGGAGGGAACTGGCGGACGAAGCTGGCGTTGGAGCGCGCGAAGCTGTACGCAAGGCTGGGCGATTCGGGCGATGCGATGCGGTTGGTTGAACGGTTGGAAGCGGAACCGCCGTCCGTCAACCTCGATTTCTCCGGCGAGGTCGCCCAGCTCAAGGCGCAGCTTCTGGTCGGGGAAGGCAAGGCGGATGCCGCCCTTCAAGCCGTCGACCGGGAGCTAAAGTCACTGGAGGAGCGGATCGCGGAGGAGAAAAAGAAGTTTCCCGAGATGGGCGAGCTGACGCCGGCCGTGATGGAGGAGCTGAAGCGGCTGCGCGAGCAGTTGGAGAAGACGCTGGACGGAACCGGAGCGACCGTATCCGGAACGGTCAAGCGAAGCGACGGTCAGCCGTTGGCGCGCGTCGGGGTGTTCCTTCGTCGAGAAAGCGACGTCTATCACAGTATCGTGGACGGCGAGCCGTACCAGATTCTTACGGATGCCCAGGGACGTTATGAATTCAACAACGTCGTCCCGGGCAGCTATCAGCTGTACCTCGGACTGCCGTTCGAACAGATCGACGGCTGGACATGGCCGACGATGAAAGACGATTGGATCGAGGTCGGAAGCGGCGATACGTTGACCGAGAACGTCACGATGCGGCCCCTTATCGATATCCAGGAACCGGTAAACGGAGCCGAGCTGACGGGATCGACGGTCAAATTCTCCTGGGAGCCGGTCGAAGGGGCTTCGACCTATACGCTGTACGGAACGATCCCGATCGAGAGCGGGACGTCCAGCATGGCGATTCGGGAACGAGTCGCGCAGAGCGAGATCGAGTTGTACGCCGAGGATCTATATGAGACGGGGACCTCCTATTCCTTCCGGGATGTAGACGGCAAGCACGAGCTCGATTCCGCCTCCCTCCTCGGCTTCTCGAATCCGGAGCTTCGTTACTTGTGGTACGTGGAGGCGTACGATAAAGACGGCAGGCTGATTACCAGAAGCAACGGTTATCGATTGAACGAGGACACGATAGGCGCGCTGCCTTTCTTCTATTTGAAGGAGCGGGCGGCGACCGCCGCCGATCGTCTCATGCTGGACGGCCGGCTGGACGAGGCGTTGGCCGAGTATAAGCGGGCGCACGAAGCCGATCCGCTCGACCGCCACAGTCTGAATATGATCGCTCGCATTTACAGCGCGAAGGCTTCCTTAGCCGGATCGGACGAATTGCGAGCACAGGCGATTCCTTATCTGGAGGCGCTGCTCCGGCTTGCTCCCGCCAACCGGAACGTTCTCTTCAATCTGTTCGACCATTACGACAAACGCAACGAATGGTTCAAGGCCGAGGCGTATTACGAGCGGTATGTGGCGGCGGGTGGAGGGCAGACGGACGGTTACATTCAGTCCCTGTACGCGACCTCCCTGATGAAGCAGAGAAGAATGGACGAAGCGATCGTCCAGTTCCGCGAAGCGTTGGAGCGCGATCGATCGCATCGCTTCGTCGGCCGCTATTTGGCGGCTGAGCTGTATGCCGGCGCTTCGTTCGGGAAGGTCGCCGAGCTGGCGGCGGCGTATCCGGAGAGAGGGCCTTACGAGAGCGGACCGCCCGATTGGAGGAAGCTGGTCGAGGCTTTGGCGGCGGAGAGCGAAGCGGGCGACAAGAACGCTTACGCGGAGCGGCTCGAAGATGCGCTGGAAGCCAGCTTCGACGGGGATTGGCAGGCGGCGGACGCTGCCGGGAAGCCGGCTCTCCGGGCGTTTATAGCCGCATTGCGCAAAGTCGATTGATACGAATCCCGGGAGTCGGGCAAAAAACTCGTATTCGGCTCCCTGAGAGAAAACGCCCGCCCTAAGCGGGCGTTTTTGCCGTCAAGCTCGCGATTGCTTGTCTTGACTTCCCCGCACCCCGATTCTACACTGGTATAATTCATAAGGTTACAACGCCATCGGAGGGAATAGTTTTGGCTACAGTTGCGGGAGTTAAAGGGGCGGCGAACCCGGGGACGAAGACGGTTTTGCCCGTTCTGCTGGCCATCAGCCTTGTCCATATGCTGAACGACTCGATGCAGGCGGTCGTCCCGGCTTTGTATCCGATCCTGCAGGAATCGCTTAACCTGTCGATGGTGCAGCTCGGGTGGATCGGTTTCATGCTCAATATGACCTCGTCGGTCATGCAGCCCGTCGTCGGCGCGTATTCGGACAAGAGGACGCTGCCGAACATGCTGCCGATCGGCATGGGGCTCAGCCTGATCGGCATGGTCGGGCTGGCGCTGGCCCCGCAGTTCTGGGTGCTGCTGTTTGCGGTCGTGTTCATCGGGCTCGGCTCGGCCATCTTTCACCCGGAAGGGTCGCGCGTCGTCTATTTCGCGGCCGGAGGGCGGAGAGGCTTCGCCCAGTCCGTCTACCAGGTCGGAGGCAACGCGGGAAGCACGCTCGGACCGCTGATGACTGCACTCATCTTCGTTCACTTGGGCCAGATTGGCGCGATGTGGGGGACGCTGTTTGCCGGCTTCGGGATCGCGGTGCTGCTCGGCCTGCTTCCCTGGTACAAGCGTAAGCTCGGCGAATGGGAGCGACAGCGGGCGGCCACGGCGGCGGCCCGCGCATCCGGATCGACCGTGACCGAGAAGGCGAGCCATCCGCGGGTCAAGTTCGCGATGGGCATGCTCGTCTTCCTCGTGTTCGCGCGCTCCTGGTATCATTCCGGCATCGGCAGCTTTTATCAATTTTACTTGAAGTTTGACTACGGGCTGACGACGCAGCAGGCGCAAATTCCCGTGTTCCTGTTCCTGGCCGCGGGCGTGCTCGGTACATTCTTCGGCGGCGTGCTGGCGGACAAGTTCGGCCTGAAGAACATGATCGTATTCTCGATCGCCGGCGCCTCTCCCCTTGCGCTGCTGCTGCCGCATCTGCCGTTGTTCTGGGTATACCCGCTCATCGCGCTGCTCGGCTTCGTCATCCTGTCGGGCTTCTCCGTCAGCGTCGTCTACGCGCAGTTCCTCATGCCGGCGAACGTAGGCATGGCTTCGGGTCTGACGACGGGCCTGGCCTTCGGTATGGGAGCGATCGGCGGAGTCGCTCTCGGCCAGGCGATCGACACGTTCGGCATCAACGATGTCATGTTCGCGATCAGCTTTTTCCCGCTTGTCGGCCTGTTCGCCCTGCTGCTGCCTTCGGATCGCCCGAAGAGAAGCGCGGGAGCAGCGTCCGGACAAAAATAAACCGTTACTCCTGGAAGAGAAGCCGTCTCCGCATCGCGGGGGCGGTTTTTGTAATCTAATGCCCCACAGGCTCGCCCAATATGCTCGTACCACGGGCTACCTCAAGAACTGGGTCCGGCGTTATACATAATCAGGATTTATGACACTATGAGATGGACTTGTCCGGGAGCCGTAGACGGCCGATCGGCGTTGGCATAGAATATGTCGAAAACGGATCAGGGGGATTGTGGGAGCGGCTAATGTGCAACATAGAGAGCACTGCTAACGTCACTACAATACAGGAAAGTTTTTCCGTACAGAATAGAGGTGATCCGAGATGAAAACAAGAATGGCTTGGCTGGCGGTCTCCTTCGCCGCGCTGCTGCTTATCGGAAGCTGCGTCGTGAAGAAGGCCGACGAACCGGTCGTCGGCGGGGAAGCCGCTCCGGCGATTGAGGCGGAAGCTTCCCTAAGCCGCGCCGTGGAGGCCTCCGAGGGGGAGCGGATCGGCAAGCAGGGAGAGAGGGCGCTGCCGCCGACCGCCAAGAAGCGTCCGACGTACGTCAAGGATCTGTTGCATACGAAGCTGGAAGCGAAGGCGGGGACAGAGAGCGTCAAGCTCGCTTTCTCGGTGAAGAACGTATCCGGGCGCGAGCTTGAGCTGACGTTCGGCTCCGGCATGCAATACGACTTCGCCGTGTACGACGGGCGGCATGACGAGGTGTACAGATGGTCGCTCGATAAAAGCTTTACGCAAGCGCTGATCGAGAAGAAGCTGAAGCGGGACGAAGCGCTCGAGTTCGAGGAAGAGTGGAGCCTTGCGGACAACTCCGGAGCGCCGGTTCCGGACGGAGACTACACGGTGCGGCTGATCATTCACGCTGCAGCAGATCTGCCGGGAGGACAGCTTCTCGCTCCCGGACAGTTGGAGGCCGAGGCGGACGTGACGATCAAGAAGGAGCAGAGCTAACTGCAGCTCTGCTCCACTTCTATCCGGCCGTCCGCCCGAAGCGTAACCTTGGCCGTGCCGGATAGGCTCTCCGTATACCCGCAGACGGTGGCTTCCTTCGGTTCGCCGCCGTCGAAGACGAACTTCTGGTAGACGCCGCCTTCCCCGGTCAGGCTGAGCTCGGGCCTGATCCTGGCGCTCTGCCCGGCTTCGATGCGCTGCCGGTAGAAGTGCTTCGAGCTGCCGGAGCTGGAGACGGCGCGGGTTTCGACTGCGACAAGATCGGCGCTTGTCTCGTTCACGACCGTGATTCTCAGCGGTCCGAAAGGTTCCATCCATTTGATTCCCCATAGAATGAACAGGACGAGCAGGGCTCCGATCGACAGATAGACGAGCATCAGGCGTCTAAGCAGTTTCATGGCGGTTCGTCACAGATCCCTTCTGAGCGCCCGCAGCACGTCGATCCGCGTAGCTCTGCGAGCCGGACGGGAGCCGGACAGCAGGGCGACGGCAAGCGAGATCAGGCTCGACAGCGCGGCTAGATAACCCGGAATGAAGGAGAAGCGGAAATCTTGCGGCACCTTCTCGTCCATGAAGCCTTCGATAATGAGCGGAAGACCGGCGTTCACGGCCATCGAGACGACGTACGCGACGGCCGTGCCGATGATCGCCCCGAGCAAGCCGATCAGGGCGCTCTCCAGCAGGAAGATTCGCCGGATGGCCGATGGATGGGCGCCGATCGCCTTCATAATGCCGATATCCTGCGCGCGTTCGGTGACGGCCATCGTCATCGTGTTGTAGATGCCGATGGAGGCGATCAGCACGGCGATCGTGCCGACAAATACGAGACCGATCTTCATGATGAGGAACACGAGATTGATCTGATCGAGCTCGTCCGCGACGGAGTGGACGAAGTAGCCTTGCTCGCGAATTTGCTCCGCGATTGCCTTCACATGTCGGGCGCCGTCCGCAATGACCTGGATCTCGCTATACTGGCGCGGATCTTGCAGCCCCGGCGGCTCGTAGCCTTCGGGGTTTTCCTTGTCCGGTGCGATGCGCTGCTCACCCCATTGCGTGCCGGTGAAGCTCTCGATATTCCCCATCGCCGCGTTGCCGATGTAAACCGAATTATCGATCTGCCATTCCCTCGAAGGCTTGGCGGCAATGCCGACGATCTTGACGGAGAACGACTTCTTCCGCTCGGTTCCGTCCGTCTCGAACTGGGAAGCTTCCATGCTCATCGTCTTGCCGAGCCACTCCCCGGCGGAGGGAGGCTCGTCGCCCGGCTTGAAGCCTTCAGCGGGAATTCGCGAATAATACCCGATGACGACTTCGTCATCCGCTTGCGGAAGCCGTCCCGCGCTGAGTCCGAAGCCCGCCGCGGTCTCGGCTTCGAAATCGACGTTGATGACTTTCCCGGGCATTACGGCAGCTCCGTCGACAGTAGAACGAATCGTCTGCCGGACGTTATTCCGGTACGTGACCGCCTTGACGCGATCGACGGAGCGCAAGTACGCGATGCCCTTCTCGTCGATCTGGCGGTCCACGCCGTCTTCCGAAGCGATGCCGTAGACGTCGATGGCGGTGACGAGCCGGTCTCCGACGACCTTGTCGACGATGCTCTTCTGCAAGCCGAATCCGACCGAAGCGAGCACGATCAGGAAGGCGCAGCCCATCGCCGTCGCGAGCACGGTCATGAACAGGCGCGTTTTGTTTTTCTTCATATTTTGCCGGACGAACCGGACTTGATCATTGAATTTCATAAGAATGGGCTTCTCCCTTCCGCGGAGCGTTCAACAAGTAGCCGTCCTTCAGCGCGATGGTGCGATGGGCCGTGGCGGCGACCTGTTCGTCGTGAGTGATGAGAACGAAGGTAATGCCGAGCTCCCGGTTAAGCTCCCGGATGAGAGCGAGCAGCTGCCGCTCGTTGTCGCTGTCGAGGCTTCCGGTAGGCTCGTCCGCGAGCACGATCGGCGGATTAAGCATGAGCGCTCTGGCGACGGACACACGCTGCTGCTGGCCGCCCGACAGCTCTCCGGGATAATGGCCGGCATATTCGGCGACGCCGACCTGATGAAGCAGCGCCATGACTCGTTTTTTGCGTTCCGCGACGTCGATTCCCTTAAGCACGAGCGGCAGCTCGGCGTTTTCGAACGCGGTCATGCTCGGGATGAGTTGGAAGCTCTGGAACATGAAGCCCAGATGGGCAAGCCGGAAGTCGGCCCAGTCCCCTTCGCTCAGTCCGGTCACGGCCTGCCCCGCCACGCGGATCGTCCCCGACGTCGGGTGAATGTAGCCGGACATTAAGTTCAGCAGCGTGGATTTACCGGAGCCGCTTCGTCCGACGATCGCGACGATTTCTCCTTTTTCGACGTGCAAGTCGATATCGTGCAGCACGGGCACGACCCGTTCCCGGCCCTTCTTGCCGATGACGAACCGGTGGCTGACTTGGATCATTTCTATCATGCGTTGTTCCTCCGCTCCTATCTCTGTCTATATAGGCTGGACCCGTGAACAGGAAGCTATTGCATTCCCTTTCTCCGTTTCAGCGGGTCCGTTCTTCGACGTATCTGTGATTTCGCTTATATAGTCGTTGCAACCTATATACATGATTGTATAGACGTAATCTTAATGATTCGGTAACAACACCTAAAGAAAATCTTAAGATTGGCTGACGGCCGTTCAACGAACTTTCAGCCCCTGCTAAGGTTCCCCTAAGGTTGGTTTCAGCCCTCGCTCAGGATTGGCGGCAATACTGGACGTGGCAAGACCAAATTTCCTGTCAAGGAGGACCACAGATGAGAAAATCGGTAAAGACGTTTGGCATCACGGCCGCTCTGGCGGTCATGATCCCGTTCTCCGCTTATGCGGCGACGGTATCGGGCGATACGTCCGCGTCTGGAGGGGCAAAGGCAGCGCCTATAGAAGAGAGCCACAGAGGCTTCGGAGCGGAGTTGTTCGGGAAAGGCGAGGTTGGCGAGGAAGTGCTGGAGCTGCTCAAGCTGGACAAGGAGACTTACCGGGAGAAATTAAAAGCAGGTTCGACGCTGGCGCAGATCGCGGAAGAGCAAGGAGTGAGCAGGGAGAGCTTGAAAGCCGCATTGACCGAGGCGCACGACAAGAAGCTGGAGGAGCGGAAGCAGAAGTTCGCGGACGGGCTGGACGCCTTGATCGACGCTCAGCCGCGGACTGGCGGGCACCATTCGGGCAAAGGCGCCGATCGGATCGCATCGGCGGATTTGACCGCAATCGCGGGAGCATTGGGGCTGACCGCGGACGAATTGAAGGCGCAGCTTAAGGAGGGCAAGACGATCGCGGACGTTGCCGCAGACAAGGGCGTGGACGTCCAGAAGCTCGTCGACGCGCAGAAGGCGGCGATTGAGAAGAGCGTTGCCGAAGCGCTGCAAGCCGGCGAGATCACGCAGGAGCAGGCGGACAAGAAGCTGGCGGAAGCGGGCGAGAGAGCGGAGCGGATCGTTGAAGGCGGCTTCCGGCACGGCGGCGGCGAGCGGGGACACGGCGCCGGGAAACCGGCCAAGCCGAACGCGGCTGCCGACAGCTCGGCGGAATAAGACGGGAGGACGGATATTCCGGCAATTCCGGATGTCCGTCTTCTTTTATGTCGCCAGCCTCCATCGATCATCGTCAACCGCCTACAGTCAAGCGAACCTCGATGCCGGAAGGGTCCTGTGTACGCACGAAGCCGTCTTTCCGCTCCGCTTGGAAGCCGGCGCGTTCCAGGTCGGCGGCGATGCGCTCCAGCTCGGCCGCGTCGGGAACGACAATCGTGTAGTAGGACAGGCCGGTTGCGTGGGCGGCAGCCAGGGGCGCGCCGACGCCGGCCCATACGTTGATGCCGATATGGTGGTGATAGCCGCCGGCAGAGATAAAGCAGGCGCGCATCGTCCGGGCGAGATCGGCGACGACGTCGAAGCCGATGACGTCGCAATAGAAAGCGCGCGATGCGGCGAGATCGCTCACGTGCAGATGGATGTGGCCCAGCGTTGTGCCCTCCGGAAGCCCGTTCCACGGCTTGTCGCCCGCGAGCTCCAGCAACCCGCGGATGTCGACCGGATCGGTAGCTATCACGTAGTTGCCGTCGGCGTCCTTCCGCCACTCGGAGCGGGGACGGTCGCAGTAGATTTCGATGCCGTTGTTGTCGGGATCGGAGATGTACAGCGCTTCGCTGACCAGATGATCGCCCTGTCCGATCGGGATGCCGGATTCGACCAACCGGCGGAGCGACAGTCCGAGCTGTTCACGGGTCGGCACGAGAATCGCGAAGTGGTACAGGCCGGCCGCCGACCTCTCCGGCGTGACGACGGCGTTCGGAATCTGTTCCAGAACGAGAAATTCGGCGCGGCCGTCGACTGTCAGCGAAGCGATGTTCCCGGCGCGGCCGAGCAGACGAAAGCCGACGACCTCCGTGTAGAAGCGGATGGAGCGATCGAGATCGCTGACTCTAAGCTGCAGCCGGCCAAGCGCGGTATCGGGGTGAATAGAACGGGTCATGGTCGTCATACCTCCGTTAAAAAACTGCCCGACAGGCATGCGAGGCCTGCGGGCAGTCGTTCAGAATGGTTTAATTATTGTCTCTGCGTCGCCTGGGCGAACCGCTCCTGAATCAAGGAGTTGCTTATTTTCCACGCGGACAGGTCCTCTTGCACGAGCTGCGTCGACGATTTCTTCGCAGGGGCGAACAGGAGCGCGTCTTTCGGCTGTTCTCCGACGGCCAGGCTGACTTTGCCGTTTTTGGATACGTAGACGTTCATGCCAGCAAACCTCCCAAAACCATTTTGACCAAGAAGACGAGATACGGGTTTTTATTCATTATAGCATCATTGACGCTTTCCTGATAAGTGACGTATTTGCGGTTGTCCCAATCCGGGCCGGCGGGGCAATGCAGCGTCAGAACGTGCTCGCCGTGCTTGAAGCAGCCGTAAAACATTGATTTACTCTGCGTGTAGTGGACGGTGTCCTTGTTCATCTGGTAAGTCAGCGCCACGTAGGAGCCTTTGTCGTCCAGCCGGAACGAGCGGTTCCACGCGACGTCTCCCCATTTTGCGACGAATCGCATTTTTTCGCCTTCCCGCGCGTACAGCGTCGCCCCGATGCAGGACTCGTACGTTCCGACCGTCTCCGATACGTACGGGCCGTACCGGTGCTCGATTCGCCCGCCCGTCATTCGGCTTGCGACCGCGCCCAGAACCGCCTCGTAATCGGGTCCGTCCGCCTTGGGCTGCAGCGAGGCCAGCTCGGGCAGCAGGCGGAAGGCTTCGTCCGATTGCGCGAGTCTGCGGCCGTTCTCGATGATCGAGTTCCTGAGCGGCAGCAGCATGGACCCGCGCCGCAGCAGATCGCTGAAGTAGGTTGGCCAATCGATCCGGACGCCGAGCGAGAGGTCGTCCATATAGACGTTGCGGACGGACAGATCGTGAAGCAGAAACCAGACGTAAGGGTCGACGTGCGACGGAACGCCCGGGTGGTGCCGAAGCGCGGCCAGCACTTCGTCGGTCGAAGGAGGCCTTCCGGATTCGGTCATGTATTGCTCCAGAAAGTCGTCGATCCATTTCCGCACCGTGCCGAAGAACGCGGCTTTGACGCTCGTGTCCGCGAACACGAGAATCGTCTTGCCCTTGTCGTACGCCTGGATGAACTCCATATGAGTCACCGTGCGCTGCGCTTCCTTGTAGTAAGTGCCGCCGCGGCTGCCGACGAACAGCAGGAAGATGTCGGCCTCCCCGACCGCGTCAAGACACTTGGAGACCGGGTCCGCGTAGGCCGGCCACGGGCCGAGATTTTCCTCCCACATGACCGGTTCGTGCCCGAGCTGCCGCAGTTCGTCGAACGCCTCCTTGCGCAGCCGCTTCAGCCCGTCCTCGTTGACCGAGCTGATGAAAATTTTCGCTTTGGCCAATTCGTTATCCCGCCCCCTGTCGCAACCGACTTTCTTCCATTATAACCCATAGGACGAGCCGCGGCATCGCGAATTTCGCTAGGCTATCCCGGCCCCGGAGCACATACATATAGCATTAGCGAAAACAAACGGGAGGGAGCGATCGTACGGGATGGCGATCAAACCATTGGCTTTGCGGCGGGGGGACACGGTCGGAATCGTCACGCTGGGCAGTCCGCTCGCGCCGGCGACGATCGACGCCCGGATCGCCTACCTGCGGACGCTCGGCCTGAACGTCGTCGTCGGACGGCACGTCTACGACGAGAACGGCTTTCTGGCGGGAACCGCCCGCGATAGAGCGGAGGATCTGATGAGCATGTTCGCCGATCCGGACGTGCGGCTCATTTTGCCGTCCCGCGGAGGCGTGGGAGTAGAAGGGATACTGCCCTATCTGGATTTCGGATTCATCCGGCGGCATCCGAAAATCGTCAGCGGCTACAGCGACATTACCGTTCTGCTCAACGCGCTGGCGCAGCTGTCCGGCATCGTGACGCTGCACAGCTTGCTGCTGATCGATTTCAGACCGGATACTCCGCCTTACAATATCGAACAGTTTTTCACGGCGACGTCCTCGACCGGGGTGCCGCGGCCGCTGAACAATCCTCCGGGCGCGCCGCTTGTTCCCAGAGTGCCGGGCAACGTCAGCGGGCCGATCGTCGGAGGCAACTTGACTTCTCTGACGGGGACGCTCGGAACGCCTTACGAGATCGATACCCGGGGCAAAATCCTGCTGCTGGAGGAGGTTCACGAGCCGGTGAACACGGTGTTTCGATACTTGGAGCAGCTGCGGCTCGCAGGTAAATTCCGGGATTGCCGGGGCATCGTCATGGGAGAGTGCACCGGCTGCCAGGACGCATACGGCAAAACTTACGAAGACGTCATAGAAGAGTTTATCGTTCCGCTGGGCAAGCCGCTCGTCACGAATTTGGCATCCGGCCACGGCACGTACAAGGCGGCCGTCCCGATCGGCGCGTTCGTTAATCTGAACGCGAGCGAAGGGACGCTGACATGGCTGGAGCCGGCGGTGACGTATTCATAATCCTTTGCATTTTTGCGCGAATCGAAATAAACTTAAGAGACAACATTGGTCTTGTCTCTTTTTTTTGTGCATCTAGGAAAGGGGAAATAACACATGTCATTTGTCAGCGATATTTTGGATTTTAATCAAGAATTCGTCGATCAGCGCAAGTACGAGAAATATTTGACGGACAAGTTCCCGGAGAAGAAGGTCGCCATTCTGACCTGTATGGATACGCGGCTCGTCGAGCTGCTGCCCAAGGCGCTTAATCTGCGCAACGGAGACGCCAAGTTCATCAAGAACGCCGGCGCGGTGCTGACGCAGCCGTTCGGGAGCGCCATGCGGAGCATTCTGATCGCCATCCACGAGATGGGTGCCAAGGAAGTGCTCGTCATCGGGCATCACGGCTGCGGCATGACCCAGCTCGACTCGGGAGCGCTCGTGAAGAAGTTTAAGCAGAATGGCATATCCGAAGTCGTGCTGGACACGCTCGAAAATTCGGGCATCCGGATGGAGCGTTTCCTCAAGGGCTTCGACAAGCCTGAGGACGGCGTCAAGCACAGCGTCCAAATGATCCGCAAGCATCCGCTCGTGCCCGATTTCGTACCGGTCCACGGCTTCCTGATCCATCCGGATACGGGCAAGCTGGAGTGGCTGATCGACGGTTACGCGGAAGCCAAACCTCGCTAAAACGGCGCGAAAATCCCGATAAGCCGCTTGTTCAGAATTTGTTGAGAGCCGTCGAGTATGATAGAGATATAGGCTCTACGCTCGGGAGGTTGAACAAGATGGCGAAAATTATGGTCGTCGACGATGCCGCGTTTTTGCGGGCTATGCTGAAGGACATTTTGGTGAAGGCCGGCCACGAGGTCGTATCCGAGGCGGCGAACGGCCTCGAGGCGGTCGATAAATACAGGTCGCTGCGGCCCGATCTCGTGACGATGGACATAACGATGCCCGTCATGGAAGGCGTCGAAGCGGTGAAGGAAATCCGCAAGATCGATCCGTCCGCCAATATCGTCATGTGCTCCGCGATGGGTCAGAAAAATTTGATCATCGAAGCGATTCAAAGCGGGGCCAAAGATTTCATCGTCAAGCCGTTCCAGTCGAACCGGGTTCTCGAAGCGGTCTCGAAAGCGATCGGATAAAGCAGGACCGCTCTGCCTCAGGCAATGGAGCGGTCTTTTTTTATGCCTTGACGGCCCCTCTCCTGTATTCGCTGGGTGTCGCGCCGACGATTCGCTTGAAGACCGAGAGGAAGGAAGCGGTATCCCTGTAGCCGACCGTCTCGGCGATTGAGCCGATCTTCAGCGCCGTGCTGCGGAGCAGCTCGCAGCTTTTCTGAATGCGCAAAGCCTGCAAATAGCTGTTGAACGATTGCTCCGTATGCTGCCGGAACAGGCGCTGCAGATGCCGTTCGCTCCAGCGGCTGATCTCGGCCAGGCTCCGCAGCGACAACGGCTCGGCAAGATGCTGCTCCATGTAGGACAGCAGATGGTCGAATTGCGTGAATTTGCGGACGGAAGCGGACGGCGCGTCATGCTTCAATCTCTGCACGACGATGAACAATTGGATGAGAAGGGTGTCCAGATAATCGGAAGAAGCGCCCCGAGGCATGGAGAACTCCCGGTGCATCGCCAGCATCAGCCGCTCGATCGTATCGTCCGTGTCGGAGAGGTAGAAATAAGGCGAGGCTCCGTCTCTCAATTCGCCGATGAACCGCGCCAGCCTCGGGTCTGTGACGAAGGCGGCGAGCCTACCCAGCAGCGCGGGCGAAAATACGCAGTTATAGACGGTCAGAGGGTGCTTGGCGACATCCGCGGAAGCGGGGCGGAAGACGTGAGGAGTGCCGATCGGGATGCAGAAGAGCTGTCCCCTGTGAATCGGGTGGACCTGCCCGCCGACATGGTGAAATCCGGTGCCTTCCGCTATGAAGGCGAACTCGATGAAGTCGTGGTCGTGCACCGGCACTTCGAAATCTTCAGAGGCGCGGTTGACGTAGACGAGCCGATTGTGATGGAAGAAGTAATCGCCCTTTAAGGTATGGATCGGGTTCACCAAAGCACCTCCTTAAAATGTCCGTATTCCCCTATTTAAATGTCCGTAATACCCGGATACTTTTTGTAGAAACCATTATATCATAGAGGCAATTCGGCAGTAAGAGAGGGGAGCCTGGTTATTTATGCTGCAGGTTATCGAATTGCGTTGCGAGTATAAGCGAAATCCGCTCGGTCTGGACGTCAAGAGGCCGCGCATCAGTTGGAAGCTGTCTTCGGAGGAGAGAGCGGTCGTACAGAGCGCTTACGAGATCGAGATTGCGGCCGATCCGGATTTCTCGGCGGCGGAATGGAGCTCGGGCAAGGTGCAGTCGGACCAGTCGCTGCACGTCGAGCTCACCGGTTTGGAAGTCGTTTCGCGCAAGCGCTATCATTACCGCGTCCGGGTATGGGCAGCCTCGGGAGAAGCTTCGGAATGGTCGGAGCCGGCCTGGTTCGAGACGGGCGTCCTGGACAAGAGCGAATGGAGCGCGCAATGGATCGGCGTGGATAAGCCGGAAGAGCAGTGGAAGAACCGTCCCGACACGTACGTGGAGAGAAGTCCGCTGCTTCGCAGAAGCTTCGAGGTCGGCCAAGGCGTGAAGAGGGCGCGGATCTACGCCACCGCCCTCGGCCTGTACGAGTTGGAGCTGAACGGCGCTCGGGTCGGCGAAGATTATTTCACGCCCGGCTGGACGAGCTACAAGCACCGGATTCAAGTGCAAGCGTACGACGTGACGACGATGCTCGGCGAAGGCGAGAACGCGATCGGCGCGATGCTGGGCAACGGCTGGTACAAGGGGCCGCTGGCGTGGAACGACCACTATTGCCTATACGGCAACCGGCAGGCGCTGTTTCTGCAAATGCACATCGAGTATGAAGACGGTACGGAGCAGACGGTCGTCTCCGACGAAAGCTGGCGTACGACGGCCAGCCAGATTCTGATGTCCGAGATCTACCACGGGGAGACGTACGACGCGAGATTGGAAATTCCGGGATGGAGCAAGCCCGGCTACGACGACGGGAAGTGGGAAGCGGTCGCGATCGTCGAGCAGTCGAACGACCCGCTGCTCATGCAGGAGAACGACCCGGTGCGCAAGTTCGAGGAGATCAAGCCGATCGAGCTGATCAAGACGCCGCTCGGCGAGACCGTTCTTGACCTTGGGCAGAACATGGTCGGCTGGCTGAAGTTTACGGTGAGAGGCGAAGCAGGCGCCGAGGTTGTCGTACACCATGCGGAGGTGCTGGACAAGGACGGCAATTTCTACACGGACAATCTGCGGGCGGCCAAGCAGGAAATCCGCTATACGCTGAAAGGCGGGGAAGCGGAGACGTACGAGCCGAGATTCTCGTTCCAAGGATTCCGCTACGTTCGGCTGACCGGTTTTCCCGAGCCGATCCAACTGGAGGACTTCACCGGAGTCGTGCTGCACACCGACATGGCCCCGACGGGAAGCTTCTCCTGCTCGGACCCGCTCGTCAATCAGCTGCAGCACAATATCGAGTGGGGACTGAAGGGCAATTTCCTCGACGTGCCCACCGATTGTCCTCAGCGCGACGAACGGCTCGGCTGGACGGGCGACGCCCAGATGTTCATCCGTACGGCCGCGCACTTGCGCAACATCGCTCCGTTCTTCACGAAGTGGAGCCGGGATTTGGCCGCGGACCAGCGCGAGGACGGAGGCGTTCCGTTCGTTATTCCGAACGTCCTGGACGAGAACTCCCATTCTTCCTCCGCATGGGGAGACGCGGCGGTCATTTGTCCTTGGACGATCTATCTTTGCTATGGAGATAAAAGAATTTTGGAGGAGCAGTACGAGAGCATGGCGGGGTGGGTCGAGTACATCCGCAAGCAGGGAGACGACGAGCATCTGTGGAATACGGGCTTCCACTTCGGCGATTGGCTCGGACTCGATTCCAAGCCGGACACCTATATCGGCGCGACCGACCGCGACTATATCGCTACGGCTTTCTATGCCTATTCGACCTCCTTGCTGCAGAAGATCGCCGAGACGCTCGGCAAGCGCGAGGACGCGGATAAGTACGCCGGGCTGTACGAGCGGATCGTCTCCGCATTCCATCGGGAGTTCGTCAGCCCGAACGGCCGGCTGACCGTGCCGACCCAGACGGCGCAAGTGCTTGGGCTCATGTTCGGCATTCTCGATGAGCAGGCCAAGAAGCGGGCGGAGAAGAAGTTGCTCGAGCTGCTGGAGGAGAGCAAGCACCATCTGACGACAGGCTTCGTCGGCACGCCGTACCTCAACCACGTGCTGACCGACAGCGGTCACAACGACGCGGCCTACAAGCTGTTGTTCCAGCAGGACTACCCATCCTGGCTGTATCAGGTGACGAAGGGCGCGACGACGATCTGGGAGCACTGGGACGGCATCAAGGAGGACGGCTCGTTCTGGAGCAAGGACATGAACTCGTTTAACCATTACGCCTATGGGGCGATCGGCGACTGGCTGTACCGCCGGGTCGCGGGCATCGACACCGACGAGCAGGCCGCGGGCTACAAGAAGATTCATGTCCGTCCGCAGCCGGGCGAGGGACTGGACTGGGCGGAAGCCCGTCTGGAAACGATGTACGGAGAAGTGCGCAGCTGCTGGAAGCGTACGGATAACGGGGGCATGGAGCTCGAGGCGACGATTCCGGCGAATACGACGGCGGAAATCAAGCTGCCGAACGCCAAGCTGGAGACGGCGAAAGAGAACGGCTCCAAGCTCGACGCCGCGGCGGGCATCGCATCCGTGCGGCAGGAGGAGGACGGAGTGACGCTGACGGTCGGCTCCGGACAGTACAGCTTCAGCTGGTAAGCGGAATGAATAGGGAAGAGACATGCAGCTGCCCAAAGCCGCCCTGCGGCAGGGGAGGAGGCATGTCTCTTTCTCGTTCCGGACGAGGTATTCCCGTCCCCCTCCGTCCGTCCGGGCAAGCCGCCAAGATCGCACCGCAAATGTATAATATCGCCTCCTTGCCCGCCCGAACGGGCGGGCGTTATGATTAGAGCACTTAAACATGAGTTGGGGAAGGCGGGAGCATATGCGGACGATCGCGGTGACGGGCGGGAGCGGGAAGCTTGGGACGCATGTCGTGGAATTGCTGAAGAAGGAAGGGTACAAGATCAGATCGTTGGACGCCAAACGTGCGGACCGGTTGGGAGGCGAACAGCTTGCCGTCGATTTGTCCGACTTCGGACAAGTGGCGGGGGCGCTCGGCGGGGTCGACGCGATCGTTCACCTGGCCGCGATCCCTGCGCCTCTGGGACACACGAACAGCTATATTTTCTCCAACAACGTTCTTTCAACCTACAATGTGCTGGAAGCCGCTTCGCTGCTCGGCATTCGGAAAGTCGTCACCGGATCGAGCGAGTCGGCTTACGGCTTCGCCTGGGCGCCGCAGCCGTTCCCGCCGGAATATTTTCCGGTCGACGAGAACCATCCGCTGCTGCCGCAGGAGTGCTACGGGCTGTCCAAAGCCGTCGGCGAGCAGACGGCGGCGATGTTCGCGCGGCGCGGGGGGATGAGCGTGTTCGCTCTGCGCTATTCGATGATCGTGGCGGAGAAGGAATATGCCGGATTAAAGACGGGCGAACCGGAAAGGTACTACCGCTCTCTGTGGAGCTACATCGATATTCGGGATGCGGCGCGGGCGACTCTGGCGGCGCTCGTCTCCGAGCGCACGGGATTTTACGCGCTGAACATCACGAGCGACGATACGCTGAGCGATCGGCCTACCGACCGGCTGCTCTCCGAATTTTATCCCGAAGCGGAGAGAAGAGTCGAATTCCGAGGCAGGGAGGCCGCCGCAAGCAACGCGCTGGCGAAGCAGGCGCTGGACTGGAAGCCTGAACATTCGTGGACGGAGTTTAAGGATTCCCTGTAAAGTTTGCGATTGCCCCCGTGCAAGTTTAAACGGCGTTCGGTTATGATGGGAGATAACGACATTCGCTGGCGGAAGGGTGAACGATATGTTGCGGGCGCTGATCGTGGACGACGAATTCGAAATCCGGGAAGGATTGCGCAAGCGCATTCCTTGGCACATCTACGGAGTGGAGGAAGTATATGCGGCCGACGACGGGGATTCGGCGCTTGAGCTTGCTCTGAGCCTCAGGCCCGATCTGATCGTCACGGATATCAAGATGAGCCGGATGTCCGGGCTGGAATTTCTCGACTCGCTCGGCCGGGCGGCGGATCATTGCTGGAAAGCCGTCGTTATCAGCGGATACGACGACTTCGAGCTGGTCAAGCAGGCGATGCAGCTCGGGGCGATCGATTATATTTTGAAGCCGATCAATACGGACGAACTGGGCCGCATCGTGTACAAGGCGGCCGAGCTGATCGCGCGCGACAAGCGCGAGCGGCACAACCAGTCGCAACTGCTCAGCCAGATGCAGCTGGCCGAGCCCAAGCTGAGGGAGGAGCTGCTGAGGGAACTCGTCGAGCGCGAATACGATCCTTATCGCGAATCGAGAATTTTTCACCGGCTGCAGACGCTGAAGCTGGATTGGATGACGCAGCAGCCTCTTCTGCTGATGATCGTCGAAGCCGACGATCTCAAGGCGATCGAGAATCGCCGGACGTTCGTGAACGAGAAGGAACTGGTGCTGTTCGGCATCGGCAACGTCGTCAACCATACGATCGCCGAGGAGTTCCCCCATCCCTACGCCGTTTTCAGCGATTCCGGCTCGCGCTGCGTCGCGGTGTTTTCCTGTCGGCAGCAGGGGCATGACCAGGCGGTCCGGACGCTCGCGCAAACTTGCTTAAGAAGAATAAACGAGTACGTGAAGGTTCAGGCCAGCATCGGCGTCAATCCGGCGCCCAGGGAGCTGGCGCACGTTCACGAGTTGTTCCTGGAAGCGGGAGAGCTGCTGGAGATGAAGGCGGTATACGGCGGAAACCGGATATTCGCCGAGCACGGCTACGATTTCGGAGGAGACCGGATGGAGCTGTCCCTCGCGGAGGCCGGAGAGGTGCTCGATCTCGTCCGATACGGCTCGGACGAAGAGATCTCCGCGGCGCTGGGCGGCTTCGTCGACATGGTTCAGAGCTGGGGAATCTCGCAGCTTAAAGATATTCAGCAGCACATCTTCAAATGGCTGATGGACTTGTTCAGGAAAGCGGCGGCGGCCGGATGGGCGGAGCGGAGCTGGGAGAGAAACCCGATCTTCGTCTGGGAGCATCTGGAGCAGTTCGACCATCTGGAGTCGCTGCAAGGGGCCGTTGAGCGGTATTTGCTGGACATGGCCGCGGACTTCCGCCGCCAGGCGGCTTCCCCCAGCCAGATTGTGCTGCAGGCGGAGAAAATGATCGGCAAGCGTTATTCGGACAATCTGAGCCTGCAGGTGGTGGCCGACGAGGTGCACGTGACGCCGGTCTGGCTGAGCAAGCTGTTCAAGAAGGAAAAGAAGATGACGTTCCTGGAATATTTGACCGAAGTCAGAGTGCAGAAAGCCAAGGAGATGCTGGGCGACGTCAGGTTCAAAATCTATCAAATCTCCTACGAGGTAGGCTACAAGGACCCGGTCCATTTCACGAAGCTGTTCAAAAAGCACGTCGGATGCACGCCGAAGGAATTCCGCAGGCAGAGGGGAATCGCGGATGATTAAGGCTTCCTTGAAGCTGGCCTCTTCTTTTCGCAACAAAATGATTCTGATCTTCTTCGCGATCACGATCGTTCCTTTTATCGTGTTCGCTTATTACGCGTATCTGAAATCGATCGAAGGCATCCAGAACGCGAACGCAACGTTCTCCATGAGTTATCTGCAGCAGGCGAAGGCGAATTTCGAAACGTATCTCACGCAGGTCAACGACCGGATCAACGATTTGATCGGCAACAGGTCGCTGCAGACCTGGCTGGAGCACGAGCCCCGCAGCCAGGAAGAGGAGGAGGCGTTCGCGGTCAACATGCTGGCGCTCGTCTACCAGCACAAGCCCCAGATCGACGCCCTCAGGGTGAGGGTATACCCGTTGAAGCCGTCGCTGTACCCGAACTATATGAATACGATGGGCGTGTCCACGCAAGTCGAGCAGGAGAGCTGGTTCAAGGCGTCGAGCGGCAGCGTCGTGCCGACGTGGCATCTTTTCATGCCGGAGAAGGGGTTGTACGGAAGGCCGCTGCTGACCTACGTGAAGAGATTTACCGGGCTGTACGACACGACGCCGAGAGGCTTGATCGCGACTGATCTGGCGGAGGACCATCTGCGGCGCTTCTTCTCCCCGTCCAAGCGGATGGAGGGGCAGAAGTTTCTGATCGTCGGCCGGGATGGAACCGTTCTGTTCGACTCGAACGACAACGAATGGACGGGCCAGCCCGTCCCTTCCAAGCGGTTCATGGAAATCCGGGAGAACGCTTCCGAAGGCGCGGAAACGCTCGACATGGACGGAGAGAGAAAGCTCATTACATACGCGAAAATGAACAGCGAGCCTTGGACGGTCGTCAGCCTGACGCCCCTGCACGCCCTGACGCATCCGATCAAAACGATGAACAAGCTGCTTATCGTCTTTCTGGCGATCTATTTGATCTGCTCGGTGGGCGTCGTCATCTATATTACGATGAACTTCACGCAGCCGGTCGTGAAGCTGGTCAGGTTGATGCGGAAGCTGGAAAAAGGCGAATTCGACCACAAGGGGCCGACGTCCTCCCGCGAGGACGAGATCGGCTGGCTGTACCGGGGCTTCGAGAGCATGACGCGTAAGATCGAAGCTCTGATCGAGCAGACGACCTTGTCGGAGAGAAAGAAGAAGGAACTGGAGCTCCAGGTGCTGAGCCATCAGATCAATCCTCATTTTCTGTACAATACGCTGGAATCGATCCGCTGGAAGGCGGAAAATCACGGCAGAAGCGACATCGGAGAGATGGTGTCGGCGCTCGGGAACCTGCTTCGGTTGAGCCTGAATCAGGGCAAGGATATTACGACGGTCGGCCGCGAGGTCGATCAGGTGAAAGCCTACGTCCAGATCGAGCAGGCCCGCATGGGAATGCCGCTGCGGGTGCTGTATTTCTTCGATGAGGAGATGCTTTCCCTTCCGTTCACGAGACTGCTTCTGCAGCCTCTCGTCGAGAACGCGATCCATCACAGCATTCGCGACAACTTCGAGAAGGGCAAGGTTATTCTGTCGGGATACGTGGAGGAGAACGACATCGTCATTCAGATTACCGACAACGGACGGGGAATTCCGGAGTCGGTGCTGCGGCAGTTGGACTCGGAGGAAGCGGACGGCAAGGGCGGGCGTCGCCAGGGAGTCGGGCTGCGCAACGTCAACGAGAGGCTTAAGCTCTACTTCGGCAACGGCTATAAGCTGACGATCGACACCGGAGCGGGCATGGGCACGAAAATCACGCTCCGCCACCCCGTTCTGGAGAACGAAGGGCCGGAGGAGGCGGGCGGCATTCAGAACTCGAACTGAGCGAAGAGAGGGGGACAGGCGCTGCGGCAGCTTGTCCCCTTCTTCGGCCGGGGATACTCGACAAAATCGGTTATCTCCCTCGCCAAAAGCTCCAATCGGCTCACGATACTCGACAAAATCGGTTATCTCCCTCGCCAAAAGCTCCAATCGGCTCACGATACTCGACAAAATCGGTTATCTCCCTCGCGAAAAGCTCCAATCGGCTCACGATACTCGACAAAATCGGTTATCTCCCTCGCCAAAAGCTCCAATCGGCTCACGATACTCGACAAAATCGGTTATCTCCCTCGCGAAAAGTCCCAATTGGCCCACGATACTCGACAAAATCGGTTATCTCTCTCCCCCGTCAGAAACTCCCCGTTTGCCCCCTTTAGAGAGCCAATAATCGAAAATGGGATAGAAATCCCTATGCAAATGCCAAGATTGCCTTATTTTGGAGTAGGGAAGTCTGGTTTACGCTGGAGGCAAGATCGCGCAAGGAAAAAATGAAAGCCCTTACAATCGGCGGTCGGGAAGGAGGATTCGCATTTGGCATCGGATTCGGATTGGCTTGACCTGGCTTAGGATTCACATTGGCATTTAGCTTCGCATTCGTGTTCGCATTCGGGCGAGAGGAGGTGCATTCGTACCGCGCAGCAGCAGGAGAAGAGAGAACGACGATTCATTCCAATAAGGAGGGTATTTATTCATGCGAGCACAACGATTCCCGTTCGGTTTCAAGCCTTTGGCGCTATTCGCGCTGATCGCCGCTTTGTTGGTCGGACCGCTCTCGCTCGCGCCTTCGACGGCGTCCGCCGCGTCGGCTTTCGCGCAGACGTCCGCTTCGGGCTTCAGCAGTCAATCGGGCATTCAGCTCGAGAATTCGAGCGAAGGCGGCCAGAACGTCGCGTTCATCGACAACGGCGATTACATCGCTTTCGCAGGCATGGATTTCGGAGCGGGGGCGACGTCTTTCCAGGCGCGGGTAGCCAGCAACGCGTCGGGCGGCAGCATCGAACTGCGACTGGGCAGCCAGAACGGAACGCTGATCGGCACGTGCGCGGTTCCGGGAACGGGAGGCTGGCAAAATTGGACGACGGTTACCTGCCCGGTTAACGGCAATCCGAGCGGCACGCATACGCTGTACTTGAAGTTCACGGGAGGCGCCGGCAATCTTTTCAACGTGCTGTGGTTCAAATTCGGAGGAGGGCTGTCCGCGTTCACCCGCATCGAAGCGGAAAGCTTCAGCAGTCAGTCGGGTATCCAGGTCGAGGCATCGAGCGAGGGAGGTCAGAATGTCGGGTTCATCGACAACGGAGATTACCTTTCGTTCGCGGGAGTCGATTTCGGCAGCGGTGCGGCCTCCTTCCGGGCACGGGTGGCCAGCAATGCGTCGGGCGGCAGCATCGAACTGCGACTGGGCAGCCAGAACGGAACGTTGATCGGCACGTGCGCGGTTCCGGGAACGGGAGGCTGGCAGAACTGGACGACGGTTACCTGCCCGGTTAACGGAAACCCAAGCGGCACTCATACGCTGTTCCTGAAATTTACCGGAGGGGCAGGCAACTTGTTTAACCTCAACTGGTTCCAATTCGACGTTGCCGGGCCGCAGACGGGCGGAGACGTGGAAGGAAAGCTGTTCGCGGGTTATCAGGGCTGGTTTAACGCCGCGGGGGACGGCTCTCCGAACGGTGGCTGGATCCATTGGTCGAAAAACAGCAGCGCCCCGACGGCCAACGTTAACGTCAACTTCGAGCTGTATCCGGACATCCGCGAGTACTCGAAGTTGTATCAGACGAACTTGGCCAATTTCGGCAACGGCACGCAGGCCAAGCTGTTTTCGTCCTATGACCAGGAGACCGTCGACAAGCATTTCGAATGGATGCAATCCTACAATATCGACGGAGCCGCGCTGCAGCGCTTCGGCGCCGACGAGAGCGACGTTCCGAACAATTGGAAGACGAATCGCGACAGCGTCGCGGTCAAGGTGAAGAACGCCGCGGAGACGTATAACCGCAAGTTCTACGTCATGTACGACATCACGGACATGAATCCGTCGAACTGGGCGAATGCGGTTAAGCACGACTGGACGACCAATATCGTCGGAGGCATGCAGCTGACCAACTCTTCGGCATACGCCAGACAGGACGGCAAAATCGTCGTCTGCATCTGGGGCATCGGCTTCACCGATCGACCGGGCACGGCGTCCGAGCACGCGAATTTGATCGCCTGGTTCAAAGACCGGGGCGTCTACGTCATCGGAGGCGTGCCGACCTATTGGCGTACAGGGAACAACGACTCCAAATCCGGCTTCATGAGCGTATACGAATCTCTCGACATGCTGTCGCCATGGTTCGTCGGCCGGTTCGGCCGCAACGGTCTCGCCGACGCCGACCATTTTATGAACAACCAATGGGGGCCCGACTTCCAATACACGCAGCAGCGGGGCATCGCCTACCAGCCGGTCCTCTGGCCGGGATCCGCATGGTCGAACATGACGGGCGGTCCTCGCAACGAGAACCCGCGGCTGCACGGAGATTTCATGTGGAGGCAGGCGTATAACATGAAGTCGCTCGGCATCGATACCGGCTACGTGGCCATGTTCGACGAATACGACGAAGGAACGGCCATTGCCAAAATCGCCGAAAACAGCTCGATGATTCCGACCAACCAATACTTCCTGACGCTGGATGCGGACGGAGTCGCCGTATCGTCGGATTTCTACCTTCGCCTTGCCGGGGACATCAACCGGATGTTCAAAGGCCAGATTCCGGCAACGGTTAATCATCCGACCAGCCATCAGTAACCGCTCAAGATCCAGGGGCGACTTCCCGAAGCCGGGGAGGTCGCTCCTTTTTTGGCGGGCTTTATCGCCATTCGGCCGCAACAAGCCATCCCGATACAGGAAAGTTTAATTTTGCCTCATATGACAATCGTCACAGAAATTATAAGATAGCCTGGAAAATCAAATCTGTCGGCGCTTGCCGGTTCGAAACGATGTAAGCACTTACAGGGCGCGTCGGGCGAAGGGGGCTGAACCGGGGAGGGAGCGGCGGAACTCCCGGGATCGGAAAGCGGGGCATGAGGGAAGCTTCGCAGGAAGGCAAAGGCAAGGTGCAAGGCAAGGAGGAAAAACATTATCCAAGGGAGAGTTCGTCCATGAAGAAAAGTTTTGCGGTTCTGACTCTGACTGTCGCGCTGTTCGTCACCAGCGCAAGCCTCGCATTCGCTGCCATCGATCCGTACGGCGTCATCGCGCCGAGCGCCAACTCCGAGCTTAACAGCGATTCCGGCAAATTTTCGGACGGCAACGGTCCCCGGATCGAAGACAACGAGAACAAGAACATCGGATACATCGTTCCCGGCAATTACGCCAAGTACGCCGAAGTCAACTTCGGAACGGGAGGCGCCGCCAAGGTGAAAGTCGAGGTCGCGACTCCCAACGCGGGAGGCTCTGTCGTTTTCGCGATCGACGATCCGAAGGGAGCCCCGTTTGCGACCGTCCAGTACGAGCCGACGGGAGACTGGCAGAAGTACCAGTGGTTCGAAGCTCCGGTGTCCGGACTGACGGGCACGCATGACCTGTACGTTATCTTCACCGACGGCGATCTTAACGTCCGCGGCATTCAATTCGAGGCCGCTGCCGGAGGCTCCGGAGCCGCTGCGGAAGCGAATCCGCAGACGGGAGACGCCGGTGTCCTGCCGTACGCGCTGCTGGCGGCGGCATCGGCGGCGGTGCTGCTGCTGACCGGGAAGAAGCTCGTTAGACGGACGTAAAACGAAGATTCGAATTCGCTTGAAGAAGGAGTCCCGAAGCGCTCGCTCGCCCGAGGCGGAGGGGCTCCTTTTTCGGAACGAGAGGGAGTCATGGCGATTGTGCGCAAGCCTTCTTTGCGGGAAACGGCGGCGGCTGTCGCCGCGCTGGCGTTCCTGTTCTCCGTCTGGAAGATCGGAGCTTACGCGCTGGACGGGTACGAGAACAAGAAAACTTACGGAGAGATTCGGAGCGTGTACTATGGCCCTTCGGCGGGGGCGTCTCCCTTTTCGCCGCCGCTCCCGGACGATCCGGTTTTGCATTCCGCTCCCGCGGAGCAGCGTCTCGTCAATCCGAAATTCGAGCCGCTGCTCGAACGGAACGGGGACGTCGTCGGATGGGTGCGGATAGAAGGGACGAGGATCGACTACCCCGTCGTGCAAGCGGCGGACAACGAGTATTATTTGCATCGCGGCGTCGACGGAGAGCGCAACGCGGCGGGCAGCATTTTCATGGATTACCGTAATGACGCCGGAGGGAAGGACAGACATCTCATTCTGTACGGACACGATATGAAAAACAAGACGATGTTCGCCAACCTGCTCGAATACGAGAGCAGATGGAACTTCGAGAACAAGGCGACCATCGAGTTCGATACGCTGTACGCCGACGGGAGATGGGCGATTTTCTCCGCGTACACGACGACGTCCTCGTTCGACTATATCCGCACGGAGTTCGCCTCGGACGAGGACTTCGAGCAATTTCTCGCTGCGATTCAAGCCAATTCGCTGCACGCTTCGGACATCGAAGTGTCCGCGGAGGACACGATCCTGACGCTGTCGACCTGCTCTTCCGCCTTCGAGGACGCCAGGTTTGTCGTGCACGCCAAGCTTTTGCCGCCGGAGGAGGGCAGTACCTTCGAGCCGCCGGCCGAAGCAATCCAGGGGGAAGGACGAAAGTAGCCGTGGACCTGATATAAAACGGAAAGTAAGGGGGAGAGGGATGAGGAAAATCGGAAATAAAGCGACCGGAGACGGCTGGCGCCAGGGGCTTAAAGGCAGAATCGCTTTCCTCGTTTGCACGCTCGCGATCGCCGCGATCGCCCTGATCGTATATGGCCTATCGTCCGGCGGCGAGCAGACATCGACAAAGCCGGGCGGGGGCGATTCGTCCGCCGAACCGGAAGCTCCATACAAGGTGCTCGTGTTCAGCAAGACCGGAGGCTTTCGCCACGACTCCATTCCGGCCGGGATCGAAGCGCTTCGCAAGCTGGGTGCGGCCAACGGCTTCGAGGCGGACGCGACGGAGGACTCGTCGCGCTTCAGCCCGGAAGGGCTGAAGCCTTATTCGGCTGTTGTGTTCCTGAACACGACGGGGGAGATATTAAGCGAAAGCGAGCAGGCCGCTTTCCAGGCGTACATCCAAGCCGGGGGAGGATACGTCGGCATCCATTCCGCTTCGGATACGCTGCACGCGTGGCCGTGGTACATGAATCTCGTGGGCGGCATGTTCACGGATCATCCGGCGATCGCGAAGGGTGCCGTTAGGGTGGCGGACAAGGCGCATCCTTCGACCGCGGAGCTTCCGACAATCTGGACGAAGACCGAGGAGTGGTACAACTTCCTCGCCAATCCCCGGGGCGAGGTACACGTGCTGGCTACCGTGGACGAGGAGTCGTACGAGGGCGGTACGATGGGCGCCGATCATCCTGTATCCTGGTGCCGCGAATTTGACGGAGGACGCTCCTGGTATACGGGCCTGGGCCATGCGGCGGAAAGCTATACGCAAGATGAACATTTTCTCCGGCATGTGCTGGGGGGCATTCAATGGGCGGCGGGGAAAAAGGACGGCGACTGTTCCGCGACCTTGTACGACGACCGAAATTATCAGAAACAGGAACTGGCAAGCGCTCTGGACGCTCCGCTCGCGCTCGACTTTGCGCCTGACGGCCGTCTGATCTTCATCGAGATCGGCGGCGCGGTCAAAATCTACGATCCGTCCACGGGCGCGACGTCAGCGGCAGGCAAGCTCGGCGTCGTGAGCGGCAACGAGCAGGGACTGTTGGGACTCGCGCTGGATCCGGAGTTTGCCTCCAACGGCTGGATCTATTTGTTCTATTCTCCGGTCGGCGAGACGAGCGAAGATCGCCTGTCCCGATTTACGATGAAGGGCGGCGTTCTGGATTTGGCTTCGGAGAAGGCCATGCTGTCCGTACCGACGCAACGCGTCGAGTGCTGCCACCACGGCGGCAATCTGGAGTTCGGCGGCGACGGCTACCTGTATGTCGCTACCGGGGACAATGTGAACCCGTTTGCCTCGGACGGCTTCAGTCCGACGGACGAAGGCAGGCATCGGACCGCCTGGGACGCGCAGGGAACGTCCGGCAATACGAACGATCTGCGGGGGAAAATCCTGCGGATCAAGCCCGAGAAGGACGGGACGTATTCGATTCCCGAAGGGAATCTGTTCCCGGAGGGCGGGGGAGAGGGACGACCGGAGATTTACGTCATGGGGGTCCGCAATCCTTACCGGATGACGATCAGCCCATTCGACAACGCATTGTATTGGGGCGACGTCGGTCCGGATGCCGGAGCGGATAAGCCGCTTCGCGGTCCGAAAGGGTACGACGAATTTAATAAGGCGACGACAGCGGGAAATTTCGGCTGGCCGTATTGCATCGCCGACAATAAACCTTATCGGGACTACGACTTTCTGTTCGGGGGCTTCGGCCCGGCGTTCGACTGCGCCGGCTCGATCAACGACTCGCCGAACAACACGGGAGCGCGGAAACTGCCTCCGGCGCAAGGAGCGTTCATCTACTATCCTTACGGGCCGAGCGAGGAGTTCCCGCAGATGACCGACGGAACGGGTCGAACGGCCGCCGTCGGCTCGATGTACAAGTACGATCCCGGCAACCCGAACGAATTCAAGCTGCCGGCGTACTTGAACGGGTCGCTCATCCTGTTCGACTTCTCGCGCCAATGGTTCAAGGAAGCCAAGTTCGACGATTCCGGCAGTCTGATGACGATCAATCCGTTCCTGACCCATCTCGTCTTCGATCATCCGATCTACGCCAAAGTCGGCCCCGATGGCGAACTGTACGTCATCGAATTCGGCACCGGCGGTCCCGATGGGAAAATCTCGAAGATCTCCTACAGCGGAGCGGCAGGCAATCAGGCGCCTCTCGCTTCGGCGAAGGCCAGCGCGACGAACGGGCTAGCGCCGCTGGCGGTAACGTTCAGCTCGGAGGGGACGAAGGATACCGAAGGCGACGCGATCACGTACGCGTGGGATTTTGACGGGGACGGCAAGACGGATTCGGTGGAAGCGACCGCCGGCTTCACGTACGAGACGAACGGCAATTACAACGCGAAGTTCACGGCGACGGACAGCGAGGGCAACGCCTCGTCGGTCGTCATTCCGGTGACGGTCGGCAACCGCGCTCCCGTCGTGACGATCCGTGCGCCGGCGGCGAGAGGGTTTTTCTCCTGGGGCGACGAGATCCGCTACGAGGTAACGGTGACCGACGCAGAAGACGGGGAGATCGACTGCTCCAAGGTGCAGGTCACTCCCGCTCTCGGCCACGACGAGCACAACCACCCGAGTCCGACGCTGAACGGCTGCTCGGGAACGTTCCGAACGATGGAGAGCGATACGAACGTTGAGAACACGTTCCTTTATTTGACGGCGAGCTATACGGACGCCGGAACGGAAGAAGCGAACGCGCTGACAGGCACGTCGACGATTACGCTGCTGTCCTCGGACAGACAGGCCGAATATTTCGACGAGTCTAGCGGAGGCAAGCTGCAGACCGAGAACACCGAGGATACGGGAGGCGGCCGCAACCTCGGGTTTATCGAGAACGGTAGCTGGATCGCTTACAAGGCAATAAATCTCGTCAACATGACCGGAATCCGCGCTCGCGTCTCCTCCGCAGGAGCGGGAGGCACGATCGAGATGCGCGCAGACTCGGAGACGGGGCCGCTGCTCGCGACGTTGGGCGTTCCAAAGACCGGGGACTGGCAGAAGTGGGTCGACGTGGAGAGTGGGCTGACGTCTGTTCCGGCCGGCGAGCGCGATATTTACTTCGTATTCAGGGGCGGCGACGGCTATCTGTTCAACGTCAACAAGTTCGATTTTCTCGGCTCGGGAATCGCGGTGCCCTGAGCGTCGCGGCTCCTTCGTGGGCCCGCCTCACGAGGGCCAAGAAAGTGCCTTGAGCGTCACCGGCTTTTCTCGGACCCGCGTCGTGAGGGCCAAAAAAGTGCCCTGAGCGTCACTGGCTCTTCTCGGACCCGCGTCGTGAGGGCCAAAAAAGTGCCTTGAGCGTCGCGGCCTCTACGGGTGCCCGCGTCGCGAGGGCCAAGAAAGTGCCCTGAGCGTCACTGGCTCTTCTCGGACCCGCGTCGTGAGGGCCAAAAAAGTGCCTTGAGCGTCGCGGCCTCTACGGGTGCCCGCCTCACGAGGGCCAAGAAAGTGCCTTGAGCGTCACCGGCTCTTCGCGAGCCCGCGACACGAGGGCGAAGAAAGTGCCTTGAACGTCGCCGCTCTTTCGCGGAGCCGCCCTCCCTGCTGGCCAAAGGGTCATAGCGGCGAGAGTCGGCAACAAACAAGCCTGCAGCGGCGATTCGCTGCAGGCTTGTTCTTGCATCAGACGACCACGAAGTCGGCGGTCAGAGCGATCCGGTCCGAGCCGGGGCCGACGAGAACCGTGAACACGCCCGGCTCGACGACCCACACCATATCCTTGTTCAGCAGGCGAAGCTCCCTCGGTCCGAGCGTGAACGACACTTCGCGCTTCTCGCCCGGCTCCAGGCGGATTCTGCGGAATGCCTTCAGCTCCCGATCCGGCGTGGCGACCGAACTGACGACGTCGCGCAAGTACAGCTGCACGACTTCGTCTCCGGCCCGGTCGCCCGTATTCGCCACCTCGACCGTGACGGTCAGCTCGCCGTCCGGAGAGAGGCGTTCCCGGTCAAGGCGGATGCCGGCGTACTCGAACGTCGTATAGCTAAGCCCGTGACCGAACGCGTAGAGCGGACGGTTGTCGCCTTCCACGTAGTGGATCTGACCGCCGCGCTTGCGGCAGTAGTAGACGGGAATCTGCCCCAGCGAACGGGGGAAGGAGATCGGCAGCCGGCCCGACGGGTTGCAGTCGCCGAACAATATTTCCGCGATCGCTTCTCCTCCGGCTTCTCCCGGGTACCAGGCTTCGAGAATTGCCGGGATGTTCGCGTCCTCCCACGCCATCGTAATCGGCCGCCCGTTCTGCAGGACGAGCACGACCGGGGTGCCGGTGGCGTGAACCGCCTTCAGCAGCTCGAGCTGCCGGCCGGGCAAGTCGAGGGAGGAACGGTCGACGCCTTCCCCGCACGTTCTCCGCGAATCGCCGAGCGCCACGACGGCGACGTCGGCTTGTCGGGCCGCTTCGCAAGCTTCCTCGATGCCTTCGGCTCCGTTGCTCCAGCCGAGCATCACGGACACTCCGCTCGCGTCCTTGCGATATTCCACGATCACGTCGTATTCCCGCCCGGCTTTCAGCTCCGCGGGCACGCTCCGGCTCGCGTTCTTGCCCTCGCCCCAGCCGTCGACGAGCAGCTTGCCGTCCAGCCACAGCCGCATGCTGTCCTGGCTGTCCGTGCCGATGTAGCCGGAGAAGTCCTGGGCCGGCGCGAGCTTGCCTGTCCACCGAACGGAGAAGCGGTGCGAATCGATGCTCTGGTCCGGCTTGGTGATGACCCAGTTGAAATTGATGTACGGATCGATTCGCGCAAGGACGGGCTCTCCAGCGAGATCGGGGTTGTTGAAGTATTCGCCGAGCAGCCCCGGGCGGCCGCGGCCGTCGGAGAAGCTTCCGATCGGGATCGGCTCCAGTTCGTCTTCCAGCACGCCCGCTCCTCTGACATAATCGACGACCGTGCCCGGCGAGACGAGCTTGCGGATGCCGGCGAGCACCGTCGTCGGCTCGAAGCCTTCGATGTGCGGCGTGTAGTCGCCCAAGCGGGCCGTATCGGCGCTCGGCCCGATAACGGCGATCCGCGCGACGTCTTTGCGCAGCGGCAGCAGTCCGCCTTCGTTCTTCAACAGCACCGTGCTTTCCCTTGCCGTCTGGAGAGCGATTGCGGCGTGCCGCGGATGACGAACCGCGCTCTTGTACAGATTCGGGTCGATGTACGGATTCTCGAACAGGCCGAGCATGAATTTGACTTTCAGCACGCGGGAGACGGCAAGATCGACAACGGATGGCGCGAGCTCTCCGCTCTCTGCCATGTCTACGATCTCGTCCTGGTACAGCTCATGCGGGAAGTCGTAATACTGCATGTCCGTTCCCGCCTCGATCGCCTGACGAATCGCCTCGCGATCGGAACCGGCCGTATAGTGGGCGCTCTTCAGCCGGGAGATGGCGCCGAGGTCCGAGCGGACAAAGCCCGGCATGTTCCACCGCTCCCGAAGAACGTCCGTCAGCAGACTGCGGTCGGAAGCGCACGGCACGCCGTCGATCGTATTGTAGGAGCACATGGCGTTGACGGCGCCGCCTTCGACGTATGCGGCCTCGAAGACGGGAAGATGCACCGTCTCAAGCTCGCGTATGCCGATCGTGACGGGGGACTGGTTCAGCCCGCTCTCCGGGATGCCGTGTACGGCGAAATGCTTCGGTTCGGCGACGATGCTGTCGTTCGCGGCCAGGCTGTCGCCCTGCAAGCCCTGCACCATGGCGACGGCCATTCGGCTCGCGAGCAGCGTGTCCTCGCCGAACGTCTCCTCGACGCGCCCCCAGCGGGGTTCGCGGGCCAAGTCGAGCACGGGGCCGAAGCTCTCGTGTATGCCGAAGCTGCGCGTCTCCGCGGCGATGCCCCGGCCGATCTCGCGCACGAGCTCCGGATTCCACGTGGACGCCATCGCGATGGCGTGCGGAAAGACGGTGCAGCCGGGCCGAAGCAGCCCGTGCAGCGCCTCCTCGCTGAACAGGATCGGAATGCCGAGGCGGGTTTGCTCGACGGCGTAACGCTGCAACTGGTTGTTGATTTTGGCCGTTCCGTACAGGTCGTGAATGCAGCCGATCCCGTCTTCCCCGATAATCTCCATCACTTTGTCCCACTGGATTTTCGCGTCGGCGGCCATGACGGTATCCATCGCCGGGTGCGCCGCGGTCATGAACGAGACGCCGAAATACTGGTCGAGCTGGCGTACTTTCTCCCTAAGCGTCATGCGGCCGAGCAGGTCGGCGACGCGTTCCTCTAACGGGGCTCCGGCATCGCGGTACACGGGCGCGGTTACGGTGTTATCGCTCATTGCAGCTCCTCCTGTAAACGTTTTATTTTCGACGATACAGAATGGACAAGTTTCACCCTATTATTACCTGTATCGTCCCCGCAAAGCTTCCCCAGCGTCAAATGACCCCGAAGGCGTTTTTGCTTGACGAGTCAGAAAGTATAAAATTCGCTATCCTTATCTGAATCGTCTCCGACAAAACGCATTCATCGTCCAAATGACGCTGGAGGCGTTTTTGCTTGGATTGATTCCAATATAGAAAAAACCCCCCGACATTTCCCGTCAGGGGTTGCGATAAGGTCGTCATTTTTTGTGGCGGAAGGAAGATGGGGCGCGTCCGTGGATTTTTTTGAACACTCGGTTAAACGTCTCGATGCTGTTGAAGCCGGCCCGGTACGCGACGCCGGTGACGGAGTCGTCCCCGTCCGCCAGCAGCCGCTTGGCGACGTTGGCGCGGAACGCGTTGACGTAATCGACGAAGGTGGAGCCGGTCGCCTCTTTGAAGAAGCGGGAGAAATAAGTCGGACTGAACCCGGCGATGTCCGCCGCGCTGCCGAGCGAGAGATCCCCCGCATACTCGGTTTCGATATATTTCAGCACCTTGTTCAGCCTGTCGAGCTGTTCGAGCCGCTTCGTTCTCTCCTGGGCGGAATAGGGCTCCATCGGAAGCCGCCGGACGACGAGCGCGGCGATCTCGCTGATTCTCGCCTTGAGGACAAGCTCGTGGCCGATCTTCCGACTCCGCCATTCCTCGTGAATCGTTGAGAAGTGCCGTTTGAACGCTTCCCTGAGCGCCGCATCCTCCCCGTCAAGATCTCTGCCTGCGTTCGCGCGAAGGTGCGGCGTCAAGATGCGCTGGCCGAAAATCAGGTCCGAGAACGCGTCGAACGCCGTTATGCCGAGCTGAAGAATAATTTTGTGACAGCCCTGGGGATTGGCTTCGTAATGATGAAGCTCGCAGGAGCCTACGAACAGCACGTCCCCCGCCTCCAGGGCGTAGAGCTCGTCGTTGATGCCAATGCGCATTCGCCCTTCGAGCACGTATACGATCTCCAGCTCCTGATGCCAATGGACGGGAAAGCCGTTTTCCATCGAACTGACGATGATTCTGTGGGGCTGGCTCGTGTTCAAGGAAATTTTCTCGTGCCAAGGATGCATGGGCGATCCCCCGGATAAAAGAAGTAGAATCGTTTCTTCTATTCTAGCTTTCCGTCCCCCGCGCTACAAGGGAAGAGACGTTTTTGCGCCCGGGCGGACGGGTTGGGCAGGAGGACAATTCTAGACTGTAAAAGCCAAGTTTCACTCCTGTTTTGCCCGAGTGGGGTTACGTTACCATGAACTAAAGCAAAGCAGAATCCGTACACGCGAGGGGTGAAATGGGTGGGAAGCATCAAGTTTAATCACGTTTACAAGAATTACAGGGGAGAATCGCGCCCGGCCGTCAACGACTTCCACCTGACGATCGAAGAGGGAGAATTCCTGGTGCTCGTAGGCCCGTCCGGCTGCGGCAAATCCACGACTCTGCGCATGCTCGCGGGGTTGGAGGAGATCAGCAGCGGGGAACTGTATATCGACGATAAATTCGTGAACTACGTGTCTCCGAAAGACCGGGACATCGCCATGGTATTCCAGAATTACGCCCTGTACCCCAACCTGTCGGTCTATGAAAACATCGCGCTCGGCCTGAAGCTGCGCAAGACGGCCAAGTTCGATATCGAGCTGAGGGTGAACCGGGTGGCGAAGGTGCTGGAAATCTCCCATCTGCTCGATCGCAAGCCGAGTCAGCTCTCCGGCGGGCAGAAGCAGCGCGTCGCCCTCGGACGCGCCATCGCCCGCGAGCCGCAAGTGTTCCTGATGGACGAACCGCTGTCGAATCTGGACGCCAAGCTGCGGGCGCAGACGCGAGCGGAACTGATCAAGCTGCAGGCCGACTTGAAAAGAACGACCGTGTACGTGACGCACGACCAGGTCGAAGCGATGACGATGGGCACGCGGATCGTCGTCATGAAGGACGGCGTCATCCAGCAGGTCGCGGCGCCCAGAGAGCTGTACGACAAGCCGGCCAACCTGTTCGTGGCGGGATTTATCGGCTCTCCGCAGATGAACTTCATCGAAGGCGTCGTCACTCTGGAAGAGGGACGTTACTATTTTACGAACAAAAGATTAAAGCTGCTGCTTCCGCGCGAATACGACGTCCAATTCGAACGGCTGACGAGATCGGTGCGCAACGTCATTATGGGCGTGCGGCCCGAGCACGTGCTGCTTAAGCCGGGGGAAGCGGACGGGGAAGAATATGTCGCCGGCGTCGTACAGATGACCGAGGTGACGGGCGCGGACAGCTACGTCTACGCGGCGATCGGCGATTACAAAGTGATCGCCCGCACGGAGCCCGAAATCTCGTACCGCAAGGACGACGTTCCTGCAATCGGTTTCAACAAGGGCAAGCTGCATTTCTTCGACGTGACGACGGGAGAGTCGCTGGCAGCCGGAGGAACGGAAGCATGAGGATGAAGAACATTAAGCTTCCCCGCGCCGCCCTGCGCATCGCCATCCGCCTCGTGCTCACCGCGGCCGTGCTGTTCGGCGGTTACCGCTGGATCGAAGGCGGGGAGACAGAAATACGCGCCTCCGACGTCGGCGTCGCCGATTTGCTGGCTTACGAGGAACAAGGCGAGAAGCCGCCTTACGCTTTGCTGATGCAGGAAGCCGGGACTTCGGCCGGCCAGGAAAGCGAAGGGCCGCCGATCGTGATCGATCCCGCGGACTACGGGGCCTCGGGTCCCGAAGCCCGACTGGAGACGGTCGCGGGCGCGGAAGGGACGGAGCTGCACTGGCTGAACGAGGAGGGCTGGGCGGAGTGGACGTTCGATGCGCCCGCCGCGGGCTGGTACGAGTTGCTGTTCGAATACAAGCCGCTGGAAGGCGGCAAAGGGTCGATCGTTCGAGGCGTGCAGATCGACGGCGCCTACCCGTTCGCGGAGTCGGAGAGGATCGAGCTGCAGCGGAACTGGAAGGACGCCAAATATCCGTACGACCGCAACGAGATCGGCATGCAGATTCGTCCGCAGCAGGACGAACTCGTCGGCTGGTCGGTCAAGGCGGCTTCCGACTTCTCGGTTTCTTCTGAACCGCTGCTGTATCGTCTGGAGCAAGGCAAGCATACGATTCGCCTCGTCGGCCACAAGGAGCCGATTGCCTTGAAATCGCTGACGCTCCGGCCGAAGAAGCCGCTGCCGACCTACGCGGAATACGCGGCGGGCAAGCCCGCCCCGACCGAAGAGGCGGCCTGGTACGGAGTGAAGGAAGCGGAAAACTTCGAACGGAAGTCCGCGCTGTCGATCCAGACCGACCATTGGAACGAGCCGTACGTCTCCCCTCTGCCGAAAGGACATATCACCTATAACGTTCTCGGAGGGCAAAGGTGGAGGCTGCCGGGAGAATGGGTGGAATGGGAGCTGCAAGTGCCCAAGGACGGCTGGTACGAGATCGATCTGAAAGTCTACCAAAACTATCGCAACGGCTTTAAGGCGTACCGGACGATCGAGATCGACGGCGAAGTTCCGTTTCGGGAGCTGCTCCGGTATCCGCTCGAATTCAACCGCGAGTTCACGATCGAGACGATCGTCGATCCGGAAGGCAAGCCTTACCAGTTTTATCTCACCGAGGGTTCCCACAAGCTGCGAATGACGGCCGACTCGTCGCCGCTGCTGCCGGTCCGGCTCGCCTTGACGAGCGTGCTGCAGGATTTGTCGGCGTTCGACCGCGATGTGCGGCGCATTACAGGCAACTACAGCGTCAAGGCGTACGACGCGAACATGGACGAGAAGCGCACGTGGGACATGAAGAAGTTCGATCCGGACGTCGAGCCGAAGCTGGACGCCTTCATCCGGCGGTTGGCGGATATCCGCGATTACTTGAACGGCTTGAACGGCAAAAACTCGGATATTTCCGAGGCGCTGCTCAACTCGATCGATTTGCTGGAAGCGATGCGGGCGGACGTGGACATCGTTCCGAACAAGATCAACGATTTCTCCACGATCCAGAGCAATATCGGCACATGGATGACGACGCTCACGCAGCAGCCCCTTCTGCTCGATTTTATCGTCGTTCGCACGCCGGAGGCGGATCCCGGGTTCAAGGAGCCGACGGAGCTGTCCCGCATTCCGTACTCGATCGTCGATTTCAGCAGATCCTTCGTGATGGACTACGACATGCGCAAGCATAACCGGGAGGAAGCGTTGACGATCTGGGTGCAGCGCGGACGCGATTACGCGGACCTGCTGCGCGAGATGATCGCCCAGGACTTCACGCCGAAGACGGGCATCGAGGTGAACGTCAACCTGATGCCGAACCCGAACATGCTCATTCTCGGCAACGCGGCGGGAGAGGTGCCGGACGTCGCGCTCGGCGTCGGCGAAGCGACGCCCGCGGATTACGCGATGCGGGACGCGGTGGAGGATCTGTCCGGCTATCCCGGATTCGAGGAAGTGTTCGACCGGTTCATTCCCGGCGTGCGCCGCGCGATGAACTACGACGGCGGAGTGTACGGCCTGCCGGAGGTTCAGAACTTCCAGGTGCTGTTCTATCGCACGGATATTTTCGACAGCTTGAATCTGAAGGCGCCGCAGACGTGGGACGACGTCTTCGACATTCTGCCGACGCTTCAGGAGAACGGCATGACGATGAACTACCCGAAGGCGGATTTCGCAACGATGTTTTTCCAGCAAGGCGCGGAGCTTTATTCCGAAGACGGCCTTACGGGCGTTCTGACGAGCGACGAAGGGATCAAGGCGTTCAAGCGGTGGACGGAGCTGTACGACAAGTACAATCTTCCGATCGATATCCCGGCGTTCTTCCAGCACTTCCGCGACGGGGACATTCCGATCGGCATCGCCGATTTCAATACGTACGTGCAATTGCTCGTCGCCGCTCCGGAAATTACCGGGCATTGGAAGATCGCGCCTCTGCCGGGCGTCAGACAGCCGGACGGAGAGATCGCCAGATGGTCGCCGCAAGGCTTGTCGGCCGGCATGATCATGAAGAAGAGCAGCAAGAAGGACGAAGCGTGGGAGTTCCTGAAGTGGTGGACCTCCGCGGAAGTGCAGGCCAAGTACGCCAGCGATATGGAGTCGTTCTACGGCATCGAATTCCGCTGGAACACGGCGAATGTCGAAGCGATGAAATCGTTGTCCTGGCCGAGCGACGACTTGAAGGCGCTCCGCGAGCAGGCGAAATGGGCGAAAAACATGCCTTATGTCCCCGGTTATTACTTCTTGAACCGGGAGCTGGAATTCGCCTGGAACGCCACCGTGATGGACCGCATCCCGGCGCAGGAATCGCTGGAGAAGGCGCAGCTGAGCTTGCAGCGGGAGATGAACCGGAGGCAGAAGGATTTCGGAATCGCCCCGGGCTCTAATCTGCATGTGCCTCAGGTCACGCAACCTTACGAATGGGAGGAACCCCAATGAACAATACGGAGCTGACTCCCGGAATAACGAAGCTTAGGAGGCCGCCTTCCGTGGGCGCCAAGCTTCGGCAGTTTTTCGCCGAGATCAAGCGGGACGCGTTCGTCTATGTTTTCCTGGCGCCGTTCCTCATTTGTTTCCTTATTTTCATCGTCATTCCCGTCTGCATGGCCGCTCTGCTCGGCTTCACGTCGTACGACGGCTTCGGCTCGCTTCGTTTCATCGGCTTTAGCAACTACATCACGCTGTTCACTCAGGACGTTATTTTCTTGACCAAAGCGCTGCCGAACACGTTCCTGTTCGCCTTGATCGTCGGTCCGGGCGGATACTTGCTGAGTTTTCTGTTCGCATGGCTGATCCAGCAGCTGCCGCTCAAGATCCGCGACTATTACACGCTCGCGTTCTACGCGCCGTCGATGGCCGGGGCGGTCGCCCTGTCCGTCGTCTGGATCGCGCTCTTCAGCGGCGACCGCACCGGTTACTTGAACCAGTTTCTGCTCAGCTTCGGCTTCATTGAAAACCCGATCATCTGGCTGCAGAAGCCGGAGTACCTGATGAAGGTCATGATCATCGTATCGCTGTGGATGAGCTTCAGCGTCGGCTTCCTGGCGATGCTTGCCGGGCTGCAGACCGTTAACCGCGAGCTGTACGAAGCCGGCCGGATCGACGGCATTTCCAACCGGCTGCAGGAAGTGTTCTACATTACGCTCCCGTCCATGAAGCCGCAGATGCTGTTCAGCGCGGTCATGACGATCGTAGGCACGCTGAAAGCGGGGAGCATCTCGACCCAACTGACGGGGGTGGCCGTGACGCCGCAATACGCGGGGCATCTGGTTATCAACCATATCGACGACTACGCGTTTATCCGCTTCGAGCTGGGCTACGCGTCGGCGATCTCGGTCATGCTGCTTCTCGTCAGCTACTTCGCGATGAGATTCGCCTACCGGCTGTTCGGTTCGAAGGAGGAGCTGTAAAACGATGATTCGCAAACTTCGCCGAGTAACGCCGTTCCAGGTCGTGCTGGTGACCGCCTTCACGGCGCTGGCCGCATTCATGTCGATTCCGATCATCTTTATCCTGAACCATGCGTTTAAGCCGCAGAGCGAGCTGTTCCTGTTTCCTCCCCGGATCTTCGTGCAGGATCCGTCTTTCCGGAACTTCGAAATTCTGCTGCTACACGCATCCAACGCGGCGGTTCCGTTTACCCGGTACCTGTTCAACAGCATCGTCGTCGTCGGCTTAACGCTGGTCGGAGTCATCGTTGTCAGCACGATGGCCGCCTACGTCATCGCCAAGTACCGGTTTCACTTCAAGGGGCTGATCATGGGGATGATCACGCTGAGCCTGATGTTCGCGCCGGAGACGGTCAGCATCCCGCGATATTTGATCATCAGCGGCCTTCATATCAACGACACGTATTTCGGACATATTTTGCCCGCTCTCGCGTCGCCGGTCGCCGTGTTCATGCTCATCGGGTTCATCTCGCAAATTCCGAACGAGCTGCTCGAAGCCGCGAAGATCGACGGGGCCAGCCAGCTTGGCATCTTTACGAAAATGGTGCTCCCGCTGTCGATACCGGCCATAGCGACGATCTCGATCCTGACGTTCCAAGGCGCATGGGGAGACGTCGAACCGTCCACGCTCTTCATGCAGAGCGAAACGATGAGAACGCTGGCGTTCTACGTTAATAGTTTGATCAGCGGCCTCCAGAACAGCGTTGCCGGCCAGAACATGGCCGCCGCCGCCGGGTTGTTGATGTTCATCCCGAACTTGATCATCTTCCTGCTCTTCCAGAAGAGAGTCATGGAAACGATGGTCCATTCCGGAATCAAGTGACACTTCAGCAAAGGAAGTCGGAACCGATGAAAAGATGGCTTGTTTTCCTGCTCCTGGCGGCGATCGCGGTACTGGCGCTGCCGCCCGAAGCGAATGCTCGGCTCCCGTATCAGACGACTTATTACGATAGCAATCAATCCTATTGGTATGGGATTCAGGCGATCTACAAGCCTGAGGGCGCCTACGGAGGACAATTCGACGAGCCCGTCGACCTGTTCGTCGCGAGCGACGACAAGATTTACGTCGCGGACAAGGGCAACGACAGAATTTACGTGCTCGGCAACGACGGGGGAGCGCTCGCCGAGATCGGGGACGAGGAGGGGCCGGGAGCCCTCAGTTCCCCGGAAGGCGTGTTCGTCACGGCGGATGGCGAAGTCTACGTCGCCGATTCAGGCAACGAGAGAATCGCCGTGTTCGGAGCGGACGGCAAGTTCAGCCGCGAATTCAAGAAGCCGGATTCCCCGGTTATGTCGAAGGAGCACTTCGTTCCGACGAAAGTCGTTGTCGATCGTCGCGGAGTGATGTACGTCAACACGAACGCGTCGTATCAAGGCTTGGTTCGGCTTAGTCCGAACGGAGAGTTCATGGGCTACTTCGGCGCGAACAAGGCGCAGCAGACGCTGCTGAACTGGGTGAAGAAGCTCATCTTGAACAAAGAGCAATTGAAAAAAGAAGTTCCGGGGCTGCCCAAGCCGATCCAGAATATCACGATCGATCCGGACGGCTTCGTCTACACCGCGACCGGGGGGAGCTTCGGCGCCTCGGCGATCCGCAAGCTGAACGCCGGCGGCGTGGACGCGTTCAAAGGCAAGACGTTCCAGCATAGTCACGGCATCCAGGACGTCGCGATCGACTTGAACGGCTTCCTGTACAACATCGATCTCGACTTCGGCCGGGTCACGATCTTCGACCGGACCGGAGACCCATTGTTTGCGTTCGGCTTCACCGACGTCAACACGCAGCAATACGGGGTATTCGGCTTCCCGACCAGCATCGGCGTCGATACGAAGATGAACGTCTGGGTAACGGATAGCCGCACGAAGACGATCCACAAGTTCAGGCGCACGGAATTCGGCGACGACGTTCTGAAAGCGCTCGTCCTGTACGACGAAGGCCGTTACGAAGAGAGCAAGCCTTACTGGGAACGGGTATACGCCCGCAACGAGATGTACAACAACCTGTACATCGGCCTCGGCAAAGTGTACCTGGAAGAGAAGAAAAACGAGCTGGCGCTTGACTTCATGAAGGAAGCCTACGATACGAAAGGCTATTCCAAGGCATTCTGGGAGCTTCGTCTCGATTGGCTGCAGAAGCATTTCCTCGGCCTGATTCTCGGACTGATAGCCGTCTACCTGCTGTTCAGGGCGATTCCGATCGCATACCGGAAAATTCTGGCCTGGAAACCGCCGAGCGAAGCTTACAAGAAGACGCTCGACGACATCCGCAATCTCGGCCGGGTCATGATCCATCCGTACGACGCCTTCTACCGGATGAAGGAAGCGAAGGTCTCGCCTTGGCTCATTATCTCGATTCTGGCCGCCGTCGTTCTCGTGAAGATCGCCTCCATCTATTGGAGCGGCTTCCTGATCAATCCGATCAATCTGGCTTATGTCGATCTGTGGGCTTCGCTTCGCCTGTTCGTTCTGCCGTGGATCACCTGGATTATCGCGAACTATCTCGTATGCAGCGTCAAGGACGGGGAAGGCAAATTCCGGGAGGTCATTCAGGGCAGCACATACGCGCTCGCGCCCTATCTGATCTGCTCGATTCCGCTGATCATTCTTTCGAACGTGATCACGCTTGAGGAAAGCGCCATTTTTAATGCGATCTCCGCCGTGATGTACATCTGGATGGCCGTTCTGTTCTTCGTAATGACGCAGGTCATCCACAATTTCGAGTTTCTCGAGTCGCTCAAGAACATCGCAATCACGGTCTTCGCGATCGGCACGATCTGGCTGTTCGGCTTTATCGTCTTCGGCCTCTCGTACAACCTGTACGACTTTTTCAATCAGCTTTACAACGAGGTGATCTTCTATCGTTAACTTCATCCAAAACCTGTCCCTTCGGGTAAAGCTTATCGTCGTCGCCGGGCTGGTGGTCGTCGCCGCGTTCCTCTTCTTCTTCCTGAGGGAAGGAGAGACGCCTCTCGACGTGGCGCTGGCTCGGGCAGGCATCCCCGAACCGGTTAACGAGCGCGCCTCGTTGTACTCAGACGAAGAATGGAAGCCGACCGCGGGAGCGGACGGCTACGCCCTGGCGGTCGAGAACGACGCGTACGCGCTGTACGTTCGGCCGGACAATACGCAGATCGCCTTGGCCGACAAGAAAACCGGCTATCGCTGGACCAGCAATCCGACGCAGGAGCAAATCGCCGAGGAGACGGTCAAAGGACAGCTGCTGACGAACCTGCAGTCGCCGTTCGTACTTACGTACGTTACGACCGAAGGCAAGGACCAGACGAACCGCAAGGCGGTAGACGCCCTGGACAAGAACCTGAAGGCGAAGCTGTCTCGCTCCGCGAACGGTTTGCAGGTTACTTATGCGCACGCGGAACTGGGCTTGACGTTCTCGCTGGAATACGAGTTGACCGAAGAGGGATTCAAGGCGCGAATACCGACAAACGGCATCAAGGAAGAAGGCAAATTCGTCATCTTCTCCCTCGACGTGCTCCCTTTCTTCGGGGCGGCCAAGATCGGAGAAGACGGATATTTATTCGTTCCCGACGGACCGGGAGGCTTGATCCGTTTCAAGGGAGATCGCGCGAACATTTCCAAAGGCTACATCCACCAAGTGTACGGACTCGAACCGACGAACATGATCAACTTCCAGCGTTCCGGCGAGCGCCGCGAAAATATTTCATATCCGGTCTTCGGCGTGAAGCGCGGGGATCAGGCGTTCGTGGCCATGATCAGCAAAGGCGGGGACTCGTCGAACATCGCAGCGATGCCTCCGGGCATCAAATCTTCGTTCTACAACGTGTTCGCCAATCAAATCTACCGCGAGGATTACTTGTTCATGAGAAGCCGAGAATCGACGCCGGTCAAGGCCGTACAGAAGAAGCGGCTCGAGACAGACAGAGAGATCGAATACCGCTTCCTGAACGGAGACAAGGCCGATTATGTCGGAATGGCCGACGCCTACCGCGATTACTTGTCGGACAACGGCAAGCTGGGGGAGCCGCTTGAACCGGTCAAGAACATTCCGCTCTATCTGAAAGTGATGGGAGGAACGTTCAATGAAGCTTTCGGAAGGGTGCAGTATTTCCCGGCGACGACGTTCGATCAGGCAACCGATATGGTCAAGGGGCTGCAGGAGCGCGGAGTCGACAACATAGAGGTCATTTACTATGGATGGCAGAATATGGGCGGCTACCGGCTCGACGATCGATTCCCGATCGAGAAGAAGCTCGGAGGCACGGCCGGCGCCAAAGCGTTTATCGACGAGATGAAGAAGAGAGACATCGGCGTTCAGTTCTATGACGATTTCGTTTGGCTGAATACGGCCAACACGGGCCTCTCTCCGAAATCCAGCGGCATTCGCGGAGTCGACGGTACCGTATCTGTGTTCGAAGGCTGGTTTTTGAGCAAGCCGGCGCGGACGGTCGATATGGCTTACCAGGCAGTCCAGAAATTGAAGGATATCGGCGTGTCGGGCATACTCTACGACTGGATCGGAGAGATGGTGTTTCACGACTACGATCCGACGGCGATAGCGACGCGGGGAGATACGGTCCAAATCTACTCGGGGCTGCTGGACTACACGCGCAAGACGCTGGGTTGGTCCGGCGTTTACCGAGGCAATGATTATACTCTCGCCAACATCGATTACATCATGCAAATGCAATACGAATCCAGCTTCGACTTCATGATCGACGAGACTGTGCCCTTCTATCCGATCGTCGTACACGGTTACATCCCGTATTCGTTCAATGACGGGAACCTGCGCAACGACGTCGAGGCCGAATTCCTGAAAGCGATCGAATACGGCGCGATGCCGTCCTTCTATCTGACGCACGAAGAGTCTCGCAAATTGCGGGACGGCGGCATGTACTTCCTGTTCAACAGCCAATATGAGAAATGGGCGGACAGGATCGGAGTCGAGTACAAGCAGTTCGACCAATTGGCGCACGTGTTCTCGCAACGGATCGTCGATCACGAGAAGCTGGCCGAGCAACGATTCGCGACGACTTACGAAGACGGAACGCGCGTCGTCGTCGATTACGGCAACCTGACGTTCGCCGTCGAGAAAGGAGCGGGCATGTGAAGCCATCCAACGAAATATCGCGCCAAAGACGCCTCTTCCACTCGAAACGGTACGGCATCGGCCTGCTGTTCATGCTTCCTTGGCTGATCGGGTTTTGCGTATTCGTCGCCGTCCCGATCGGCTGGTCGATTTTCATGTCGCTGCACAAGGTGTCCGTCGTTCCAGGCGGATTCAAGTACGAACGGTTCGGGCTGAAAAATTTCAAGGACGCTTTCGTCGTCGACAACGTGTTTCCGATCGAGCTGATCACCTACTTCCAGCAGATGCTGCTTATGGTGCCGATCATCGTGATCTTCGCGCTGCTGATCTCGCTCATGCTGAATCAGCGCTTCCCCGGAAGATTTATCTTCCGCGCAATTTTCTTCCTGCCCGTCATCTTCGCGACCGGTCAGGTGCTCTCGGAGCTGTTCGCCCAGGGAGCGGGAGAGATCCCGTTCCTGGAGCAGTACAATCTGCAGCCGATGGTCGAGAAATACGTCGGCCTGCAGTTCGCGACGACGGTCATGGACGTGCTCGGCCGGGTCGTTCTGATTCTATGGTACTCCGGCGTGCAGATTCTCATCTTCATCGCCGGCTTCCAGACGATCTCGCCGTCGGTCTACGAGGCTGTCCGCATCGACGGGGCTTCCCCGTGGGACAGCTTTTGGAAAATCACGCTGCCGGCATCCGTGCCTTTCATCAGCCTGAACGTGCTCTACACGATCATCGATCTGTTCACGTTCCCGCTGAATCCGGTGCTCCAGCACATTCGGGCCAACATGTTCAAGATCGATACGGGATACGGCTACGCCAGCGCGCTCGCCTGGATCTACTTCGGCTTCGTGTTCGCGCTCATCGCCGTCGTGCTGTGGCTGTTCGGGCGCAGCATGAAGTCAAGGGGGAAACGCTCATGAACGCGACTCGCGTCATTATCCGCAAGTTCGGAGGGCAGGCCAAGGCGATCTTCTGGAGCCGGTCCGTCCAGAGAATCAAGGTATTCGTGCTGGGACGCAGCGTCTCCGACGGGCTGCTGGCCAAGCTGATCCTGTACCTGCTGCTCTCCATCGTCGCTTATTTGTACGTGCAGCCGATTTTGTACATGATCAGCACCGCGCTCAAGCCTTTGAGCGACCTGCTCGATCCGACGGTCAAGTGGATTCCCCGGGTCGTCACCTGGGAGAACTTCCAGACCGCGGTCAAAGGCATCAAATATCCGGAAGCGCTTCAGAACACCGCGATCATCGCGATCTCCTGCTCCGTCGTGCAGGTGCTGATCTGCGCGATGACCGGCTACGCGCTCGCCAAGCTGGCCGTGCCGTTCAAAGGGCTGATCACGGCGCTCGTCATCCTGACGTTCCTGATTCCGCCGCAGATCATCATCATTCCGCTGTACGTCATCTACAGCAAGCTGAGTTTGCTGAACACGCTGTTCGTGTTCCTGATCCCGGCGATTTTCGGCCAGGGGCTGAAGAGCGCGCTGTTCATCCTGATTTTTCGCCAGTTTTTCAAGTCGCAGCCGCTCAGCCTCGAAGAGGCGGCGAAGCTCGACGGCGCGTCGACGGCGCGGCTGTTCTTCGGCATCATGCTGCCGCTTGCCCGCTCGGCCTGCCTGGTCGTGTTCCTGTTCTCGTTCATCTGGTATTGGAACATGTACTACGAGCCGTCCTGGTTTCTCACGGACAACTTCACGCCGCTCTCGATCCGTCTGGATCGCCTGGAGGACGTGCTGAATCCGTCGCTGCTCGGCCAGCGGAACACGATCGACAATCCGGCGACGGAAAGCTCGAAGATGGCGGCCGCATTCCTGATCATACTGCCTCCGATTCTCGTGTTCATGTTTCTGCAGCGCTGGTTCGTCACCGGAATCGAGAGAACGGGAATCGTGGAATAAGCTTTCGGACGACTTCGGGGAGGTGATGCCGGCAAAGCCCGGTTGTCGGAAAAGGATAGGCCGGAACATCGCGCAAGGCTCCGGGACTTCAGGTGCCGGAAGGAATCCGCATTCATTATCCAATAAGGGGAGGCAATACGGTGAAAAACAAACGTTCTTTCATGTGGGTTGTCAGTCTGGTTTTGGCGGCTATGATGATTTTGTCCGCTTGCAGCGGGGGCAACAACGGAGGCAGCGCCTCGCCGAGCCCGTCGGCGTCTTCGGCGCCGCCGGCTTCGGAATCCGCTTCGGCTCCGGCTTCGGAGTCGGCGGAAGCTTCAGGAGGGTTCTGTACGGAAGGCAGCGAACCGATCACGCTCAAATTCATCTCCTGGAAAGACACGTACACCCCGCTGTACGAGCTGTTTCATCAGAAATATCCTTGCCTTACGATCGAGCAAATCCCGGTCAACAGCCAGCCGATCATGGAGATCATCGCCAGTCTCGAAGCCGCGGGCACTCCGGCGGACGTGACGGAGATCGACTCCGATCTGGTCGCCTTCGACCAGAACGGCCTGGTGGAGGACCTGACGCCTTATATCGAGAAAGACTTGACGCTGCAAGGCGTGACGCTGCCGAAGGGCTTCTTCGACACGATGACCCTGAAGGACAAGAAGCTGGCCGTGCCGATGGTCGACGTGCCGATGTGGATTCTGGTCAACAAGGATCTGCTCGCGAAGAACGGTCTGGAAATGCCGCCTAACGACTGGACTTACGACGACTTCCGCGAGTACGCGAAGAAGATGACGAATCCGGATGCGGGCGAATACGGACTGACGACGCAAGCCGAGTGGCAAATGCGCGTCTTGAGCACGAAAGCGATCGCGGACGGCCACGCGGCCAACCTGCAGTACATGAACGAAGACTTGACGCAATCCGTCATGCATACGCCGGGCGTTCTCGACGACGTAAAATGGCTGAAGGAATTCGTCACGAAGGACGGCTCGCTGCTGAGCAACGCCGAAGCGACCGCGCAAGGCGACGTAACCCGCGAGTTCATCAACGGCAAGACGGGCTTCGCGATCGGCGGAGACTGGGTGCTGCCGAAGCTGAAGGAAAGCGCGCAATTCGAATGGGACGTCCTGCCGTTCCCGAAAGGCAAAGTCAGCCAGCCGGGTTATACGATCTACGGTCCGCTCTCGCTGCTGTCCGGATCGAAGAACAAGGAAGCGGCGTTCCTGTGGCTGAGCTTCCAGTTCACGAAGGAAGCGCAAAAGTGGAAGATCGATCAGGGCGCCAACGCCTCGGTCCTCGATCCCGAGCTCGACGCGTATTACGAGGAGACGCCGATGTGGCAGGGCAAAAACTTCGCAGCGGTGCAGATCGCCAAGCAGAACGCGGTCATCCAGCCGGGCGTCACGATTCCGGGCTGGAACGAGTACAACTGGAACAACATCATGAACGACATCATCTTCGGCGACCGCGACATCAACGAGATCATTCCGGAGACGGAAGCGTGGAACAAGAAGACGCTGGAGCTTAGGGAAGCGTTGAAATAACGGAACGATCCAAGCAACGCGGCGGAGATTGGGAGAGCGTTAAAGTAACGGAAGCATCCGGGAGAGTCGGGCGGCCATGACGGGCCGTCCGGCTCTCTTTTTTCTTCCGGGAGCCGATCCGGGGACGGTTCAGCCGGGCGATCCGATCGCGGCCGGACCTTCGAGGAGGATAAAAATGCACTCCATAGTTTAGGATCGTCTCATTGTTCGGCCCATAGGCGAGGGATAAGATGGATGTGCGCGGAACGGGCGGGCCGCGGCAAGGCGGTCCCGCCCTCCGCCCAGCTTGGCCGCAGATGCCGCTTTTATTAACTATACGCTCGGCGGAGCAAGCGATATAAGTTGAACCATCCCTTTCGGAATGCAATGGACTTCCCTTCGTTGGTTCAACTTGTATCGCAGCGCCCGTCCGGAGGAGGACAAACCAATGATCCATAGAAATCATGTGCAGAAGACGCTGTCCAAAGTTCGCGCGCTGGAGGAGCAGTACGCTCCCCTTATTTTCGAGAAGGTCGGCGAAGTTCCGGTCGTCTATTTCGAGACGGAGGAGCATCTCTACGAGGTTCCGTCCCGAGAGGCGGGCTGGGAGCCCGCCAAGGAAGGGCTTGTCTGGGGCAAGCCGTGGGGCTCCGCCTGGTTCAAGGGCGAATTCGTCGTGCCGGAGACGCTGCACGGACAGGCGATCTATATCCGGGCGAACGCCGACGGCGTGGAGACGTTCTTCTGGGTGAACGGCAAGCCGCAAGGCATCTACACGCATCCGAAGGAAGCCGCCAATCGCGGCAATCATCATACGCTGCTGCTGACCTCTTCCGCGCGGGCGGGAGAGCGGTTCGAGCTCGCTTTCGAAGGCTATGCGGGCCACCCCTGCATCGGCACGCAGCCCTATCAGCTCTACGAATCCAGCGACGGGGGAACGCTTCGCTTCGAACGGGTATTCCGCTCGATCGACGTCATGGCGCGCAGGGACGACGTGAAGGATTTCGTCTTCGATCTGAAGACGATGAACCAGCTCGTCTCGGCAGGGCCGGTGAACGCTTTCCGCAAGGGCAAGCTGACGAACGCGCTGCTGGAGGCGTTCGCCGTGCTGGAGCAGTCGCCGGGCGAAGTCGGAGAAGCCGAGTGGCGTCCGGCGCTCGCGGAAGCGCGCGAGATCATGAAGCCGCTACTCGCCGAGCGGAACGGAGGGCAAGGACCGAAGGCCGGTCTGATCGGCCATTCGCATATGGACACGGCCTGGCTGTGGACGCGGGACGAGACGATCCGCAAGTGCGCCCGCACCTATGCCAACGCGCTGAGCCTTATGGAGCAGTATCCCGAGTATACGTTCGTGCAGAGCTCCGCCTTCCATGCGGAGCTGATGCGGCGTCATTATCCGGATATTTTCGAAGGCATCAAAAAGCGCGTCGCCGAAGGGCGATGGGAACCGAACGGGGGCGTGTGGATCGAGTGCGACTGCAACCTCGTGAACGGGGAGTCGCTCGTGCGCCAATTCGTCAAAGGGCAGCGCTACACGAGGGAGCATTTCGGCTATACGTCGGATACGTTCTGGCTGCCGGACACGTTCGGGTACAGCGCGGCCATTCCGCAAATTATGGCCGGGACGGGCATCCGCTATTTTCTGACGACGAAGCTGTCGTGGAACGATACGAACCTGTTCCCTTACGACACGTTCAAGTGGCGCGGGCTGGACGGGACCGAGGTACTGACGCACTTCAATACGATCCATTGCTGGCCCGACGCCGAGACGCTGATCCACCGGGTTTACGAGAGCGGCAACAACGGCATTCAGCATAAGCAGGTCAACGATCGCAGGCTTGTTTCCTACGGATTCGGTGACGGCGGCGGAGGCCCGCAGTACGAGATGCTGGAGATGGCGAGGCGGGTCGGCGATCTGGACGGCGTCCCGCAGGCGGAGCATACGACGGTCAGCCGGTTCATGCAGGAGCTGGAAGCTGCGTCCGTGAACGTACCGCTTCACGTCGGCGAGCTGTATTTCGAAGGCCATCGAGGCACGCTCACGCAGATGCACGAGATTAAGCGGAACAACCGCAAGGCGGAAATCGCGCTGCGCGATTTGGAGTTCGCGGAGACGGTTCGTTGGGCGGCCAGAGGGAAAACGCCTTCGGCGCGCACGGCCGAGCTGTACGAGCTGCTGCTGATCAACCAGTTCCACGACATTCTGCCGGGCACTTCGATTCCGGAAGTGCACGACCGGGCCGTGCGCGAGGTCTCGGAAGTGATCGCGGAAGCCGGACGACGGACGGCGGAGCTTCTGGCGGAGACCGCCGCTGACGATCCAAATGCCGTCACCGTCTGGAATACGCTGAGCTGGGACAGAGTCGGGACGGTTGCGCTCGAGGCCGGCTCCGGCTTCGCCGTATCGGCAGGGGCGAGAACGCAGCGGGTACGCGACGTCTTCGGCAGCGACAAGCTGCTCGTCGGGGACGTCCTGGTTCCCGCTCTTGGAGCCGCGACGATCGATCTGGCGGGAGCCGGTTCGGGAGAGCCGACCGCTTCTCCGTTCCGCTGCGCCGGGCGTACGCTGGAGACGCCGTTCGCCAGCGTTGTTTTCGACGAGCACGGGTACATGGAGTCGTTCGTGGACAAAGCTTCTGGCCGAGAGCTGAGAGGGCGCGGGCACCCGCTGAACGCGTTCCTGTTCGGGGAGGATTTGCCCGGAGCGTGGGACAACTGGGATATCGACCGCGACGTCTTCGGCAAGCTGCGGCTGCAGACCGGCCTGGAGAGCCGCGCGATCGCGGCGGACGGCCCGCTGCAGCTGCGCATCCGCAGCGTCTACCGCATCGGCAGGAAGTCGTCGATCCGGCAGGATATCGTCTTCCATGCCGATACGCCGCGGGTCGACTTCGAGACCGAGATCGACTGGCACGAGAAGCACCGCCTGCTGAAGGTCGGCTTCGAGGTCGACGTCCATGCGGCGTCCGCCCGGCACGAGACGCAGTTCGGCTATGTGGAACGCCCAACGCATGCCAATACGCCTTACGATCAAGGCATGTTCGAGGTTTGCGCGCACAAGTGGACCGATCTGTCCGAGACCCGGTTCGGCGTCGCGCTGCTGAATGACGGCAAATACGGCATTTCCGTCATGGGCTCGGACGCCAGGCTGACGCTTCACAAAGGCGGAACGCATCCCGATCCGCGCGGCGACGAAGGCGTTCACCGGATCGTCTATTCCTTGCTTCCGCACGGCGGCTTCGGCGCGGAATCGGTTATCCGGCCGGCTTACGAATTAAACGCGCCGCTGGTCGCCGTACCCGGACGGGACGACGGCTCGACTGTCGGTGGAGGCTCGTTCGCGAGCGTCGACGCGCCGAACGTCGTCATCGAGACGATTAAGCCGGCGGAAGACGGGGACGGTTACGTGCTGCGGCTGTATGAGGCGGAACGTTCCGGCGTGAGGAACGCCGTACTGCGGTTCGGCAAAGCTCCGTCGAGAGTCGTCCGCACGAACTTGCTGGAGGAGGAAATCGGGGAAGTTCCGCTGGCAGGAGCGGAAGTATCCCTCGACTTCCGGGCGTTCGAAATCGCAACGCTGAAAGTGTACCCATGAGCGCTCAGCGGAGGGCGTTAGCGCAAGCGTCGTTGGCGCTTATCCTGGCGGCGGTCGTCGTTCTCGGAGCTCTCTCGTCGCCGGGAACGGCTTTCGCCGAAGATCCGCAGCCGAATTGGGAGCTGATCGAACCGAAGTACCCGTCCGCGGATACGTTCGTGGCGGCTTACGACGTCACCGAATACGGCGCGAAGGGGGACGGTGCTGCCGACGCGACGCCCGTCTTCCAGCAGCTGCTCGATTCGCTTGGCCGGCTGGGCGGCGGGACGCTGTTCGTGCCGGAGGGCAAGTACGCGATTCGCGGCAACCTGTACGTCCCGAAAGGCGTGTCGCTCCGCGGGGAATGGAAGAAGCCGGTCAAAGGCGAGCCGATCCAGGGAACGATACTGATGGCTTACGCCGGACGGGGGGACGAGGAAGCGCCGCCGCTGCTGACGCTGGAATCGTCCTCGACCGTGCGCGACGTGGCGATCTGGTATCCGGAGCAGACGCCGGACAATATCGTTCCCTATCCTCCGGCGATCGTGTTCGGCAAACCGAACGTCTTCGGCAACGAGTTCAACAACGCGAAGAACGTCACGCTGGTGAATGCGTATTCGGGAATCGTCTTCTCCCGGGTGAACGGCGGAACGGGGCCGGTCGTCTCGGACGTGTACGGGACGCCGCTCTCCAGAGGCGTCGAAATCGACCATATCGTCGACGTCGGACGAATCGAGCGAATCGATTTCTCTCCCGCCTATTGGGCCGGATCGGGCCTCGAGCTGTCGCCTGCGCCGGGAAGCGCGTACGCGGACTGGATTCGGGAGCGCGGCACCGGCATCGTCATGCGCAGAAATGATTGGTCGTATACGAGCTTCGTGACGATCGAGGGCTACAATATCGGCTTTCACGCGGCTCCTTCCATTGCGAGTCCCGGCGCGATCCCGAACGGCCATAACTACGGGCTGAACTTGATCGGCTGCCGGACCGGCATCTTCTTCGAGGGCGTGAGCGGGGAAGGCATCATGTTCACCCGCGTCCGCATAACGGGCGCGGAGAACGGCATTACGGTTGGACCGGGCACCGCGGGGGCCATTCAGGCTTACGGCGTGGAGATCGATGCGGCGAAAGATGCCATCTCGGTCGACCCGACGTCGAAGACGAGACTTCTGCTCCGGGAAAGCATCGTGAAGAGCGGGAAAGTCGCGATCGGCGGAGGCACGTTCTCCGCTTCCGACAGCGACTTCGACAACGCCGCTCCCCAGATCGCTGTCGGGGAGGAGGCCCGCAGCCTGCTGACGGCCAATCGCTTCAAGGAAGAAGCCGGCATCGACAACCGCTCCAAGTACATTTCGGTCATCGACCACGAGCCGCTCGCCGCGGAGAAGCTGCCCGCCTTTCCGGAGATCGCGGCGGAAATCCGTCTGCCGGCGAGGATGGCGCTGTACGTCGCCACCGACGCTCCGTTCGGGGCCGCTAACGACGGGCAGACGGACGCAACCGCGGCGATCCAGGCCGCGCTGGACCGCGCCGGGGCGGACGGAGGGGGCGTCGTGTTCCTGCCGCCGGGCAAGTACAAGGCGCTCGGAAGGCTTGTCGTTCCGAGCGGCGTGGAGCTGAAGGGCGCGGTCGACAGTCACACCGTGCCGACCGGCAAAGGCAGCGTCCTGGAGACGTATGCGGGCAGAGGCGAGCCGGACGGGGAGCCGTTCCTGAAGCTGGTGTCCGGCTCCGGCGTCAGGGGCATCACGTTTAATTATCCCGAGCAGACGGCCGATCAATTGCCGAATATCGCGGCCTATCCGTATTTGATTCAGGCGGCCGGAAGCGGCGTCTACATCGTAAACGTCGCCATGAGAGCCGCCTACAACGGCATCGACCTGTTTACGCACCGGACCGACGGACATTATCTCGATTTCGTCACCGGCCACGTTTTCAGGTCCGGCGTCAAAGTCGGCGGAGGCGCGCAGGGCGGCAAAATCTACAATTTGCAGTTTAATCCGATCAATTACGCCGCGGGGCGCGAATCGAAATTCGGCGGCTGGCCGAACTCGCCCGCAGGAGACAACAAGGCGGTCTACGACTACGGCTACGAAAATCTCGATTTCCTGACGCTCGGCCATGTGGAGGGCGAGCTGCTGTACAACAACTTCCATTACGGCTCTGCCAGAGGCGTCGTTCTGATCGGCGAGAACGGTCAAGGGCCTTCGGGTCTGAGTCTGGGACTCGGCGTCGACGGGGCGCAAAAGGCTATGGTGTTCGAAGGGATCGGGAAAAACGGCTTGCCGTTCATCAATTCGCAGATCGTGTCCATCGGCGGCGGAGAGAAGACGCGTTATGTGGAGACGTCGGCTTCGTTCGCGGGGGAGGCGGTATTTTACAGCGCGGACTTCTGGGGAAATCCGGCTTACGCGCTCGAGCTTGCCGGCGGGACGCTGGCGCTGAGGTTGGCGCATGCCGGCAACGCCGGGCAGAAGGGCTTCTCCCTGCTGAGAGGAGGAACACTGCTCCTGGATCAGGCGAGCATCGGCTCGACCCGGGCGCTCGTCAACGCCGATCGCGCGCCGAGTCTGTTCGCGAGAGCCTCCATCACCGACATGGGCGGGGTCAACCTGCGGCAGGCCGGGGAATGGAAGCATAATCTCGGCAACATCGTGATTGCGGCGCCCTCGAAGCCGGCAGAGGCGAGCGCTTCAGCTTCCCCGAGCCCGAGCGGCACTTCGGAGGTGGCTCCGGCAGCTTCCGGTGACCCGGCGGCACGGGAAGAAGGCGGGAATGCGGGCGGGGCTTGGATTGCCGCGATTGTGGTGGCGACGGCGGCCGCAATCGGAGTTATACTATATTTAACTAGAGCGAAAAAGAGAAAAGCCGCATCCCGTTCGGATTCGGACTAAGAGAGGCTGACGCATATGACTGCCAATCGCGGCAAGAACGATCGGACGATCCGGGACGACGATCCGCTGCGCCTCCGTTACCTTCAACCGGCTACCGTATGGGAGGAAGCGCTTCCCGTCGGCAACGGGCGGCTCGGAGCCATGGTGTTCGGTCGGACCGGCAGCGAGCGAATCGCGCTCAACGAAGACAGCGTATGGTACGGGGGCCCGCGCGACCGCAACAATCCGGACGCGCGGGAGCGCCTGGAGGAAGTTCGCGGACTGCTCAGGCAGGGCAGGCCGAGGGAAGCCGAGGAGCTGGCGATGCTGGCGCTGGCGGGCGTGCCGGAATCCCAGAGGCATTACGAGCCCCTGGGAGACTTGCATTTGCACTTCGCGGGCGCTTCATCCGATATCGGAGATTACTCGCGCGAGCTGAGTCTGAAAGACGGCATCGCGACGATCCGGTACGAAGCCGGAGGCATACGTTACTGTCGGGAGGTATTCGTCAGCTATCCGGATCAGGCGCTGGTCGTGCGTCTGACGGCCGACGCCCCCGGAGCTTTGTCGCTGCAGGCGCGGCTGACGCGAGGCCCGAACAACCGGCATTTCGACGAGATTCGGAAGCTGGACGACGCGGCGATCGTCATGCGCGGGCAAACCGGAGGCGGCGGGCCGCGCTTCAGAACCGTCGTCCGCGCCTTGACGGAAGGAGGCAAGCTCTCTGTCGTCGGCGAGCGAATCGTCGTGGAGGGGGCGGACGCGGCGACGTTCGTCGTCGCGGCGGCAACATCGTTCCGGTTCGACGATCCGGAAGCGGAGGCCGTCCGCGCGGCGCGGGAAGCGTCCGAGCGCGGCTGCGTGTCGCTTCGGGAGCGGCATGCCGTGGACGTAAGCGCCTTGATGGAGCGGGTCCGCTTACGGCTGCCCTCCTCGCCGGAGCGGGAAGCGCTTCCGACCGACGAGAGGCTGAAGCTCGTCCGGGAAGGGCAGGAGGATTGCGGCCTCGCGGCTCTGTACTACCAATTCGGCCGCTATTTGCTGCTGTCGTGCAGCAGGCCGGGATCGCTGCCCGCCACGCTGCAGGGCATCTGGAATGAGAGCATGCAGCCTCCGTGGGACAGCAAGTACACGATCAACATCAATACGCAGATGAACTATTGGCCGGCGGAGACGGGCAATCTCGCGGAATGCCACGAGCCGCTGTTCGATCTGCTCGAGCGCATGCGCGAGACGGGAAGGGTCACCGCGCGGAAGATGTACGGCTGCGGCGGCTTCGTGGCCCATCACAACACGGATCTATGGGCGGACACCGCCCCGCAGGACCTCTATCGTCCGGCGACGATCTGGCCGATGGGGGCGGCGTGGCTGAGCCTCCACCTGTGGGAGCATTATCTTTTCTCCAAGGATAAGCCGTTTCTGGAGAGAGCTTACCCGACGCTTAAGGACGCGGCCGAGTTTTTCGTCGGCTTCCTGACGGAGGCGACGGACGGCTCGCTCGTCACGAACCCTTCCGTCTCGCCCGAAAATACGTACGTGCTGCCGAACGGAAATGCCGGGACGATGTGCCTGGGGCCTTCCATGGACAGCCAAATTCTGTACGAGCTGTTTACGGCATGCCTCGCGGCTTCGGAAGCGCTGGGGCGGGACGTCGATTTCGCGCGTTCGCTGCTGCGGCTCAGGGAGCGGCTGCCGGAGCCGAAGGTCGGGCGCCACGGCGAGCTGCTCGAGTGGCTGGAGGAATACGAGGAGGCGGAGCCGGGGCATCGCCACATCTCGCATCTGTTCGCGCTGCATCCCGGCGCGAGATTCACCGTTCGCGGCACGCCGCAGTGGACGGCCGCGGCGCGGACGACGCTGGAGCGCCGTCTGGCGCACGGAGGCGGACACACCGGCTGGAGCCGCGCATGGATCGCGAACCTGTGGGCGAGACTGGAGGACGGGGAGAAGGCGTGGGAGAACGTGAGATTGCTTCTCTCCCACTCCACGCTGCCGAATTTGTTCGATAATCATCCGCCTTTTCAGATCGACGGCAATTTCGGCGGAGCCGCGGGAATTGCGGAAATGCTTGCGCAGAGCCACGCGGGAGAAATCCGGCTGCTGCCGGCGCTGCCTGCGGCATGGGCGGACGGAGAAGTGTTCGGACTTCGGGCGCGAGGCGGCTATGAGCTTGATCTGCGCTGGTCGGACGGCCGACTGGACGAAGCCGCGATCCGCGCCGGAATGGACGGGCGCTGCGTGCTGAACGCGGGCGTGCCCGTACGCGTCTCCTGCGGGGGACGCGACATCGACCTGGACGAGTGCGGCGGAGGAGCGATCGCTTGGGACGTGTCGGCGGGAAGCGAATATGCCGTTCGGAAGGAATAAACGGGACGTGAATGAAACTGCAGGTGTAACGCATCATCGACGATTATGACCCAAGGGGAGAATGTCGCGTGCCTAATTTCAGCTTACGTCGCTTGACCGTTCTGCTGACGGCCGTTGTTCTGCTCGGCGCGCTTCTGGGCGCGTGCAGCGGCGGCGGGGACCGGGAAGATCCGCTCGCGGCGGACGGGGAAGAAGTGACGCTGAAGTTTATTTTCGGCGGGGAGAAGAAGGCGGCCACGGACGAAGTGTGGGCGAAGGTCAGCGAACACGTGAAGGCCAAAGGGCTGAACGTGAAGTTCGATATCCGGTTCGTTCCGTTCAAGGAGTTCAAGACGAAAATCCAGGCGATGGCCGCCGCGGGAGACCGCTGGGATCTGAATTTCGACTCCAACTGGCTGTCCTACAAGGAGATGGCGTCCAGAGGCTCCTACATGGCGCTGAACGAGCTGCTGCCGGAATACGCTCCGGACCTGTACGCCAAGTATCTGGAGCAGGGGACGCTGTCCTCGGCTACCCGCAACGGAAGCATCATCGGACTGCCGTGGACGATGAAGATGAACGAGCGGCCGTACGTCGGGTGGCGTTCGGATCTGGCCGAGGCGGCGGGCATCCATCGCGAGTCGGACGAGGTGCAAACCGTCGAGGATCTCGACGAGCTGCTGCACGAATTGAAGAAGGCCTATCCGCACGCCAACGTAACCCGGACGCCTCCTCTGGCTCTGTACCTGCTCCGCGAGGAGTGGATCGATCTGGCTTTTCACGGCTTGGGCTTTTACTTGAACGATCCGAATCGTACCGTGCAGGCGATCGAGCAGCAGCCGTTCTACCTCGAATCGGCCAGGATGAGCAAGAAGTGGAACGACGCCAAAATTTTGAGCCTGGACGCCCCCATCGACAACGAGAGCGGAGCGGAGCAATGGCGCAACGGCAAAATTTTGTCCACGGTCACCTCGCACGAATGGGCCTACGCCGACCCCGGCTTCGTCGATCCGGCGTTCCGTCAGCAAATGTCGCTGCTGTACCCGGACAAGAGATTTCCTAACCGTACCGCTTTGGCGAACGTGCTCGCGATCAACCGTAATTCCGACCATCCCGAGCTCGTGCTGAGATTTCTCGACATGCTGGAGACGGATCGGGAACTGTACGATCTCGTCCAGTACGGCATCAAGGGCAAGACGTATGTCCTGAACGGGGAATCCGCCCAATTTCCCGAAGGGATGCAATACACGACGAGCAATTATTTGGAATGGGAGAGCGGATGGGCGTTCTGGAAACCCCAATTCCTGCGGCCGACGCCGGTTTATCCGGAAGGCTTCTGGGTCAAGGAGGCGGAATTCGCCAGTCTGCCGATTAACATCAAGTCTCCGACGGACGGCTTGTTCATCTCTGACGAGAGCATTAAAGACGAGCTCGCCGCGAGGGACGAACTGGCGAACAACCTTGGCAAACCGATCGAATTCGGCAAAGCCGGGGACCCCGAGCTGGAGACGGCACGCTACGCCCGGCTGCAGAGAGAGGACGGCAAGCTGGACGTCATCGTCGCGGAAGTCCAGCGGCAGGTCGACGAGCATATCGTCGGCAAATAAGCTTGATCGGCTCCGCCATGCGGCGTATTCTTCCTAGAATCGAATAGTTCCCCTGAAAGGACCTCGTTCTTCGCCTTGCGGCGAAAAATCGGGGTCCTTTCGCGCGCCATCGAGGCGTTTTCCAAACGATCATTCTTCCCGAAATGGGCTTCCGCGCAAGTCGACGAAACAAGCCAAATCCGCACATCAAAGTTTAAGTTTGACTCATGGATGGTCGAAATCCCCGGAGCTATGATTAAAGCATCCCAACGAGAAGGGGCAATATTCATGAAAATTCGGACCGAGACCGGGGGGACGGGAACGCGGGCTCCTGCGCGCCTATACGGCGTCTACCGGGAGCTCGTTCGCAATCGCACGCTGCTGCTGATGTTTCTGCCGGTCGCGACGCTGCTGCTGCTGTTCAACTATTTGCCGCTGGCGGGACTGGTCATTGCGTTCAAAAACTTCGACTTCCAAGACGGGATTCTCGGGAGCGCGTGGGCGCAGCCGATCCTGAACAACTTCGACTACCTGCTGTCCTCGGATTCGGCCTACCGCGCGATGCGGAACACAATTCTGCTCAACGCGCTGTTCATCGTCGTTGGGCTCGCGTTCGAAGTCGGGCTGGCGCTGATGCTTAACGAGCTTCGGAACAAATATTTCAAGCGGATTACGCAATCGGTTACGTTTCTGCCTTTCTTCATCTCGTGGATCGTCGTCGGCGTGTTCGCCTTTAATCTGTTGAACTACGAGAGCGGCGCCATCAACCGTTTCCTGGAATGGATGGGCTTCTCCAGAATCGACTTCTACAGCGAAGCGGGGCTGTGGCCGGCCATTCTGGCCATCGCGGTGCGCTGGAAGGTGACCGGCTACGGCACGATCATCTATCTGGCCGCTCTGACGAACGTCGACAATTCGTACTACGAGGCGGCCGCCATCGACGGAGCGTCGCGCTGGCAGCAAACCCGCTACATCAGCATTCCGATGCTGAAGCCGACGATTATGATTTTGACGCTGCTGGCGGTCGGCCGGATCATGAACGCGGACTTCGGGATGTTCTACGCGATGGTCGGAGACGCCGCGCTGCTCTTCCCGACGACCGACGTCATCGACACGTTCGTCTATCGCAGCCTTCGCAAGTCCGGCGACATCGGCATGGCTTCGGCGGCGGGCTTCACGCAGTCGATCGTGGCATTCGTGCTCGTGCTCGGAAGCAATTACATCGCCCGCAAGGTCGACAGGGATTCCGCCATTTTCTAGAGCGCTTTAAGCCGCCGTTCGGGGATCGACCCGTTCCGCGCGGATCGCCGATATCCGCAATCCAGCTTCGCAGACCGGAGGAGAGAAAAGTGCCGTCCAAAAAATTTTCGCTGGGCCAGACGGTCATCGTCGCCCTCGTCTCGCTGTTCAGCCTGAGCTGCCTGTTTCCGTTCGTCATGGTCATCGCGGGCTCCGTCAGCTCCGAATCCGACATCGTGCAGCACGGCTACTCGATCATCCCTCGAAGCGTCAGCTTCGACTCGTACCGCATCTTGCTGCTCGGCTCCAACCGGATCGTCGACGCCTACGTCGTCAGCGCGATCGTCACGGTGGCGGGCACGGTGCTGTCGCTGCTCGTGACGAGCATGGGCGCTTACGCAATGGCCAGGAGATCGTTCCGCTACCGCAACGCATTGTCGATCTATGCGATCATCACCATTTTGTTCAACGGCGGTCTCGTTCCCTGGTACATCATCTGCGTCAGATATCTCGAATTGAAGGATACGATGTGGGCGATGATTTTGCCTCCGCTGGCTAACGCCTTCAATATGTTTCTGATCCGCAACTTCATGATGTCGATGCCGGACGATCTGCACGAGTCGGCCAAGATCGACGGTGCCGGCGAATTCCGAATCTACGCGCAGCTAGTCGTCCCTCTCGCCAAGCCGGTGCTGGCGACGATCGGCCTGTTCGTCTCGCTGAGCTACTGGAACGATTGGTTCCTCGGCCTGATGTTCATCGACAAGCAGGAGCTTCAGCCTCTGCAGCTGCTGCTGCGGACGCTCGTATCCAACATCGAGTTCCTCCGAACGTCGAACAACGCGATGGATATTCAGCGGATCGCCAGCCAATTGCCTTCGCAATCGCTCAAAATGGCGCTGACCGTCGTGACGATCGGACCGATTATTTTCCTCTATCCGTTCCTGCAGCGTTATTTCGTCAAGGGGCTGATGGTGGGTGCGGTAAAAGGATGACAATGCCAGCTTCGGCTGTATTGTATATAACCAATGATGGGGAGAGGATTGCATGGCACAATCGAAACTTAAGCCGACGCTGCTCGCGGCGCTGATCCTGATGCTGGCTTTCGCGCTGGCGGCATGCAGCGGCAAGAACGGCGGCGACGCATCGCCTGCGGCTTCCTCCGGCGCCTCGTCGCCGGCAGCTTCATCCGGCGGCGCGCCGGCCGAAGACGAGGTCACGCTGAAGTTTTACTTCGGCGGCGACAAGAAAGCGGCCACGGACGAGGTGTGGGAGAAAATCAGCCAATACGTCAAGGCCAAAGGCCTGAACGTCAAGTTCGACATCAATTTTATCCCGTTCGGCGATTTCAAGGACAAGATGCTGGTCATGGCGGCATCGGGGGACAAATGGGATCTGAACTTCGACGGGGACTGGCTGTCGTACAAGCTGATGGCGGCCAAAGGCTCCTACATGGCGCTGAACGACCTGCTGCCGCAGCACGCGCCGAACCTGGCCAAGAAATACGAGGAGCAGGGAACGCTGGAGGCGGCTACCGTGAACGGACAAATCGTCGGCCTTCCCTGGACGATGAAGATGAACCAGCGGTATTACGTCGGGTGGCGGCAGGATTTGGCGGAGAAGGCGGGCATTATTCGCGAGCCGGATTCCGTCAAGACGATCGAGGACATCGACCAGTTCCTGCATGAGCTGAGAGAGGCGTATCCGAACGAGAAGCTGTCCCGCACTCCGTCGCAAGCGATGTACATGACGAGAGACGAATGGGTCGATCTCGGCTTCCACCAGCTCGGCTTCTACTTGAACGATCCGGAGGTCAAAATCCAGCCGGTCGAGCAGCAGCCTTTCTACCGGGAAGCGTCCCAAATGACCAAGAAGTGGTACGACGACCGGATTATCAACCGCGACGCGATGTACGACAAGGAAGGCGCGGAGGATCAATGGCGCAACGGCAAGCTGCTGTTCACGATGACGTCGCATGAATGGGCGTTCGCCAACCCCGGCTTCTCCGATCCTTCGTTTAAGCAGCAGATGTTCCTGCTGTATCCGGACAAGAAGTACGTGAACCGGACGGCGCTGGCGAACGTGCTGGCCATCAACCGCAACTCGGAGCATCCCGACCGCGTGCTGCGGTTCCTGGATATGGTGGAGACGGATCGCGAGCTGTACGATCTGCTGCAATACGGTATAGAAGGCAAGACGTACGTCCTGAACAACGAGGTTGCGGAATATCCGGAAGGCATGACGTTCACGACGAGCAACTATATGGAATGGGGCGGCCAGTGGGCGTTCTGGAAGCCGCAGTTCATGCGTCCGAACCAGACGTATGCGAAGGATTTCTGGGTGAAGGAGGCGGAATTCGCCAGCTTGCCGATCAACGTCAATTCCCCGGTCGACGGCCTGTTCATCGCCGAGGACAACATCAAGAACGAGATTGCCAAGCGGGATCAGCTGTACGAGGAGCTCGGCAAGCCGATCGAATACGGCGTCGTCAAGAACGTCGAAGGCGCGATCGCCGACTACGTCGAGAAGCAGAAGAACGCGGGGCTCGATAAGATCATCGCTGACGCCCAGCAACAGATCGACGCCTATCTGGCGGCCAAAAAACAATAATTCCAAAGGAAAGCTCGAATCTATGGCGAAAATCAAACGGGTAGAATGCATACGAACGAGAAAAGGCGGCGTCTGGACGATCGTGAAAGTGACGACCGATCAGGACGGCCTGTACGGGATCGGCTCCGTCTCGGACATGTACAATCCGGAAGCCGTCGTTCAGATCGTCGAGCAGCTGCTCGCGCCGATTCTGATCGGCAAAGATCCCGCGAACATCGAGGATCTGTGGAATACGATGAGTCTAAGCGGCTATTGGCGGAACGGCGCGCTGCTGCAGACGGCGATCGGCGGCATCGACATGGCGCTGTGGGATATCAAAGGAAAAGAAGCCGGTCTCCCGGTCTATATGCTGCTGGGCGGTGCTTGTCGTTCCGCCGTGCCGTGTTACGGCCATGCGGGCGGCAACGATATTAGCGCGTTGAAGGAAGACGTGCATCGTTTCGTCGAGGAAGGATACACGGTCGTCCGCTGCCAGCTGGGAGGCTACGGCGGCGGAGGCTTCCTGAAGGGGCCGCAAGCGAAGCTGCCCGACAACGCCTGGACAACGGACGCGGTGTTCGACGAGCATGTCTACCTGAACGCCATTCCGCGCATGTTCGAGCAATTGAGACTGACGTTCGGACCGGAGGTTCAGTTCACGCACGACGTGCACGAGCATGTCTCGCCGATTGTTGCGATCCAGCTTGCGAAGCGGCTCGAGCCTTACGGCCTGTTCTATCTGGAGGACGCCCTGCCGCCCGAGCAGCTCGGCTGGTATCGGCAGATGCGCCAGCAGACGGCGACGCCTCAAGCGGTCGGAGAGCTGTTCGCCAACCCGAGGGAATGGACGGAGCTCGTCTCCGAGCGGCTGATCGATTTTATCCGCGTCCGGGTATCGAAGGCCGGCGGCATCAGCGCCTGCCGCAAAATTGCCGCCCTGTGCGAGGCGTTCGGCGTCCGGACCGCCTGGCAGGAGGGCGGGGAGAACGATCCGGTCAACCAGGCGGCAGCCGTTCATCTCGACATGGCGATCTGGAATTTCGGCATTCAGGAGATCAACCATTTCCGTCCGGAGGAGAGGGAGGCTTTCCCGGGAGCAATCGAGCGGCGCGGCGGCTATCTCTACGTCAACGACCGGCCCGGTCTCGGCATCGATCTCGACGAGGCGAAAGCCGCGCTGCTGCTCGGGGACGACTGGTCGAGGAAAAGCTACCACCAGCCCTACAAGCTCGACCGCAAAGCCGACGGCACTCTGGTGCGTCCGTAACGGCCGATCACACGCATACAGAAAAGTCCCGCGCGTTGCATGCCGACGTGCGGGACTTTTTTTCGATTCCTATTCGCCGTCTTCATGAAACCTTCATCTAACGTTCATCTTTCCTTCATGACGTTCCGGCGCGGGGATGGTATCCTTTTAGTCATACTAGGAAACTTATAAGGAAGTGAGAGTTAAGATGAGCGCTTATAAAACGATTATTATCGGCACCGGCCCCGCGGGACTGACCGCGGCTATCTACTTGGCCCGCGCCAATCTGAACCCTCTCGTCATCGAGGGCCCCGAGCCGGGCGGACAGTTGACGACAACGACGGAAGTGGAAAATTTCCCCGGATTTCCGGAAGGCATTATGGGTCCGGAGCTGATGGAGAATATGCGCAAGCAGGCCGAGCGGTTCGGCGCCGAATTCCGTTCGGGCTGGGTGAACAGCGTCGACATGTCGGAGCGTCCGTTTAAGCTGTCGGTGGAAGGTCTGGGGGAGCTGAAGGCGGAGACGCTCATTATTTCTACCGGGGCTTCGGCCAAATACTTGGGTATTCCGGGCGAGAAGGATAACGTCGGACGGGGCGTCAGCACCTGTGCGACTTGCGACGGCTTTTTCTTCCGCGGAAAGAAGATTATCGTCGTAGGGGGAGGGGATTCCGCGATGGAAGAGGCGCATTTCCTGACGAAGTTCGCTTCCGAAGTCGTGCTGGTCCACCGTCGCAACGATCTGCGCGCGTCGAAGATCATGCAGGATCGCGCCCGCAGCAATCCGAAAATAAGCTGGAGCCTGAACCGCACGCCGCTGGAAGTCGAGAGCGGACCTCTGGGCGTGACCGGGTTGAAGGTGAGAAACAACGAGACCGGAGAAGACGAGACGATCGCCACGGACGGATTGTTCGTCGCCATCGGCCATACGCCGAACACGAAGTTTCTTGGCGGTCAGCTGGAAACGGACGAAACCGGCTATCTGATCGTCAAGCCGGGCTCGACCGAGACGAACGTTCCCGGCGTATTCGCCTGCGGAGACGTGCAGGACAACAAATATCGCCAGGCGATCAGCGCCGCGGGCACGGGCTGCATGGCCGCGCTTGATTGCGAACGGTTCCTGGAAAACGTGGAAGCTTCGTTAATCGAGGCTTGACAAACACTAAGCCGTCTCATAAGTCATCATTGGCTGCAATGATGACTTATGGAGCGGTTTTTTTTGACAATATCAGAAAGTATAAAATCCGCTATCCTTATCTGAATCGTCTCCGACAAAACGCATTCATCGTCCAGAGGACGCCGAAGGCGTTTTTGCTTGATGGTCAGAAATCGGGACGCATCGTCGACCGGAACCATGTCCGGTGGGCGCGCGACAATCTCGTCCGAAGCATCGAACGGTTCTCGGCCGATTAATGCTAGTGATCCGGCTCCTCGGCGTTGTCGCAAGCCTGCTCCAGAGCCGATTGAAATTCTTCCTCGTTCTCCGACGCCAGCTTGCTGCCGAACTGTCCGAGCTGGCTCGGACTGCTGGCCGGACCGTCGTTGTCCGGCTTGTTGTTTCTTCCCGCCATCGCGATCGTACCTCCCGTTTAGGATTTAGACGAGTTGGAATTGCCCTTTTTGTCGGACGTTTTCGTCCTCGTGTTTTTGGTTGCGTGACCCTGCTGTTTGGACACGGGCTTTCCTCCTTTCTTGCGCATGAATTTACTTTGCTCTCCCGCCCCTGGAATGATTCGTCGAAAAAAATCAATCGCCCCGGTCACAAAACCGTCGACCTCGTCGTTATATGCACACAACATAACGAGGAGTGGTGGAGATGAAGCCGATAACATGCGTCGTCGTAGGCGGAGGTTATGCGGGAGTCAATACGGTCAAGGGGCTGCTGAAAGCTTATCCGGAGGAGGCGGGCGGACGATCGCTGCGCATCGTGCTGATGGACAAAAATGCGTACCATCTGCGCAAGGTGCTGCTGTTTCGGGCTGCGGCGGGCGAAGAGGATATTACGATTCCGTTCTCGAAAATGTTTCCGGAAGGCGTGCAGCTGATCCAGGGGGAAGCGACGGAAATCGAAGCTTCGGAGAAGCGGCTGATCTATATGGATACCCAGGGCGGCGAAGGCGAGATAGAGTACGATTGGCTTGTGCTGGCGGCGGGCAGCGTCGTCCGTCGGCCGGAGCCCGAACAGGGAGGCATCGCTCTGGGCGGATTGGACGACGCGAAACATATTCGCGAAGCGTGGCAGAGCAATCTGCTTCGAGCGGCGAAGGAGAACGATCCCGCCGAAAGGGAGAAGCTGCTGACGATCGCGGTTGCCGGAGCGGGCATCAGCGGCATTGAGACGGCGGCCGAGCTGGCGCATGGCGTTCGTGCGGATGCCAAGCGGCTCGGACTGAATGCGGGCGAAGCGCGGATCGTGCTGTATAATGCGAATAAGCGGCTGTTTCCGGATGGTCCGGCCAAAGTGGGGAGCAAGCTGGAAAACGCGCTAGTCGCCAAAGGGGTGACGGTGCGGCACGGCGTCAAGGTGCTGAGCGAGCGCCAGGGGACGCTGACGCTGTCCGACGGCAGCAGCGAACAGGCGGGCTTGTGCGTCTGGACGCTGGGACTGCTGCCTAATCCGGGCTTGCGGGAGCTTGGCGTGCCGGTCACCGCGGACGGCCATATCGAGGTGGACGGCAGCTACCGGATAGCGGGGTTTCCAGGCGTGTACGCGATTGGCGACAACGCGCGGATCGTCGATCCCGAAACCGGCCGCATCGACGGCAAGACGTGCAAGGAAGCGATCGGCCAAGTGCCCCGGCTGATCAAAGTCATGGCGGCGGATGCGGCCGGTCGGTCCGCTCCGGTTCACAAGTCGTACATGGATGTGTTCTGCTTCGGGCTCGGCCCCGAGCAAGGGATGGTATGGACGCGGCAGTGGGGGCTCGATATCGTGCTGACCGGCAAGCTGGGCTGGAAAGTCCGCAAGTACACTTGGGACTCGGCAAGCTTGATCAAGTAAGCCGGACGCGCGCCGACGATAGGCTGGCTGGACGGAGGCGAGGAGAAGGCATGCAGGAACTTTACGAGCGGTACAGAAGGCTGCTGTTTACGTTGGCCTACCAGCTGACGGGCACCGTGGCCGACGCGGAAGACGCGGTGCAGGACGTGTTTGTGAAAATATATGAGATCGAGCCGGAGCGGCTGGCCGAACCGAAGGCGTATTTGTGCAAAATGGTGACGAACCGGTGCCGCGATCTGCTCAAATCGGCGCGCAAGCGGCGGGAGCGGTATTTCGGCGAATGGCTGCCGGAGCCGGTTCCGACGGAGGGAGACGATTCGCTGGAGGCGATCGTGAGGGGCGAGCTGCTGTCGTACGCCATGCTGGTGCTTCTGGAGAAGCTGTCGCCCGCGGAACGGGCCGCTTTCGTGCTCAGGGAGGCGATGGGGTTCGACTATGCCGCGATCGCCGACATCGTCGGCAAGAGCGAACCCGCCTGCCGCAAGCTGATCAGCCGGGCCCGCGGCAAAATGGGCATCTCGCCCGAAGAGCCGGTCCGGCCGGAGGCGGCCAGCGAGGAATGGGTGAGGCGGTTCGTGGAGGCGCTCGAATCCGGGAACGTCGATGCGGTCGTCGCGATGCTGGCGAATGACGTAGAGCTCGTGTCCGACGGCGGAGGCAAAGTGGTTGCGGCCGTTCAACCGATCCGCGCCCCTGCGCCCGTCGCCCGGTTCCTGCTCGGTCTCGCCAAGCAAATCGCCCGCCCGGACAGCGGATTTACGTACGGACTGGCCGACATCAACGGACAGCCCGGTCTTCTTTTCCGCACGCCGTCCGGACCGGATACGATCGGCCTTGCGCATGTGGAGGGCGGCAAGCTGAGCACCCTTTATTTTATCCGCAACCCGGATAAGCTGGCGCCTTTTGTCTAGCCAGACGCCGGCTGCGCGAGGCGAGTTCTCGTAAGCCAAAAAGGACCGCTGTCTCCGATTGCGATCGGATGCAGCGGTCCTTGCGTTTACAAGTCGGCCAGACGGTAGCCGGCGCCTCTTACGGTGGCGATGTAGGTCGGCTGCTTCGGATCGTCGTCCAGCTTGCTGCGCAGGCTGCGGATGTGAACGTCGATCGCGTTGCTTCCTCCGAAATACGTCTCGCCCCACACTTCGTTCATTAACTCCTGCCGCGTCATTACTTTGCCTCCGGCGGCAAGAATCGATCTCAGCAGGTCGTATTCGGTCTTGGTCAAGTCGATGCGCGAGCCTTGGCGCGTAACGGTCATGCGGTCGGGATCGAGCACGATGTCCTTGAACGTCAGCAGCCTGGAAGGCTCGGACGACGCTGCGTGCTTCACCGACAACTGCAGGATTTTCGCGATCACTTGATCGATCGGTCCCGGCCAGACGACCGCCTCTTCACCCGGCCGCGCAGCCGCGGCGTCGTTCACGAGAGCCAGCACGGGAGAGGAACCGTCGGATGTCCAGGCTGCGGCCGAAGCCGGAGAAGGAGGCTCCACAGTTCGATCCATCAGCACGATGTTGCCTTGGATCATGGCGAGCAGCGGATCGTCGGCATGATGCAGAAGCAGGACGTCGTAGCATCTGCGGGCGAGCTCGGCGACGAGCGTCCTCAGAGCCGCAGGGCGGGGGCTGACGATCAGAATGCGGTCGGTAATCTCGCAGTATTCCCCTTCGCCCGGCAATTCGTCGGACATGAAGCCGTCGGCTGGAATTGCGTCCTCTATCAATGTTTGTTCGCGCTGCTGCATGCTCGGCACACTCCCTTGAACACGTACTGCTCGTTCGTAATATGGTATCCGGTTTCGTCCGATATTTTCGCCAGCCACTCCGGCGGAGTCGGGACGAATACTTCGTCCACCTTGCCGCAAGCCGTGCACACGATATGCTGATGCTCTTCGGTGCGGGCGTCGTAGCGGCATGCATCCCCTTCGAGCTTCAACTCCTGGATGAGTCCCTCGTCCGTCAAATATTTCAACGTATTGTACACGGTCGCATATGCGAAGCTGTGTCCGCCGGCTTTTAATCGCTCGATAATGTCCGATGCCGTAGGATGATCGTCGGCCGCGGTCAGCAGATCGTAGATCGTTTTCCGCTGCACGGTCATCGCCCCCGCTTTCCTCATCGCCTTCATCCCCTTAATTTAGACTTAGTTTAAGTTTAATCCAGTCGAGGAGAGGTGTCAATAACGCAAAAAAGCCGTCGGCGTTCGATGAGACCCCAAATTTCGGCAAGCCCGGAGAGCCCCTGATTTTTAAACAAAAAAACCGGAAAATCGATCTTTGGTTTTCCGGGTTTTCCTTTATAGTGAAAAGTAAAGTGACGGAGGTGCGCGCATATGGCTTGTACCGGTTGGAAATTCGATTTTGGCGTCGGGGAGGCCGAGTCCGGCTGGATCAAGACGACGGAGGATTGCCGCTATACGGAGGAGCGCGGCTACGGATTCGCGGGAGACGGCGCTGTGACGGCGAGAGACCGGGGAGAACCCGGCAGGCCGTGGCGGGATCTGATCATTCCCGCGGAGGCGGCGTTCCGCGTGGACTTGCCTGACGGCAATTATACGGTGACGCTCGGAATGGGAGACTGGACGCTGCCGGCGTGCACGACGCTCAAGGCGGCTCCGGGGCGATTGCTGCTGCTCAGACGGCGGGTTCCTTCCGGACAGTTCGCCCGGGAGACGGTCGGCGTCCGCGTTCGCGGCGGCAGGCTGGAGCTGAAGTTTTCGGGGCCGGCGCCGAGAATCAATTGGCTGGAAATCGCGGCGGCTCCGGATGCGATCGCGCTGCATCTGGTCGGAGATTCGACGGTCGCGGACCAGCCCGACGACGGCTATCCTTACGCGGGCTGGGGGCAGATGCTGCCTCATCTGCTCAAGCACGACGTCATCGTCGTCAACCACGCGGCGTCGGGCCGAAGCTCGCGCAGCTTTATCGGCGAAGGAAGATGGGACGAGGCGCTGCGTCAGATCAAGCCGGGCGATTACGTGTTCGTCCAGTTCGGCCATAACGACCAGAAGACGGACGAGGCGCGGCATACCGATCCGGACACGACTTATGTTCAATTTTTGGGAAAATATATCGAGGATGCCCTGGAGAAGGGCGCTCGTCCGGTTCTTGTCACTTCCGCGCAGAGGCGGTATTTTGAAGAGGACGGAACGCTGCGGGATACGCACGGGCGGTATCCGGAAGCCGTCCGGAAGCTCGCGGAGGAGCGCGGAGTTCCGCTGATCGACCTGGCGGGCAAGACCAAGCGGCTGCTGGAGGAGCTCGGTCCGGAGGCATCGAGCGCGCTGTTCATGCACGGCGCGCCGGGAGAGTTCGCGAACTTTGCCGGCGGGATCGAGGACAACACGCATTTTCAAGAGCAAGGGGCTATTCGGATGGCGGAACTCATTGCCGAAGGCATTCGCGAAGCGGGGCTGTGGCCTCTGACGATGTACCTGCGTTGATTGCTCCGCCGCCGTGCAACCGCTTTACAGCGCTTGTCCGGGATGGCATACTTTCTTCACGAGTTCATCTTGAACGATACGGAGGCGGAGAGCGATGATGCGGACGGTATTCCGATCGTTTCGGCATATGAAAATCAGAAACAAGCTGTCGGTGCTCATCGCGAGCATCATAGCAGTCACTTTCGCCTTTACGTTCCTGGTGCAGCAGTACGCCTTCTCGATCTACGACCGGCAGCTGTACGACAAGTCGGCGCAGGTGCTCAATCTGTCCTCCGCGGCGATCGAGACGAAGCTGGAGCGCATCGAGCAGATGTCGTACGACATTATCGCCGACATTCAGCTTCAGAGTCAGCTCCTGGCGATCAAAAACTCCGACTCGGAATACGACCTGCACATCATTAGGCAGAAGGTAATCGATCGACTGCTCACGTATGCGGGCTCCGAGCCCTCGATCTATTCGATACAGCTGTTCGATTCCCGGGGCGCCGAGAACGGAGCGGGCAATGTGACTCGCGTCGAGCCGGGCAAAATCGAGCGGATTCAGCAGGCGACCCGCGAAGCGGAAGGGGATATGCGCTGGTTTTTCCCGGAGTCGCCGGACGCCGCTTTGATTTCCGCCCGCGACATTCGTTCGTTCAGCAACACGAACTTCGATCTGGAATTTCTAGGCACGCTGCTCATCCGCGTGAACATCGGCAAAATCGCCCAGCAGGTTTCGGACACCGAAGGGGATTTGATTCTGTTCGCCGGCGAAGAGGTGATCTACCCGCAGGAGCCTCTGTTCAGCCCTCAAGAGGTGCTCGGCTCGCTCCGTTCCTCCAAAGGCTATTTCACTCAGGAGTTCGAGGGCCATACGTATTTCATCTCTTATACGCGCTCGTCGGGAACGGGCTGGACGTATTTGAACATTACGCCGTTTAATCAGATTTTCGAGCGGGTCATTTTCATCAAGGAACTGGTCGTCATCGTCTTCATCGCCATCTTCGCGCTGATGATTCCGCTCGGCATCCGTTTCTCGCGCAGTCTGACCCGGCCGATCGACAGCCTGATCGCGCGCATGAAGCTGGCCGAGAAAGGGAATTTCGCGGAAGCGCATCTGCCTTCGGCGGAAGAGTCTGCGCTGTCGATGGACGAGATGGGGCTGCTGCACCGCACGTTCCGGCTGATGGTCGAACGGATCAATACGCTCATTACCGAAAATTACGCGAATCAACTGCTGATCAAAGAGACGGAGTTCAAGGCGCTGCAGGCGCAGATCAATCCGCATTTTCTGTATAACACACTGGAGTCGATCAACTGGATCGCCAAAGTCAATAAACAATCGAAAATCTCGAGCATGGTGGAATCCCTGGCGTTCCTGCTGCGCAACTCCATCAGCATGAAGGAAGAAATTTTGACGCTTGGGGAAGAACTGGAAGTAGTGGAAAGTTACGTGACGATTCAGAAATACCGTTTCGACGATCGTCTGATCTTCGAGCTGGATGTGCCGGACGAGCTGCTCGGCCTGCGGTTGCCGAAGCTGACGCTTCAGCCGCTGCTGGAAAACGCGATCCACTACGCGCTCGAGCCGACGATCGGGAAGAGCCGGATCGTCGTTCGCGCGGAGCTGTCGGACGACGATCTGCTCGTCTCCGTGGAAGACGACGGCCCCGGCATGCCGGAGGATACGCTGGAGCGGCTCCGAAGCGGCGAGTTAAAGGCCAGAGGCAAAGGCATCGGACTGCTGAACATCGACGAGAGAATCAAGCTGGCGTTCGGAGAGCGGTACGGCTTGCGGATCGAGAGCGAGCCGGGACGCAGAACTCGCGTCATTGTGGCGCTGCCGCGCGAAGAGGGGGAATAGGGAATGTACAAGGTGCTGCTCGTCGACGACGAGAAAATCATCCTCGACGGCATCTCGCAAATGATCGATTGGACGTCTCTGGGCACCGAACTGATCGGTACGGCGCCCAACGGGGTCGAAGCCTACGAGCGCATCCGGGAGCTGGCTCCGGATATCGTCGTCAGCGACATCCGCATGCCCGGAATGGACGGCCTGGAGCTGGTTGCCGCGGTTCACCGGGACTTTCCCGGCGTCCGCTTCGTGCTGCTGTCCGGCTTCGGGGAATTCGACTACGCGAGCAAGGCGATGCAGTACGGGGTGAAGCATTATTTGCTGAAGCCGACCAACGAGCACAAGATTGCCGAGGCGCTGACCGAGATCGTCGGCGAGCTGGAGGCGGACGAGCGCCGCGAACGGTTCGTCAGCGACATGAAGCAGGAGCTGTCCAAGGTGATGCCCCACGTCAAGGAGCAGGTGCTGAAGGAGTTCGTTACGAACAAGACGTACGGCAGCCGCGATTGGGACTATTACCGGAAGCTGTTCCGGTTCGAGATCGAGCGCCCCGTCCGCCTGCTGCTGTTCCAGGCTGAAGGGACGAGCGTGGAGTTTGAGCATCTGTTCGCAATCAAGAATATCGCCGAAGACCTGCTCGAGACGACGCTTCTTGGCACGACGATCGGAGACCATGTGCTCATTCTGATCGAAGACGCGCTTCCGCTCGAAGAGCTGTTTCGCAAGCTGGAACGGATACGCGCCATTTTCCAGAGCTATTACAAGATGGACGCCACGATCGCGCTCAGCGAGCCGGACCGGATCACACAGGCGAGAAGCCTGTACCGGGAGACGCTGAGCTGCTTGAATTACCGGTTCTATCTGGGGGAAGGCGGCGTCATTACGAGCAAGGATACCGGGGAGCCGGAGCGGGAACAGCTCGATGCGTTCTCCTTCGACGCGGAACGGCTGACGATGCCGGTGCAGTCCGGCCATAGAGAAGAGGCCGAGCAGGCGCTGGCCGATCTGATGAGGGAGCTGAAGCGGGGGCAAGCGGACATCGACTTGACCAAGTCTCATGTCGTCCAGCAGTTCGTCTCCCTCATCCGGCTCGGCGATCCGCAGCGGATGGAGCGGTATTACCGCCAACTGGCGGAACTGGCGGGAATGAACACGCTGCAGGCGATGCAGGCGGTGCTCGAGGAGACGGTGCGCGAGCTGGCGCAGTTCCATTACGAGCGCAACGTCGTTAAGATTACGTCGATCGTGCGCAAGATGATGGACATCGTCGAGGAGCAGCTGGGCAATTCGGACTTGTCGCTGAACCAGGTGGCCGGCGAGATGCTGTACATGAACGCGGACTATCTCGGCAAGCTGTTCAAGAAGGAGACCGGAGAGAAATTTTCCAACTATGTCGTGAAAGCCCGGATCAAGAAGGCGACGGAGCTGTGGGCCGCCAATCCCGAGATCAAAATTTTCGAGATGGCCGAAATGCTCGGTTTTGGAGACAATCCCCAGTATTTCAGCCAGGTATTCAAGAAGCAGATGGGCTGCACCCCTTCCGAGTATGCCAAGCAGGCGGACAACTCTGCTTTTTGAACAAACAGCACGGTTTTTTGGATTACGATTTCGATCCGCCCCGATGATAATAGGAAATGTAAGCACTAACAACTCAACCGATCTCAAAGGGGAGGATTTAGAAATGAAAAAAGCATTAACCGGTATCGTCCTGCTCGCTCTCGTCATCAGCCTGATCGGCTGCGGCTCCGGCAACGGCAAAGAAGCGGCCAGCTCCGCTCCGGCTTCGTCTCCCGCAGGCTCGGCGGACGCATCCCCGTCCGCGTCGGCCAGCGAGAGCAAAGATCCGGTCAAGCTGCGCGTCGCCTGGTGGGGCGGCCAGGCCCGTCACGATTACACGCTGAAGGTCATCGAGCTGTACGAATCGCTGAACCCTCACGTGACGATCGAGCCGGAATACGCCGCATTCGACGACCACTGGAAGAAGCTCGCGCCTAACGCGGCGGCCGGCAATCTTCCGGACGTCATCCAGATGGATATCTCCTATCTGTCGCAATACGGCGGCCGGGGTCAGTTGGAAGATCTGACTCCTTACACGCAGAACGGCACGATCGACGTCAGCTCGATCAGCGAGGCGTCCATCTCCGGCGGCAAGCTCGGCGACCAATTGTTCGCGATGAACCTCGGCTCCAACGCGCTGCTGGCCGTCATCGACAAGGCGATGCTGGAAGCTGCGGGCGGCACGATGCCCAACGAAGATTGGACTTGGGATGACTTCACGAAGCTCGGCCCGGTCATGAAGTCGCAAGGCAAGCTGCTGACGGCGGATCTTCGCCACGACGTATTCTTCCCGTTCTATCTGAGAGGCAAAGGCCAGCACATGTACGCGGCCGACGGCAAAGGATTGGGCTATACCGACGATCAGCTCTTCATCGATTTCTACACGAGATATCAGGAATGGTACAACAACGGCTATCTGCTGTCCCTCGACAAGCTGGCGCAGAAGAAGGGCACGCCGGAGGACGGCGAGCTCGAGATGGGCAACGCGGTCAGCACGTGGGGCTGGTCGAACCAATATATTCTGTCCTCCACGGTGGCGAAGCGTCCGTTCGAAATTTTGCCGGTGCCGGGCTGGAACGAGAACAAGGCTCTGTTCCTGAAGCCGAGCATGTACTTCTCGATCGCCAAAAACTCCAAGGTGAAGGAAGAAGCGGCGAAGTTCATCGACTTCTGGGTCAACAACATCGAAGCGAACAAGATCATCATGGGCGAGCGCGGCGTTCCGGTCTCCTCCAAGGTGAAGGAAGCGCTGAAGCCGGACCTGACTCCGGAGCAGGCCAAGGTGTTCGACTACGTCGCATGGGCCGAGCAGAACAGCAGCCAGATGGACCCTCCGAACCCGGTCGGCGCCGTCGAGGTCGACAAGCTGCTCAAGGATACGGCCGAGCAAATTCTGTACAAGAAGCTGACCGTCGAAGAAGGCGCGGCCAAGTTCCGCGAGGAAGCGACGAAAATACTCTCCAAAAACTAAAATGGGTTTCTTGTTTGATCGGGCTCGCGGCTTCCGCGGGCCCGGTTTGTTTTAAAGTTCCGTAATTCGGGAACCTTTTGCGCGCTGCGTTGTCTAACTTATCGAGGTGAGCGGAGTGGAGTACGATTATTTGAAATACGTTTCCCGCATGCAGTCCGCTTCTCTTCAGGATCTGATGCAGGAATACGGGGCGGAAGTATGGAATTATGCGTTCCTGTTGACGCGAAGCCGCCATGTGTCCGACGACATCGCGCAGGACGTGTTTTTGCAGGCGTATCTGCATATTGCCTCCTTCCGAGGGCAATCGTCGATGCGGACTTGGCTTTTCTCCATTACGCGCAACAGGGTCATTAACTATAGGAGGTCCGCGTTCTTCCGCAAAGTGACGCTGCTCGATTTTCTCTATCAAGCGCCGAGCGCTCCTTCCGCGGAGGAGCAGTTCATGAATCGCGCGTATACGGACTCGATCTGGGAATCGGTCATGAAGCTTCCTCCGAAATACCGGGAGGTGCTCCTTATGGAGGCTCAATATGAAATGCCGTTGGCGGAAATGGCGCAATTGCTGCGGGTCTCGATCGGGACGGTAAAATCCAGACTGCATCGAGCTCGGGCCAAAATGAGGACGCTGATGGAGGAGGCTGAGAGCGTTGAAGGAAGCTAAACCGGAATGGTATGCGCGATTAAAACAAGGACCATTCGAGGGGGACGTATTCGGTGCGGATCGGCAGCGGGAAGTGGAGGCGCGGGCGCAAGCGGGACAGAAGAGAAGGACAGGAAAGACGCGTCTGAATGCAAGGGCGGCCGCGCTGGCGGCTGCTGCGGTCTTGCTCATCGCAGTTGCCGTTCTGGCGACGTCAGGCCAACCGTTCGATTCGGACCGCCACGGGAGCGTCGGCGGCGGAGGAGAGGAGGAGCCGATAATGACGGTCGGAAATTTCATGGACCGGCTGCGAATCGGGATGACGCAGGAGGAGGTTCGGCAAGCGTTCGGCAACGATTATGAAGGTATGTCTGTACGTCGGGACTTTCCCCAGGAGCACAGGGAAGACCCGAACGATATATCGACGTGGAGCGCAGTCGATCTATGGCGTTACGACTTCGGCGTCCGGGACGGGTATGAAGTTCGACAAGGCGAAGCGGTTAACGATCCGGAGGATGGCTTCGATCTCGACGGAATCCGCAATGGGGAGATCGAAGCGCAACTGATCATCAACTGGAGGGACCGCAAGGTGGAGCGCGTTATTGCCAAAATGCACTCCGGCGAGGGGACAATCGGCACAACCCGTCTCGGGCCGGTCATCGAACACGACGCGCCTCTGGCGGTGGGGGAGCCGCCGGGAGCGGACCCGACGGCTTCCGATAGCTCTTCGGATTCGGAGTTGCCCACGCCTAACGAGGGGATTCGGGCTGTCGGGGATTCCGCCGCAGGAAAATTACAGCTGCGGCCCGATAAATCCGGCGACGAGAGCGTTCGGATGCTGGGCGCGCCGAGCTGTCTCGGGCAGGAGACAGATGTCCGGTTTCTCGGAAATTACGAGCTGGTTCTCCATCGATTATCCGGCGAAGAGACGGTTGTGCAAAGCTTCGAACAACTCGAGATGATCTGGCAAGGGAACGAAACTATTGAATTCAGGAAGCTGGAGCTTCCGGATATCGAACTGTTTGTGTTCCTTCCTCGTTATGCCGATTGCCACGCCTTGGACTTCTATGTTTACGGCGTCGACAAAGCTACCGGGGAAGCGGCCAACTATACGTTCAGGGACGGCGAGAAGAATCATCTTGCCTGGACGACGTCGCCGGAGGAATTGCCGAAGGCCGCGGACGGCAGATTGGTCGTGGAAGGAGGCAGAGGGGCCGGGCAAGATGGCGCGGTGCGCTATATTTTCGAGCCGGTTCCCGAGAAGCATCAGCTCCGATTGGCAGATGAAGAACGAATTCCTTGATGTCGAGGAATTCGTTCTTTTTTATAGAGTGCCCAACTCTGCGTACCTCCTCTCTTGAAGTCGGCTAATTGAACAAAAACAACGGTTTTTTGCCTTCAGATGTGCGTTTTCGGGCTTCATAATAAGCATATAAGCAAACGTTTACTTACGTGCCGGCCGAGGCTGGTCAAGCCTGCACCCGACTATCGTCCAAGGAGCTGAAACCATGAAACTGCGAGAGAACGACCACGTGGTCGGCTATGCGTTCGCCGCCCCGTTTATTCTGGGGTTTCTGCTGTTTATCGTCTACCCGGTTTTCTCGTCGCTCTACTATTCATTCACGAATTACAACCTGCTGGAGGCGCCGAGCTGGGTCGGCTTCGATAACTACACCAAAATGTTCACCGACGACGAGAAGTACGCCAAGTCGATCTCCGTCACGCTGAACTATGTGCTTGCCAGCGTGCCGCTCAGACTCGCCTTCGCCCTCGGCGTGGCGATGCTGCTGAACAAGGCGATCGCGGGCATCGGGCTGTACCGTTCCGCGTACTACCTGCCGTCCCTGATCGGCGGCAGCGTGGCGGTATCCATCCTATGGTCGCAGGTGTTCGGAGACAAGGGACTGGTCAACTCCGCGCTCGGTCTGATCGGCATCGAATCCAGCACGTCGTGGATCGGCAATCCCGGCACTGCGCTATGGACGCTGATTGCCCTGTCCGTCTGGCAGTTCGGCTCGTCGATGCTCATTTTCCTCGCGGGGCTCAAGAACATCCCGAAGGACTACTACGAGGCAGCGAGCGTGGACGGCGCGAACAAGGTTCGGCAGTTTTTCAAGATCACGCTGCCGCTGCTCAGCCCGATTATTCTGTTTAACCTGATCATGCAGACGATCTCCGCGTTCATGACGTTTACGCCGGCCTACATCATCTCGCGCGGCGAAGGCGGACCGCTCGACGAAACGCTGCTGTACTCCCTGTACCTGTACAAGCGGGCATTCACGTTTTACGAGATGGGATACGCCTCCGCGATGGCCTGGGTGGCGCTGATCGCCATCGGTCTCGTGACGCTGCTCATCTTCCAGTCCTCGCGCTACTGGGTCCACTACGAATCGAAGGGGGATAGATAACATGGCGATCTCGCGCAGACAATGGAAAACCGTCTTCTATCACCTGTTGGTCGGCCTTCTGGCGCTCGGCATGATCTATCCGATTTTGTGGCTGGTCGCCAGCTCGCTCAAGCCGAACGACGAAATTTTCACGACGGCGTACAGCCTGATTCCGAGCAGTCTCGAATGGGGCAACTACGCCTCCGGCTGGGCGGGCTTCGCGGGCAACTCGTTCGGCACGTTCTTCAAAAACTCGTTCATCATCGTCAGCCTGTCGACCATCGGGGCGGTGTGCAGCTCGGCTCTCGTCGCTTACGCGTTCTCGCGCATTCCGTTTTTCGGACGGGGCTTCTGGTTCGGGTGCATGATGCTGACGCTGATGCTGCCGCGCGACGTGACGATCATTCCGCAGTACATCATGTTCTCGGAACTCGGCTGGCTGCAGTCGTTCAAGCCGCTGATCGTGCCGCAGTTTCTCGGCATTCCGTTTTTCATTTTCCTGATCATGCAATTCATCCGGACGGTGCCCGCGGATCTCGACGAAGCGGCCAAAATCGACGGGTGCAGCAAGTACGGCATTTTCTTCAAAGTCATTCTGCCGCTGATCGTGCCTGCGATGATGACTTCGGCGATCTTCTCCTTCTACTGGACGTGGGAGGACTTCATCCACCCGCTGCTGTACTTGAACCAGCCCGAGCTGTATCCGGTGTCGCTGGCGCTCAAGCTGTTCCTGGACGGGGAGTCGCTCAACAACTGGGGTGGAATGTTCGCGATGTCGACGTTGTCTCTCGTACCGGTGTTCGTGATCTTTTTCATCTTCCAGAAGTACATCGTCGACGGTATCAGCACAAGCGGTTTGAAGGGGTAATCTACATTGGGAGGAGCAGACGATATGCCAGCATTGCAGTTTAACGACGACGAAATCAGAGACGCGATCGACCGGGTGGTCGAGCGGACGTTCCGTATGGATTTCAGCTGGGATTGGCCCGGAGGGGTCGCGTTCTACGGAGTGTGCGAGGCTTACGCGGCGACGGGGAAGGCGGAGTATCTGGAACGAGTCAAAGCCTGGGTGGATGAAAATAGGGAGGATGGCCTGCCCAAGCTGTCGGTCAACGGGGTGTCGGTCGGCCATTCCTTACTCACGCTATACGAGGCGACGAAGGATGAACGATACATCGAGACGGCGAAGGAGATGGCGGAGTTTCTGACGCACGACGCTCCGCGGTTCGGGGACGGCATCTTCCAGCACACGGTCAACTCGGAGACGTACAACTTCCCCGAGCAGGCGTGGGTGGACACGATGTTTATGGCAGGCTACTTCCTGCTGCGGATCGGCAAGCTGCTGAATCGCGAAGATTATTTCAATGACGGCTTGCGGCAGTATCACGGGCATGAGAACGTGCTGCAGGACCCGCGTACGAACCTGTACTACCACGGCTGGGACAATATCGCGGGCAATCACATGTCCGGCGTGCACTGGGCTCGCGGCAACTCCTGGGCGGCGCTGACGATGACAAGGGCGCTGGACATCGTGCCGGTCGACCTGCCGAACTTCATGATTATCGAAGGCTCGCTGCGCGATCAGTTGAGCGCGCTTGTCCGGCTGCAGGACGAGTCGTCCGGTCTATGGCACACGATCCTCGACGATCCGACCTCTCCGCTGGAGACGTCGGGCTCGGCGGGCATCGCGGCTGCGCTGCTGTCCAAGGGAAGGCTGTACAACAAATATACGCAGCGCTCCATCGACGGCATTCTTGCTCGTATTACCGAGGACGGCACGGTAACGGGGGTGTCCGCCGGCACGGCAGTCATGCAGAACGCCGACGGCTACAAGGGCGTGCCGGACAAGCGTATCCAGGGCTGGGGCCAAGGTCTGACGCTGGCGTTCCTCGCGGACGTGCTGAACGTTCGCAAAAATCCTTATTGAATCGATAGGCGCGGAGCTGTTCCGCAAGTCTTGAAGGGCAATTTCGGTTGCCGGGACTTGCGGGGCAGCTTCTTTTTGGCGATTTATCGTTTTCCGCCTCTTTTGCCGGTATCCCGTCCAGTCAGGTTGTCTGCACGCATGTTGAATAGGTACGTTGCGCCTTTTCCGCTCTTTTGCCGGTATCCCGTCGACTCAGCTTTTCTGCGCCGCATTTGAATAGGTACATAGCTGCTTTCCCTTTCTTTGCCGGTATCCCGTTCAATCAGGTTGGTCGTACGCCTCCTGAGAGATCGGACATACCTCTATTTGTCTTTATCCTGATAGCTCGGAGCGAAAAGCGGTAGGACAGATATAGAGTGGACTGACCGGAGGGGATATCGGCAAAGCGGGACGAAAAAGTGTTGGACGGGTGTGGCGTAAACTGACCGGAAGGGATAGCGACAAAGGGCGCAGAGTATGAAAGGTGAGAGATAGCACGAACTGACGGAAAGGGATACCGCCAAAAGGGAGGAAAGGGAGGTGTGATGATGGGGAGATCTGACGGAAGGGGATAGCGACAAAAGGAGAGGAAAGTGAGCGGGAAGAAGCTGACGAACTGACGGAAAGGGATAGCGGCAAAAGCAGAGAAAGGAGACGAGAGTGCTGCCTTTGTTCATTGCGCCTGTAAAATCAAATGCGTGCATAAAACTGCCTGTTCCCTGTATTGTTCGCCCCAAGCCCAATACGGGATAATGAACGTGACTTCACCATTCATAGACGGGGCGTGAAACCATGATTTTGAACACAGGGACCAATTATCGCAATCTGTACGACGAGCCGGAATATTACGCGAATTCTTTTACGCTGATCGGCCTTAAAGATTATCCGACCGGAACGCGGGTTTCTCCGGAATCCTCCCTCTACGTCGGAGAGAAAAGGAGAATCTCGCTGTTCGCCCAGACGGCGGACGGCGCTTGGATGCCTTACGGAGCGGACGTGATCAAGGTCATGAAGAAAGGTTATCTGCCGATTGTCATGACCGACATCTTGGTTGACGAGGCGATCCGCTATCGGACGGAGATGTTCGCCGGATCGCTCCAAGGCGCTCCGCTGGACGGCATGGAGACGGAAGAGGACAATTACGTGAACTGCGTCCGTCTCACGATCAGCAATGCGTCGGAACAAATCCGATCCGCCGCGTTTGCCGTCGAAGCGACTCAGCACTACACGCCGTCCAGCGTAACGAGAAAGCCGCTTCAGCGCGGTCGAGCCGGGGAGTTCACGACCGCAAGCGTCGGCAACGGCATCGTGCTGGCCGCGCAGGGCGACGACCCGATCTCCATTTCCTTCGACGGAGCAGCGGCGACGTTCTCATGCGAGCTCGCGCCGGGCGAGAGCGCGTCCGTGCAGCTGAGAATCCCCTATATGCCGGTACCGGACGTTGAAGCGCTGCGGACGGGCGAGGAGTTCGAGGCATGCCGGGCGGAGGTGGAGACGTTCTGGGAGACGTTCCTCGACCGGGGGACGCAGTTTGAGATTCCGCACGAGAAGGCGCTCAATACGCTGAGGGCTTCCATCGTCTATACGTTCATGACCCGAGACAGAGGAGAAATCCACCCTGGGGAAGGGTTCTACGATCTGTTCTGGACGAGGGACGCGGCGTTCATCAACTACGCGATGCAGATGTTCAACTATACGAAAGAAGCGGACGAGAATCTGCCCTTCTTCTGGGAGCGCAGCATCGACAAGGAAGGAGGCTTCGTCAGCCATGAAGGACAGCTGGACGGTACCGGACAAGGGCTGTGGGGGCTGTACCAATATTACATGCTGAGCCGCAACCGGGAATGGCTGGAACTGAAGTACCCAGACCTCAAGCGGGCTGCGGAATGGATTCTGAAGCGCCGCAAAACGGATCTGCCGAAGGACGATCCGTACTACGGATTGATGCCGAATTCGCTGGCTGACGGCGAGTGTCTGTGGGACGGCAGCTCCCACATCGTCGGCTACGATCTGTGGAGCCTCCGGGGGCTGAAGTGCTTCGCGCTGCTGGCCGAGCATGCGGGGCGGACCGAGGACGCCGCGGCATTCCACGAAGCCTTTGACGAATACTTGGGCTGCGTGCTGAGGGCGCTGGACAGAGCGGGCGCGGACTATTTTCCACCGAGTTACGAGCTGAAGGGGACGCATTGGAGCAACATCAAGATGATCTTCCCGTTCCCGATCGTGGACAAGGACGATCCGAGAGTCGGGGCCACGATGGACAGGGCCGAGCAGTCATTCGTCGAAGGCGTATGCGCGTGGAACGGCCAGACGGAGCTCATTCTCGACCTGCCGATGAAGGCGATTCATCCGTATATGTCGACCTACATCACGCAAACCCGTCTCATCCAGGGAGATTACCGCAAAGTAATCGAGCACTTCTTCGCCATGCTGGAGCATACCACGTCCACGCACGGATTTCCCGAAGGTATTTTCTACGAGTACCGCCTGTCCTGGAACGACACCTTGCCGCATATTTACGGACATGCGACGTATATGATTCTTCTTCGCCGCATGCTCATTCTCGAAGAGGGGGCGACGCTCCATCTCGGTCTCGGCCTGCCGCCGGAATGGCTGGAGAAGGGAGTGCGCGTGCGCGACGCGTTGACGGAGTTCGGCTTGATGAGCTTCGAGGCGTCCGGGCATGAAGGGGGTCTCCGGGCGAAAATAGACTTGCCGCAGCGCAATCGTCCGGATAAAGTCGTGGTCTACGTGCCGGAAGAGTACCAGGGCAAGCGCATTACGATTAACGGAGAAGCAGGCTTCTTACCGGACGGGCGACAATTGGTCGTGCCCGCGAAGTTCCTCGGAGGCTCCGTCATTATCGAAGCCGGCGCGTGATCGCCGGCACTAAGGGAGGTTATCGTTCATGTCCGCACTTTCCTATTGGCAGACCGTCCAGGCGACGTCCAAGGCGATTGCCGATACCCAGATCGAGGTCATTCGGCAGGCCGCGCAAGCGATCGCCGGCAGCATCGAACGCGGAGGCGTTCTCCACGTATTCGGAAGCGGCCACTCCCATATGGTTGCCGAGGACGTCTTCTACCGCGCCGGCGGGCTGGCCTGCGTCGATGCCATGCTCGAATTTCCGCTGATGGAGCTGAACGTGGGGCGTTCGACGGAGATGGAGCGGCTGCACGGGTACGCCGAAGTTCTCGTATCCGGTTATCGGCTGGAAGCGGGAGAGGTCGCCGTCGTCGTCTCCAATTCGGGGATCAACGCCGTTCCGATCGAGGTCGCCCAGGCTTGCAAGCGCAAAGGTTTGACGGTCGTGGCGATCATGAGCAGACGGCATAGCGAATCGGTCTCGTCGCGCCACAGCGACGGGTTGAAGCTGGCGGACGTCGCTGACCTGGTCATCGACAATTGCGGCGTCCCCGGCGATGCGGCTCTTGCGACCGCGGGCGCTTCCCCGGTTCGCTTCGGCCCGACCTCTACGCTGACGGGCATTCTGATCATGCAGATGATCGTGGCCGAAGTCGTCTCGCTGCTCGATTCGCGGGGCGCGAAACCGCCGATGTTCCAAAGCGCCAACGGACCGGGAGCCGAAGGGAACGCCGATTTGGCGGGAGCTTACCAGTCGAGAATCCGTTATTTTCCAAAAGCTTGATCCGGCGTGGCGGCGGAGGGAATGTAGTACAATGAGGGCATAAGAGGGGGACTGTGCATGTCGTTGGATTGGATTCCTTCCGCCGCCGAGCTGAGCCGCATTCGATTCGTCAGATCCGGCGACTTCGTCGTGAAGCCGGGCTGGGTGTACGGGCCGGTCTGTCTGGACAGCTATCAGATCGTGTTTTTTCCGGTCGGGTCCGATACCCGTTACGTAAGCCCGGGCAAATCGTTCGTACTCAGCAAACCGTGCGTCATTATCACGCCGCCGGGGGAGACGTATTCGTACGAATTCGATAAGACGCACCCGGTCAGGCATCTGTTCGTTACCTTCTATCTCGACCGGATCGCCGAGGAGCGTTCCGACGAAGGAGAGCGGCCGGAAGAATCCGTCTGCCTGCATTCCGTCGAAGAGACGTTCGTCCCCCAGCTCATCCGGCAGATTTTGTTCCTGTCCAGCAAAAAGCTGTATCTGTGGCAGGAGCGCTGCAAGCTGCTGCTGCTCTCGGCGCTGGCGGAGCTTGAAGGGCTTAAAGGGATGCCTTCCGCCAAGCTCGCGCCGATCTTCGATACGAAGCATTCCCTTCCCGTGCTGAAGGCGCTGGATTATATCGATCGCCATCTGACAGAGCCGATTGCGGTCGCCCGCCTGGCTCAAGAGGCCGGCTGGAGCCATGAGCATTTTACCCGCAAGTTCGTGCAGTACACCGGAATGTCGCCGCAGAAGGCGATTCTGATGCGCCGGCTCGACAGGGCGTGCCAACTGCTGGTTACGGAGGAACGGAGCATCTCGGAAATCGCCTATTCGGTCGGCTTCCAGAGCGTGCACTATTTCTACAGGACGTTCATGAGCGTGAAGGGAATGACCGCTTCCCAATACCGGCAGCGGTTTTCCGCGCCGCATCTGAAGCATCTGTCTCCGGTTAACGAACTGGAGACGTCGTATCCCCTTAACCACTATTATTACTATCATTGAAAGGACGTGGGCCCTTGTCCCGCATCGAATGGGCATTGGGCGTCGACATCGGCGGCACCAACGTGAAGACGGGATTCGTGAACCGCGATGGGATGTTGGTCGGCTTCCGCTCCTTCCCGACGCCCAGAACGGGAAGCGGCGCGCTGGACGTTCCGGGGCTGGCGGACGAAATAGCCGCGCAACTGCGCGAAGCTCCCGGGCAAGGGACGTTGGCCGGAATTGGCGTCGGCGTGCCGGGGCTGCTGAACGAGGAGCGCACCGAGGTCCGGTACGCGGTTAACCTGGGATTGTCGGACGTGCCCTTGGCCGCGCTGCTTCAAAAAAGGTGGAACGTTCCGGTTACGCTGGACAGCGACGTCGTTATGGGGGCGTTGGGAGAAAGTCGCCGCGGCGCGGCTGCGGAGTTCGACCGTTTCCTGTACGTCGCCATCGGCACGGGTGTGGGCGCTTGCTTGATCGAGCCGGAAGGTGTCTACCGGAATCCGATGGGCGGACCGCTGAATATCGGGCATATGGCCGTCTATCCCGAGGGAGTCGACTGCGCGTGCGGCAATCGGGGCTGCCTGGAGAGGTACGTGTCCGGGCTCGGCTTGACCGAACGTTACGAAGCGGCTGCGGGAGGATCGGCGAACCCGGATGGCGGGAGCCGAGTGTCGGTCGAGCGGATCTGCGCTCTGGCGGACCAGGGGGATGCGCTTGCCCGGAAGCTGCTGACCGAAGCCGGACGGGCTCTGGGTACCGTCTGCGCGAACCTGTTCCAGCTGTTCGGAGAGTGCCCGATCGTCGTCGGCGGAGGGTTGAGCCGTATCCGCTCGCTGCTGCTCGAGAGCGCCGTTCGGGAGCTTGCGCAGCGCGGGCGAGCGGTATTAACTGCGCCGCCGGTCGTTCTTCCGGCCGCGCTGCCGGACCGGGCGGGCGTCATGGGCGCGGCGGAAGCCGTATTTTCGAAGTGATCCGGTACGATTAAAGACGATAGTCGAACCTGCGAAGAGGCTGCCCGGACGGGGCGGCCTCTTCGCGTATTCAAAGGTTCGAAAAAAAGCTCGGATTATTCCACCTTTTCAGTCGAATGCGTACCGCTCGGAGCTTGCCGCCCATCGCTTAGAATACATGTAAGACGCCCCGGCTGCCGTGCCGCGCCCGGGGACAAACACGAAGGAGGCGAAAGCCGGTGCCAGGCCGCAATACCAGAATCAAGCTCTTCCACGACGCCGTGTTTATAGGACCGGCCTTGCTCTTCTTTATCACGCTGACCTTGCTTCCGTTTCTGTTCGGCTTCTATTATTCCCTGACCTCCTGGAACGGGGTCAGCGGCAACGCGGAGTGGGTCGGACTCGACAATTTCGTCCGGTTGTTCACTCAAGACGACCGGTTCCTGCGATCGTTCTGGTTTACGTTCCGCTTCATGATGATTTCCCTGCTGCTCAGCAACCTGATCGGCTTCGGCTTCGCGTTGGCGCTTACCCGACATCTGAAGCTGACGAACGTGCTGCGCGTCTCCTTCTTCATGCCGAACATTCTGGCCGGCTTGTTGCTCGGATTCATCTGGCAGTTCATTTTTCTGAGAGGCTTCCCATCTCTGGGGAACATGACGGGCTGGTCGTTCTTCAAGCTAAGCTGGCTCGGCGACGCTTCGACCGGGTTCTGGGGAATGGTGATCGTCTTCGTCTGGCAGATCAGCGGGTACCTGATGGTCATCTACATTTCCGCGCTGCAGAACGTGGATTCGTCGATTATGGAAGCGGCGCGCATCGATGGAGCCGGCGGCTTCCGTTCGTTGACTCGGATCATCCTTCCTCTAATCATGCCGTCGATTACCGTGTGCTTGTTCCTGTCGCTCTCGATTTCGTTCAAAGTGTTCGACCTGAACCTGTCGCTGACGAACGGAGGCCCGTTCCACTCGACGGAATCGGTCACGATGAACATCTACAACGAAGCTTTCCAGAACAATCGTTACGGGCTCGGAAGCGCGAAAGCGGTCATTTTCTTCCTCGTCGTATCGGCCATTACGCTGCTGCAGGTTACGCTGACGAAAAGACGGGAGGTGCAGATGTAAGATGGTCGGAAACCGTTATTCCTGGAAAACCCTGCTGCTAGAGCTTGCGATCGTCGTCTGCGCGCTTGTCTTCCTGTATCCGCTGTATCTCGTCGTTCTGAACTCCTTCAAGCTGTTTCCGGACATTATGAGCCGGTCGGCCAATTGGCCGGAAGCGTTCATCACGGATAATTACGTCCGCGCCTGGAAGGCGACGAATTTTCCTAACGTGCTGTTCAACTCTGCGTTCGTCACCGTCCTGAGCAACGCCGGCATCGTCCTGCTCAGCTCGATGGCCGCCTGGAGGCTGGCCCGGCGGGCGGGCAGAGGCAGCCAGATCGTCCTGCTGCTGTTCGTCTCGTCGATGGTCATTCCGTTCCAATCGATCATGATTCCGCTTATGCAGATCGGCGGCAAGCTGGAGCTGATCGGAAGCCTGCCGGGCCTGGTCGTGCTGTACTTCGGGCTCGGGGCGCCGTTTACGATCTTCCTGTACCACGGGTTCGTCAAATCCGTTCCGACGGAGATCGAAGAGTCGGCGATAATCGACGGCTGCGGCATGCAGGGGCTATTCTGGAAAATCGTGTTCCCGCTGCTCAAGCCGATTACGATGACCGCGGTCATTCTGAACAGCTTGTGGATCTGGAACGACTTCCTGCTTCCCGTCATGGTGCTGCACCAGGCGAAAATGTACACGATTCCGCTTGCGCTCTATTCCTTCTTCGCCCAATACGCGAAGCAGTGGGACATGGCGCTGGCCACGCTGGTCATGTCGATGACGCCGATCGTCGCGTTGTTCCTCGGCTTGCAGAGGTTCATCATTCGCGGGATTACGGCGGGCTCCGTCAAAGGCTGAGAAGGCCGAAGAGGCCGAGTCGCCAAGGTGACATTCTTTTCCATAGGAAAAGGTTCACATACGCTTCTATAATGAAAATCGGGGAGGAACAGAAATGAACAAACGTTGGACAGGTTTGGCCTCGGCTGCGCTGATCGCGGGGCTGCTTGCAGGGTGCGGCGGCGGCAGCGAATCGGGAAGCGGCAGTCCCGAGGCGAGCGGCTCGCAGGGCGCGGAGTCTCCGTCCCAAGCGGCGGGAGAAATTCAGGAGGTGCGCGTGTTTCACTTCATGGTGGACATCGCCGAGCCGTTCAACGCCATGACGGCGGAGTTCGAGAAGGAGCATCCCGATATTAAAATCGTCAACGACATCGTCGGCGGCAGCGCCGATTGGAAGTCGGATCTGAAAACCCGGTTTGCCGCCGGGCAAGGACCGGACATTTTCGCGGTAGACGGACCGTCGATGCTGAGCCTGTGGCAGTCGCGCATCGTTGACCTGTCCGGGGAGCCTTGGGCCGAGCACGCGCTTCCGTTCGCGAAGGAAGCGGCGACGCTGGACGGCAAGCTCTTCGGCATGCCTTACAATCTGCAAGGCTTCGGTCTGGTCTACAACAAGGACTTGTTCGAGAAGGCCGGCATTACCGAGCTGCCGAAGACGCTGTCGGAGCTGGAAGCGGCGGCGGAGAAGCTGCAGGCGGCAGGCATTACGCCGTTCGGCAACGGCTACGGGGAATGGTGGATTCTCGGCATGCAGCAGATGAATATCGCGTTCGCGCAGCAGGACGATCCGGACCAGTTCCTTCAGGACCTGACGACGGGGACGGCTGCGATGAAAGGCAACCCGATCTTTGAAGATTACAAGAAGTTTCTCGATCTGACGCTGAAATACGGGTATGCCAACCCGCTTACGACGGACTACAAGACGCAGGAAACGCTGCTCGCCAACGGAGAAGTCGCGATGATCCATCAAGGGGACTGGGCGGAAATGCCGCTGCGCCAGATGAATCCGGATCTCGGCAACATCGGCCTGATGCCGGTGCCGATCAACGACGACGCCGAGCGGATGGACCGTCTCGAAGTCGGCACGCCGATGTTCTGGGCGGTTAACAAGGATTCGAAAGCGATCGAAGCGGCCAAGACGTTCATGGACTGGATGGTCAGCTCCGAGACCGGCAAGAAATACCTGGCCAAGGACTTCCAATTCATTCCCGCCTACGACAACATTCCGGCCGACGGCCTGAGCTCGTTGTCGCAGGAAGTGGTGAAATATTCGCAAGCGGGCAAAACCGTTCCGTGGAGCTTTAACCAATGGCCTGACGGAACGTACAACGAGTTTTACGCGCTTGTCCAAGGTTATGTCGCCAACAAGCTCGATTACGACCTCGTGCTGGAGAAGATGGACGAAGCCTGGAAAAACTTGAGTCAGAAATAGGGAGCCGACGAGCTTCCCCGGAACAAACCCTAAGCCTTCGGGCTTACGGTTTGTTTTGCCTTTTTCCCGCCGGGAGCGCGGACGACATCGAAGAAACAGGGGGAGCAGCCGATGGCCGACATACGGTTCAGCATCCGCAGCAAGCTGATCGCGCTTCTGCTGCTGGCGACGGTAGTGCCGTTCGGGGTGGCGATCGTGTTCAACTACCAACTGACGAGCCGCTCCGTCGCGGAGCAGACGCTCCAGGAAAACATTAATCTCCTGTCCGAAGGGCACCGCAACATCGATGCCTATTTGAAGCGGATCGACCAGCTCGGCCTCTCGCTCTACACGAACGCGGCGGCGAACAATCTGTTCCGCAGGGAGATGTCGCGCGACGATACGCTGTCCGCGGGCGTGAAAGATATTTTGCTGACGGTCATCCGTTCGAGTCCCAATATCCAGAGAGTCGAGCTGTATATGAGGCGGTCGGGACTGACGTTCGTGCTCACGCCTTCGCTGTGGAGGCAGTATACGCAGGAAGGCGATGCCGAAGACGGCTACGCCAGGGCGCTGGAAAATCCGTATCGGGGGCATTTCGCCCTGGAACGGCCGGAAGGGCGGCAATTCACGTACCGGCGGGCCTTCGTGGACATTCCGGGCGACGACGTGCTCGGCTACTTGACGATTACGATCGACGCGAAGGAGATCGGCGAGCTGGTCAGAGACTTGTACGTGCCGGGGAAAAGCGAGTTTCTGCTGCTCAACCCGGAGGGGGAAGCGCTGTTCCGTTCCTCGGATACCGGGGAAATGCCGTCCTCGGCCGACTGGCTGGACAGGATCAGACGGGAGGACCGCCCAAGCGGACACTGGAGCTGGGAGGAAGGCGGTTTCCGGGGGATCATGGTGTACAACCGGCTTCAGCAGACAAACGAAGGCTGGCTGCTGGTCAAGCAAATTCCGTACGACACGTTGAACCGGAATGCGCGCGAGATCGTGAAGATGAATCTGTGGATCGGCGGCCTGGCGCTGGTGCTGGCCGTGGCGGCTACCCTGCTCGTCTCGTTCAAGATTACCCGGCCGCTTCAGGTGCTCGTCCGCAACATCCGCAGCATCAAGAAAGGCCATATGCAGGTGGACTTCGACCGGCTTGGCAACGACGAGATCGGCATCGTCGGAGACCAGTTCAAGTCGATGGTCGAGACGATCCGCTCCTTGATGATCAAGGAATACAATTTGGAGATTCAGAACAAGACGCAGCAACTCAATACGCTGCAGGCGCAGCTGAACCCCCACTTCCTGAACAACGCGCTGCAATCGACGGCCGCGCTCGCTTACGAGAACGAAGATTTCGAAGTGTACCGGCTGATCCGGTCGTTGTCGAAGATGATGCGCTACAGCATGGATTTCGAGGAAGAGTCGGTGCCGCTCGTCAAGGAGATCGAGCACGTTCAAGCTTATCTGGAGCTGCAGAAGCACCGCTTCGAGGAACGGCTGAGCGTCGAGATCGAGGCGGACCGGCACAACGACGGCTGGTTCGTGCCGAAGATGACGATCCAGCCGCTGGTGGAGAACTACTTCAAGCACGCCTTCGACCGCCAATCCGGCAACGGCAGGCTCGCAATCCGTGTGGAGAAGGTCGAAGCCGCGGAGGGTCCGCGCCTTCGCATCGTCGTGGAAGACAACGGGCCGGGCATGGACGAAGCGGAAATGGCGAGCGTGACGCAGGCGGTGCATCGGCCGCCCGATCAGCATGAGTCGTACGGCAAAGTGGGATTGGTCAATCTGTTCCGCCGCATTCGGCTCTACTACGGGGATTCCGCGGAGACGAAGATGGAAAACGGCGAAGGCGGCGGGTTTCGGGTAACGCTGCTGCTGCCGGAACGGATGGAAGAACGGGACAGCTCGCTGTTGTTCGGCATCGGGGAGGAGAGGACATGAAGGCCATCATCGTGGACGACGAAAGGCGCACCCGGAAATTTCTAGGCATGGCCATCGACTGGCGCTCTCTCGGCATAACGACGGTGCTTGAGGCGGCGGACGGAGAGGAAGCGTACCGGATCATCGCACAGGAGAGGCCGACGATCATTCTGACGGACATGCGGATGCCGAACAAGGACGGCGTAGATTTGCTGAGACTGCTCCGGGAGCTTCCGTATCCGCACAAGACGATCGTCATCAGCGGCTATGAGGATTACGCTTTTCTGAAGAAGACGATCGAATACGGGGGCTTCGATTATTTCATCAAGCCGATCGACGAGACCGAAGTCTACGAGAGATTAAAAGACGCGCTGAGAGAGCTGGAGCGGGAGAACGAAAAGGCGGCCGCCCTGCTCGGCAACGCCCGGGCGATGAACGAGCGAAGGCTGCTGCTGAAGGACAGCCTGCTGACGCAGACCGTGGACCGTTCGGCGGCCATTCCCGCAGGCGAGGCCGAGGAACTGCTGGGCGACGAATGGAGGCTCTGGCAGGGCCGCTCCTATTCGCTCTGCATGTGCCGGATCCAGGAGAGGGCGGGCCGCATCGAGCGGGCGTTCTCGGACAGGAAGGATCTGCTGTATTTCTCGATCGTGAACGTCGCCGGCGAGCTGCTCGACTTTCCGCGAAGAGGGACGGCCTTCCGCTACCAATCGGAAGAGGGCGTCATCGTGCTGCTGCTGTTCGATGCGCGCGATGAGAAGGCGCTCTGCGGGGAGCTGGCCCGCACGATGCTCCGCACCTTCGGCATCCGCATGGAGATCGCGCTCTCCTCGCGCCGGTTTTTCCCGCACGGAATGGCGGAGGCGTTCGAGGAGGCGGAGGAGGTCCGGCAGAGCGTCAACCATCTGCGCCCCGATCCGGACGGCGTATACGCGGAGACCGCGGAGCCGGCGGGCATGCTGTCGCTTCTGCAGGAGGAACGGGAGCTGCGGATGATTTTGACCGGACAGAGCCGGAGCGACATCAAGCGGTTTCTGTCCGAGCTGCTCTCCGGGTGCGCGCAAGCCGCCTCCCTGACGACCAGGCAGATTCTGTGGTGGGAACAGGAGCTGAAGTGGCTGCAGGAGCTGTACGCCGGTTCGGGACGCTCGGAAGAGGACAAGGAGGCGGCGGAGGATCAACGACTTGTCTATTGGGACGATACCGGAGCATTCTCTCTGGAGCGGTTGGCGGAGAGTCTGGAACGGCGATTGCTCAGGCTGGCCGGGGAGATCGGAAGGCTGCAGGGCAGGGAACGGAAGGAGACGATCTACGAGGTCCGTGATTATTTGAAGCGGCATTACACCGAGCCGTTGATGATCAAGGATGTGTCGGCCCAGTTTTTCATGAATTCGGAATATGTGGCCCGTCTGTTCAAGCAGGAGTTCGGGATCGGCATCAAGGAATTCGTCACGGAGCTGCGCATGAACCACGCCAAGCTGCTGCTCGGCAATCCTTATCTGAAAGTCGGGGAGATCGCGGAGAAAATCGGCTTTGCGGACGAGAAGTATTTCAGCAAAGTGTTCAAGAGGGAAACCGGACTTACTCCCCAGCAGTTTCGCAAAACGGATCAGCCGGATGGGGACAGGCAGTGACCGGCTTTCTGCGGATGCCTTGAACCTTGCGGATTCGTCTGCGGGCCAAGTGAAAACCTGGGACGGAGAAAACCCGGATGACGCTCCGGGTTTTCTTCGTTTTGCCGGCGTTCAGCCTTCTTGGCGATAGACGATCGGGTTGAGCGGGCTCGCCGCCGGTCCGCCCGGCTTGCAGCCGGGAAGGCTGAGCTCCAGCGCGTTCCGGTGGACGTTGCTCTGGGGTTCGATCACTTTGGCGTCGTCGGCCATGTAAATGATCGTCATTACTTTGCGCATATGCTCCGTCGGATTGCCGGGAGCGCAGTGCAGCGTCCAGCCCGCATGGAACGTCGCGTCTCCTGGCGCCATCGCGCCGTAATTGACCTGCGGAATCCCCTTGGCTTCGATATACTGTCCCAACGTGCTGTGGGATTCGTCGGAAATGACCAGCTTGCTCACGTAGCCGTTCGTATGGGAGCCCGAAGCGAACGTCATCGAGCCGATCTCTTCCGAGATGGGCACGAGCGGCATCCACATGGTGACGGTCTTGTCCGTGTCGAGCGGCCAATAGATCTGATCCTGGTGCCAAGGCGTATGGCCGCCTCCCGGTTCCTTGAACAACGCTTGATCGTGGTACAGGCGAACGCCTCGGACGCCCATGAGTTCGGCGGCGATTTTGGCGAAGCGCCGGGCAAGGGTGAAGCGCCGGATCGCTTCGCTTTTTGCCCACAGATTGCCTACCTGAATGAACGCCTTGCCGTAGGTGTCGCGTTGGTTCAGGGGTTTGTCGTGATTGTTCAGCCTGCGGACGGATTCCGAGATTACCGGCTCGTAGGCGCTCACCTCGGAAGGGCTCATCACCTGCTTTAAGCGGATGTGACCGTCTTGCCGGTAGAGGGACGTCTGCTTGTCGCTGAGCGGGTAGTCGGAGTTGAGTTCCGGCAGCTCGCGGTTGTCGTTGTTCATGTTCATGGCCTCCTTTTGTTTCTAGAATAGCGGTCGGAGGCGCGGAAGTCGTTATCCCGGCTGTCTGATTGCGTTGTCCAATATGATCGGGATTCGCCGGTTGGAGAGAGGGATCGGAGATGCATACGCTCGAAGAATGGATGACCGCCCAGCTCGTTGTTCCCTACTTGCGCCATTGCGACCTGCCCGTCCGGCAGCCGTGGAAGTACGCGGCGAAGCGAAATTTGCTGGATTATTTGCTCGTCTATGTGGAAGAGGGAACGCTCGAGGTTGCCGTCGAGGGAGAAGAGCTGCTGCTGGGAGCGGGGGATTTCTGTCTGCTGCAGCCCGGCACCGTGCATACGCTGGCTGGGATTACGAGAACGACGACGCCATACGCTCATTTCGATATTTTCTATCATCCGTTAAGGACGGAAAGCTTCGCCACTTTGCCGGGGCAGATCGATCTCGCTCCGTACGGGAGGCTGATGCAGCCGCGGCTCGACGGAATGCCCGGAGTCCGGGTTCCCGTGAAGCTGTCGCCGCGCCATCCCGAACGCTTCCGGGAGCTTCTCGTCGGAGCGATTGAACGCTGGCTGGAGCCGGCGGACGGGTTAACCCGCCTGGAAGCCCAGCAGCTCGCGATGGAATTGGTGCGGCAACTGATCCGCGATCATTACCGGCCCCGGCAGGAAGCGGAGAGAAGGGGGCCCTTCTCTCCCGATTGGGTGACTCCTTACTTGTCCTACCGTTTGACCGAACCGCTGTCCGTGGAGGAGCTGGCGCGCCGGGCGCATCTGTCCCCCTCGCGGTTTCGCTGCTTGTTCCGCGAGCGCTATGGCATGCCGCCCCACCGCTATCTGATGCAGCTGCGCTTGCGCTATGCCGCGGAGCTGCTGGAGACGACGGCTTACCCGTTGGAGAAAGTCGCGGCGTATTGCGGCTTCGCCGACAAGCATCACCTCTCCAAAGCCTTCAAGCAGGCGATGCGCGTCTCTCCCGGCGCTTACCGTTTGGGCCGCAGATAGAAGCCGGGCATGGGCTCCGGCGAGAAGGCGGAGGAGCCGGCCGGGTCCAGGGGCCGCGGGGCCGCGTGGTCAGGGCCGGGAATGTGACTTGGCGAGAGCGGCGCGGCGAGGTCAAGGCCACAAAAGTGCCTCGACGGAAACGGGGGCGTGTGGGTCAAGGCCAAAAAAGTGCCTCGACGGAATGGGGCCGCGTGGTCAGGGCCAAAAAAGTGCCTCGACGGAAACGGGGCCGCGTGGTCAGGGCCACAAAAGTGCCTTGGCGGGAACGTGGGGCGTGTGGGTCAAGGCCACAAAAGTGCCTTGGCGGAAACGGGGGCGTATGGGTCAAGGCTAAAAAAGTGCCTCGATGGAAACGGGGGCGCGGGGTCGAGGCCACAAAAGTGCCTTGGCGGAAACGGGGGCGCGTGGTCAGGGCCAAAAAAGTGCCTCGATGGAAACGGGGGCGCGGGGTCGAGGCCAAAAAAGTGCCTTGGCGAGAGCGGCGCTGCGTGGTCAGGGCCAAAAAAGTGCCTCGACGGAATGGGGCCGCGTGGGTCAAGGCCACAAAAGTGCCTTGGCGGAAACGGGGGCGTGTGGGTCAAGGCCAAAAAAGTGCCTCGACGGAATGGGGCCGCGAGGCCAAGGCCAAAAAAGTGCCTCGACGGAAACGTGGCTGCTAGGCCAAGGCCAAAAAAGTGCCTCGACGGAAACGTGGCTGCGAGGCCAAGGCCAAAAAAGTGCCTCGACGGAATGGGGCCGCGTGGGTCAAGGCCAAAAAAGTGCCTCGACGGAAACGTGACTGCGAGGCCAAGGCCACAAAAGTGCCTCGGCGGAAACGGGGGCGTGGGGTCAGGGCCAAAAAAGTGCCTCGACGGAATGGGGCCGCGTGGGTCAAGGCCACAAAAGTGCCTTGGCGGGAACGTGGGGCGTATGGGTCAAGGCCACAAAAGTGCCTTGGCGGAAACGGGGGCGTATGGGTCAAGGCTAAAAAAGTGCCTCGACGGAATGGGGCCGCGTGGGTCAAGGCCACAAAAGTGCCTTGGCGGGAACGTGGCTGCGTGGTCAGGGCCAAAAAAGTGCCTCGACGGAAACGTGGCCGCGAGGCCAAGGCCCAAAATGTCCCTCGACGCTCGCTACTTCGCGGAGCTTCCGGCCCCATTCGCCGCTTCTTCAGCCCCTTTTCCCTTACCGTCAAGAATAAGCTGTCCCTTGTCCTGAATGCGGTTCATCGCTTCGGCGACGGTCTGCTGCCCTTTCCCGGCTTCGGACAATTCCGCTGCGATCGTATTCATGATTTCCGTGAACGCCTCGTTGGGCATCTTGTCGTAATCCTTGAAGACCGTTTCTTCCGTGGGCGTCAAGGCGTAGAAGGCTTGCAGGTTATGCCCGTCGTCGTTGATGTATTTCGTCCTGACCGGGAAGCTTCCCGAATTCGCCTTGGATTTGACGCGGGCGAACTCGTCTCCGTTGACGTACTGAAGAAATTTCCATGCCGCGTCGACGTTCGGAGACTGGGCGTCGATCGCCAAAATCTGATCGACCGAAACCGTATCGGTGACGTTCGGGTTTTTCGGATCGACGGGCATCGTGACGACGTCCCAATTTTTCAACGCTTTATCTTTAAGCACTTCTTGCGCTTCCTTGATCTGGGCGGTCAGATAGCTGCCGTCGATCGTCATGGCCGTCCTCCCGCCGATAAAAGGATCCTGCAGCAGGTACTCCTCGTACGACGTGTACATCTGGTTGGTCTGGTCCTCGCCTAAGTATAAGTAGCCGCCTTTGATCGCTTTGTCGGCCGTCTCCACGGCTTTGATCCACGAATCCGAATTGGCCGTCATCCGCATGCCGGACACGTTAAAATAACTCAGCCCGAGCGATCCGCCGATTTGTCTGGAGAGGTTGTTCAAATCGCTCGTATAGTCGGGTTTTAAGCCGTAGACGCGTTCGTTCGGTTCTCCGTCGGCCGGAAACCGGGACGCGAGCTGCAGGAGGCTTTCCCAGCTCATGCGGTCTTCGGGCAGAGGAACTCCGTATTTCTCGAACAAGTCCTTGTTGTAGTACACGGCTCTGCTGTAGAAGGAGGGGGCCATTCCATACAGCTTACCGTCGCTTAACCCTCGTATGTATTCCAGGATGCCGGGCACGATGCCGGCCAGATCGAATTTGTCCTGCGCGGCTCTCGCCTCGAGATCGAGCAGCTTTCCTTCGCTCGCCCATTGCTTGTACTGGCTTGCGCTCAGCATCAGCACGTCCGGCTTCCGCTCCCGGATGAACTTGGCCGTCGCGTCGTTGATCGTTTCCCCTTCCTCCGGCTTAACGAGGTTCGCGGATACGATCTCGAGCTCAACGTCCGGATACAGCGCGGAGAAGAGCATACCGTACTGATAATAGAAGCTGTCCTCGGAATAATACATCACCTTTAACGTCGTTTTCCCCTGCGGTTCCGCTTGAGGACCGGCGCTGCATCCGGCCAGCAGCGCAGCGGTCAGGCCCAGCGCGATCGCCATTTTCTTGCTCATCGGCTCCAAACCCTCATTCCTTCATGATTTCGTCTCCTTCGCAGTGTAATTGGCAAAGTTAAACAACTTCTCTCTATTTCCTTAAGTTCTTCTTAACGTTTTCTACCGGAATATTAAGAGAGAGGCTCTGTCTCTTCCGGCTAGGGCGTGTATGCAACCTCCGAGGATGGGAAATTTTTTCGAATTTTCGTTCCGTGCAAGGAACTTTTGTGAAGGCGTACCGGGGTACGTCAAGCAAAAGTGACGAAGCAGGGGGGCGAAAAGGCGGTGATAGATGCCTCTGAGTGGGTTTGCGCACACGCCCTAGTAGAGCATTCCAGAAGTAAAATGCAATTGCGCTCGAAGCCGATGCAATCTTACTCTCCAACCCGACACAGCGCGGTTGCAGCGACTCAGACGTTCCATTCGCTGCTCCAACCCGACACAGCGTGGTTGCAGCTACTCTACCAGCTCATTCGCTGCTCCAACCCGACACAGCGCGGTTGCAGCGACTCTGACGCCCCATTCGATACTCCAACCCGACACAGCGCGGTTGCAGCGACTCAGACGTCCCATTCGCCGCTCCAACCCGACACAGCGCGGTTGCAGCGACTCTGACGTCCCCTTCGATACTCCAACCCGACACAGCGCGGTTGCAGCTACTCTGACGTTCCATTCGCTGCTCCAACCCGACACAGCGCGGTTGCAGCGACTCTACCGGCCCTTTCGCTGCTCCAACCCGACACAGCGTGGTTGCAGCTACTCTACCAGCTCATTCGCTGCTCCAACCCGACTCAGCGCGGTTGCAGCTACTCTGACGCCCCATTCGATGCTCCAACCCGACACAGCGCGGTTGCAGCGACTCTACCGGCCCTTTCGCCGCTCCAACCCGACACAGCGCGGTTGCAGCTACTCTACCAGCTCATTCGCCGCTCCAACCCGACTCAGCGCGGTTGCAGCGACTCTGACGTTCCATTCGCTGCTCCAACCCGACACAGCGTGGTTGCAGCTACTTCTACCAGCTCATTCGCTGCTCCAACCCGACACAGCGCGGTTGCAGCTACTCTGACGTCCCCTTCGCCGCTCCAACCCGACTCAGCGCGGTTGCAGCTACTCTGACGCCCCATTCGATACTCCAACCCGACACAGCGCGGTTGCAGCGACTCTACCGGCCCATTCGCTGCTCCAACCCGACATAGCGCGGTTGCAGCTACTCTGACGTCCCCTTCGATGCTCCAACCCGACACAGCGCGGTTGCAGCGACTCTGACGCCCCATTCGATACTCCAACCCGACACAGCGCGGTTGCAGCTACTCTACCAGCTCATTTGCTGCTCCAACCCGACACAGCGCGGTTGCAGCGACTCAGACGTTCCATTCGCTGCTCCAACCCGACTCAGCACGGTTGCAGCGACTCTACCGGCCCATTCGATACTCCAACCCGACACAGCGCGGTTGCAGCGACTCTGACGCCCCATTCGATACTCCAACCCGACACAGCGCGGTTGCAGCTACTCTACCAGCCCATTCGCCGCTCCAACCCGACACAGCGCGGTTGCAGCGACTCTACCGGCCCTTTCGCCGCTCCAACCCGACTCAGCGCGGTTGCAGCTACTCTGACGCCCCATTCGATGCTCCAACCCGACACAGCGCGGCTGCAGCGACTCTACCGGCCCATTCGATACTCCAACCCGACTCAGCAAGACTGAGTCAGCCTGGATTCTTCAACATCTTGGTCACTTTACTTCGGGGGGCTCTACTAGGATCTAAAGAAATGTCCACATCCCCTAAACGAAGTGCGTATTTTTATCCGATCGGAAAGCGCTAAGATGGTTCCAGGCCAAACGCTTCACACTACCGATCAAGGGGGATAAAACAATATGTTTAAAGTATCGTCCAGCTTGACTCGCACGTTCCTGACGCTGACGACCGCGGCTCTCGTGCTGACCGCGTGCGGAGGCAACGACAACGGGGGAGGAAACGCCGCTCCGAGCGGCAGCCAAGGCGGAAGCTCCGCCGCAGCCGGGGGCAAGAAGACGGAGTTCCTGTTCTGGACGCCGTTCTCCGGGGCGGACGGAGCGTTCATGAAGGATATCGTGGAGAAGTACAACGCATCGCAGGACAGCTACAAAATCAATTTCGTCATCCAGCCGAACGGCGAGTATTACAAGCAGCTCGACGTGGCGCTGAGCGCCGGCAAGGACAGCCCGGATCTGGCGATTATGCACGTCGATCAAATTCCGACTTACGCGAGCAAAGGCCAACTGCAGCCGCTGGACGATATCGCCGGACAGTCCGGCATCGTCAAGGCCGACTACGTCGAGGCGCCTGTCCAATATTCCACCATCGAGGATAAGTGGTACGGCATTCCGCTCGATATCCATCCGCTCGTCATGTACTACAACAAGGATCTGTTCGAAGCAGCGGGCATCTCCGGTCCTCCGACGAACCGCGCCGAATTCGAAGACGCGGTGAACAAGCTGACGGACAAGGGCAAGGGCCAATACGGCTACGTCGTGCCGACGCTGTGGCCGCAGCAGTTCATCTTCCCGACGCTCGTCTGGCAGAACGGCGGCGAGCTGTGGAACGGCACGGACGTCGCGTACAACTCCCCGGAAGCGGTGGAGATGATCGCCTGGCTGCGCGGCCTGATCGATCAAGGCATCTCTCCGGCCAACGTGCAGCAGGACGGCGAGAATACGCTGTTCTTGCAAGGCAAGAACGCGATCCAGTTCAACGGCCCGTGGATGAAGTCGCAATTCGACGAAGCCGGCCTGAACTACGGCATCGCTCCGGTGCCGCAGATCGGCAAAGCCAAGCAAGCCGTGTACGCAGGCTCTCACAGCTTCGTCATTCCGAAGAACACGACGGATGCGGGCGTGCTTGCCGGAATCGGCGATTTCCTGAAGTACGTCGCGGGCAACTCGCTTGCCTGGGCCGAGTCCGGCCAGGCGCTGGCCTCCAAACCGATGCTGGACAGCGCGGAATTCAAGGCGCTGCCGCAAAGCTCGGTAGCCGACAGCTTCTCGTACGTCCAGTTCGCGCCCAACGTGCTGAACTGGGGAACGATTATCGAGCCGGTATGGGGCGAAATCAACAACGCGCTGCTCGGGAAGAAAGATCCGCAGAAAGCGCTTGACGAAGCGGTCGCCAAATCCCGTCAGGCCATGGGCAAATAAGCGGGAGACGCAAACGATCCGTTAGCCGGAGGAAGACGGGCATCCGCAAGGATGCCCCGTCTTCTTCGCCCATGAAGCCGAAGGAGGAGTCCGCGATGAATACCGGGTGGCAGTCCCGCTTGACCTCGTCTCTGTTCGTTCTGCCGTATTTGATCAGCTTCGCCGCTTTTTTGCTATTTCCGATCGGTTACGGATTCTACATCAGCCTTCACGAATTCGAGCTGTTGTCCGACTCCCATCCGTTCGTAGGCTTTGCCCATTACGCGGAGATTTTCTCTCCGGGCACGTACTTGAACAGCTTGTTCGTCCGCGGATTATGGGCGACGGTGCAGTTCGTCCTGTATTCCGTGCCGCTGCTGATCGCCATCGGCCTGGCTCTGGCTTTGCTCGTTAACGCCTTGCCGCGCAAAATCCGCAGTTGGTTCCGCACCGTCTATTTCATACCTTACGCCGTCTCGGCTTCGGTCATGGCCGTCATCTGGCTGATGATGTACGACACGAACGCGGGGCTGATCAACAGCATGCTCGGCAAGCTCGGCATCGATCCGATTCCGTGGCTGACGAGCGAACCGTGGGTCTGGGTGGCGCTCGTGTCGACGACGCTGTGGTGGACAATCGGGTTTAACATGATTATTTTCATCAACGCGCTGAACCAGGTTCCCGAGGATTACTACGAGGCCGCCTCGATCGACGGCGCGGGCTCCTGGCGCAAGTTCGCGAGCGTTACGCTGCCTTCGATCCGTCCGGTCATGCTGTTCGTAATGATCACGTCGACGATTGCGTCCTTCAACATCTATGCCCAGCCGTTCCTGCTCACGCGGGGCGGGCCGGGGGATACGTCCAAGGTGCTGCTGATGAATGTGCTGGACCAAGCGTTCATCCGCAAGGAAATCGGTGCCGCTTCGGCGATGGCGATTCTGATGGCCGTCATGATCATGATCGTGTCGGTCGTGCAGTATCGCTTGACCTACGGCAGGAAGGAGGAGTAACCTATGAGTTCGAGAAAGCTGAGAACGCTCGTCCTGATCGCGATCGCCGCGGCGGTCGCCGTCGTGTTCGTCCTGCCGCTCGTCTGGATGCTGTCGACTTCCTTGAAGAACGATTTCGAGGCGCTGTCGGGCAAGATGAACTTCATTCCGAAGAAACCGATTCTCGACAATTATATCGACGGCATTAAAGGCGAGCTCATGAACGTGCCGATCATGCGCTGGATTACGAACTCGCTGTCGGTCGGAGCTGTCGGCACCGCGATCGTGCTGTTCATCGACTCCTTGGCGGCGTACGCGCTTGCCCGTCTGAGGGATCTTCCGCTGCGCCGAACGCTGCTGTCGATGTTCATCGCCTCGCTCATGATTCCGGGCGTGCTTACCTTTTTGCCGATGTACATGGAATTCAACGCCTTCGGGCTGATCAACACGTATCCGGCGCTGGTGCTGCCCTATACGGCCGGAGCGTTCGGGGTGTTCCTGCTGCTGCAGTTTTTCTCTTCGTTCCCGAAGGAAATCGAGGAAGCGGCCCGCATCGACGGCGCGAACAAGTGGCAGGTGTATTGGAAAATCCTCATGCCGGCGTCGGTGTCCATCATGGTCACGCTCGGGATTTTTACGTTCATGGGCATTTACAACGATTTCGTATGGCCGCTGTACGCCACGACCTCGCCCGAGATGCGCACGATTACCGGGGGCATCGCGATGATGGCGCAGGGCAGCTATGTGCAGGCTTACGGCAAGCTGATGGCGATGACGACGATCGCTACGATTCCGATGCTGCTCATCTTTCTCGTCGGGCAGCGTTCGTTCGTGAAAGCGATCACGCAGAGCGCGGTCAAATAAATCGTCTTCGAATGCGAGTGGAGGAACGCCGATGAAATTGCGAAGCAAATCGATTGCGCTGACGATCGCGGCTGTCGCGGCGGTACTGGCCGTCGTCGGCGCGATCGTCTGGCAGACGGGAGGAAGCATGAACCGATCCGATTCAGCCGTATCCGCCGGATATACCGGTCACGGAGGCACGCTCAAGAATACGCTTGCGGATATGGATACGCCCGATCCGAGCGTCGTCTACAGAGACGGCTACTATTATATGACGTTCACGCACAACGGCGCCGACATCATGGTGATGAAATCCCGCACGCTCGACTTCAGGCAGGCGGAGAAGAGGGTCGTCTGGTACCCGCCGGTCGACACGATGTATTCCGCGAACCTGTGGGCGCCCGAGATTCAATATTTGCGGGGAAAATGGTACATCTATTTCGCCGCGGACGACGGGGCGAACGAGAATCACCGGATGTACGCTCTGGAGGCGGAGACGGACGATCCGCTCGGTCCGTATGCGTTCGCGGGACAAGTGACGGACGATACGAACAAATGGGCGATCGACGGCCTCGTCATGGAACTGGAGAATCGGCTTTATTTCGTATGGTCGGGCTGGGAAGGCGACGTAAACGTCCAACAAAACACGTACATCGCCCCGATGAGCGATCCGCTGACGGTCAGCGGTCCCCGCGTGAAGATCGGGGAACCCGATCTGGAGTGGGAGAGGGCGGGGGGACCGCCTTATATTCACGAAGGGCAGTCGATTCTGCAGAAGGACGGCAGAACGTTTATCGTCTACTCCGGCGCGGGGAGCTGGACGCCGTTCTACAGTCTGGGGCTGCTGACGCTGGAGCCGGGAGCGGACCCGCTCTCCGCCGCGAATTGGCGCAAGTCGGAAGCTCCGCTGATGGCTATGGACGAAGAAGCAGGCGTCTACGGTCCGGGACACAACTCGTTCGTCGCCTCGCCGGACGGGACGGAGACGTGGATCGTCTACCACGCGACGAGCGGCATAAGCGACGGCTGGAACAACCGGAAGGCGCGCGCCCAGCGCGTCGTCTGGCGCGACGACGGGCTGCCGGAGTTCGGCAAGCCGCTCTCGCTGGAGACGGCGATCGGGGTTCCTTCCTCGGACGGTCTCTATCGGACGGAGCACGCCGTCCGCGAAGGCGGGAGAGTGACGTTTGACTTGATTCCTTCCTCTGTGGAGACGAGCGCGCCGGTGCTGCTGCATTATCGAAACGAAACGGGCGAGCCTGCGCGAGTGACGATTGAAGCGGGGGACGGAGAAGCGGCCGAAGTCGAGCTGTCGGTTACGGAGAACGGCAAGACCGGGTATGCGTACGCGACTGTCCGGCTTCGTTCCGGAATGAACGAGATTTCCGTAACCGCTCAGGAGGCTCAGGAGGAAGACGGCGGCCCGCAGCTGCTGGCCATCGAGATTCCTCGCTACGAAGCGGAGAACGCGCAGGCGGAAGGAGATTCCGCGGCCGAGGACAATCCGTTCGCGTCCGGCTGGGGCGTCGCCAAGCTGGAGGGCGGCAAGGGAAGCGCGGTCCGCTTCGGCAACGTGCTCGTGCCGACGCCAGGAGACTATATCGCGAAATTCGCCATTGCAAATCCGTCCGGGCAAGAGCTGACAATCGAGGTCGCGGCGGGGGACGCCCGCAAGAAAATCAAGGCCGGCCCAACGGGGCGCAACGAGTTTGCCGTCACGGAGATCAAGCTGCCCTTGCGAGCGGGCCTGAATGAAATTACACTGAAACTCGAACAAGCCGGACACGCCGTGTCCGTCGATTATATGGATCTCGTCCGTTAGGGCGTGTATGCAAACCCGCTCAGGGGCATCTATCATCCCCTGCTGCGTCACTTTTGCTTGACGTACCTCCGGTACGCCTTCACAAAAGTTCCTTGCATGGAACGAACATTCGGCAACATCTGCTATCTTCGGAGGTTGCATACACGCCCTAGGGGCGACCGAACGAGCCGCGCGATACCGGCGGCCAAGCCTGGAGGAATGGACTATGAACGTCAAGCCGCTGTACGCGCTCATCGTTTCGATACTGCTGGCGGCCGTTGCGGGATGCGCGACGACCGCCGACAACGCCGAGCCGCGGCAGACGAAGAGCGGCCAAGCGATCCGCATCGAATATTGGACGCCGTTCAGCGGCGGGGACAATCAGTTCATGACCGAGATGGTGGAGAGGTTTAACCGGGAGCAGAGCGACGTTCTGGTCGTCCAGACGAACTCCAGGCTGGACGATTATTATTCGCGCTTGAGAACGGCGATTCTCTCGGGCAACGCGCCCGACGTCGCCATTAACCATGCGACCAATCTGCCCCAATTCGTCCAGAACGGCTACATCGAGGATCTGTCCGTTCCGGCGGAGGAGGTCGGACTCGACTGGAGCGTCTTCAACGGCAATATTATGGGATCGGTCGTGTACGACGGGCATCCCTATGCGGTGCCGCTGGACACGCATGCGCTCGTCATGTATTACAACAAGGAGTATCTGAGCGCGGCCGGCCTGCTTGATTCCTCCGACAAACCGATTCTGGACGCGAGCGAGGACGGCTTCGTGTCGTTTCTTCGGCGCATTCAGGAAGCCGTTCCGTCCGATGTCGCGCCGTTGGCGCAGCCGAGTACGAGGATCGATTCGGTATGGCTGTGGTGGAGCCTGTACAACCAGCTTGAGGGAGGCGGTTCCTTCTACGACGAGCAAGGAAGCAAGGCGACGCTGGACAATCCGCAGGCTCTGAGAGCGCTGGAGTTCGTGCACGAGCTGTACGCAAGCAAGCTGATTCCCCCGGACATCAACGACGCCTTCAAAATGTTCTACGACGGCAAGGCGGCCGTGCTGATTACGGGAATGTGGGGTACGGGGGCGTTCGAGCATGCCCCGGCCCTGGATTTCGGAGTTGTCCCGCTGCCCACGATATACGATGTGCCCGCAGTATGGGGCGACTCGCATTCCTTGGTCGTTCCGACGAAGCACGGGATGACCGATGAGAAGCGCAAGGCGATCATGACCTTTGCCAAATGGATGGTCGAGCACGGCGAGAAGTGGGCCGAAGCCGGGCACGTCCCGAGCATGACGCGCGTCGTTCGCGGGGAGGCGTTCAACGCGCTGAAATACCGCAGCGATTATGCCGCCACCGCCAATTTCGTGAAGTATTGGCCGAGACACGTCCGGCAGTGGTCGACGACGGAGGTGCTGATCCGCGAGTTCGAACGGATGAATTACGGCCAGCAGACGCCGGAGCAGACGCTTAAAATCGCGGCCGCCAAAATCGACGCCGAGCTGAAGAGGTAGCGGAGGGAACATGAAACGTAAACGGAGCCTCGTTCGCTGGTTTACCAATCAAGAGCTTGCCCGGAAATTGATCCTGATCAATTTCCTTCTTGTCGTTGTCCCGATCGGAGCGATGGGCGTCTATACGTTCTCCAGCTTCGAGAACGCGATGGAGAAAAACGTCGGCGCCTATCAATTGCAGACGATCCAGCAGCTTACGCTGAACATCGATACGTACATGAACGAGCTGAACCGGCTCACGCTGTCCCCCTACCAGTACAACGAAATTCTCGAGTATTTGAGCGCGGACAGAAAGCCGGGGCAGCCGCTGACGCTGGAGCAGATCGGGCATCTGAACGGCTTCGTCTCGAAAATATTCATTAACGGGCGCATCGACATTATGGGCGTATCGCTGTACGGGGAGAAGGGCGCTTCTTACGTGGTGCTGCCGGACAGCCAGTATGTCACCTCCTACATTCTGGACGAAAGCGCGGAATGGCTGAAGCGGGCCAAAGGCTTGTACGGTCAGCCTACATTCATTACGACGCATCAGATCAAATCGACGAGCGGGACGACCTACGACGTATTCTCGATCGCCCGCGAGCTTCGCAGCTTCGACACCGGGGAGACGATCGGGTATATCGTCATCGATATCGACCCGGCGGCGGTTCGCGGCATTTTGCAGCAGGTCAATCTGGCGGCCGGGGAATCGATGTACATCGTCGATCAGCAGGGGCGGATGGTCATTCGCAGGGAGGACGAAGATCTGGCTCCCCCGCTGCCGGGAGAGCTTCAGGGCCAGGGCGTGCGCCATGTCGACGCGTCCGGAGGCATGCCGGAATCGCTGGTCGCTTACGTGACTTCGCCCGTAACGGGCTGGACGACGGTCAGCGTCGTGCCGGTCAAGGAGCTGATGCGCGACAGCCACAAAGTCCGGAGCTCCATGACGCTCGTCATCGTCGGCTTCGTCGGCCTGGCGATGCTCCTGAACGTATTTACGGCTTTCCGGGTGACCCACCCGCTGCGGAAGCTGAGTCGTCTGATGAGGAAGGTCGAGCAGGGCGAGCTGCAGGTGGCTTTTCCGGTCACGGGACAGGACGAAGTGGGGCGGCTCGGCGGCTCGTTCAACACGATGGTGTCGAAGCTCAGCGAGCTCGGATATTTGCTATACGAGACGGAGATTCGCGAGAAGGACGCGCAGATCGCCGCACTGCAGAGCAAGATCAATCCGCATTTTCTATACAATACGCTGGGTACGATCAGCATGAACGCCGAATTGGAAGGGAATCGGGATATCGTGACGATGGCCAACAATTTAAGCCGCATGCTTCGCTACAGCTTGAGCAGCAGGCAGGACATCGTGACGCTGAAAGACGAATTGAAGCATGTCAACGGCTATATGGCGATTCAGATGATCCGCTACGGCGAGCGCATTCGATTCCTCGAGGAGATCGAAGAGCGGGCGCTGGGCTGCGTCGTCATCCCGCTGATCGTCCAGCCGATCGTGGAGAACGCGATCAATCACGGCTTGGATCGGGGCGTAGGTTCGGGGCTGATCCGGCTGACCGGTTCGGAAAAAGCGGGCGTGCTGACGCTGGCGATCGAGGACGATGGAATCGGCATGACGAACGACGAGCTGGAGCGGATCAGGAGCCGGCTTCGGCAGTCCAAGGATCTCGGCGGCAAATCCGGGAATGGGTTGCTGAACGTGCATCGCCGCATTTTGCTTCATTACGGGGAGCCGTACGGCTTGACGTTCGAGAGCATGCCGTACCAGGGGTTGAAGGTGACGATGACGCTGCCGGCGGTTCGATGACCGGACGCCGGAACGATTCTTTTTTCGCAGAAATTCCGAGGAGGAACCGCCCATGCCCAAAATATTGATCGTAGACGACGAAGCTATCTACCGCAAAGGGTTGCGCGCGATGATTTCTTCCGAGGACCCGAACTGGGAGATCGTCGGGGACGCCAAGGACGGTTACGAGGCGATGGAGATGATCGGCGAGCTGAAGCCGGACGTCGTGCTGACGGATATTCGCATGCCCCGCATGGACGGCATTCAGCTTCAGAAGTTCGCGCGCGAGCGGTTCCCCGATCTGCGCTGCATCGTCATTAGCGGTTATGAGGACTTCTCGTACGTTCGGCAATCCCTTCGCCACGGAGCTAAGGACTATTTGATGAAGCCGGTCGAGAGGGAGGAACTGTCCAGGGTGCTGGACAAGGTGAAGGACGAGATCCGCGAAGCGACGCGCAAGGCGAGTCAGTCGGAACCCGGGGAGAGGGACGACGTCTTGCGCCGGCAAGCAAGCGATCACCTTGCCGCCGGGCTGCTGCGCGGGAGCATGAACGACATGGATCTGGAAGGGGTAAGACGGCTGGGCATCGGACTGGCCGAGCCGTGCTTCGCCTGCATGGTTGTCAAGATGGACAAGGAGTCGGTCGGTCCCGAGCGCTACGGGCGCACGGATCCTTCGCTCTTCCAGCTCTATATCCGGCAGTTCGTGCAGGAGATCGTCGGCAGCCGGCTGGGCGGCTTCTCCTTCGTCTTCTCCGATTCGGAGGTCGTCGCCCTGGCCAACGTGCCGGACCGGGTCGCCTCCCGGGAACGGCTGATCGATACGGCGCACTCGATCTGCCGGCAGATCCGGTCGCTGTCCAACCTGACGGTCACGATCGGGCTCGGCAGCACGATGGAAGGCGCGGAGTCGATTCCGCGATCGTACAGGGAAGCGGAGATCGCCTTGCTGTACCGGCTTGTCGTCGGAGGCGACAAGGTGATCGATTACGAAGACGCGGCCGCGGATTCCCGGCCGAAGGCAGGAGCGGGAAAGTGGTCCTGGGAAGCGTTGGAGGAAGCCGTCAACGAGGGGAGAGTCTCCGAGATCGACGGCAAGGTGGAAGAGGCGATCGGCGGCCTGTGCCGCTGGGCGCAGACGCCGGAAACCGTGCATCAGCAAATCTGCAAGCTTGTGCTCCACTACTACGAAATGACCGAGGAATCGGGCGCGACGATGGGGTGGATGGGGGACAAGGACATTCGCGCCCAGTTGGTCGAAATCTGCTCGATCTCGTCCAGCGACGAGTTGATCGAGGTCTGCCGAAGGCTGTTCGGCCGGCTCGCCGCCGCCATCGCATCCGGCAGCCGCTCCTCGGAACGCGATCCGGTCCACCAGGCTCTCCGCTATCTGGAGCAGCATTACCGCGAACCGATTACGCTCAAGGATGTTGCGGAGCAAGCGCACCTGCATCCGGCCTATTTCAGCGCGATGTTGAAAAACAGAACGGGCAAATCTTTCGTCGAGCATCTGGCCGCCCTGAGGGTGGAAGAGGCCAAGAAGAGATTGGCGCTTACGGACGATAAAATCACGATCGTCGCCGAGATGACCGGATTCGCCAACATCCGGCACTTCAACCGCGTCTTCCGGAGCGAGACGGGGCTGACGCCCAAGGACTATCGCAGCGCGATCCGCGGTCGAAGCGGGCAAGATGCCTGAGTCCGGGGCGAGGTCAGGGGAAGGCGGATTGCGGCCGAGTCGGATAGAAGTCGGACAGGAGCAAGTTGCCAATCGCGGTCTCCTCAAGGCATAATGGACGTTAAGAGGTGAGGCGAGTGCTGCGGATTATGGCCGTCACGGACGACGGGCGATGGCGGGAGGATGTTCCTCTGGAGGAGCTGACGGGCCGGGACGTCGGCTGGTTCTGGGTCGACTTCGATTGTCCGAAGCCGGAGGAGACCGAGCTGCTGGACAGCTATTTTCAATTTCACCCGCTCGCGATCGAGGACTGCTTGCAGCTGCTGCAGCGGCCGAAGGTGGACCACTACGAGGAAACGCATTTTTTCGTCCTTCATGCGCTGCATCCCGAGACGCTCAAGGCGGAGGAAGTGAACGTCTTCCTCGGTCCGCGGGGCATCGTCACGTTCCATCTTGCGCCTTCGCAGGAGATCGAGGAAGCGTGGCGGCGGATGCGGGAGGCGGACGTTCGCCGGGGCAAGGACCATAATTACGTCGCGTACTTGCTGATGGACAAGCTTGTCGACAACTATTTTCCGACATTGTACAAAATCGAGGATCAGCTGAACGAGATCGAGGATCAGGGCGAGAACAGGGTCAACCTGCAGGAGACGACGGAGCAGATCTATGACATTCGGGCCGACCTGCTGCGCATTCGCCGGACGGTGCTGCCGATGCGCGACCTGCTGTACCGGCTGCTCAACTCGGACAAAATTCCGGGCATCAAGGAGCAGATCGCCTATTTTACCGATATTTACGATCATCTGCTCAAGCTGACGGAGATGATCGAATCCAATCGCGAGATGACGGCCGATCTCCGGGACAGCTACGACTCGCTGCGCTCGAATCGGATGAACTCGATCATGAAGACGCTCACGGTTATGACGACGATCTTTATGCCGCTTACTTTTATCGCCGGCGTGTACGGGATGAACTTCGTGAACATGCCTGAGCTCGAATGGCGGGCGGGCTACTTCATCGTGCTCGGGCTCATGCTGGCGCTCGGTCTCGGCATGTATGCCTGGTTCAAGCGCAAGGGCTGGTTCGATTGAAAGGGGGAAAGGGCGTGAGCCGTGAATTGCAGCAATTCAAAGCGGAGTTCTTCAAGGCGCTCGCGCATCCGCTGCGCATTCGGATTCTGGAAGTGCTGAGCGAAGGGGAGAAAAACGTCAACGAGATCCAGGCGGTGCTTGGCCTGGAAGGCTCGGCCGTGTCGCAGCAGCTGGCGGTGCTTCGGGCGAAGAACGTCGTCAGCGGCGTGAAGGACGGGACGAACGTCATCTACTCTCTCCGGGACCCGCTCATCCGGGAGCTGCTGGAAGTCGCCAAACGCATCTTCGACAACCATCTCGTCGATGCGATCTCGCTGCTGGAGACGATTCGAAGCGAGTGAACGGGTGCAGAACGAGGTCGATCGCCGAAGGGCGAGCACGGCCTCGTTTTTAGTACGCGATTCTGCGTGCAGAGGACGTCGAAGGCGGTTTTGCTTGCCGCATCGGGTTAAACCCGCTTAAAACGGGGTAAATCCTTTTTGACTTTCCTTCCTTGGACTCTTATATTCTATATATTCAAATAATCAAATATTTAAATATAAGAAGGGGTAAAATGAAGCTGCACAGGTTGGGGAGATTTGCGGATTACAACGTCGGTTCCTTGCGCCGCGACTTGCTGTCGGGATTGATCGTGGGCATCGTTGCCATTCCGCTCGGGATGGCTTTCGCGATCGCGTCGGGCGTAAGTCCCCAATACGGATTGTACACGACGATTATCGCAGGCGTATTGATTTCTCTGCTGGGAGGCTCGAGGTTTCAGATCGGAGGCCCGACGGGAGCGTTCGTGCCGGTGCTGCTGATGATCGTGCTGCATTACGGGTACGAAAATTTGCTGCTGGCCGGCATGATGGCGGGCGTCATGCTACTGCTGATGGGTTTGTTCAAGCTGGGCGCGCTCATCCGTTACATTCCCCGGCCGGTGACGCTCGGGTTTACGGCGGGCATCGCGGTCATCATTTTCACAGGTCAAATTCCCGGATTTCTCGGGATGGAAGGGTTGGAGAAACACGAGCGGTTCCTGCCGAATATGCAGGAGATCGCAGCGAATGGGCCGCTCATCGACGGCTACAGCATCGCGACCGCGCTCGTCAGCCTGACGGTTATCCTGCTCGCGACGCGATACGCGCCGAAGCTGCCCGCGCTGCTAGCGGGGCTGCTGGCAGCGACGCTGGTCGCAAGCCTGCTGTTCGACGGGAACGTGGCGACGATCGGGTCCGCCTACGGCGCGATTCCGAGCGAGCTGCCGGCGTTCCGCCTGCCGGAAATTACGCTGGAACGCATCGAGCAGCTGCTGTATCCGGCATTCGTCATCGCGATGCTCGGCAGCATCGAGTCGCTTCTGTCCGCCGTCGTCGCGGACGAGATGACTGGAACTCGCCATGACAGCAATCGCGAGTTGATCGGCCAAGGCATCGCCAACATGGCGGCTCCGCTGTTCGGCGGCATTCCGGCGACGGGAGCGATCGCGAGAACGGCGACGAACATCAAGTCGGGAGCGGTCAGTCCCGTATCGGGCATCGTTCACGGCGCGGTCGTGCTCGCCGTGCTGCTGTTGTTCGCGCCGCTGGCTTCCCGCATTCCGCTGGCCGGTATGGCCCCGGTGCTGATGGTCGTTGCGTGGAAGATGAGCGAGTATCGCAATTTCGCCAAGCTGCTGCGAACGAAGACGGGCGATTCGCTCGTGCTGGTCGCGACGTTCCTGCTGACCGTGTTCATGGACTTGACGGCTGCGGTTACGGCCGGACTCGTGCTGGCGGTCGTGCTGTTCGTGAAACGGATGGGCGGCATGATCAAAGTCGACAAGGTACTGCCCGATCCGCTGGCCCGCCACGGCAAGGTGGCGCCGGAAGGGGTGACGGAGAAGCGGGATTGTCCGCAAATCCGCATTGCGACGGTGGAGGGCGCGCTGTTCTTCGGGGCGGCTGAGTCGTTCGGACGGGCGCTGCACGACGTGGTCGGGCAGTCCCATCGCGTGCTGCTTATCCGCATGGGGAAAGTCCCGATGATCGATATGACGGGGGAAGCGAATCTGGCCGCGCTGGTCCGCGAATTCCGCGGCGTCGGCGGCGTCGTGCTCGTATCCGGAATTCAGGAGCAGCCGCGCGAGGTGCTGGAGCGGACGGGATTGGCGGAGGAGATCGGGAGGGACCGGTTTTTCGCGCATACGGGAGAAGCGATCGGCTATGCGCTGGGCTGCCTGGACAAGGCTCGCTGCGCCGGCTGCCGGCAGTATGCTTTCCGCGAATGCGCTGAGCTGTCGGAGGAACGGACGGCGTGCGCGGCCGGAACGGTCGGGCATCCGAGTACGGCAACTTTTGTATGATGTAATATTTATTAACATAAAAATAGGATAAACTCTCCGTTTCTACTGATGTGTTTATTTGTGTTATATTATATAACATATATAAATGCGCGCAGGGAGGGGAGAGAATGCAGGACGAAGGCATGCTCGATTGTATCGTCAAGGGAGCGAACGTTGTGCTTCGCGACCGCGTTCAGATTGCGGATATAGGAATAAGAGACGGCTTGATCGTCCAGATCGCCTCCGAGCTCCCGGTACCCTCGAGGACGACCATCGACGCAAGCGGACTGTATGCGATGGCGGGAGTCGTGGACGCGCACGTGCATCTGTACGAACCTGGGCTTGGCGAATGGGAAGGGTTTGATTGCGGTTCGGCGGCGCTGGCCGCGGGGGGAGCGACGACGTTCCTCGATATGCCGTTGTACGGGCAGCCGCCGACGGCGAGCGCGGAAGCGCTGCGAATCAAGCTGGCAGCCGCGCGGACGATCGGATCGCATATCGATTACGGATTGTGGGGCGGGCTGTCCGCCGACAATCTGGAAGAGCTGGAGCCGCTCGCGGAAGCGGGCGTTATCGGATTCAAAGCGGTGATGTCGTCTACGGGGCATGAGGAAGGCGGCTTTCGATCCGTTGACGACGTGGCCTTGTTCGAAGGAATGAAGGCGATCTCGGGCATGAACAGAGTGCTGGCCGTGCACGCGGAGAGCGAGGAAGTCGTCTCGGCGCTGACCGGGAAGCTGGCCCGGCGGAAGCCGCGCATGCCGCGGGATTACGCGGCGGCCAGACCGATCGCGGCCGAGCTGGATGCGGTGCGCAGGGCGCTGCTGTTCGCGGAACGGACGGAATGTCCGCTTCATCTCGTTCACTTGAGCAGTCCGCAAGCGATCGATGCGGCATGGGAAGCGAAGATGAACGGGCTGAACGTCACGGTGGAGACGTGTCCGCACTATCTCGTGTTTACCGACGAGGAGGCGGAGAGGCTGGGAACGCTAGCCAAATGCGCTCCCCCCATCCGCGGAGCCCGCGAAAGGGAAGGGCTGTGGGCGAGGCTGGCCGAGGGCAAGGTCGATCTCGTCGCCTCTGATCATTCTCCCTGTCCACCGTGGATGAAGCCGGAGGCGGGAGACGATTATTTTGCCGCAAGGGCGGGCATATCCGGCGCGCAGAGCATGCTGGAGCTGATTATTGACGAAGGGTATTGGAAAAGAGGGCTTCCGCTGCCTCTTCTGTCCAAAGTGCTGTCGGAAGCTCCGGCCAAACGGTTCGGGCTGCTGCCGCGCAAAGGCAGGCTGGCTGTCGGGTGCGACGCGGACATCGTGCTCGTCAATCTCGACGCTCCGTATGTGCTGCGTGCGGAACAGCTTCTGTACCGGCACCGGCACAGTGCTTACGCCGGACGCCGCTTCCGCAGCAGAGTCGTCCTGACAATGAATCGGGGCAAGGTGGTGTACGCCGCCGATACGGGAATCGGAACGGCGAGGGAGGGGGAGTGGCAGCGAACCGCAGCCGAGCAGAAGCGAAGGAGGAAGCTTATATAGCGCGCAGGGGGCTGTCTCGTAAGCAGGGACGTACAAAATTATCGATGAAAAAAAGTGGGTATCTATCTCCTGCAGACTGCCTCATACGGTCCTGAAATGACCCTGTCACGGGTCTGCCATACAAATTTCAGGAAACGCTTTTGGGGCCCCCGCAAAGTAATCGGAATAAGCTGCGAAGCTTGGCGTCACTTTGTGGGGTATCTGGCATCGGAAGGAGATAGATACCCCTAGGGCGTGTTTTCATACTCCGAGGACAGCAGATATGGCCGAATTTTCGTTCCATGCAAGGAACTTTTGTGAAGGCGTACCGGAGGTACGTCAAGCAAAAGTGACGAAGCAGGGGGCGAAAAGGCGGTGATAGATGCACCTGAGCGGGTTTGAAGACACGCCCTAAGCAAATATCCATCGATAATTGTTCTGTACGTCTCTTTTTACTTACGGGACAGCCCCTGTTGGAAGCGGCCGAATCTTGATTGGCGCGGCGCGAAGAGACGACGAAGTTCTAACTCGCTATCTTCTTCTCCATCTGGAAGCGTTGGGGTTGTCGGAAGGCGCGACTTCGTCCTTCTTTTTCGACTTGCCCGCAACCCCGAGCAGCTCGGTCAAATAGCGGTTTTTCTTGGCGTGATTCGCGCGCATCTCCGTCTCGGCGTTCTCGGGATTGCGGTGGTTGGCGTAGCCCAGAAGCTCCAGAGCCGACGCTTGCATGTTGGTTTCCTTGGCGATCTCGCCATTCTCGTCGAATTCGGCGTAGCCGTCCGCGTCCAAGGCCTCGTTGCCTTTGCCGATAAACTCGACGCCCATCCTCTCGACGGGCACCTTTTTGCGCTCGAGCTCCTGCACGGTTTGCAGCATCTGCTTGGAGCCCGGACGATAGTGGCCGCTCGCGTCGGAGATGAGCTCGATTTGCCCGTCGCGCACTTGCATTTCCCCGGCTCCGGCCACGGCTTGTCCCGCGAGAAAGCTGGAGTGGTGGAATCTCTCCTGGTAAGGCACTTGCGGGCCTTCATCCTCTTCTTGCTCGGCTTCCGACCCGTAATAGGAATCTTCGCTGTCGTGCGTTTGCGCTCCATAATAGTGATCCGGGCTCTCGGGGACGGAGTCGATGTACTGTCCGTTCGAATCGCGCGGCTCCTGAGCGCCTATGTATTGGGGAAGGTAGCCGTCGGACTGGCTTTCGGAAGACTCGTCCTCGATCTGGATATAGTTGCTTTCCGGACTGGACTCCACGATCTGCGTGTAGCCGCCCACGCTTTCCTCCGACTCGTCTTCGATCTCGATGTAGTTGTCTTCCGGACTTGACTCCACGATCTGCGTGTAGCCGCCCACGCTTTCCTCCGACTCGTCCTCGATCTCGATGTAGTTGTCGTCCGCCTTGCCGTTCGCGCCCTCGTAGTAGTAGGAAGAGGGGGCTTGTCCGGGAGCTTGTGAGGGAGCCTCCTGCCGGCTCGGATCGGGCAAGTTGAATTTCTCCAAAGCTTCCTTGCCGCGCTTTGTCGTCTCCTGGATGGCATCGGCCGTGTAGAAGTTGCCGCCTCCGTCCATCGTGAAGATGTGACGATCCGCCTTGGAGCCTTCCGCCGGTGCTCTCAATGCTCCTATCGTGCTTAGGTGTTCACCGTCCGATTGGTTGGAGATCGTACCATCCTCGTTGAACTTGCGGGCATAGGGCTCCCGCTTCTCCTCCGTGTCCGCGTAGAACGTCTTGGAGGGCATGATCGTGCGCATCCCTCGATGAGGCGTGGGCAGCCACTTGTCCAGCTCCTGCATTCCGTTCACCATCGGCTTCATCTCGAACGGCTCTCGCTGCATTCCTTGAAGCGTGTCCTGGTTGCCGAGGGACGGCTGTTCCGGCTGCTCCTGCCGCTGCCTGTGCGAGCCGATCACCGGCGGCGCGCTTCTCTGCTGTCTATGGGACCCGATCACCGGCGAACTGCCGGGCGTTCCGCGGCTGCCGATCACGGGCGGCTTGCCCGATACCGCGTTGCTTCGATTACGCGTCATGGAAATCGTCTCCATATTCAAAGTTGCTTCCATCGTACTTTTTTTCGCCATAATTCGCAATCTTTTTTCGGGATGAAAGTCTGCGGAATTTACGGGTCGAGCGCCCTCTTGTCCACACCCCGGCATCCGCTTCGGCATAAGTAGTAGGAGGTTGCTGTCGGAGCGTCGTCCGCAAGGACGGGAGAGGGGGAGTCGTTCCCTTGAAGGTCGTCATTCTAGCCGGGGGCTACGGCACGAGAATCAGCGAAGAAACGGCGGTGCGGCCCAAGCCGCTGATCGAGATCGGGGACAAACCGATTCTGTGGCACATTATGAAGATTTACTCTCATTACGGGTTCCACGAGTTCGTCATTCCGCTTGGCTACAAGGGCGTTCTGATCAAGGAGTACTTCGCCCATTACGATCTGCACGAATCGGATGTAACGTTCGACTTCTCGGACGGGGGAAAAAGGCGGATTCATCAGCGGATGACCGACCCGTGGAAGGTGACGCTGGTCGATACCGGCAAAGACACGTCGACGGGAGGCCGGATCGCGAGGATCGGCTCCTACTTGGCGGACGGCCCGTTCATGCTCACTTACGGCGACGGGGTAAGCGATATCGATCTGTCCGAGCTGGTCAGGTTCCATCGCTCTCACGGGAAGTGGGCGACCGTAACCGCCGTGCAGCCGGGAGGGAGATTCGGAGCGCTTGAGCTTGGCGAGGGGGGAGGCGTGCGCGGTTTCCGGGAGAAGCCTAGAGGGGACGGCGGGTGGATGAACGGGGGATTTTTCGTTTTCGAGCCGGAGGCGCTGGCTTACATGGGGGGAGACGATACGATGCTGGAGAAGGAGCCGCTCGAAAGTCTGGCCCGATTGAACCAACTGATGGCGTACCGGCACGAAGGCTTCTGGCATCCAATGGACACGCTGCGGGATAAAGTGTCGCTGGAGGCGCTGTGGAAGTCCGGCGGCGCGCCATGGAGGGTATGGCGATCATGAAGGCGGCCAGGTACGTGGTCGATTATTTGGCCCGGCAGGGCGTCACGCACGTCTTCGAGATGGCGGGCGGGGCGATCGCGCATCTGCTCGACGCGCTGGACGAGCGCGACGACATCGCGGCGGTGCCTATGCATCACGAGCAGGCGGCCGCTTTCGCGGCGGAGGGCTACGCGCGGGCCAGCGGCAAGGTCGGCGTGGCGATGGCGACGAGCGGGCCGGGGGCGCTGAATCTGGTGACGGGCATCGGGAGCTGCTATTTCGATTCGGTTCCCTGCGTATTTCTGACCGGCCAGGTGAACACTTACGAGTTCAAGTTCGACGATCCGGTGCGGCAGAACGGTTTTCAGGAGACGGACATCGTGAGCGTCGTTCGGCCGCTTACGAAATACGCGGCGATGGTCACGGACGCCGGCACGCTTCGCTTCGAGCTGGAGAAGGCGTGGGCGATCGCGCGGTCGGGCCGGCCCGGGCCGGTGCTGCTCGACATTCCGATGGACGTGCAGCGCGCGGACGTCGATCCGGAGAAGATGGAAGGGTATTCGGGTTCGGGAGAAGCGGAGGAGCCGGCTGCTGCGCCGGCTCTGGAGGAAGGCGAGGTTAGGCGGGCGGCGGAATGGGTGCGCGCGGCGTCGCGGCCGATGGCGCTTGTGGGCGGGGGAGTGCGTTCGGCGGAGGCAACGGAAGCGCTGCGCGCGTGGCTTGCGCAGGCGGGCGTGCCGGTGGTTTGCTCGCTGTTGGGACTGGACGCCGTGGAGACGGACTACGAATGGAACTTGGGGCTGATCGGTTCGTACGGCCATCGTTACGCCAATCTGGCGCTGGCGAACTGCGACTGTCTGCTCGTGCTGGGGTCCCGGCTGGATACACGGCAGACGGGCACGAGGCCGGAGACGTTCGCTCGCGGAGCGAAGATCATTCACATTGATATCGACGGAACGGAGCTGGGCAGAAAGGTGAAGGCGGATTTGGCGATTAGAGGGCATTTGAAGCCTTTCCTGAGCATGTTGGCTGCGGTATGGGAGGAACGGCCGGGGCGTGACGAGTGGCTGGCTTGGAAAGACAGGCTTGCGCTGTATCGCCGGAAATATCCGACGGGAGCGCAGGCTGCCGACAGCGCCGTGGAGGCGGGGGATATCGACCCGAATCGGCTGATGGAGCGGCTGGGAGAAGCGATCGGAGCGGATGCGATCGTCTGCCTGGACGTCGGGCAGCACCAGATGTGGGCGAGCCAGTCGCTGCCGATCAGGGGCGAGACGCGGCTGCTGAACGCCGGAGGCATGGGGGCGATGGGCTTCGGCCTCCCCGCCGCGATCGGCGCGGCGTTCGCCGTGCCTGGAAGGCACGTGGCGCTCGTCGCGGGGGACGGCGGGATGCAGGTGAACATTCAGGAGCTGCAGACGATCGTTCGTTGGCGGCTTCCGGTCTCCGTCTTCGTGCTGAACAATCGTTCCCTGGGCATGGTGCGCCAATTCCAGGATCTGTACTTCGGCGGGCGGCAGGCTTCCACGGTGTCCGGGTATAGTTGTCCCGACTTCGCGAAGGTCGCCGAAGCGTACGGCATCCCCGGGTTTCGAGCGGCATCCTGGGGTGAGCTTGAACCTCTGCTGGAGTCGGTATCGGCAGCCGACGGGCCAGTCGTTGCGGAGATCATGATTCCGATGGACGCCGCCGTGCATCCGAAGCTTGGCGTAGGCCGCCCGATCGAGGATATGGAGCCGCCGCTGGACAGGCGGGAGCTGCGCAGCCGGATGATCGTGCCTATGCTGGATGAGCCGTAAGCCGCTGTCGGGCCTACGGCTTTATTTTCGCTATTTCGTCGGGGGATAGTCCGGTCGCTCCGGCGATCGTGTCGGTGTCAACGCCAAGCTTCAGCAGGTTTCCGGCCACTTCGAATTTGGCTTGCTGGACTCCGAGCTTTTTTCCTTCCTGAAGGCCTTCTTTTTTTCCTTCCCTTCTTCCGCGCTTTAGCGCCTCGGGAATAAACGTCTTGATCATCTCGCTTACCTCCCTTTCCGTTTGCTTATATTCTCCGTAATGACGGTATAAGTAGTTCAGAATATTCTGCAATACCTGCAAAATCTTATCCAAGTCTTCAAGCTGCAGCTGCCGCTTTCTGCGCAGTTCCCGAAGGACTTCCACCGTTTCCTCAATCGTCGCTTTAAGCCGTTCAAACTCCTTTGTAAACAGAGTTCTCTTCTCGTCGTCCGTCCGGCGGCTTGCCGCGATGCGGCGCATCCTCTTGCGCGAGCGAAACACCTGCAGCGGCAGCAATGCGAACAGCTCCCGCTCCTGCAAGTCGCGGGGCGTCAGCGTCCAGATCTTCAGCACCGGCACTGTGTACATCGTCTCCGTCCCGTCCGGCAGTCGCATTCGGAAGCGCAGCTCGTCGCCGATCGCCTTGTTTTCCTCCAGGAAAATTACGATCTGCTTCGGAAATGCGACCAGTTGCACGCCGTCCTCCGCCTTCCCTTCGGCCAGCTCCAATGCTTTCTCAAAGCCGTATCTGAACATCCGGATGACCATTGCTCGGCCGTTCAGAGTCTGGAACTCGACATGGTAGTGAAAAGTGCCGCGAACCGTATCCAGTTTCATAAACAGGTCGCCGATGATGCGATTGTATTCGTCCGCGTCGACAAACTTGGCGTTGCTGTAGTGAACTGCCTTTACTTCGGCGCCGGTAAAGCTCTCTCCGAACAAGCCGTTAATGAGTTGCAGCCTCAACCGCTTGGAGAGTCGGAACAGCACGCTCATCATTTGATCGAGCTTCAGCCGTTCCTTCTCCTGCCGATCTTTTGTCTTCATTATACACCACATCCCCACTGATCAGCGATCGTTTGCAAACGCAAAAAAAAGCACGCCCCGAGCGCGTTGCCGCGCTAATCGGAGTGTGCTTCACTCGTCGAATTCGTTATAAATTTGCTAATCTCACTATATCCTATCTTCTGTTGCATTTCCAGCTATTCCGGTTCGACGATCCGGGCGGATGTATATCCGTCATTCACTTCACCGAATCAAACCGCGGTTAATCGTCAGATAGCGGCCCGCGAGTTCCCTGAACCGACCTTCCTGTTCGCGATCAGAGAAAGCCTCCTTCGGCGCGATCCAGAACTGCGTCTGATCCAGGAAGAGGAAGTAGTAGCGGCTCGTCTCGCATACTTTGCGGATGTCGCTCCAAGGGACGGTGTTGTCGAGGTCGTCGGATTTCAGGCGAAGCGTCCGTTCGTCCGCGGACAGGGTGAACGGCTTGGCATAGCGCGCGTCGCTGGCGAACTTGTTCGGCTGAACGTAGCACATGATGATGTAGAGCGCGCCGAGCAAGACGAGCACGAGCAGGGCGATCCACAGCATGTTCAGGTTGGACGAGGTGAAGTAGAGAACGACCTCCAGCAATACGATGGCTAGTCCTATCCCGTTGGACAGCCAGAATCTAAGCGAGTGATGGTGGTAGTCCCGCACGGCTTTCGCCATATGCGAGCTGTAATTGTACGTAATATCGATCAAGTCGGTTTTCCTCCTAAAATAAGTGCATACACGCCCTAGCTCAAGACAGAGAAGCTTTCGCTTCCTGCAAGGCGGCGATGATGCGCTCCAGATCCTCGCGTTCTTCGATGACGAGCGAGACATACCGCTGTCGGTATCCGCTGCTCGCCAGCTCGATCCGGACGAGACGCTTGTCGCTGTCGGCGCTGATATCGAGCTCTTCCGTCGAATAGATCATTCGGTTTGCCACGCGGGGACGACCTCCGAATCCCATAATACTCAACTATATCATATTTTGCCCGAATGGGCAGGTCGGGAATAGGTACGTACAAGTGAATCCGTATGCTATAATGGCTGTAAGCCTAACGGGCGGCGCTGAACGAGGAGGACGAATGAACGTGCAATCGCCGAAGTACATACAGCTTAAAGAAGAGATCCTGTCCTGGATCGCGTCGGGACGCTACCGTCCGGGGGACAAGCTGCCGTCGGAGAACGAGCTCGCGGAGCAGTTCGCGCTGAGCCGCCAGACGGTGCGGCAGTCTCTCGGGGAGCTGGTCCAGGAAGGCTGGCTGGCCCGCGAGCAGGGCAAGGGGACGTTCGTCGGCAGGCAGTCGCCGGAGCGCCGCGCGTCGTCGGGCAATCGTACGGTCGGGATCATCACGACTTCGATCTCGGACTATATTTTCCCGTCGATCGTTCGGGGAGTGGAGTCGGCGCTTAAGGATAAAGGCTACCGTCTGCTGCTGTCCAGCACGGACCATCGCAAGGACAGGGAACGCGAATGCCTGGAAATGATGCTGAGCCATTCGGTGTGCGCGCTGATCGTGGAGCCGACCAAGAGCGCGGAAGGCAACCCGAATTTCGATAATTACATGGCGATCGAAGATCACGGCATTCCGATGCTGATGATCAACGAACGCTATCCGGATCTGGAATGTCCCGGCGTCAGAGTGGACGACGACGCGGGAGGCTACATGGCGGCGGATTATTTGCTCGGACTGGGACACCGGAATATCGCCGGGTTCTTCAAGACGGACGATATGCAGGGCGTAAGAAGGATGAAAGGGTTCATCCGCGCTTGCCGCGACCGCAACCTTGCTCCGGACGCGAGCACGATCGTCAGATATTCGACTGAAGATAAAGGAGAACGTCCGCAGCGCATGCTCAGGGAGATGCTGCTGTCCGAACAGAGGCCGACGGGGATCGTCTGCTACAACGATCAGTTGGCCGTATCCCTGCTCGATACGATCAGGGAGCTTGGCTTGCGGATACCCGAGGATCTGTCCATGATCGGCTACGACGATTCGTTCCTGGCGACGGCGACAGAAATCAAGCTGACGACGATCGAGCATCCGAAGTCCGAGCTTGGGGAGCGCGCGGCGAATCTTCTCGTCTCTGTGCTGGAGAACGGGGAGCAGCCGCCTGCCAAAGACGTGCTGTACGCGCCCAAGCTGATCGTGCGCCAATCCGCCGCGGAAAAACGTTAACGGAGCATCTCGACATACATGTACGTACAAGTGTATAATCGACCTAGACAACAAAGGGCGAAGATTTCAAATAAGCTTTGTCTTTCTAGGGAAGGAAGTGTTTTCACTTGTTAGACCAACTTAAGGAGCAGGTGTGCCAGGCCAATGCGGAGCTGCCGAAGTACGGGCTCGTCACGTTCACCTGGGGAAATGTAAGCGGCTTCGACCGGGCGTCCGGACTTATGGTGATCAAGCCCAGCGGAGTTCCTTACGAAGAGCTGAAGCCGGAGCATATGGTCGTCGTCGACGCGGACGGCCGAGTCGTCGAAGGCGATATGCGCCCGTCCTCGGATACGCCGACGCATCTGGTGCTGTACCGGGCGTTCCCCAACGTGGGCGGCATCGTGCACACGCATTCTCCGTGGGCGACGATCTGGTCGCAAGCGGGGCAAGGCATTCCGGCGCTGGGCACGACGCAGGCGGACTATTTCTACGGCACGATCCCTTGCACCAGGCAAATGACGGACGAGGAAATTCGCGGCGAATACGAGGCGGAGACGGGCAACGTGATTGTCGAAACGTTCCGCGGAATCGATCCCGATCGGGTTCCTGGCGTGCTCGTGAACAGTCACGCGCCGTTCGCTTGGGGCAAGGATGCGATGAACGCGCTGCATAATGCGGTCGTTCTCGAAGAAGTGGCGAAGATGGCTTATCATACACGGCAGCTGAATGCGGGAGTCGCATCGATGAACCAGGCGCTGCTCGACAAGCATTATCTCCGCAAACACGGAGCGAATGCGTATTACGGTCAACCCGACGATTCTCGCAATTAGTCATTATTCTATCGATCCCAGGGAGGTTACCCATGAGCCAGAAATTCGCTATCGGCGTCGATTACGGCACGCAGTCCGGCCGCGCGGTGCTCGTCGACTTGTCCAACGGCCATGAAATTGCGGACCACGTTACTCCTTATCCTCACGGCGTTATCGACGAGAAGCTGCCGACTTCCGGCCGCGAGCTTGAACACGATTGGGCGCTGCAGCATCCCGACGACTATTTGGAAGTGCTGCGCCGTTCCGTTCCCGAGGTGCTGCGGCAATCCGGGGTATCTCCGGCGGACGTGATCGGCCTTGGCATCGATTTTACGGCGTGCACGATGCTTCCCGTCGACGCGCAAGGCGTGCCGCTCTGCTTCAAGCCGGAGTGGAAGGACAATCCCCACGGCTGGGTGAAGCTGTGGAAGCATCACGCCGCGCAAGACGAAGCGGACCGTCTGAACGCGATCGCCGCCGAACGCGGAGAGAAGTTTCTGCCGCGCTATGGGGGAAAAATCTCCTCCGAATGGATGATCGCGAAAATATGGCAGATCGTGAACGAAGCGCCCGAAGTGTACGAAGCGACGGATCTGTTCACGGAAGCGACGGACTGGGTCGTCTCCCGGCTGACCGGACAATTCGCGCGCAACAGCTGCACAGCCGGCTACAAGGCGATCTGGCACAAGCAGGAAGGCTATCCGAGCAACGACTTCTTCAAGGCGCTTGATCCTCGTCTCGACAGGTTGACGGAGACGAAGCTTCGCGGCGAGATTTTGCCGCTGGGCTCGAAGGCGGGCGAGCTGACCGAGGAGATGGCGAAGCTGATCGGCTTGAACGCGGGCACGGCGATCGCCGTCGGCAACGTCGACGCGCATGCGGCGGTGCCGGGCGTCGGCGTCGTCACGCCGGGCAAGCTCGTAATGGCGATGGGAACATCGATCTGCCACATGCTGCTGGGCACCGAGGAAGTGGCGGTCGAGGGCATGTGCGGCGTCGTCGAAGACGGCATCATCCCCGGGTATCTCGGCTATGAGGCCGGGCAATCCGCGGTGGGCGACATTTTCGAATGGTTCGTGGAAGAAGCTGTTCCCGCCTATGTGAAGGAAGCCGCGGAGAAAGAGGGCGTCGGCGTTCACCAATGGCTGACGGAGCGCGCATCCGCGTATAAGCCGGGAGAGACGGGCCTGCTCGCGCTCGATTGGTGGAACGGCAACCGCTCCGTGCTGGTGGATACGAACCTGACCGGCGTCATCGTCGGCTACAGCTTGCTCACCAAGCCGGAGGAAGTCTATCGCACGCTGCTCGAAGCGACGGCGTACGGCACGCGCAAAATCATCGACGCGTTCCACAGCAACGGAGTGCCGGTGGAAGAAGTGTACGCTTGCGGCGGACTTCCGCAGCGCAACGCGCTGCTCATGCAGATCTACGCGGACGTAACCAACCGCGAGATCAAAGTTGCCGACTCCAAGCAGACTCCTGCGGTCGGGGCGGCGATGTTCGGCGCGGTCGCCGCGGGCAGCGCAAGAGGCGGATACGACAGCGTCGTCGACGCGGCGAAGGCGATGGCGCGGGTGCGCGAGGAGTCGTTCAAGCCGATTCCGGAGAACGTGGCGGTCTACGAGAAGCTGTACCGGGAGTACAGCGAGCTGCACGATTATTTCGGCCGCGGCGCCAACGATGTGATGAAGCGGTTGAAATCGCTGAAAGACGAAGCTTCCCGCTAGGGCGTGTATGCGTACTTCGAGGATCGCAGATATGGCCGAATTTTCGTTCCATGCAAGGAACTTTTGTGAAGGCGTACCGGGGGTGCGTCAAGCAAAAGTGACGCAGCAGGCGGTGATAGATGCCTCTGAGCGGGTTTGCATACACGCCCTAGAGGCAATAAGATGAGGCAGGGGCAGTCCCGGAAAGAACGGGGCGGCCCCTGCTTCGCGTTCGTCTCGGAGCGCGCGAATCGTCGCCGAAGAAAAAAATAAAAAATTGTCGAAATATGTTGCAACCTTTTTGTCCGGCGGTTGTGTATATAGTGAACACCATTGAGAACAGAGAGGTTGATGACGATGAGACAAGGCAAAGTTGTGAAAGCAGCACAAGGTTTACTGGCGGCGATTCTCGTCGCAGGCATCGCGTTCGGATCGTCCGGAGAAGCCGTCCGGGCCGCCGAGGCTCAACCCGCGGCCGCACCGACAGGCACGACGGCACTGACTTCAGCGCCTCCCATCGAGTTGTTCGGGATATTTAATCCGAATCATCTGTATTTGGAAAACGGAGTCAGCTCGATTACCGCAAGCGCAGGCAAAGTCACTGTACAAGCCACGACGGTCGCGAGCCAGACGGTTGATTCGATCGGAGTCATTTTCTACGTGCAGAAATGGAACGGAAGCTCCTGGGAGAATGTAGGCGCCGGCTCCACGACAGGCAAGAACAACGATTCTGTCTACTATAATTCGTTCAGCAAATCGGTTACGGCAGGTTACTATTATCGGGCGCGGACGGTTCATTGGGTGATCCATAACGGCGCATACGAGGAAGGCGAAGTGATTACCAGTTCAATTCTGGGAATATAATGGGCATTGCCGAAGAATGGATCAAGGATACGCATCCCCAGCCGAACGCGGAAGGAGTACCGGAGGATACGTTGATCTCGATCTCCTTCCTTCAAGATATCAATCGCAATACGCTGAATACGAGAAATATTCTCGTGCTGGACGGCAATAACGGAGGGCGGTTGATCTCAAGCCGATTTCTGTACCGGTACGAGCCGGACAAGCGTACGCTGCTGATTTACTTGAAGGACGAGGCGGACCGGCTGGGGGCGGGCAATACGATCGAGATCATTCTGACGGGCAGAATCGCGAACATTCGCAATAGAAGGATGGAGATCCCGTATCATTTGCGTTTCACGACGAAATGAGGGACGGCGCCGCATTGTCTGCAGCAGACATGCGGGAGCCGTCCCTCATTCATTGTTTCACCACTTCAAGCCGTCGTAAATCCGCACGAGCGTCTCATGGGTAAATTTACCGCTGATGGAGAATCGGATATCGTTTCGGATCGTTTCGAGCGTGCTGCTCTCGTCGCTCGCCGTCATCAGAATCGCGGGACCCTCGCTGAGCTGCAGGCTTTGGGCGGATACACCTTCGGGGGTGTTTTTGGCGCCCAGCCCGGTGTTCGGGTCGACTCTCTGCATGATGACTGCCAAATTTTCTCCCCGTTCGGAGACGAACTGGAAGATTGCGTAATCCGCTCTTTCCTTGCCGTCGTGGAAGATCAGCAAGGCGTTCTCGAACGAGAAGCTGTCCGGAAGATAACCGAACGCCGGAGCCCGGAAGGAAAGCAGCTTGCTTGCCTGGGCCTCCGTCACGGTCGCCGCGAGCGTCGAATCGTTGAGTCTCTCGTACGACAGCCCCTCCAGATGCGCCGGCGGAGGCGCTGTCTTCGCCTGGGAAGGGGCGTCCCCCTCCTCCCGTCCGAAAAACAGGTTCATCAGCCCCGACGGGTATTCCTTAATCGTTGCGTAGATCGGTTCGATCGCTTTGACGGCGCGCTCGTTGCCGAACAGAAAGGCGCCAAGCACGAGCGAAGCCGCGACGATCGCCAGCTTGGACAGCGTGGAGCTCATGCGTCTTTTGCGGCGCCGGGAATTCAGCCGCTTCTGCATCCGCTGCCAGGAAGGCCGATGATCGACGGTCAGGTTGTCGTCTCCCGGCCTGTCGGCCGCCTCGAAAGCGGCGTCGAATGCAGCGTCGAACAGCCGATCGAATTGCGCGTTATTCATCCCGTCCCCCCCATTCCTTCGACAGTTTGCGCTTCAGGTAGCTTCTTGCCCGGTGCAGCTTATGCTTGACCGCGACTTCCGTATCCTGAACCTCCAAGGCGATTTCTTTGTAAGACAGCCCTTTCTTCCACTTCAGCTCGATCAGCGTGCGCTGTTCGGGCTTCATGCCCATCAGATGGCGAGAGATCTGCTCTTCCAGCGATTTCGCTTCGACCTCCTGCTCGACCGAGCCGGCCGCCGCATGCGTGTACGGTCCTCCGTCCCAAGTCAACTCCAAGCTGATGTCGTTTTTCATTTTTTTTCGCTTGCGTATGTAATTAATCGTCAAGTTTTTGGCAACGACTTTTATCCAGGCTTTCATATGTTCTTCGCTCTCGGCGGCCGGGCATTTGGCCAGCGTCGTCATGAACGCCTCCTGAATAATATCTTCGGCAGAGGGATGATCGTTGATCATGTACATGATAGGCTTATATAGAAAATGGTAAAACTCCCGGTAGATTTCTTCTTGAAGCGCTACGCTCAGCGTATGGAACCCCGACCCGAGCAGGAGGAGCAAATTCCGTTGCATACGAAGCTTCACCCTATTCCAACGTCATATGAACATCTGCCAAACCGTTCTTTCCTTACAGTGTAGTCGAAATAAAGAGACTAGAGAAGTTAATTTTATTAAGCAAAGCGGCCGGAGAGGGAGTCGTGCGGAATGCGCCGTTCATTAGGGTGGAAAATAGCCGGGATCGCCGCGGTCGCGGGGGCGGTCCTGTCTTTCCTGCTGGCGGGAAAAATCGGAAGGGGCTTCTTCAAGAGGAAGGACGATCCGAGGCTGCTGAAAATAGAACGCTTGATGGAGAAGCGGGGGTTCGCGATGGTGCTGCTGCTTCGGATCGCGCCGTTCGTGCCGTTCGATCTGGTCAGCTATTCGGTCGGAGCGGCCGGGGTGAGGCTGCGGGCATTTCTGCCCGCAACCGTCATCGGAACACTTCCCGGCACGTTCGCTTACAACTATCTCGGCTCGAGTCTGACGAAGAGCGGCTGGCGAGAGTGGCTGATCGCGGGCTGCGTATTCGCCGCCGCTCTGTCGATTCCCTTCCTGTTCCTCCGCCGCCGCCGCGTCGAGCGGGAACTGGAAGAGGATCGGAACGATCAGAGCGGAATCGGGATCGCGCCCGTCGAAGAGTAGTGCAGCTCCAGGCCGATGATGCTTCCCGGCTCTGCGGAAGCGTTAAGCAGCGTCTGCGGAATGACCCGGCCGTTGTAGCGGAGCCGGACTTCTACCGCTCCGGAGATCGGAATGCCTGCGACGTTGCGAATGAAGCCGGCGGGGCCGAAGTCGACGAGGCCGGTGGAAGCGAGTGCCTGGCGAATCGTGATTCCCGGGTAGAACGGCACGTAGTTCGTATAGTTGACTCTCGGGAACGCGCTGCCGCCGGTTATCCGCACGGTGATGAACGCCGGCGGGACGGGCTGCGGCTGCGGTCCGGGGATCGGAATCGGGATCGGAATGGGAATCGGAATCGGTCCGGGTCCGGGGAACGGCGGAAACGGTCCGGGTCCCGGTCCGGGAAACGGCGGCGGGAATGGCCCCGGCCCAGGTCCAGGCCCCGGGAATGGCGGCGGTGGCGGCGGGAATGGTCCGGGTCCCGGTCCAGGTCCAGGTCCCGGGAAAGGCGGCGGTGGCGGCGGGAACGGTCCGGGTCCAGGTCCCGGCCCAGGTCCCGGCCCAGGGCCGGGCGGCAGCAGCCCCGGGCCTCCGGGTCCGCCACCGCCCGGGCCTCCGCCCAAACCTCCCAGCAAGCCGCCGAGAAACCCCCGTTCTTGCTCCAGCGGGAATACCCACCACGGAATCGGGCGGGTCACGCGCGGAGCCGCTTCCTCGTTCTGATGCAGATGGACGACTTCGCCTTTGTCGGATTCTTTTTTATTCGTTTTGTGGGCCGCGCTCTTGGAAGAGGGCGGCGCTTGGCGCGCGGAAAGCTTGGCCTTCGGATCAGCGGACGCTTTGCGCAGCAGCGGCTTGGCGTCCGTCGACCGTAACTTCGCCATTGTCGTTCCTCCTTCGCTCTGGGCGTATGACATTAATGCAGGATATGCGCCTACTCGCGCTTGGGTGCAGAAGCCTTCGCCGGAGTTTTGTAGGGTCCCCGGAAACATGTAGGTTGACCGGAATCGTCCCCGGTCTCTATGATGCAAGTAATCGCCGATGAACTGCGGCCGAAGTCGTCGACGATGTATACTGGGAAAGAAGAGGAGCGGGTTAATTTGAATATGAAAGCGCTTCGAAAGTCCGGAGTGTCCATGATCGTACTCGCCTTGACGGCGGGGTTAACATTCGGCTGCTCCGGCGGCGGCAACAACGGGGCGACGCCTGCCGGCAGCGCGAAGACCGCGGGGGAGGCGACCGGAACGCAGTCGAACGCTCCCAAGGAAAGGGTAAAGCTTAGAGTCGAGGTGTTCGATCGCGGCAACGCGCCCGACGGGATTTCGATTACGAACAGCCAGATGACGCAGTATGTGCAAAAGAATTTCGGAGATCCGAACAACATCGACGTCGAGTTCGTGCCCGTTCCGCGCAGCGAGGAGATCAATCAATTGAACGTGCTGATGGCGGCGGGAACCGCTCCGGACGTTATATTCACCTACAATACGGGCGCAGCGTACAACTGGGCCAAGCAAGGCGGCTTGATGGATCTGACGGAGGTTTTGGACCAGAACGGGCCTAATCTGAAAAGATATTTGGAAAGCTCGCTGAAGTACGGCGTGTTCGAAGGCAAGCAGTATTCGATCGTCGCCAGGAGGGTCAACCTTCAGAAATACTCCAGCTTCATCCGCCAGGACTGGCTGGATGCCGTAGGTTTGCCGATCCCGACTACGACGGAGGAGACCTACGAGACTCTGAAAGCTTTCAAGGAGAAAAATCTTGGCGGCAAGAGGACGATACCGCTCGGCTTCGCGCTGGCGCCGGACTCCTACGAACCGATCATCTGGTCGTTCATCAAGGAGCAGTCGGACGAGGACCGTTATTTGAAGTCGGTCACGATCGGCTCGCGCGAATACCCGATTCTGGCGGACGGTCATAAGGACGGCATGCGCTTTCTGAACAAGCTGTACCAAGAGGGGCTGCTTGATCCCGATTTTGCGCTTGATAAAGATAAGAAGAAAAAGGACGAAAATTTCGTTAACGGCTATACCGGTCTGTACAGCGCCGATACGGGGACGACTTTCGGCGGAGAAGCTTCGGTGGCGAATACGCTGGAGAAGAACGTGTCCGGGGCTCAAATCGTTCCTTTTCTGCCGTGGACGGATTTCGAGGGCAAGAACAGACAGCCTGCCTACACGCCCAGCGGCATGCACATCATGGTGCCGTCGTTCAGCGAAAGGGCGGTCGAGGCGATCAAATATTTGGACTGGATGGCTCAGGACGAAGTGATCCGGTATATGGCGTTCGGCGAGGAGGGCGTGCATCACGAGCTTGTCGAGGGCTACCCGGTGCGCAACGGCAGCGACGAGGATACGAGACTTCTCTTTAACACCGGGGACGTTCTGATCATTACGAACGGAATCGACTTCGGTTCGATCGACAAGAACGTGGAGTTCATGGCTCTCGGCGTGTCCGACAACCATCGGGAGATGGCGAAGACGTCGCGCATCTACGCGGACAAGGACGCGGTTCAGCAGCCGATTCAATTCGATAAGCCGCTCGATTCCGAAGCGAAGCATTCCGTCATTATGCTGGAGAAATACGAGGAGCTGCTGGTTAAGTCCACGATGGCCAAACCGGCCGATTTCGATAAAGTCTACGATGCGGCGCTGAAGGACTTCCTGGATACGGCGGGGAATGAAGTAATCGCCGAGCGAACGGCGGCATACGAGGCCATGAAAAAATAAGTCATCCGTTCGGCGGGGAGTTGCAAGCGCTTTCCGCCGAACGTGCCCGCTCGAGGGCAAGGGAGCGTGACCAAGGTGAACCGGAATTCTTATTTCTATCGCAACTGGCCGTATTACGCAATGCTCGTCCTTCCGCTCGCCTACTTTATCACCTTTAAGTATTTGCCGATCTACGGCGTCACCGTCGCTTTTAAGGAGTACAACGTATTTAAGGGCATCGGGGCGAGCGAATGGGTGGGGCTGGACGTATTCAAGCATATTTTCTCCATGGAAAGCTTCTATACGGCATTAAGAAACACGTTTCTGCTGAACGGACTGGACCTGATCGTCGGCTTTCCCGCCCCGATCGTGCTGGCCCTTCTGCTTAACGAGGCGCGCTTCGCCCTGTTCAAGCGGATCTCGCAGACGATGCTGTATTTGCCGCACTTTATCTCCTGGGTCATCATCGGAGGGATGGTGTACCAGGTTTTCGCCACTAACTACGGGGTTCTGAATCTTCTGTTCGCCCAAGTCGGGCTTGGTCCGTTTCCGTTTCTGTCCGACAAAAATCACTGGCTGGTCACGTACGTCAGCGTCGGCGTCTGGCAGAGCGCGGGCTGGGGGAGCATTATTTATTTGGCGGCGATGACCGGCATCAACCGGGAGCTGTACGAAGCCGCGGACGTGGACGGCGCGAGCCGCTTGCGGCGCATCTGGCACATTACGCTGCCCGGCATTCGCACGACGATTATCGTGCTGCTCATTCTGAAAATCGGAGATATGGCCGACATCGGCTTCGATCGGCCTTATATTATCGGCAACGTCATGGTCAGGGAATATTCCGACGTGCTCAGCACGTTTATTTACCGGATCGGCCTGCAGAGCGGCCAGTTCTCCAACGCGACCGCGGTCGGGCTGTTCCAAGCCGTCGTCGGGCTCGTGTTCATCCTTTCCGCCAACTACATTTCCAAGAAAACAACCGACGAAAGCATCCTGTGATGCGTTCGCATGAAAGGAGGCTCGCATGGTGCGAAGAAGCAGGTTTACGTTGGCGGACGGCATGATCGTCGGAGTCATCTCGGTGTGCGTTATCGCCTGCCTGGCGCCGTTTCTGCACATTGCCGCCGTCTCTCTCAGTTCAAGCGGCCCCATTACGTCGGGCAAAGTCACGCTGTATCCGGTCGGGCTAAGCTTCGATGCCTACACTCGGGTGCTGTCCGATCTGGCCATGCTGCGCTCGCTCGGGTTCACCGTTCTCCTGACCGCGGCGTTCACGGCGCTGGCCATGCTGATGACGACGATGGCGGCGTATCCGCTGTCGAAGGCCGACTTGAAGGGCCGCTCCGTCTTTATGTACGTCATCGTGTTTACGATGTTTTTCAGCGGCGGGCTCATTCCCGAGTATTTGCTCATCAAGGAACTGAACCTGCTCGATAAGGCGGCCGTGCTCGTGCTGCCCGGACTGATCAGTCCGTTCTACATGATTATCATGATCACGTTTTTCCGGTCGACGATTCCGGCCAGCCTGCACGAGGCGGCGGAGATCGACGGCTGCGGCAAATTCGGCATTCTGCTGCGGATCGTGCTGCCGCTGTCGCTGCCGGTGCTGGCTACGCTGAGTCTGTTCTACGCGGTCGGACGCTGGAACGGCTTCAGGGACGCCCTGTTTTACATCTCGAACCAGAACCTGTATCCGCTGCAGCTAAAGCTGTACCAGATGGTCATGAACAATCTGATTTCCGAGGTGACGCTGGCCGAAGGAGCCGCCGTGAAGGAGCTCATTCCCGAAAGCCTGAAGGCGGCCAGCATCATGTTCGCCACTTTGCCGATTCTGATCGTTTATCCGTGGCTTCAGCGGTATTTCGTCAGCGGTTTGACACTTGGCTCCGTGAAGGGGTAAAGGGGGCATGGCGATGAACAAGAAGTGGTTCAAGAGAACGGTGCTGTCCTATATTCCGATTTTGTATTTGACGATCGCCGTCATCGTGCTGGTCGCGATTTTCGCAATCAACGAAATTTCGCTCAAGGAAGCGGAGCGGACGAACCGGTATTTGACCGGCACGGTCGTCCATTCGCTGGAAACGACGATGAAGGCGATCGACCACAGCTTGCTCGAGGAGCTGCGCTTCGGAGACCGTCTCTACGATTACTTCGAGTTCAACCCGAATACGGACCCGCGCCTCGTCAACTATGAGGTTTCCAGAAAGCTGCGCCAGCTTACCGCGGAATATCCGATGATCCATTCGATCTACTTGTACCGGTTTCGCGACGACCGGGTGTTGACGATGAACAGCTTCGAGGAATTCGAGGAGTTCGAGGACCGGGCGTTCGTGGGGCAAGCGCAGCAGTTGCCGGCGCGCGTCAGATGGTCGCCCGTCAGGGCGTACGGCAGCTCGTCTGCCGGCGCATCCGGCGGCAATCAGGCGCAAGAGGCGCAGACGGCGGTCGTGTCGCTCAGCCAGAGAGCGCAGCTGCCCATGGGCAACGAAGGCATCGTCGTCGTGAACGTCTCGGTTCAGCACCTGGTCGCCGACATCGACAAATTGATCGATCTGCAAATGACCTTCATGCATATCCAAGACGGTACGGGCGCGTCGCTCTATTCGTCGGGAGAAGGGAACTCGGCGGAAGTGATGAGCAGATCCCGATCCTCTTATTTGCAATGGGAATTCGAGAGCGGGGTGCAGTCCGGGGTGGCGTTCGGATGGCTGCAGTTCGTCTCCAGACTGTGGGGCGTCGTCGGTGTCGCCGCGATCGCCGTCAGTCTCGTCTACTTGCTCGTCATCACGAGGCGCAATTACCGTCCGATCGAGCGGATCGTTCAGCAGATTCAAGCCTATCAAAACCATCGTCAGGCGGGAAAAGGAGCGGACAAGGACGAGTTCGCCTTTATCCAGAAAGCGCTGGAGAGGCTGATCGACCAAAACTCGCTGTACGAGGAACAGGTGCAGGAGGATCGGAACGCCAGAAGAAAACAAGCCTTCATCCAGCTGCTGGAGAGGGAAGCGCCGCTTTCCGACAAGGAGCACAGGAAAACGCTGATGAGATTGGATATCCCTCTGGCAATCGAGGAGGCGTACGTCGCCGTCATCGAAATCGACCGTTATGCGGACTTCGAACGGAAATACGGGAAGCCCGAGGACCAGCAATTGATGAAATTCGCCCTGGCCCAAGTGCTGGAGGAGTTTTTCGTTCCGGAGCAGCCTCCCGCCTGGGCCGAATGGATTCGGGTAAACCGGCTGGCCGTTCTTCAGGTGCGGCTGCCGGACAGCCAGGGACGGCACAAGGAGAGCACGTTCGAGGACTACCGCGCCTGGGTTGAAGCCAACCTGGGACTGACGGTAACGATCGGCATCGGCTCGAACGTGAGCCGCACGGAAGAGATCGGGAAGTCCTATGCGGAAGCCGCCGGCGTCTTGCGGTTCAAGCTGGCGCTGGGCGGCAACCGGGTCCATCCTCACCGCGAGCTGCCGACGGACAGAGGTCTCCATACGCACGGATACTATCCGCTTATCAACGCCGTCATTCAGGAATTCGGCACGGGCAACCCCGAGTGGCCCGACACGATCCAAGGCTTGTTCGCCAGGCTGAGCCGGGACGTGATGACGAACGACGATCTGCTGCACCTGCTGCAGTATTTCAAAAACCTGCTCGAAAGAATGATCGAGGAACTTCCTTACGAGCTTCGTTCGCTGTGGAACGAGGAGATGAAGGCGGAGTGGGAGCGGGCTGTCGGCGGGGATTCGATGCAGACGATCGCCCGCGAGCTTGCCGAGCTGTGCGCACAGCTCCACGAAAGCTATGCAGAGCTGGTCCGGTCGAACAACAACAGCCGGCTCGTTCGCGAGATTCGGCAATACATCGAAGACAATTATTCGAATCCGGAATTGTCGTTAAGCCATATCAGCGACAAGTATAACTTGAACGGCAAGTACGCGAGCCAGCTGTTCAAGGAGCATACGGGAGTCAAGTTCGTGGACTTTGTCATGAATCTGCGGATCGAGCACGCCAAGCGGCTGCTGTCGGACACGAACGAATCGATCAACGACATCTCCCGGCTTGTCGGCTATGAGATTCCGCTTTCCTTCGGACGCACGTTCAAGAAGCTCGCCGGCGTGACGCCGAGCGAATATCGCAAGCATCGGAGCGCGTTGTATAAAGAGGTCGAGTAAGGTCCAGTAAGCCGATTACGTCAAACGAACGGAGAATGAACATGAATAGCGAATCCGTATTCGAGAAGCTGGTCCGCATGAACGACGAGGAAGCGCGGGAGGCGCTTCGCAGGGAAGTGAACGAACCGGGGAACCGGAACGACGGCGGAATCGTCGGTCCTTACGGGATTCCGACGGCGAGCCACGGCGGAACGGCGGGAAGCATGGCGACGATGGCCGCCGCGTTCGTCGCGGAGGGCTCCGCCTTTTATCGGGACGACCTGCTGCTCTCTGCGCTGGACCGAGCCGCAGATTTCATGCTGCGGCGGCAGCACGAGGATGGAACCATTTCGCTGGGCGGGACGAACTTTAATTCACCGCCCGACACCGGCTTCGTCGTCAGCGGTATGGCGCAGATCTACCGGGTTTTAAGTGAACAAGGCGGCGAGGGAGCCTCTGCGGTCGCTGCCAAAACGAAGCTTTTTCTGGAGAGGACGATTCCGGCGATGCTCACAGGCGGCGGTCATACGCCGAATCATCGGTGGGTTCTGGTATCGGCGTTGACCTGGCTGCACGGCATTTTCGGCATGGAGGAGCTCGTTCACCGTGCGGACGAATGGCTGGCCGAAGGGCTCGACTGTACGGAGGACGGGGAATGGACGGAGCGCAGCAACGGCATCTACAACACGGTCAGCGACATTATGCTGATCTATGCTGCCGGCGGGCTGAACCGACCCGAGCTGCTGGAGCCGGTGCGCCGAAACCTCGAGATGATGACCTATATGATCCATGAGGGAGGCGAAGTGATCACGGATTATTCGGGACGTCAGGATCTCGGCCGGCGCCAGAATCTATCGGAATATTTCCTGTGCTATCGACTGATGGCGCATCGCGACCGCAACCCGATCTTCGCCTCGATGTACGATTTGTGCGCCGGGACGCTCTCCAGATTGGGGCCGGTCAACAACCATGCGCTGCTCGGCTGGCTGGCGTTTCCTTGCGAAGGGATGGACGCGCTGGAACGGGCGCCGCTTCCGGACCGATTCCGCAAGACGTTGAATGCGGGCTATCCGATCCGGGAGAAGCTTGCGAAAATGGCGGATGCCGGGCATCACGGCAAAATCAGCCACAGCCGCATGCACACGGCGTTCGGCTCTCCGATTATGCGCTGGCGGGACGGCGGGACCGGGGCTGCGGCGATGACGCGCTCCGAATCGTTCTTCTCGCTTCGCCACGGGGACGCCCGATTGTCCGGCATCAGCCTGACGACGCTGTTCGCGCCGGGAACCGTCGAGATGGAGGACTTCGAGGAGACGCCCGCAGGCTGCCGGATGGGCACGACGCTGGAGAAGGGCTACTACGGCCCGGTTGCGGCGGAGCATCTGCCGTCGTCCGCCAAGGAGGAGATCAGCCCGTGGTATTTGCTCCCTCACCATCTCCGTCCTTATACGCATGCGCAAAAGCATAGAATCGATGTTGAGATCGAACGGGACGGAGCGGAGTGGGTGCTGCGGCTGCGCAGCGACCGGCGGCCGGATGTGGTGACGCAAGCCGTGCTTTATTTTGGACAGAATTCGGAGCTTACGGGGGAAGAGCTGGAATGGACGGACGAAGGCGCGTTCTTCTGGAAGGGCGGCACGCTCGTATGTATGGCGGGCGACAGCGGATTCGAGCTGACCGCCGGCGGAGGCTTCGCCCATCGTCTGCCTCCCGGAAGCGGGCAGGGAACGCAGGGGTTCGCGCGCAGGGCGGTCGTCAACTTGCTGACTCCTTTCGACCACGAGATCCGCATCCGTCTGCTTGGTTCCTCTTCGGTCTAGCCGGGAGAGGCGGGGGCGGTTTGAAGGGGCAGGGACGAAAGCGTGGAGAGGTCGGGGAGAAGCGAATGCGTGCGGAGGACTGGGCAAGATGCCGCGAGGAAGCGAAAGGTCGCAGATGAGAGCGGGTACAGATACAGGGGAAGAGGAAGGTTTGCAGATGTGCGGGAGGACGGGACGGAAATTTCAGCGAGCGATTGCAGAGGGGGAACGGTTAGTTGGCGACAATGCCGGGTTATTCGTTTTCGACGATGTGGAATTTGCGGCGTCATCGGGTCGGCAGGGAGATGATCGAGGAGATTAAGAGGTTGGGATTCGAGTCAGTGGAACTGAACTATAACGTTACGGAGGAACTGCTCGACACGATCGTTCCGATGATCGAGCAGCAGGAAATCCGCATCTCGAGCGTGCACAACGTTTTCCCGTTCATCGCGGACAAGGACTACGATACGGATTCGGTCATGCTGGGCTTCGACGACGAGGAGAAGAGGCAGAGGTCCGTCGAGCTGCTGATCGGCTCGATCGAATACGCGCATCGATTCAATGCGCAGGGCGTTGTCATTCATCCGGGCGAGGTTCCGCTCGACCCGCGCATCGACTCCGAGCTGAAGCGGATATGGACGGAGCAAGGGAAGGATTCCCCGGCTTACGGCGCTTTGTGGGCCGAGCTGCGGGAGCGGCGCGACGAGCGGGCTCCGCTGTACGTAAGAAGAATCTCGGAGAGCCTTGAGCAGGTTTGCGAATATATCGCGCGCAAAGGATTGGACGTAAAGCTCGGCCTTGAGACGAGGTCGAGATGCTATCAGATTCCGACGCTTCGGGAAGCGGACGAAATTATAGCGAGTTTGCAAGGGGCTCCGGTCTATCTCTGGTACGATATCGGACACGGCACAATCATGGAGCGCATGGGCCTGTATGAGAACGGTGAGGAACTGCTCCGGTTGAAGGACAAAGTGCTCGGCGTTCATATCCACGAGACGGTCGGCTTGGTCGATCACTGGTGTCCGTATGTTCAAAGCGGGGACGATCGGTCCTTCGACAGGTTTCTGGAAGTGATTGAAGCCGCTCCGCTTAAGGTTTTCGAGCTGAGAGCGCAGAACACGCCGGAGGAGATCGAGGCAAGCTGCGGCATCCTGACGGAAAAAATGAAAATGCTTAGGAGCGCCGGTCAACCGGGCGTAGCGCCTGAGGAGTGCGGAATGGGGGGCGAGCGGCATGAGCGCGTACTTTGAAGCGCCGGACAGCATCGCCTATCGTCTCGGCACAGATCCGGGCGACGTCGTGTCCACGGTCGCGGAGCGGTACATCGGGGCCAATCCCCCGATTCCCTACATGCTTCGCGCGTTCAGCAGAGCGGGAATCGCCCAGGGTGAGGACGGCTTGTATCGTCTTGATTTCGGAGGGCGTTTTCCCGGGGCCGCTGCGGGCTCTTACGCTTACGCGTTCGGGCTGGTCTGGAGCGATACAGAACGCGGTCTGGATTTGGCTCTGCACTGTCTTGGCCCGGTCATGCTGTTTCTGAACGGTAGGCTGATCTATCGCTCGAACGCGGTCGATGAGGCGAGACCCGACCGTAAGGTGACGGTGGAAGCGAATTTCGTCAAAGGCTGGAACAGCTTGTTCGTCAAGGCGCGCCGTACGCCGGCCGGCTTCGGGTGCCTGCTCGGCGCGGAGGAGGCTAAGGTGCGCATTCTGAACGTTCTGGCTCCGTTCAGCGGCCGCAGCGGTCAAGCCGGCTGGGCGTATTCGGAGCCGTCGGAGACCGACGTTTACGGCGAGGATGCGCTTCCGGACGGGCTCGCCGACGAGCGGGGAGAGCCGGTCCGGTGGCTGCCGGACATGATCTGGACGGAGGAGGCTGCGGCGAGGTCGGTCTGCGAAAGGCTGTTCGGGCTGCAGCCGGGCAGGAAGGCCTGGGCGCGGTCCAAGCTTCGCGTAGAGACTCGCGGAGCGACTGTCGCATGGAGAGGGCGTTCGGAAGGCTCTCTTCGCGTCTGGGTGAACGGTCGTCTGCTTGAGGCTTGTTCGTCGGCAGATGGCACGTTCGGGGCTCATTCGGCTGAAGTCGCATTCGGGTCTCGTTCGGTCGAAGATGCATTCGGGGCTCGTTCGATCGAAGACGAGTTGGAAGCCTCAACGGCGCTGACGTACGGTCTGCACGATGTGCTGGTGGAGATTGGCTGCGGACAATCTTCCTGGGAGTGGGCGCTTACGGCCGCGATTGAAGGAAGCTCGTGCGGCTTCGAGCTTCCGGTCGCCGTGCAGGGGGCGCAAGCTGCCGGAAGCTGGCTGTACCTGGGCGCAGCGGATCGCGAGGAGGAGCTGGAGCCCGACAAGGCGATGGACTTATCCCGTGTGCATGGCAGGAGCGGCATGTACTGGCGGCTGGATCTGCCGGAAACTTGGGTGCGTCCTTATTACGAGAACGCGATGCTCAGCAACAAGTGGACGACCGGAGGCGCGACCAATTACGCCAGATGGGATTATCCGCTGGGCGTCACGATGTACGGCTTGCTCCGGGCGGGCAGAGCGCTGGGGCGCGAGGACTTTGTCGCCTATGCGCTGGAGCATGTCCGGGCGTGTACGGACTATTACGAGTACGCGCTGTGGGATCGGGACCAATACGGCTTTCCCTCCGTCAACCACCAACTCGTACTGATCCGCATGCTGGACAATTGCGGCTCCTTCGGCTCGGCCATGCTGGAGGCCGATGTTGGGCGGATAGCGTGCGAAGCTTCAGGAGATCGGCAGACAGAGGGCGAAGGTTCGGCGGCCGGGGTGATAACGTTCGAGGAGTCGAAGGAGCGGTGGATGGAGGGAGAAACTTCGACTGTCGGGCGGATTGCGGATGTTGGTTGCGTGGTCGAGCGGATAGCGAGCGAAGCTTCAGGAGATCCGCGGACTGGGGGCGAGGGTTCGGCTGTCGGACGGATTGCGGATGTTAGTTGCGTGGTCGAGCGGATAGCGATCGAAGCTTCAGGAGATCCGTGGATTGGGGGCGAGGATTCGACTGTCGGGCGGATTGCGGATGTTGGTTGCGTGGTCGAGCGGATAGCGAGCGAAGCTTCAGGAGGCCCGTGGATTGAGGGCGAGGGTTCGGCTGTCGGACGGATTGCGGATGATATCGCAGACTTTATGCTGCACCGTCTGGAGCGGCGCAAGGAGGACGGGGCGTTCTTCCGTGTTTGCGGGGGCGAGTATGCCGAGAATACGCTGTGGGCCGACGATCTGTACATGAGCGCGCCGTTCCTGGTCAGGTACTACTTGCGTACTGGGGAACGTTCCGCGCTGGACGAAGCGGTTCGTCAATTTTTGCTGTATAGACAATATCTGTTCATGCCCGAATCGAAGCTGATGTCGCATGTTCATGATTTCAAGCACGGCCAGGCGACGGGAGTTCCTTGGGGAAGAGGCAACGGCTGGACAGTCTTTTCCTTGTCCGAGCTGCTGGCAGTCGCGCCGGAGGATCACCCGCAGCGGGCGCAGCTTTTGAGCTTCTTCAACGAGTTGTGCGAAGGCTACCTTGCCGTCCAGGGAGACAACGGCCTATGGCGGCAGGTTCTGGACCAGCAGTCCGCCTACGAAGAAGCCTCCTGCACCGCCATGTTCGTCTACGCATTCGCGAGGGGAGTGCGCTACGGCTGGCTGTCCGATGAGGCCGACTATGTTCGAGCCGCCATCCTGGGTTGGGAAGGGCTGACCCGGCTGGCTATCGACCGTGAAGGCAACGTGTACGGCGTATGCAGCGGCTCCAGATACTCCTTCTCGCCGGACTATTACATGCATGATCTGAAGCCTGTTACGAACGACAACCACGGAATCGGCATCATGCTGCTGGTCGGCGTGGAGATACGTCTGCTGACGGAATGGCTGGCAAGCGAGAATGGAGTGACTGCCGCCTCCAGCGCAGAGAAATAATCACGCCACACGGTACAAAATCGGCAGAAGGAGCGGGGCACCGAGGGAGCGTGCCACACGGTACAATGCTGGCGGAAGAAGCGGAGTGTCGACGAATAAGCGCGCCACTCCCGCCCCCTCGCAGCTCCTGATCCATCTTCATGTACCCAGTACCCGACTCAGCACGGTTACAACGACGCAGCCAGCTTATTCGCAGCTCCAGCCCGACTCAGCACGGTTATTACAGCGCCGCAATCAGCACATTCGCAGCTCCAGCCCGACTCAGCACGGTTACAACGACGCAGCCAGCTTATTCGCAGCTCCAGCCCGACTCAGCACGGTTACAGCGCCGCAACCAGCACATTTGCAGCTCCAACCCGACTCAGCACGGTTACAGCGCCGCAACCAGCACATTTGCAGCTCCAACCCGACACAGCACGGTTACAGCGCCGCAACCAGCACATTTGCAGCTCCAACCCGACACAGCACGGTTACAGCGCCGCAACCAGCTCATTCGCAGCTCCAACCCGACACAGCAAGGTTACAGCGCCGCAACCAGCACATTTGCAGCTCCAACCCGACTCAGCAAGGTTACAGCGCCGCAACCAGCACATTTGCAGCTCCAGCCCGACACAGCACGGTTACAGCGACGCAACCAGCACATTCGCAGCTCCAGCCCGACACAGCAAGGTTACAGCGCCGCAACCAGCTCATTTACAGCTCCAACCCGACACAGCACGGTTGCAGCAACGCAACCAGCACATTTGCAGCTCCAACCCGACACAGCACGGTTACAGCGCCGCAACCAGCACATTCGCAGCTCCAGCCCGACACAGCACGGTTACAGCGACGTAACCAGCTCATTCGCAGCTCCAACCCGACACAGCACGGTTACAGCGACGCAGCCAGCTCATACGCAGCTCCAGCCCGATTCAGCAAGGTTACAGCGACGCAACCAGCTCATACGCAGCTCCAACCCGACTCAGCACGGTTACAACTAATTTCACTAACTCCGTTTGCCTCTTCACCATGCACCACGCACCATTTCTCCTTATCGCCCGCCCGTTGTGCTCATCAATCCCCTGCCTCCATACCCCAACTATCCCGTCGGACGACTTCGCTAAAGCGCTTACTTTTTTCTTGTTGACAATTCGGCGAGTTCGCGTTTATAGTTTAATTAAACGTTTAACCCAAAAGGGGGTCTGATTCGAAAGAGACCATGAGGAAAATTACGATAAAAGACGTAGCCCGCAACGCCGGAGTATCCATCGCAGCCGTATCATACGTCCTCAACGGCAAAGAGAACAAAGTGTCGCAGGACACGATCGTGAGAATCCACGAATCGATCAAGGAACTGAACTACATTCCCAGCATTACGGCAAGGGGACTGGTCAAGAACACCTCGGAGCTGATCGGCGTCATCATTCCCCAGACGGAGGATCACAAGCAGCTCGTCTTCGAAAACCCGTTTTACAGCGAGATGATCAGCGCGATCGAAGCGGTCGTTCGCGAAGACGGCTACCACATCATTCTTGCGGGCGTCGACAAAGGCAAAACGTATCTCGATATTTCCACCTCGCGCAATCTCGACGGAGCCATCATCATGGGCATCTACTCCGAGCAGCTCTATGAAGAATGCAAGCAGGCGAACATCCCGATCGTGCTTATCGACAGCTATGTGCACGACAACGAGTTCACGAACGTCGGCATCGACGACGAGTTGGGCGGCTACATGGCCACGAAGCATCTGATCGACAACGGGCACCGCAACATCGGGCTGGTCACCGGAATGATCCGCAAGGACGGAGTCGTGGAGAAAAGATTTCTCGGCTACAAGCGAGCCTTGCAGGAGGCCGGTTTGTTCTACAATCCGGATTACGTGTTCGAGAATTCGGTCAGCTACGTGCACGGCCGCAGCTCGGGCGCGCTGATCGCGGAGAAGTACCCGGAAATTACCGGCGTGTTCGCGACGGCGGACATGGTAGCGTTCGGCCTCATCCGCGGCATTAAGGAAGCCGGTAAGGAAGTGCCTGAGGATATTTCGGTCATCGGATTCGACGATATCTCGATGGCGCATATGTTTTTGCCGCCGCTGACGACGGTTAAGCAACAGATATTCCTCAAAGGCGAAACCGCCGCGAAGCTGTTGATCGACCAAATCCGCAAAAAGCGCGGAGCGAAGGCGCATGGCAAGAGAACGCACATCCCGCTTGAGATCGTGGAACGGGAGACGGTCCGCAATCTGCGCGGGGACTGAATCAGCGATCAACCGTAAGACCGCCAATCCGGTCGATCGGTGTCGAAAGTTAAACGCTTAAGCAAGCTTGTCCGTGCAACAATCGAATTATCAAATGACGTATAGGGGGATTTATTCGATGAGTAAGACAAGATTATTGAAGGCGCTTTCTTTCATTCTCGCAGTTGCATTAATCGCATCCCTGGCCGCCTGCAGCGGCAGCAAATCCAACAATGGCAACGGCAGCGCAAGCCCGAGCCAAGCGTCGCCAAGCGGCTCCTCGTCCGCCCCGGCTTCCAAGGACGAGATCGTGACGGTCAAGTTCGGCAACTTCTCCGGCTCCGGCGACACCGCCAAATATTTGGACCAGATGAAGGCCGAGTTCGAGCAAGCCAACCCGAACATCAAGATCGAGATAGAGACGATCGCTTACGGCGACTATTTTACGCAGATGCAAACTCGGGTAGCGGCGGGTCAAGCGCCGGACGCCTACGAGCTGAACTATGAAAATTTCGTGTCCTATGCGAAGAAAGGCGTGCTGCTCGACCTCAATCCTCTCTTCGACGCGACGCAGTTCGATAAATCGTCCCTGAACGCACAGGCGCTGAACGCTTTCTCCTCCGACGGGGTGCAGTACGGCATGCCGGGCAGCTTCTCCAACGTCCTGCTGATCTACAACAAGGAGCTGTTCGAGAAAGCGAACGCCGAGCTTCCGACCAAGGACTGGACCTGGAAGGAGTTCGACGACGCGGCCGCGAAGATCCGCGCACTCGATAAGAACACGTTCGGCGTGTTCCAGCCGATTCAGTTCCATGAATTTTACAAGCTTGTTCAGCAGAACAACGGCAGCCTGCTCAACGCTGACAAAACCGCGTTCACCGTCAACACGCCGGAAAACGTGGAAACGCTGCAAAGGCTCGTCGACCGGGTGCGCACGACGAACGTCATGCCGACGCAGGCGCAGCTCAGCGGCGTAGGGGATTGGGATCTGTTCAAAGCCGGCCGTCTCGGCATGATCGTCACCGGCGTATGGGCGTTCTCCGACTTCATGCAGAACATTACGTTCGAGTGGGACGTCGCCGTCGAGCCGGGCAACAAGCAGAAAGCGACGCACTTTTTCTCCAACGGACTGGTCATCAACAAGGACAGCAAAGTTGCCAACGCGGCGTTCGAATGGATCAAGTTCCTCAGCTCGAGCAAGGAAGCGGCGAAAATCCGCGTCGACGCGGGCTGGGAGCTGCCGGCCGTCACTTATCCGGACGTGCTGGAAGCGTACCTGTCGATGACGCCGCCGGCGAACCGCCAAGCCGTGTTCGATTCGCTCGACTACCTCGTCACGCCGCCGGTCATCGAGCAGTTCGGAGAGATGTCGGACATTCTGGGCATTCACCTGACGGCCGCCTCCGAAGGCGCGAAATCCGCGCAGCAGGCGCTCGACGACGCGCAGAAGGAATTGACCGAGAAAATCAAGCTGTAAGACGCGTTCGATATTCTAAGACGGCGAGGCTGCCACCGGATCGTTCGGTCTGATTCAGACGGACGGCCGCGGCCTGGCAGCCGCCGCTTCTTAACGCGAGGTGCTTCGACTTCATGCTCACTCATCGAAACCGGAGAAAATGGCTGACGATCATCCTGTTCCTGCTGCCTTCTTCGATCGGGCTGCTCGTGTTCAGCGTCATCCCGATTTTCTACTCGCTCGTCATCAGCTTCACGGACTGGAACGGGCTTAATCCATGGAACCTTGCGGCGGGAACGCCCGACTTCCTCGGCTTCGGCAACTTCAAGGAGATTCTGGCGGGCGAGGAGTTCTGGCGCGTACTCAAAAACACGATGTACTACATCGTGCTGTACATTCCGCTTATACTCGTCGCTTCCGTGCTGGCGGCCGTACTGCTGAATAACACGTACAAGGCGATCGGCCTGTACCGGGTCGTCTTCTTCATCCCGGTGCTGACCTCCTGGGTAGCCGCGGCGCTCATCTGGAAATGGCTGCTCAGCGACGATTACGGCCCGATCAACGCCATTCTCGGGTTCGTCGGCATCGACGGCCCGGCCTGGCTGCAGGACCGGACGTGGGCGATGCCGGGCATCGTGTTCGCCAGCATCTGGAAGGACATGGGCTTCTTCGCGCTCATTATGCTGGGCGGCTTGCAGGGGATCAACCCGACGTATTACGAGGCGGCGAATATCGACGGAGCGAATTTCTGGAGCCGCTTCACGAGAATTACGCTGCCGCTGCTGTCGCCGATGCTCTTTTTTGTGCTCGTCATCTGCATTATCAACTCGTTCCAGCTGTTCCCGCAGGTCATGATCATGACGCAGGACGCCGGTCCGTACGGCTCCACGCAGGTGATGGTCGAGCGAATCTACAAATACGCGTTCAAATATTACAAGATGGGGTACGCCTCGTCGTTCTCCTGGATTCTGTTCGTGATCATTTTCGCGTTCACCATCGTACAGATGAAGCTGCAGAGGAAGTGGGTGCATTATGACTCGTAGCCGGTTCGTTCAGCCTCTGCTGTTCTATGTTTTCGCGTCCATACTGGCCGTGTTCGCGCTCATTCCTTTTTTCTGGATGGTCAGTACGTCACTTAAGAGCAAGGGCGCCCTGATCAGCATTCCGATCGAATGGATTCCGGAGAAAATCTCGTTCGAGGGCTATAGCAAAATTTTCACCGTATTCCCGTTCGCCAAGGCGATCTTCAACAGCTTGTTCATCTCGGTAGCCAGCACAGGAATCGTGCTCGTATCCGCGCTGATGGCCGCTTATGTGTTCGCCAAGATCGAATTCAAGGGGCGCGAAGCCGTGTTTGCCCTGTTCCTGGCGACGATGATGGTGCCCGGCCAGGTGACGATGATTCCGGTGTTCCTCGTGCTGAAGGAATTCCAGCTGCTTAATTCGTTTACGGGGCTTCTTCTGCCCAGCGTGTTTAATCCGTTCGCCATTTTCATGCTCAGACAGTTCATCAAGACGATCCACAACGACTTCCTGGACGCGGCGTTTATCGACGGGGCTTCCCAGCCGAACATCTTCCTGCGCATTATTGTGCCGCTGTCGATGCCGATTATCGCGACGCTGGGCATCGTGACGTTCATGGGGGCGTGGAACGATTACTTCTGGCCGTTGATCGTGCTGTCGGACAGGGAATTGATGACCTTGCCGCTGGCGCTGAGCTCGCTTAACGGGCAGTACGGCAGCGAGTACAACACCTTGATGGCAGGCAGTTTGATCTCGATGCTGCCGATCATCGTGCTCTATATGTTCGCGCAAGGCTTCTTCAAGGCCGGACTTCAGATGGGAGGAATCAAGTAACCGATGAACAAGACGAGACAGGTGCTGCACGACGCGCTCAGGGACGGGGCGCTTCTCCGGTTCGGCGGAATGAAGATGGGGATTGTGAGGGAAGTCGGACCATGGCTGGAAAAGGTTGCGGAGCGAGCGGCCGGTCCGGATTCCTCCCCTCGCGAGCAGGCTTATTGGCTGTGGATCGTCGGGGAATACGTGAACCGCGGCGGGGAACGGGAACTTCTTGCGCGTTACTCCGAGCTGATCGAAGCGGCGGTCGCAAGCATCGCCGACAATTGGAACGCGGCCGATGCGCACTGGCTGTGGGACGAGGAACCGGACGTCTATCTGAGCAACCTGGCTCTCTATTACGCCGCATTAAGATCGATAGGCAACGTCTATCGATCGGACGCTGCGCAGAAGCTGTGCAAGGATATTCGGGAGGCGACGTTCGCTTCGTTCATGCACGGCAAGCATTTCGTCAGCCGCCAAGGGTCGGACGAGGTATGGGCGGACATCGTGGCCGCCGCGGTGCCGTTCGGCCTGCTCAGCGCCGGGGATCTCGCGATGCTGGAGGCGCTCGGGCGTCTTGACCCCGATCGGGTCGGAGGGGCCGAGGAGGCCGGGCTATTGGCCGGCTACTACGGTGAAGTCGGGGCGATCGGCCGCGCCCGCACGCTGCGCGACCGGGCGGCGGCGCTGTCCGAAGGCGAAGCGAACGCCTTCCTCGCTTGGGCCGAGGACCAGCTTGCGATCAAATCGCCGGGTTTTATCCCGGGAGAGGCTCAGAATGAGGGGGATGCGGGCATACGCTTCATCCATGCGCCGGTCGGCGGGGAAAGTCCGTATCAGTCGGGCAACAACGAACGCTATCCCCGGCTTGTCACTGTTGCGCAGAAGGTCGTCATCCGAACTTTTTCCGCGCCATTCCGGCCGGAAGACGACATCGTCCTGGAAGTCGTCGCGGGAGCAAGCGCGTCAACCTTCCTGAACATGCAAGCGGTGGAGAACGAGACCGGAGAACAGTACTGGGAAGCGGAGCTGGCGCCGTTCGCAGAGGTTGAGCAGGTGCGCTATCGGTTCGTTCGTAATCCGGGCGGCGCGGGGGAGGCGTCGGAGTGGTATCCGTTCGAGGTGCTGCGCTGGGCGAATCTGTCCAGACCGGCGGGGATTGCGGGGACGGAATCGGGCGGTGCTGCGGTTCGCTTCGAGCCGCTGACGGAGTCGGGCCCGGCGCCTTGCCTGGAGGCGAGGAATCATCCGAGCGGAGCGGTGTCGTTCCGGCTGGAACTGATCGACGGGGATAACCTCGCCGCGCAGGAGTGGAAGGAGGAAGGAAGCTGCCGCGTCGGAAGCGCGGAGGTGAGCGTGAACGGCGGTCGGTTCGCCGTGAAGGCGTTCGATGAGCAAGGCAATCTTGTATCGACGAGCTTCGATCAGGATGAAGCAGCGCCTTTCCAAGCGTTGATCGATCGGACGGGAACGGTCTATAAGCTGCGGCTCAACTTCGCTCTGAAGGACGGGGAGCGGTTGTACGGTATGGGAGAGAGATTCGCCCGGATGGAATTCCGCGGCTGCGAACTGGACAATTACGTCTTTAACCAATATAAGGACCAGGGCTTCCGGACGTACATTCCGGTGCCCGTCGTCTACAGCTCCGCCGGATACGGTCTCTACCTGCAAAGCTCGCTCTATTCGGTATTCCGATTCGGCACCGTTCGCGAGGATCTCATGCAGATCGAGGCGGACGCGGGGCGGGAGCGGCAGGCCGTCGATTACTGGCTGTTCGCCGGCAAGCCGCTTGAGCTCGTCGGCACGTTCGCCGAATTGACGGGCAAGCCGAAGCTGCCGCCGAAATGGGCGTTCGGCCCCTGGATGTCCAGCAATAACTGGGACAGCGAGCGGGAAGTGGACGAACAGCTGGCGCGAACGGCGGAGCACGCTATTCCGTCTACGGTTATGGTGCTGGAGCAGTGGAGCGACGAGTCGTCGTTTTACATTTTCAACGATGCGGGGTATGAGACGAAGTCGGGCTCGGAACGATTCGCATACGATGATTTTAGTTTTCCGGCTTGGGGGAGATGGCCGGATCCGCGCAAGCTGGTCGAGAGAATCCACGGGCAGGGCATCCGCGTTCTGCTGTGGCAGGCTCCCGTGATGAAGTTTATGGATGGCATCGCTCACGTCCAGCGGGACGAGGACGAGCGGTACATGGTGGAGCAGGCGTACGAGGTGCGGCATGCGGACGGCAGCCCATACCGCATCCCTGATTACGAATGGTTCAGAGGGAGTCTGGTGCCGGACTTCACGAACCCGGACGCCGCAGCCTGGTGGCTCGGCAAACGGCAATATTTGCTGGAGGACATCGGCATCGACGGCTTCAAGACGGACGGCGGGGAGTGCATCTACGGCTCGGACCTGCAATTCCATGACGGGCGGAGCGGCGCGGAGATGCGCAACGAATATCCGAACAGCTACATCGCCGCGTTCCAGCAGTTCGCGGACCGTTATGTGGCCGGAGGGGCGATTACGTTCAGCCGCGCAGGGTATACGGGGGCTCAGGCGATGCCGCTGCACTGGGCGGGCGACGAGAAATCTACGTTCGAGGCGTTCCGCGCAACGATCGTCGCCGGGCTGAGCTGCGGCATGTCGGGCATCCCGTTCTGGGGCTGGGATCTGGGCGGCTTCTCGGGAGACATTCCGACGGCGGAGCTGTACGTTCGCTCGGCGGCGATGGCCGCGTTCTGTCCGGTCATGCAGTACCACGCCGAGAGCAAAGGACAGTTCAACATGGACCGCACGCCATGGAACATCGCGGAACGCACGGGACGACCGGAGGTTCTGTCCCTGTACAAGCGGTTCGCCGATATCCGGATGAACCTGCTGCCGTACGTGTGGGAGCAGGCCGGAAAGAGCGCAGCCACGGGATATCCGTTGATGCGCGCGATGCTGCTCGCCTACCCGGACGATGAGAAATGCGCGGATCTGACGACGCAATATCTGTTTGGAGACAATCTGCTCGTCGCTCCCGTGGCGCAGGAAGGCGCCCTGGAGACTGAGGTTTATTTTCCGCAGGGTCGTTGGCTGTCGCTGTTCGATTCGGAAATCGTCGTCGGTCCGCGGACGGATACGGTCGAAGCCGGCTGGTCGGACATTCCGGTCTATCTGAGGGAGAACGCTGTCGTGCCGCTCAATCTCGGCGCTGCCCGCGAGCTGGCGGACGACGTGGGGAACGCGGTGGACCGCTATGCGAATCTCACCTTGATGATCTACGCGACGGACAGCCTGGTCTATCGCTTCGAGGACGAAGCGGGCTGCGTCATTGACCTGACCGTATCCAAGAGCGGCGCAGAGGTAGAGGCTCGGGTCGAAGTGCAAGGCGGCGAGGCTCCGATAACGCTCCTGTTCCGGGGATTAGAGCGGCAAGCCGTTAATGTGACGGAGGCCGGGCAAAGCTGGCGGCACGCGGATGCGGCTGGCGACCTATCCGCAGGGAGTTGGCGTGCCAGAGAGGGCGAGGCGCTCGTCTGCGCGGGGCAAGGCGACTATGTTTTCACGATAGAGTTGGGCCAACAATAAGCCGGCGCGGCCGGTTCACGAAGGGAGGTGATGCCCGGGCTTGGCATCTTGGGAGAGCTGTAATCGATAGACCCGCAGCTTACAATCCATTTTAGCGAGGAGCGAGAATGATGACGAACAGACTGAAGACGATCAGAAGGCGGCTTGCTTATCCGGTGATGGCTTTGCTGTTGTTTCTGTCTTCCGTTCCGAGTGCGTTCGCGATCGATGGAGTATGGCACAGCCCGTACGGACTGGAGGACCGTTACGTCGCGGAAGTGACGGAGCGTTATCCGCAGGACCCGGTCGCGGGAGAGAACGTGTATATCAAGCTTAAGACTTGGCCGATCGAACCCGGACAAGCCGTCTGGGTCACGTGGACGAAGAACGGCGTGCCCCAATCCGTCATTAACGGATCATGGCAGTACAACAGCGGCGGAGATACGTATTGGGAAGTCGCGCTCGGCAGCTTCGCGAAAGGCGATGTCATTAATTATACGGTTCGCGCCGACCAATACGGCACGAATCAGAAGACGGTAGGGCCATTCGAGTTCACCGTTACGGGCTGGGAGTCGGTAGCCGGCGTGAGCGGCTATACGGACAACTCCGACCGCGTCGTGTTCGACGCGGTGCCGGATACGGGAACGTTGTCGCCCAAGCTGAACATCTCGTTCGCCGCGGACGACGTGTTCCGGGTGCAGCTGTCCCCAACGGGCGCCGGCAGCTTCGATTCCGGGCTGACCAATTATACGCTGACGGATCACGGCGCGTATTATACGGTCGCGACGTCCGAGCTCGTGCTGAGAGTGGACAAGTCTCCCTTCAAGCTCAGCGTGTACGAGGAGGACGGGACGACGCTCATCACGAGGCAGTACGACAGCGCGATTAACCGGAATATGGCGTGGCTGACGGACGGCACCGCCATTATCGACAAGGTCGAGGACAATTTCTACTCCCCATCCGATGAGAAGTTTTTCGGCTTTGGCGAACGGTACGACAACTTCGACAAGCGGGGAGAGGACATCGAGACCTACATCTACAACCAATACCTCAACCAGAACGAAAGAACCTACCTCGCGATCCCCTTCTTTATCAGCTCCAGAGGCTACGGCATTCTCGCCAACAGCACCTACTACTCCAAGTTCAAGATGGCGACGGTTCGCTCCGATATGTACGGATTCACCGTAGATACGGGTGGAAGCGCGAACTCGATGCTCGATTATTATTTTTATTCCGGTGACGACCTGAAGGACGTTATCGACAATTATACCGATACGACGGCCAAGCCGACGCTGATGCCGAAATGGGGCTTCGGATTGTGGCTGTCCGCCAACGAATGGGACCGTCAATCGGAAATCGACGGCGTGCTGAGCAATCTGAGCGCGTACAACATTCCGGCGACGACTCTCGTGCTGGAGCAGTGGAGCGACGAGGAGACGTTCTATATCTGGAACGATTCCACCTACACGCCGAAGGCCGGCAGCGACGCTTTCTCCTCGAGCGATTTCACCTACGGCACCAAGTGGCCGGACCCGGAAGGGATGGTCGACGACATTCATGCCGCCGGGCTGAAGGTGCTGCTCTGGCAGACGCCGGCGATCAAGCATACGGGCTCTCCGTATGCGCAGAAGGATAACGATGAGGCCTACATGATCTCCCAAGGCTATGCGGTAGGAGACGGATTCGGCGGAGCCTACAAAACCCCGGACGGTTGGTTCGGCAGCAGCCCGATTCTGGACTTCACGAACTCCGCGGCGGTCAATTGGTGGATGTCGAAGCGCTCCTACCTGTTCGACGACATCGGCATTGACGGCTTCAAGACGGACGGCGGAGAGCTGGTATGGGGCAAAAATACGACGTTCTCCAATGGCAAGAAAGGCGACGAGATGCGGAATCTGTATCCGAATCTGTATATCGGCGCTTATTATGACTACGCCAAGTCCAAGCGCGGGGAGACGATCTCGTTCAGCCGGGCCGGCACGACGGGCGTCGGCGCGTATCCGGCATTCTGGGCGGGCGATCAGGAGTCGACCTTCGGCACGATCAAGCAGTCGATTCTGGCGGGCTTGACCGCGAATATGTCCGGCGTCCCTTATTGGAGCTGGGATCTCGGCGGCTTTACGGGAACATTCCCTTCCTCGGAGCTGTACAAGCGTTCGGTGGAAATGGCCGTATTCGCGCCGGTCGTCCAGATTCACTCGGAGAAATCCAATCCGCCGGTCAACGAGGAGAGAACGCCGTGGAACGTGCAGACGCGAAGCGGCGACGGCACGGTCATCAGTCACTTCGCCAAGTATATGAACATCCGGATGAACCTGCTTCCTTATATCTACAGCGAAGCGACGAAGACGAGCGCCACCGGCGTGCCGCTCATGAGAGCGATGTTCCTCGAATATCCGGACGATGCGAACTCTTACGATCCGGATTATCAGTATCAGTATTTGTTCGGGGATAACCTGCTCGTAGCGCCGATCGTGGATCAAGGCGTCACGAACAAGGATATTTATCTTCCGGAGGGAGAATGGATCGACTTCTTCTACGGTGCCGCAAGACCGGGCGAACGGGAAATCTCCTATTACGCGGACGTCGACAGCATCCCGGTGTTCGTGAAATCCGGCGCGATCATCCCAATGAACCTGAACGCGAACTATGCGCTGGGAGGCACAATCGGCAACAGTCTGACCAGCTATACGAACTTGACGTTCCGGGTCTATCCGGCCGGCAGCACGTCCTATGACTGGAACGACGATATCGGCGGCTCCGTCAAGACGATCTTCTCGGACGAGGAGTACGACTTGAATCGGGTCACCGTAACGCTGCCGGCGATCAGTACGGCGAGCACGTTGCAGGTGTACACGACGAAGCCGTCTTCCGTCACGGTCGGAGGGTCCGGGCTTACCGAGTACGGCAGCTTAGGCGCGCTGAATGCCAACTCGCAAGGCTGGTATTACAGCGCAGCGGAGAAATTTGTTTACGTGAAAGTCGCTTCCGGCGGCTCCACTCGCACTGTCGTTCTGAACGGCGTTCACAAATCGGAGTATGAGGCCGAATACGCGACGCAGGTAAACGTATCTACGAATACGAACCATACGGGCTATATCGGAACCGGATTCGTAGACGGATTCGCCAGCACAGGGGATGCGGTACTGTTCGATGTGTACGTGGATGCGGCAGGCTCCTATGATGTCGACTTCAGATACAGCTCCGCGGCCGGCACGGCCTCCAGGCAAATCTACGTGAACGGTGCGAACATTCAGACGCTCTCGATGCCTGCGACGGCGAACTGGGATACTTGGGGAACGGCGACGGCGACCCTCTCTCTGAATGCCGGGCATAACGAGATATGGCTGCAGTACGACCACGGCAATTCGCTGGGCATCAATCTGGACAACATTACGATCAAGGAATAGGGAACAGGAATAAGGAAGCCCGCGTCACGATCCGAATGGCGAGAGTTCATCCAATAGGAGAGGTGGGTATGTTCTTATGATCGGAAAGAAGTGTAGGAGTGCTTTTCTCGTCGCGCTGATGTTCAGCCTGGTTTTGTCGACCTTGTCGATCTATCCGCCGGCGAAGACGAGTGCGTACGTTAGCGCTCTGGGCAATGTGATCGGCGCGTCCGTAACGGGAGACGCGCTCACGCTGACCATTGACAACGGCGCCGAGCCGAACGACGACATTCTGGAAATTTTGGCGGCGGACCTCAACATTCTGAAGGTGAATTATCGGCCGAACGGCGTCGCTTCAAGCGCCAGCACGCCGATGATCGATCCGAACCGCACATGGAGCGCGGTAGGGGCGACGATTAATACGTCTGGAGATCCGATTCTGATCACGACCTCCGAGATGAGAATCGAGATCGCCAAAACTCCGGCAAGGATGACGGTCAAGAAAGCCGACGGGACGACGCTGCTATGGGAGCCGTCCGGCGGCGGCGTCTTCTACGACGGGGTAAGGTTCCAGCACTCGACGGGGCACAACCTGTACGGAATCCGCAGCTATAACGCCTTCGACGGCGAGGGCGACATTTTGCGGAACGACAGCGATCATGCCGCGCATGCCGGGGAGCAGGGCGACGCGGGAGGTCCGTTCATCTGGTCGACGGCCGGCTACGGCGTTCTGGTCGACAGCGACGGCGGTTATCCGTATACGAACTCGACTACGGGACAATTGGAGTTCTACTACGGGGGGACGCCTACGGAAGGACGACGCTACTCGAAATCGAACGTGGAGTACTATATCATGCTGGGCGATCCTTATCAGATCATGGGCGCATATTCGAAGATTAGCGGAGCGGCTCCGCTCATGCCGAAGTGGTCGCTCGGATTCAGCAATTTCGAGTGGGGCATCGATCAGGACGAGCTGGAGGAGGCGGTCGAGCTCTACCGGGCGAAAAATATCCCGATCGACGGTTATGCGCTGGATTACGATTGGAAAAAGTACGGCGAGGATCATTACGGGGAGTTTAAGTGGAATACGGCGAATTTCCCCGACGCGTCCACGAATTCGCTCAAGAGCGACATGGACGCCAAAGGAATCAAGCTGATCGGCATTACGAAGCCGCGCGTCGTCACGTTGGACTTCGGCAACAACCGGACGGATCAATACGACGACGCGCAAGCGGGCGGCTATTGGTATCCAGGGCATTCCGAGTATACGGACTATTTTATTCCCGTTACCGTCCGCAGCGTCGATCCTTACAATCCGAACGCCCGAACGTGGCTATGGCAGAACTCCGAAGACGCGTTCAACAAAGGCATCGTCGGATGGTGGAACGACGAGACGGACAAAGTCTCCTCGGGCATGGCGCAATATTGGTTCGGGAATTTCATGACCGGCCATTGGTCGCAGGCTTTCTACGAAGGCCAGCGGGCGTACACCGACGACGCGCTCCGGGTATGGCAGACGGCGCGCACGTATTATCCGGGAGCCCAGCGTTACGCGACGACGCTGTGGTCGGGAGACATCGGCATTCAGTTTCAGAAGGGCGAGCACGTCCCTTGGGCTTCGGGAATGAAGGAGCAGCGCGCTGTCATGCTGTCTTCGGTCAACCTGGGGCAGGCCAAGTGGGGAATGGATGCCGGCGGCTTTAACCAAGAGAACGGCACGATCGGCAATCCGACGCCGGAGCTGTACGCCAGATGGCTGCAGTTCGCAGCGATGACTCCGGTGTTCCGGGTGCACGGCAACTACAATCAACAGCGCCAGCCTTGGTATTACGGATCGACGGCGGAGGAAGTCAGCAAGAGCGCCATTCAATTCCGCTACTCTCTCCTGCCCTACCTGTACGCCTATGAGCGGAAGTCGTACGAGGACGGAGTCGGGCTGGTCCGGCCGCTTGCGTTCGATTACCCGGCGGATGCCAACGTCGCCAACCGGACAGACGCCTGGATGTTCGGAGACTGGCTCATGGCCGCTCCGGTCGTCGACAAGCAGCAGAAGAGCAAGGCGATTTATTTGCCGGCGGGGACTTGGACCGACTACTTCCGTGGTGTCACCTACGCGGGAGGGCAGACGATCCACTACCCGCTGAACTCCGAGAGTTGGACGGACATCCCGGTATTTATCAAGCAGGGGGCCATCATCCCGTCGCAGCAAGCGCAGGATTACGTCGGTCAACGGGCCGTCGATACGGTGAACGTCGACGTTTTCCCGTCCGCGACGGCGACGAGCTTCGCTTATTATGAAGATGACGGCACGACGTACGATTACGAAGGCGGAGCGACCTTCGAGCAGACGCTGACTGCTCAAGACAACGGCGGAAGCGGGTACTCGTTCTCCGTCGGAGCGAAATCCGGAACGTATGTGCCGGACGTCGATTACTATCTGGTGAAGCTCCATGGCAAAGCCGGCACAAGCGCGACGCTGAACGGCAGCGCGCTCGCCTCCTACGCCGATTTGAACGCATTGAAAGCGGCCGGAGGGGAAGGCTGGAGCACGGGCAGAGACGTCTACGGCCTCGTCACCTACGTCAAGGTGGCCGCGGGAGCGGGTTCGGCCAAGAACATCGTCGTCTCCGGCAACGGAAGCGTCGCGTCGACCGCTTACGCATACGAGGCCGAGGAAGCGTCGCTGTCCGGGGATACGACGGCGACGATGGCTGGCGTGAATACGAACCACTCGGGTTATGCCGGAAGCGGCTTCGTAGACGGATTGGACAACTCGGGAGCGGCGGCAACCTTCTATGCGGACGTACGCGCCGGAGGGGATTACGAGGTGGCGCTCCGCTATGCGAATGCCACCGGAGCGGCCAAGACGATCAGCGTTTTCGTCAACGGAGCGCGCGTGAAGACGACGTCGCTCGGTCATCTGGCGAATTGGGATACGTGGGCGACGCAGACGGAGACGCTGCCGCTCATGGCAGGCCGCAACGCGATTACGTACAAGTACGATGCCGACAGCGGGGATACCGGCAATGTGAACCTGGACTATATCGAGGTGCCTTTCGATCCGATCCAGGCCAAGTACGAAGCCGAGAACGCCAAGCTGTCCGGCGGCGCCTCCACGAACGAGGACCACTGGTTCTATTCGGGCTCGGCATTCGTGGACGGCTTCGGCTCGCCGGGCGCTGCCGCCGAATTCCAGGTGGAAGCTCCGAGCGCCGGCAGCTACGAGATCGCGTTAAGGTATGCCAACGGCTCGGGCTCGGCGAAGACGGTCAGCCTATTCGCCAACGGCGTGAAAGATAGCCAGCTCAGCTTGTCCAGCCCGGCCGTGAATTGGAACGTCTGGCAGGACAAGACGGAGACGGTCAGCCTGAACGCGGGTACGAACATCGTAGCGGTCAAGTACGATACGGGAGATACGGGCGGCGTCAATCTGGACCGCATTCTGGTCTCGCCGACGGCTGTCGTTCCGGCAGCTTCGGAGACGAATCTGCTGGACAATCCCGGATTCGAGCGCAATACGGCGTTCAACAGCAACTGGACCGAGTGGCATCCCGGAGGGCAGGCGCTTGCCTACGGCATTGACAGCGGCAAAGGAACGAATCCGCCGGAAGCGCCTTCGACCGGATGGCAGCGAGCGTATTTCTACGCTCCCGGGGCATACAAGCAAAGCATTCATCAAGAGGTATCCGTCCCCGTCAACAACGCGAACTACAGATTCGAAGCGCGAGTGCGGCTGAGCAATACCGCTCCGACGACGGCGCGCGCCGAAATTTCCAATTACGGAGGCAGCGTGCAGTATTACAACATTTCGAACGACGGCGTGTGGAAGACGATCCGCATCGATAACATCTATGTCACTTCCGGAGTCGTCGACGTCGGCTTCTATGTCGACTCTCCCGGCGGGACGACTCTGCATATCGATGACGTTCGTTTGACGCAGCAATAAGGGCTTTCGTATAACGGGCTGTCCCCAGGTAAAAATAGTCGTACGGAAAGATAATCGTTAAGGATGTGCCGTACATGTATCTCCTGCGTTGCGCGAGAGTCCGATCCTAAAATCAAGGTAATTCCAGGATCGGTCAAGGCCTCCAGGAGATACATGCTTATACCTGTCCACCACGGTTGCAATTCCTCCAACCTCCGTTTGCTGCGCTAACCCTGCCTCCTTGAACAACCGGGGATTCCGACGTATCTCCCATATCCGAACGAAATACAATTAACAGAAACTCGCTTAAATTCATCTCAGTATAGATCAATTATATATGGGTATATATCATTGTTTTAATCAGGTTGGCCGCTTAAAATTTGGGATGAAAGCGGGGAAGGCATAGGAACGCACGGCTTGGAGAGCTGCCAGCAATGCTTTGCATTGTCGACGAGCCCCCTTATGCATATTCTAGAAAGCGTTTTCAACAACGTGTGGACGCCAGCCAAGCATCCGGATGAAAAACTGCCGGTATATGTATGGCATTTTGGCGGAGGACTGCAGGTCGGCCATACGGCCGAAATGGAGTTTGACGGAGAACGCATTGCCAGACGGGGCATCGTGGTGGTCACTATCAACTATCGCCACGATTTCATAAGGCTGGCCGCGGACATGCTTGGCGAAGATGCCGATACGTTTCTGGAGCTTTGCGGCGCACAGTCAGCCGAAATCGAAGAGATCAAGAGGAAGGCTTCGGTGAGCGCAATCGAATATGCGATTCGCATTGCTGCGCAGACGAATGCCGACCTCGGCGACAATCCCCCATTCAATCGGTCTGATCAGCGGCGTGCTTGTGGAATTTTCTTGGCGGATAGCCGGTTATCTTTTTGAATTGCCTGCAGAAGTGCTCTACATTCTGATAGCCGCATCGAGAAGCGATCTCGGCAACGCTCTGGGTGCTATGAATCAAATACTCCTTGGCGATTCGGATTCGGCTGTTAATGACATCATCCATGCAGGAAACACCGAAGGTTTTCTTGTAAATGCTCTGGAGGTAGCCTGGACTGATTCGAAGATAATCCGCCATTTTCGCAATTGTCCAGTAATCGCCGGGATGGTTTTGAATGGCCGTACGAAGTCTCAATAGATTGTAGTATTGGGGCGTAATGTCTTCCTGGAAGATGGATTCCAATAGTTTATTGAACAATGTTCGCAACAAACAGTCGATGGAAGATTCCTTGTAATCTCGATTAAAGTTATGTTCGATGACCAACAGCTCAAACAGTTTTCGGCAGTATTCCGGATCGTTCAAGGAGAAGGGAACGCCGAACGGAAGCGGCGATTCCGTGATATAGGCTTCATCGGATTCGAAGCGAATCCAGTCATTGACGAAGGATTCGGCGCAGGCCTGGTAGTAGACTTTCTGCGATGGCCGATACAGAATGGCGCTGTGAGCGGGATATTCCTTGAGAGCGCCATTGACCCAGAATTGCGCGGGGGTTTTGGTAATGACCAATAACCAGTGAGCGCCAACGGGAACGTCGATTACAAAATTGCTGGAGTGCGACGTGTTGCATTCAACATAGTGAATATGGGTCATCCGTATCCCTCCCTGTAGCATGTCTTTAATATACCATAGCGAGAAAAATGCGCATGAGGATCGGAATGGGAACGGAGTTGTACACCGCCAAGTGATAGGAGGCAAAGGTAAACAATGAAAGGTTTGAACAGGACAGGGATTCCCGACGCATACCTGAGTGCGGCTGCGGACGGCAAGCAAGGCCAAGTGCGTGAGGTCGTGTATCCGGTAAAACACTACATCAACTCGTCGCGCCAGTTGGTGACGGAGCGGGAAATCGATGCAGGGGAAGCGGGAAGAGCAACGGTTAGCGGAGCGGCAATTCAGAAATCCTGCAGCGTCTATCTCCCGGCCGGTTACGAACAATCAGATCTGCATACCCGTTACCATGTATTGTACTTGCTTCACGGTGTAGGCGGAGACGAATACGAGTGGCTGCGCGGCTCAGGGATTGAGGATGGCAAATATCTGTTGTGCAATCTGTTGGACAATCTCATCGCTGGCGGCGATATCGATCCGCTCATCGTCGTGATGCCGAATGGAAGAAGCTCGCATGACTGGACGGATTGTACGTTCAACCCGGAAGGAACCAACATGCTTGGCTTCTACTATTTCGATTATGAGCTGAGATACGATCTGATTCCGTTCATAGAATCTACGTTCAACACCTATGCGAATATTCGGGAGAGCGCTCCGAAGATGGTTGAATACAGCCGTATGCACAGGGCAATCGCAGGTCTGTCCATGGGCGGCATGCAGACACTGAATCTGATTCTCGGCGGTTATCGGTGCGATTCCGCAGCGATTGCAGGAATGGAGAGTGTTTGGAAAAACGGGCTAACCGAGACTGTTCCCGCGCAAGGAATGACCGATCTGTTCGCTTATGTCGGCGCATTCTCTAACGCCCCTACTTCGAGCAACGGCAGATTTCTGGGCTCGAGCATCGCTTTGAGCGGCAACAGGCTCAAGCTGCTGTATATGACATGCGGAGATGCCGATGAAATATCGCTCGATTGCTATGAGCAATCGAGCGACGGGCTTGTGGACGTTGCGGGGGATTATCTCGATGAGCATTACCAAGTCACAATCAAGGACGGCGTTCATGATTTCAACGTGTGGTACAACGGGGCGTATCATTTTATTCAAAAAATAAATCAAGCAAGGAACGATTTGGAATGAACCAAGCACCCCAGCCTCACAAACCGCTGGTTGCGCACATCTACACTGCGGACCCGTCCGCCCAGGCGGATCGGCTAAATGCATTCATCACCATGGGACAATGAGGATTATTTCGGAGGGAGAGGATCCCCATCTTCACCGTGCTGCTCGTTGACGACGAACCGCTTGTATTGGAAGGGTTAGCGTTCATGATCGATTGGGAAAGCCACGGCTTCCGCATTTGCGGTGAAGCATGCGATGGGGAAGAAGCGCTGAATCGAATTCAGGAGCTGAACCCCGATCTGGTCGTGCTGGATATTAGCATGCCGGTCATGGATGGGCTGCAGTTGATCGAGCACTGCACGAAGGTGCTGAACGCGCCGTGCCGATTCATCGTTCTGAGCGGGCACGATGATTTCTCCTTCGCCCAGAAGGCGCTGACGTGCGGAGTGCTCGATTACTGGCTAAAGCCCATCGACGTGGAGGAAATTAACGCCACACTCGGAAAACTGAGCAAGGAGTGGTCTCGTCCAGACAGGGAGGATGCAGGTTTGTCCCCTGCGGCTCTGCCGCTGGCAGCGGCATGGAATGTCCCGGATGCCGACGATCCGTTGTTCACCGCAGAGGACAGTCTGTTGCTTGCCATTCAAGCCGGCGACGGGGCGGCGATTGACGAAGCGGCTGGAAGGCTGTGCAGCCAAATGGAGCTTTCGTTCAGGGGGGATAGGGAGGCGAGCAAGGCATTCTTATCGCATGTGTTGTTGGAATTGATCTGGAAAGTGATGGAGGGAGAGATGACAAACCCGGCTCCGGATGACGAACACGCTCTCTCGCTTCCGGTTCTGCCGAACAGGCCGGAGCGCTGGCCCGATATTTTAGCGTCGTTTGCCCGCGAGACGGTGGAGCAATTGACGCGGCAGAAGGCGATGACCGGTCCCGTAGGGGAGGCGGCCCGAATTATCCGGGAGCGCTACTGCGAGCCGCTTCAATTGCAGTCCGTTGCGAAAATGCTTCATTTTCAGCCCGCGTATTTGGGTCAGTTGTTCAAGAAGCAGACGGGGATGTCGTTCCTCGATTACGTTCACCGCACGCGCATCGAGGCCAGCCGCAGGCTTCTGCGGCGAACCGATCTGAAAATTGCCGACGTAGCCCGGACGGTCGGATACGCCGATCCCGAACAATTCGCCGCAAAATTCAAGCAATGGATGGACATGCCCCCCTCTCAATACAAAAATGGCTGATTCGAAGGAGGCATCCGCATGCGCAAGCCGATCGTCTGGCTCAGCTTCGTCAACAACATTCCGCTCAAATGGAAGTTCACGCTTATTTACCTCCTTTGCGTCCTGCTGCCGATCTTAACGATCAATGTCCTCTTTTTCCGGCAGATGTCGGAGAATATACAGACTCGGGAACAGAACAATCTTCAAATCACGATCGAGCGAGCAGCCAAGAAGACGACAGATATGATCGAAGGCGGAGTAACGCTGAGCCATTCTATCGCGACAGATCGCAACCTGTACGAAGTGCTGGACATGGAATACGCCGATATTGTCGATTTCTATGAAAGCTTCAATAATGTGCTGACCGGCAAGATGAGGCCGTTCATGTCCGCCTATACGTATGTCGAGAATATTTCAGTGTTTACGGAAAATCCAACGCTCGTGGCCGGGAGCAATTTCTTTATTCTGGACGAGGCGGCGAAGCGCACCCCGTGGTATGAAGCGGCTTCCGCCTCTTCGTCGGCAGTCAATGTTTTGATGTACACCGATGTCGATCCGATTAACGCGAAAGCGAGTAAAGGATACTTCAGTATCGTGCGCAGGCTGAACGAGTACCCGATGTTCGGACGTTATGCCAAGTATTTGCGCATTGATCTTAAGCTCAGCAGCTTCGACGAGATTCTGGAGCAAGAGGAGCCGTACATGACGATCAACATGCTGGGTCCGCAAAATCAGGTGCTCTTCCCCTCCTCTCAATATTTGCAGAAGGCCGTATTGCAGGACAACTACGGGGACGACGACTTGATGTTTCGAAGCCCCCTCGGAACCCCCTCCTATATCCGCGATTGGAAGCTTGTCGGTATAGCGGAAGAGGATCGCTTCCAGACGGCTGTCCAGAGCTCCAGGCACTTCATCTGGATGTTGGCTGCCATTAGCACGCTGCTGCCTACTTCGCTTATTTTCATCATGCTGCGTTCCTACAATTACCGGATTCGCCGGCTTTCCCGCCACATGGAGAAAGCAAAGAACGAGAAGTTTGACCTGATCGTACTGCGTGAAGGAAAGGACGAGATCGGCGGGCTGATTCGCAGCTACAACCGGATGGCGGCCCAGATTGAGTCGCTCATTAACGATGTCTACAAGCTCGAGATTCAACAGAAGGATATGGAGCTGGAGCGGATTCGCGCGGAGATGAAGCTGCTGCAAAGCCAGGTAAATCCTCATTTCCTGTTCAACACGCTGAATGCTCTGCTCGTCGTCAGCGTCAAGAACGGCTACACGGAAGTCACCGACATTATCCGCAACTTGTCCCAAATGCTTCGGCGGATGCTCAGTTGGACCGACTCTCCCGTCACGCTGCAGGATGAGCTTCATTTTACGGAAATGTATTTGAAAATCGAAAAGTTTCGGTTCTCGGACCGTTTTGACTATGTCTTTAACATCGAAGAGGAAGCTGCAGGCTGCCTGCTGCCGAAAATGTGTATTCAACCGATTGTTGAGAATGCGTGCAAGCACGGGCTGCAGGCGGTTAAGGGGCAGCGCGTTATTCGAATTGAAGCCCGGCGTGCGGACGCATATCTGCATGTGCAGATCGAAGATAACGGCAAGGGCATGAACGAGAAGCGGTTAACTGAAATCCGAAGTCTGATGAACGGAAGTCTCGATTCGGATGAGAACGTGGGCATTCGCAACGTGTATAAGCGACTTCGGCTTCATTATGGGGAACGTGTCGATTTTTACATCGACAGCCGGCCGGACAAGGGAACTCGAGTCAGCTTTCGGATTCCTGCCCTGTTCCCGGAGGAAGGAGGGATATGACGTGTATTCGGTGCTGCTGGTAGATGACGAACCTTGGGCGATCGAAGGTTTGCAAATGTTTGTGGATTGGGAAGGGCTCGGCTTTCGCATCTGCGGAGTGTGCGAGAACGGCGCTGAGGCGCTGGCAACGGCTCGCCAGCTGATGCCGGATGTCATCGTGACGGATATCCGAATGCCGGAAGTAGACGGCTTGGAGTTGATCGGACAATTGCGAGGGGAGAGTGCAGCTCCTGCTGAATTCATCGTGCTCAGCGCCTATAGTGAATTTGCGTTCGCCAAACGCGCCATGCAGCTCGGCGTTCATCACTATCTGCTGAAGCCGATTATCGGAGATGAGGCGGCTGAGGTGCTGACGCAGATTCGCGTGCGATTGGACGTCAGCAGGGCGTACCGACATGCGGCGGACAACGGCGCTGAAGAGACGGCGCTCCCGACTCTGGCCGTGCAGCGGATGAAGGATGTGCTGCAAGCGATTGAAGATGCGGACAGGGAAAGGGCAGCGAACGTCATCGACAGCTTGTTCCAGGAGTTGGACAGCCGATCGTCAGAATGGGTGGAGCTGTTCGCAGGCTCTTTGACCGTCAGGTGCGGCAAGCTGATTCGCGAATCCGGCGGCGATCCGTGCCAACTGCTAAGTCCCGAGCCGGATATCGGGTTGGCATCCGTGCGAATGCGAATTCTCTCGTATATGGAGCAAGTGGTCGCAGCGCTGCAATCGCTTCGCGAGCGCAGGCCCGGCAGCACGATAGCAGAGATAGACCGGTATATTTGCGAATATTATCGCAACCCGCTATCCATCAGGGACATAGCGGGACGTTTTTATTTGAACCCTGTTTATTTGGGGAAGGCTTATCAAGAAAAATTCGGCTGCGGAATACTCGAACGGATGCATGATTTGCGGATCTCCGAGGCGTGCGAGAGGCTTCGCGGCACCACCGAGCCGATCAGCGCGATTTCAGAGCAGATCGGGTATTCGCACTACCATCACTTTTTGCAGCATTTCGAACGGCGCACGGGCAGGAAACCGGCCGAATACCGAGCGTTGATAGACGATGCCTGGAGAAGCGCCCCCCTTTCTGAAACCGATTTTTGAGGGGGATACACATTTAATCTGTGAATTGTAACCGCATCCAGGAAAGCGCTAACATTAGATGCAGCAAGACGAATGCGCGCCGTCTTGCGTCATATCCGCTAAGGAGGATTTCACATGGGGGTACGCACTAGAAAAGCAGCTTCAGGGTTGTTCATGCTGATTCTGACGTTCAGTATCGTTGCGGCAGGCTGCTCCAACAATGGCAATAATGAGGGCGGCTCATCGCCGGCATCGCAGAGCCCGGGCGCTTCCTCGGCTGAAGCCAACTCGTCTGACACGAAAGTGGAGCCGTTCACCATCTCTTTGTTTACGGCCGCTACGGGGCCGATTCCGACAGACGACAACAAAATCTACAAGGAAATTAAAGAGCAGCTCGGCGTGACGCTGAAGGAAGAATATCTGGTCGGCGATATCGAGCAGAAGCTTGGCGTTATGATCGCCGGCGGCGATTACCCGGACATGATTACGGCAAATACGAAGCTGACAGCGGCCAAAGCGGTCATTCCGCTGGAAGACCTGATCGAGCAGAATGCGCCGAACTTGAAGAAGCACTTCGGAAAAGTATGGGAACAATTGAAAGACCCGGCGGACGGTCACATCTACTGGCTGCCGAACTACGGGGTTTATCAGGGCGACTTCAAGCCGACGGATTATATGGGACCGGCCTTCTATATTCAGAAGGCGATTCTCAAAGAAAACGGCTATCCGAAAATCCAGACGTTGGACGAATACTTCAAGCTGATTGAAGATTATGCGGCCAAGTATCCTGAGATCGACGGTCAACCGACGATCGGGTTCTCATCGCTCGCATTTGACTGGCGCGACTGGGGGCTGCGCAATGCGCCGCAGCATTTGGCCGGCCATCCGAACGACGGAGGCGTTCTCGTCGATCCGAATACGAACGTTGCAACGCTATATTCTGCTACGGATACAGCGAAGCCGTACTATAACAAACTGAGCGAAATCAATGCCAAAGGGCTGATGGATAAAGAAGCGTTCGCGCAAAACTACGATCAGTATTTGGCGAAGCTGTCCAGCGGCCGCGTGCTGGGGATGTTCGATCAGCGCTGGAACTTCGGGCAAGCTCACGATTCGCTCGTCTCTCAAGGCAAGTTCGAACGTACTTATGTCGGGTTCCCGCTCGTCTACGACGTAAACACGAAGGACTACTATCTTGACCGTCCGCCGATCAACCTGGGCAACGGATTTGGCATCACGGTTAATGCCGAGGATCCGGTGAAAATCATCAAGTTCATCGATACGATGCTGTCGGAGAAGTGGCAGAAGCGTCTCAACTGGGGCGAAGAAGGCGTCGACTATCTCGTCGGCGACAACGGCCTCTACTATCGGACGCCGGAAATGCGCACACAACAAGAAGACGTTACGTGGAAGCAGAAGTATAAGGCGGAATCGCTCTGGGGCTACCTGCCTAAATTGGAAGGCAACTATCCGGACGGCAACGCAGACGGTCCGGGCAACCAGCCGGACGAATTCTTCGCAAACTTGAAGGACATCGACAAAGAGCTGTTGACGGCCTACGGCTTCAAAACGTGGACGGACTTCTTCTCGACTCCGCCGGAAAACCGCGTGTCGTACCCGGCATGGAACATTGATCTTATCGAAGGCTCCCCGGCGAAAGTCGCCAATCAGAAGATGAAGGATTTGGATTTCAAGTACTTGCCGAAGGCGATCTTGAGCCAGCCGGACAAATTCGAAGAAGTATGGGCCGAGTACGTCGCTCAAATGGGCAAAGTGGATACGCAAGCTTATTTGGATCGAGTTAACGAACAACTCAAATGGCGCGCAGACGCTTGGACGAGTAAATAAGACGAAGGGGGCGGAAGGTTGGAGCGATTGTTCCGGCCTTCCGCTCGTTCGAGACAGGAGGCGGAAGCGATGCCGCAGCATAACATTCACAAGGTTGAAATCGCACCCCGGTCCGCTCCGCGGACCGAAGCGTTCTGGAGGAAGATGGTCCGTCAGCGACAGTTGATCATCATGTCCTTTCCGATGGTAGCCTACGTCCTGCTTTTTGCCTATGGTCCCCTATGGGGTTGGCTGATGGCGTTCCAGGACTTTAAGCCGATGACGGGAGCTTCGATCTTTGAACAGAAATGGGTCGGACTGGACCAGTTCAAGTTTCTGTTCATGGATGAGGGCTTTATCCGGGTGCTGCGCAATACGATCGCGATGAGCTTCATTTCGCTCATTCTGGGGTTCGTCACAGCAATCGGCTTGGCGCTGCTGCTTAACGAAATCAAGAAAACGGGCTTCAAGCGGCTAATCCAAACCATCTCGTATCTTCCGCATTTTCTGTCGTGGGTTATCGTTACCGGTCTCGTCTCCATGGCGTTATCCACCGAAGGCGGCATCGTGAACATCGTGCTTATGAAGCTGCACATTATCAATGAACCGATTCTGTGGCTGGGAGAAGGCAAGTACTTCTGGGGAATTGTGGGGCTGACCAACGTTTGGAAGGAAGTTGGCTGGAACACGATTATTTACCTGGCAGCCATTGCGTCCGTCGATCCGTCCCTGTACGAAGCGGCGGAGGTAGACGGAGCAGGGCGCTACCGTAAAATATGGAATATCACCCTGCCTGGCATCAGGCCGATCATCGTTATTCTGCTGATTATGAACGTAGGCTGGATTCTGAACGGCGGCGGTTTTGACATTCAATATTTCCTCGGCAACGGACAAGTGCTCGACTGGTCGGAGACGATCGACATCTTTGTTCTGAAGTACGGGCTCAAGCTCGGGAACTACTCGCTCGGCGTCGCAGCCGGTATATTCAAAACCGTAGTCAGCATCATTCTACTCTACTGCGCGAATTTAATCGCCAAGCGTCTCGGCGAAGAGCGACTTATATAAGGAGGGCTCCGCATGCAAACGACCATCAGAAAATTCAAGACGGAGCCGTTCCTGTTCCATACGCTCAACTTTTTATTCATGATATTCGTTGCGATTGTGACGTTATATCCGTTCCTCAACACGCTGGCGATCTCATTCAATTCAGGGCTCGATACGACGCGCGGCGGCATCTACGTATGGCCGCGGGAATGGACGCTCAAAAACTATGAGGCGGTATTTGCGTCCGGGAAAGTGTACCACGCATTCTGGGTGTCGGTCGCCCGGACCGTGATCGGTACGGTGGTCAGCGTTTTCCTGACCGCTATGCTGGCGTACACGATTAGCCGTAAGGAATATATGTTCCGCAAACCCGTTACGCTGATTTTTATCCTTACGATGTATTTTAGCGCCGGCCTTATTCCTTCGTACTTTTTGATCAAGGATTTGAACTTGCTGAATACCTTTCTTGTTTACATTCTGTTTCCGGGCGCGGGCGCGGGGCTGATCAGCGCATTTAATATGCTTGTCGTCCGCACCTATATTCACACGCTGCCGGAAAGCTTGAACGAATCGGCCAAAATAGACGGCGCAAGCGATTTCCGGGTATTTTTCAGCATCATTTTGCCGATGTGTACGCCGGTTATCGCGACGATCTCGCTGTTTACGGCCGTAGGCCAATGGAACACGTGGTTTGATACGTTCATTTTCGCCTCGTCCCGCCAGGAGCTTAGCACGCTTCAATACGAGCTGATGAGGCTGCTGTCATCGTCGGTGAATTCCAATGCCAATCCGAGCTTGTCGTCTACAGCCGCCAAGGACACCGCAACGATGATTACGCCGCTGTCGATCCGTGCCGCCATTACGATGGTTGCGTTTGTACCGATTCTGGTTGTGTATCCGTTTCTGCAGCGGCATTTTGTGTCGGGATTGCAGCTCGGAAGCGTTAAAGAGTAGTGCGATTTAAGAAATGGAGGGGAATTTAACCAATGTCAAAGCCAGTGTCAAAGCCAATCAACAGAATGCTCGCGTTTCTCTGTTGCTTGGCCATGCTGCTTACGCCGGTGCCTGCCAGCGCCGCCGCCGAAGAATTCGGGATAAACGACGCTTCTACGAGCACTGTTGTATACGATATGCAGAATGATACCGCTATCAAAGATCAAGCTGACGATATCGTTGTTACCGCGTTTGATGGTTTACAGATCAACGGGTCACCCACGGTTACCATTAAAGACGGCGATAACGGCAAGAAATCGCTCTTGGTGACTGGAAGAACGCAGAACTACTTCGGAGTGGATATCAAAGGCTCGCTCTTTACCGATCTTGATGAGAAATATACCATTACGGTCAAAGGTCATCTTCCCGCCGGCGTTTCCACAAGCAACGCCATCCTGCAAGCTACGGGAGACAAGACCGACTCAGGTCAATACTATGCGTGGTTGGTAAATAAGGCGGTTGCCGCAGGCGGCAGCTTTGAACTAACGATGACCAAAAGTATCAACGAGATCATCAATGAAAACGGCAAGGACTTTGCCAGGTTACAGATTCAATTGCAGGAAGACAGTAAAGACTTCTATATTGATGATATTACCGTCACTATAGAAGAAACCGGCAGTGGGAATAACACCGTACTGTTCTACGAAGATTTCGAGGATTATAAGGACACCTTCGTAAAAGACGGCGACGTTGCGAATGTTGCGGCCTCTGCCGATATTGCGTCTAACGGCACACGCAGCCTTGTGGTTGACTCGCCGTCGCCTTCGCAAGACTACGCCGGTGTTGTCCTCAACAACGATCAGCTTGAAGCGCCGGGTATGCAACCTACAGGTAAATATCGCTTTACGGCGAACGTTTATGCCGCAGGCCCGGAAACGGGGACTCCAGCAATAGGAATACGCGTGGATTCGACTACAAACGGTTCTGATGCATGGGGAGGTATATTTAGCCAAAGATTTAATCTGACACGCGGGCAATGGACCCGTATTGCGTTTGACTTTGAGGTTCCGGAAAACCACGAGCTTGTCAAAAGAATCGCATTTATCAATGCCGCCAGACAAACAGAGCTCAAGTATTATATTGACGATGTTAAATTGGAGATGTTAAGAGTGCCTGTTCCAATTGTACCGCCGGAGTGGGAGAGCGGATTGCCTTCGCTCTATGAAGCCTACGAAGATGACTTCCTGTTCGGCAATATTATGGAGCCTGGAACCTTGGATAATATCGGAACTCTCGACATGTATAAGCATCATTACAATGCGGTATCGGCAGAGAATGCGATGAAGCCGGAGAGCTTGGTGAATAATAACAGGGAGTATAACTTCGAAAATGCCGACAAATTGGTAGATTGGGCACTTGCTAACGATATCAAGGTTCACGGACATACACTGGTGTGGCATGCCCAGTCGCCGACCTGGCTGACGAGAGATGCTTCCGGCCAACCGCTTACTCGTGCGGAAGCGAAAGCGAATCTGGAAGAGTATATCCATACCGTCGCAGGGCATTACAAAGGCAAAGTCATTTCCTGGGATGTTGTTAACGAAGCCGTTTCAGGCGGATCGAACTCCCCATGGAAGCAAGCCTATGCAAATGGAGCGGATACAGCTAGAGGCGAAGAAGGCGACGATTACTTCTACGACGCGTTTGTATTCGCCCGTCTGGCCGATCCGGACGCCGCCTTGTATTACAACGATTTCAATGAACATCTCTCTCCGAATCGTCAGCAAATCTATAATATGGTTCAAAAATACAACGACCGTTGGAAAGAGGATGTTCGGAATACGGATCAGGGTCGTCTGCTGATCGAAGGCATCGGTATGCAGGCGCACTACTGGACCGGTGAGAGCAGCTCTCTTATTGATAACGTAACTACAGCGATTGATCTATACAGAACGCTTGGCGTTAAGATTAGCGTGTCTGAGCTGGACATTCCAGCAGGAAATGCCGGCACAACAAAGACAGCTACCGACGCGGAGAAGAAAACCCAAGCTATTTTATACGCGCAGCTATTCGAACTCTACAAGAAGAATGCGGATATCATTGAGCGTGTGACACTGTGGGGCAGAGAGGATTCAAGCAGTTGGCGCGGCGGCAACAACGGCGATGCTTCGCCATTGCACTTTGATAACAAGCTTCAGTCAAAACCGGCTTTCCAGGCCATATTGGACCCGGTAAAATTTTTAGAAAACACGGAGCTTCCGGAAGTGTATGTGCCCCCGACAGCTAACGCTGTGTATGGTACGCCTGATCTGGGCACGAACGATGCGGCTTGGGCAACAGCTCCGGTTATCAACGCCAACAAACAAGCCGTTGGCAAAGCTAATGCAACAGGAAAAGTTAAAGTTCTGTGGGATGAGCAAAACATCTATGTCCGTGTAGAGGTAACCGACAATCAGATTGATGTTAGCTCGGCAAATGCGTGGGAGAGGGACTCCGTTGAGGTGTTTTTAAGCGAAACCAACTTTAGAGGAGGCTATAGCGGAACGGAGGGCAACCAGTACCGTGTGGATGCCGATGGCGGAACCTCTCAAAAAACAGATGTACAAGGCTGGGGCATAGATTCGGGAGAGGATTACTCATTTGCCGAGCGCACAAGCTATGGCTATCTTGTGGAAATGAAGCTCCCATGGCGTGCAGCCGCCGCTCCGGCAGAGGAGATGGTTGTCGGTTTTGATATTCAAATCAATGACCCGCCTCCTGCTGCCAGCAGGCCGCAAGTCACTTGGAGCGATCCCGAGGCCAATAGTTATAACTCAAGCCTCAATTGGGGCAATCTTAAGCTGGCAGGGCAACAAAGCTCTTCCTATACCGTGACGGTTGTTAACGGAACAGGAAGCGGCAATTATGACATAGGCGAGCCAGTCCAGATCACAGCAACAAGACCTTCCGGAAAGACATTTGTCAGATGGGACATTAACCCGGACGTTACATTCACAGATGGCAGCAATACCAGCGGAACGGCGACTTTCACAATGCCAGCGAATAACGTTACGGCGACCGCAGTATTTAAGGACTCCGGCGGTAACACGGGTCCGGCGCCGTCACAACCTTCAACTTCGACGCCATCGCAACCGTCGGAACCATCGGCACCAAGCGAGTTGATAACGCCGAATGATATTTCGTCAGGCATTACAATTGCGGATGGCCAAGTCGGCGCAGTTGTTGAAGCGAACCAATTGAATAAAATGATCGGCAGTAAAAGTGAGCTTGTAATTACCAACGGACGTTATCAAGCAAGCTTTGCCGCCGGGCAGCTGAAGGAATGGGGACTTAAAGAGGACTCCAAGGTTACCCTCATTTTTGCGCCAAGCCAGGTCATCTTTAAGGATAATATCATTAATAAACTGGTGAAGACGGATAAGGTGAATGAGACGTTTCTGAAAGAGGTCTATGAGATCAACATCAAGACAGACGGCCAGGCTGTTGGTAAAACCAAGACACCGACGAAGGTTACGATTAACGTTTCCGACTTCAATCTGACCGACGAGCAGAAAGCTAACTTCACCGGTATCATTTTCGACGAACAAACGCAGACCTACCGTCAGCTAGGCGGCGAGTTCTCGCCAGACGGCAAAACATTTGAATTTTACACCTATGAAACAGGAACGCATGGAGTGATTGTTTCGGACAATTTGTACAAAATCAACTTCAAAATTGGCGACCAAGCATTTGTGAAAAATGGAGAGCAGATGGATAATGACGTTGCGCCTTATATCGCTGGAGGCAGGACAATGATGTCGCTCCGCGCTGTAGCTGAAGCGTTGGATGCGTCTGTGAGCTGGATCGCCGCTACAAGAACCGTTGTGATTACTAAAGGAAGTGTAACCTTGAGACTTGTTATAGACGAGCAACTGCCTGATGGCATGGGTTCAGCTGCTTTATCTCCTGCAGGTCGCACATTTGTGCCCATTAGGTATATTTCAGAAAAGCTTGGCGCTAATGTAGTTTGGGATGCAAAGAAAAAAACGGTTAATATTTATAAATAACCGCAACGTAAAAAACCTTGCCGATAAATGAAGGCAAGGTTTTTTACTATACAATCAGCTCCCTCTATCTGCCGTTTCGGCAATTTATTTTCCTGAAAAGGGAACTTTCGCCGCATTGGCTCGTCCTATTGTCGGGAGGGATCGGCAGTGGCTTTCGATTACTTAAAGCATATGACCGGCGGAGTGGACAAGCGCGCTCTGTTCGACGAGTTAATGATGACCTACGGCAGAGACGTATCGAACTACGCCTACTTCATCACCAAGCGCAAAGACTTGGCGGAAGATATCTCTCAAGACGTATTCGTGAAAGCTTACGAGCATCTGGATTCTTTTCGCGGCCGCTCCAGCGTGAAATCCTGGCTCTTATCCATTACCCGCAATACCGCGCTCGACTACCTCAAGACCGCCTGGATGCGCAGGGTGCAGCTCTTCCCTTCCTGGTTCCGGCAGGACTCGCAGCGCTCGGCAGAGAGCGAATGGTTCGGCAGCGAAGAGAAAAACCGCATCTGGAGCCTGGTGCTGGAGCTGCCTCGCAAGCAGCGCGAAGTGCTTATTCTGTTCGCTCATTACCACTTGTCTATGAAAGAAATTGCCGAGCTGCTGAATATTTCCGAAGGCACGGTCAAATCCCGGCTTCATCGGGCAAGGTTATCGATCGGCTCGAGCTTGTCGGAGAACGCCGAAGAGAGGAGCGAGCGCTTATGAGCCGAAAGCTGAGCGATTGGGAAAAGGAGCTCTCCGAAGCCCCCCTTGGGATCGTAAGCTTTAACGAACGCACGATGCGAAAAATTAAGGAGCGTGTTAGTGTGCCTGCCACTCGTAAATCCAGATTTCAGCCGGTCTTCGCCGGGGCCATGGTCGTTCTGCTGCTCGCCTCCGGATGGTTGATGCGAGATTCGTTGTCGGGCTTGTTGGCCGGCAAGGAGAGCGGGGAGACGGCTCGAATCGACGCTTGGGATCAGGAGGATGTCGTTCTCAAAGTCCAATATTTCGACCGGGCGAGCTTCATGAACGAATTCGGTCTTCCATTCGTCGTGCGGCATCCGAATGCGCAAATTGAAGTTCCGCCCTACCCGGAATCGACGGAGCCGGAGGCCTATAAACAGTGGCTTCTGCAGTACGAGCCCGATCTGCTGCAAATTCCGCTGTTTCTGATCGATGCTCTCTCGGAGGAAGGTCTTATTCAACCGCTGGACGCCTGGGCCAAGAGGGACGGCTTTGAACTGGCCGATTTTCACGCGCCGATTATCCGTACGATCCGGGAAGCCGGGAATGGCGAGCTGTACGGCTTGACGCCCCATTTTGAAACCTATGCTTTGTACTATAACAAAAGCCTGTTCGAGCGCTTCGGCGTTGCGCCTCCTGAAGACCGGATGACGTGGAGCGAGACTCTGGAACTGGCCGCCCGTTTCAACGGACAGGGACAGTCCGGGCAGCCGATCTACGGGCTGACGACCGCTTGGGGCATGTCGCCCTTCGATCTGATCCAAAATGTCGGGGAAGCGGACGGACTTCGTCTGACGGACGCGGATCTGAACCCGACGATCGACTCCGCTTCGTGGCGAAGCGTCTGGGACAAGGTGACTCGCGGTTATCGGGATGGATGGATATTCGACGGAGTATGGCCGTCCTCCGAGCCTAACGGCCACATCTCGACGACCGAGCTGTACAAAGCAGACCCGTTCCTGACCGGACATGCGGCGATGACGTTCAGATCGAGCTTCTACCGGCAGGATGTCTTCTCTGCCGCCGATCAGATCGGATTCCAGGACGAGTGGGGAATCGTCACTCAGCCGGTCTCGTCGGATCGTTCCGACATTGCCTCGGAGTTGTCGATTGCGACGGTGTACGCGATCAACGCAAAGTCTCCGAACAAGGACGCCGCTTGGTCGATGCTCCGATTTATGAACGGGCCGGAGCACGCGCAGAGCGAGCGGAGTCGGAAAGGGAGTTCATTGTCTTCGAGGCTCCCCGCTTCGCAAGAGGATTCGGCAACCGGAGAGGGCGTCTTCTATAAGCTGAATGTCGACAGCGCCTCCGTGCTGCGGTACGAGGAGTCGATGTACAGGCCGCCCAACCCGTCTTTCATCCAATCGGTGAGAGCTGCGGGCGACGAAGCGGCGCGCGGGGCGATCAAAGGGAACTATTCGTCGGAGCAGGCGGTGAGCCAATTGCAGCAGCGTACGGAAGAGCTTGCCATTGCGGCGCGGGCGGAGATGGCAGCGCGAAAGGAGAACTAACGTGACTAAAATACGAAAACGAATGCGGCAAACGCTGCTATGGGCGGTTGCGGCCGCCGTACCGGCAGCCCTGCTGTCCGGCTGCCAGCCCGAGGCCAAACCGGAAGCGCCGAAAGAGCTCGTGCTGGGCGTGATCGATGAAGGAACTTACGATTATCAGTTTCGGGCGATATTCGAAGGACGTTTTCCCGGTTGGAAAATTACGCTTGCGCCGATGAGCGACGTCAAGCTGTATGAATTAAAGGGGGAAGAGGCACTACGAGCGTTTAATGATTACTTGGAGCGAACTAAACCCGATCTGGTCATTATGAACAGCTTGATGTACTCGCCTATGGTCGACCTGGGGGCTTTACGGGATTTGGGCGAATGGGTGTCGCGGGACAAGATGGACCTGAACGTATTTTCTCCCGGCATGATCGAACGGATGAAGGACAACGAAGAGGGCAAGCTGTTCGGGCTGTCGCCAAGCATTCGAACCTCCATCCTGTATTACAATAAAACGATGTTTAACACCTATGGCATCGAGAAACCCCAGGAACGGATGACTTGGAGCGAGGTGCTGAGTCTGTCCGACCGTTTTACGCAGGATGCGTCGCTGGAGGAAGGAAGCTATGGCTTCTACGAGCCTTACGTCAGATCTCCTTTCGATTTGGTTCAAGTGGTCGCGCAGACGGAAGGGCTGAATTTTGTCGATACCCGCAACGGTAAAATGACCATGCAGAGCGAGGAATGGAAGCGGATGTGGCGCGTGGTCGCCGATTCCTACCGCCGCGGTTCGCTCGGGCTGAACGGCCGGAAGCAGGAAGTCGTCGACGGCGTGACGTATGTGAGTCAGGAAGAACAGGAAGCTTCCGACTTGTTCTACAAAGGCAAGGTCGCCATGACCTACGGGCAAGTCGATCTGATGCAGAAGCTGAAGGCGAAGCCGCCGTCCTTCGAATGGGGCGTGCTTCCGGGGCCGGTCAGCGAAAGAGATCCTGAACGCACCTGGTGGTTCACCGCCGACTACATTTTTGTGATTCCGACCGTCGCAAGCCGGCCGGAGTCGGCCTGGAATGCGATCCGCGAGCTCCACTCCGAGCCGGTCGGCAAAGTTTACGCTTCGGCAGGCACAGAACTGTCTTCCTTCAAGGATTATCCGAAGTGGAAAAACGATCCTGATTACGAGCCTTTTTACCAGCAAAAAGGCTGGCCGAGTCCGCCGAACTATGTAACGAGCGTCATTCCGACGGAGTTTTACGCACCGTTTAACAAACTGGTCGCCGAGCAGATGGACGCCACGATTGCAAACGAAATTACGACAGAGCAAGCGCTTGAGACGCTGCAACAGGAAGGGCAAAAATTGCTTGACCAGTTCGTTCCCTGATCCTGCGCGAGTGCCGATTCTCGAGCTGCAGCCCGACCGGATCGGCTTAGAGCGAACTAACCACCGATTCTCGAGCTGCAGCCCGACCGGATCGGCTTAGAGCGACCCACCCACCGATTCTTACGCTGCAGCCCGACCGGGTCGGGTTAGAGCGCACCAACCACCGATTCTTGAACTGCAGCCCGACCGGATCGGGTTAGAGCGACCCACCCATCGATTCTTACGCTGCAGCCCGACCGGGTCGGCTTAGAGCAAACCACCCACCGATTCTTACGCTGCAGCCCGACCAGGTCGGGTTAGAGCGACCCACCCACCGATTCTTACGCTGCAGCCCGACCGGATCGGCTTAGAGCGACCCACCCACCGATTCTTACGCTGCAGCCCGACCAGGTCGGCTTGGAGCGAACCCACCACCGATTCTTACGCTGCAGCCCGGCCAGGTCGGCTTAGAGCGTGCCAACCACCGATTCTCGCGCTGCAGCCCGACCGTATCGGGTTAGAGCGACCCACCCACCGATTCTTACGCTGCAGCCCGACCAGGTCGGGCTACAGCAGTTGCTTGGAGCGGTGCCGGGATAAGTTCTCAGCGCTGTTTTGTCTACCCATGCTGTGGTATAATGTACTACAACAGTGAGCTTAGGTGGTGGACGAAATGATGAAGGAAATTTTCGTATCACTTGATGAAAACGACTTGGAACGGTTAAAGGGATGGTTTCACTCGACTTCAGAGAATGAAGCGGTGCGCTCCGCTATTGCTTATCTTTTAAATAATAAAGTATATCGCGACTTACTTGAGCTTGAAGGGAAGATACAGTGGGAAGGCAACTTGGATGAGATGCGAGAGGAACGGCTATGATCCTGGTTGATACCAGTGTTTTGGATCGACTTTTTCGGAGGGGCTGAATCCAAAGAAAAAGATAAACTGAGAAAGCTTATTATCGAGCAAAAGCCAATAGCGCTTACTGATATTATTTTGACAGAAATTCTTCAGGGGATTGGTGAAGATAGGCAGTATGATCGGGTAAAGCAGACATTAACAGCGTTGAATATACTGCATACAACACCGTTAAAAACGTATATCCATGCAGCCGACATCTATCGCACTTGTCGAGGCAAAGGATTCACAGTCAGAAAGACGAATGATTGTATCATTGCCGCTGTTGCTATTGAGTTTTCATGTGAATTGTTGCATAAGGATAAGGACTTCACTTCGATTGCTCAATGCATTGATCTAAGGATTTGTGATGTGTGATTCCTACTAATGCCGGCTTCGTTACGATTAGCGACACCACAAAGCCTTCGGGCTTTTTTATTTGCTTGACCAGTAAAACAGAAGGAACCGGGTTAAAATAGGAGCATTCCATACTTTCGTAACGGAGGGGAGCGGCGTGTCGATTGTGGCATGGATGGTCGGAAGCGCGGGAGCGTTTACGGGAAGCGCGGCTGCGCTGTACGGGCTGACGGTGAAGGCGCAGCGGCCGCGGCTTATTCGGAACGAGACCTGCCCACCGGTGCCTTACGAGGAAACGGAATGGCAAAGCGGAGGAGCGACGGTGAAAGGCTGGTTCATGCCCCAGGCTATGCTGTCCGGGCCGAGCCCGGTCATCGTCGTCGCGCACGGCTGGAGCTCTAACCGTTCGCGCGTATTGAGGTATGCGCTTCCGCTGCACGAGCAGGGTTACGCTATTCTGATGTACGACGCTCGGAGCCATGGGGACAGCGATTACTACAAAACGCCGACGGGCTTGCAATTCCGCGACGATCTGCTCTCGGCCATCGACTGGCTGCTTCGGCGATCGGACGTCGATCCGGCCCGCATCGGCGTGGTCGGCCACTCCCTCGGCGCGTTCGGAGCGGTGCTCGCGCTGGACGCAGGAGCCCCGATCGCCGCGCTCGTTACCGATTCGATGCCCGTAAGGCTGTCCACGATGATCGGAGCCGAGCTGCGCCGCCGCAAGCTGCCGCAGTTTCCGCTCGCACAGCTCATTCCGAGTTTCATGCTGTGGCGAAGCCGCATTCCGCGCAAGACGGTCCATAGGGCTGATCCCGTCCGCATTCTGAACGACAACGCCAGCAGCCGCCGCACGCCCGTATTGCTCGTTCATTCGCGCAAGGACGGATTCATTCCTCCGGGCGAACTCCATCTCATCTTATCCCGCACGCCCGACCATCCTCACTTGTTCGTGGACGCGGAAGGACACAGCGCCTCGGACCGCGATCCGGCTTTCTGGCCGGCGGTGACCGCTTTTTTCCGGGATGCCCTGCTTAATTCCGATTCCTCGCGTAATTGTTAGTTACACAAGATTTGACCATGTATTCGAAGAAAGTCAAATCCAGGCAAATAATCGAGCATAAAAAAAGTAGGCTAGCGGCAACGGGCCGCTAGCCTCAAGGTATATATTATTGAAAAGGGGGGTCATGTTTGTATTGTAACCCCTCAACATGAAGATCAGATGAAAGCTATATTACGGTTCGGTTACAAATGGTCAGGCTCTGTTACGCATGATGGATGCGCGGCATCGGCATCGGCTCTTTGCCAAGCTCGGCCCAGATATATTTCAGCAGAAGCTCTCCCTTTAATTCCGCGTGCTCCGGATCGTCCCACAGGTTGCGGAGCTCCCCGGGGTCTTCCGCCAGATCGAACAATTCTCCATAGGTTTGATTGTAATATACCGTGATTTTGTACCGTTGATCCACGTAGGTTTTCTGGTGGATCGTCGTAGGCTCATGGCGGAATTCGCAGATGGCGTGCTCCCGCGCCTTGTCCTTGGCTCCGAGCCACACGTCCTTCTGATCGACGCCCGTCATGGCCGGCGGAATCGGCAGGCCGCTGAAGGAGAGGAACGTAGGCGCCAAGTCGACGAGCGATTGAATCGCGTTCGAGGTCGCCCCGGCCGGCACATGCCCCGGATATCGGACGATGAATGGCAGCTTGATCAGATCCTCGTAATGGAAACCTCCCTTGGCTTGCAGGCCGTGCTGGCCGAAGAAGTGGCCGTGGTCCGTCGTGAACACGACAAGGGTATTGTCCGCCAATCCCAGTTCGTCCAGCTTATCGAGAATACGCCCGATATATTTGTCCATCAAGCTGATCATCCCGTAGTATACGGCGACCAGCTTCTTCCTGTCGGCATCGGTCAATCGGAACTTCGTGCCGTATTCGTAGTAATGGTGCGAGCGGTAGCCGTGAATGCCGAACCCGGTCTCCGCCAAGTGGGAGAAGTCGGGATTCTCTTCCTGGGTCAGGCCGAAATGCGGCGGATTCCGGTCATGCTCTCCCGGCGCGGCGGACGGAATCGTCAGCTTGTCGGGATCGTACATCGTGTCCCAAGGCTCGGGCGCCAAATATTCCGGATGCGGATCGAAAAAGCTCGACCACAGAAAGAAGGGGGCATCGTCCTTCTTGTAGTTTTCCAGCAGGGCATTCGTTCGATCCGCAATCCAGGCGTTGTAGTGGTATTTTTCCGGAATGGGCCACTTGTACGTAACCGCCGGGTCCATCGTTCCGGTCGGAGGGAGAAAGTAATCGCGCCAGTTGGCGCATCCCTGCTCTTCCATCCATAGCGCGTAATGCTGCCCGACATGCGCTTCGTTCGTGTGGTTGCGGGCCAGCTCGACATGATCGAAGCCGTAAAACGGTCCGTTGAAGCGCCTCCAGTAGTCCAGATCCTGCAAGACCGGGTAAGCTTCGAGAGAAGGATATTGCTCTGTCGATTTCAACGGTTGAAAATGGGCTTTGCCCACGAGCGCGGTCCGGTATCCGGCCTGCTTGAAATCTTCGCCTACCGTATGGCGATCCTCCAGCAGCTTCGTGCCGAGCGTCCAGGCTCCATGCTGGCTCGGATACATCCCCGTAACGATGGAGGATCTGCTGGGCGTACAGGTCGGATTCGGGCAATAAGCCCGAGAAAATACGGTGCCCTCGCGGGCAAGGCGGTCGAGGTTCGGCGTAGAGATCTCCGGATTGGCAGCGCCAAGGGTGTTCCAATGCTGTTGGTCGCTTGTAATTAGCAAAATGTTAGGTGCGTTAGACAATTGAAATCGCCTCCAGCTATGATATTATGGGTTAAAAGACATTTCGTAAATGGCATGATGTTAGATTGGGTTTGTCATTTTGTCGCTTTCATGCGGGAAATGCTTAAGCGGAGGAGAGCCCGGATGATGCAGGAATACGATTACGAATACGCGGAATTTTTCTACTATACGCCCTCGGATCTGGATCGGGAGGGGCGATTATGGCCGGTACGGGCAGGACGCAGCCGAGCTAAGCCGAATTACAAAGTCGGGCCGAAACGAATCGAATGCTATAGCCTTCATTTTATACACGACGGAATGCTGCAGCTTGAACACGACGGCCAGCAGATCGAGTTGCGGAAAGACGATTTGTTCTGCCTTTTCCCCGACCGTACGTATCATTACCGCATGCTCCCGTCGGACACGCCGCTTCGCATGAGCTGGCTCGCGCTGGACGGGGACAGGGCGAAGCCGCTGCTGGAGCTCGCGGGACTGATCCCGGAGAAGCCGTATGGCCGGAAGCGGGCGACCCCTCGCGTCAAGGAAACAGCCGAACTGGCGATTCGGACGTTGGCGGAGGTTGAGCGGTGGAGTCCGTCCGCGGCGTTGAAGCTGCAGAGCCTCGTCTGCGGACTGTTGGCCGAGCTGATTCAGGATACGGCGTCCATTTCTTCGCCGGAACCCGCCGGCTGGATCGACGAATGCCTGGAATACATGGAACTGCACGCCACGGAGGGAATCTCGGTTCAGCAGGTTGCCGCCTTCGCGGGCGTCCACCGCTCCTATTTCACCCAGGTGTTCACCGGCCAGATCGGCATGTCCCCTATGAAATATCTTCAGAGAATCCGCATGGAGAAGGCGAAACGTCTGCTGCGGGAGACGAACGCGACGATTACGGAAATCGCTCTTTCTCTGGGCTATCCCAGTCTGTATACCTTCACCAGAGCGTTCAAAATGTACTACCGAATGTCGCCTCAAGCCGTTCGCGCGACGGAAGGCTGAGCGTCTCCTCACTATTGCAAGCGCATACACGAACAAGGGGGCATGGACATGATTCTATCCCGGCTTCGAAGATGGTTTTCTCCCCGACTGAATATCCAGGGTAAAATGTTTATCGCATTCGGACTCGTAACCTTGCTGTCGATCGTCTCCGTCACTTCCATCATCTATGTCAACATGCGCGATACGATCAAGAAAAATGCGGTGACCTCGGTGTCGGACAGCATCCGTCAGGCGGACGAATCCTTGAACATTATGCTCCAGGAGATCGACCGGCTGAATACCGTAGCGGTCACCAGCAAGACGAGCGTGCTCGATACGCTGCTGAGTCCGCATGACCAGGTCAGCTACGAAGGGTTTCAGGAGCAGAAGCGGACCGAAGAATTTCTGTCGGGGCTCATGGCCTACAAACCGTACATTACGCGGATGGCGATCGTCGGCTTGAACGGGAAGGTGATCTTCTCCGGCGCGCCGTGGCTGGACCGCAGATTTCTGGATACCGAGATGATGGCCTACATCCTCAGCAACGGATCCCGCCATGCGTATTTCAAGCCTCCGGGCGATACGGATGCCATTACCGTAGGGAGGGAGATTCGCTATGATCGCAAGACGATCGGCGTCGTCATGGTCGACCTGAACTACGACTTCATCAAGAAAACGTTCGGCGTGAGACCGACAAAAGACAGCCTCCTCTACGTGCTGGATGCCCAGAGCGAGTTCGTCTACCAGACGGAATCCGCCCCGTCCGCTTCCGCCCCTTCCATAGACACGATTAACGCCATGAATCGGCAGTATGCCGGCCTCACCCATTCGGCAGAGCATGAGCTGGACGGCAAATCCTACATCGTCGTCCGCCATCAATCCGACTATACGGGATGGACGACGCTGGCTCTCGTTCCGATGGACTCGCTGCTGAGCGAATCGACCCGAGTCCGCAACTTGATGATCGAGGTATCGGTCATCGTCTTCCTCGTCGTCCTGATGGGTTCCCTGCAGATGTCGTTCCGGACGACCGTCAACATCAGACGCTTGAAGTCGATGATGATGCAGGTGAAGGAAGGGAACTTGTCCTTTCCGCGGACGGAGATCAAGTCGAGGGATGAAATCGGCGAATTATACCGCGTGTTCGTCAGCATGGTGGAGGAGTTGAAGCGCCTGATGGAAGGGATACGGGTCAGCGAGAAAAAGAAGCGGGAGGCGGAGCTGACGGCGCTTCAGGCGCAGATTCGGCCGCATTTCCTCTACAATTCGCTGAATACGATCAAATATTTGGCCAAGCTGAACGGGGTGCCAAATATCGAGGAGGTGTCCGGTTCGCTGATCGAGCTCATGCGGGCCGTGCTCGGCAATTCGAACGAGTTTTTGACGGTGCGCGAGGAGTTGGAGTACGTCTCCAGCTATGTTTCGGTCGTGAAGTACAAGTATATGGAACCGGTTCGAATGACGACGCAGATCGAGGATCGGGCTTTGCTGGAGTGCCGGGTGCCGAAGCTGATGCTGCAGCCGCTGGTGGAGAATGCGATCCTTCACGGCATAGGGCGGTCGGATCGAGAAGGGAATGTGGTCATTCGCGTATACGGGGAGCATAACGACCTCGTCATCGAAGTTGAGGATAACGGCGGAGGGATGACGCAGGAGCAGATGGACGGCATGCTGAAGCCGGGGGACGGCGAAGCTTCGTCGCGGTTCAGCGGGATGGGCGTTCGCAACGTGCATGAACGAATCGTCCGTTTGTACGGGGAGCCGTACGGAATCCGTTTGTTCAGCGAATCGGGCAAGTATACGAAAGCGCGAATCCGCTTCCCCAAGCTGTACGCGGAAGAAGTCGAAACGATCGGAAAAGAGGCGATGTAGACGATGCTGCAAGTGCTGCTGGTAGACGACGAACCGTTGGCGCACCATCATCTGCGAAATCTGCTCGATTGGGAGAAGCACGGCTTTAAGCTGTGCGGCGAAGCTTATACCGCCGGCATGGCGCTGGAGATGATCGAACGCGCCCCGCCTCACATCGCCGTCATTGACGTGGACATGCCGGGAATGAACGGCGTCGAGCTGAACCGGACGATTCGCGACCGCTATCCGTCCGTCAGGACGCTCATGCTCAGCAGCTACGACGATTACGACTATGTGCGCGAATGTCTGAACAGCGGCGCTGCCGATTATCTTCTGAAGCATCGGCTGGACGATGCCGCTCTGATCTCCTTGCTGAATAAGGCGGCGAAGGAATTGCGGCAAGAGAGCGGCGCCGATGAGCTTCCTTCCGCGCGCCGGAGTCTCGATTCGGCCGCTCTTCGCGATCTCGCGGCCGATCTGGCGAGAGGCACGCCGGAATCCGCCAAGGAGCTGGAGGCTTTGGCGGATAGGCATGGTCTGTATCCCGGCGCGATAAGCTACGTGGCCGCGGTCGTGCAGATTATTCCGTTCCTGCTGCTGACGGAATCGTACAGCGACGTTCAGACGAACCGGATGGTTCAACAGGCCGTCGATATTCTTCAGCAGAGCTTGGGCGACATTCGCGATCGCACGGCCGCTTACGTCGAAGACGGACGATTTATCGTCGTATTCGCCTTCCAGGAACGCAGCGAGCATGCTGTAGCGAGCGAGGCGGACAGACAGATGAGCAAGCTTCGGCATTCTCTGGAGCTGTTCCTGAATTTGAAATGCATCTGCGCGATCGGGCATGCCTGCGGCAGCTTGTCGCAGCTCGGCGCAAGCTACGCTTCCGCCGAACGGAGGCTGGATCGAACGGGCCAGGGCTTGCCCGAAGAGCGCGCTTCGTTATCGATCGAGGAGCAGAAGCTGCTGCTGCTGGCTGTCGAGAGGCAGGACCATGAAGCGATTGGGCGGCTGATCGCCGCCATTTTTGCGTCGCTGCGCAGCTATCCGTTTCATTCCCATGCCGTGCAGACGATCGTCGGCGAGCTGCTCAGGGTGAGCGATAAAGCGTTCAAGGAAGGGCTGGCGTCAGCCCGAATCGGGCCAGGGGAGCTGCCTTCGCGCACCGATCTCGGCCGGATCGCCGAGATCGGCCAACTGGAGCGGTGGATGCAGGACTACTACTCCGCGCTGCTGAATCTGCTCAAGCGGCAGCGCGCGGGCGGCTCGTATTCCCGCCACGTCTCCCAAGCGATCCGTTTCGTTCGCGAGCGGTACCAGGAGAGCGTCACTCTGGAGATGGCGGCCAAGCATATCGGCTTGAACCCTTCGTATTTAAGCCGGATTTTCAAGGAGGAGACGCATTCGACCTTTTCCGAATATTTGAACCGGGTGCGCATCGACGCCGGCCGCAAGCTGCTGGAAAGCGGGCAGTATTCGATCAAGCAGATCAGCGATCAAGTCGGATTCGGGACGTACAACTACTTCTTCAAGGTGTTCAAGGAAACGACCGGAATGACGCCGCAAGCGTATATCAACAGTTTGGGACGCCAGTAAAACCGTAAAATATGTGGAGTAAATAGTCATATTATTATAATTTTGCTCTGTCTCCGGTGACTTATAATGAACGCACATTGACGGAAACGCTTACACGAACCGTCGGTGAAACCTACGATAAGTGGAGGTCACTGCTTTATGCGCAAACATTGGAAGAGCTCCGCGGTCAGCATCGCGATCGCGACGAGTCTGGTTATGGCCGGATGCAGTTCCGGCTCCGATTCGAAGAACAAAGGAAACGATGCCTCCAGCCCCCCTTCGGCTTCGCCATCGGGCGTCAGCGCCAGCGGATTTCCGATCGTCCCGGAGACGATCAAGCTCAAGATGTTCACCCGCATCGCCCCCGTTAACGGACCGTTCAAGGACATGCCCGTCTTCCAGGACTACGAGAAGCTGAGCAACATTCAAGTGGAATTCATCGAAGCGCCGACGGACGGCTTCGCGGAGAAGAAAAACCTGCTGTTCGCTTCCAACGAGCTTCCCGACGCCATCTACCGCTCCGGCTTGTCGCCGCTTGAAGCGATCCGGTACGGCGCCGCGGGCCAGCTCATTCCGCTCGAGGATTTGATCGACCAATACGCTCCCAATCTGAAGACGTTAATGGAGCAATATCCGGAGATTCGGGCGGGCATTACGACGCCGGAAGGCCACATCTACGCTATTCCCGGCATTGTAACGCTGGCAGCCGCGCGCACGGACAAGAAGTGGATCAACAAAGCCTGGCTGGAGAAGCTCGGCCTGACAACGCCGGAGACGACGGAGGAGCTGTACGAGGCGCTGATCGCCTTCCGCGACCAGGATCCGAACGGCAACGGGCTGAAGGACGAAATACCGATGACCGCCCGGGCGGGCCTGGTCGTGGTCAACATGATGAGCGGCTCGTTCGGCCTGGATCAGCAGCTCGGCTATAACATCAATATCGACAACGACCAGGTGCAAATCTGGATGGGCGACGAGCGGAACAAGGAAATGCTGATGTACCTGAACAGGCTGTACAAGGAGAAGCTGCTCGATCCCGAGCTGTTCTCGCACAAAGAGGCGGATTTCCTGGCCAAGCAAGGTTCGGGGAAGGCCGGATTTTTCTTCGATCAGACGAACAACAACTTCCTGCCGATTCAAGATCAGTACGAAGGGATCGCCCCGCCGGCCGGCCCCCATGGCGACCGCTTGCAAGCCCAGACGGCGCCGATCGCACGGGATTTCGGAGCCTTCGCGATCACCGACGTCAACAAGCATCCGGAAGCGACGATGCGCTGGATCGATTATTTCTACAGCGACGAAGGCTCCACGCTGCTGAGATTCGGCAGGGAAGGCGAGCATTACGTGCTGAAGGACGGAATTCCTTACTATACGGAAGAGTACGCCAAGGCGGAAAACCAGCCGAAAATTACGCCTTATGCGGGCGGCGGAGCGCCTCACATCATCAGCGATCGGGTTGCCTCGTACATTAATCCGCCGCAAGTGCAGGAAGCGCAGAAGCAGCTCGATCCGTACATGCCGAAGGTGAAATACGGGGCGCCGATGTTCGACGAGGAGACCGCGCAGCGCGTCAACATACTGCGCAACGACATCGACAAGTATTACGAGGAGCAGAGCACCAAGTTCATTGCCGGAGCGCTCAGCTTCGATAAATGGGACGAATTCCGCAGCACCCTGAACAAGATGGGAATCGAGGAATTGCAGCGGATTTACCAGGAGGCGTACGACAAGACGAAGTCCTAAGCTTGGATAAGGAGCAGATTTTCATGGAGAGCGCGCAAGTCGACGCTGCGGTTGCGCCGCTTCGGCGCCCGAGCGGACGAGGCGGCCGCCTGCTTAGACAGATGGCCAAGCGGTACGACCTGTACCTCATGCTGTTGTTGCCGATGGCCTGGTATTTGATCTTTCATTACGGTCCTCTGTACGGGCTGCAGATCGCATTCAAAAACTTCAATCCCGGCAAAGGCATTCTGGGCAGCCCTTGGATCGGATTCGATCATTTCCAACGGTTTTTCGACTCCTATTATTTCGGAAGGCTGCTGTGGAACACGCTGACGATCAATCTTTTCTCCCTGCTGATCGCCTTTCCGATTCCGATCTTCCTGGCGCTTATCGTCACGGAAATCCGCGGCAAAACGTTCAGCAAATGGCTGCAAAACATTACGTACGTGCCTCACTTCATTTCGGTGGTCGTTATCGTCGGGATTTTGACGGTGTTTCTCTCTCCTTCGACCGGCCCGGTCAATAAACTGATCGAGGCGTTCGGAGGCTCTCCGGTCCGCTTCATGGAGTCGGCGGGCTGGTTCAAATCGATCTATATCGGCTCGAACATCTGGCAGAGCATGGGATGGCAATCGATCATCTACATTGCCGCGCTGAGCGGGGTCAACCCGGATCTGTACGAGGCGGCGAAAATGGACGGGGCCTCGCGGCTGAGGCGCATCTGGCACGTCTCCCTGCCGGGCATCGTTCCCGTCATTGTCATTTTGCTGATTCTGGACGTCGGCCATTTCATGAACATCGGGTTCGAGAAAATACTGCTCATGCAGAACAACCTGAATCTGGAGTCCAGCGACGTCATCTCGACGTTTGTGTATACCACGGGCATTTTGAAGGGCGAATACAGCTACACGTCCGCGATCGGCTTGTTCAATTCGCTCATCAATTTGACGCTGCTGCTGCTGGTGAATCGGTTTGCGCGCAAAACGTCGGAGACGAGCTTATGGTAAAGGAGGAGATGCCGCTATGGCCAAGCAAGCGACCCTGAGCCGTTCGTCGGAAGACAAAGTATTCGACGCGGTCTTGTACGCGATCGCCGCGTTAATCATCGTCATTGTGCTGTATCCGCTGATCTTTATCGTAAGCGCCTCTCTCAGCGATCCGACGAAGGTGCTGGGCGGAGAAGTATGGCTGCTGCCAAAGGGATTTACCGTCGAAGCTTACGCGAACATCATGCAGAACGATAAAATCTGGATCGGTTACCGCAACACCATTTTCTACACGACGGTCGGTACGCTGATCAACCTGATCATGACGATTTTGGCGGCTTACCCGCTGTCCCGGCCCGATCTTCCCGGCAGAGGCCCATTGATGCTGGTCATCACGCTCACGATGTTTTTCAGCGGCGGGCTGATTCCGACCTATATGCTGGTCAAAAGTCTGGGCATGGTCGACACGATGTGGGCGCTGATCGTTCCGGGAGCGATTGCGACCTATAATCTCATCGTAATGAGGACGTATTTTCAATCCAGCATTCCCTGGGAGCTGCAGGAGGCCGCCCATATGGACGGCTGCACGAACTGGAGGCTGCTGGTGAACATTATTTTGCCGCTGTCCAAACCCATCCTGGCGGTCATGGTGCTGTTCTACGCGGTTGGCCACTGGAACGCCTTCTTCGGAGCGCTGATCTACATCCGCAACGAGGCGCTGTATCCGCTCCAACTCGTGCTGAGGGATATTTTGCTGATCAGTCAATCGGACGTGGCGGACAGCGGCATCGGCCTGGAGGATAAAATCCTGCTCGCCGAGAGCATCAAATACGCCGTGATCATCGTGTCCAGCCTGCCTGTATTGGTCATGTATCCTTTCGTTCAGCGGCATTTCGTCAAAGGAGTCATGATCGGCTCGATTAAAGGATAATAAGTCCGGACATTGTACGATCGATATCGATTTGGAGGCTTAAAATGACTACGAACGCAACCATTACCGTCGATTGCAGCCGCCCGAGCGAGCATACGGTCAACCCCTATCTGTTCGGGCATTTCGTCGAGGATATCCGGGACCATATGGAAGCGATGCTCGCTTTCCCGCTGAAGGATATGGATTTCGAAAGCGAATCGGAGATGAGAATCGAGATTTCGGGAAGCTGGAAGCCCTATACGAACGGGAGAAATACGCAGTACGCGCTTGAAGCGCCGGCCCCAAGGCATTCCGGCCGCACCCAGCGCATTCGGATCATGAGCGATGACGAGGCCTATGCCGGCATTACTCAGAACGCGGCCTTGAAGGGGCCGATCGATTATACGGTCAAGCTGGTCGCACGGGCCTCTGTCGAGCTTAAATTCCTGTACGTCGAAGCGGCAGACCGTCGCACGGGGGAACTGCTCGGCAGAACGCGCATCGAGCTGACGAGCCACAACTGGCGGCAATACGAGGCGGTGCTTTCCGTCTCCCGCGCTTGCGCCGAAGCCGAGATCCGGGTATATGTTCCGGCCGATCTCCCGCGCTGGCGCGATCATGTGTCCACCGGCATGCTCTGGCTCGATCACGTCTCGCTGCTGCCCGCGGACAGCGCCGGCTTCGTGAAGCGCGAAGTGATCGAGATGACGCGCCCTCTGAACGCCGGCATGATGAGAATCTCCGGCAATTATATCAGCGCGTACCATTGGGAGCACGGCGTCGGCCCCGTTCTCGAACGGCCGGTCATGTACAACGAAGCCTGGGGCGGCTGGACGAGCAAGTATTTCGGCACGGACGAGTTCATCGCCTTCTGCCGGGAGCTGGGGGTAGAGCCGCTCATCAGCGTGAACGACGGCTCCGGCACGCCGGAAGAAGCCGCGTCATGGATCGAATATTGCAACGGAAGCGCCGATACGCCGATGGGGGCGCGGCGGGCGGCGAACGGCCATCCCGAACCGTACAATGTCCGGTATTGGGAGATCGGCAACGAAGTATGGGGCCAGTGGCAGGTCGGAGCGTGCACCGCGGAGCAGTTTGCGGAACGCTGCGCAAGCTTCGCGCGGGCAATGAAAGCGGCCGATCCGTCGATCGTCCTGCTGGCCTGCGGCCATTACGATCAGGAATGGAACAAGGCGGTGCTTGACATCGCGGGCGAGCATTTCGAGTATTTGACTCTGCACCTGTATCATGGCCTCGGACGGTTCGGCATGGACCGGGACACTCCGGCGGAGGAGCGCTATAAGGCGATGGCGGCGTACTCGGAGTGGACGCGGGAAGACATCCGACGGACAACGGAGAACATTCGCAGGGACGCGAAGACAAGCCATGTGAAGCTGGCGATCACCGAGTATAATACGATGTACTATCCGAACACGATCCGCAAAGGGCTGCCGGACGAGCATACGCTCGGAGCCGCGGTCGCCAACGCCGCGAACCTGAACGAGATGCTTCGCGGCAGCGGCATGGTTGAGATCGGCAGCTTCTCCGACCTGGTGAACGGCTGGCTCGGAGGCTGCATCCGCGTGGGCGATTATTACGCCGACCAATACCGGGGCAAGCTGCCGGGCTGGAGCGGACATCCGCTCACCGTATTCGGAACGCCAACCTATGAGGTGCTGAAGCTGTACGCGGGCCGGAACGTCCGGCGGATGCTTCCGGTCGATACCGTCTGCGGCACCTTCGCGGTTCGTTCGCAGAAGCCGGCGCCGTTTGCGCTCGAAGGGCTGCCGGATCTGGACGTCGCAGCCTGCGTGAACGACGAGGGGAACGCCGTTACCGTGTTTATCGTAAACCGCGGCCTTGAGGAGACGAGGGTCGAGCTGAACCTGCGGGATTTCGAGATTTCCGGGGACGCGGTTCTCTATGAGATTACGGGAGATTCCTTCGAAGAGATCAATTCGGTCTTCGCACCGGAACGAATCGTCTGCAAGACGCGCGCAGTTCCGGCGGAGGCTTGGCGCGAAGGCTGCGTGCTGCGTCCGTTTTCGATCTATGCGCTGGAAGTTCGGGGAGCGGCGGGAGGCAGGGCATGACAACGAAAGCCTACATCAAAGATTATCCCAGACCTCAATTCGTGCGGGACAATTGGCTCAATTTGAACGGGGAATGGAGCTTCCGCTTCGATGATCGCGACGCCGGAGAGGCGGAGCGGTGGCCGGAGAAGTTCGAAGGCACGCATACGATCAACGTTCCCTACTCCTATGAAACGAAGGCGAGCGGGATCGGATTGGAAGAGTTCCATCCCCGGGTCTGGTACGACAGAACGGTGCATATCCCGCAAGACGCGGCTGGGCAGAGGGTGATTTTGCATTTTCAGGCCGTCGATTATGTCGCCAAAGTATGGGTGAACGGCGCGATGGCGGGCTCGCATCAGGGCGGCTATGCTGCGTTCTCCTTCGACATTACTCCTTATGTGACGTTCGGGGCGGACAACCGGATCACGGTGAAGGCGGAGGACGGCGACAGCTGCACCCAGCCGCGCGGCAAGCAGCGCTGGCTCCCGGACAATTTCGAATGCTTCTATGTGCAGACGACGGGGATCTGGCAGACGGTATGGCTCGAATACGTCGGCAAGCGGCGACTGGATTCCGTCAAAATGACGCCGGATGTCGATTGCAATACGATTCGGTTCGACTACGAGTTGTGCGGAGCGGAAGCGGGCGGGGACTTGAGGCTGGAGACGATCGTGACGCTAAAAGGAAAGCCGGTAAAGCGGGTGAGTGCGGAGGCGGACCGCTCCTCCTTCACGGTCGAAGTCGACTTGACGCACGAGGCGAACGGACCATGGAAGAAATGCCTCTGGTCGCCGCATCATCCGAACTTGTATGACGTGGAGTTCGTCCTGTATGCCGATGATCGGGTCGTAGACCGGGTATTCTCTTATTTCGGCATGAGGAAGGTGTCGATCGAGAAGGGCCAGGTGCTGCTGAACAATGTTCCGATCTATCAAAGGCTGATTTTGGATCAAGGGTACTGGACGGACAGCCACTTGACCCCTCCGGGCGAAGAAGCGTTGATCGAGGACATCGACCTGATGCTGAAGATGGGCTACAACGGGGTACGCAAGCATATGAAAATCGAAGACGCCCGTTTCCTGTATTGGTGCGACGTGAAAGGGCTGCTGGTCTGGTCCGAAATGGCGGCGACGTTCGAGTTCCGCGACCGGGCGATTGAGGCGTTCTCGAAGGAATGGATCGAGATCGTCCAGCAGCAGTACAACCATCCCAGCATCGTCACATGGGTGCCGTTCAACGAATCGTGGGGCGTCCCCAACATCCTGCGAGACAAGCGGCAGCAAAAGTTTACCGAAGGCATCTACCATCTGACCAAATCGATTGACCCGTACCGTCCGGTCATCGCGAACGACGGCTGGGAGCATACCGTGTCGGACATCGTAACCTTGCACAACTACGTCGAAACCGGCGAAGGCTTCGAGCGCCAGTACAGAAGCAAAGAAGCGATCGTCAGCAACGAGGCCGGATGCAATCAATGGAAATTCGCGTTCGCCGAAGGCTACGAATACCGCGGACAACCGATCATGATTACCGAATTCGGCGGGATCGCCTACCAATCCGACAAGGGATGGGGCTACGGCCGCCAGGTGGCTTCGGACGAAGAGTTCCTGAAGCGGTTCGAAGGGTTGACGCAGGCGATCAAGAGCATGGAGTACATCTGCGGCTACTGCTACACGCAGCTCACCGACGTCCAGCAGGAAATCAACGGTCTTCTGACGGAAGACCGCAAGCCGAAGATTCCGCTCGAGAAAATCAGGGACATCAATTTGGGCTGAGCTGGCACATAGGTAAAGCACAGGGCTGGGCAGAAAAGAAGCCGTTGTTCACTCGGATAAGGATGATCGTCTTGAGCGCATTCGTACACGTTCCGCGTCTTGATCAAGCAATATCGCATTTCTCCTCACTTGGTACAAATAAAACTGCGCGGCGAACGAACGAGCGGCGAATAAATAGTCCCGACAGGACTGGGAATAGGAACGCCTTTGTATCTCAAATTTGGCTTACCTGAGTGAATGGCAGATAGGGAGGCTGGAGAGAGCGAGGAGAGATTGGCGGTTCACGGTAATATTGAGAAATACTTCGATGGATACCTTTATGTTTGCAATAAGAGGCAAGCAGCCAGGGGAGAAACGGAGCGTATGGCATCTGCAGATGACTCAGGGGGGAGAAAGAGATAGAGGCAAGCAGGAGATAGTTGTTCGCAGGGTTGGGCATATCTGGTCAGTCGGATAGAGAGAGGAGGAAGCAGGCGGGAGCGCGGCGCGATGCAGTCGGTAGAGTCCTCCTCCGATCGCCTGAAATCCCGTTGCCGCTTCCGATCCCGCGGGAGTATACTAGGGCGTGTAAAGGAGTTTGCCAGTATACAAGGAATGCCGGAAGCGGCTTGCGAGGAGAGGACAGAGATGAGAGGCATTACGAACCCGATTGTGCCGGGCTGGTACGCGGATCCCGAAGCGAGAACCTACGAGGGCAAGTATTGGATCTACGTCACCCGGTCGATCACCGAGTACACGAAGCAGATGAATCTGGACGCGTTCAGCTCCGAGGATCTGATCCACTGGGAGAAGCACGAGGGCATTATCGAGATGGCCGACTTTCCGTGGATCTGGAGAGCGGTATGGGCTCCCACGCATATTGAGCACAACGGAAAATACTATCTGGTCTTCGCCTCCAACGACATCCAATCGAACGACGAAATCGGCGGATTGGAGATCGCGGTCGCGGATCGGCCGGAAGGCCCGTACCGGGGATACCTGGGCCGGCCTCTCGTGGACAAGTTCATCCATCATGCCCAGCCGATCGACGCGCACTTGTTCAAGGACGACGACGGAACGATCTATTTGTATTACGGCGGCTGGAGACACTGCAACGTGGCCAAGATGAACGACGACATGACCGGGTTCGTACCGCTGGAGAGCGGCGAGACGATCTTGCCGATCACGCCGGAAGGCTACGTGGAAGGCCCTTGCATGCTGAAGAAAGACGGTCTCTACTATTTGATGTGGTCGCTGGGAGACTGGACGAACGGCACGTACCGGGTCGCTTACGGGGTGAGCGACAACCCGCTCGGCCCGTTTCCGAACCAGGGAACGATTCTGGAGCGGCAGGAGCCGCTCGCGGAGGGGCCGGGGCATCACGGCTACTTGCACTTGCCGGACACCGACGAATGGCTGATCGTGTACCATCGCAGACTTATCGGCGATCCCGAACCGGGCAACCGGATGCTGTGCATCGACCGCATGCAGGTCGGAGACGGCAAGATCGAGCCGATCGTCATGACGGAACGGTGGTAAAGGGCGCGTAGCCGGATCTGAATCTGAACCGTACCCGAATTCGACCCGAACATTTTGCATGTCCCGACCCGATAAAAAAGCATTCCCTCTTCCGACTATTGCTGATAAAGTGGAAGTGAACGCGCCGCAAGCGCTGTCAAGCCGCACATCAGCGCCCCCTTCGGGCTACGCCGGGAGGGGGTTCTTCTTTATACGGAAGGGGAGCCCTATGTTCTACTCGCTCAGAACCCGCTTATCCGCCACCTTTATCCTCGTATTCCTCGTTCCTTTCATTACGATGGTCGCCGTTTTCACGCAAGTGTCCAATACCGTCATCGGCACGTCCATCGAGGAGTCGACCTCCCAGACGATGGACCAGTACGCCTCGTTCGTCAATACGCTGACGACGCAGGTCGAGGACGTCGCCAACCAGGTGCTCAGCAACGAAGTGACGCAGATGTGGATTACCGCCCAGCTCGACAAGAGCCTCCCTCAGGAGAAGCGGATTACGGCCGACGCCGAGCTCCGCAAGTTCCTCTCCTCCATCGCTTTGAACCATTCCTCGATTTCTTCGATTACTCTTTTTAACGAGAACGGAACGGCCGTCGGCATTCGCGACAAAGCTTTTAACGACGATCCGTCCTTCCTGGACGGAGACTGGTATACGACCTTCAAACGGGACGGCGTCCGCTGGGTTCCCGCCCATCTCGATCCGTACCAGCCCAACTATCTGGAGAAGGTCAGCATGAACAGCCTCCTCTACAACCTCGTGCAGCTCAGCTCGTTCCGCAATATCGGGGCGCTTAAGCTGAACGTGGAGACGTCCAAAATCCAGACGCCGCTGGACAAAATCAAATTCGGCGAGACGGGCCGCGTCTACCTCGTCGATATGGACGGGCGACCGGTGCTGGAGCAGCGCATCGACGAAGGGATGTCGGGCTTCCTGCAGGAGATGGCGGCGATCGCCAAGGATAAGCATTCCGGGGGGAAGCTGACGGTCAAGCAGAACGGGGAATCCCATCTGGTGCTGTATCGCAAAATCAAAAGCGCCAATTGGGCGCTCGTCGGAGAGGTCAAGGAGTCGGAGCTGTTCGAGAAAATGAAGCGGGTTCAGCAGACGATGCTGGTTGTCGGGGCGGCGCTGCTGCTGTTGACGATCGTCGCCGCGTTCTGGCTGTCGTCGGGCATCGCCCGGCCGCTTACCCGGTTGGCGAGTTCGATGCGGCTCGTGGAACGGGGCGACTTCGGCAAGGTGGAGGACGAGGCGCTTGCGCGAATGCCGATTCCGCGCAACGAGGTCGGCTACGTCGTGAAGGTGTTCCGCAACATGGTTCAGCGGCTGAGGTTCCTGATCGAGACGGAGTTCCAGGCCGATATGCGGCGCAAGGACGCGGAGTACAAGGCGTTGCTCATGCAGATCAACCCCCACTTCCTCTATAACACGCTGGAAGCGATCGGCAGCTTGTCCGCGCAGAAGCGGAGCGAGGAGGTCATCGACGTGACGGAATGGCTGGGGCAAATGCTGCGCTATTCCTTGCGGGCGGACAGCGACGTCGTGAAGCTGAAGGACGAGATGCAGTACATCCGGGATTACGTGTCGATTATGAAGGTGCGCTTCGGAGAACGCATCCGCGTCGAGATCGGGCATTCTCCGGAGCTGGGGAATGCGCCGATCGTCAAGTTTATTTTGCAGCCGCTCGTCGAGAACGCGATCAAGTTCAGTCAGGAAAACCCCGACGGCGCTTTCGTCAAAATCGAGACGAGAAGAGACGGGGACGCGATCGAGATCGAGGTGTCCGACAACGGGACGGGCATGCCCGAGGAACTGATCGAGGAGCTGCGCGAGGAGATGGCCCGCGGGCGGATGACCGACGTACTGAGCGCGGGCGGAAGGCGAATCGGACTGCGCAACGTGCTGGCGAGATGTTGTTTGCATTACGGCGAAGGCTTCTCCGCGCGCATCGAATCGTCGTCCCGATCGGGGACGAGGATCGTGCTGAGACTGCCGGTTAAGGGGGAATAAACGATGTATCGCGTATTGCTGGTCGACGACGAGCTGGAAATTCGCACTGGACTGAAGCTGAAGATCGATTGGCCGGCGCTCGGTTATGCCGTAGCGGGAGAAGCGCAGGACGGGCGCGAGGCGCTGGCGCTGCTGCAAGCGGAACGTTACGACTTGATTCTGACCGACATTCGCATGCCGGTCATGAGCGGTCTGGAGCTGCTGAAGCAGTGCGCGGAAAACTATCCGCGGACGAAGGTGATCGTGCTGTCGGGGTACGACGATTTTCATTTCGTCAAGGCGGCGCTTCAGTGCGGAGCCAAGGACTACCTGTTGAAGCCGGTCGTGCGGAGCGAGTTGGCCGCGCTTCTCGGCAAGCTGCGCGAGGAGCTGGAGATCGAGCGGGCAGCTTGCGCCTCCGAGGATTCGGCCCGGCTTGCGTTGTCGGAGAGCCGCTCGGTGCTGCGGGAACAGCTGCTGCTGGAGTGGATCGGGAGCGACGACGAGAGCCGCGTCCCCGCGCTGAAGAACGAGGCGAAGCGGCTTGCGTTGGACGGTTGGCTGCACGACGGAGCCGTCCTGCAGATCGTCGGCGCGGAGTATCGTCTGCCCGAGGGACGGCTTGGGGAGCAGGCCGAAGGAAGCGGCCTATTCCGCCTCGCTTTCCGCATGCTCTGCCGGGAGACGCTGGAGGCGTTCGACTGGTCCGATTCGGCGTTCGCATTCTGTCATCGCGGCTACTCGCAGATGGTGCACGTCGTTGTCTCCTCTCCGAACGAGGAGGAAGCCGGTCGCCGCGCGGAAGCGCTGGGCAAGCGGCTGCAGGCCAACGTGAACCGATACCTGCAAGTCGAAGCGGTCATCGGGGTAGGCGAGCCGTTCCGGGGAACGATCGGGCTGCGCCAAGGGTTTCTGTCCGCGCTTCTGGCCTGGAGCGGGAGCCGTCCCGGAGCCGTCTCCCAGATCGTCACTGTCGGCGAAGGGCGCGAAGATCCCGGAGACTGGCTTCCCGAAACGGAGAAGAGGCTTGTCGCCGCGCTGGACAACGCCGATGCCGAAGCGTTTGCGGGCACGGTCGAGGCGGTGATCGAGGCGGGCGGACGTCCGATGCGGGACGTCGTATTCTTCGTTCTGCGCGTCGTGCTGCTTGTAGACCAGGTCGCCCGCCGCCACCGTCTCGTTATTCCCGAGGCTCAGGAATGGCTGCTGCCGGATGCGGCTTGGCGGCACGGCCCGGGCGCAGATGCGATCCCTTACTTGAACGGGATCGCCGCACGGGTCATTGAAGGCGTTCGAGCTTCGCGAACGACAGGCGGCGCGTCGGCGGTCGAAGCGGTGCGCGACTACATCGATCGCTCGTACATGAACGAGATCGGCCTGACGCAGCTGGCCGACCGGTTTCATCTGAACCCGACCTACTTGTCGGAGCTGTTCAAGAAAACGACCGGCTCGACGTTCAGCGATTACGTGACGCAGGTGCGCCTCGGCAAGGCGGCCGAGCTGCTCGGCGATCCGCATATGCGTCTGGCGGACATCGCGGAGCTGGTCGGGTTCGCCAACGCGAGTTACTTGAGCAGCGTATTCAAGAAGCATTACGGCGTCAGCCCGAACGAATACCGCCAGCATATCGCCTCCCCCGCGGACCGATGATTTTATACGCGAACATCCGAAGCGGACGAATTCCGCCGCAGCCCCGCCGGATGCTAGCCTGTAGATGCAGCACAATTAACCGAAGGGTGAGGGTCCAATGAGAAAGAGTACGCTCCTGCTTCTATCCGTCATGCTGGCATTCGGGCTGGCCGCTTGTTCCTCGAATTCGAATTCGGGTTCCTCGGGTTCTCCGAGCGCTCCCGCGGGTTCGGGTGCGGCATCGAACGCTCCGGAAGGCGAGACGGTCACGCTCACGTTCTGGCGGCACGACTATGCTCCGGAAGCGGCCGCGTTCGACAAGCTGATCGCTTCGTTCGAGGAGGCGCATCCGAACATCAAAATCGATTTTCAGATGATTCCGAACGACCAGTACGAGACGAAGATCCGCACGGCTCTGGCCGGCGGCAATCCGCCGGACATTATGGCGCTGGACGCGCCGACGCTGGCCTCCTACGCCAATTCGGGCGCGATTATCCCGCTTGAGGATTATTTCGTCAAGGATGGCGATAAGGACGACCTGCTGAAGCCGGTCATCGAAGGGCTGACCTTCGACGGCAAGATGTACGCGGCGCCGAACAACGAAGGCACGATCGTCATGTTCTACAACAAGAAGATGTTCGAGGAGAAGGGCATTGCGCTCCCTTCCAAAAACGTCGACGAGGCGTGGACGTGGGATCAAGTGCTGGACGCCGCCCGCAAGCTGAACGACCCGGCGAAGGGCGTCTACGGCTGGAACCCGACGCCTTGGGGCTTCGCGGGCCATGAGGGCGCTCCGTATTCCGAGATGGCGTTCCTCTGGCAGGCCGGGGCGGAAATCCTGAGTCCCGACGGTTCGACGTCGAAGGGCTATCTGGATTCTCCCGAGGCGAAGAAAGCGATGACGTTCTGGAAGTCGCTGTTCAACGAGGAGAAGGTGTCGCCGAAGGAGCTGCCGCAGGACGCGTTCTGGACCGGCAAGGTCGCGATTCACGTCGACGGCCCGTTCGCCTTCTCCTATCAGGAGCAGAACTTTCCGGACTTCAAGCTGGGCGAGGACTACGACGTCGCTCCACTGTGGAAGGACCAGCGCATGATCGGCACGACGGGAAGCTGGGGCATGGCGATCACATCCAAGTCCGAGCACCCGGACGAGGCGTGGGCGTTCGTGAACTGGGTGACGGGAGTCGAAGGAGCCAAGGTATGGTACCAGGAGACGAAAAACCTTCCGGCGCGCCAATCGACGTTCGACGCGTTCGCCGAGCTGAAGGAGTATCCGATGAACATCTACGCCGAGCAGCTGTCCAAGTACGGCCATCCGCGCCCGGTCACTCCGGCTTACCCGGCGATCAGCGAGGCGATCCGCCTGCTGTTCGAGGACGTCGGCCTCGGCAATGGAGGCGTCGACGAGGCGCTGGCCAAGGCGGTCAAGAAGATCGAGGACGGCTTGGCGATGCATAAGCAATAGTCCCGGCGGAACCTGTGGCGAGAGTGTCGGGGCCAAAAAAGTGCCTCGGAGCGCTCCGGCGGAACCTGTGGCGAGAGTGCCGAGGCCAAAAAAGTGCCTCGGAGAGCTCCGGAGGAACCTGTGGCGAGAGTGTCGAGGCCAAAAAAGTGCCTCGGAGAGCTCCGGCGGAACCTGTGGCGAGAGTGCCGAGGCCAAAAAAGTGCCTCGAAGCGGTCCGGCGCAACTCCAATTTTATAACGAGAGCGGCAGGGGGAGTAGGGTAGCCAACATCCTTACTCCCCTTTCCCGTTCCGTCAAACGGTCAAGAAACGCAACATGAAGGAGGGACCGAAGTTGAGAAAGTCGGCATACGCCGCGTTCGACAAGCAGGAATCCCGCGCTGCGCTGCTCTTTATCGCGCCCGCGTTCGTTCTGCTGGCCGTGTTCATATTTTATCCGATGTTCCGCGCGCTGCTGATCAGCTTCCAGAACTTTAACCTGATTTCCGCGCAAGCTTCGTTCGCTGGCTTCGCCAATTACGGCAAGCTGCTGCAGGACGAAGCGTTCGGCGCGAGCCTGTGGCATTCGTTTTATTTCACCATAATCGTGCTGCCGGTGCAGACGGCGATCTCTCTGGGGCTCGCGCTGCTCGTGCAGAAGAAATTTCGGGGAGTCGGCTTTTTCCGCACCGTTTATTTTCTGCCTGTCGTCGTCTCCTTCGCGATCGCATCCACGGTGTTCCGTCTCATCTACAACAAGGATTACGGCATGCTGAACATCATCCTGAAAGGGATCGGTCTGCCGGCGCTCGACTTCCTGTCCAATCCGGACATCTCGATGCTGGGCATCATCGCGCTCTGCATCTGGCGGGCGATGGGCTTCGTCATGGTCATTTTCCTGGCGGGACTGAACAATATCCCCGAGTCGCTGTACGAGGCGGCGCATGTGGACGGGGCGGGCGCTTGGCAAAGATTTTTCCTCATTACGCTGCCGCTTCTCAAGCGAACGATGGCGTTTGTCGTCATCATCACGACGATGGACGCGCTGAAAATTTTCATCCCGATCTACATTACGACAAGCGGAGGGCCGGCGGGATCGACGAGCACGGTCGTGCACTTCATCTACGAGACGGCGTTTAAGCAGATGAATATGGGCTACGCCGCCGCGGCCGCGTTCCTGTTCTTCTTTCTCGTCCTGATCGTCTCCATCGTGCAGCTGCGGCTGTTCCGCACGGACGTCGAGTATTGACGCCGCAATTCGATTAGCAAGGAGGGTTACCCGTATGAAAAATACCGCGTTCGTCTTCCTGAGGCTGACAGCGATGGCCGCAATCGCGCTCGTCTCCGTATTCCCGATTTACTGGATGGTCATGAGCTCCTTCCGCACCCATGAGGAAATTTTCAAATACGCGACGCTGAGCCCCGAGCTGTTCCTCCCGGTCAAATGGACGCTGCAAAATTACCGCGACATTTTCCTGGACCCGAGCAAGCCGTTCGGACGGTACATGCTGAATACGCTGCTGGTCGCCGTCGTCGTCACGACGCTGGGACTGATCGTGAACGCGCTGTCGGCTTTCGCCTTCGCGAAGCTGAGATTTCCCTTCAAGAGACTGCTGCTGACGATCTTCCTGTCTTCTCTCGTCATTCCTTACGAGGTCATTATGGTTCCGCAATATTTGCTGATGCGTGATTTCGGCTGGATCAATTCGTACTCGGCGCTCATCGTGCCTCAGATCGTATGGGTGTTCGGCATCTTCATGCTGATCCAGTTTTTCTCCGACGTTCCGCGGGACATTCTCGAAGCGGCCCGAATCGACGGCTCCGGGTGGACCCGGATTTTCGCTAAAATTGTACTGCCGACAGCCGTTCCGGCGCTCATTACGCTGGGACTCATGACGTTCCTGAACCAATGGGATTCGTTCCTCTGGCCGCTGGTCGTCATTAATGAAGAAAAGAAGCAGGTGATCCAGGTCGCGATCTCCTCGTTCCAGTCGCTGCGCAACATCTCTTGGGGCAAAATTTTGGCGGCGACGTCGATCAGTTCCGTGCCGATCTTGGTCGTGTTCCTGTTCCTGCAAAAATATTACGTGCAAGGCATTACGATGTCCGGAGTGAAGGGGTGAAGGCGATGCTGCCGTTAGGGTTGGGCGAGAAAATCGGGCTTCTCTGGCACGATGGCGGACGATGGCGCGAGATCGCGCCGAGCGTCGCGCGGTACGAGGAGAACGGCGCGTTCTGGACCGCGGACGCCGGCGGAGCGGAGATCGAAGTCGAGCTGGCTTGGGAAAAAGGGGAGGGGACAGCTTCGATCGGGCGGAGAGCGGCCTCGGTACAGGTGACGGTCCTGCCGCCGGCTGGCGGAGAGGGGACGCTAAAGTTCTCCGGGGCGCAGGTGTATCTCATCAACGAATCCGGCCTGAAGTGCGTCTGGAAGCCGCATTTGTCGCCGCTCGAAGGCATGACAATCGGGGATAAGGCGTTTCGCTCCCCGGCCATCGTATTCGAGGATGAGCGGACGATGGCGGCGCTTGTTCCCGATCTGGCATCGATCGCGTGCGGGCGGGACGTGCCGCACGTGATGGACTACACCGTACAGGATCGCCGGTTGACGTACGGGCTGTGCGAGTACGAGGAGACGGGGCATGTCTACCACGAGCTGAAGCCGAGAGAAGTCGAGCGGTCCGAGCCCCTTCGCTTCCGGTTCTATTTGGCGGAATGGGAGAAAACGGCCGGGCAGCGGAAGCGGGACTTGCGCGCGGTCGAGCGGTTTCTGTGGGAGAGATTCGGGTGCGGGAACATGCCGGTATCGACGGCGCCGAATGCGGTTCGACCGTCTGTCGGCGCGGCAAGCGGATTGGCGCTCGACGGACCGGAGGGCTCGGGAACTCATGACGTCCGGAGGATTCTCGTGGCTGCAGAAAGCGGATTGGCGCTCGACGGACCGGAGGGCGCAAGGGGCGGAGATGAGCCTGTAGGTGCGGGAGGTACAGGTGAGGCCGAGAGTGCGGAAGCTCAGCAAGGCAGCTCCGTCTTGGCAGAGTTCCCGGATGCGAGCTTGCTGCGTTCGTTGGAGCCTTATGTGGATTACGCCTATGGCTGGGCATTGGACCGGTGGAAGGACGTCGTCTGGCAGCAGTTCCGAATGCCGGACGGCACCGAGGTCGGAGGCGTCGTCTTCATCGTTTGCGCCCGGCAGAAGCCTGGATTCGGATATGAAGAGGAATGGCGTGAGCCGAAGAGCCTGTGGAACCAGGCCTGGTTCTGCAGCTTGAGGTCGGCCTACGGCTACGCGCTTCGAGGCAAGGAGATGGGGCGCGCGGACTGGACGGAGAAAGCCGAGCTCGCGCTTAACTTCGCGCTGTCGGCCCCCCAGACGGACGGTTTGTTTCCGGGCTATTATCAGGCTGGTGAGGACGGGCGCTGGGAATCCGGACGTTGGTACATGTCGGGGCCGCGCCGCCCCGCCGGACACGAGGAGCACGTCCATCTGCTCGACGCCTCGTGGACGTGCTGGTGGCTGCTCAAATGGTATCGCGACATTCGCGCGGACGAACGGATATTGCCGTTCGTCATCCGCTACGCGGAACGGCTTCTGAAGCTGCAAAGGGACGACGGGGGATTTCCCGCCTGGGTTCGCGCGGACGGCTCGGGCACGTCTCCGTTTCTGATCGAAAGCCCGGAGACTTCCGCGCACGTCATGCTGCTCGGATTGCTGAATCGGCTGCGACCGGACAAAAGGTACGCCGCCTCCGCCCTTCGCGCGGCCGGCTTCGTCGCGGAGAGCATCATGCCGGAGGGGCGCTGGGAAGATTTCGAGACGTACTGGTCCTGTTCGAAGCAGTGGGAGGGCAAGCAATTCGGTGAGAAGGACGCCCGGAGCGGCTTGTATAATCAGTGCAATTTCGGCATCTATTGGACGGCTGAAGCGATGAAGGAAGCTTACGTCTTAAGCGGGGACGCCGAATGGCTAGATCTCGGAGAGCAGGCGCTGGCGGAGGCTTCGCTGTACCAGCAAATTTGGCAGGCACCGTTTTTCCCCGTGCCGACGGTCGGGGGCTTCGGCGTTATGACCAGCGACGATGAATGGAACGATGCGCGGCAGAGTCTGTTCGCGCTGACGTATTTGGACTACTACCGGCTGACCGGCAACGAGAGCTACTGGGCTCGCGCCGAATGGGCGCTGAGAGCTTCGTTCTATATGATGTACTGTCCCGAGAACGCGGGGGTGAGAGCGATCTACGAGCGGGTCCACCCGCATTTCGACGAACGGGACTACGGATTCCACATGGAAAACTTCAACCACCACGACGGCACACCCGTCGACGGACTCGGGGAATTCACGATTTTCGACTGGGGCTGCGGGGCCGCGGCGGCTTCCCTGGCGGAATTCAAGCGTGGGTAAAAAAAGGAGGCTAGCGGCAACGGGCCGCTAGCCTCAAGTTTTATATTTCAAAGGGGGGTCATGTGTTTATATTAACCTCCGAATATGAAGGGCAGATGAAAGGAACATTACGTTCTCGTTACAAAGTGTTAGAGTTAGATTTGTTGGAAAATTAGATCCGGTTGGCTCTGCGCAGCAATCGTTCGATAATGGCGGCTGCTTCGGCTCTCGTGAGAAGACCCTTAGGCGCGAGCTTGGTCGTGGAACGGCCTTGCGAGATTCCTGCCGAGACAACATCCGCAATCGATTCGCGCGCCAAATCTGACACCTGATCTGCGTCTTCGAAACGTTCGAGGCTCTTGTCCGCTGCAGCGCCGGATGAAGCTCCTACGAGCTTCATGGCCTTGGCGACGATAACCATCATTTGCTCCCGCGTGATCCGCTCTCCGGGATGGAACGTTCCGCCCCCGGTGATCAGCCCATAGGATACCGCGGCTTGAATATCGCCGTAGTGGGCATTAGTCGGCGCGACGTCCTGGAAAGCGGCCTGTTTGGAAACGTCAGGCTTCAAACCGAGCGCTCGAGCGACGATCGAGGCGAACTGAGCCCGCGTCACATAGGCGTTCGGAGCGAACGTATCGGAGTCTGTGCCTGTCAGGATCAGACGAGAGCCCATCTCGTTGACCTCATCTTTGGACCAGTGGTTCTCGACGTCGGCAAACGAAACTTCGTTCGCGACGAGCGCGTACACGCTGTTCGTCAAGCTGAAGACGGAGGCGTAGGACCGTCCGTCGATTTGGACGATTTTCGTCGGTACGTGCCGAACGCTTCCATCCGGTTCGATTACGACTCCGGTGGCGATCCGGGAAGGCGCTGCGCCTGCCGGAACGACGATCCTGCGTTCCACGTAATCCGCGAAACGATCGATCGGGTACGTCTTGCCGTCGAACGAAGCGGCTACGTTAAACTCGATTGCAGGGACGACGATTTCGAAAAGCCCCTTTTTCGCCGCATCGTCCGCCAGCTTGATCATTTGCGCCGAAGGTTTGGATACGGAGATCAGCAGCTTGACGTTTTCCGGCAATGCTCCGGTTTCGAACGAACCCGCGATGGCGCTCCAATCGATTAAGTCGGCCGGAATTGCGTAAGTGGCGCTGTCCGTTCGGATTTCCAGAATCGCCCCCCGTTCCGCGAGCATGCCGAGCATGCGTCCGTTCAGCTCCGCAACGAAAGAATCGGCTTCGACGTTCGAGTAGATCAACACGATTGCGCCGCGTCCTTCCGTCGCGAGCTTGGCTTCAAGCGCCGCTTCGTCGATGCGCACGGTAGCAATCGTACGGTCGCCTTGGCGAGTAGACTCGATGGTTCCGATGCTTTGCGGTACTCCGTTCACCCATACGACGGCAGACAAATCGGGTTTGTCGCTGCCGGTGGAAGAGGAGGAGGACGAGGAACCGCTTGACCCTCCGCCCGATCGGGACGGCTGCGCGCTTGCCTGAATGGAGGCACGGCCTTCTCCGTCCGCATTCGTCGCTTTCACGACGAAGTAGTACGTTGTGCCGTTCGTCAGTCCGATAGCATCATACGCGTATTCGGAGCCCGTTACGGAGGCAATCAAACTGCCCTCCGACCCGACGGTCGTGCTTCGGTAGACGTTGTAGCCCGTCGCTCCGGGCACCGGACCCCATGTCAGCCGTACCCGTCCGTCTCCTGCCGTCGCTGCGACGTTCGTCGGAGCGCCAGGGCGCACTTGCAGCGTCGCGGCGTTCGACGTTGCCGGAGGAGCGATCGTTCCGTTCACGACGACCCGGTATTGGTTGCCGCTCATAGCCGGGGTTACATCGTCGAGTGTAAGCGTTGCGCTCGTTCCGCTTGGAATATTCGCGAAGCCCGAGCCATCGTCGACCTGCCACTGGTAGCTCAAGCCCGTTCCGGTCGCGGACACGGAGAACGTCGCATCTTCGCCCGCGTATACCGTTGCGTCTTCGGGATGAGTTCCGATGACCGGAGCTCCCTGGACTTCGAAGAAGAGGTCGAATTCTAGGTTGCCATGGTCGGTAGTAATTCGTACGGTGTCGGAATAAGTGCCGACCGGCAAGTGTTCTTTTTGACGTACCGGGAAATTGATCGCCATGGCACTGTCGCTCAGAATAGTCGGATCAGTGGCATGAAGCGTTCCGACATAAAATGCGCTGGCGCTGCCTCCCAGCAATTCGATTGACTGGACATGAATATCGCCCGTTCCCGTTCGAATCAGGTTTTTGGGAACTGCCGTCGTATGATCCGAGATGTAACCGAGCCCGCTTGTCGGGAACGTCACGTCTCCGGGCGGAGTTAGCTCGAACGAAAATGTGGGTGTTGCGGTTACTTCGAAGCTTAAGTCAATTGTTTCGGTGACGCCTCGGTCGGCGGAAAGCGTTAATGTGCCTGTATGGATTCCGGGAGCCAGACCTGCGACTGGCCGAACACTCAGAGTCGTAGAATTTCCGGGAGCGTTGAGCGCTACGCCTGGCGAGGCGGCAATTTCAAAATCGGGGCTGCTGAGCGTAGGAACTAAGCCCGTGATCGGTCCCGTTCCGTTGTTTGTTACCGTCACTGTCGTAGCGGCAAAAGCTGAATAGCCGACATTCCTGTGATAGAATTCGATTTCGTCTACCGAAGCAGCGACCGAGTAAGTGAATCCGTCATCTTCTCCTCCGGCGACGATTGTGTGGTAGCCGCCGGCATCGATCAAGGAGCCTTTAGCAGTCCATACAATTCCTAATGGAAGATTAGTGCCTGTAATAGCCGATCCTCTGCCCAGTTGCCCCTCCGCTCCGGCGCCGAACGCGTATACGTCGCCTTCGTCCGTGAGCACGACGGAGTGCGATGTCCCTGTCGAAATCGCCACAATGTCAAAGGCCGCCAAAGCGTCGATTTTTTTCGGAACGGGCTGTTCATCGTTAGTGCCATGTCCAAGCTGGCCGACGAATTCGTTCCCGAATGAATAGACGTCTCCGTTCGCGGTTAGAGCGAGCGAGTGAGAGTTCCCGGCGGAAACCGCCGTCACATGCTCCGACGCCAAACCGGGGATCGGAGTCGGAAACAATACGTTCGACGTCGAATTGAGCCCAAGCCGATTAAGAGCCCCGTGTCCGAACGCGTACACGCTGCCCGTTACGCTAACGGCGAGCGAGTGGTAGATGCCCGCGGATATGGCGGAAACGGCAGGGAGGGCGTCGATTTGCTTCGGCATTAATTGATTGGCCATATCATTATGGCCAAGACGCCCGCTGTTGCCAGCGCCGAACGAATACACGCTTCCGTCGTTTGTCAGTACGAGCGAGTGCGCATCCCCGGCGGAAATCGCGATTGCCTGCTTTCCGGTCAAGTCGCCGCCTATTTTCACGGGAGCGAGCACATTCGTGGAGGTTCCCGTCCCAAGACGACCGGTGCCGCCTGCCCCGAAGGCGTACACATCCCCACCCGCTGACAGTACGAGCGAGTGCGAGGTGCCTGCCGCCACCGCCGTTGCGACGATGTTGTTATGGAAAAGCGGGATGAGCGTCGGCACAGTTTTGTCCGACTCATCCCCGTGTCCGAGTCGTCCGAAAGCACCGTTACCGAACGAATAGACGTCGCCGTCCGCAGTCAGTACGAGCGTGTGCTCCGCACCTGCGGATACGGCCTTGATATTCAAGCCCGAGAGTTCGGAGATCGCTGCCGGGGCGAGCCGGTTTGCAGAATCCCCTTGTCCGAGCCGTCCGAATTCTCCTTTTCCAAACGAATAAACATTCTTCGTCACGGCCGCGCTGGCGGTCGGATCCCCAGGCAATTGCCCCAACATTAGACTCAATACAAGAGTAATAGACAATATCCATTTCATAGCTTTCGATTCCATCGCTTTCAAACCTCATCCCTGCCTCTTATGTACGATTTTTTTGAATCTCAAGCTTTAATTATCTGACATTAATTGTGACTAATGTCATCATACCATGTAACTATGGAAGCGAAGTAGAGAGTGCGACAAAAAATACTAATTTTTTCTTTGGGAGATTCCTATTTCTTTGATCTTGTCGAACGGTCTGGTACGATGGATGATATAAGGAAGGAAGCGCGGAATTCCGCTCGGAGGGAAAGCCATGACCAAGATCAGCATCGTCATCGCCGACGATCAGATGTTGACGCTGGAAGGATTGCACCTGATTTTGGATTTGGAAAATGATATAGAGGTTGTGGGACTGGCAAGAAACGGAGAGGAGGCGTGCGAACTCGCGGAGAGCTTGCAGCCGACGCTCGTGCTTCTCGATATCCAAATGCCGGTTATGAACGGGCTTGACGCCTTAAAGAGGATCAAAGCGAATTGTCCGAATACGCGGATTTTGATTTTGACGACGTTCATCGAGACGGATTATATCGTCGAAGGAATGGCTAACGGGGCAAGCGGCTACATGCTTAAAGATATGGATGCCGACAAGATGATCGCTTCCATTCGCGACACGGCCAGAGGGCAGTTCGTTCTGCCGTCCGCCGTCGCCGCCAAGCTGGCGGAACGAATGAGCCGGATGGCGGGAGGCAGGGAGCGAGGAATCGGAGATTTCCCCTTCAAGCTGTCGGAACGGGAAGATGAGATTGCCAGATTGCTGATGAAGGGACTGAACAATCGCGAGATCGCAGAATCTCTGTTCATCGCGGAAGGCACCGTTAGAAATTACGTTAGCGCGCTGTACGGCAAATTGGACGTCGTCGATCGGGCACAAGCGGTCGTGAAGCTTCGGACGTTCGCAGATGCGTTCGAGTAGTGCGATGCAGCCGCAAGGCTTATAGAAGTGAACGCGAGATTGCGTGAGAGATGGGAGGGCGACATGACAGAGGACCTCATCGCTAATGCCAGAGCGCGCGAAGGCTGGCTTAAGCTGCAAGGATATTCGACGGTGGAAAGGCTTGCCGGCCTGGAGGACTGCGACTTTTATCGGCTGCGCAGCTTGGAGAACGGTTTCAGCGTCATCGCCAAGACGACGCGATCGGCTCATCCCGACCGGAAGACGGTCGAAACCGTTCGGGAAGAATACGAGAAGTTCCGGAGTATGGACGGAAAAGGAGCATTGGCGGTTCTGGAGCTTACGGAGGCCGAGGACCGACCTGTTATCCTTTTTAAGGATATGGGCGGCAATCTGATGGAAGCTTATCTCCCCAGGCGTGGTCGTTCGTTGTCGCTCACGAATCTCGTGCGTGTAGCCGTCTCCTCGGCGGACAGCCTGATGCGTCTGCACCGGGAGGAGCTCGTCTTGCTCGCGGTCTCACCGTCGCGTCTCTGGGTAAACCCGGAGACGGGCGAGGCGAGATTCGCCGATCTCCGCAACAGCACAACCGATCCGGAGCGGGACGCGCTCGCGGAGTTCGACGGGTATCCCCGCTCGCTGCAACCGTACTTGTCCCCGGAGCAGACGGGGCGAACGGGCAACCGTCCCGATTACCGCTCTGATTTTTACGCGCTGGGGGTGACGCTTTACGAGTGGTTGTCGGGTGTTCTGCCCTTCGAACGGGGGGAGGAGCGCGACCTGTTTTATCGCCACCTCGCAATCGTTCCGAGACCGCTTGGCCTTGAAAATCCGGATATTCCGGACACGCTCTCGCGCATCGTCGGCAAGTGTTTGGAGAAATCCCCCGAATCCCGGTACATGAGCGCGTACGGGCTTAAGTTGGACTTGGAGAAGCTTCTGTCCTCGCTCGAATCGACCGGGGAAGCCCCGCTTTTCGAACTGGGGGAACATGACGTTCCCCGGCGGTTTCGTTTCCCGCGAGCGCTGTACGGCCGTCATGAAGAACGCCGGCTGCTGGTAGAGGCGTTGGAGCGGGCGAAAGCCGGAGCCGTGGAAACGGTGGAGATTCAGGGAGGCGGAGGAGTCGGAAAAACGTTTCTCGTAGAGGAGACATTGAGAGAAACGGATATTGGCGAAGGCGGCATCGCGGCTGGGAGATTCGACTCTAGGAGCGAAGCGGCTCCTTATGCAGCTTGGATTCAGATAATCGAATCGCTGACGGATCGGCTGCTGGCGATAAGCAAGCTGGAGATCGAAGTGTGGAAGCTCAGGATGCTCAATGCGCTCGAAGGCCAGGGGCGATTGCTCGTCGAACGGGTTCCCCGGTTGGAATTGCTGATCGGTCCGCAACCGGAAATGCCCGCTCTGCCGCCTGCCGAAGCCAAGCGCCGATTTCACAAGGCGTTGGCGCGGTTTTTTCACGTTTTCTCGTGGAGAGACCGGCCTCTTGTCTTGTTTCTGGACGATCTGCACCGAGCGGACGAAGCGTCGCTCAGCTTCCTCTATGATTTTCTGGAAGACGGGGACACGAAGCAGACGCTTCTCGTTCTAGCTTATCGCGACGACGAGCCCGATGGGGACAAGAAACTTCGGCATCTGAGAGAGCGGCTCTCCGGGAGAGGGACGGGCTGCACGCGATTGCGGCTTGCGCCGCTGATTGAAAACGAAGTCGAAAAGCTGCTGCAAGAGGCGCTGCGAGGAGAGCCGGAGCGCAATCGGGAGCTGGCGGCTTTGCTGCACCGCAAGACGTACGGCAATCCGCTTTTTCTCAAGCAATTGCTGAAGGACTTGCTGGAGTCGCGGGTTGTAACGTTCGACGAAGACGCCGGAAGATGGACGTGGGACGAGAAGGCCGTAGCCAAAGTGGGCATAGCGGAGGATGCGGCGGCCTACTTGTCGGAGAAGCTGAGCCACATGCCAGAGGCGTTGGCGCATATGTTGAGCCGGGCCGCGATGCTGGGCAGTTCATTCGAAGCGGTACGCTTAAAGCCGCTTGTCGGCCTCGACGAGGAGCGGCTGTCCGAAGCGCTCGAAACCGCCGTCCGCGAAGGGTTGATCCAGGAGGACGGCCGCCACGCCGGAGCCTATCGGTTTCGGCATGACCGCATTCAGCAAGCCGCCTACGAACGCGTACCGGAAGAAGACAGAATCGACCTGCATGATCTCATCGGCAAGGAAAGATGGAATCCTTTGGCGGAGGAGACGGACGACTTCGATGTTTTCGAGGCGGCGTACCATCTGAATCAGGCTGCCGCCAAATTCGCGAACGAGAGAGAGAGGCGCGAGCTTGCGCGGCTAAATATGCTCGCGGGATCGAAGGCGAAACGGTCCACCGGCTACGAGGCCGCGCTTGGCTATTTCGCGAGGGCGACGGACTTGCTCGCGAACGCCCCGTGGGACGAGGAGCACGAAACGTTGTTTCTGGCTCACCGGGAGCGGGCGGAGCTGGAATATCTATGCTTGCGGCTTGATGAGGCGAGGGCGAGATTGGGATTCCTGCTGGGCAAAGCCAGAACGAAGCAGGATCAAGCCGTCGTTTTCAACTTGATGATGCAGCTTGAGATCGGCGCGGATAACCGGGATGAAGTGATCGCGCTGGCCCGGAAGACGCTGGCGCTTCTGGACGTTGACATGCCCGTTCGCTTCAGCCGCGTTCGGCTGCTCAGGCAAACGCTGCGGGTCGCGTTAAAGCTGCGCAGGCATACCGGCAAGTCAATCGCCAATCTGCCTCCCATGACGGACGAGACAAGCAGGATCGTCATGAAGACGCTCGACGCGGGAACTAGCGCGTTATTTCTCAAAGACAAGAACGGCTGGCTGGCTTATACGCTGACAATGGTCGAGCTGACCCTGGAGCGCGGGCTGGCTCCGGAGTCGTGCATCGGATTTGTCGGATACGCGCTTTTCCAATATTACGTCTTCCAACGCATGGGAGAAGCGTATCGTTGGGGAATGCTGGCCGTGGAGCTGGCCGGACCGCATCCGCTGCTTCGCATAAGGACGTTGAGCGCGTTTCAGCTCTGTATCGACAGTTGGAGCCAGCACGATCGCGGAGTGCTGAGCCTTTTTTCCGAATCCGCCGGAAGAGCGGGACTCGAGTCGGGAGATGTTTGGCAAGGCCATCAGAGCGTGCTGATCGACTGTGCAACCCGTTTCCATCTCGGATACCCGATCTCCGACATCTACGAGCGTTTGGTTGCGCACGGCGGGGAGTTCAGGCGGCACAGTCAGGACGTATTATGGAAGCAGTTGACTTTGCTTGCGGCGACGCTCACGAAGCTATCGGGGTATCGGGCGCCGGGAGATCCTTATCCGATCGAGGAGGTGGAGAAAGAGGACTTCGCCGCTTCCGTTCACGACGATTCGGGCGGTGCGTTGGCGAGCTTTTCGGATACCTGCAAGGTGGTTTGCGCGTATATCTTCGAACGGTATGAGGAAGCGAACGAAGTTCTGGAGAAGGTGCAAGCGACCGGTTTGGTCTCAAGCGAGAGCGAACCCGAGGATACCGTAAGAGCGCTGTACGAAGCGCTCGTCTGGCTGCGGCTCTATTGGACGCTGCCTGCCGGGAAACGCGGCGAACGCTGGGCGGAAATACGCAAACGCAGAAATTTGCTGCGCAAGCACGCGAAGCTTTGTCCGGTTAACTACGCGCATAAGCTGCTATTGATCGAGGCGGAGATGGCCGGAGCGAAGGGAAGAGGCCGCAAAGCCGAGGAGCTGTACGAGAAGTCGATCGAGGCCGCCAGGCGCAACGGGCATATTCACGATCTGGCGATCGCCGCCGAATGCTGCGGTCAATGTATGCTGCGGCTGGGCAAGCCGAATCGGGCCAAGGTATATTTGACGGAAGCGTATGAGGCCTATCGGCGGTGGGGGGCGCTTGCTAAAGCCGAGCAGATGGAGCGCAAATATGCGGACTTGCTCAAGCCCGCGCCGGATATGCTCCTCGGTCGCCTCGATTATTTGTCCGTGGTGGAGTCGATACAGGCGATTTCGGGAGAAATGGAAATGGATCGTCTGCTGGACAGGTTGATGAAAATATTGCTGCACAATTCGGGAGCCGAATTCGGGGCGCTTCTCTCGGAATACGACGGCCGATGGGTGGTCGAAGCTTACGGAACGCTTGAGAAGCTGTCGATCGCGCCAGTCCCGATCGATTCGATTCCCGCCGAGCAGTTCGACGCGATGCCTGGGCCCGTAGTCGGATACGCGGTACGCACGGGAGAGACGATTCTTCTTCACGACGCGGCCGGCGAAGGCATGTTCGCCCGGACGCCTTATATTCGGGATAACGGGGTCAAATCGGTATTGTGCCTGCCGATCTGGCATCAAAACCAAATGATCAGCCTGCTCTATCTGGAAAACAAGCTGTCGTCCAACGTATTCACGCCGCAGCGGCTGGAGTTGGTCAAACTGCTGGCTTCGCAGTGCGCGATCTCGATCGCCAACGCCAAGCTTTATGCCGGGATACGGGAGCTGCGAAGCGGCTTGGAGAATCAGGTGGAGGAACGAACGCGCAGTCTCGAGCGGGCCATGCTGGAAACGTCGGCCGCATTGGCCGAAGCCTCGGTGTACGAGGAGAGGAACCGAATCGCCCAGGAAATTCACGACATCGTCGGACATACGCTCACTTCGACGGTCATTCAGATCGAAGCGGGCAAAAGGATTATGTTCAAGGATGCGCAGGAAGCGGCCAATCGGCTTAAAAAAGCGCAGGAGCTGGTCCGGCACAGTCTGAATGAAATCAGAGGCTCCGTACATATGCTCAAGCAGGACAAGTACGGGGATTTGAGCGCGCTGCTCAAGCAATTGATAGAGGATACCGAGCGCAACGCCGGCGTTGCGGTTCGGGCGGAGATCGGTCCGTTGCCGGAGCTTCCTCCGGGACACCGCAAAACGATCTACCATGCCCTGCAGGAAGGTTTGACGAACGGCATTAAACACGGGGACGGCCCAAGCTTCCGTTTCGACTTGCGCGTCATCGGACAGACCGTGCTGTTCCGGCTGGAAAACGACGGAAAAGGGGCGGAACAAGTCGTTCCGGGCTTTGGCTTGAAGACGATGAGAGACCGGGTCGGGCAGCTTGGCGGCAGGTTGACCGTCGAGACTCGCCGCGAGGGCGGATTCGGCCTGATGATTGAATTGCCATACCCGGAAAAGAGGTCGGCGCAGATTAAAGAGTAGCGCGGGGATTGGACCGCAAAAAAAGGAGGCTAGCGGCAACGGGCCGCTAGCCTCAAGTTTTATATTTCAAAGGGGGGTCATGTATACATCTTAACCGGGGAACATGAAGGGGACATGAAAGAAACATTACGTTCTCGTTACAAAGCCAGAGGGGCTTTTGTACAAATCATGACTGGTATGATAGTATTATTGTTAGTGATACGTATAATTATATGTATAATAATAAGCTTATAGATTCATAATATATAGGGAGGATGTGTAAAGGTGGGAATGATCTTGGGTAGAGAAGTTGAAACCGACATGAGCGAAATTGCTGCAACACGGGTACTTTTTAGTCGTGACCAGTTAGTTAATACGGCTACGATTTCTCGACACTTCAGTAAGATAAAGGCCCTTGCTAAAGTCAAGCCTTTGTTTATTACTGACAATGGGGAAGTAGACATGGTCCTAATCAGTTATGAGGCTTATGAACAAATGTTTAACAGACTTCAGCAGCTTGAAGAAGAGGTCTTGGAAAATCGTGCGGAGGAAGCGAAGAAGGAACCGGAAAGTTTAACGGAGTGGCGTTCCGTCAGACGCATTGAAACCGAGGAATAATGAGTAACCGTCGGTTTGTCGTCAAATTTTGTAGAAAAGCTGCTGAAGAATATGCGAATCTGGATAAATCAGATCTGGGCGAAGTGGACGAAGCGCTGGAATCGCTGGAGCAGCGAGCAGACGAAGTCGGTAAGAAGCTGGGCAAGAAGCGAAGTATAGATCTGACGGGATCAAAAGAGAAGAAGCTTCGAAGTAGAGGAATCCGAATTATCTGCATCATCTCCGATGAAGCGCGGGAAGTTGAAGTGTTGCAAATCGTAGAAGTCCTTCTGATCGATTATAAGCGTAATGACCATGATGTTTATAAAGCAGCACTTAACCGTCTTCAGCAGTATTGGAAAGATGGGGTTCAGGATAAAGAAGAGGAGTCGTTGTATTGGAGGTTTGGCGAAGATGCTCCAGTAGATCTTAGCGAGCCGAGTATGATTGACGATATCTTTAATGATCATTTTGATAACCTCGATGAGACGATTAGGAATGAAATCATCGATGCGTTTAACCACGGGAATGTCATTCGTGCGTATGAGGTTTGGAGAAGGGCCAACGAAAAGGGCTGATAAGGCCAGCGATGAAAAAAAGGAGGCTAGCGGCAACGGGCCGCTAGCCTCAAGTTTTATATTTCAAAGGGGGGTCATGTATACATCTTAACCGGGGAACATGAAGGGGACATGAAAGGAACATTACGTTCTCGTTACAAAGTGTTAGGGGAATGTTTTAGGATTGCCGGCTATAAACGCTATAATAAAGGAACGGAACTGCAGCAAGACATACGAATCGTCGGTTCGGGACAGACCGGCGGCAAAGGGGGATTTCGCTTGCGCATCGTCGTATTGGACGGCTATTTGTTGAATCCGGGGGATTTGAGCTGGACGGAACTGGAGGAACTGGGCGAACTCGTCGTGTATGAACGCACGCCCGCGGATCTGATCGCGGAGAGGGCGGCGGGAGCGCAGATCGTGCTGACGAATAAAACGCCGCTTAGGGCGGAGACGATCCAGCGGCTGCCGGATTTGAAATATATCGGCGTCATCGCGACCGGCTACGACAACGTAGACGTCGAGGCGGCGCGGGAGCGGGGCGTTACGGTGACGAACGTGCCTGCATACAGTTCGGCATCGGTAGCGCAGCTCGTGTTCGCGCTGCTGCTTGAGCTGTGCCACCGGGCAGGCTTGCACAGCGACGCGGTGAGGGACGGGGATTGGGCCCGTTCGCCGGACTTCAGCTTCTGGAGAACGCCGCTTGTCGAGCTGGAGGGACGAACGATGGGGATCGTCGGCCTGGGCGACATCGGTCGCCGGGCGGCGAAGCTGGCTCTGGCGTTCGGCATGAAAGTCGTAGCGTCATCTCGAACGAAGCGGGAGCTGCCGCCCGAACTGGCGGATGTGGAGCAAGTCGGAATCGAGGAGTTGTTCGCAAGAGCGGACGTGATCAGCCTGCACTGTCCGTTGACCGAGGCGACGAAAGGTATTATCAACAAGTCGAATCTGGCGCGGATGAAGAAGACGGCTTTTCTCATTAATACGGGAAGAGGCGGGTTGGTCGTCGAGGACGACTTGGCGGAAGCGCTTCGCAGCGGGCAAATCGCCGGAGCGGGATTGGACGTGCTGTCCAAGGAGCCGCCTGAGCCTGATCATCCGCTCGTCGGCGCGCCGAACTGTCTGATCACGCCGCACATCGGCTGGGCGACTCTCGCTGCGCGGACGACGCTGATGAGCCGTGTCGCCAGCAACGTCGAGCGGTACTTAGCCGGCGAGCCGGAAAATGTGGTGAGCTGAGGTCGGCAGGTGGGGGAATACGTACGCGAGGCGATACAATCGACGCGGTCTTGGGGCTGAGGCGAGGAATAAGCACGTGGGACAGTACAATCGGCGCGGCGATGGGGTTGCGGAGTGGAGTAAGCACGCGAGACGGTATTATCGGCACGGGCAGTGAGCAATAGCAAACAAGAAGCACGTCAGGCGGCATCGCCCAGCGTGCTTCTTTTGTTGTCTGCCCTCGCATTGCGAGCCTTACTCGCGCTCCTGCTCCCGCATGCGAGTCATCTGCTGCCAGACGGAGCCGGCGGCTTCTTCGCCGCGCTCGATGCGGGCGACCGCCATCTCGGCTTGCAGGCGCACCTCGAATTCCGTCTCGCTGCCCGTCGTCCGGCGCAGCGCTTCGAGCGCCGTTTCGTCGCCGGCCTCGTACAGGAATCTCGCCGCGCGCCAGCGGACGAGCTTGTTGGAGTCCTCCAGCGCTTCGATCATCGGCGCGATCGCGATCGGGTCGCCGATGTCGGACAGCGTGTCTCCCGCAGTCCGGCGAACGGAGCCCGAGGAGTCCTTGAGCGCCTCGAACAGCAGCGGGAACGACTCGGGCGTACGCAGATCGCCCAGATAGACAACGGCCAGCCGCCGCACCGACATCTGGCTGTCCTTCAAAGCGCGGGCCACCACCGGCAAATCCTCCGGCTCCGGCTTCAACCGCTCAAGCGCCGCGTAACGCTCGCGCCAATCCTGGGAATCGAGCGCCTTCATCACCTCTTCGCCGCTAAGCGGAGCGGGCGGCTTCGGCGGCGGCGCTTCCGGTCCCGCGGCTTTGGCCTGCTCGATCAAGTCGCGCAGCCGCGCGTCGGAGTATGCCGCGTCCAGCTCCCGGCTCACCTCGTCGAGCACTTCCTGCGGCTCGCCGTAACGCACGCCCATATCCTCGAGCATCCGCTCGCGGATCATCGTCGCGCCGGCGGCTTCCGTTACGGCCGCGGAGAACCTCTCAGGCATCGCCGCGCGGAATTCCTGGCCGCCGCTGCGCACGCGGATCTGAATCGGAATGCCGCGGTACATCTGCACGCGGACATGAGCTTCGCCGAAACCGGCCGCATCGGCGGCGCCGGACAGCGAGCCTTCCGCCGCGACGCCGAAAGCGGCCTTCACGCCGTCGAGAATCGCCGCCCAGTCCGCGTTAGCGCCTTTGCGGTCGATGGCCAGAAAGTCTGCCGTCTGGAACACGCTTTTCACACCGGGAATGTCCAGCAGTTTGGCGATCAGCGGCGGAGGGACGGGCTTGGAATCCTTGCTATAGTTCAATTGAACGCCGGAGTCGAGCCGAACATCCACGTTAAGCTTCATCGTATTCGGACTCGGGGTCGGCTCGATGGACAACAGTTTCATGTCATTCGCCTCGCTTTCCTACCTCCACAATACCGCAAATGCCGGCAAAATGCCAAGAAAGGGAAGCGCGCTGCCTAACCGACGTTCCTTCTGCAATCTTCGGCGAATAAAGAGGAATCTTTCCGTTTGACGTAGAATTTTCCAACATTGCCTATTCCGATGGATGAAGGAGAGAACGAATTGACCCTCGCTTCGAATTTTCTTCGATACGCTCGTCCGTTGACGGCGTTGCTTATCGCATTCGCTATACTGCTGGCCCGGCCGGAGATCGGGCATGGTTTACCGGCTTCCGGTTACGAAGAGACGACGGGTATCGATTACGAGAATGCCCGGCCCGATCCCGCCGCCGTCCCTATTTCCGAAGAAGCCGCCATTCGCTTGGCGAAGGGAGCACTGCCCGCTGTCGGTAACAAAAATCCCGACGAGATCGGGTTGCTCTACGCGCAAACGGGGGATTACCGGCCGAGGATTCCGGCTTGGAAAGCCGCATGGGATATGCTGGACAAGGGAACGATTCTGTTGGCGGAGATCGACGCGACGACCGGAGATCTGCTCGCCTATGAAACCCGATTCCTCGGCAATCCGTTGAACGAGCCGAACTCCGGTTTTCCCGCAAGCATCACGAGAGATCGGGCGAAGGCGGCTGCGGAGGCGTTCGTTCGTAAAGCCGTTCCCTCGGTGCGCGATTTCGGCCTGAAAGAGCTCGCGTTCTCTCAAGACGAGATGTACGATTTCGTCTATCCTCTATTCGGTCCTGCCCGTTATTCCTTTCGCTTCGGCTTAACGGCTAACGGATACGAAGCGTTTAACGTCAGTCTCGCCGTCGTCCTGGACATGGCCGGCAACGTCAAAGCTTTCTCGTTCACGGGCGATCCCGGACAGCCCGTCGCCAAGCGGGCCGCCGTGCAGGCGGCGGAAGCGAAGCGGATATGGGCGAACGGATTCCGGATGATGCCTCTGTACCTGGATGCCGCCGCCGGCTACTACGACGGGTCCGAGGACTGGAGGCTCGTCTACGTCATGGATCGGACCCTCTGGAGCATCGACGCGATGAGCGGGACTCCCGCCTGGTCGGATGTATACGGCTATTCCGATATCGCTGCGCGACGTTACGAAAACATCCCCCCGACGGACGTCTCATTCGTTCTCCGCAACGTCAGTTTCGAACAAGCGGTGCGGGCAGCGGCGACGATTGCGAATTTTCCGAGCGACACCGAATGGTCGGTCCAAGACGAGGCGGATGACGGCCAACGACGAATATGGGAATTGGAAGGTATCGACCCCAGGCACAGAGAGGGTGGATATTATTCGTTGACGGTCGACGCGAGAACCGGACAAATGCTGGACTACGCGGATTACCGCCGCTTCATTCGCGATGCCGACGAACGATCCTCCGAACCTCCGATAATCAAAGTCGCCGACGCGCGGAAGCTGGCCGAGCGTTGGCTCGCGGAGCATATTCCCGATTTTCTGTCGCAATACAAGTTTGCCGTGCCGTTCGAATCCGCCGCGTCAGAGCTGACTCTGGAGTATCGAAGAGTTCATCGCGGGATCCCGGTGGCCGGACGGGCTTTATTTATTTCGCTGGACGGCAACGGCAAAATGACAAGATTAATGCCGTCTCCGCAATCGCCCGCAGTGGAGACGCTGGACGCTCTGAAACCGACGCTGGACGCGGAGCAGGCCAAAAAACGGATCGTCCAGAGAACGAAGCTGCTGCCCTACTATTTGCCGAACAAGGGATATCCGTTTACTCATGATGTGATCGATTTGGACCAAAAGCGGCTCGATCTCCTGTATTTGGCGGCTCCAGCCAATCTTTACGAGCTGTACGCTCCTGATAGGGTGGACGCCGTGTCGGGGAACGTCGGGTTGCTCTCCTCGGGCGAGGTCTTCACGGTCGGAGGGCCTTTGCCTGCTGACGTCCGATCTCATCCGTCGAAGAAGGCTCTTCAAGCGCTGTTCGACCGTGGCTTGCTGCTCACGGATTCGAAGGGGCGGCTTCTGCCGGATGCCGAACTGTCGCGAGGAGAATTCCTTAGAATGATGCATAAAGGAATGACCTTCAAAGGTACTCCGTATATCGGAAGAGAGGAGCCTTTCTTCTCGGACATAGGGACGAAGCATCCGTATTTCGACGACATCGTTTATTTCGCAGAACGCAGGTGGCTAACCCCCAATCCGAAAATCGCCCTCAAGGCGGACAATCCGCTGACCCGCGAGCAGATGGCCGTATGGTTGACCAGGATCATAGGATACGAGAAGCGTGCCCGCACGCTCAAAAGCGATCCGCAAGTCACCCGCTTACGGGACGCCGGGCAAATCAAAGATAAAGGAGCGGCAGCGGTCGTGATGAAGCTCGGCCTGATGAAACCGGCAGACGGAGACTTCAAGCCCGGGGGACGCGTGACGAGGGCGGAAGCCGCCGAATCGCTGCTCAAGCTGGCCGAGATTCAATCGCAGCTGGACAAGCCTCTGTGGACATGGGGCTACGGAGATGACGAATACAGCTATTGATCGTCCGTTGAAGGGCATGTAGACCAAGCGGTCTTCGCAGGTATCGAGGATAGGAAGTCATTTTCGCCGCAACCTTGGTACAATTCGGAGTTTCCTGCTATAGTATACATGAGCACATCATCGGAGGGATTTCATGCTTAGAAGACGCTTCGGCAACTTGGACTCCGTCGGTGCTGGCAAAGCATCGCTGGATCAATTCGACCGTTGGCGTGAGAATCGGATTCGCAAACTGCGCGACAAGACGGGGTACGAGAAGTGCGTTCCCGGCGTGGAGCCGGACCTGAGGTTTCTACAGCATAATCGTCGCGAGCCGTCCGTGACCTGGATCGGCCATTCGACCTTTCTCATTCAGATGTCGGGATTAAACATCGTCACCGATCCGGTGTGGGCGCGCAGAATGGCATTCCAGAAGAGGCTGTCCCCGCCCGGAATCGAATTGTCGGACATGCCGTCCGTGGACGTTGTGCTGATCTCCCATGCCCACTACGATCACCTCCATGTATCTTCGCTTCGAAGGCTGAGAGGGCCGAAGAAAATGATCGTGCCCGCCGGTTTGCGGAGGAAGCTGCTGTTGAAAGGTTTTTTGCAAGCGCAGGAGCTGCATTGGTGGGAAGATACGTCTTTTCACGGCGTGAAGTTCACGTTCGTTCCCGCCCAGCACTGGACTCGCCGCAATCCGTGGGACATGAATACTTCCCATTGGGGAGGGTGGGTGCTCGAGATCGATCACGGACCGACGATCTATTTCGCCGGCGACAGCGGGTATTTCCGCGGTTTCAGCGAAATTGGCCGCAAGTTCGATATCGACGTCGCCCTGCTTCCGATCGGGGCTTACGATCCCGAATGGTTCATGTCGTCCCAGCACGTAAGCCCGGAAGAAGCGCTGCAAGCATTCTTGGATCTGAAGGCCAAATATTTCGTGCCCATGCACTACGGGGCGTTCAAGCTGTCGGACGATACTCCCGAGGACGCCTTGCAGAGGCTGGAGGCGGGAAGAGCCAAGTTGGGCATTCCGGAGGAGAAGCTGCTCCTGCTGCACCACGGCGAGACGCTGCGTTTTGAAAGCATAAACCCATAATAAGAAAAGGATGGATCAGACTCATGATTACCGTATCCGGCGTTAGCCTGCGTTTCGGCAAGCGCCCCCTGTTCGAAGACGTTAATATCAAATTTACGCCCGGCAACTGCTATGGCTTGATCGGCGCGAATGGAGCGGGCAAGTCCACGTTCCTGAAAATTCTGTCCGGCGAAGTCGAATCTTCCTCCGGCGAAGTCCACATCACTCCGGGCGAACGCTTGGCCGTCCTGAAGCAAAACCATTTCGAGTACGACGAGTTCAACGTGCTGGAGACGGTCATTATGGGACACGAGCGTCTGTACAAGGTGATGAAGGAGAAGGAAGCCATCTACATGAAGGAGGACTTCTCCGACGAGGACGGCATGAGGGCCGGCGAGCTGGAAGCTGAATTCGCCGAGATGAACGGCTGGGAAGCCGAGAGCGAAGCGGCCGGCATGCTGAACGGCCTCGGCATCACGACCGACCTTCACGACAAGAAGATGGCGGAGCTGAGCGGCAACGAGAAAGTTCGCGTCCTGCTCGCGCAAGCGCTGTTCGGAAGCCCGAACATTCTGCTGCTTGACGAACCTACCAACCACTTGGACCTGGAGTCGATCAACTGGCTGGAAGAGTTCCTGTCGCGCTACGAAGGCACCGTTATCGTCGTATCCCATGACCGTCACTTCCTGAACCAAGTATGTACGCACATCGCGGATATCGACTTCGGCAAAATCCAGATGTACGTCGGCAACTATGATTTCTGGTACGAGTCCAGCCAATTGGCCCTGAAGCTCGTTCGCGATCAGAACAAGAAGAAGGAAGACAAGATCAAGGAACTGCAAGAGTTCATTCAACGCTTCTCGGCGAACAAGTCCAAGGCGAAGCAAGCGACGAGCCGTCGCAAGCTGCTCGACAAGATTTCCCTGGACGATATCCGTCCGTCGAACCGCAAATATCCGTTCATCAACTTCAAGCCCGAGCGCGAAGTCGGCAAGCAGGTCGTTACGGTCGAGAACGTCTCGGCAACCGTCGACGGGGAGAAAGTGCTTAACGGCGTGAACATCGTCGTCAACAAAGGCGACAAAATCGCCCTCGTCGGCCCTTACGGCCACGCGAAGACGCTGCTGTTCCAGATTCTCGTCGGAGAGAAGGAGCCGGACGAAGGTACGGTGACTTGGGGCGTTACGGCGACGAAAGCATATTTTCCGAAGGAGAACTCGGAGTATTTCGACGGCGTGGAGCTGAACCTCGTCGAATGGCTTCGCCAATACACGAAGGACCCGGACGAATCGTTCATCCGCGGCTTCCTGGGCCGTATGCTGTTCTCCGGGGACGAGGCGCTTAAGAAGGCTTCCGTTCTGTCCGGGGGAGAGAAGGTTCGCTGCATGCTGTCCCGCATGATGCTGACGAACGGCAACGTGCTGCTGCTCGACGAGCCGACGAACCACTTGGACCTCGAATCCATCACGGCGCTCAACAACGGGTTGATCGACTTTGACGGCCCGATCATTTTCACCTCCCATGACCACCAGTTCATGCAGACGATCGCCAACCGGATTATCGAGATTACGCCGAACGGCGTCATCGACCGTTTGATGACGTTCGACGAATACTTGGAGCATCCCGAAGTTCAGGAGCTTCGCGCCAAGCTGATTCCGGAAGAAGACAGAAAATAACTCGCGACGCTTGCCGGATAGCCGGCAGGCGTTTTTTTGCAAGACGGAGCAAGGGGCGATGGCAGGTTTCAAGCGAGGATCGAAAGGGAACACTGTTGCGATGAAAGTAGAATAGATTGACTGAAGCGGCATGAGCGAGGGGAGGAAGCGAGGTGGACGTATACGGCGATATCCGCAAAGGGGAAAAGGGAGCCTGGGTCAGCATAGCGGCGTATCTCATACTCTCTTCCCTGAAGCTGGCGGCGGGATGGCTGTTCCATTCCGAGGCGCTGACCGCGGACGGGTTCAACAACGTTACCGACATCGTCGCTTCGGTCGCCGTATTGATCGGGCTGCGCATCTCCAGAAGACCTCCGGACGCGAATCATCCCTACGGCCATCTAAGAGCGGAGACGATCGCCGCTCTGATCGCCTCATTCATTATGGCGACGGTCGGTCTGCAGGTCGGGCAGGCGGCGATTCTCAAGCTGTGGCGCGGCCAGTTCGAAGTGCCGGATTGGAACGCGGGCTGGATCGCTCTGGCCGCTGCGGCCGCCATGCTGGCGGTGTACGGCTATAACGCCCGGCTGGCCAAACGCATTCGCAGCCAGGCGCTGATGGCGGCCGCGAAGGACAATCTCTCCGACGCCCTTGTCAGCGTCGGCGCCGCGGCGGGCATCTTCGGAGCGGCGCTCGGGGTAGTCTGGCTGGACGCCGCCGCCGCGATCGTCGTGGCGCTGTTGATCTTGAAGACGGCTTGGGAAATTTTCTGGTCGGCGACGCACGACTTGACCGACGGTTTCGACGCGAAGCAGCTAAGGACGCTGCGAGGCGTCGTCGAACGGACCGAAGGCGTTCGCGGCATCAAGGACATCCGCGCCCGCATTCACGGCAGCACCGTGCTCGTCGACGTCATCGTGACGGTCGATCCGACGCTGTCGGTCGTAGACAGCCATCGGATCAGCGATACGGTGGAGCAGCGGCTAAGGCGCAAGCGCGATATTTTGAACGTACACGTGCACGTCGAACCGGAAGAAAGCATGATCTGACCCGGTTATTGGACGGGGAAACCGGGATGATTTCCTGATTGTTCCTGGGACTAACGAATCGATCTATGCCTTTTTATTCCTCCTGAAGATACATTTTTGCCGAGGAAGTCGCTTGATAGCGGCTTTATTTCTTATGCCTGGTCCTAATTAATTGGTAAGTTCGGGAAAAACATCAGGTTGCCGACCCGCGGTGCAAGCGCTTTTGCGGTCCTCGGTCCCATGCGCGTCTGAATCGGCTTGCCCATTGAAGGTCCCATTTGTTGGGCGTATGGGCCGATGGAAGGCTTTGGGCGCACCTCTATAATGAAGCAAGTAAGGGCTTTTTGTCCTTAACGCCGAATCTAGAGGAGGACTGCATAATGAAGTTTAGGCGAACGTTGATGAGTCTCTTGGCGGCGATGATGGTATGGGGGAGCTATCCTTATTCCGAGGCGGGCGCGGCAACGGTCACGACGGGCACGATCCAGTACGGGGTGAACTTCCGGACGGCTCCGAGCACTTCGTCTTCGGTGGTGCGAATGATCGGCAAAGGCGAGGAAGTCGTCGTCCTAAGCCAGCACAACAGCGCATGGTATAGGGTTCAGGACGTATTCGGCACGATCGGGTACATATCCACGGACAGCAAGTATTTGAAAATAAATGAGCCCGTTCAGGCGCCGTCCGAAGGCGGCGGAACGGGCGGCGCGAACGCCAGCATCGTGGCGAGCGTGTCCTTCCGCACCGGCCCTTCGACGAGCGCTTCCCGCATCCGCTATTTGTCCAAAGGCGAGCAGGTGACGGTGACGGGACAATATAACTCTTATTGGTACGAGGTCAAGGATTCGAAAGGCCAGACCGGTTACGTAAGCACGGATACCCAATACATCCGGGTGACAGGGCAGATCGGGGGCGGGGGGCCGTCCCAGCCGTCCCAGCCGACTCCGCCGACCAACGGCGCGGGCAGCCAGATCGAAGCCGTAATCGCCGCCGGCATGAACTATCTGGGCACGCCGTACGAATACGGCTCCAGCCGGAACGACACGAGCACGTTCGACTGCTCCGATCTCATTCGCCAGATGTTCAAGGACGCGCTTGGCATCGTCCTTCCGGCGGATTCCCGGGGACAAGGCGACTACGTGAGGGACAAAAGCTCCGTGACGACGGACTGGCGCCAGCTGAAGCGCGGCGATCTGATGTTCTTCATGGACTACAAGGGAACGAGCGCTTCTCTCTATTCCGGGAAAAAATCGTTCTCCGACAAGATCAGCCACGCGGCGATCTATCTCGGCGACGGCAAGGTGCTGCACACGTACTCGAAGGATTCGGGCGGCGTCCGTACGGACAGCATTGCCGGCAAGCATTGGGAGTATCGGTTCCTCTATGGAGGAAGCGCGTTGTAAGGAACGGATACGGGCACCCCTTGTTTCGGAAGGGAAGACTTTGTCGGCTTCAATAGCGGACACAGTCTTCCTTTTCCAGTTTATTTCAATTTGTCACATGACATTATTTGCGACAATGGTCGCTACTTAAAGGGGCGGCGATCCTCTATAATTTCAGACGAAAGGACTATTCCCGGGGCCTAAGCGCTCAGGGGATAGCCTGATGATTAGGGGGAGAGAGAACAATGAAGAAGGCATCGATTTTGGTCCTGACGGCGGCGCTGCTGCTGGCGGGATGCTCGGGGAACAAAGAGGAAAAGAACGCGGCAAGTCCGGCGAACAGCAGCTCGCAAGCAAGCCCAAGCCCAAGCGCAAGCCCGAGCGAGGAACCGAGTCCAAGCGCGGAGGCAAGCCAGAGCGCGGAGGAGAGCGGCGCCGCCGGTGCGGGCGAAGTGAGCATCGTTTTCCCGGCTTCCTTGAACGAGTCCGGGGACGTGGAGGGCATGACCGCGGAAGTGAAGGAAGCGGGCGCTACCGGCATTACGGAGAATGGCGATGGCAGCGTGACGGCCACCATCTCTCAAGAAAATCTGGACAAGCTGCTGCAAAAATACCACTCGGAACTGCTGTCCGTCATCGAAGGCGTGCAGTCCGCAGATGCGGCTTCGACTTCGATCAGGGATCTGAGCTATGACGAGAATACGTTCCAGGAATACAGCATAACGGTCGACAGGGCCGCTTACGAGTCCGAGGAGAGCGTGGACGGACTGGTTATCTTCGGGCTCGCCATGCAGAGCTTGATGTATCAGGTGTACTCGGGAGTACAGGAAGCGGACATTAAAGTCATTTTCAATCTGATCGACGAAAGCACCGGAGAGGTATTCGACACTACCGTTCTTCCTGAAGCGGCGCCTGCGCAATAGAGCAATCCGTCTAATATCGAAAAGGCCCGGGCTTCCTGTCGGAAGTCCGGGCCTTTCCCTATTTCCGCAACCGTTGCCGATGCCGTCACTTCATTAACGCGAGGACGGCCTCCGAGCATTTGGCGGGATTGTATTCGGCATTGCGAAGCGCGAGCAAGGCGTCGCGGTGCTGGTCGGCCGCATACGGCTCCTGAATGAGGCGAAACCAGCGGTCGATCGTCTCGTTGGTCGTCATCAGCTCGCCGAAGCCGTGCTTGACGAAATACTCGGCGTTCTCCTCTTCCTGTCCGGGAATCGGCTCGTAGAACAGCATCGGAATGCCCTTCGCCATCCCTTCGGTGCAGGTCATGCCTCCCGGCTTCGTCACGAGCAGGTCGGAGACGTCCATCAGCTTGCTGATCTCTTTCGTAAAGCCGAGCACGTGCACGTTCGGATGCTGGAATCGGGTATCGGAGAGCAGCTTTTCCCGGGCTTTTTCGTTATTGCCCATGCATAGAATAAGCTGGATGCGGTCGGCGTAGTTGGCCATGTACTCGACGAGCTCTTCGCCGTATAGCAGCCCCCATCCGCCGCCCATAATGAGAACCGTGGGCATGTCCTGCAAGCGAAACTGGGACAAAATCTCGGCTCTGTCGTGCGGATGCCAGAAGTTCGGATGGACCGGAATACCGGTCACCTCGATGGCTTTGGCCGGGACGCCGCGGGCGATCAGCTTGTTCCTGACGGCCGGCGTGCTGACCAGATAGGTGTTGACCTCCGGGTTCGTCCATGTCGCATGCGCGTCGTAGTCCGTAATCAGCGTATACAAAGGGACGTCCAACCCCAGTCTCTTCAGTCGGCTGACGACGGCGTTGGGAATCGGATGGGTGCAGACGATGGAATCCGGCTTGAGCTGCCGGACGACGTCCGATACTTGATTGTAGAAAATACGGTGCAGCGCGAATTGCGTGACCCGGTTCAGCGATTTATGATAGCCGCTTCGGTACATTTTCCCGACGAGCTTAGGCTGTTTGCTTACGGTTTTACGGTAGGCGGACAAGATCAGCGGACCTATGACGGGGTTGAGAAAAGTGCCAAGCTCGATGACCCTCGTCTGAATCTTGGGCGAGAGTTGGCGCAGCCCCATGGCAAGCGCATACGCGGCTTGCGTATGTCCCGTACCGAAACCTTCGGAAAGCAGCAGAACTCTCTTTTTACGCATCAGCAATAATCCTCCACTTTTCCTACTACCATATTACGCTGAAGCGGGACGAGGAACAAGTGGTACAATAAGAAGAAACTTGTCGAATGGGAGGATGGCCACAATGAAAGAGGCGGAAGCCGGCAATGAAATCGTGAAAATCAGCTATAAAACGGGGGACTACATCGGAGAGGTCGTCGATCGGGATGATCGGAGGGCGCTCGTCAAAGCGCTCGCGGTGCTGCAGCACCCGACCCAGGGCGATCTGCACAGCTCCTGCGATCCCGACGCCCCGATCTTCCACGAACGCAGGGCGTTGGCCTACACGGAGAAGGTATGGGTGCCTCTGGCGACCGTTAAACCCTATACGGGGACGATTCCGGACTATCGCGAGTCGCTGCGGGCGGCGCTCGACGGCGAGCGGGAGAGGATCGACCGGCTGAAGAGATGGGCCGAGCGGTGCCTGGGCAACCTGGATACTCTGCGCAAGGATTACGGAATGTAAAGCGGCCGGAGATTGCGGAAGATATAGCAAACGGCAAGCCGTCTTTATAGGCAGATTGGCCTAAAGACGGCTTTTTTTGCGTGAAAAAAGAGGGGAATTTCCGTTTCCATCTTCAGGAACAGGTCCGAAAAGCCGTTATAGATGTAGAGTGTTCAAAACGAATGATGCTTATGGAGGATCCGCTTACAAATGAAAATGTGGAGCAAAGCAGCGAAACATCAGACCATGCCGTCACGTCCCAAAGTCATTTATAATCGTATTCTCGCCATGTTTCTTGCGATCGCGCTGGTCGGAGGCTCGTTCGGCGGCGTAGCCGCGGCGGCCGACGACGTCGTTAATTCCGTCTACATCACCACTTCCGTGCAGGAGCCGGGCCAGCTTTACGTGGACGACAACTCGATTAACTTGACCGCGTACGCGAGTATGTCCATATCCGGGGAGAAGAACGTGACCGAGGACGCGACCTGGTCGTCTACCTCCTCGTCCGTCAAGGTGTCCAAGGGCGTCGTAACCGCAACAGGCCCAGTCTCTTCGGCCACCGTTACGGTCAGATACAAGGAGAAGACGGCCACGTTCGTCGTTACGGCCGAGCATTACTTCGACGAGCTTAGACTGAAGCTTGACGGAGTCGATGCTCCCGAGAAGAAGGACGTCGAGCTCGGCGAGGAGCTTCAATTAAACGTCTCGGGTACCCGGAGCAGCGGCTCGACCGAAGACGTAACGTCGACGGCGCAATGGACGACTTCCGACGCCAACGTGGCGACGGTCGAGAAGGGCAAAGTCAAGCTCGTCTCCGCCGGCGAAGTCAAGATTACGGCCAAGAGCAAGGGCAAGACGGACTCGATCGAGCTGAAGGTTAAATCTCCTTATAAGGAAATCAAGTTCAGGACCGAAGCAGGAGTTACGCTGCAAGGTCCGGTTGAGATGTACATCGGCGGACCCGAGCAATCGCTGGTCGCCGTAGCGACGCTGAACTCCGGAACGGAGCAGACGGTTACGAGCGATGCGACGTGGACGAGCAGCAATGCCGCCGTCGTCACGGTCGATGAAGACGGCAAGCTGAAGGCCGTCGGCAAAGGCACGGCCGTCATTACGGCAAAGCACAACGGAGCTTCCGGAACCATAACGGTTATCGTGAAGACGCAGTACGAAGCGCTGAAAATTTCTCCGAACAATTCGATTTACGTCACGCTGTTTGGCTCGAAAGTGGAGCTGACGGCTGCCGCCAATAGCGGCAAGCTGGAGAATGGTCCGGTTGACGTCACGAATCTGGTGGAATGGAAGATTTCCGACACCGATCAGGCGGTTGCGGTCATCCGGAAGGAAAACGGCAAAGTATATGTTCAACCTAACGGAACGGGCTCCGCGACGATCAACGTGTCTTACTTGGGCTTGTCCAAGTCGGTCTCCGTGACGGTGTTCCCGACGATCGAATCGGTTAAAGCCGACAAGACGGAGATGGACGTGTACGTCGAAGACGACGGCAATCTCCCGGGGCTGACCGGAACGACGGTCGCCGAAGAGACGAAGGACGTCACCAAGCTGGCGCAATGGACTTCCAGCAACACGGACGTCGTCTCGATCGAGGACGGCAAGTGGAAGGCGGAAGGTCCGGGCACGGCCGTGCTGACAGCCAGAATCGAGAGCGTCGAAGGAAAATACATCGAATCGACGGTTACCGTTACGGTGCACAATAAAATATTGGCGCTGATCGCCGAGCAGGAGACGATTAGCGTCGTCATCGGCAAGGAAGTCGATCTGCCGAAAGTCAGGCTGATCTACGAGAACGGCGATGAAGTGTCGAGCGAAGAGATCGCCGAGAAGATCACGTGGAAGTCGTCGACGCCGAACCTGCTCGTCAAGCCGACTTCGATGAAGGGGCTGCTCGCCGCCAACGCGACGCTGACCGGAACGTATTTGAACAAAACGGTCAAAGTCAAAGTGACGGTGGAGGAAGAGTTTACTTCGTTCGCGATCACGCCTGCCAAAGTCAGCGTCACGCTGAACAAGTCGAAGTCGATCAAAGTCGTCGGCACGACGAAAAGCGGCAAGCAGGTGAATGTGAGCTCCAGAGTTTCCTGGGTTGCGTCGAACGCGGAGCATGTATCGATCAAGGGCGCATCCGTGAAAGGCCTGACCGAAGGCAGCGGCAAGCTGACGGCGAACGTACAGGGCAAAACGCTGGAAGTTCCTTACGACGTGACGGCCAAGCTGACGAAGCTGACCGCTTCGGATACGTCGTTCAAAGCGGCTGCAGTAGGCAATCAGCTTAGCGTACAGCTTACCGCGTTGTACGAGAACGGCAAAACCGAGAACGTAACGACGAAGGCGGTGTGGACGACTTCCAAAGCGTCCGTGGCGACCGTTGTGGACGGCAAGATCACGGTCAAAGGCAAAGGCACGGTCTCGATCAAAGGCGCCTTCGGAGGCAAGACGGTCACGATTCGCGTCACGGTGAAATAGTGAGAATACAGAAAAGGCTGTCCCATAAGTAGAAGCGTACAAGATTATCGACGAAAAAAAGAAGGCATCTATCTCCTGGAGCCTGCCTCATACGGTTCTGAAATCACCTTGTAACGGGTTAACCGTTCCCATTTCAGAATCGTATAGCAGCGGAAGGAGATAGATGCCATTTACATTCATCCATCGATAATCATTCGTACGGTTCAGTTTACTTATAGGACAGCCTTTTTTTTGCGACGAACGTTCGGAATGATGGGCATGCTAAACGTTGAAGAATCAGGAATTAATAAAGACGGTCATAATCGACTTGCGGAATACGACTTGATAGTCCAGGCTGTCGCTGACGACGGCGAGCGGAACGTAGGTCTTGAAGTTTTTGCCGTCTTGCTCGAAGTAGGCCGGCGTTGGGATCTGGCGGGCGACCCCGTCGACGTAGACCGTATTCGAGCCGATCGTGACGACGACTTCCTTGCCGTTCTTCTTGAAGGTGGCGCTCTTCGCCGCTTGATTCCATTTCAAGTCGGCGCCGACCGCGTTCGAGACGTCCCTGAGCGCGAGGAAAGTCGTTCCTTTGATCAAGACGGGCTTGCTCGGCGGCTCCTTGCCGTTGATGACGACGGACAGCTCGACGCCTTCCGCTCTCGGAGCAGGCTTGCGGTAGCCGTCGGTCCAGATCTTGTCCGCGAACGCCTGGGCGATCGCTTCGTATCCGGGCTGCTTGGGGTGGATGTCCCATTTGTCCCATAAGTTGAAGTACGTATAGGCGCTTTCGTTGCCGGCGAACTTTCCGGAGACGTGAGCGATCTTCAGCGGAATGCCGCGCTTGTTCATCTCTTCGGCGAATAAGTCCAAAGCTTGGGAGAGGACTTTGACCTTGTCCAGAAGCAGCGGATAAAGCTCGTGTCCCTTGAACAGCGGCAAATATTGATCGGCGAGGACGATGCGGGCGTTCGGCGCCAATTCGTGCAAGCGAGTCACCATTTTATCCAAATCTTTTGTATAATCATTCATTCTATTCTCGAAGCTGTCCTGTATAATTTGACGTGCAGACTCGGTAGAGCTGTCAGCCGCCATTTTGATCAGCGAGCTGAAGTCGTTGCCGCCGATCGTCAGTACGACGAGGTCGGCTTGGGCAAGATCGGCCGCCAGCTCCCGTGTCCTTTTGGCGACGCCATCAGCCATGACAACGACTCTGGGGTCGAAGGACGAGAAGTCCTGCAAGTCGGACGCCTGGAGCGGTTGGCCGTCCGCGGCGCCTTGAAGCAGATTCGTAAGTCCGGGAGTCGTCAGCCCCAGAATGGCGTAGTTGGTCAGCGCCGAGCTTGTCCGGAACAAGGACTGTTCGAGCAGGCGATCTGCATAGCCATAGGGCGCCGTCGTCCCGTTTTTGATTTCTTCGATCGGTTCGTACCCGGCGCTGACGGAATCGCCCAATACGACGATTCGATAACTTGCCGGAGCGGCCGCAGAGGCCGACGAGAGGGCGGTTGTCAGCAGAACGACAGCCGAGATCGTCATCATGAATGCGCGACGCAATGAGAGCGACATGGTCGAATTTTCCTCCTTTGGAGTCTTCCGCGAAGCTGCCCGAAGGCATAACAACGCTTATCGACTTCATAAAAATATTAAATTGCCATTCGTTTCGCGGGGGTGGTAAAATAATTTATCAATTCATGACGATGCCGCCGCCCGATCGAAATTCCGCCGAGACGACCCACGACTTTCAAACCCCGCTAACGCCCGCTGCTCCTTCCTTTACCTATATTAGGTGAAACGGGACGGGATTTGAAGCCGTTTTGCATATTTTCCTACACTGTCCACAGAAAGGTTGATATACATGGTAGAGATGCGTAAAGGTCTTCCCGTCAAACAGGGAATGTACGATCCGCAGTTCGAGAAGGACGCATGCGGAATGGGATTTGTCGCCCATATCAAAGGCAAGAAGTCGCATGAGATCGTGGAGCAGGCGCTGACGCTGCTATTCAATATGGAACACCGCGGCGGCCAAGGCAGCGAGCCCAGCACCGGAGACGGAGCCGGCATTCTGCTGCAGATCCCGCACGGATTTTTCAAGGCGGAGACGGCGAAGCTCGGTCTTTCCTTGCCGGAAGAAGGCCAATATGCGGTAGCGATGACGTTCCTTCCGGAAGACGAGGGAGTTCGCCGCAATCACGAGGAAATCTTCGCGAGGATCGTGGAAGAGGAAGGCCAGACGTTGATCGGCTGGCGCACTGTGCCTACGAACGACGAACCGCTCGGCGAATCCTCCAGGAAAGTTAAGCCGTTCGTTCGTCAAGCGTTCATCGCACGCTCGGCCGCGTTGACAGACGATCTGGCGTTCGAGCGCAAGCTGTACGTCATCCGCAAGCGCGCGGAGCTGGCGATTCGCTATGCGGACATCCCGGGTTCCGACATGTTTTACTTCCCGAGCTTCTCGAGCAAGAAGATCGTATATAAAGGAATGCTTACGACGGAGCAGGTCGGCCTGTTCTATCCGGAACTGCACGATCCGCGTCTGGAGACGGCGATGGCGCTCGTGCACTCGCGCTTCAGCACGAACACGTTCCCGAGCTGGGAACGCGCCCATCCGTTCAATTATTTGATCCACAATGGCGAGATCAACACGCTGCGCGGCAACATTAACTGGATGCATGCGCGGCAGACGCTGTTCCAGACCGAACTGTTCGGGGACGACCTGGAGAAGATCAAGCCGATCATCGCACCGGACGGCTCGGACACGGCGATGTTCGACAATACGTTCGAATTCATGTACTTGGCCGGACGCTCGATGGCTCACGCCGCGATGATGATGGTGCCGGAGCCGTGGCAGAACGACGAGCATATGGACGAAGAGAAGAGAGCTTTCTACGAATATCACGCTTGCTTGATGGAGCCATGGGACGGACCTGCAGCCGTAGGCTTCACGGACGGCGTGCAGATCGGGGCCATCCTGGACCGCAACGGCTTGCGTCCGGCGCGTTATTACGTGACGAAAGACGACCTGATGGTGCTGGCTTCGGAAGCCGGCGTTATCGAGATTCCGCAAGAGGATATCGTGCTGAAGGACCGGCTGCGTCCGGGACGGATTTTGCTGGTCGATACGAAGGAAGGACGCATCATCTCCGACGAGGAAGTGAAGCGTTCGATCGTCACGCAGCATCCTTATCGGGAATGGTTGAACGACCATTTGGTCGACCTTGAGGATTTGCCGGAAGCGCCCGAACTGCCCGAGCCGGATCATGAGACGGTTCAGCTGCGCCAGCAGGCGTTCGGTTACTCGTTCGAGGACGTCCGCAAAGTGATGGAGCCGATGGCGCTGACCGGAGTGGAGCCGCTTGCCTCCATGGGCTACGACTCCCCGCTGGCCGTGCTGTCCGAGAAGCCGCAAAGGCTGTTCAACTACTTCAAGCAGCTGTTCGCGCAAGTGACGAATCCGCCGATCGATGCGATCCGCGAGGAAATCGTAACTTCCACTTATACGACGGTAGGCCCTGAGCGCAACTTGCTTAATCCGGAACCGGAAAGCTGCCGTCATATCCGGCTGTATACGCCGTTTCTCTCGAACGAAGAGTTCGCGAAGCTGCGGCATGTGCATCGTCCAGGCTTCAAGTCGATTACGCTGCCGATCTTCTTCTCGCCGCAGGACGGCGAACAGGGACTGCGCGACGCGCTTAAGCTGCTGTGCGACGCTGCCGATCGCGTCATCTCGAGAGGGCACAACATTCTGATTTTGTCCGACAAAGGCGTCGACGCTGATAATGCGCCGATTCCGTCGTTGCTGGCCGTATCGGCGCTGCACCACCATTTGATTCGCCAAGGCACGCGGACGAAGGTGAGCATTCTGCTCGAGTCCGGAGAGCCGCGCGAGGTTCATCACTTCGCGCTGTTGGTCGGCTACGGCGTCAGCGCGGTGAATCCTTATCTGGCGTTCGAGACGCTCGACGACTTAATCCGCCAAGGCATGATCCGCAACATCTCGCACGAGAAAGCGGTCAAAAACTTTATTAAAGCGGCGACCAAGGGCGTCGTAAAAGTGTTGTCCAAAATGGGCATCTCCACGATCCAGTCCTACCGCGGAGCGCAAATCTTCGAAGCGGTCGGCCTGAACACGGAAGTGATCGATCAGTACTTCACCGGCACGGCTTCCCGCATTCAGGGCATCGGTCTGGACGTCATTACGAAGGAAGCGCTGGCCGCGCACAACCGCGCGTTCTCGACGCAGGAAGGCGCCGAGCGCGAGCTCGATTCGGGCGGAGATTACCAGTGGCGCAAGGGCGGAGAGGATCATCTGTTCAATCCGCAGACGATCCATACGCTGCAGATGGCGACCCGTACGGGCAATTACGATACGTACAAAAAATATTCCGCGCTCGTTCAGGGCGAGTACGAGCAGGTTCGCACACTGCGTTCGCTGCTGCAATTCAACTTAGATCAGCCTCCGGTGCCGATCGAAGAGGTCGAGCCGGTCGAGTCGATCTTCAAGCGCTTCAAGACCGGAGCGATGTCGTTCGGTTCAATCAGCAAGGAAGCGCACGAGGCGCTGGCCATCGCGATGAACCGGATCGGCGGCAAGTCGAATTCCGGGGAGGGCGGCGAAGATCCAGCCCGCTACGTGCCTGACGCGAACGGCGATTCCCGCCGCAGTGCGATCAAGCAGGTCGCCTCCGGACGCTTCGGCGTTACGAGCTACTATCTGTCCAACGCGGAAGAGATTCAGATCAAGATGGCGCAAGGAGCCAAGCCGGGCGAAGGCGGACAATTGATGGGCCGCAAAGTCTATCCTTGGGTCGCGGAAGTTCGGGGCACGACTCCCGGCGTAGGACTGATCTCCCCTCCGCCGCACCACGACATCTATTCGATCGAGGACTTGGCGGAGCTGATCCACGATCTGAAGAACGCCAACCCTCGGGCGCGCATTAACGTGAAGCTCGTCTCCGAGGTCGGCGTGGGCACGATTGCCGCCGGCGTGGCCAAGGGGCGCGCGGACGTTATCCTCGTCTCCGGCTACGACGGAGGAACGGGAGCTTCCCCGATCGGATCGATCCGCCATGCGGGTCTGCCGTGGGAGCTTGGCCTGGCAGAGACGCATCAGACGCTGATTCTGAACAATCTGCGCGACCGCGTCGTCGTCGAGACCGACGGCAAAATGATGACCGGACGCGATATCGCGATCGCAGCGCTGCTCGGCGCGGAGGAGTACGGCTTCTCGACCGCTCCGCTCGTCGTGCTCGGCTGCGTCATGATGCGCGTCTGTCAGCTCGACACTTGCCCGGTCGGCGTCGCGACGCAAAATCCGGAGCTGCGCAAGAAGTTTATGGGCGACGCGGATTACGTAGTCAACTTCATGAAGTTCCTGGCGCAGGAATTCCGCGAAATTATGGCCGAACTCGGCTTCCGTACCGTCGAAGAGATGGTCGGACGGGTCGACCGTCTGGATACGAAGCTGGCGATCAAGCATTTCAAGACGCAGGGCATCGACTTGACGCCGCTCCTGTACATGCCGGAATTGCCGGAAGGCTCGTTCCGCTTCAATGCCAAAGCGCAGAATCATCTGCTGGAAGAATCGCTCGATCTTCAATCGCTCCTGGCCGCCGCTGCGCCGGCGCTCGAGAGCGGAGAGCGGGTATCCGGAACGTTCCCGATCAAGAATACGAACCGAGTCGTCGGCACGATCGTCGGATCGGAAGTGACGAGCCGATACGGGAAGAACGGATTGCCGGAGGACACGATCAAGTTCCATTTCGTCGGAACGGCGGGTCAGAGCTTCGGGGCGTTCATCCCGCAAGGAATGACGCTGACGCTTGAGGGCGATTCCAACGACTACGTCGGCAAGGGACTGTCCGGCGGGAAAATCGCCATCTATCCGTCCTCTAAGGCTGCGTTCAAGGCGGAGGACAACGTTATTATCGGCAATACCGCGTTCTACGGAGCGACGAGCGGGGAAGCGTACATTCGCGGAGTCGCGGGCGAGCGGTTCGCCGTGCGCAACAGCGGCGTCAACGTCGTCGTGGAAGGCGTGGGCGATCATGGCTGCGAATATATGACCGGAGGACGCGTCGTCGTGCTCGGGAAGACGGGACGCAACTTCGCTGCGGGAATGTCCGGCGGCATCGCCTACGTCATCGATTGGGACGGCGAATTCACGAAGCGCTGCAACTTCGAGATGATCAGTCTGGAAAATCTCGAGGACAAGGACGAGATCGGGGAAGTCCGTTCGATGATCGCCAAGCACGTCCAATTCACGGGCAGCGATCTTGGCCGCCGCGTGCTCGAAGATTGGGACGGATTCGTCGGCAAGATCGTCAAGGTCATTCCGAAGGACTACAAACGAATGATGGAACAGATCGCCAAAGTAAAAGCCCAGGGGCTCAGCGGAGAGCAGGCGATGCTGGCGGCTTTCGAAGCCAACATGCGCGACCTGTCCCGCGTCGGGGGCAACTAATTGATTTCAGTGTCATCGCACGGCATTCGCCGGCGGGAGCGTTCACGCTCTCGCCGGCTTTTTCGTGGCGCCGATGACCTATATTCCGATTTTCGCGGGCGGAATTCCCTATTCGACAAAACCTCTAATTAAAAAAGTTAGGAATGCTTACATTGGTCGACACCCTCCGCAAGTCCTATATCCTATACTAGGATTAGTTTTGCAATCCGGGATCGAAGAGAGGGTATGGGAGCGGAGATGGAGAAAGGATTACCGATGGAACGAAGCGTTAGCAAGCAGCCATTGGAAGTTGACATCCGCAAGATTCTGGAGCAATTGGGCATACATAAGGAGAAGTGGCCGGAAGAATTCGTGACCGCGAATCGCCAGTCGTAGTTCTAACTTACCTACATAGAAGCTGCACCAAGCAAAAACGCCTTCGGCGTCCATAGGACGGGGAAAGCGTTTTTTTGTATTTTAAATATTATTATCCGTTCATATTGCGTTCCGCTCGCACGAAAGCGATGAAGCGTCGCGCTTCATCGGCGGTCAGCTTGCGTCCGTCGATCGTTAGAGCGAAATGATCCAACAGCTGTTCGTCCGACAGTTCAAGCTCGTCGGCGAATTGACGTACCTCGGGATCCAGAGTCGTCTGGGGGTGAGGCGTCCTTCCCACCAGATAGTCGATGGAGACCTGGAACAGATCCGCGATTTTGCCTAGCGTCTCGGTATCGGGTTCTCTGCGGCTTTTCTCGTAGTGGGACAGCGCCGCGCGCGAGATGCCCAGGGAAGCAGCAAGTTCTTCTTGAGTTAAACCGCGTTGATCTCTTAGAAAGGCGAGACGACTGCCAATATTCATCAGATCCCTCCCAGGATGTTCTTTGATTTCATCATAATATGGAACCTGTCCATTTGCATCAAATGAGACAAAATGTCGCATTAAGCACTATTCTATTTTATTATTTACCAAGTCAAATTGCAAATAAATGCAGCAAACTAGCGGTTTTTTATTAAAATTGCCCTTGACTTGATACGAATTGTATCGTAAAGTATAGCCATCGTTTGGTTACAATTCGTATCAATCGGGAGATAGGTAAAGCGATGAACGAACAGATTGCTGTGAATAGACGCGCGCATATCCGATTCAGGCCGCTAACGCCCGTATATGTGGAATTAACGTTGTGGCAGGTGCGGGACAGGGAGCTGAGAAGCCGCGCGCAGCGCGTATTGCTTCGCGATATCGGGTTAGGGGGCTGCAGCTTCGCCACGAACCTGAGACTGCCCGTTCGGGACGACGTGGAATGGATGGTCGAAGTGCAGCTCGGCCATTATGCCGCGAAACCGAGAATCGTCCTGCTGCACTGCGGAGAAGAGGACGGGTTGTTCTTCTACGGCGGGCAGTGGAAGATGGCGGGATTGGAACGGCAAGCCTTCCAATATCGGTTCGACGAATACGTTCGGTTGATGCTGTCCGCCAGTCCGCACATTCATGCGCTGTACAAAAAAGTAATCGACCGCCGGGACGACGGAGAGTTCAAGCGTCTCGACGTGACTTCTTAGAGCTGGAGAGGGGATCGGGAAGGTGAAGCGGGCAACGATCGTTAAGATGGTTTTGTATGCAGTTGCGGTTTTATTGCTCATCGGAATCGGGGCCGGCGGATACGTCTGGGTATCCGCACAACGGACGATGAGCGCTATGTATGAGCCGCTTCCGTCCACCGAGTGGGTGGATCCGGTGTTCGAGGCGGAAGAGGAGACGGAAAGTCCGGCGATCGCCGAGCCAAGCCCGGCAGAGCAAGAAGAGTCCGAGACGGAGAACCCGGAAGCGCTTCCGGTCATTCCGGTGAAGGTCGTGGACCGCGATTCCTCGGAGCCGGTGAAGATCGCCGAAGAGGACATAGCCCGGTTGAGAAATCCGAAAACGGCGGATAAGGAGCCGTTCACCATGCTGCTGCTGGGGGTGGACGAGCGTCCATGGGACCGGGGCCGAAGCGATACGATGATTCTGCTTACCGTACAGCCGCGCAGCGGCAAAGCGGTCGCCCTATCGATCCCGAGGGACACAAGGGTGCTTATGCCGAACTCGGGCAAGTACGACAAAATCAACCACGCCTACGCCTTCGGCGGCACGGCTTTGTCCGTGGAAGCGGTGGAGAGAGCTTTCGGAGTGCCGATCGCTTTCTATATGAAGACGAATATGGAAGGTCTGATCAGCATCGTCGATACGCTTGGAGGAGTCGACGTCAACAACGAGCGGGCTTTCGATTACGAAGGCTATTCTTTTCCGGCAGGCAGTCAGCATCTAAGCGGGGAAGAAGCGTTGGCCTACAGCCGAATGCGCAAGGAAGATCCCCAGGGAGATTTCGGCAGAACGCAGCGGCAAAGGCAAATCTTGTCCGGCGCGATTGATCGGGTAGCCGATGGAGGAACGGTAACGAAGCTTCCGAAGCTGCTGTCGCATTTGTCCGAATATGTACGAACGAATCTCACTTCCGGAGAGATGGTTGACCTGATCGTCAAATACCGGTCCGCGATAGCGAGCGTCGACACGATGTACTTGCAGGGAACAGGAAAGATGATGAACGGGATTTATTACTACACGATCACGCCGGAGGAACGCCGAAGAATTCAATCCGAGATGCTGAAGTGTTTGGAAGCGATTCGATAACGACGATGGAGGGCTGCAAATGAAAGATCAAGCCGTATTATTCTATTGTGTGAAATGCGAGCAGTTGAAGACGATGGAGCAAGCCGGCCTGTTGTTCCGTACCGGTTATTACCGCGCGCAATATCCGCTGGGCTGCTGCATTCATTGCAAGGTGATGGCTCGTACGGTGTAACAACGGCATAATCGGGGGCGAGGGCGTGTATGCAAACCCGCTCAGGGGCATCTATCATCCCCTGCTGCGTCACTTTTGCTTGACGTACCCCCGGTACGCCTTCACAAAAGTTCCTTGCATGGAACGAAAATTCGGCAACATCTGCTTTCCTCGGAGTATGCATACACGCCCTAGCGCGACATGAATTAAATTTACCTAAAGCTTCGGATTTGAAGGGGAATGTTGGTATAATAAATCTGGAACAAATTTACCATGTCGGAGGTTAGCGCATGTCACAGGCCCCTGTCGTCCGGCTGCAGAACGTGACCAAGGTCATCGGCAAACGGACGATCATCGACCGAGTGTCTTTCGAAGTTCGTCCGGGCGAAGTGTTCGGTTTCCTCGGTCCCAACGGTTCGGGCAAAACGACGACGATCCGGATGATCGTCGGGTTAATGGGATTAACCGCGGGAGATATTCACATCGCGGACCACAGCATCAAGACCGAGTATCCCCGAGCGATCGTCCATGTCGGCGCGATCGTGGAAAACCCTGAAATGTACAAGTTTTTGACCGGTTATCAGAATTTGCTTCACTATGCTCGCATGATTCCTTCCGTTACCGAGGAGAGAATTCAAGAGGTCATCGAACTGGTAGGGCTTCAAGGACGCATTCACGACAAGGTGAAGAAGTATTCTCTCGGCATGCGCCAGCGGCTCGGCGTCGCACAGGCGATCATGCACAGGCCCAAGCTCCTCGTATTGGACGAGCCGACGAACGGGCTCGATCCGGCGGGCATTCGCGAGCTGAGGGACTATTTGCGCAAATTGGCTCAAGACGAAGGGACGGCCGTGCTCGTCTCCTCGCATCTTCTGTCCGAGATGGAACTGATGTGCGACCGGGTCGCGATTCTCCAGAAAGGCCAGATCATCGATATTCGTTCGATCAGAGGACAAGCAGCCGAAGGAGAAAATGTCGCGCTGGAGGAAGTGCAATTCGACGTCGACCATCCCGACGCGGCGCTCGGCATTCTGGAAGGTCAAGGAGACGGACGGATCGAGGGCGGCATCTTGACGCTGTCGTCCGACCGCAAGGGCATCGCGGTCGTGAATCGCAGATTGGTGGAGGCGGGAATCAACGTCTACGGAATCCGCGTGAAGACGAAGTCGTTGGAAGACCAATTCCTCGAAGTGACGGGAAGTGAAACCATTGGCTAACTTTATCAACCTGATTCTGAACGAGAATATGAAAATTTACCGTCGAATCCGCACGTGGATCATGTTCGGCTTTATCCTGCTCCTTCCGCCGCTCGTGTCCTTGGCGATCTATCTGGCCGGGGGAGACGGCATTTCCGGATGGAGCATCATGATGACGGAGTCGTACATTCTCTACTCGCTCATTACCATATTCGCCGTCGTGGTGGCTGCCGACAGTGTCGCAGGCGAGTTTACGTGGGGCACGATCAAGCTTCTGCTGATCCGCCCCTGGAGCCGATCGACGATTCTGCTGTCCAAATATTTGGCCACGCTGCTGTTCGCCTTGTTCTTCACGGCGGCGGCGTTCGTCGTGACGTTCCTGTCCAACTGGCTGATCTTCGGATTGGGCGATACGACTCTGTCCACGTCCGGGCTGTCCAATTGGGAGTATATCATCCGGTTCTACCTGTTCCAATTCATTACGCTCATCATGATCGTGACGTTCGGCTTCACGATGTCCTCGGCTTTCCGCAGCGGGGGACTGGCGATCGGCTTGTCGATCTCCTTCCTGTTCGCCGGCAATCTCATCACCGGCTTGTTCGCGCTCGCGAACAAAGGCTGGGTGAAGTACGTTCTGTTCATGCATCTCGACTTGACCAATTACATCGACGGGGGATCGGGACCTATTCCGAATCACCCGACTACGCTGGGCTTCTCGCTCGCGATTCTGGCGGTTTATTTCGTCTTCTTCAACGCCGTCTCCTGGACGGTGTTCAAGAAGCGTGACGTGGCGGCGTAAGCCGCTCCGATCGAACAGAAAGCTATTCAGAGCCATCCTTTGAGGATGGCTTTTTGGCATGGGCGAATCAAGGTAGCTTGACAATGATACGAAATGTATCTAAATTATAAATGAATGATACATAGATTGTTAGTGGAGGGTGACCAATGATCGACACACACTGTCACATTCTGCCGATGTGCGATGATGGGCCCGAAAATTGGGACCAAGCGGTGGAGATGGCCAAGGAGGCAGTTCGACAAGGCATTACCGACGTGATAGCGACTCCCCATCATGGCAAGGCCAACTATATCAATTGGCCCGGCAAAATTGATATGCTTGTCGTTCAGTTAAACGACAGGCTAACCGCTAACGGTATCGCGCTTACCGTCTGGCCGGGGCAGGAGTATCATCTGGCAGGGCGCAATAGCTTGGAAACGGGGACCATTCGTCCGTTGGGCGTCAGCAAGTACGTTCTGTTGGAGCTTCCTTCTAAACAAACGCCTGCCAATTGGCGCTATGCCCTTCGCTCCGTTCGGCATGCAGGATACGCTCCGATCATTGCTCATCCGGAAAAGCACCTTCCTTTCTTGCGGCATCCGAGCAGATTAAGAGAATGGCGCAATGAAGGAGCCTATTTTCAGTTGACGGCTCCATCATTGCTTGGTGATTACGGCAAAGAAATTCAACAAGTTGCTTTTCAAATGGCGACCAGTGGATGGGCTCATCTTCTGGCATCTGATGCACATGATATAAACAAGCGTGCATTTAAACTCCGAGAAGCTTATGGAATACTGGAGACAATGATTGAAAAAAGTAATCTTAATAAACTTTATGAAAATGCAGAAAACTTAATGAAAGATGAAAGCATTGGAAGTATGTTGACTGTGTCCATGCCGCGGGCAAAGAAACGAATAATCGATTTTTGGTGGTAAACTTAGTATCAAACAACCATGTAAGGCTCATAAATCAACAAAGCTCAGAGATAGCTTTCCTGAGCTATTTCGTTTGTTTTCTTAATTACACTTACTTGAAAAATTGGAATACTTGCAACTAAAATGGTTAAAATACGTATACCATTTGAAGGATTATTTTTGTTTAATTTGTAAAAAAAGGGGTGTAAAGGAAGCTTAGCTGTTTCTCGTATTCATCAAATACAAGAAAGAAGGTAGCGAATATGTTATTAACAGACTTGGACGATGTTAATCCGGTGAACAAATCAAATGGAAGAATGATTCAATGGGATGCTTCATCAAACAAACATATTTATGTTATTCCTCCGCTTACCATTGGAGAATCGCTGCCAACCGCCGCGGCAACGTACCGGGGGAAATTTTTTCTTATCATTGGCGTCGCCTTCGAAACCCCGGATAAACTCTATATCTGCATGAAGTTAAGCAATGAAACCTATGATTGGATACAAATAACTTAAGGAGGCAACAACTAATGGCAATTAATGTTTCAGAGGTGAATGTAAAATATTATGGGGCAAAAGGCGACGGCACATCAGATGACACATTAGCAATACAGAATGCTATTGATAGTACAAACGGAGGCGTCATTTTTTTCCCGTTGGGGGTATACAAAATCTCTGCTCCCTTAGTGATTAAAAGAGGGATCACCCTCAGAGGCGTAGGAACGTTTGATGATATTGCAGGAAGTTCTTCGAAAATTGTCCTTGCCGATAACTCAAATTGTTCCATGATTAAGACGCCTGCTGCCGTTGGTGGTTCTGCTACGCATTATATGGCTCTCGAGAACCTTGTTTTTTTCGGGAACAAGTTTAATCAAACGACAGAAAATCCAATGGTTATGTTTTGGGGAGCTTGGGTAGGTTCATGGATTCGAAGCTGTGCATTTTTCGATAATTACGGACCTGCGCTATCCTTTGGTGGTGGAGGTTGTGATGTTGAGTTATCCCATATATGGGTGTCGGGAACAGATACTACGGGCTATGCAGTAGAATTCAATCCCGGTACATCAGGTTCGTGGCGCGATGGGATTATGGGAATGCACGATATCTACATCGAGCGCACAACTAATGGTATGAAAGCCGCAGACCCCACTGACCGAACGAAATACGGGAAATCCATTCATGCAAACCGTCTTGTCCGATTATCTATTACTGAGATTCATTTCGAACATACGTTGATCGGAATGGATATAGATAAATGTATGTCCATACACATTGGAACAGCCTCGAGCGCTCATATGGGGGATCCCGCGAGAGAATCCGCATTGTTTCGATTTCTTGGATCCGATTCTTCGGTAGTAAAGGTAGAAACTGCAGAATCAATTAACTGTTCCTCCAACTTTAATATGGTAATGCCTGCAAGCGGGGTCTCATCCAACGAAATTATGACTATTCCTGCCGGGGCGGGTAATGGGTTTCTGGCAAATTACGGATATTCGGAACAAGACGGTCGTACGGGGTATTTCCTTCCGCAAAGCACCAGAGTTTTGAATCAGTTAAAGCTCGTAAGAAATGGAGGATGGGACGGACAAAGGTTCATCTTGCAGGTTGATGAAAGCGATGAGAATAAATACCATTACTTAAAAGGCGCTTCAGAGCGAGTGGATATTGGAACTCGTTATGGGAAGTCTAGCGAAAAGTACTTAATTAGTTGTCGAAGCGGTGAAGGGGCAGATCCGGGCGATGCCGTGTTTCTTGGCGGGACCTTATACGTAGACAATAGGACGGACGCGGCATATGTGGAGAACGGAGGGATATTCAATATTCAAAACGTTCCTGTGGTCGGAAAAGGATCAAATTTGTTCGAACGAATTTCCACGGTACGCTTGGGGACAGGGGCTCCGACAGCAAACGCACAATTTGTTGGTCAAATCTACGTAGATACAAGCAACAAGAACGGATATTTATCTGTGAATGTTGGATCTGGAGCGAGTGATTGGAAAAAAATCACTCCATAACTTGATTTAGTGGATTAAAAGCGCTGGAAAGAGGAGCTGAGCTATATTCCTCTTTCCAGCGTTTCTTTGTTGTATTACCTCTTCTCTAGCCCTTTGTTCGAAACCTTTCCCCCGCAAGTACCCAATATCTCCCTTTAGCTTCAGGCTATTCCAACGGTTCTCCTCCCCATATGAGGAGACAATTGAGAGATTTCCACAGTCGAGAGAAACAAAAATATGCTTGACATGATACTCAATGTATCATAAATTGAGGATATAAGGATACGAATTGTAACTTTTTCTGATTCTAATGCGTTGGAGGTTACAGAATGGAACTAGGAGTGAAGGATTACTTTAGAGTCATGATCAAGAGATGGTGGATTATTGCAACGATTGTTGTAATAGTATGCGGATTAACTGCCGGTTATGGGAGGTATTTCTCCGATCCTGTCTATGAGACGAATTCGAAGTTAATCGTCATCAGTTCAAAGACTGAGATGAACGTCGGAAGGTTGGATAGCAATGAAATCAGTACAAACATCATGCTAGTTGAGACCTACAAAGAAATTATTACCTCTCCCGCAATATTGGAAAAAGTGATTACCCAGTATCCCGAAATTCAAATGGACCTTAACCAATTGATCTCGAATATCAAAGTAGCTTCTTCTAGCGGATCTCAAGTGATGAATATTTCCATCAGAAGCACCAATCTTGATCAAGCCGTCATAGCCGTCAATGCCGTAGCGGAAGTCTTCAAAGAAGAAATTCCCAAGATTATGAATGTAGATAATATCACGATTCTTAGCCAAGCTAAGGCGTCGGATCATCGAACTCCTGTTTCTTACAGTATCTTCATTACGACGATGATTGCTTTCGTTCTTTCCTTATTCTTCTCGGTTGGTTTTGTATTTTTACTGGAATACCTCGACAATACGTTGAAGTCTGAAAGGGATGTCGAAATGTACTTGGGCATACCTACTCTTACCATACTAGGAAGAATAAAGACGACGAAGGTTGCAAAAAACGCAGGCGCCAAAAATAAATCTGTCATAGGAGAGAGCATTCATGTCAGCGCTCATCAATAAGTCAAGGCTGATCGTGCAATCGACTTCCAAGTCCATAGCAGGCGAAGCCTATCGAACTCTGCAAACTAACATCCAATTTGCTTCTCTCAATAAGGAAATCAAGACACTCCTTGTTACCTCAACCATTCCTGGAGAAGGCAAATCAACAACGATTAGCAACCTTGCTATTGCTTATGCGGAATCTAACAAAAAAGTTCTTCTTATCGATGCGGATCTGCGACGCCCCAGTCTTCACAAAATGTTTTCCACGTCATCACGGTTTGGGTTATCTTACTTGCTTACAAAGCAGTGCAAGCTCGAAGAATCGATCATCGACACGTTCATTCCAAACTTATCACTGATTTCCTCGGGTCCGGTTGTTTCAAATCCATATGAACTGCTAAATTCAGGAGCATTGTCAAGTCTGCTAGATGATCTAAAATCCTTGTTTGACATCATTCTAATAGATTCTTCGCCGCTAATGCCCGTCTCGGATTCACTGATCGTATCTGCCAAGTGCGATGGCGTGCTTTACGTCATTCATTACGGGAAGGTTAAAAAGGAAGCTGCGCAAAAGGGAATTGCGAGTCTCCGCAATGCCGAAGCTAACATTATTGGCGCCGTAATTAATAACAAAAAGAACCATAAGGTCTCCTATTATTACTAAATGATTCAATAGATGTTCTAAGGTAATGTCTACACTACCTTTATCAATGTAGGCACTCGTTCATACTGTGGGTGGCAGGGCCACCTTAGACGTTAATCGTCAAGGGTATGAAGTGAGGGGGGGTTGAATGCCCCATTTTTAAATAACCAAGCTATGTTTTTTTGGATGATTTCGAAGGGAAAGGGCTCTGTAGCTTCACGAAAATATAGCTTGATTATTTAACGCATAAAGCTATTAGGAGGGAAATAAATGAAGAAAAAAGTAAAGAAGGCGATTATACCGGCTGCCGGACTGGGAACACGTTTTCTGCCGGCAACGAAGGCAATGCCTAAAGAAATGCTTCCAATTGTAGATAAACCAACTATCCAATACATCGTGGAAGAGGCGGTAGAGTCCGGAATCGAAGATATTATCATTGTCACAGGGAAAAACAAACGCGCGATCGAGGATCATTTCGATAATGCTTTCGAATTGGAGAAGGTACTGCTTGAGAAGCAGAAACTTAAGCTGCTTGAAGAAGTTCAACGTTCAACCAACATAGTCGACATCCATTATATTCGTCAAAAAGAACCGAAGGGATTAGGACATGCGGTATGGTGTGCCCGCAAATTTATTGGCAACGAGCCTTTTGCTGTCTTGTTAGGAGACGATATTGTCAAGTCTCAGTTGCCATGTCTATTGCAATTAATACGTCAATTCGAATTGCACCAAAAATCTGTTATTGGCATTCAACCTGTTGCGCGCGAAGAGGTTAGTCGTTACGGCATAATCGTTCCAGGTATGAATAATGGAAGGTTATATGAGACTTTAGGATTCGTTGAAAAGCCGGAACAAGAAGAATCGCCTTCCAATTTAGCGATCATGGGGCGCTACATTCTAACTCCTGCCATCTTTGATTTCCTGGAATGTGCAGAACAGGGGGCTGGAGGAGAGATTCAATTAACGGATGCTATTCAAAAGCTAGCCCAAGTGGAACAAGTATTCGGATATCATTTTGAAGGAACGCGTTATGACGTGGGAGAGAAGTTGGGCTTTATTCTTACCACGCTTGATTTTGCCCTGATGAACGGAGAACTGAAGACGCCTTTAATGCAAGCACTTGAAGGAATCATGCAGCGCAATAGTACTCTTGTAAGATAGGAGCAAGATAGGATGAGCATTCGTGAACGCGAGGTTGTAATAGATTCCCAAAAATACGTAATCGGACAAGCTGTTCAGCGGAATCGTGATCACTTTACATCTCCTGCCAGCAAGAGAGGCTTGGATTTATTCTGTGCTACTGCTGGTCTGATTGCGCTTACTCCGCTCTTCATTTTGATAGCGATTCTAATAAAACTTGAAGATCCGAGAGCTCCGGTTTTCTTTTCCCAGGTCAGAGTTGGCAAGGACGGTAAACTATTTAGAATGTATAAATTTCGGTCTATGTTGATAAGGGCGGAAGAAATGCTTCAACCGCTGATTCATAAGAATGAAGTGCAAGGAGCGATGTTTAAAATAAAGAACGATCCTCGAATCACTAAAGTAGGCAGATGGATACGTAAGCTAAGCATAGATGAATTGCCCCAGTTATGGAATGTTTTTAAAGGCGATATGAGCATGGTGGGACCGCGCCCGCCGTTGCCTCGGGAAGTGCAACAGTATACAGCTTACGATCTTCAACGCTTAGTGGTTACTCCGGGATGTACGGGGTTATGGCAAGTTAGCGGCAGAAATAACGTAGGGTTTAAGGATATGGTAGAAATGGATCTCAAATATATCTCCGAAAGAAGCTTCATGTCGGATGTCATTATCCTATTAAAGACTGTCCGCCTCTTCTTCGGATCTAAAGATGCTTTCTAGTGAAGGGGCGGATAATAAGATGGAAAAACCTACCGCCATATGGATAACGAACATTCCTGTACCCTATCGTTATAGGCTTTATGAATCCTTTTGCAACAATGAGAGATTCGATGGCCGAATATGGTTTGATTCGTTGTCCTATGGAGAAAGTTGGGCAACTCAGCTAAACGAAAAAGTGAGTTATGAGATTTTGGGGGGGAGAACGTTAAATAACGAGACAGGGAAAACTCCCATCAGCTTTAATCTCATTCGGCGCCTTAGAGAGCAATCTCCCGATATTGTCGTACTGACTGATTTTTCACCGTTATGGATCTTTCAAACGTTGTTCTACATGGCTACGGTCTCAAAAAAGATTAAGCTTGTATCCATGACCGACGAAAACCGGGATTTCTTTAGCAAGATGTCATTCAAATGGCTACGCTTGTTGTTTCGCAAAATCGTTCTTCAAAACTCACAGTTATGCATCTGCTGCAGCCAACGATCCAGCGATCATATTCAAGCCATTTCTAAGAGTATCAAAGGGAAGACGATAGTTTCATATTTGACGCCAGAAGCAAGCTATTATGGAGACGAGAATACAAGAAACCCCGGAAAGGAAATCCACATTTTAACGGTTTGTCGATTGGTCGAGTTGAAGCGCGTCGATAGGATTATTAAAGCAGTGGCGTTGCTCCATGTCAGGGCAAGTCACTTAAGATGGAAACTATCGATTGCCGGGGATGGGGAGGAAGTTGACAAGCTCCAACAGCTCGCCAAGGAAGTCGGTATTGAAAATAATATTATGTTTTTGGGAAGGGTTATCGGAAAAAAACTGAGGGACGTATACCGACAGTCTGACATCTTTATGCTTACCAGCTACAAGGAACCTTGGGGCGTCGTTGTTCATGAAGCCATGCTGAGCGGTCTGGTTCCAATTGTAACTAGAGCGGTTGGAGCGTCGGAAATGGTTGAAAAAGCGGGAGGCATTGTAGTCGAAGATCAAATTGCCGAGGATACGCTGATAGCTCGATTAGCTGATGCATTAGAAGATTTGATTCTTGATTCGGCTAAGCTAAGAGATTTGCAAATCAAAATTGCGAGAGATGCATCCCAGGTCACTATCGATCATGAAGTCGCAGCTTGCATATCCGCGATATGACGGGAGAAGTGGGGAATGAGCGCACTTAGAATCGCTTTGGTTCACAATTACTATCAACAGTCCGGCGGAGAGGATAAAGTCGTCGAACAGGAAAGAGACCTCCTCAATGAAATGGGACATGAAGTCGTTGTATATCAGCGGCACAATGATAGTATAAGCACAATGACTCGAATGGCTAAGTTAGGGGCGACGTTCGGTACAATTTGGTCATGGAGCTCCTATAGGGACATGAGGGCTTTTATAAGGAGCAACAAACCGGATATCGTCCACTTTCATAATACGTTTCCTTTAATCTCTCCGTCTGCTTACTATGCGGCTAAGAAAGAGGGCATTCCCGTCATTCAAACTTTGCATAATTATCGGTTATTATGCCCGGGGGGAGCACTTTTTAGGAAAAGCGAAGTTTGCGAAAGATGTATAGACCAGAGTCTGATCCATGCGGTTCGCCTGGGATGTTATAGAAGCTCAAGACTGCAGAGCGCAGTTGTTGCTGTCATGTTGGCATTTAATCGCTGGATTGGAACCTGGAATAGAAAGGTTGATCGATATATCGTGCTGACCGAATTCGCGAAGCAAAAGTTCGTAAAGAGTGGGTTTCCCGAAGAACGCATTTGGGTTAAACCGAATTTCAGATCGTCTCATCGGAATACTTCTACTCCGGACAACAAGGCGGAGTTTTTTTTGTACGTTGGCCGGCTATCCGCCGAGAAGGGGATTAAGCAGCTAGTTCAGACATGGATGTTATTGGAAGAGGATAAAAAGCTTGTGATTGTTGGAGACGGTCCTGACGAGCAGGAATTGAAGCAAATCGCGAAGGGGAAGGCCAATATTGCTTTCCTAGGGAAGCGGGACTCCTCCAGTGTTATGAGGCACATGGCAGAAGCACGTTTTTTAATTACCCCTTCCGTTTGTTACGAAGGTTTTCCAATGGCCATTATAGAAGCCTACTCAGTCGGCACACCGGTCATTTGCAATCAGATCGGTTCGCTGCAGGAAATCGTTAAAGAGGGAGTAACAGGATTTCATTACAATGTGAATGATGCGCAAGATCTAATGAGAGTGATTAGGAGAACCGAAGACGAAGCGGTATATCGCGAGTTGACGAATAATGTGAAGCAAACGTTTTTCTCTAAATATACTAAAGACATGAATTCGGTAAATCTCATGCAGTTATACGAGCAGGTCTTGAAACATCCCGACGAAATTTCCGAAACCAGTTCCTTGCTAAAATCGGGTTATGTGCTGGAATCCAGAGTCACTGCACTCAAGTTTCAAGAAACGGTTAGTCTGATAGAAAAATGGATAGCGGATGAAGAGAAAAAGTACGTGTGCGTGTGTACCACTCATTCTCTCGTCACTGCGACCCAACGCGAGGATTTCAAACAAGCGCTTCATGGGGCGGGAATCTGTACGCCCGACGGGATGCCGTTAGTTTGGGCATTAAAGGCTTTAGGGTTCGCCGATCAGGACCGGGTGGACGGCACCTCTCTCATGATGGAGCTTTGCAGGCTTTCTGCCATTAAAGGGTATCGGGTTTATCTCTACGGCTGTACGCCGCAAACATTGGAAACAATAACTAAAAAACTTGAATTCGAGTATCCAGGAATTCATATTGTCGGCGCGGCTTCTCCCCCTTTCAGAACGTTAACGGAAGAGGAAGAGTCCATATATCTTCAGCAAATCAACGATACCAGGCCCGATCTCGTTTTCGTAGCGCTTGGATGTCCTAAACAAGAAGTTTGGATGTACAGAAATCGGAATCAGGTTAAGGGGATTATGTTGGGGGTAGGAGCGGCCTTTGACTATGTGGCAGGCAACATAACCAGACCTCCGGCATTCGTGCAAAAGTGGGGATTCGAATGGTTGTTCCGACTGTTGATGGAACCGAGACGTCTTTGGAAGAGATACTTTTATAATAACTCGGCATTTATTTATAAGTACCTAAAATCGTTTAACCTGAATTACGCTAAAACGAAAAATCCGCGTATGGAATCCGAACCCAGATGACATCCCCTATGAATTGGCCCTTTTTTGGAAGAGCCTAATCATTGCTAGCGAGACAGAATAATATAGTACAAACCAAAGGAGGAAAAGGGAACGGTATAAGGAGGGGCGACAACATGAGCATAACGGGAATATTCGATGTGAAGGCCTATGGGGCTACCGGCAATGGTACCACGGACGATTCGGCGGCGGTTCAGAGAACGATTCAAGCAGCAATGGCATCAAATTCCGGCGGTAAAATCATTTATTTTCCGGAAGGTCGCTACAGGATAGAAAGCTATTTGACGATTAATCATCCTGCTCTAGTTTGGACAGGCAACAATGCTACGTTAACGACAAATGCAGCATCAAGGTATTTAACGATTCAATCCGGTTTGGAGATTTCCAACCTGATATTGGATAAATACTATCTCTATCTTCCTTCAACTCACAAAAACTCAGGGAAGATGTTTATTCGCGGTAATATGTTCAAGAACAGTCCGGCTCAAGCGATTATTAGCGACGCCGGAGCTGAAATGATGCCTTCTAACATCGAAATCAGCAGCAATTCGTTCGATAACTGCTGTTATGCGGTATATGGATCGTATTCAAACTCGATTATCGCCGATAACACGATACAGAATTCAATAAACAGAAATATCGAAATTGCTAGTGGTTCCAACAACCTGATTACGGGTAATCGTATAAGTTCGGGAGTTACGGGGATATGCTTCTTGCTTAATCGCAAGTCTACTCAAGGAATCGGCTTGGATAACAACGTGATTAGCAACAATCGTATCAGCAATATATCCGAAGAAGCAATCAGTCTGGATATCCACGGGAATAACTCTGGTTCCAGCGGGAGCGTAGTCAAGGGAACAGTATCTTCCGTTACGGTCGGCAACTCGCAAATTCGTATCGTCCCCAGCTTTAGATTGGATAATCCTTCTAACGGGTATAAGAATTTGTACGTCGTGTTCTTATCCGGAAAGGCAAAGGGTCAAGCGCTCAAAATCGATTCTATGGGACCTGACGGAAAATCTTATCTCCAACTGGTTGGGGGGAACGCGAAGGATATTGCAGTGGGTGATCGAATTGTGCTGCAGGTCGGGGTGGTCGGAACCATCATATCGAATAATACGATCTCCAATGCTCAAACAGGAATCGACTTGTACGGAGTAGCTATGGAAACGGTTGTCTCAGGGAATCACATTGATACATGCAAGCCCGATGGGATAAGGGTGTCGTCTCTTTACGGAGTGCTGGATGGATCGTATGGCATGGTGTTTAATAATACAATTACTTCCAATATTCTAAAAGATGCCAACATCAATGTCGGCATTATTACATTCGGTCCTCCGATCGACGTGTATGCGTCCGGTAATCAGGTGATTTCTAATACGCTCATCAACGGAAATCTGTTGTACTCGTACCAGGACGAAGTTTTAGTCAGCGACAACGTAGTCGCGGGTTCCGGAGTTACCTCCATCGCGAATTGTTCAACTTCTTTGCCCGTACCTTCTCAAAAATATTTGTCACAGCAACGCTTCCTGAAGGGGAAAGCTGGAACTGAGGACAGTGTGTACGTGTGTGTGCAGACAGCGAATGGCACGTATCAATGGAAAGCGTTGAAATAGCAGGTTAACTTTTTGGAGAATTCCACATCGTGGAATTCTCTTTTTTTGTAAAGCTAAAAGGAGCGGTGAATGGATGAGGCTCATTCTACTTTCCGGAGGATCTGGCAAGAGGTTATGGCCGTTGTCAAACGATGTCAGGTCCAAACAGTTTTTGAAAATACTTAAAGGCCCAGATAATCAGCCTGAATCTATGGTACAGAGAGTGTGGCGACAATTGCTGACGTCGCATCTTGCGGAAAAATGCATATTCGCCACAAGCGCTAACCAGTCCAATATGATTGTGAACCAGCTTGGTACGAAAGTTCCGACAATCGTGGAACCGGAAAGAAGAGATACGTTTCCGGCGATCTCTTTAGCAGCATCTTATCTCTATTCGGTTCAGAGAGTCGATCTAGATGAGACGATCATTGTAATGCCCGTAGATGCTTATGTGGAAGATGAGTTCTTCGAATCGATTAAAGCGTTAGACGACGTCTTAGCTGATAGTTCGTCTGATTTGGCATTGATGGGGGTGCAACCTACATATCCATCAACCAAATATGGTTATATCGTAGCTGAGAGAAATTCGGAAAGCGAATATTTTCTGAACGTTAGGAAATTTCAAGAGAAGCCTTCCGAAGCTGATGCTCTGTCTTTAATAAGTAAGAAAAACGCTTATTGGAACTGCGGAATATTCGCCTTCAAATTAAATTATCTGATTGGAAAAATGAAAAAGGAAGGAATCCCGACTCTCTATGATCGTTTGATTAAACAGTACTCTGTTTTGAAAAAAACAAGCTTTGATTACGAAGTCGTTGAGAAGGAAAATCGTATTGCTATGTTGCCATACCAAGGAGAATGGAAGGATCTAGGTACATGGAACACGCTAACAGAAGAAATGTCAGATTCGCAAATCGGCCTTGGAACAATCAGCAGTGACTCAACGAATACGCACTTGATTAATGAGCTCCATATTCCGGTCACCGTTCTCGGCGTATCCAATTCGATTGTAGTCGTGAGTCCTGACGGAGTTCTCGTTGCGGACAAGGCTTGCAGTCCCAGGCTCAAAGAAATGCTTGCAGTAGATCAACGTCCCATGTTTGAAGAGCATACTTGGGGGACGAGCAAAGTGCTTGATTACGCGAAAAACGGAGAAGAATACGAAATTCTGACAAGAAGGTTGATGATCGGGGCTGGAGAGCAAACAGGGGTGGAAGTTCACTTCAAGCGTCTTGAAGTTTGGAGCGTGATTAGCGGAACGGGGGAGATCTACCTGGATGGCAAAACTTTTTATGTGCAGAAAGGATTTACATGCCAGATTCCCCCCAAAACCAAGCATGGAATAAAGGCTTTTAGCGATCTTTATCTTGTGGAAATTCAAGATGGAAGCCCTCTGGAAATGGACGATGTCGAAAGCTTTACATTTCTCTGGGGGAGCGCGGTGGTATGAGATGCTGATGGCGGAACGAAGTAATCCGTATTTTCCTTTAATCTCGGGCAGCGAACAAGGAAATAGATCATTTACAGTTGCTATGCTAATGTTGATTCTCTTTTGTTGCAGTTTGGTCGATTTGCCGAATAGAGTATCGCTTGGACCGGTCTCCGTTCAGGGTGCATTGACCTTATCATACGGTGGCCTTTCCTTATATATGTGGCTGTATAGGCCTACAAGCACCCTTCGTATTTATCACGGAATGAGTTTTATCTACTTTATTTTGTGGTGTTGGGCAAGCTTCATTTGGCATGAGGTTAACAAATCCGGGTTGCAAAATATATTTGTTTTTATGACGTTTTTTACCCTTATCGTTCTTGTGTCGAGAGAACATGCCCGAGATGGGAATTTTCAAAACCGGATTCGAAAGTATTTGAAGGTTGCTGTCGGGATTGCTATGCTTATTTATTTTCCTTCGTTAGTGACAGACGGTCTAGGAAATGAGAGATGGATCAGCTCAAGGGGATTTGCCTTATTTGCTCTAGTGGGTTTGGCTATGCTTTTGTCCGAATGGAGGTATACCCAGAAGAAGAGATGGTTTTTCGCTTCGCTGGGAGTACTGCTAACGATTACGTTGAGCCTATCTCGAACTGCCATGGTAGCCGGCGTAGTGCTGCTTATTGTATCGCGATACGGGTTTAAGGGAGCTAAGCAGAAATTAAAATTTTTTACTTTCGTAGCCACTTGCCTGGGATTGCTTGGCTACACGGTTTTTAATTTTTCTCCTATCCAAGAAAGGTTTTTTGAGGGGGATACCTCATTGTCCATAGGAGGTATACCAGTAAACGCCATGGGAAGGACGAATATTTGGGATACGGTCATTCAATCATACTGGAACGCGCCCTGGGTCGGAGGCGGAGCAGGGTCGGCGGAAAGCGCTTTGGCTCGAAGATTCGGGGTAGAGACACAGCCGCATAACGATTATTTGAGAATTTTGCACGATTATGGAATGGTAGGTTTCTCTATCTGGTTTGCTTGTTTGGTCGGTATCCTGATCGCTGCTTGGAGATCGTGGAGTAAGGCTGATACACAAGGGAATATAAGCGCGAGAAATCATATGGCCGCTTTTTTAGCTACAGTTGCAATAGCGATCGCTTCATTAACGGATAATGTCGTTATCTATATGTTCGTTATGGCACCGGCAGCTACGCTGATCGGATTATCTATCGGGATGCAACCGACGCCCGATCGTGGAAGCGCGGTGGTGTAAGATGGCGCAGACGAGCTTCCGAAACAAAGTTATTCACGAAGGAACCTACTATATTTTAAGACGCGGATTCGGATTCGTTATCAGTTTCGGCGGCATGTTACTGCTGATGCAGGCTATCGGAGTCGAAAACTACGGACTGTTCGTGTCTATTATCGGCATTATCTCGTTCATGGGCGAGTTGTGCAAGCTTGGAATCAGCCAATATTTGATTCGCAGCGAGTCGGAAGCCGAGCAGCGCCAATACGATGTGGCGTTTACCTTCGTGCTTCTCACGACAGCCGCCGCGGTAGCTGTCGGTGTCGGAATTTCCTTCCTGCTCAAAGCGTGGCTGAACAACGATCACATCCAGCTTCCTTTTCTGGCCACGTTGATCGGAATGCTTAGCGGAGCGTACCTGCTTCCGGCGCTGGCCAAGCTGGAGAGGGGGCTGGAATATCGCAAGGTAGCGGTTTATGAGCTGATGAATCAAATCGTCTACTATGCGTCGGCGTTGGCGCTGGTCTATGCGGGACTCGGGATTTGGGGACTCGTTATCGGCAATCTGCTTCAGGGCGTCATGGCGGTTGCGATCAGCGGCTATTTCTCCCGCTATCGTCCGAGGCTGGTCTGGTCATGGGAACTGCTGAAGACCATGCTGAAGTACGGGTTCGGCAATACGTTATCCAAGCGAATCTGGGAAGTGCGCACGCTTATTAATCCCCTCTTCGTCGCCAAGTTCATCGGGCTGGAGGCGGTCGCGGCCGTATCCATCTCGATTCGGGTTGTCGAGGCGCTTAACTTCATTAATGGAGCCATTCAGACGATTTCCTTTTCCCTTCTATCTAGAATACAGCATGAACGGAAGAGGGTGGAGAATGCGCTGAACGAAGCGATGCTGCTGCAAATTATTTCGATCGTACCGCTGCTGATGGGGTTCGGAATATTGGCGAATTGGATCATTCCGTATTTTTTTGAAGGCGATTTGGACACGGTGCTGCATATTTATCCTTTCGTCGCGATCGAATATAGTATGATCGCGATTTTCAGCATGCCGATCAACATGCTGTATGTTCGAGGAGCGAATTGGGAAGTTTCCAAGTTCAGTTTCGCTTACGTAGGCTTGTTTACACTAACGGCGCTATTGGCGCTGCCGGTATTCGGCATTTACGGTTATGCGGCTGGAGAGATCGTAGCCTTGCTGTCGTACTTCCTTATTCATGCGGAGATTCGAAGAAGCTACACGCTGCAATACAGATTGCCGCTGATCTGTATGGCTACCTGCATTCCGGTCGTGTTTTTGCCAGTACTGCCGTTAAAGTGGGCGCTTCTGGTACTGATCCCGTCAGCGGCGATTATGTTCAGTCTATATCGGAAAATCGATGCGATGTCTTATCTTCACAGGGTGTTGAAAACGAAACAGCTGGGCGTAAGCCCAGGCAGCAAATAAACCAAAATCTATGGAGGGTTCTCGAATGAGCAAAAAAGTATTGGTGACCGGAGCAGGCGGCTTTATCGGCAATCATCTGGTGAATGTGTTGAAGGACAAAGGGTATTACGTCCGCGGGGCAGACCTTAAGAAACCGGAATACTCCGATTCCCGCGCGGACGAGTTTCTGGTAGCGGATCTTCGTTTGTGGGACAAATGCCTTGAGGCGACGGCGGGCATGGATCAGGTGTACGCGTTGGCGGCGGATATGGGCGGCATGGGATATATTACGACCCATCATGCGGAAATTCTGTACAACAATGCTCTGATTAACTTCCATACTTTGGAGGCGGCCAGGCAGAACGGCGTCGGCCGGTATTTGTATACCTCCTCCGCGTGCATCTATCCGGAATATTTACAGACCGAAACGGACGTAAAGCCGCTCAGGGAGGAAGATGCCTACCCGGCGATGCCCCAGGACGCTTACGGTTGGGAGAAGCTCGTGTCGGAGAGGCTCTGCGAGCATTATCGAGAGGATTACGGAATTGAAACCCGAATTGCCAGATTCCACAATATTTTCGGTCCTCTTGGCACGTGGGACGGGGGAAGAGAGAAAGCACCTGCAGCCATATGCCGGAAGGTTGCCTTGGCCAAGCTCAACGGAGAGACCTCGGTTCCCGTATGGGGGGATGGCGAGCAGACCCGCTCTTTCTGTTACGTGGACGATTGCGTCGACGCTATCTATGCCTTGATGCAGTCGGATTATCCTCATCCCTTGAATATCGGGCAAGATCGCCTCATCTCCATTAACGAACTGGTAGGCATCGTTGCCCGCGTTGCAGAGCATGAAGTCGATATTCATCATATCGACGGGCCTCAGGGAGTCCGGGGCAGAAATTCCGACAACACCCGTCTGTACGAGATTTTGCAGTGGCAGCCTGGCGTCACGCTGGAGGAAGGCTTAAGACGTACATACGAATGGATCGAGTCGGAAGTGCGTCAGAAGTATTCGCGAGTGCTTGCCTGATTCCCGGCCGAAAGAGGGGGGATAGCGGCAATGACGGACATTCATGTCGTATCGATCGCGGATAATCACTACGCGCAGCATCTCAGCGTTTCTCTGGTTTCCTTGCTGATGAACAAGTCGCCCGGAAGCAGCGTTCATCTGTACGTGTTAAGCACGGATTTCAACGAAGAGAATCAGTCCAAGCTGCTCGCTAGCGTGGCCGGGTTCGACGCTCACGTCGAATTTATTCAGGCGGACGCCTCCGCTTATCGGGACTTCAGGTTGTTCACCTTCGTGACCAGGGAGACCTTCATTCGTCTCTCGATCCCCGACGTGCTGCCGAATACGGTGGACAAGGTCATTTGCCTGGACAGCGATACGGTCGTAACGGGGGATATCGCCGAACTGTGGCAGATCGACTTCAAGGGGCATGCGATTGCGGCCGTGACCGACGTCGGAGGGCTTTATAGGTGCAAGGATCTAAGCATTCCGGTTCAGCGTTATTTCAACGCCGGAATCTATATGATGAATCTGGCCAAGTGGAGAGAGAAAGAGATCGGCAGCAGAACGTTGGCGTACATCGCTGAGCACACCGAGCGGCTGATCTATCTGGATCAAGACGGTCTTAACGCGATTCTCTACGACGATTGGCTGGAGATAGCGGACAAGTGGAACGTCCAGACCAATATGTTGACAGGGAAGCTTTGGAACAAGAGCAGGAAACCCGGCATCATTCATTACACGGGTCAGATCAAGCCATGGCATTTCAATAGTACCCATCCCTATAAGAAGGCGTACTACGACTATCTGGCCTATACCGAGTGGAGAACATTCCGCCCGAAGATTAACGCCAGGTCAGTCGCGTTAAGAATCGTCCAGCCGGTCAAGAGTTTTCTGAAGAGGATCGCTCCGGAACCGGCGCTTGCGGCGATAAGAAAGCGAACGTAATTCGGAAAGGAGGGACGGCATGTCGATACTGGTTACGGGAGGAGCCGGATACATCGGCTCCCATCTATGCGCGGAACTGCTCGAAGCGGGCTACGATGTCGTCGTCGCCGATAATTTCGTTAACGGAAATGCGGAATCTCTGAGAAGGGTCGAAGAGATCGCGCACAGAAGCCTATCGGTCTATCGCTGCGATTTGCTGGATTCGGCAGGCTTGCGCGGCATTTTCGAAAATCATCGGATCGAAGCGGTCATTCATCTTGCCGGTCTTAAAGCGGTCGGAGAATCGGTAGAGGAGCCGCTCTCGTATTATCGCAATAACGTAGCGGGCACCTTGTCGCTTCTGGAGACGATGCGGCGGTTCGAGGTCAGGAAGCTGGTATTCAGTTCCTCCGCTACCGTATACGGTTCAACGGCTTCCCCTCCGATCTCGGAGGGCTTTTCTTTAGGCGTGACCAATCCTTACGGAAGAACGAAGCTGGTCGTCGAGGAAATACTGGGTGACTTGCACGCTTCGGATCCGAGGTGGAGTATCGCCCTGCTGCGATACTTCAATCCGATTGGCGCTCATTCGAGCGGCAGAATCGGCGAAGATCCTTGCGGTGTGCCAAGTAATCTTATGCCGTATATCACTCAAGTGGCGATCGGACAACGGGAGGAACTGAGAATATTCGGCAACGACTATCCGACGCTGGATGGAACGGGAGTAAGAGATTACATTCATGTCGTAGATCTTGCAACCGGCCATCTGCAAGCGCTGCGGAAGATCGTCGCTTCCCGGGGAATCGACGCCTATAACCTGGGGACCGGCTATGGGGTCAGCGTGCTTCAGCTCGTAAAGGCGTTCGAGAAGGCTTCCGGACGGCAAATCCCGTTTCGGTTCGTCGAGCGCAGGCCCGGGGACGTGGCCGCGAGCTACGCGGATCCGTCCAAAGCCGCCCGCGAGCTGGAATGGAGAGCGACAAGGGGAATCGATGCGATGTGCTTGGACGCCTGGCGCTGGCAACTCGGCAACCCGATGGGGTACGCCGAGATGAGAGAAGGGGGGCAGATTATTCATGAGAATCGCATTCGTCATTCAGTCCTTGCAGTTAGCGGGGTCGGAGAAGGTAGCCTTTGAGCTGATCAGGCACTACCGGGACAAAGGAATGGAATGCTCTCTGTTTACGCTCTTTCAATCGTCCGATCCCGAAGGAAGAGCGCACATGCTGGAACAGCTGGAACGGCTTGAGGTTCGCGTCGTCGAATTGAACAAACGAACCGGACTGTGGAACGCTTTCCGGAACTTGCTGAAGCTGAACCGGGAGATCGCCGCCTTCGGCCCGGACATCATCCACTCTCACGGATGCACGCCGAATATGTATGCAGGTCTGCGCAATGTGTTTTTCCGCAGCATCTATACGATCACCACGATTCATAACGGAGGCGACGATTGGCCCAGCTTCAAGGACCGGCTGTTCGAAAGATTAAGCTTGTACGGCGTCAATCGAATCGTCAGCGTCGCAGAACATGTATCCAGGTACTATCAGGAAAAATTCAGCAGAGCCAGAGGAAAGGTAACGGTCATCGAGAACGGGATCAATACGGAGATGTTCGCGCCGGCCAGCGCTAAAGAGAAGCTGGAGATCCGTCTATCCTTGGGCATTCCGCGCCATACGCCGATTCTGATCCAGGTGGCCAGGCTGGACCCGGTCAAAAACCAGCGCTTCCTTATAGAGACGGCAGCGGTGCTCAAGAAGCAGGGCGTTCCATTCAAGCTTCTGTTCGCGGGGAACATGCTGGATAAGGAATATGCCGATCAAGTGCGTGAAGACATTCAGAGGTTCGGGCTTCAGGACGAAGTGCAGCTTCTCGGGACCAGGGACGACGTCGCCCGCTTGCTGCAGGTCTCCGATGTCTTTCTGTTCCCGTCCCGATATGAGGCTTCGCCCTTGGCGCTGATGGAGGCCATCTTCACAGGAATACCGACGATCAGTTCGGACATACCGGCCACCCGCAAGCTGAAGCAGCTAAGCCCCGTCAATTACATTGTAGAGCAGTCGGCTGAGAAGTGGGCCGGGACAATCGTCGATATCCTGAGCCAGTGCGGGCTGGATAAGCCGCAGATAGCGAATCGTTCGTTTAAGCGCGAGTTTTCGTTCGACCTGGTGGCCGAACGCTATTTGTCACTGTGTCCAGGCAGGCTTCCGCCTAGGCCGCTGCCGCATGGACAACGATCGGAAGACGGAGGAGAAATTCCATGTATGAGGCCAAGCTGATTACCCGACAGGAGTCTTTCATGTCGCTGGAGAACGACTGGGAGGCTCTTGTTCGGCATATCGAGCACGCGGAGATTTTCGATTTCTGGGACTGGAACCGGATTTATGTGAAACATTTTCTCGAAGAAGACCGGCTGTTTGTCGTTGCTTTATACGACGGAGGCCAGTGTATCGCGATTGCGCCTATGCGAATCTATCGTAAGAGATTCAAAAAATTTCCCTTGATGCAGGTTAGGGTCATGCAGCCGATCGACTGCGGTTACAAAGACTATTGCCGATTCTATCTGCACAAAGACTACGACTACTCGGAGTTAATCGACCGATTAATCGACGTGATCGTGGAGCATCGGATGGAGTGGGATTATATAGAGCTTGTGAACTTCAACTCACGCAACGAAACGACTCTTCTGGTCCAGAAGGCGTTCCAAGCGCGCTTAGACACGATGGTGGAACGATACGAGGCGACGCCTTTCGTCGATTACCGCAGACTGTCGAAGGAAACGGTCAATAAGCAGAGACTGAGCGCCATCGACCGCAAGGAAAGGAAGCTGCTCCGCGAAAACCGGGTCAACATTCAGGTCGGACAGCCGTTCGACCAGAAGAAATGGGAGACCATGGTCAATATTCACAAGCTTAAATGGGGAGAAACGAGCGTATTCCGCGATCCCAGATCGATCGCTTTCTGGAACGAGCTGCTTGTCGCTCTGGACAAACGGAACCAGCTGGAATTTTCCTTTCTCGAAGTGGAAGGTCAATTGGCGGCAGCCCACATGGGATTTCAGACGGACAAGAAGATCTACTACTATACCCCGGCCTTCGATCAGGCGTATGCCGATAAGGGAGTCGGCCTGGTCTTGCTCAAGCGAATGATGTCGCACTACCGGGAACAGAGCAAAGAGGAGTTCGATTTCCTGCGCGGAAGCGAGAGCTACAAGTTTTATTGGGCTGACCAGTCGGGGATGAACCATAATATTTACGTTCTTAACGGCGGCATCAAGAAATGGCTGCTTAAAGGCTACGTAGCGATAAAAACGGGATCGAGAAGGATAAGGAAGGAAGGTTAGGCCGATGAACGCGAGAATCGTCTCTACCAGAGCCGAGTTCAAGCTTCTGGAAGAGGATTGGAATGCGTTGACGGACAGTATGGAAAGCTGCGATCCGTACGATACGTTCGATTGGGTGGAGGGGAGCTTGAACCATGTACACCCTCCCGGCTTAAAGTTGTTTATCGTCGTTGTATACGACGAAGCCAAGTGCGTCGCAATCGCTCCTCTTCAAATCGTTACGGAATCGAGAGCTTTCGTGAAAACCAAAGTGCTGCGTCCGTTAAACGAGAACCAAACGCCCTACTGCGGATTCTGCCTGCATAAGGAGTACAGCGAGATTGCTTTGTTAAAGGAGATCATGGAGGCGCTTGAAGAGCGGCGGGGCGAGTGGGATCTGCTTCATCTGACCGATCTGAACACGAAGAGCAACATGACGTTTCTGGTCGAGAAGCTGTGGGGAGATCATTACAAGACCTACGCGCACAAATCAATGATTACGCCGTATTTGAACTTCAAGAACTATCCTTGCAAAATCAATAAGCGTCAAATTCGAGAAATCGAGAGAAAAGAGAGAAAGCTGTGCAAGGAGCACGAAGTCAGCATAAGGATCGATCAACCGTACAGCAAAGAGGTCTGGAACAGGTTGGTTGAACTAAACGTCGAGAAATGGGAAAAGACGAGCAAGTTTCTGAGCGCCGGAAACAGAAGGTTCTACGAGAGCCTTGCCGCAGGATGGCGGAAGGGAAGGCTGAGCTTCTCCTACATCGAAATCGACGGGCGAATAGAAGCGATCAGCGTCTGCGTCGTTTTCAATCGAAATGTGTACGGAAAATTCATGAACTACGCGCCGGAATTCGCGCGCAGAAGCATCGGACTCATCCTGACGAATAGACTTCTGCACTACATGCACGAGCAGGGGATGGAAGAGTGCGATTTCGAGGACGGCACTCAAGCTTACAAATTTTATTGGACGGATACCGTCAGAAACAACTATCACATTCAAGTCGTGAACAACAACGGCAAGAAGCTATGGCTTGTCGTTCAAATCTCCTTGCGGACAATGGCGCAAACGTTCGGCATTCTCGAGTTCTATCATCGTACCCAATCATTCGTTCGTTCCATGATCCGCGTGCGGAAAAGAGGGAAGTCCAAAGATGCTGAGGCTAGGGATATTACTTGGCAGCAAGACGTGGAGATGGTGGGAAACCGAGTGCATTAGAAGCGTGCTCGAATCCGGATACGCCGTCGTTCCCGTCCTGATCGTGCACGACGAGACCTCCCGGAGAGAGGAAGAGACGATTCTGTATCGCGCGATGAAACGGAGAGCCGACCGGTCCGCAAGGACGATGAAACGGCGTTCACTGCGCTCGATTCTGCCGGACGTTCCGGTCGTGGAATGGAGCGAAGGCTCTTCCGATCGATTGGGAGAGTTGTCCGCCTATCGTCTGGATGCGATTCTCAGTTTTCGCCAGGGGCCGTCCGTTCCCGAATTGGCGGGGATTTGCAAATATGGGGTGTGGGAGTTTGCGTACGGGGAAGAGCGACTCTCTTCCGTATTCGATTATTCTTTCCGTTGCTTGCTTAACCGAGAACCGACGGTTACCGTATCGTTAATTCGTCGCGAAACGGGAACTTATGCCGTTCTTAAAGAGGGAACGGTGCGTGCGAAGCTGCAATCCTATTTCCGCAACATCGATACGATTCACGATGCCGGTCTGGATCTGCTTTCGTACGCGTGCCGGGATTTGACGGCCGGAAACGCATCTTATCTGGAACGTTGGCGGGAAGCGGAGATCTTTGCACGGGAATCCACAGTCCGAGGAACCGTTATCGAAGCGATGAAGATCAGTTGGACGATGCTCGGTCGCAAAGCCCGGAACTTGGTCCGCCACTGGCTTGTCGCCGAACACTGGAACGTTGGCATCGTGAACAAGCCGATACAGGCTTTCCTGGATGACCCGGATACGTCTCGAGCCGAATGGATGCCGAAACGGGACGCTTATGCTGCGGATCCGTTCGGAATTTGCGCAAACGGAGTCGGGCGCATTATGTACGAGGAGTTCGATTACAGAACGGGTAAGGGGGTACTGCGAACGGCCGAGCACGACGGACGATTCCTGGCGGACGGACGCGAGACCAATATCGAGCTTCCCGTCCATTTGTCTTACCCGTATCTGTTCTCCGACGGGGAGCGGATTTACTGTATTCCCGAATCGCATCAGGCTTCCATGGTTTCGCTTTACCGAGCCGACGATTTTCCGCATGGATGGGTGAAAGTACGGGATATCTTACACGGGTTCCGGGCAACAGACTCTTCGATAATCCGCCATGAGGGCCGTTGGTGGCTCTTCTGCACTGACGAAGCCGCGGGTCCTGATTCCCACCTGCACATCTGGTATGCTTCCGAACTGGAGGGGGAATGGCTGCCTCATCCCATGAATCCGGCCAAAGTGGATATCCGTTCCGCGCGTCCCGCCGGGACGCCGTTCTATCGAGGGAACAGCCTCTACAGGCCGGCTCAGGATTGCGCTGAGACATACGGCGCGGCCGTAATGCTCAATCGGATTATAACGCTGACCACCGAAGAGTTCGCCGAGACGGCGGAAGCCAGGCTGGCTCCCGATCCGAACGGTCCTTACCCTGCGGGCCTCCATACGCTATCTGCCATCGGGGACCGTACGCTGCTGGATTCCAAGACGGAGACCGTCAATTGGCGTGTGTTCTCCCTAAGGCTTAGAGATCGACTTCGCGACGGGCTGGAGCGGTTGAAGAAGCGCAAGCAGAACCCCGCATTGTCCGGACGGATCGAAGAGAAAGAGGGCTGTTATGCCGAATAAACAGATCATTCCTATCGTCGCTGCTACGGACGAGGGGTACGCTCAGCATTTGGCGGTCGCCATGAAGTCGCTCGCAGCGAATCTGGCAACCGCCGGAGCGAATTTCTACGTGCTGCACAACGGACTGTCGGCAAGAGCGAAGGAAAAGCTTGAACGAAGTCTCGACGGAGAACGGGCGTCCATTCGGTTTATCCCCGTCGATCTCGGAACGTTCGGCAGCTTGCCGACCAATCATCATATCAACGAGATTTCCTACTGCAAGATCATCGTGCCCGAGCTGCTGGAATCCTTGCAACTGCGCAAAGCGATTTATATCGATTGCGATATCGTCGTGAAGCGCGACCTGCTCCCTCTATGGAATCTGGATCTGCAAGGCCATGCATTGGCCGCCGTTCGCGACATCGGAGGAGATTGCCGCAAAGAGGAGCTTGGCATTCCCGTCGACTCCGCTTATTTTAATGCGGGAATCCTCGTATTCGACGTGCACAGGTGGACGGAAGATAGATTGTCCCGCAAAGTGTGGAGCATGGTGGCCCGTCACCCGGAGAAACTGATGTTCCACGACCAGGACGCGTTAAATGCGGTTCTCCACGACGATTGGCTGGAGTTGCCTGCCTGCTGGAACTTCCAAAGCAATATGATTCTTGCCGGCTTGGAACCGGCGGACCCGTGCATCGTTCATTATACGGGAGCGTCCAAACCGTGGCATTACGCCAATCATCATCCTTACGCTGACGATTACTTCAAATATTTGGCCCAAACTTCATGGGCGTCCTTCAGGCCGGAGAGAACGTTGCGCATGACCGTCAAACAGATCGTCAAGACGGCGCTGCCGGCCTCTACGCTGCGGTTGTTAAGCAGGCTGAAACGAACGGCGACGAGTTAATGCAAGGCTATTTTGGCAGAGTCGGGAGAGATTAAAATGAAAGGGATCATCATGGCGGGAGGAAGCGGAACGCGGTTGTATCCTCTGACGAAGGCCGTATCGAAGCAACTGCTTCCGGTCTACGACAAACCGATGATTTATTATCCGTTATCCGTGCTGATGATGGCCGGCATTCGCGACGTCATGATTATTAGCACGCCGGAAGATTGCGAACGCTTCGGGCAGCTGCTGGGAGACGGGACGGAGCTCGGCATCTCGATCCGCTATGCTCGGCAAGCTTCGCCGAACGGCATCGCGCAAGCCTTCGCCATCGCCGAATCGTTCATCGGCGGCGACAGCGTGACGCTGATTCTTGGGGATAATCTGTTCCACGGTCACAGGTTCCCCATGCTTCTGCGCAGGGCGATAAGCCTTAACGACGGGGCGACGATATTCGGCTATGCCGTCCGCGATCCCGAAAGATTCGGCGTCGTCGAGATCGATATCGAAGGTCGGGCCTTGTCCATCGAAGAGAAGCCGCTCCAGCCGAAGTCCAATTATGCGGTGACAGGGTTGTACATCTACGATAACCGCGTTGTCGAGATCGCCGGGAGAGTTCGCCCCTCTTCCAGGGGCGAATACGAAATTACGGATGTCAACGCGGCTTATTTGGCGGCTTCCGAATTGAAAGCGGAAGTGCTCGGGCGAGGGGTGACCTGGCTGGACACGGGCACGCACGAGTCTCTGATGGCAGCTTCCCAGTTCATCGAAACTGTCGAGAAGCGGCGAGGAATCAAAGTGGCATGTCTGGAGGAGATTGCTTACAAGCTGGGGTACATAACCAGGCAGCAGTTGTTGCAATTGGCGGAGCCGATGAAGAAGAACGGCTACGGGCAATACCTGATACGGATTGCCGGAAGAGAAGCGGAGATGAAAACCGTCTATGGCTGATCGCAACGAGGCAATCGATGTTTTCCGGGCAGTCGCCGTATTCTGCGTCGTTATTATCCACACCGAACCGTTCCTGCACTTGACCGGAGCGGGGCACGGAATCGGATTTGTCTTGATTACGGTGTCCCGGTTCGCCGTCCCCTTCTTTTTTCTCGTCTCGGGTTATCTGTTCGCCGCTAAAATCGCCCATTCCGATGCCCCGAACGCCTACTATCGCCAATATGTAGGGAAACTATTCAAAATGTACTTAGCCTGGCAGGCCGTTTATCTGATCTACGATGCCGCGACGTTCCAGGTCGGAGGAGCTCACACGTACAGGCAGGCAATGGCGGACATTCAAGCGATGGGGCTGACGGAGCTCGTCAAGCGTCCGATCGGCATGCTGTATTACGGCCTCTACTCCAGCGGTTACCAGCTCTGGTATTTGACCTCGCTGATTCTCTCCATATCGATTGTCTACCTGTTCCATAAACGAGGGGCGATAAAACTGCTGGTCGTGTCCAGCTTGCTGCTCCATCTGGCGGGAATTGCGGGCGGCTCGTATCTCGGGCTGTTTCCGCGCGACTTTATGGCTCGCGACGCCCTGTTTCTGGGACTGTTCTATACGATGCTGGGCTATGCGTTTCATCGGTACCGGGAGCCTATTCGTTCAAAATTGCAGGGTAAAGCGAAGCCTCTCCTGCTAGTCTTGCTGCTCTCGCTGGGGACCGAAATAGCCGAAAGAACGTTGATTGCCGCCTGGTTCAATACGGAACGGGGAGATTATTTCTTGTCGACCATTCTACTATGCTCGGCTCTGTTCCTGCTGCTTACGCTTCGCCCGGAAATCGGGCGCGGATCCGTGCTGGTGAAGATGGGGAAGCAGGCGGCGGGAATTTATCTGATTCACTTTCTGTACATTAACGGCACTTATCTTGTACTGGAAACAAACCGACTGTCGGGCCTTAGAGAAACCTGGATATGGGATATTCTGTTTACGCCATGCGTGATTGTTCTCTCCTACGTCTCCTATACCGGGCTGCAAACGATGAAAAGGTCGTTGGGAGTAATCAAGAAGACGAGGGAGAGATCGATCGCATGAACGAATTTCCTAAGAGCGGCGTCGGCAGGACGAATTATCTTGTGATCGGAGCGGGAATCGTAGGCTTAACGATTGCCAGGGAACTGAAGCGAAGATACCCCGAGTCTGCGGTATGCGTGATCGAGAAGGAGGGGCAAGTCGCCTTGCACTCCAGCGGCCGCAACAGCGGAGTGCTTCATGCCGGCTTCTATTATCCGGCGGACAGTTTGAAGGCTAGGTTCACCCGTGAAGGGAACCGCGCGATGACCCGCTATTGCGAGAGCAACGGTCTGAAAATCAACAAGTGCGGCAAGCTGATCGTGGCGACTTGCGAAGAGGAGCTCTCCGGTCTGGAAGAGTTGAAGCGGCGAGGAGATCGTAATGGAGTAGAGCTGATCTGGCTGACCGAGGAAGAGGCTCGGGAGATTGATCCCAACGTGCGAACTTTCCGCAAAGCTCTCTATTCCCCCAATACGGCTTCCGTCGATCCCGTGGAAGTATGCCGGCAGTTGAAATGGGACAACTCGCGCAGCGGGGTCGAATTCCGCTTCAACACCCGGTACGTTCGACACGAAGATAATCGGGTTTTCACCGACCGCGGCGTCATCCAATGCGATTATGTCGTCAATGCGGCGGGACTGTACGCCGACAAGATCGCGCATCGTTTCGGTTTCGGGAAGAGCTATACGATTATTCCGTTCAAAGGCATTTACTTGAAGTATGCGAAGAATAAGACCGATGTTTCAACCCACATCTATCCGGTTCCGAATCTGAACAATCCTTTCCTGGGCGTGCATTTTACGAAAACGGTCGACAGCGGCATCAAGATCGGGCCTACCGCGATTCCGGCGCTCTGGCGTGAAAATTATTCCGGTCTAAGCCGGTTTAACGCCGGAGAGTTCGCACAGATTTTGTATTACGAAGCAAAGCTGTTCCTGACTAACTCCTTCCGTTTCAGAACGCTTGCCATCGAAGAGCTCAAGAAGTACAGGAAGTCGAACTTCGTGGGCCTTTCATTGAAGATGGTCCGTCAGTTGGACGCAGGCGGGTTCGGAAGCTTCCTGAAACCGGGGATTCGCGCCCAGCTATTGAACAAGCAGACACTGGAGCTGGTTCAAGATTTCGTGCTGGAAGGAGATCACCGGTCCATGCACGTCCTGAACGCGGTATCTCCGGCATTTACTTGTTCGTTGCCGTTCGCGGAATACGTCGTCGAGGCGATCGCGGCCAAAAGGCGCGAGGCTTCCCAGCAAGCGGTTTCCGGAAGGCGAGTCGATTCGCTTAAGAGAGGGGTAGGAACATGAAAACCGTATTGGTGACCGGCGCGGGCGGGTACATTGGAAGCGTGTTGGTGCCGAAGCTGCTTGATCGTGGGTATAAGGTCAAAGCGCTGGACCGTTATTTCTTCGGAGAGAGGCACTTGAAGGAGCATCGGAACTTGGTTTTGATCAAGGACGATACAAGGCGGATGAAGGAAGAGTATTTCGCCGGGGTAGACGCCGTCATTGATCTTGTCGCGATCTCCAACGATCCAAGCGGTGAGCTGTTCGAAGAAGCTACTTATCAGATCAATCACATCTCGCGGGTCAACACGGCCGCAATCGCCAAGAGGCTGGGCGTAGAACGATATGTACTTCCTTCCTCCTGCAGCATCTACGGCTTCGTCGAACCGAACACGATCGTAGACGAAGAATCGGCAACCAATCCGTTAACGACTTACGCCAGGGCCAACGAGAGAGCCGAACTGGGCGTGCTGCCGCTGGCCGACGACCAATTTACCGTTGTCGTGATGAGGCAGGCTACCGTATACGGTTATTCGCCTCGAATGCGGTTCGATCTGGCCATTAACGGAATGACGCTCGGGGCTTATCGGAACGGCGTTATTCCGCTGATGCGGGACGGCTCGCAATGGCGGCCGATGGTGCACGTTCAGGATACGACGGATGTCATGTGCTTGCTGCTGGAGGCTGATTCAGCAGTCGTTAACCGCCAGATTTTTAACGTCGGCTCGAACCGCAACAATTATCAGCTTGGCCCGTTGGCCGAAGAAATCTTGTCCGCTCTGCCCAAACGGGTCGAAATCGCCTGGTACGGTTCGTCCGATCATCGATCCTATCGCGTCGGCTTCGATAAAATCACACGAATGCTGAATTGGGAGGCTAGATGGACGGCAGCGGACGGTGCAAGGGAAATCTACAACGCTTTGGAGAACGGAGAAATCTCGGAATTCGATCAGACAATCACTCTCGACTGGTACAAGGAGCTTACCAAATGGCATCGGATCATTAAGAATGTCGAGATGTACGGAGCTATTATCGATCTGTGAACGAAGAAGCAGGCGGGGTTAACCCGCCTGCTTGGTTTTGCTGCCGCTGCCGGCAATTGCGATGCCGCCGCCGGGATGGGGGTGGAGGGCGGCGCCCGCCTGCTCATGATCCGGAGCGGCTTTCCCGGGCGAGTCGCCCCTGTCCATCCGGCTGCTGCCGTTCAGGATGCCGCCCTCCTGAACGTGCAGAACGGCGGCTTGGGAATTGCCGTGAAGCTGCCCCGTAGCGGTGATGATCAGCTTGCCGAGCGTATGTACGTCCCCGTACACTTTGCCCGCGATGGTCACGTCTCGCGCCGTGATGTTCGACCGCGCCACGCCGCCTTTGCCTACGACAATGCTGCCCTTGCTCTCGATATCCCCGTGGTACGCTCCCTCGATCCTCACGTCCGCTTCGGATTTCATCAGCCCGTTAAACTCTGTGCCGGCGCCGATTAACGTATCCGTCGTACCGTTTCTGCGCTTGCTTCCGAACATGGCTCTCAATCCTCCTTCACTTGTCGCAAATAGGGGAGCGGGTTGACCGGCTTCTCGCTGGCGACGATCTGGAAGTGCAGATGCGGCCCGGTGCTGCGCCCGCTGTTGCCCATCTCCCCGATCCGGTCGCCCCGCTCTACCCGCTGGCCGATCTTCACTCCGATCTTGCTTAAATGCAAGTAGTGCGACTCCAAACCCGTCCGATGGGCAATGATGATATAATTACCACGTGTGCGATTGAACCCGGCCTCCGAGACCGTGCCGTCTCCGGCCGCGAAGATCGGATCGCCGACGTCGCCGGTAATGTCGACTCCGGCGTGGAAAGCGGATTTGCGCGTGAACGGATCGCTTCGGTAGCCGAACCCCGAGGTCAGCCGTCTGGAGACGGTCGGCCAGGCCGACGGCAGCGCGTCCAGCTCGGCCTGCCGCCGCTCCGCCTTACGGAGATTGGCTTCCATGGAATCGGCCAGCTCGCCCAGCATCTGCGATAATTCCGCGATGTCGTCGATCGTCAGTTCGACCGCGGCGGCCGACACCTTGTCGGATGCGGCGACCGCATAGGAGGATACCGCTACTTCGGAAGCGGGTCCGCCCTGCGGAATCGTCTGTCCGTCGCCGTATTGGCCGATGAATTGCCTGAGCTTGCTTTCCAGGACCGCCAATTCGTTCATCCTCGTCTGCAATTGCTCGGTGTGTTCGTTCAGTTCGAGCAATTCCTGCTTCAGGGAACGAATTTCTCCGTTCTTGGCCGCAAGCGCAGCTCCGCTGCGTGCTGCTCCGGCGTCGAGCAGCGCTTCAAGCTCGTGAATCCGCTGCAGCGCCTCCAGCTCCCGCGCCGCGAACGCCCCGGCGACCGTCAGCGCGGCGGCTACGGGGAGCGCGGCAATCGCTCGCCCGGACACCCGGAACTGCTTCACCCGATAGTCGGCGTCCCGGATCAGGATGAACGACCATTTCGCTTTCCGTCGTCTGTGTGCCATCGGCTCTCCTTTCGGAATCGAGATTTGTCGGGCTCTTCCCTGTACTACTGCTATTTATTCTTGAAAGCTTCCTTTCATTCCTGGAAATCATTAAGAGACGCGAGGGTACGATGGATATGATTGCGTTCGGACTTTGCCTGCTTCTGCTTATCTTTATCTTCCAGGCGGCCACCATTTTGCTGCTCGAGTTTCGGAGGCCGGCCCATGCGACGGCTTGGTTGTTCATCCTGTTTCTGTTCCCGTTCGTCGGCTTTATTCTCTACTACTTTCTGGCGACGGAGTATCGCAGAAGCCGTAAGGCCCGCCGCAGGGGCAGTCTGGACCAGCGCCGCCGCGCCAAGCTGCTCGCGATGACGATGACGGTGACGGACCCCGCCGCGCTGTCGCCGACCGGGATCGCGGAACAGCCTCGCTTGTTCCGCACGCTGCTCAAGCGCGGCGAGCTCCCCGTCTCGGGACGCAACCGGACGGCCGTGTTCAACAACGGCAAGGATACGTACGCTGCGATGCTGCACGCGATCGGCGAAGCGAAGTCGCACGTTCATATTTCGTCCTATATCGTCCGGGACGACGGCGTCGGCAGGCAGCTGCAGCAGATGCTGCTCCGCAAGGCGGCCGAGGGCGTGCAGGTCAAGCTGCTGTACGACGGCATCGGAAGCATCAAGCTTAAGGACTCCTATATCCGGATTCTGAGGGAGGGAGGCGTGGAATGCGCCTGCTTCTTCCCGCTTCGGCCATCGTTTCTCAAGAAGAGAATGAACTACCGCAATCATCGGAAAATCACGGTTGTGGACGGCAAAGTCGGCTTTATCGGAGGCTTGAACTTCGGCGACGAATACATCGGCAAGCACCCCCGTCTCGGCTATTGGCGGGATACGCATCTGATGCTGGAGGGAGATTCCGTCTATTGGCTTCAGGAAGTGTTTCTGAAAGACTGGGAGATCGCGACGCGCCTGAAGTCGGACGATCCGTCGTATTTCCCCGAACACGGAATTCCCGAGGCGGAGGCGGTACAGATCGTGCCGGCGGGACCGAACCGGAGAGGGGATGCGATTCACGATTCGGTGTTCGCGATGGCGAACGCCGCCAAGGAGCGCATCTGGATGACGACGCCGTATTTCATCCCGAGCGCAAGCGTGGCGATGGCGCTTCGCGACGCCGCTGTCAGCGGGATGGACGTTCGGCTGATCATTCCCTATGTTCCGGATACGTGGCTCGTTCACTTGGCGACGCTGTCCTATGCGGAGGAGATGATGCGTTCGGGCGTTCGGGTGTGGCAGTACAAGAAAGGTTTCGTCCACGCCAAGACGCTGGTCGTAGATCGCTTCGCCGCCGTCGTCGGTTCGGCGAATATGGATCTGCGGAGCTTCTACAGCAACTTCGAGATCAATGCGCATCTGTTCGATCCGGCTGCCATTGCCGAGGTGGAGCGGCATTTTCTGCAGGATTTGCAGGACAGCGAGGAGATCAACCTGCAGAAGTTCCTGAAGCGGTCGCGTACCCAGAAAGTCAAGGAAGCGATGGCGCGGATCCTCTCTCCGCTGCTGTAGCTATTTCTTGCCGAGCAGATGGGCGATGACCGGGCCGAGCGATTGTCTGGGCACCGCGGCAAGCGGATCTCCGCGCTCGCGGAGCCGCTGCGGCACATTCAGCAGGTGGAAGTCGGTCGGCTTGACGTCCTTGCGAACCTCGGCGCGGGTCAGCGGGGTCGATACCGTAGCCATGGGACGCGCGCGGGGGGAGTAGGGAGCGGGGAGCGTCTTGCCGGCGTAATGCTGCAAATAATCGAGATAGATCAGCGGACCGCGGTCCTTCTTCAGCCGTTCCACCGTGAAGAGGCGGGGATGGCGCGCGACGAGATATTCGGAGAGAAATTTGCCGAAGCGGCGCAGCTCGTCGAAGTCCGGACCGCGCTCGATCGGCATAACGATTTGCACGCCGGTCGCTCCCGACGTTTTGGCCACGGCGCTCAGACCGAGGGAATCCAGCGCCTGCAGCACATGCTCCGTGGCTTCCATGAGGTAGGGTTCTACGCTAAGAGATGGATCGATGTCGAGCATCCACGTATTGGGCAGCGGGTTGTCGATCTCGTCGGAGGAGACGTGGAATTCGAGGCTGTACAGGCTTCCCATCCAGAGCAGCGTCTTCACGGAGTCCAGCACGACATAGTTGATGCTGCCGTCCTTGGCGGTTCGCACGTATTCCGGGATCGGCTCGGGGCAGTTTTTCTGATAAAAGGATACGCCGTGTATCCCCTCCGGATAGCGAATCGTCGTCAAATAGCGGCCTTCGGCGTACGGAAGCAGGAAAGGTGCCAGCTCTGCCAAGAGCTGCACGTATTTCAGCTTCGTAATGCCGGCTTCCGGCCAGATCGGCTTATCCGGATGGGAGATGGCCAGCTCGTGTTCTCCCAGCCGCACGACCGTTTTCGTTTTGACCATGCTCGAAGAGACCTCCTTTTTCCGACAAATCGGACTTCATCTAATCCGCTCCGTTCTGTCCGACGACGCATTCCGCCAAATAACGCTCAGGCAGCAGCGCCTGAATGCTCGATTGTCTCATCGTTCCCCCTTGGGTCCAGTTCAGGAACTGCACCTTGGCAACCAGATGCGGCCGCACCCAGGTGACGCCTTTCTCCCTGTCGGGCCGGCTTGCGAACGGCATCTCCCGCACGGCCAGCGAAGGAATTCGCTCGGTCAGCGCCCTCCAGTCTTCCCGCGAGAGCTTCCCGGTCCCCGCGTACCCGATATAACGCAGCTTCTCTGTCCCGTCGAACAAGCCGAGCAGCAGCGAGTTGACCGTCGGCCCGTTGTAGGTGACGCCCCCTACCGCGGCATACAGATCGCGCGTCAGCTTCAGCTTGCGCCAGCGGCCGTCCTTCTTGCCGATTCCGTAAGCTTCGCCCAGCTTCTTGCAGACGACGCCTTCCATCCCGCGGGCTTTCATCAGCTCCAGCAGGCCGGCGGAATCGTGAAAGTTGCGGCACAGCTGAACGCGTTCGTTCGGCACGACGATCTTCTCCAGCAAGCTTTGCCTGTGCTCCAGCGGCAGGTCCACGACCCATTTTCCGCCCGAATACAGCACGTCGAAAATCATATAAGTGACGGGAACTCTGGGAAGCGCAGCGGCGATGCCCGATTGCGTGCGCAGGCCGTCGCGTTTCATCACCTCCTGAAAAGAAGGCCGTGCCTTGTCGAAGGCGATGAATTCTCCGTCGAGAATGAAGGAGGAGGAAGAGCAGTAGACGGTCGGATCGGCGAATTCGGGATATTGCGGCGTATGGTCGTTGCGCCGCCGATTGATCAGGCGGGCTTCCCGCCCGTCGAAGTAGCTGAGCATCCGAACGCCGTCCCATTTGATCTGCGCCACCCAGTCGTCCCCTTGCGGCAAGTCCGTCACCGCAATCGGCTCGAACGGAATGACCGGCTCCAGCTTCATGGCCAAGGTCCGGGAGCAAGCTTAAGCGGGAAGAACGGCCTGGCCGGCGGGATCGCATTCGACGCTTTCATACCGTCAAGGCACCGCCCCTTCTTTCTTGCGTCCGCGCGTGCCGCGGGGCTTCGCTTTGCCGCGGTCTCCTCCGGCTCCGGCATCGTCGGAGTCTGCCGGGGCGGCTCCCGGTTGGGCGGCTTCCAGACTGGCTTGAAGCGCGGCCATCAGATCGATGACGTTCGTTCTCTCCACGTCCGGAGCGGTGACGATGTCCGCGCCTTCTCCGGAAATTTTGCGCTGAATCGCTTCCTGCAGGGCGATGCGGTAGTCGTCGGTGTACTTCCCGGGCTCGAACGGGGTCGACAACTGCTCGATGAGCATCTTGGCCATCGTCAGCTCCTTCTCGTTGACGTTCGTCTGCTCGGGCAAGTTGGGGACGAGCTGCAGCGGGCGAATCTCGTCCGGATAATGCATCGTCTCCATACATATGCAGTTGTCGACCGGCCTTATAGCGGCGAGGCTGCTTTTGCTGCGGATGGCGATTTTGGCAATGCCGATTTTGCCGGACTGCCGCATCGCTTCCAGCAGCAGACTATACGCACCCGATCCGGCTTGATCGGGAGACAGGTAATACGCCTTCTGGTAGTACAGCGGATCGATCTCCGTCAGATCGACGAAGTCGAGAATCTGAATCGTCTTCGTATTGTCCGGCTTGATCGCCTCCAGCTCCTCCGGCTCGAACAGCACGAACCGTCCTTTCTCCTGCTCGTAGCCGCGGGCAATCTCTTCCCAAGCGACCTCCTTCTCGCAGTGGGGGCAAGTGCGAACGTTGGCGATCGGCGTGCCGCAGGCTTTGTGAATCATCCTCAGATGAATATCCTTGTCCTCAGTGGCGGTGAACATTTTGACGGGAACGTGCACGAGCCCGAAGCTGATCGCGCCTTTCCAGACCGTATGCATGGCTAACGCTCCTTTGCTGTAGAGGTTCGACGAAATTTGAATTCGGGAAGCCGACAACCGGACTTTTATGAACACGGCTTTAAGTTGCCCATTCGCATGGAAAACAACCGGACAGGGAATATTGGAAAGGACTTATTCCATTGCCGAAGGGGGATGTCGCAAGTGGCTTCAGAAGAAGACGGGAAAGGGCTCGAGGACTCGATTCACGAAGGCAGGGACGAATACGATATGGAAGTCGACCGCATGGTGAACGAAGGGCTGGGCGGCGGACAGGTTACTTTTCAGAACGGATGGGTGCCGGATATCGAGGAAACATTGGAGGACTGATTCTATGGATGCGCAAAGAGCGAAGGAAATTTACGAATCGGCGGATAACATCAAAGTTCGCCTGGACAGCGGAGAGCCGGTCTGGATCGAACGCGTGGACGTCGAGGGAGGCGTGGCGACCGTTCAGGTCGGCCAGAGTCCGACGGACGTGCAGACGGTCGGGGTGGAACGGCTGGAAGAAGTATCCCATTAGCAGGGATGGGCGCGTCGTGCACACGGATTTCCTCGGAGTGGGGCTTACTTTTTGAAAGCGATTCATTCGCGTGTTACAATTAAGTGGAGCTTCCTAATTTTCACATGAGGAGTGAGTGCGATGTACGACGTTGCCATTATCGGCGGAGGACCGGCGGGAGCCAGCGCCGCAATTTTTACCGCCAAGGCCGGCAAGAAAACGCTGGTGATCGATAACGATCAGAGCGTAACGAAACGCGCATGGGTGGAAAACCATTACGGAGCCGAAGGGATCACCGGTCCCGATCTCGTAGCCGTAGGCAAGAAGCAGGCGGTCAAGTTCGGAGCGGAGTTCGTGACGGGCAAAGCGACAAAGCTCGTTCCCGGGAATGGCTCGGTTACGATCGAAGCGGACGGACAGTCTTACGAGGCGCTTCATGTCATTATTGCTACCGGCCTGTTCGCGGACGTCGCCGAGGCAAGCGGCATCGTCACCAAGCCCGGCACGGAGCCGAGGATCAAGACAATCGTCGACTGCGCGCCCGACGGCAAGACGAATCTCGCCAACGTATGGGCGGCCGGCACGATCGCCGGAGTGAGCATGCACACGATCATTACCGCGGGCGACGGCGCGAAAGTGGCAATCAACGTCGTCAGCGAGCTGAACGGAGAGCGGTACGTCGATCATGACGTTCTGAAGGTTTAAGCGGGAATAATTAAGAAGGCTTTGCGTCACCCCGATATGGGGAGGCGCAAAGCCTTCTGTTAGGTTTCGGAACAACTTCGTTCGGGCATCGCCCTTCCACCCCAACTCCCTGTCATCCGTCTGCGCGTCGGATTCCCGGCTTATTGCAGCAGCTCCCTGATTTTCGAATCCGGCTCCATCCCCAGTTCGGAGCGCAGCAGCAGCTCCAATTGCCGGTATTGCCGGATCGCTTCGTTTTTGCGGCCGAGCTCGAGGAAGATGCGGATCAGTTCGATATGTACATCTTCGCGCAAGGCGTCCAGCTTCAAGATTTCGCCATAGCCGTTCAACGCCTGAAGCAGTTGCCCCCGTTGACGGTAATGGCGGGCTTGCAGCTCCAACAGCTCCGTGTACTGACGCTCGAGATTCAGTGCGTATCCGCTGGCCCAATCATAAGCTTTGCCCCGCAGCAGCGGTCCCGAGTATAGCGCCTCGGCTCTTTGGAGCAGGCCGGCGTTTCGTTCCGGGTCGCGTCGGATTTCCTTCAGCAACCGTTCGAATTCGTGCAGATCGCAGTACAACTCGTCCGCGTTGATCCGGATTTCATTGCCCGCCATCGAGATTTCGCATTTATGCCCGTCCGCATTAATTGCCTTGCGAACGTAATACAGCGTGGAATTCAAGTTTTTCCAGGCTTTGTCGGGCACGAATCCGTTCCATAGCGTATCGATGATTTCCTCTCGGTGCACGGTCCGCTTGCACACCAGAAAGGCGAACAGTTCTTCGGTTTTCGGACTTCTCAGCTTGACGGCTTCTCGTACGCCGTCTGCGTCCCGTACGCTTACGGTCATGCCGTTGAACAGAAACACTTCGAGCGGCGGCCTTGACGCCTCGATCGACGGGCGTCCTGCCCGGATTCTCTTCATCGTGACGTTCAGCCGCTCCGCCGTGACCGGCTTCATAATATAGTCCACGGCGTTCAACTCGAAGGCGTGAACCGCATACGCGTCATAACCGGTAACAAAAACGATTTTGATCGACTCGTTAACGTCCGTCAGCAGCTTCGACAATTGCATGCCGTTGATGTCCGGCATGGAGATGTCCAGAAAAGCGACGTCCACGGCATGCGTTTTGGCATATTCGTGCGCTTCCTGCGAGTCCAGAAACAGGACGACTTCGCTAGGCTCGCCGTATTCGGCGACGATGCGCCTCAGTCTCATCGCCGCAAGCTCCTCGTCGTCTACAATCATGATTCGCAGCATCCGTCAACCTCCTTTCGCCATCGGGTTTTCTCCGGGAAGCGCGATCTCGATTCGCGTGCCTCGGCCTTCCTTGCTCTCGATCCGCATTTCCGTACCGTACAGAAGCCGCAGGCGCTGGCTGATGTTCCACAACCCGATGCCTTTCGCCGCCGAATCCGGATGGAGCACGCTGTCCAGCTTCTGCGGGCTCATCCCGCGGCCGTTGTCTTCTATGCATAAAACAATGCCGTTCCCCAAGCCTCCCTTAACGAGAAGGCTCACCTTGCCTCCCCTGGAGTTGGACATGACTCCGTGCCGAATCGCATTTTCCACCAGCGGTTGAACGATGAGCGGAGGGATCAGCAGGTTCGGATCGGCGTCTACCTCGTACTCCACTTGCAGCCGAGCTCCGAAGCGGGCTTGCTCGATCGCGACATAGGAGCGGACCAATTCCAACTCGTTGCTAAGCGTCGTTAACGCGTCCAGATGCTTGAAGTCGAAGCTGCTGCGCAAATAACGCGACAATTGCAGCGTAACCTCCTCCGCCTGCCGGGAATCGGTCACGCACAGCTCGGCGATCGCGGTCAAGGCGTTGTACAGGAAATGAGGCTTGATCTGGGAGCGCAGGAAGGCGATCTCGGCGTCCCGGGCCAGCTTGACCGACGATTTCAGCTTCGAGAGGCTTCTGACCCGGGCCATCAGCTCCTCGGATTCGAACGGCTTGGCGACGAAGTCGTTGGCTCCCAGCTCCATTGCCAGCCGAATGTCCTCGCTGCGGCTTCGCGCCGTCAACATCAGAACGGGCAGCTCGAAGGGAGAGAACCGTTCGCGGATGCGGCGCAGCACCTCGAAGCCGGACAGATCGGGCATCGTAATGTCCAGAATGACGAGCAGAAACTCCTGACGCGAGAGAACGGCTTCCAGCGCCAATTCTCCGCGGTTGACGGCGACGATCGTTTGCTTCTCGAGCTTGAACAGATTGATCATGCTTTGCAGATTCAGTGCATTATCGTCCACGATCAGTATCGATTCCGGCTGTTCGCCTTCGACGCGCAGCGGATATTCCTGATGAGCCAGATCAGCCTCGGAGAAAAGGGTCTCGTTCGCATATCGCGGCGGCTCTGCTTCCGTTTTGACGGATTTGCCAGGCGCAACGGGCAACGTAAACGAGAAGGTTGCGCCTTGCCCAGGAGTCGAGCGAACGCCGATGCGCCCTCCGTGCAGTTCGACGAGACGTTTCGTAATGCTCAATCCGAGCCCGGTTCCGGCGTATTGGGCCCCTTCCGCATGCTCTCCTTGCTCGTAATCCATGAAGATGCGCTCCTGCATGTGAGGCTCTATGCCGATTCCGGTATCCTTGACGCGAATGTCGACCCATTCCCCCGCAACCGCCGCGCTTACTTCCACGACTCCCCGGTCGCAGAACTTGATCGCGTTGCCGATCAGGTTGTGCAAAATTTGCGTAAGCCGGATGCCGTCCGCATGAACGAGAGGCAGGTCGTCCGACACCCGGTTGACGAGCGTCACGTTTTTTCCTTCCAATAAGAAGAGATGAATGCGCATGACCGATTCTACGTACGCCTTCAAGAGGAGACGGCTTTTGTGCAGCTTCATGTCCCCGTGCTTCAGCTTGGAATAGTCGAGCAGTTCGTTGACGAGATGAGTCAGCCGTCTTCCGCTTCCGACTACGAGCGACAGATTTTGCGCCTGCTCTCCGTTGACCGGGCCGTTCACCCCTTTAAGAAGCGTCTCGGAGATGTTGACGATGGCGTTCAGCGGCGTTCTCAGTTCATGGGAAGTGTTGGACAGGAAATCGTCTTTGATTTTGTCCAGGCGCAGCAACTGGTCCTTCATCTCATTGATCGTATGGTACGCTTCGAAAAAACGGAGAACGATGAGAAGAAGCATGGCCAGATTAAAGGCGACGATGCAGAATTGGCTGAATTGCAGCGACGAGCTGACGCTTAACGCGAACAAAATCGTATCTATGGAGTAAAAATTGATCGGCAGGATGGCGATGCACAGCAGAAAGGACTTCCAGCGATGGCCTTCCCCGCCGCGGATATACAAATAAGCAGCTCTTGCGAAAAGCCAGGCGAGCAGCAGTTGGTACATAATGACGATGTAATATTGAATCGGCGTATACGCACTGATGGGGAGGAATACGATGACGATCGCGAAAGCTCCCAGCACGAGCGTTACGGCCAGCATTAGCCTGAAGGAAATGATGCTTCTTTGCAGTTGATAGAACGATAGGGCTATCGCCATGCAAGTGAGAACCGAGGCTACATCTTTGATTTTGTACAGCGTTACGAACGAGACGTCCGGGATCAGCAGCATCAGCGAACGTTCGCCCATCAGACTATGATAGATGCCGGCTACCGCGCAGAGAAGCGCCAGCATCAGCAAGGAGTAATCCTTCCTGTTGTACATAGCCGCCGCAATGAAGCAGATGACGTAGATCAGCGCCAATGTGCCGAGAATCGAGAGAATGACGAATTCCCGCGCCATCGTTTTCTGCTGAAGGCCGTTCAACGCCTCCTGCTTGCCGAACAGGAGAGGGACGACAACGCCGGAATTGACGTAGTCGTAGTTAGCCGCTTGCACGACGATCTCGACCTCTCCGCCGTCGCTGTAGAAAGCGTTCAACTGAGGCCGATTGCCCGGCTCGTAAGCCTGGTCGCCGCTGCCCGGCAGTCCGTCCGCCAGAAGCTCCTCCCCGTTCACGTAAATCCGGCTCGAAAATCGGATGTTCGTTTTTTTCAAAGCGTACACTCCGGAAGACGGGAGATCGGTCAACACCATCCGATACGTCGCCGAGCCGTAGACAGGCAGCTTGTCCCCGTTAACAACTTGTCCGTTCCAGGAGGAGGGAATCGTCATATAGGCGGCGCTTCCGGTCAACGCTTCTCCCTGTGTCCGGAAGTCCTCGGGGGTCAGCAGACGGTTCCAGTAAAATTCCCATTCTCCGTCCAGCTTGACGGCGGGACTCTGCTCGGGGTCCCAATTTTGCAAGCTTGCCGCTCCGCCGCGAACCTGCAGGGAATCTCGTGAGTCGTCTCCGCTTCCCGTCAGCCATAGAGCAAAGAGCGAAGCAAGCAAAAGAGTGATCGCGCCGATCACGATCGACCTTCTCAGCGGCGTTTTTCCGGGCACTGTCTCTCCTCCTTTCTTATGCCATTCTATCAGCTTACCTTATCGGAATAAACAAATTGTAAACAAGGTTCGACAAGAGGCGGGGTTAGGCGCGTTCTTGTTTATTTTTCGTTTATTGTCCCAATGTATAGTGAGGTAGATTATTGTCGAAGTCGAGATAGATAACAGTTTGATTACTAGAATTTGGAGGTATACTGATGCGCAGGAAGCGGCTGAAGAAGTTTTCCATTTTGACTTTATGCTCTACTATAATGCTGCAACTCTTGTCCACGTTGTCTGTACAACAGAGTTTTGCGGCAGAACCTGAAAGAGCTGATCCGAATTCGCACCTCATCTTCACCGTGGCGGGGATGTATCACCAGTTGGGTTATAACGGTGACAATCAACCCGCGATAGAGGCCAAATTGAGCGATCCTGTCGGGGTGACTGCAAGCACTTACGGGATCTATATTGCAGACAGGGGGAACAACCGAATCCGCAAGGTGGATCAGGATGGCCTAATCACCACGGTTGCAAGCTCATTAAACCAGCCTTCCGGAGTGGCAATGGATAGTGAAGGAAATCTCTATATTGCGGATGGGTGGAACAATCGGGTCCTGAAACGAACTGCAACTCCCCCCAATTCCATCATCACGGTGGCTGGGGATGGGAGTGCGGCTTTTGGCGGGGACGATGGGCCGGCGACAAGCGCTCAATTAGACTCCCCTAACGGAATAGTCTTAGACAGTGAAGGAAATCTCTATATTGCGGATACAAATAACCATCGAATTCGGAAAGTAGATTTGACGGGCAAGATCACGACGGTGGCGGGGAATGGGGATAGCGGCTATAACGGAGACAATCAGCCGGCGACAGGAGCCAGTTTAAACTTTCCGATGGATGTCGCCGTTGACAGTGCGGGGAACCTCTATATTGCGGATATGGATAATCATCGAGTACGGAAAGTAGATACACATGGTCAGATTACCACGGTGGCGGGGAATGGACATAACGGTTCTGGCGGAGAGAACGGGCCGGCGATAGAAGCCCGGGTAAATCCCTATGGAGTGGCTCTTGACCAAGCAGGGAATCTCTATATTGCGGATCCGACAAGCGATAAAATTCTGAAAGTAGATTCGGAGGGCATACTCACCAGCGTGGCGGGGGGCGGTATTTCTAGCGGCAATGAAGAGGTGTATGACTTTTCAGCGAAAAAAGCCCATTTGAGCAATCCTTTCGGATTGACCGTAGACAGCTCGGGGAAGACCCTTTATTTTGCGGAGTATGATACCAAATTAATTCGTAAAGTGAGATTAAGGCCAGATGCGCCGAACGTTTCGGTGAACGACGTGGCCAATACAATTACGGGCATAAACGACAGGATGGAGTATTTCGTTAATCCTGGAAGCGGAAGTGTTGACGTCTCTTATCTTACAGAGTGGACAACGTACGATCCCTTAAATCCCCCGGATTTGAGCGAGGAAAAAACGGTGTTCGTGCGCTTAAAGGAAGACACGGCAACAGACACGTTGGCATCCTTCCCGGCGAAGCTGCTGTTCCATCGGGCTCCGCCGCAGCCGGGAGCGCCAAATGTAACGAGTAACGACATGTTAAACCTTATTATGGGCACAGAATTCTATACGGATTATCTGGGGCAGACACTGGAATATTCGACGGATGACGGCGAGACGTGGACTGCCTACGATAAAGCAAATCCGCAGACCTTTGACGGAGCACAGACGGTGCAGGTGAGAATAGCGGAAGATCCGGTTACAGGAGCACCGGCAGGATTGGCCAAAACGATTTGGTTCACTCCGAATCCGCCTCCACCGGCAGCGCCGACCAACTTTTCGGTCGATGATACCGAGAATGTGATCGAGATGTCAGGATCGGGCTTAACAAAATATGAATATTCGACGGATGCCGGAGGGACATGGACACCGTACGAACAGTGGAGTTATCCGCGGCCGACCTTTAGCGGAAATCAGACGGTACTGGTGCGCGTAGTGGCAGATCCGGTAACGGGAACGCCGCCAGGATTGACAACTGCGCTAACGTTTACGGAGAATCCGGAAGCGCCGGGCGTAACGGCGAACGATGATACGAACCTGCTTGAGGGCGCGGACGACACGATGGAGTATTCAACGAATAATGGTAATACGTGGAGGCTTTATAATTCGGCGAATCCCCCAATTTTTAACGGATTTGTTTATGTAATGGTACGTGTTGCGGCGGCAAATGGAGTGCCCGCAGGTGCGTCGAAGGGAGTATCGTTTTCGGAGCCGCCGGCTGCACCGAACGTAACAGCGAATGACGAGACGAACATGATTGTGGGCGCGAACGGCTCAATGGAATACTCAACGGATGGCGGCGAGACCTGGACATTCTATGAGGAGTGGGACCCGCCGACCTTTAGCGGAACACAGACGGTGCAGGTGCGTGTATGGCCGGATGGTGCGGTTAAGACGCTGTATTTTACACCTGAAAACGGTGGGGGCAGCGCAACTGTACCGGACGCTCCGACGGGAGTGGCCGCCGTTGCCGGAAACGGCCAGGCAACGGTAAGTTTTACGCCGCCGCTGAGCGACGGAGGCAGTCCGATTACCGGATACAAGGTTATCTCCCAGCCGGGAGGGCTAATGGCAACAGGAACGACCAGTCCGATCACGATTACAGGCTTAACGAACGGAACGGCGTATACGTTCAAGGTCGTTGCCGCGAACAGCGTTGGAGACTCTCCGGAATCGGCGGCCTCGACAAGCGTTACGCCGACTGCGCCAATCGGATCGCCCGGTTCGCCGACAAATGTGACTGCTGTCGCCGGAAACGGTCAAGCAACGATCAGCTTTACGCCGCCGGCAACCGACGGAGGCAATCCAATTACGGGGTATATCATCACGTCTCAACCGGAAGGATTGACGGCAACGGGGACGACCAGTCCGATTACCGTTACAGGACTGACGAATGGTACGACGTACACCTTTACCGTTGTCGCCGTGAACGGCGTCGGAAATTCTCCGCAGTCGGCACCTTCGGCAAGCGTTACGCCTTTGGCGCCGCCGGATGCGCCGACAGGAGTGACTGCCGTCGCCGGCAATGGAGAAGCGACGGTCAGCTTTACGCCTCCGGCGAACAACGGGGGCAGCGCGATTACAGGCTACAAGGTTATCTCCGAACCGGGAGGAATAACGGCAACGGGGACAACCGGCCCGATTACAGTTACAGGTTTGACGAACGACACGCCCTACACGTTCAAGGTCGTTGCGACGAACAGCGTTGGGGATTCCCCTGAATCGACGCCGTCGACAAGCGTTACTCCGACAGCGCCGGCCGGGTCCCCGGCAGCGCCGACGAATGTGGCTGCCGCCGCCGGGAACGGACAAGCGACGATCAGCTTTACTCCGCCGGTTGATGACGGGGGCAATCCGATCACGGGATACATCGTTACATCCCAGCCCGGAGGATTAACGGCGACCGGAGCGTCCAGCCCAATCACAATTACGGGCTTGACCAACGGCACGAGCTATACGTTCACGGTGAAGGCGATTAACGCAGCGGGCAGCAGTGCGGCTTCGACCGCATCTTCCGCCGTCGTTCCGAGCGCTCCGACCGGCGGCAACGGAGGCAACTCGGGCGGCGATTCCGGCGGCAACGGCGGAGCTGGAGGAGGAACAACTTCGTCCGGCAGCTCGAACGAAGAGGCCGTTATCGTGCTGGTGAACGGCAAGGAGGAAAGCGCCGGAACGGCTACGACCGGCAAGCGCAACGACCAAACTCTCCTTACAATAGCCGTTGACCAGAAGAAGCTGGACGACAAGCTGGCCGCCGAAGGTCAAGGCGCTGTCGTGACGATTCCGGTCAAAACGAAATCGGACGTCATCATTGGCGAACTGAACGGCCAAATGATCAAAAACATGGAGAACAAGGAAGCGGTTCTCGTTCTCCAAACAGACAACGCAACCTATACGATCCCGGCTCACGAAATCAACATCGACGCCATCTTCTCGCAGCTCGGCAAGCCGGCCAATCTGGCGGACATCAAAGTGCGGATTGAAATATCCGCCTCTGCGGCAGAGACGGTCAAGCTTGCGGAGAACGCGGCGGAGAAAGGGACGTTCTCGCTCGTTATGCCGCCGCTCGAGTTCAATATTACAGCGGTCTACGGCAGCCAAACGACTACCGTAACGAAGTTTAATGCGTACGTCGAGAGAACGGTCGCCATTCCGGACGGAATCGACCCGAACAAGATTACGACGGGCGTCGTGATCGAGGCGGACGGTTCGGTGCGTCATGTGCCGACACAGGTGACCAAGAACGGCGCGAGATATTTTGCCAAGATCAACAGCTTGACCAACAGCACGTACGCCGTCGTCTGGAATCCGATTGAGTTCAGCGACGTCGCGAAGCACTGGGCGAAGTCCGCAGTGAATGACATGGGCTCGCGGATGGTCATCGACGGAACGGGAGGCGGCAAGTTCACTCCGAATCGGGACATTACCCGCGCCGAGTTCGCAGCCATTCTCGTACGCGGACTGGGGCTTAAGCCGGAAAACGGCCCTACGGCCTTCTCCGATGTAAAAGCATCGGACTGGTATAGCGGCGTAATCAACACGGCGTATGCGTATCAACTGATTGACGGCTTCCAAGACGGCACCTTCCGTCCGCAAGACAAAATCACCCGCGAACAAGCGATGCTGATTCTGTCCAAAGCGATGGTGCTCACCGGATTGGCAGATACATTGTCGGCCAAATCTGCAGACGCGGTGCTGCATCCTTTCGGAGATGCGGCCAAGGTAGCCAAATGGGCGCAGAATGGCGTTTCGAGCAGCGTAGACGCCGGCATCGTAACAGGCAGAAGCGCGGATACGCTTGCCCCTAAGGCCAACATGACCCGCGCGGAGGTTGCGGCGATCGTTCAGAGGCTGCTGCAAAAGTCGGAGCTGATCGAAATGAAGTAAGTTGAAGATGCGGTAAAGGTTTAGGGGAGAAGCGAGGGACGTACTTTGGTCAGCCGGGTAGATGACTTGAGGTACGTCCCTTCGTGCGCCAAGCCTTTTTAATTCAATTTGTATGTGCAGCATGCAACGGCCTCATCCAGCTCTTCCCTCCGCTTCTGCGGTAAGCACCTTGTAGAGAATTTTCAATATTTATTTGATTTTAACGATAACCTTGCCTTTGGCCCTGCCGCTTTCCAGATATTGAAACGCTTGTCCGGCCTCTTGCAAAGAATACACTTTATCGACAATCGGTTTAATGCGGCCTTCTTCAATCCATTCCTTCAAAATGTTTAATTGCGCTCCGCTCGGTTTCATGAACAGGAAATGGTATTTCGTTCGGGTCTTCTTCTCAAGAGCTGTGAGCTTGCGGCTAACGAGCGACAAAATTGCGGTCTTCATCCAGCCTAACTTTTCCTCTTTTCCGAATCTGGCGTTCGGCATGCCGGAGATCGATACGATCTGCCCGCCCGGCTTCAGGACGCGGAACGACTTTTCCAAGGCGGCTCCTCCTAAAGTATCGTAAACGGCGTCGTAATCGGCAAGCTTATCTTCAAAGTTTTCCTCGCGATAATTCACGATCAGATCGGCGCCCAGCGATTTGACCAGGTCGTAACCTTTTTCGCTTGCGGTCGTAGCGACGTAAGCTCCCATCAGCTTGGCCATCTGAATGGCGAAGGTGCCTACGCCTCCCGCGCCTGCGTGAATCAATATTTTTTGACCTCTCTGCAGGTCTAAAATATCGGAAAAAGCTTGGTAAGTCGTCAGTCCGACGAGCGGGATCGAGGCCGCTTCTTCGAAGCTCAGATTGCGCGGTTTCAGCGCAATATCATCCTCGTGAACGGCGATAAATTCCGCCAGCGTGCCGATGCGGGTTTTGCGGGGTCTCCCGTACACTTCATCCCCGGGCTTGAAGGCACTCACCCGTTCGCCGACTTTCACGACAACTCCGGAGAAGTCATTGCCCAAGATGAGAGGAAACTTGTAATTCAGCAGAAGTTTGACTTTCCCTTCCTTAATCTTAAAGTCGATCGGATTTAAGCTGGCTGCATGAATTTCCACGAGCACGTCCTGTTCTCCGATCTCGGGCATCGGTTGCTCCGTCATATTCAGCGGGACATGTTTTCCGTATTTCTCAATGGTTATGGCCTTCATAATATAATCACTCCTGTTTGGATTATTGGTTTAAACTGATCGACCAATCGTATAAAAAAATAAGGTGCTCTACGCGATTCGCCTTAAACGTGCCGGCAAGTTACCGAGATCCGTCGCACTCGGCTTCGACGGCGGCAATTAACGTTTTGAGCCGTTCAAGCGGTTGGCGGACGGTCAATACGTAATAATTTTCGACGCCTTTTTTCTCGGAGGTAATGAAACCGGACTGCTTCAGCACCTTCAAATGATGGGAGACGGCCGGTCTGGACAAATCGATATGGCTTGCGATCGCATTAACGTGAAGTCCCGATTTGTTCTGCGCCAGCAGCATAATAATCGCTTGACGGTTTCCATCCGTCAGCACTTCCAGCAGTGGGATGCACTCTTTGAATTGCTGCAAAATTTGCTCGGTGTTTTCGCTCATGCGCTCCATCCTTTCGTTCATTCGTTTAATCTTTTAAACCTAATTATAATCATCCGTTCGATAAAATCAAATGTAAGCCCTTATTCGCTGGACGAAAGGGGCTGTTCCATAAGCAGAGTTGCTGAGAAGATCGATAGACAAAGAAGGGGGATGTACCTCCTGGAGAATGCCTCATACGCTTCTGAAACCACCTTATCACGGGTTTACCCATTCAGGTTTCAGGAGCGTATAGCATCGGAAGGAGGTACATCCCCCTTGCACCTTGTTCATCGATTATCTTTCACAGCAACTTAAAGTGCTTATGGAACAGCCCCGTCATTTCTACGAAATAAACTCTTGGACCCAGACGCCGTTGTAATAAGCGACGCCGATCGTCGTGAAGTTGGCGCTGAGAATGTTCGCGCGGTGGCCCGGGCTGTTCATCCAGGCGTTCATGACCTCTTGCGGAGTGCGCTGGCCTTTGGCGATATTTTCTCCCGCGTAACGATAATTGATTCCGTATTTCTTCATCATATCGAACGGCGAACCGTAAGTCGGCGAGTTGTGGTCGAAGTAGCCGTTGTTGTACATGTCCTTCGCTTTGTCCAGCGCCATCTTCGTCAGCGCGGCGTTCGTGGACGCGAGCGGCTTCAGGCCCGCTTTCGCACGTTCCTGGTTAACGAGCGTGACGACCTGCGTCGCGAACGCCGAGTTGGAAACTTCGGAGCCGGAGTTGCCGGTATTACCGCTGCCCGTGTTGCCGTTGTTTCCGGTGCTAGGCTTAGAAGGCTGGGAAGGCTTGCCTGGTTTCGTAACCTGGCCGCTTCCCGAATTGCCGCCGCCCGTGGACGGTTTGGATACGACGGGAGCTTGACCTTGCATGATTTGCTGGAGCAGCGAATTGAGATCTATGCCGAACCGGCTGGCGATTTGCGACAGCTGGTCTTGCGTAATCGCGTTGCTTGCAGGGGCCGCGGACACGGCTCCGGCTCCCGCGGGAACGGAGATCGCGAGCGCCAACGTACCGAGCATCAGAGACTTCTTCAAACCTTTAGCGTTGAACTTCTTCATGAAACGTGATTCCTCCCTTGGCTTGGAATATCTCAAAGTCTATCAGCCCGTATTGGCGAAAACATGCCATAAAATCTGCCATCCCGAATTATGAGAATGACGGATCTAGGCGAGCCAAGGCGTCGGAGTCCAAAATAATATTCTTCTCATAATGCCGATTGGTAGAGTCGCAACCGTAGAAAGCCGGTTCGTTCGTCCGGCTCGGTCTTTGCATGTTCGGGCGCACCCCGATATAATTAGGACAATAATGAGGAAATGGGGTAGCGCCGTGCCGTCATTGGACGAATTCGGACGCATCCGACTCTGGACGGAAGGCCGCCAGACGGCCGATTTTCTGGCTCGTTCCGGCGTTGTGCTCGGCATCGGAGACGATGCGGCGATCGTGGCGGGCGAAGGACCTGGCCGGGAATGGCTTGTCGCCGCGGATACGATGGTCGAGCAGGTTCACTTCCTCGACGCGACGATGGGGGAGGCCGACGTCGGCTACAAGGCGCTGGCGGCCAACGTCAGCGACATTGCCGCCATGGGCGGCGAGCCGAAGTTCGCTCTCGTGTCCGTCTGCGTGCCTCCGGCTTGGAGCGAGGAACGGATGCGGCGCTTGTACGACGGGTTGTACGAATGCGCCGAACACTACGGAGTGGCCGTTATCGGCGGGGATACGACTTCCGCTCCGCAAGATCTTGTCGTAGCCGTTACGGTTATCGGCGCGGTCGAAGCCGGACGGGCGATCCGCCGCTCCGGGGCGAGGCCGGGCCAGGCGGTATTTCTGACCGGCCCGACGGGCTTGTCGGCCGCAGGTTTGCACGCCTTGCAGCGGATTGCCGCGGCGGAGGGAGCGAAGCGCGACAGGTTGGCCGCACTGCTTCCGCCAAGGCTCGCGCAGGCCCATCGCCGTCCCGTTCCGTCGGTGAAGGCCGGACGGATTTTGGCAGAGACGGGTTGGGGTACCTCCTTGAACGACGTCAGCGACGGCGTGGCGAGCGAGGCTTGGGAGCTTGCCGAGGCATCGGGCGTTCGGCTGGTGCTGAAGGAGAAGCTGCTGCCCTTGTCAGGTGGACTGTCCGCGTATGCGGGGGACAACGGATTGCGCGCGACAGACTTGGCACTGTTCGGAGGCGAGGACTACGTGCTGCTCGGAACAGCGGACAAGAGCTGCGAGCAGGAGCTGCGCGAGCGATTGCGGGCGGAGGGCATTCCGCTGTTCGTGGTCGGAGAGGTCGAAGAAGGCCCGCCGGGCGTGGAACTGGAAGAAGCTGATACAGGACTGCGCAAGCCGCTGGCCAAGCGGGGATACAATCATTTTGCCGAAGGGGCCGTGTGAATCATGCATTCGAATCGGACGGGAGACCCGTCGAACCGGTACGAGCTGGAGGCCGCCAACGAGCAGGCTACGGGGGCTTTCGCGAAGGCGCTGGCCGAGCTGGCGTTTCCGGGGGCGGTGCTGGCGATGGACGGGGACCTGGGCGCGGGGAAAACGCATTTCGCCAAAGCCTACGCGGCAGCGCTCGGCGTGGCTGGCATCGTGAACAGCCCGACTTTTACGATTATTAAAGAATACGAGGGGACGAAGCTTCCTTTCTATCATATGGACGTCTACCGGCTGTCGTTGGAGGAAGCGGACGAGCTGGGGCTGGACGAATATTTTCACGGGAACGGCGTAACGTTGGTGGAGTGGGCTTCGATCATCGAGCCGATTTTGCCGCCCGAGCGGTTGCATCTTCGTCTGGAGACGACGGGACCCGAGTCCAGGAGAATCGTCTGCCGGCCTGTCGGGGAGCGCTACGATGCTTGGTGCGCCGAGCTGGGACTCCGTCAGGCGGAAGAGGGGGAACATACAGCATGAAAATAGACGAGGAACTGATCGAGGACAGCGGCTCCGTAACGGTGCTCGCCTTCGACACGTCGACCGCCGCTTTCTCCGCCGCCCTGGTGAGGGATGGCTCGCGGATCGATTCCGTCGCTTCCTTCGCCGAGCGCAATCATTCGGTACGCATTTTGTCGGAGATCAAGGAGCTGCTGGAGCGCAACGGAATGAAGGGGGAGCAGATCGACGCCATCGTCGTGGGCCAAGGACCGGGCTCGTATACGGGGGTGCGCATTGCGGTTACGGCCGCGAAGACGCTTGCTTGGGCGTGGAACAAGCCGCTGATCGGCGTGTCTACGCTTGAAGCGCTCGCTCTCGGCGCATGGCTTAAGCTCAGGACGGAGAATGAGGATCTGGCCGACGACCGGGACATCTGGATCGTGCCGATTCTGGACGCAAGGAGGGGTCAAGTGTATACTTCGCGGTATGCGGCGGACCATTCCGGCGGTTGGCGGACGGTCGATTCCGACGCCATCCGGCTGATCACCGATTGGGCGGAACTGATCGAGGACGAGGGCACCGAGGATGCGCAGGTCGCGGCGATCTGGTTCATCGGCGACACCCCGCTCCATCAAGCCGCGATCGAGGCTGCGGAGCAGTCTGGCACGCGGCTGCGGATGCTGGCCTGGGACATGGACGCAACCGCGCTGGGGCTGCTCGGAGAGCTGAAGTTCCGTCTGGGAGAACGGCATGACGTGCATTCGTTCGTCCCGAACTATACGCAGTTGGCCGAAGCGGAAGCGAAGCTGCTGGCGGCTTCGCGGGGAGAGTGACGAGATGGAATACCGGCTGATGAACCTGGACGACATCGCGGCGATCGTGGAGATCGAGCAGGAAGCTTTTACAGCGCCGTGGACGGCCGAAGCGTTCCGCAACGAACTGACGAACAATCTGTTCGCCAAATATATGGTGATGGAGCTGGACGGGGATGTCGCCGGCTACGGCGGGATGTGGCTCATTATCGACGAGGCGCACGTCACGAACATTGCGCTGCGGGCCAAGTATCAGGGACGCGGATACGGCAAAGCGCTGCTGCGCGAGCTGATGAAGACGGCCCGCTACCTCGGAGCCCGGCGCATGACGCTGGAGGTGCGCGTGTCCAACGACAGAGCCCAGTCGCTCTATCGGAAAATGGGCTTCACCCCGTCCGGCGTACGCCCGAACTACTACTCGGACAATATGGAGGACGCGCTCATCATGTGGGCGGATCTGAATCCTGAAAATATAGGCGAATCGGAAACGGCCGGAGCGTTGGAAGGAGGAGAGGCATGAGCGGACAAGCGAACGAAGCGCCGTCTGAGAGCGGCAGTCTGCTGCTGGCTATCGAGACGAGCTGCGACGAGACGTCCGTAGCCGTCGTGCGGGGCGGCAGGGAAGTGCTGTCGAACGTCGTCTCCAGCCAGATCGATACGCACCGGCAGTTCGGCGGCGTCGTGCCGGAGATCGCTTCGCGCAAGCACGTCGAGACGATGACGATCATTATCGAGGAAGCGGTGCGGGAGGCGGGCGTCAGCCTCACGGACATCGACGCGGTAGCGGTGACGCAAGGCCCCGGCTTGATCGGCGCGCTGCTTGTCGGCGTCGTCGCGGCGAAAAGCCTGGCGCTGGCGCTGGACGTGCCGCTGATCGGGACGCATCATATCGCAGGACATATTTACGCCAATTCTCTCGTCGGCGACATTATATATCCGTCCATTGCGCTTGTCGTATCCGGAGGGCATACGGAGATCGTGCTGCTGGAGGCGGAGGGGAAGTTCCGCATCATCGGCAGGACGCGCGACGACGCGGTCGGCGAAGCGTACGACAAAGTCGCCAGAGCGCTGAAGTTCCCGTATCCGGGAGGACCTCACGTGGACAAGCTGGCCCAGGAGGCGACCGAAGAAGTCGTGCTGCCGCGCTCGTGGCTGGAGCCGGACTCGTACGATTTCAGCTTCAGCGGGCTGAAGTCCGCCGTGCTGGCGGAAATCAACCGCTCGCGGATGAAGGGAGAAGCGCCGGACTTCTCGGCGCTGGCCAGAGGGTTCCAGCAGTCGGTCATCGACGTCGTGACCGGCAAAGCGATTCGCGCGGCGAAGGAGTTCGGCGCCCGGCAGATGATGCTCTGCGGCGGCGTCGCCGCGAACCGCGGCCTGCGCGAGCGGCTGGCCGCGCTGTGCGAGGAGGCTGGCGTGCCGCTGCTCATCCCGCCGAACAAGCTGTGCACGGACAACGCGGCGATGATCGCCGCCGCCGCCGACCTGAAATGGCGGCGCGGGCAATTCTCGTCGCTCGATCTGAAAGCCGAAGCGGTCATGTCCCTGGAGGACTGGTCCGTATGACGCGCCATCCTCGGCAATCGTTCTTCTTCCTTGCAGGAAGGCGATTGCCGGGGTGGCGTTTTTTTCTTTTTCGGGAGGAGATGAGCAAGAGCGGTCAAAACGGAGGGGAGAACGGCCCGTACAATAAAGTCAGAAGGGGGGATTGACGAATGGCGCATACGGACGAGAAGGCGGACGTGCTGAAGGTGGTCGGATGGATCGAAGAGCGATTGGCGGAGAATATCGCTTTGGAGGATGCGGCCCGGCTGGTGGCGGTGTCGAAGTATCATTTTCACCGTGTCTTTCACGCCCATATCGGCATGCCGTTCGCGGAATACGTTCGGCAGCGCAGACTGGCGAATGCGGCGGGAGAGCTTGTTGTCACTGATCGCCGCATTCTGGACATCGCGTTCGATTACGCGTTCGAGTCGCAGGCGGCGTTCGCGAGGGCATTCAAGCGGACTTACCGGATGTCTCCGGGACAGTATCGACGCTTTTTCGGAACGTTCATGGACAAAGGTAGAAATCAATCGGAGGAGGATACGGATATGAAACAGACAGAACAAGCGAGCGGGCCGAACGGGTGGGTTTTGGCGGGCTCCGACCCGGGGGATTACGACATCGGAACGGATGTGACGACGGCGCACCGCGGCAGGGCTTCGGGCAGGCTGCAGTCCAGATCCGAACAGGCGCAAGGCTTCGCAACAATGATGCAGAGCTTCCGGGCGGAGCTGTACCGGGGCAGGCGTTACGAGCTGTCCGCATTCATTCGGAACGAGGAGGTGGCGAGCTGGTGCGGCTTGTGGATGCGCGTGGACGGGAAAAACGAAGACATGCTGCAGTTCGACAACATGGCCGATCGCCCGATCTCGGGGAGCGGCGGTTGGAGCAAATACAGCGTCGTGCTGGACGTTCCGGAGGAGAGCGAGTCGATCTCGTTCGGCGTGCTGCTTGCCGGCGCGGGCAAGGTGTGGATCGACAGCGTCAGATTCGAAGAGGTGTCGCTGAACGTGCCCAGCACCAATATGGAGGAGCCGGTCGTGCTTCCGGATCGTCCGATCAACCTGGACTTTGAGGACATAGCCGGTCCGCCGGAGCTTTAACTTGCCAACCGAAAATATCGATGCTCGCTTGTTGACAGCCGGGTTCCGGCAAGCATATAATAAATTTCAATCCTGGATGACAGGAACATAATTGGAACAAACGCGATGAAAGGGAACAGTAAGGTCATCCCCGACGATCAGAGAGCTGCGGGACGGTGCAACGCAGCGGAAGGGAACCTGAAGCTCGCCCCGGAGCGGATTAGCGGAATATGCGAACCTTGCGTTCGGATGAGTACGCTTGTACGGCTAACCCCCGTGACCGGGTCCCAAGCGGATATTTCCGTCGGCATTGCCCGGCGAACAGGGAATATCAACAAGAGTGGTACCGCGGAAGGCTGACAACAAGCCCGCCGTCTCTTATCGGAGACGACGGGCTTTTTATATTTGAGGAACGCAAGGAACGGGAGCAGTAGGTTTGACCTCGGGCGCAGAGAGCTGCGGGACGGTGCGACGCAGCCGAAGAGGGAACCGAACTCGCCCGGGAGCGGAGCGTTGGAGGGAGCCGATCAAGATCGGTCGGCTTCGGTACATCGCTACGGCTGGCCCCCGATATCGGGCGCTCGCGGAAGCCGATCGACCGAACGGCCGGCATTCGCGACGCAAGTGGAAGGAACGTTCGTCCGTCGGAAGACGAACCCCTTCAAGCGGAGTGGTACCGCGGCGGCCCCAATCAGGCCCGTCGTCTCTGAGCCTAAGAGACGACGGGCTTCTTTGCGCTTCTGCGGAAGCCTCGGGCAGCGCGCGCCCGCGAACGCCCGTCGCTCTCTCGGATTTTAATTCCGGACATCCCGAAAACGGGATGAAAATCTTAGGAGGCGAATGATAATGAGCAAACAAACGAGCGAAGCTAAAATGGACAGGAACGTGCAGGCGGCGGACAAAAGGCGGATTCGCATTTTCGACACGACGCTGAGAGACGGCGAGCAGGCGCCCGGCGCATCGATGAAGCCCGAGCAGAAAATCGTCATTGCCCGCCAGTTGGCCCGGTTGGGAGTCGACGTCATCGAGCCCGGCTTTCCGATCTCGAGCCCCGGAGAGTTCGAGGCGATCCGCCGGATTTCGCAGGAGCTTCAGAACGTGGAAATTTGCGGCTTCGCGCGCTGCGTGAAGGCCGACATCGATTCCGCCGTCGCGGCGACGACGGACGCGGCTAGACGCCGCCTTCATCTGTTCATCTCGTCCTCGCAAATCCATCTGGATTATCAGCTGCGCAAGTCGCAGGACGAAGTCGTCGAGATGATTCGCTCCATGGTTTCTTACGGCAAGCAGTTCGTCGACGAGATCGAGTTTTCTCCGATGGACGCATCCCGTTCCAGCGAAGAGTTTCTGTACCGCGTCGTCGAGACGGCGATCGGAGCGGGCGCGACGATCATCAACATCCCCGACACGATGGGGTATGCGCTGCCCGAGGAGTTCGGCCCGCTCTTTACTCGCATTCGCGAGAACGTTCGCGGCGGGGACCGAGTCGCGTACAGCGCCCACTGCCACAACGATCTGGGGCTGGCTGTCGCCAACAGTCTGGCCGCGATTCGCCACGGCGCGAGTCAGGTCGAAGTGAGCGTTAACGGCGTAGGAGAGCGTGCGGGCAACTGTGCGCTTGAGGAACTGGTCATGGCGATCGAAACGAGGGGAGAGGCGATGGGCGTCGAGACCGGCATCCGGACCGAGCATATCTACGAGACTTCGCGCCTCGTCAGCCGCACGATGCATTTTCCGATTTCGTACAACAAACCGATCGTCGGCCGCAACGCGTTCCAGCACGAATCGGGCATCCATCAGGACGGTCTGCTGAAAAACCGCAACACGTACGAGATCATGGACCCCGAAGCGATGGGCATTCCCCGCAGCATGATCATTCTCGGCAAGCACTCCGGCCGCCATGCGATCCGACACCGGGTAGCGGACTTCGGAATCCGGCTCGACGACGAGGAGATGGAGGATCTGTACGCGCGGTTCAAGGAGAAGGCCGACGAGCTGAAGAGCGTTACGGACGACACGCTGATGCAACTGGTCGGCGAATCAACGGATTCGGTTGTCCAACCTTACTCGCTGGTCGACTTGCAGGTGCTGGCGGGATCGAACCGTTCGCGGATCGCGTCTGTGACGATTCGCCGCTCGTCCGACGGGACGGAGCGGACGTACACGGGCGCCGGGGAAGGGCCGCTCGAGGCGGTCATTCAATGCATTCGCGAAGCGATGCCCGTGGATGCGGCGTTCGAAGATTTGGAACTGCACTCGCTGTCGACCGGGGAGGACGCTTCCGGCGAAGCGGTCGTGACGGTCATCGGCGACGGCAAGCGGAGCGTAGGCACCGCGATCCATCGGGACATTATTTTGGCCGCGGCCAACGCTTACGTGGCGGCGGTGAACGGCGTCATCCTCGCGAGAAGAAGGAAGGATGAGAGGGCGGAAGCGGCCGGAGAGTAAGGCGGATCGGATCGGTTCGGTTCGGGTGGATTGGGGGACGGGGGAGTAGGAAACGATTCAGAAGCGATGTAAACAAAATAATGTCGGAGCTTTGTAGGCCGACAGCGTCGGGTTAGAGCAGGAAACGGCGGCGCGATGGAGCTGCAGCCCGATTTGGCCGGGCTGCAGCGGGAAAATTGGAGGTGGCGAGGTTGCAACCCGACGGGAACGGGCTGCAGCGGCGGCCAAGTGAGCAGTCGAACTCCAACCCGACGGGATCGGGCTGCAAGCGGCGGCCAAGCGAGCAGTCGAACTCCAACCGGACGGGATCGGCTTCGAGTTGGATCACATTTTGAATCGCGCCGCGTCAAGCCTCCCCTTCATATGGATCGATCGTGCGGATGGAGCCGTCGTCCTCGTACACAAGCTCGGCGTACTTCACGCACCGCTTGTTGTCGGCTCCGCCGGACAAAGTGCTGTCGTGGTAGAAGAAGTACCACTTATCTTTGAATCGGACGATGGAGTGATGGGTCGTCCAGCCGACGACGGGCTTCAGAATCTGTCCCCGGTAGACGTATGGCCCCAGGGGGTTGTCGCTTGTAGCGTATACGATGCGGTGTGTCGTGCCCGTCGAATAGGACAGATAATAGAGGCCGTTGTGCTTATGAACCCACGGGCCTTCGAAGTATCTTCTGTCCTCGTCGCCGGCTTGCACCGGATGGCCCTCTTCGTCCAGGATGGCGACTTCCCGGGGAGCTTCTTTGAACGTCAGCAGATCCTCGCTCAGCCCGGCAACCCGCGGTCCGAGAGCGGGCTCTGAACCGGACGGCCCTGCAGCGTCGGGCTGGAACGCGCCGGTCTGCCATTTTTCCAGCTGTCCCCCCCATAACCCTCCGAAGAAGATATACGCCCGCTCGTCCTCGTCGACGAACACGGCAGGGTCGATGCTGAAGCTGCCCGGAATAGGCTGCAGCTCCGCCTTGAACGGTCCGTACGGCGTCTTCGAGGTCGCTGCTCCGATTCTAAAAATATCGTCCTGGTCCCTCGCCGGGAAAAACAAATAATACGTTCCGTTGCGGTAAGCGGCGTCCGGGGCCCAGAGCTGCTTCTTCGCCCACGGGATATCCCGCAGATGAAGCGCTTCCCCATGGTCGGTGCAGGAAGACAGCTCCTCGTCCAGCGACAGGACGCGGTAATCCTCCATATCGTATTGGTCCCCGTTGTCGTTCGATTCGTTCGCATGATCGAGATCGTGGGACGGATAAACGTAAATTTTACCTTCGAAAACGTGGGCGGAAGGATCGGCGGTGTACATGTGCGTGACCAGCGGCTCGCGGGGCTTTGTCATCTCTCGTTCTCCTCCTGTGCGGATTTCCCGAATGGGCGTTATCCTCCTAATCTTATCAGAAGGGCATTCGCTGGAAACTTAAGAAACCTTAGAGGTTAGCCGAGAAAATAAAGAGGTTTTGACGCGAATGTTCGGCGCAATAAAGCTTGTCAGATGGCGTACGTTCGTGGTATGATCTTATTTGTGTCTAAGACACGATTACTATAGTGTGGAGCCGTGGTGTAGAGGCCTAACATGCCTGCCTGTCACGCAGGAGACCGCGGGTTCGAATCCCGTCGGCTCCGCCATGATTTTTCTACATAAGCAACGTGCATCGAGCAGAGCGTACTCTGCTCTTTTTTGTATCTACCGAGGAGGTGCGGCTATGATCCGTCGCGGAAGATTCGCGCCTACGCCCTCTGGGCTGCTGCATATCGGCAACGCGTTCGCCGCTTTGTCCGCATGGCTGCAGATGAGGCAGTGCGGCGGGACGATCGCGCTGAGAATGGAGGATATCGACAAGGCTCGTTCTCGCGCTTCGTTCGCCGAGCAGATTCTGGACGACCTGCAGTGGCTCGGCCTCGACTGGGACGAAGGTCCGCGGGAAGGCGGTCTGCACGCGCCGTATGTGCAGAGCGCTCGCGAGCCGCTCTACGAAGAGGCGCTGGAGAGGCTTCAGGAGGCAGGGCGTCTTTACCCGTGCTACTGCAGCAGAAGCGATCTGGCGACGCTGGCCAGCGCGCCTCACGGATTGGCGAGCGAGGGTGCCGCTTATCCGGGATTTTGCCGAGCATTGACCGACGAAGAGCGGATGGCTAAAGGCGCGCTGAAGTCGCCTTCGCAGCGCTTCGTGATGCCCGCGGGCGCAATCGACTTTTCCGACGGGTGGATGGGGCCGCAGTCGTTCGACGGTTCCGCCCTCGGAGATTTCGTCGTCAAACGCGCGGACGGCATGTTCAGCTACCAGCTGGCGGTCGTCGTCGACGATGCCGCCATGGGGATTACCGACGTGCTGCGCGGGGCGGATCTGCTCGACTCCACGCCCAGACAGCTCGCGCTGTACGACGTGCTGGGCTTGCGGGCGCCGGGGTTCTCCCACATTCCCCTACTGGCCGACGAGACCGGAGCCCGCCTGTCCAAGCGCGACAAGTCGCTGACGCTGGCGTCGCTAAGGGAGAACGGCGCTGCGCCCGAGCGTCTGCTCGGTCTGCTGGCCGCTATGGCGGGGTGGATCGACCGCCCGGAACCGGTCGGCGTTCGGGAACTGATCCCGCTGTTCGAGCCGGTTAGCGGAGAACGACTCGTTTTCGGGGACGACTTGCGAGAGTGGTTGTTGGAGCAATAAGAACGGGGAGCTATCGCGTTTATTCCGAGCGCGGTGGCTTTTTTCATTGGCGCATAAGCCGGGAATAAACCAATGTGGACAAACTTATCCACACCGCATGTGTATAATGTGGGTAAACTCCCAAAAGCGTTGGGGGACAAGAGGTTGCTCGCCGCTGAAAATGGGATTAGTTTTTCACAGCTTTTTTGTGGATAGTGTGGATAAAGGGGATAAAACAGCAGGGAAATGCTCCCGCAACGCCGATTCCGGACAAAAAGGCTTGCGTCCCAACCGATTGAAAGTTATCAGAATATTAACAACCCTCTGAAAGGTGTCCGCAGCCTGTGTATAACCATGTGCATAACGTGGACGACGACTGATCGCCCGGCGAAGTATCCGCTGCACGACCGAAAGAGGCGCGAATCTTCTCGAACGTACCGAGAAAATTCGCGCCCTTGTTAATCTTCCATCAGCGACTCCCAAACCTGATAAACCTCGTCCAGCTCCGCTCGCTTTTTCTCCGCTTCGGCCTGCGTCTCTCTGAGCAGTACGTAATCGATCGCCATCTCGGGAGAAGCCATCTGCTCCTCAAGCTCGGCGATCTCGCCTTCCAGCCGGGCAATGTCGGCTTCCGCTTGCTCGCGCTTGCGGGCGCGCGCCCGATCTTCCCGCTTGGCCTGCTTCTCGGCCTCGTAGCTCGTAACGGCAGGCTCGGACGGCGTCGCGGCGCTGTCGCGATTTGTCGCCTCCCACTCCTCCATTTGTTGTTTCTTGGCGACCATTTCGTCATAATTTCCCAGGAAATGCTCTGCTCCGTCCGCGGACATCTCCACGACCCGATCGGCGATCCGATTCAGGAAATAACGGTCGTGCGAGACGAAGACGAGCGTGCCGTCGTATTCTTCCAGCGCGGCTTCCAATACTTCGCGGCTCATCAGGTCGAGGTGGTTGGTCGGCTCGTCGAGCAGCATGACGTTCGCCTTCAGCAGCATCAGCTTCGACAGCGCCACGCGGGCTTTCTCCCCTCCGCTGAGCGAACTGACCTTCTTGCGCACGTCTTCGCCGCTGAACAGGAAGTTGCCGAGCACGGTGCGGATCTCCGCCTCCGGAAGATGCGGATACGCGCTCCACACTTCCTCCAGCACGGTGTTGGCCGGGTTCAAATTGCGCTGCTCCTGATCGTAATAGCCGAGCGAAATGCCGACGCCCCATTCGATCGCTCCGTCCCGCAGCGACAGCTGGTCCGTCAGCGCGCGGAGCAGAGTCGTCTTGCCGACTCCGTTGGGGCCGAGCAGGGCGACGCGCTCCCCGCGCTTCACCTCGAACGAGACGTTGCGGAACAGCGGCGCCATCTCTTGGTTGGGAGCGGCGGAGCAGCGAATGACCCGCAGCACTTCCTTGCCGCTGCGCCGCTCGGTTGTGAACGAGAAGCTCGCCTGCCTGAGCGTGCTGGGCTTCTCCAGCCGTTCGATCCGCTCGAGCGCGTTGCGCCGGCTCTGGGCGCGCCTTGTCGTCGAAGCCCTTACGATGTTCCGCTGAATGAAATCCTCCATCCGGGAAATTTCCTTGCGCTGCTGCTCGTACAGCTTCAACTGCTGGGAGAACGCCGCGGCCTTCAAATCCATGAATCGGCTGTAGTTGCCCGTGTATCTCGTCGCCTGGTGCCGCTCGATCTCGACGACGGACGTCACCGTCGCATCGAGAAAATAGCGGTCGTGAGAGACGATGACCATCGCGCCGGCATAGGACCTTAAGTATTGCTCCAGCCAGGTCAGCGTCTGAATGTCGAGATGGTTGGTCGGCTCGTCGAGCAGCAGCAGCTCGGGCTGGACGAGCAGCAGCCGCGCCAGCGCCAGCCGGGTTCGCTGTCCCCCGCTGAGCGAGGCGACCTCGGTATCCGGCGCGAAGTCTCCGAAGCCCATGCCGTGCAGAATGCTGCGAATGCGGTTGTTCATCTCGTATCCGCCGTTCTCGCGGAACTTCTCGCTGACGTCCGCATACTGGGCGAGCAGAGCTTCGTAGCGCTGCTCATTGTCCAGCTCCCGCGGATCGGCGATGCGCGCTTCCAGCTCCTGCAGCGCTTTCTCCTGATCGAGCAAGGGACCGAAGGCGGAGTTCATTTCTTCCTGAATCGTGCGGTGCCCCTGCAAACCGCCGTTTTGCGCCAAATATCCGATTTTAAGCTCCCTCGGCTTCGATACCGAGCCGGTATCGGGAACGATCTCGCCCGCCAGAACGCGAAGAAAGGTAGATTTGCCCGCGCCGTTCACGCCGACGAGGCCGATGCGGTCGCGCTCGTTGATCTGCAGGGAGATGCCTTCCAGTACGGGAGCCGCGCCATAATGTTTCGTAATGCCAGATGCTTGAAGAAGCAAGAGGAATCCCTCCGACAAGTTCTTTTCGGTGCTACTTTCCAAGTGTACCGTAAAGTCGCGGGAAAAGTCCAAGCGTTATCCTTTGGCGAAAATAGACATTCAGTGCTAAAATGAAAATAAAGTTTTCATGGATTATCGAAGGCAGGGTTCCGTTCATGGGAAATAGAGAGGCCGAAGCGCTCAAGGCGCAGTGGCGCAGGCGGATGGCGGACGTTCGGGACGGACTGCCCGCGGACGAGCGGGAGCGCATGTCCGCTGGGCTGTGCGCCTTGCTGGAGCGCGAAGCGCTGTCTCCGCTAAGGAGGGAGCTCGGCCGCTCGCTCGGCTTGTGCGCTTATGCTCCGTTTCGTTCAGAGGCGTCCCCGCTGCCGCTTGTCTCCGATTGCCTGAGCCAAGGCGACCGGGTATACGCGCCGCGAATGAGGCCGGACGGGGACGGGCTGGAGCTGCGCGAGATTCGCGGTCCGTCGGACTGGATTCCCGGGAAGTGGGGAGTGCCGGAGCCCGATCCCGCGCGCGCTTCTTTAATAGAAGCATCCGATTCGCTCGACGTTGTGCTCGTTCCCGGAATGGCGTTCAACGGAGCGGGAGGAAGGCTTGGATACGGCGGAGGCTACTACGATCGGCTGTACGCCGAGAGACGGGGCGAGGCGCGGGGCAGAACGCTGTGGATCGGATTTGCCTTCTCCGCGCAAGTCGTCGAGGCCGACCTGCCGTCGGAAGCTCACGATCTCAAGCTGGACGGGCTGGCGACGGACGAAGGCATGACATGGTTCGATAAGGGGGATTCGGAATGGAACGCACGGATGAGCCGCTGACGCATTTTAACGATCAGGGCAGAGCCCGAATGGTGGACGTCTCCGGCAAAGCCGACACCGTCCGAGTCGCGGTGGCGGAAGGACACGTCAAGATGGCGCCCGAGACGCTGCGCAGAATTCGCGAACGCTCGGTCGCCAAGGGAGACGTGCTCGCCGTCGCGCAGATTGCGGGCATTCAAGCGGCCAAGCGGACATCCGACTGGATTCCGATGTGCCATCCGCTTCCGCTGACGGGAGTGGACATCCGCTTCGCGGACGACGGAGCGGAGACGCTGACGATTACGGCGGAAGTGAAAACAACCGGCAAAACCGGCGTGGAGATGGAGGCTTTGACCGCCGTCTCCGCGGCCGCGTTGACCGTGTACGATATGTGCAAGGCGCTGCAGAAGGACATGGTCATCGGTTCCGTGGCGCTGCTCAGCAAGACGGGCGGCAAAAGCGGCGACTACGTTCGTTCGGCGGAATAAACAGACGGGATTCGTACTCATGGGACGGAGGGATGGAGCCATGCGTTGGAAGGTGGCCTTGCTAACGGCTAGCGACAAAGGCGCGAGAGGGGAACGGGAGGACACGAGCGCCCAGGTCATTCGCGAGTTGATCGAGGAAGAGCTGCTCGGAGATATCGTCGACTACCGGATCGTTCCGGACGAGCAGGACGAAATCCGCGCGGCGCTGATCGAGATGGCCGATTATTTTCAGGCGGATTTGATTTTGACGACGGGAGGCACCGGGCTGGCTTACCGCGACGTTACGCCGGAAGCGACGCTAAGGGTGGCGGAGCGTCTCGTGCCCGGCATTCCCGAGGCGATGCGCGCGACCGTATCCCAGCGCTCGCGTCACGGCGTTCTGTTCCGCGGCGTGTGCGCGATTCGCGGCCGCACGCTGATCCTGAACCTTCCGGGGGATCCGAAAGGCGTTCACGAGCATTTGATGGCCGTGATGGATCTGCTGCCGGAGGCGCTCGACCAGGTCAAGGGAATGCGGGGAGGGCGGGAACAATGACGCCGTCGGAAAGCCGCAGCGACGGAACGACGATGATCGGCTCGTCGAGGCTGAGAGAAGTTAAAGTCGAGGATGCCGTCGGGACGGTGCTGGCCCACGACTTGACGCAGATCGTTCCCGGGCAATTCAAAGGCAGGCTCTTCCGCAAAGGGCACGTCGTGACGCCGGAGGACTTGCCGCGGCTCAAAGACATCGGCAAGGAGCATCTGTATACGATCGAGCTCGCCGATGCGGACTTGCACGAGGACGATGCGGCGTTGCGTATGGCGCAGGCGCTGAGCGGCGACAACGTCGAATTCGGGGAGCCCGCGGAAGGCAAAGTCAGCCTGAAATCGACCGTGCGCGGGCTGGTCTCCGTCCCGCGCGAAGTCGTGGACGAGATCAACCGGCTGGGCGACATCGCGCTCGCGACCGTCGTCGATCGCCGCGTAGTGGGGCCGGGAGAGGCGCTGGCGGCGACGAGGGCCATTCCGCTGATCCTTCCGAAAGCCAAGGTCGAAGAGGTCGAGAGAATCGCACGGAACTACCGTTCCGAACGCGGAGCCGCTCCGATCAGCGTGCGCCCTTTCCGCCGGATGACGGCGGGACTGCTGACGACGGGCAGCGAGGTGTATTCCGGCCGCATTCAAGACAAGTTCGGCCCCGCGGTCTCGGCCAAGCTCGCGGAATTCGGCTCGGAAGTCGCGGAGCAGAGGTTCGCGCCGGACGACCGTCATACAATTGTCAATGAAATTCACTATTTAAGGAAACAAGGGTATGATATGATACTGGTAACTGGCGGCATGTCGGTGGATCCCGACGACCGCACGCCGGGAGCGATTGCCGAAGCCGGAGCCGACATCGTCAGCTACGGAACGCCGATGCTTCCGGGCTCGATGCTGCTGTTCGGTTATATGCAAGGCGTGCCGATCTTCGGATTGCCCGGATGCGTCATGCACGACCCTTACACTTCATTCGACGTTTTATTATCCAGAGTATTGGCTGGAGATACGATAGTAAGAGAGGATATCGCCAGCATGGGATACGGCGGTCTTCACCGCTGCTGAGTATTCCGTACGCCGCATATCCAAGAGGAGGTTAAAGACATGTCAGGCATTGGTGCTTCGGGCATTATTCTGCTCGTTCTGATCGCGCTGCTGCTGTTCGGCCCGAACAAGCTGCCGGAGCTGGGCCGCGCTTTCGGCCGCACGCTTCGCGAGTTCAAGAAGGGCGCGAACGATTTGATGGACGATCCGAAGGATCGGGGAACGCAGAGGGTGGACGTATCCGCCGAAGAGGCGGACAAGCCTAAGGCGGATCGTCGTCTCCCGGAATAATCGGGACGGGCAAGGAACATGGACAGGGCTGTCCCTCGGCGCAGATGAGCGATTTGCGAAGGGGCGGTCCTGTTGCTGTATGGAGGCGAAAACAAGCAATGAAAGACACGGCCGCTGCGAAGCGGGACTCGGAGTGGATGCCGCTGACGGAACATCTCGGCGAGCTTCGCAAAAGGATTATCTATTGCCTGATCGTATTCGTGATCGGGCTGGTCGGGGGTCTTTTCGGCTCTCAGCCTCTATTCGACTATTTGGTGGCAGCCGCCCCGATAGACAATTTGGATCTTCATGCTTTCTCCCCGTGGGACGCGATCGGCCTCTATATGAAATTCGCGATTCTGATCTCCTTCGTCGCCGCGATTCCTTTTACGATGTACCAGCTCTGGGCTTTCGTTCGTCCGGCTTTGGGACCCAAGGAGCAGAGAGCGACGCTGCAATTCGTGCCGGGCGCGCTGGGGATGTTCCTGATCGGGCTGGCCTTCTCCTATTTCGTCGTATTTCCGATGGCTTTCCTGTTCACGGAGAAAGTGACGAGCAATCTCGGATTGGAGCAGACGTACGGGGTGACGCAGTATTTCTCGTTCCTGTTCAACATCCTGCTGCCGATCTCCCTGCTGTTTGAATTGCCCCTCCTCATTCTGTTCCTGACCCGGATCGGCATCCTGAATCCGGCGATGCTGAGGAAGATGCGCAAGCTGGCCTGGTTTATTCTGATTTTCGTCGGCGTGCTGGTCACTCCTCCGGACGTCGTGTCGGACCTGCTCGTCGCCGTTCCTTTGATTCTGCTGTACGAATTCAGCGTTCTTCTGTCCTCTATGGCTTACGGCAAGCGTCTTAAGACGCAGCGGCAGAGGGAACTGGAACTGGAGTCGGACGAATAGGGATCTAAAGGTAGTCCCGCCGTCATTCCCGAATTGCAACAATCTGCCCAAAAAGAAAACAAAAAGTGTCATTTTTCGATATTCCAAATGGAAAAATTATGATACACTTGTTTCGAGTAAGGGCTTTCAGGTTGGGTTAGAATCTCGGGAGGGACTATAATGCGGGATATGACTTTGGGACGCAAATTAACGATTGGCTACTCTGCAATGGTGTTGCTGCTGGCTGCCGCATTCGTGCTGCTGCTGTCGGGAACCGATCTGGCGAGCAATTCGGGCACGCTCGTCATGGTTATCGTCATTTTCGCGCTGCTGATCGTCGGGGGCGGCTTCGGCCTCAAGTGGTTGTCAGGCAATCTTACCGCAGCGATCGGCAACGTCACGGCTACGCTTAGAAACATTGCCTCCTCCGGGGGAGATCTGACAAGACGCATACATATTTCATCGACCGACGAGATGGGCGATCTCGCGAACGCGGCGAACCAGATGCTGGACGGTCTTCAGAAAATGATGAAAGAGCTGAAGGACAGTACGGCGGAGCTGGCGGCTTCGGCGATTTTGCTGAAGCAGGGCACCGAGGAGAACGCCCGGGTCAGCAGCGAGGTGTCCAGGGCGGTCGAGAAGGTTGCCGCCGGCTCCGAGACGCAGGTCGCGCAATCGCAGGAAATCTCCGCGACGATGCAGGAGACGATGGATGCCCTGACGCAAGTGGCAGGCACGACGACAGGCGTGTCCGACGCCGCGCAGACGACCGTCGGCCGCGCTGCCGCCGGCTCCGAGCTGCTGCAATCGACTTCCGCCGAGATCGATCAGGTGGGCAAGGCGTTTCGGTCCTTGCAAGAAGTCGTCAGAGGACTCAATCATAAATCCGAACAAGTACGCGAAGTTATCGGATACATTTCCGAAGTCGCCAATCAGACGAACCTTCTGGCGCTCAACGCCGCGATCGAAGCGGCTCGGGCCGGCGAGCACGGACGGGGCTTCGCCGTCGTCGCCGGAGAGATCCGCAAGCTTGCGGATCAGACGCAGCAGTCCGCCGTCCAGATCGGCGATACGATCGGAACGATGTCGGGAGACATCGGACAAGTGGCCACGATGTTCGAACAGAGCGCGGGGCAAGTATTCGCGGCGGTGGAAGGCATGCAGAACGCGGAAGAGACGTTCCGCGACATCGTCGACAAGGTCGGACAACTCAGCAGCAATATCGTGGAAGTGGCGGCTTCCGTCGAGCAGATGACAGCCGGCAGCGCGAGCGTCGTTCAATCGATTCAGGATATCTCCCGGATCACGGAAGAGACGGCGTCCTTTACGGAGCAGGTGTCGGCTATGACCGAAGAGCAGCTCTCCTCCACGGAGGAGATGGCGCGCACTGCCGACAACTTAAGCTCGATGGCTTCCCGCCTGAAGGGCTTGGTCGGCAACTTCAAAGCTTGAATACCCGGCCTTCGCCTGGGGAATGATAGAAATGCCAATAGTTCGATGCGGATTCGCGGCGATTGCGGATCCGCATTTTTTTTGTGCAGGTTTAACTCAAAAGGACTTGAAAACCGGCTTCAAATTCCGTATCATAGAAAATGGTTATTAGCACTTAAGACAATTGAGTGCTAACAAAATGGCTTCAAATCCAAAAAAGCAAAATTTAGAAGGAGGCTACTTACATGATTAAACCTCTAGGGGACCGCGTTCTCGTGGAACCGAACGCCAAGGAAGAAAAAACGATTAGCGGCATCGTATTGCCGGATACGGCTAAAGAGAAGCCGCAAGAAGGAACTGTCGTTGCGGTAGGCATTGGATCGTTGACCAAAGATGGCGAACGGGTCGCGCTGGAAGTGAAAGCGGGCGATCGTGTATTGTTCTCTAAATATGCGGGCACGGAAATCAAATACGAAGGCAAAGAGTATTTGATCATGAAAGAAAGCGACATCCACGCGATCGTCGGCTAATACTTAGAATATTCAAGGAGGCTCTTTAAAGATGGCTAAAGAAATCCGTTTCAGTGAAGACGCTCGCCGCGCGATGCTTCGCGGCGTGGATACATTGGCGAACGTGGTTAAAGTCACGCTCGGACCGAAAGGCCGCAACGTCGTTCTGGAGAAGAAATTCGGCTCTCCGCTGATCACGAACGACGGCGTTACGATCGCCAAAGAGATCGAGCTGGAAGACGCCTTCGAAAACATGGGCGCTCAGCTCGTTAAAGAAGTCGCTACGAAAACGAACGATATCGCGGGCGACGGTACGACGACGGCTACGGTTCTGGCTCAAGCGATGATTCGCGAAGGCTTGAAAAACGTGACGGCCGGCGCTAACCCGATGGTTATTCGCAAAGGCATCGACAAAGCGGTTAAAGCGGCAGTCGAAAGACTGAAAGAAATCTCCAAGCCGGTCGAAGGCCGCAGCAACATCTCCCAAGTCGCGGCAATCTCTGCGGCTGACGAAGAAGTCGGCGAACTGATCGCGGACGCGATGGAGAAAGTCGGCAAAGACGGCGTTATCACGGTTGAGGAGTCCAAAGGCTTCAACACCGATCTGGAAGTGGTTGAAGGGATGCAATTCGACCGCGGCTACATCACTCCGTACATGATCACCGATACGGACAAAATGGAAGCCGTGCTCGAAAACCCGCTGATCCTGATCACCGACAAGAAAATCTCCAACATTCAAGAAATCTTGCCTGTTCTGGAGAAAGTCGTTCAATCCGGCAAGCAATTGCTGATCATCGCAGAAGATATCGAAGGCGAAGCGCTGTCCACGCTCGTCGTGAACCGTCTGCGCGGCACGTTCACTTGCGTCGGCGTTAAAGCTCCGGGCTTCGGCGATCGCCGCAAAGCGATGCTTCAAGACATCGCGGCTCTTACGGGCGGTCAAGTGATCACGGAAGAACTCGGCCTCGAGCTGAAGTCCACTTCCCTGCAGCAACTGGGTACGGCGCGTCAAGTGCGCGTAAACAAAGAAAACACGATCGTCGTTGACGGCGCCGGCGATAAAGCCGACATCGAAGCGCGCGTGAACCAAATCAAAGCGCAAATCGAAGAAACGACTTCCGATTTCGACCGCGAGAAGCTGCAAGAGCGTCTGGCCAAGCTGGCTGGCGGCGTTGCGGTTATCAAAGTCGGCGCAGCTACCGAGACCGAGCTGAAAGAGCGCAAGCTTCGCATCGAAGACGCTCTGAACGCGACTCGCGCGGCTGTCGAAGAAGGCATCGTATCCGGCGGCGGCACGGCGCTGGTTAACGTTTACGAAGCGGTTGCAGGCGTTCAAGCCGACGGCGACGAGAAGACGGGCGTTAACATCATCCTGCGCGCTCTGGAAGAGCCGATCCGCACGATCGCGGCTAACGCCGGCCAAGAAGGCTCCGTTATCGTCGAGCGCCTGAAGAAAGAGCCGGTAGGCACAGGCTACAACGCAGCTAACGGCGACTGGGTGAACATGTTCGAAGCCGGCATCATCGATCCGGTGAAAGTAACGCGTTCCGCTCTGCAAAACGCGGCTTCCGTAGCGTCCGTCTTCCTGACGACCGAAGCGGTTATCGCCGACAAGCCAGAGAAAGACAAAGCTCCTGCCGGCGGCGGCATGCCTGACATGGGCATGGGTGGCATGATGTAATGAAATCATTATCGAAGTAATTCGATGATGAGAATAAAAGAAGGCTTCTCACGAGTTCATTCGAACTTTGTGGGAAGCCTTTTTTATTAAACGTTGCGAAGTTCATCAAGCATTTGGTTAAGCTTCTTGTCAAAAGTGAAAACGGTATGTCCACCGATTTTCGAGTAGGCGAAGAGCAGAGAGTCAACAAAATCGATTTTGATTTCACTGTAGACCTTTAAAGCTTCGATTAGAATGTTTCTGTCGTGCATGGATATGTTGCTGTAGGAGAGTAAGTTCGATAACGAATCAAAGATGTGAACTCGCTCCACTTTGTATACCTTTTCCAGTACATAGACGACTTCGGCGATGACTTCATTGGGAATAAAAATGTTGTGGTCTTCTATTTTATCTCGTGCTTGTTCAATGAACTGAGCCGAATCTTGAAGCAAATAACGAAGTATTAAATTTGCATCAACGATGTTCATGTTTTTCTTGCACACCCTTTTCCCAAGCGTCTTGTTCGAATGGGATTAAATCCAAGTTGGCGTATTGCTTTAGAGCACCTCTGGCGGTAGGCGAAGGGGGTATTGATTGTTTGAATGGAGATGGTTCTCCGATAGGTAATATAATTAATTCAACATCCTGATTCTGAAGTTCTTCAGGGAGATCGACGATATGCTTTAATGCATCACTGTTGGTTATTTTTCTGACGAAGTTCATGGTAATCACCGTCCTTGGTTTAAGTATAGCTGGTTTTTACAGCCGCATCCAGATGCACTGATTTTATGCAATACCTTTCCACAAAACAGAATCAACTTGATTGGGATGAAATTGCGAAGTTGGAGCCGGATGCTGCCCCGTTGAGCGAAGAAGAAGAGCGCCAATTAAATAGCGAGAGCGGATTTATGTCTTGGGAGGAAGCAATGAATGAGCTTAACTTACCGACCGACATTAAATCGTGATGCCGTTAAATTTGAGGCCAAACAAGAAAAGGCTATCCAGGAACGCATCCGCCAATCATTGCTTGGCTTAACTGTTCGACCACCGGCTGGTTACATAAAGCCGTTAATCACGGTGACGTTTATTAATTTGAGGAGACATCTCCCCAGCCCTCCCGTGACTCATGGACATGATCTAATAACTGTTGCGCTTCCCCGGGCTTCAGAATTCCAGCTGCACTTAAAATGTCATCGACTGAATATCATCAGGGCTCTCGATGGTTTCTGCTTCAAGATCTATGACAAGCTTCTTGGTGGAAATATTGTTTTCAGATACAAATTCCCTTAAGTCTTTTACTATATGAGGATGGAGTTTGCGTACCATTGACATGGAGAACCACTCCTTTTTCAAAGTATAGTGTTAAAACTTTTCGCTTCTCGCGATCTTCTTCGATCTTTACTTATAAATAATTATACCCGATAATGGAACGAACGAATACGGCCGTGCAAACAGAACGAGTCTATTATTGTGTGCTTTTACAAATACCCACCAATAGACTCAAAAAAACACATAGAATGTATTTGTCTCATGGGCGGCATGATGTAATATCGGCACCATATGAATAAAATAGGCTTCTCGCGAGTTCAGTTGAACTTCGTGAGGAGCCTATTTTTATTATGCGTTGTGCGTTGTGTAGTTCAATCAAGCATGCCTGTAATTTTCTCTGAAACTATTAAGATTTCTTTAAGAGTTTACAGGAGGACTGCTAAGTATAATTTTCTGGTAGGAACAATTCCTCCAATATCACTCCAAAAAGGTTATAGGCTTTCTGTCCAAATTATGGTTATATTAAGCTAGTATTTCTTCGGGGGGACTGAAATGACGAAGCTGCTAAACCGCAAGGGATGGACCTTGCTGCTCGCCATCATCGTATTTATGACTGCGGTATTGCCTTTTGGCACAGAAAACAAAGCGTTTGCATCCGCATGCGATGGCGTAACGCCCGGAACGACTCCGGATTGTCCCATTTTGATTAATGACGCTTCCGGGCTAAACGCCATGCGGAATAATCTGGAGGGCCATTATGCGCTCGGCGCGGATATCGATATGACCTTATATAGCGGCGGGGCGGGCTGGGAGCCAGTGGGGACCGGAGGCCATCTGTCCAATGCTTTCAGCGGTACATTTAACGGCAACGGCCATACGATCTCCAATTTAAAAATGGATACAACGGCCGGCGCAGTCGGCTTATTCGGCGTAACTTCGAACGCTGCGATTCGCAATATCGGTTTGATCGATGTAGATATTGTGGGGAACGGTGCAACGAGCAACGTCGGCGGTTTGGTTGGATATACTGTCGGCACAACCATTGAAAACGTCTACGTTACCGGAACTGTGAAAGGCGCAGACCGTGTCGGCGGATTGGCTGGATATGCCCTCGGGGTAACTGTAGCGCCCAGCCGGATTCGCGCTTCTTACGTTTCTGTCAACGTAATCGGCCCCGGCGAAGTCGGAGGGCTCGTCGGTCGTGCAGATGGCGACGGCCTCAGCATAACTGAATCATTCTACAATAGCAGCTTGACCGGCTTTTCTACGGCTGGAATAGGCTTGACAACATCGCAAATGAAGTCAGCCGCCAATTTCGGCTCGTGGGACTTTTCTCCGGAAGGCGAGTGGGGCATTGTTGAAGGCATGACATTTCCGATGCACCGCACGACGCTAAATCAAATTGCATTGGACGAGTTGACCGTCGACGATGGCGCAATTGCGTACGAGCCGGCGTTTGCCCCTCATGTATCGGCCTATTCAAGTCGGGTAAAGGGCGAGGTCGACAGCGTAACCGTGTCCGTATATTCGGACAGCGCCCGCATGAGCGTATCGATTGACGGCGAGGTTACGGATTCCAAAGTCATTGATCTGGTTCCTGGCGATAACAATGTCAGTATCGCGGTTTCAACCGACGTTGCCGTACCCGGAGCCGCTGCGAATCCGTTCGCCGTGAACTATACGCTGCAAATCATTCGTGAAGATGGAGTCGATTATCCCCATCGCATCACGACCGCCGCACAGCTGGCCGCGATAGGAAACGCTCCTTACGAGTTAAGCGACAGTTACGAGTTGATGAACGATTTGGATCTGGCAGGTCTGAATTGGAACCCGATCGGAGACGGCGGGCAGCCGTTCACGGGAACCCTCGAAGGCAACAGGTATGTCATCCGTAACTTGACCGTCGCTGGCTCGGATGACGATGCAGGACTGTTCGCGGCTTCTTCGGGCACGATTCGAAATATCGGCCTGGAGAGCGTGTCCGTATTGGGCGGCAATCGGGTCGGAGGACTGATAGGAAGCAATTTGGGAACCGTATCGAATGTTTATGTAAAAGGCAGCGTGACCGGTGAAGAGCAGGTCGGCGGATTAATCGGTTCTAACGGCGGAGCCGCAACGGTGGAATATACCTATTCCGCAGGGTATGTCAGCGGCGCTGATCGCGTTGGAGGGCTGATTGGAGAAAGCACGGCGGGAACGGTGACCGCCTCTTACTGGGACGCCGAAGTCGGCGGACTTAGCGCTTCCGACGGCGGCGAAGGAAAGACAACGGCAGACATGAAGCTCGCAGCAACCTACAGCGGTTGGGATTTTGCCGGCGCCTGGGCGATGATGAACGGGACAACGTATCCGATGTTTATTCGCCATTTCGACGCCGTGAAGCTTCAAGCCTTGGGAGTGACATCGACGGCCGGCGTTTTGTCCTGGAATTCGGGTGCTTTCGCATCTGCTCAAGGCGCATACGAACTGTTAGCCGACAGCTACATCCAGTCCGTCGATATTACCGCCAATACCGCCGATGCCACTACGACGGTGACAATTGACGCGGTGGAATCGGTTTCGGCGCAAGTCGCCGTAAAACCGGGGATCAATACTGTCCTGGTCGGAACGACGGGCATTAACGGTATGCCCGATGGCGCGTACCGGTTGACGATCGAGGTGCCCGCACCCGAACTGACCGGGCTTGTCGTCCCATCCGCCCGATATTACGGCATCGGCGACCTTCTGACTTTCACGGTGAGCTACGAAGGGGACGTCGATGTCGTCAACACCCCGACGATTCCCGTTACGATCGGAGAAGGGACCGACGCCACGACGGTTAACGCAGCCTATACCGGGCAACCTGTCGGCGAGCGGAACAAGCTGATCTTCACGTATGTCGTACAGGAAGGACTTGTTCATTCGAACGACATTGAAATTGGGACTGACATTCAATTGCCGGACGGCGCAGAGATCAATGCCGCCGCGACGATCGTTGCGGTTCCGCTTGCCTTGCCTGCTCCGGCCACAACGGGTATCATCATCGATTCCGTAAGGCCGGAAATTACGTTGTCCCAGCTGCCGGCGAGCACGGTAACGACCAGCGGTCCCGTCACGGTAACGGCAACAATAGACGGTACGGGAAGCGATGTTGCCGCGACCAAGTGGGCGGAAGGAGCGAGAGCCGCCGACTATTTTGCGACAGGTGGCCAGTCGCTTGCGGGGGACAGCTTCCAGGCAACCGCTAACGGAACGTATTCGGTTTACGCGGTAGACGAAGCAGGCAATGAAGCTGTGACGCAGATTGCGATTGCGAATATTCGCAACTCTTCAAGCAACTCGGGAGGCCCGGGGAGCTCGGAAACTGCACCCGAACCGTCGACATCTCCTACAGGTCAGGCCATAGCGATCGATTCCGGCGGCGGTATCACAATTCGGATGGACTCTTCATCTATCGTTAAGGAAAAGCTGGATGACGGCACAATCGTCGAGCATGTCGCTTTAACCGATAGAATGATCGATCAAGTGCTGGAATTGCTAGTAAAGGCGCGAAAACCGGTCATCACTGTTTTGATCGATGACTCCGGGCAGGCCGTCCAGACGCAATTTTCCTGGACCGCCCTTGCCAAAGTGAAGAGCGCCTATCCAACTGCCGTCTTCAAGGTCGAACTGAACGCTTCCAGTTATGAGCTGCCGGTGAACGCGTTGAATCCGGGGCCGCAAACGAAACACGCGAATGTCCTCATCTCCAAGCTGGTTGGACAAGAGAAGGAACGGCTTGAGCAAGCTGCAGCCAGTGCCGGATATAAGCTGATTAGCGATGCGGTGGATTATAAAGTGACCGTGTCGGCCGACGGGCAGGCGGCGGAAGTTCGCGACTTTGGCGGAATGTACATGATTCGGGGGATCATGCCGAACAAGGGAATATCGGGCGAAAGCATGACCGCCGTTCTGTACGACCCCGCAACCCGGACGTTTTCCTTCGTCCCGGCCGTGACCTCGACAAGAGCGGACGGCAGAGCGGAAATATCAATCAAGGTTCCGCATAACAGCATCTATGCGATTCTGGAATCAGGCAAGAAGTCTTTTTCCGATCTCAACGGCCACTGGGCGAAAGCCGACGTGGAGCTGCTGGCGTCCAAGCTGATCGTAAGCGGGGTATCCGGCACGAAATTCGCGCCCGACAGCTCGATTACAAGAGCCGAGTTCACAGCTTTGCTGGTTCGCGCTCTAGCATTGAAAATCGAGCCGACTGCCGGGGGCTCCGGCTTCGTCGATGTTTCCAATGCCGATTGGTTCGCGACGGTCGTTGAATCGGGGGTCAAGGCCGGATTGGCCAAAGGGTTGTCGAAGACCGAATTCGCGCCCGACGCCCGCATTACAAGAGAACAGATGGCCGTCATGTTCGGCAATGCGCTTGCGTTGCTGGGTCATTCTGAAATGGATGCCGATCGCGTACCGGTCGCTCTAAGCAAGTTCGGCGATCGTGCCGCTATTTCCGCGTGGGCCCGGGCGGCAGTTGCGCAATCCGCCGAGCTAGGCATCATTTCCGGTATTAAGGAGGACGCGATCGCGCCTTCCGATGCTGCGACCAGAGCGCAAGCCGTTGTGATGTTGCGGCGTTTCCTGCAATCTGTCGAGTTTATGGACTGAAACGGAAGATAGCCGGCTCTAACCTGCATGAAGCTGCTGCAGAAATCCGGGTTGATCTGAACATGGTGAAGCGAGATTGGAATACCAAGGCCCGCCGGCGATTGCCGGCGGGCCTTGAAATCATCCATCATTTAGTAGGCTTTGCGAGCCTTCTCTTGCAGAACGTAGAGCGCAAATACGACGTAGCAGAGCCCCCAGGCGGCCGATCCCAGATCGGAGACGGACGGAATGAAATAGATGCCCGGGTATACGATGAACAGAATCAGACTCCAGATCGGATAGACGCGCGCGCGTATAGCGGTCGCGGCGAATACGATTTGACCGACAAGCGTCAGAGCGGAGTTGATGGGCAGCAGGGTCGAAATGTAGTCGTGGTCCTCCGGCAATAAGCCGAGCATGTTGTTCCAGACGAGCGCCGCCGTCAACGCGCTGGAAACGGAAATGATTAGAACCGAGATCAACCCGAGAATACTGCTTCTGGGCGCCTGATAAAGGTAGACTCCAATGATGCCGATGCCCATCAGCACGCAAGCGGCGAAGCCGCTGATCAGCTCCGGCATGCTGTCGGACCCCCAAATATAGGCGGACGGCATCATGCAGATTCGCGCGATTCCTCCGAGCAGCGCGATGATGGCCAAGCCTTTAATCGCCTGTTTTACATCCATGAAACATAGCCTCCTCAATGAGATGCGATAGTGTCGCCGCTCTGTCTCGAAACAGCGGAAATTCTTCACTTATCGTAGGTCTTATTTCCCTGGTCGACCAGTTACGAGTTGTCACATTCTTCGTCATGACTGTCACGATCGCGTTCGTACCCCTGTACGATTCGAACCGGGTTTGCTACACTCTAATCAAGTTTGAAGAGGATGGTAAAGGGCAGAGGGTGGGGTAATTTGATTTCCATCATCATTGTGGATGATCAGAGGCTGCTTCGGGAAGGTCTGCATACGATACTTCAATCCGAAGAGGGATTGGAGATCGCGGCGATGTGCGCCAGCGGGAAGGAAGCCTTGCAAGCGGTACAAGAGCATAAACCGAACGTCGTGCTCATGGACATCAAGATGTCCGGAATGGACGGCATCGACGCCATGAAACGAATCAAGCGGGAGTACCCCGATACGATCGTGCTGATGCTGACGACGTTCGCGGAGGATCGTTTTATCGTTGACGCCATGGCGGGCGGCGCCGACGGATTTCTGCTCAAGGATATGTCTTCGAGAATCATCGTGCAGACGATACGCGACGCGATGAACGGAGAAGTGATTTTGCCGGCCCCGATCGCTTCGAAGCTTGCCGCGAAGCTGTCCGCGTTGTCCGATACAAGGGTCGATGCTTTCGACGAGAACAAACTGAGGGAAAGCGGGTACAGCTTCACGGCGCGCGAGCGGAAAATCATGGAGCTGATGATCGAAGGCTATACGAATCGGCAAATCTCATCTTCTCTGTTCATGGGGGAAGGGACGGTTCGGAACTATATTAGCGTCATTTACAATAAAATCGGCACGAACGACAGGCAAGCCGCGATTTCCATTCTGAAAGAGTTTCTTCTGGAAGACGCGTATTAGACCCGAATTCGGAACGAACGCTTTTCAGCCGCTTTCGATGCAAAGCGGCTTTTTTGCCGTGTCCGCAAGTCTTCCTGGCTTCCGGCGCATGACAATATCAGTGACAGTCTGTAACTATCGGGGGAACAACCTGTCTCTTAGAATGAGATTGTCGCAAATTGGAAAGGAGAAATGCGCATGGGTACGAGTATAAAAGCAAAGGGTCCTTCGAAAATGGCGCTGCTGCTGACGACATCGCTGCTGTTCGTTCAGCTTGCGGTTCCAGGCGAGCGAACCTTCGGTTCCGAAGCCTCCAGGCTGAACGTGTTCGACGATCGGCTGGAGGAATCGTTTCACAACAACAGTTGGGCAGGCGTTAGTCTGGAAGAGACGGGGACGGTCTACGAGGGAAGCCGTTCGATCCGGTTCGAGGCCAAAGAAGGGCAGGCCGTTTATCTGTACAAGGACCGCATCATGAATGCGGGCGAGTACGACAGCTTCAGCTTCTGGCTGCGCGGGAGCGGTCAGGGAGGGCAGTCCTTCAAGCTGGCGTTCACGCTGGGAGGACAGGCGCTTGCGGAGCTGGACTCCGCCGATCTGCTGCCTGACGGCATTCCGGCGAACGAATGGGTCCAAGTCACCGTTCCCCTTGGCGATGCCGGCGTGCAAGGATGGATGGACGGTATCCTGATTTGGGGTGCGGGACAGCAAGGACCGCTGTTCTTGGACAATATCTCGTTTACCGGCCAAGGCGGAGGAGAGGAGCCTGGCGGAAATCCGGGCGAGGAACCCGGTGGAGAGCCTGGCGGTGAAAATCCGGGAGAAGAACCGGGCGAGGAGCCAGGCAATGAAGAGCCGGGAGATCCGATCGAGCCGGTTGAAGGATTTTATCTGTACGACGACAAGCTGGCGGATTCGGTGACGAACTACAGCTGGGGACAGGTCAACCTGACGGACAGCTCGGTAAAGCGGACGGGCTCCCGTTCGATTCGCTTTACGCCGAATGGAGACGGAGCGTTGTATTTGTACAGCAGTCAATTGCTGACGGTGAACGATTACGACAAGCTGAGACTGTGGGTGCATGGAGGCTCCGAAGGCGGACAGAAAGTACAGCTCGCGCTGACCGCAGGAGGCGCAACGGCGTTCGAGCGTCCGCTGGAGCACTGGCTGCCCGAAGGCGTCCCGGCAGGGGAATGGGCGCTGATTGAGCTGAACCTTGCCGAACTGGGGCTGGAGCACCGTCTGTTCGACGGCATTCGCTTGACCGGCCTGGAGCCGGGCAAGCAAGCGCCGCTCTATCTGGACGACATCGCGATCACCTCCCGGCAAGCGGCGCAAGCCGCCGTGCTTGAGCTGAGAATCGATCAGCCGCGTCTGGTGATGCTGCCGGGAGAGCGTCGTCAGATTCAGGCGGAGACGCTCCTGCAATCCGGCGACACGGCCATCGTGACAGGCGACACGCAATGGACGATTGACCAACCGGAGCTTCTGTCCGTCGAAGGCGGCGAACTCGTTGCACTGCAGCCGGGCATTGCGAAGATTACGGCAACCCACAAAAATTTTACGACCGACGGGTTCGTGCAAATTACGGAAGTTCAGGCAGAGTCGGTGTATGAAGAATCGCTTGCCCCAGGCTTCCACAACTACAGCTGGCACGAAAAGGACTTCGCCAATACGGAGCAGGCCAGAAGCGGCAGCCGCTCGATCAAGTTCGAGCCGGACGGCTGGGACGGCGTATGGGTTTCCGGCGAGTCCAAAAAGTCCGTGGAGGATTATTACGGCATCCGGTTCTGGCTGCATGGGGGCAGCACCGGCGGTCAGGAACTGTTGTTCCATTTTTACAACGGCAATCAGTCGCTCGGTTCGCTTGATCTGAACGAGGTGTTCCCGAATGGCTCTCTGCCGGCCGGTCAATGGACGGAAGTAACGGTCGGCATGGCCGATCTCGGCCTCGATCTCGGATTTTTCGACGGTTTTATCGTACAGGCTGCAACGGAGAACAACCAGGAAGCGATCTATATCGACGATATCGCGTTCCTGTCCAATCCGAATGCAGGGCAGCTGCCTGAGCCGGAGCTCCCGCTCGTTACTGTAACCGTCGATCAGACCTCGGAACGGAAGCCGATCAGCAACGATATTTACGGTATTAACTATGACGAAGGCCATCCGACGACTTCCACTCTGCCTTTTACAGTGGAACGTTGGGGAGGCAATCAGACGACACGCTACAATTGGCAGTTGAATGCGGCGAATCGCGCCAGCGACTGGTTCTTCATCAACTACCCTTACGATGATCAGGATTGGGAGCCTTCGCAGGGCTCGCTGTCGGATCGGTTTATCGATCGCGTGCTCGGGCGGGGTAACCAGGTGCTGATGACGATCCCGACGATCGGCTGGACGCCGAAGGATCGCACGGTCAGCTACGGCTTCTCGCAGCAAAAATACGGAAGCCAGCAAGAGGGCGCATGGGAGCTGCCGGATGCCGGGAACGGAGTATTCAGGGACGGAACGTTAGTGACGAACAACGATCCTTCCGATACCTCGGTTCGCGTCGGAACGGAATTTGCTGCCGACTGGGTTCGCGATATGGCGGCGAAGTCGAACGACAAAGTCCGTCTGTACGCGCTGGACAATGAGCCGGACTTGTGGCATGTGACGCATCGCGACGTCCATCCCGAGGCTCCGACCTATGATGAGCTGTGGAATAAAACGGTGGAATACGGAACGGCGATTAAGCAAGCCGACCCCGATGCTCAGCTGTTGGGCCCTGTTTCGTGGGGATGGTGCGGTTACTTCTATTCCCCGGCCGATTGGTGCGCCGACGGTCCGGATCGCCAAGCGCACGGCGGAACGCCTTTCCTGGAATGGTACTTGCAGCAGGCGAACCGTCATGAGCAAGAGACCGGCGTGAAGCTGATCGATTATTTGACCATCCACTACTATTCTCAGGAGGGCGTGGTTCCGTCCGAAAATGAAAGCCCGCAAGTCTCGAAACGCCGCTTCCAGGCGCTCAAGGCGCTGTACGACGATCAATTCGTCGATCAATCTTGGATTCAGGAGCCGATCCGGCTCATTCCGCGCATGAAGGAAATCATCGAGCGCAATCGGCCCGGGCTGAAGCTGGCGATTACGGAGTACAACTTCGGCAACGGCTTCGGCGTTACAGCGGGGCTGGCGCAAGCGGAAGCGCTCGCCATCTTCGGCAAGGAGGGCGTCGATCTGGCGACTCGCTTCGGCAACTTCCAGGCGGACACGCCGATCGAGGATGCGTTTAAGCTGTATCTGGATTACGACGGTCAAGGCTCCAAAATCGAAGGAAGCAGCGTTAGTACCGATTCGTCCCGCTTTGATGCGGTCGGCGCTTATACGATCGAAGGAAATGACGGCAAGACCTACGTGCTGCTGTTCAACAAGGACACGTTAAGCCGGGATGTTCAGTTGGAACTGGGCGAAGGCTTTGATACTGCGGAGGCGTATACCTTCGATGCGATTCGTCGCCTGGCCAAAACCGGAGACCTCGCGGCAAGCGAGAACGGCTCCGTGTCGTTGAAGCTGTCGAAGCGTTCGGCAACGCTGCTTGTCGTGAACCCTTCGAACTGATCTCGACTGATTTAAGGAGGAAAATATAAATGGAGTTGAAGCAGAGGCAGAAGAGCGGCCTGTTGCGCTTGATCGCTCTTGCGATGGCTGTCTGCCTGCTGAGCTCCGCGTTTCTGGAGAGAGCCGCCTCGGCGGCTTTTTCTCCTGCGGACATTCGCGGAGCTTGGTCGGAGCGGATTTTGCTGGAATGGATGAACAAGGGCTGGTTAACCGGCTATCCGGATGGAACGGTAAAGCCCAAGCTTGAGGTGACGAGGGCCGAGTTTTTCTCGCTGGCGAACAAATCCCTCGGGTTTGTCGATGAAGCGGCGATATCGTTCAGCGACGTAAAGCCGGGAACCTGGAAAGCGAAACAAGCCGCGATCGCGGTGCAGGCCGGATACGCCGAAGGCTATCCGGACGGAACGATGCAGCCCGATCGCCAAATTACCCGCGAAGAAGTATCGGTTATGGTGGCGAAAGCGTTCGACCTGAAGCTTAGCCCGGAAGAAACGGCTGTTTTCAAAGATGCGGCGTCTATCTCGAACGCCGGCAAGGGCGCGGTCGGCGCTTTGGTCGTGAACGGGATTCTCAAGGGGTATCTGGACGGAACGTTCAGACCGAAAAAGGTCATTACGCGCGAGGAAGCGGTCGCCATTCTGGACGGTGCGCTGAAGAAGCTGGAGCGGGGAAGCGACAAGGCTCGGACTTTCTCCGCCGCGGGCGTTTACGGTCCGGCCGACGGAACGGAAACGATTGCGGGCAATGCGGTCGTTGCGGCAAGCGGCGTGACTCTTCGCAACATGGACATCCAGGGCGATCTCCTGCTCTCTGCCGGTATTGGCGAGGGAGAAGCCGCTTTGGATAACGTAAAGGTTAAGGGTACGGTTACCGCAAACGGCGGCGGCCCTAATTCGATTCACTTGGACAACTCCCAGTTGGAAAGCCTTATTGTCGACAAGAAAGACGGCAATATTCGCATCGCAGCGAAAGGAAACACGATGGTGAAGCGGGTGGACTTGCGTTCCGGCGCCAAGCTGGAGTCCGGCGCGGCCAAGGACAAAGGCTTCAGAACGGTGAATCTGGCGAAGGAAATGCCTGCCGGATCGAAGGCGAGCCTGCAGGGCGAGTTCGCGGAAGCAAACATAGCTTCTTCGAATGTTGAGCTGGAGCTGCTCGGGGGGACGATTGAGAAGCTGAACGTGTTGTCCGGAGCTTCCGGGAATACGATGAAGCTGCAAGAGGATACGAAGATTGTCGATCTGACGCTTGAAGAAGAAGCGAATGTACAAGGAAAGGGCACGATCGATCGTGCGATCGTCAACGATCAGGCCAAGGACTCGAAGTTCGAGCGAGTGCCGGGCAAACTGGAAGGCGGCGGCGCTCCTCCTTCATCTCCGGGACCCGTCGGCGGTGGCGGCGGAGGAGGCGGTGGAGGAAACCCGGATACGACGCCTCCGGCCGCTCCCGTAGTAACGGGTGTTCAGGATCAAGGGATCTATGCGGGGGCGGTGACTCCGAACTGGAGCGATGCTTCCGGCACGACCAGTACAGCAACCTTGACCAAGAACGGTTCCAATAAAGTCAGCTATACGAGAAATACCGAGATCGTCGAAGACGGCACCTATATCCTGAGCGTTACGGCGGTAAAAAGTTCAAACGGAATGAGAGCGACGACGACGATCCAATTTACGATCGATTCCGTTGCTCCGGCAGCTCCAAGGATCGAAGGCGTCGCCAATGGCGGCCGCTATTTCTCCGTTTTGCCGGATTGGACCGACGCGCCGAACACGGTCAGCGAAGCTATGATCAGCCAACACGGGCATGGGGCCAAGCCTTACGAACGCGGAACGCGGCTTGAGGAGGAGGGCGACTACGTCCTTACGGTAACGGCGAGGAAGGCAAACGGCTTAACGGCCGCGACGACGGTTCGTTTCTCGATCGATTCCTCCGCTGCGATTCCGGCGGCAATAGAGGGCGTGGAAGAGGGCGGCACGTATTCATCCGCAATTGTAACCTGGACGGATGTGTCCGGCATGAACAGCACCGCCACACTGGCCAAAGACGGAGGCGCAACCGCTCCGTTCAATAGCGGAACGGAGATCACGGAGGAAGGCGACTACGTTCTGACTGTGACAACGCGGAATGTGCTGAGCAACGAAACCGTTGAGCAGCAAATTCATTTTACGATCGATACCGACCTGCCGCAGCCGATTGTAACGGGCGTCGCGGATAACCAGATCTATTTCGAACCGGTCACGATAATCTGGGAGCCACCCCCAGGGACGACGATTGCCGGGGTCTCGCTCAGAAATCTGACGACAGGAGAAGTTACGGATAACCTCTCAAGCCCGACGACGATTACGGATGATGGGACGTATGCCTTGTCGGTGAATGTGGAAAGAGATGGCGCAGTGATCCCCTATAGTTACCAATTTGTAATTGCAGGCATCCGCGGGTTAAATGACGGAGAAACCTACCAGGGCGTGACGCCTGATTGGGTCGAACCGCTCGGATTCGGCTCAGTCGGCAAAAGCGAAGCGATGTTGAGCAAGAACGGAGATCCTGCTGTACTGTATACGAAGGGAACAACGATTGACGAGAACGGTGAATATGAATTAACGGTAACCTGGCATACGAGGAACGAAAATTCAGCAACGCAATCGGTTAACTTTACGATCGTTTCTCCGCCTCCAACGCCTGACATCAGCATTCTTGGCACTGCGAGATCAATTGGCGGGGTGTACTATCATTACAGCGCGACTCCGCACTGGACAGACCCGCCAGGCACATCAAGCACGGCTGCGCTAAAAGTAGGCGATGCAGATCCTGTTCCATACGTGGGCCGCAAAACCATTGAAGAAGACGGCGAGTATGAGTTGACCGTGACATGGACGGATTTGTCCACCGGTCTGACCGCAACGAAATCGCAGCAGTTTAAGGTGAACATCGGAGCTGCTCGTCCGATTCTCTCCGGCATCGAGGATAAAGGGATCTATTTTGAACCGGTGACGATATCCTGGACTCCTCGAGAAAGTACGGAGATCGCTTCAGCCAGCCTGACAAATGTGAATACGAATGAACGGATCGATGACCTTCCGAACTCAACGGCCGTCGCTGAAGACGGCGAATATGAGTTTAGTGTGGAGGTAAGCAGAGACGGTGAGGTTAAACAGTACACCTACCCGTTCATCATTGCGGGAATCCGTGACGTAGAAGACGGAGGCGTGTACATGAGCAGCGTGACGCCTACCTGGTTCTCGCAGAGCATATTCTCCACCCGTAACGAAATGTGGCTGACGAAAGATGGCGAGCAAGTTCTAGCGTATAACAAAGGAGACGCGCTATCCGAGCCTGGAGAGTATGTATTAAATATTTACTGGTTGGTTTATCAAGAAAGCATACTGCAAAGGGTCCACTTTACGATAGTTGAATCTGTTGAGATAACAGGTGTCGAGCATGGCGGTACGTATGCATCGGCAGCTCCGACGTGGACGGATGTACCTGGATGGACCAGCACGGCAACGCTTATCAAAGACGCTGGCGAAAGTATGGCCTACACAAGAGGGACCGTGATTGCGGAGGACGGCAGCTATGTGCTGACATTGACGACCCGCCTGGATTCAAACGGCCGCGAGGTTCAACAGCAAATCTCGTTCACGATCGATACCGTTCCTCCGGGTGAAGCGACAATAGCCATTGGGGGCAATTCCAGGGACTTGTCCGGGGTAACGGCTTATTACAACGCAACGCTGACTTGGACGGAGCCAACCGGCACGACCAGCACAGCTGTGCTGCGGAAGGACGGCGCAGAGCCTGTCCCGTACACGATGGGCGCTCTCATTGATCAGGATGGAGACTACGAACTCATCGTGACGACCACGAAGCTGTCCAACGGCGCGACTTCAACGGCCACGCGGACGTTTAAAGTGGATGTCGGTCCGGCCCGGCCTGTCCTATCGGGCTTCTCAGATGATGCAGTCGTATTTAACCCGGCTGAGATTGCCTGGGCGCCCGGCGGGGGGACGCAGATCGAGTGGACCAGTCTGTTGCACAAGAACAATAATTCGACCAGACACAATCCTTCCAACCCATGGACGATTACTGTGGCCGGGGAATATGTGCTCACTGTTCAAGTGAATGACGGCCAAGAAAGTGTACAGTACGCCTATCCATTCATCGTTGCCGAGCTCCTCGGTGTAGAAGAAGGGGGAGCATACTCAAGAGCATCGGCCAGGTGGTATGTGCCGCAATATTTTGGTGAAGTTGAAGCGGAGCTGACGAAAGATGGCGGTTCTCCAACACCGTACTCAATGGGAACAATGATTAACGAGCTTGGAGAATACGTTCTGACCGTAACCTGGCGTACCAACGCCGGCAGTTCGGAAACGAAGTCGATTCGCTTCACGATCGTTCCTCCGCCTCCTGCGCCTCATCTGACGGGCTTTTCGGATAACGCGATCTTGTTCGGGTCGGCAGAGATTGCCTGGACGCCCAGTGAGGGAACTCAGATTGAAAGTACCAATCTGTGGCACAGAAACAGGAATTCAAATCGCCATAACTTTCCGAGCCCAATAGTCCTTACTGAGGTAGGCGAGTACGAGTTCTATGCAATTGTGAATAAAGACGGGGTGACCGGCCGGTACGATTATAAATTCATGCTTGTCGAGATTAGCGGCGTAGAGGAAGGGGGCGCATACGCAAGCGCAGCGCCTGAGTGGTATGAGCCGCAATATTTTGGCGAAGTCGAAGTGTCGCTGGCGAAGGATGGCGGTTCTCCAGTACCGTACGCTAAGGGAGAAACGATTAACGACCCCGGAGAATACGTCCTGACCGTAACCTGGCGCACGGACTCCGGCAATTCGGAATCGAAGTCGATCCGCTTCACGATCGAAGGGGAAGGTCCTGCGGCTCCGACGATTGAATTGACCGGTGCGCCAAACGGCAGTTACTACTTCAGCGTCGCGCCTACTTGGACGGATGCTGAGGGTACGACAAGCATAGCGACATTAAGCAAGGATGGAGCTGCTTCCGTCGAGTACAATAAAGGAACGTTAATCGAGGAAGATGGCGAATACGTCCTGATTGTGACTACAACGAAAACAGCTAACGGCTTAACGGCCGAGGCGACGATTACCTTTACGATCGATAGCCGCCCTGTATAAGCGAATTTTGTAGAAACGGCTGTCCGCCCGTCGATCATGACGGATGGGCAGCCGTTTCTTTCGTCCGCTAACTGCTGCGGTTGCCCGATCCGTCCATGTGCTGGCGTTCTGCGAGGCCGACCATCCAAGCTATGAAAAAAGGGATCGTCCCAACAGGCGGCGCAATCGCTGCCTGCGGGATGATCCCTTTCGTTTTACTTGGCGGAGCCTCCGCTCGGAGGTCCGTTCTTGACGGTCGGCTTCTGGATGGCTTTCTCCGCTTGTTCGAAGTAGTAAGCGGCGCCGATCTGGAAGCCGAGCCCGAAGCCTACGACGTCGCCGGCTCCTTCTACCGCTTTGCCCGATTTCAAAATGTGGAACTGTTTGGCCAGCTTATCCTCATCGAAATCCGTTATCTTCAGCTTAAGCGAGCCGATGCTGTATTCGAGCTTGGGGAGATCCTTGTTGCTCATAAAACCGCTCAGAACTTCGCCCAAGCCGTACGTGTACGCTTTGGCGGCCTTGATGATTTGTTCGTAATCGTCGAGCATTAACGAGAAGGAGCTGACGTTCCACACCGACGAGCTGACGCCGATAAACGCGCCGGCCATGAAAGCCATATAATCGTCGCCCGTCGGAGAAACGGGTTCCATCGCCATCAAGTACTCCGCGAAGCTGCCGTGTTCGCCCGTATCGGTGACGGAGATCGTCTCGTAGGTGTCCGGGTCGATCTCCAGCCAGGCCCAACGGCTTTCGCCCTGAATGCTTGCCGGTCGATTAGGGATCAGCATGGCCGCGGTGGAGGTTTTGGCCCGCTCAAGGAGCGCGTCCGGGAAACCATGCTCCTCCATATATATCAAATCCTCTTTCCGGTTGTTCCCGAGGCTCAGGAACAGCGACGTGCTTTCCGGGCTGTTCTGCCAGACGTCCATGAAATCCGTCTTGTCGCCCGGCAGCGCCGCGCCTTCGAGCCGGGAAGCGAACAAGCCGCTCATGATCTGAAAGCCGTGGACGGCTTCCTCCGACCCCCGATGAATCCGGTTCGCGATCTGCTGCAGGTCGACGCTTGTTCGGAGCTTCGAGTTCGCCCGGTCGTTGCGGACGGTTACGAAGATCACCCGTTCCTTGTCGACGCGTCCTGCCGTAACGTCCAGAACTTCCGCAAGCTCTCTCTCGTAGGCGGTCTGATTGGCAATGATCCGATACAGAATGCTCCGGGTATACCACACAAGCGCGGAGTGGTCATCCGGCTTCGCCGTCGCCTTGTGGACTCGGCCCGCTGCCTGCTGCAGCGCTTCGGCCGCTTCGGCGGACAGATCGGGGAGATTAACGGCAACCGTATGGAAAATGTCTGCGATCTCTTCCCCGTCCTTGAGCTGCGTTTCGTGTACGAGCTTCTTCTTCGGCAGTTGAACCTCGATGCGCACGCCGACGATCTTCTGTTCGTTCGTGTCGATCAGACGATTGCCGACGATCTGCAGCGTCTGGCTTTCCAGCACGGCCGTGTACTTGCCGCCGGAACCGCCCGCGCGGATATCGATCGGCTCGCGGCTCAACTGCTCAAGGTCCAGCGCGGCATCCAGAACGCGAACTTCCTCGATGAGCGGCCCTTCGTCGCTGCCTCCTCCGCCGAGCGCGCCTCCGATGTCTCCGGTGATGCCGCCCACTCCCCGGTCTTCTTTCGCTTCGGCCATGAAATAGACGCTGATCGTGCTTTGCGCGGACGTCATGCGCTTGCTTTCCTGACCGCCGGGGAAGAAGGCCAGACCGTCCAGCTCCGACAGGTCCTTCATGAACGGCACGACGAAGATTTTCGTCTTTCCCTGTTCGTCGGAGTAGGACCATGCGGGCAAATGCTTCAGATTTACCGCATCTACCGAGCCGAGTTCCTCAAGCGCTTTCCTTCCCTTCTCGGTGACCTGCACCACTCTAAGCGCCGGGCTGTAACCGAGCTTGGCGAGCAGGCCGCCGGTCAGGTTGGCCAAGTCTCCTTCCGTTCCCCAGCCTTGGGCCAGCACGGCTTCCGGAGCGTTGCGGTAGATCGAATACAGGTCGGCGGAGGGCAGCCATCTGAGTCCGTCCACCAGCGTCTGGAAGTCGGACCGCGTCTTGACCGATTCCAACTGCAGCATGCCGTGAACGATGGGCAGAGGAGCCGGAATACCTTCTTTGCGGCCTTGACCGGCATCGAAATCGACTGTCTGCACGGCATTGGCCGACGCTTTGGCGGCTTCAAGCGAACGGTGGCGGCTGATCGCATCCGTCAGCGCAGCGGAGAGCTGAACGTCGAACTTGTCGTCCAGAGGCGGCTCTACCCGTTTGACGAGCAGATCTTCTTCCGAATAGACTTCGGTCCCGACGGGAAGGTTCAGACCGACGAACAGGTCGGATTGCAGCGTCCAGTTCAGATCCGCCTGATTGTTAGGGATCGAGAACACGAGCAGCCCGCGCCGCGAGGCGCCGTCGAATACGGACCAATCCTTGCCGACGCCGAGCAGCAGCCCGTCGGTGATCGGGTCCGCTTGCAGGTCCGCAACCTCGCGATCTGCCGGGGCGTGAACCGGCGCAAGCTTAAACGTCTCGCGGAACCCGGACGATCCGAAGCCGTCGGACTCGTCGGCCACCGTCACGTCGGCGATAACGAAGTTGCCGCTGCCGGACTCCATGTCGCGAATGCGGGACAGCGAGTTGACGGTCAGCGTTACTCCCTTGCCCGGGATCGCCGCAGCGCCGTCTTCGTCCGATGTCCCCGCCGAGCCGCTTGCACTCGAATTGCCCGCCGCGGAACCGCCGCTTACCGGAAGCACTGTCGCGCCGCCGAAGAGATCGACGCACAGCTCCATCGGCATTGTTCCCAGCGCATTCGGAGTCTGGAAGGCCAGGCGGGCTTTGTTGGAGGACCCGGGACCGAATAGGACGGGCCGCAGCAAGCCGTGAGGCAGCAGAGCGGTGGCCGTATGAACGGGAATCAGGAAAGGGCCCTTGGCGGTCTTGACGTTCAGATAAAACCGCTCCTGCGGGTTCAGCTTCAGATCGGCCTGAACGAGAGATTTCAATTGAGCTTCCACGATTTTGAACACGCTCGTTTTGCGGGTCAGCGCCACCTTCTCGATATGATCCGTTTCACCGACTGCCGTCAGGATCAGCTCGAACGTATCCGAAAGCTTGCCCGCGGCGCTTGTCGGCATGCCGGCCAGCACGTCGGGGTCCTCCTTCGGCAGGGGACCTGCCAAGGCGAGCGACATATGGCCGTGTTCGATATCGTAGTAGTGGACGGAAGCCTGCTCTATCTTCTCGTCGGGGACGAGGAACACCAGCATTCCCCTAATCGTCTCGCCCTTCCTGACCGTGACGTCTCCTTGTCCGGGAGGCGCCAGCGGCTGCTCTGTCAGCCAGGTCGCCGTGGAAGCCGGATAGGTGCCCGCACCGTTGACGTTCATGAAGAAATGCGAGGCGAAATCCGGAATCAAATAGGCGGCTCCGTCCGGATGAACGTTTGTCAGCTCCATCTCGATAGCGGCAAAGCTGCGATTGGTCGGCGCGTCTACGCCTTTCAGCTTTTTGAGGAAGAGAAGCTCTCGGGCCGTCCATTCGACTGCCTTGTTTTTCCCCTGGCTGTTCAGCGGAAGACGTTTGTAGATTTTGACCTCCTCGCTCGGCAGATCGCGTCCGTAGACGAGCGCAGCCGTCGCTTGCTCGTATTGCGCGACCTTCTTGCCCGTCTCGAAGCCGATCGTCTGAAATTCGACCTTGTCGCCTGCGTCGAGCAGAACGGGGAAATCGACCAATTGATCGTCTGAATAAATGCGGGCGAGGCCGTCAGCGGATTCGTTGCGGACGGCGAGCGTCAGCGGAATCTGCTTGGAAGGACGCTTCTGAACTTCGGCAAGCGCATCTTGGAACGCCTTGGCCAATACAGCCGGATCTTCCGAGATCACGTACTTGCCTCCCGATTTTTCCGCCGCCCATTTGAACGCTTCCTCGCTGTCGCTCGTTCCGAGACCCACCCACAGCACTTGGATGCCTTCTTCTTTGATCCCGTTCAGCATTTCTCCGAAAAAGGCTTTTTTGTCCTCTTCGACATCAAGCGCCGCATCGGTTACATAGACGACGACGCGCTTTTCGGAAGGGATTTGCTTTAACGAATAGTACGTCACGTAGACGGAATTCAAAATGTCGGTTCCTCCGACCGCCTTCAGATTGCCCAGCGCCTGCAGCAGCTCGGATTTGCGAGAGGTGAACACCTGATCGAACTTCAGCTCCGTCGAGAAGCTGAGCAATTGCATCAGGCTATTGTCCGGAAGCTGGCCGATGAAGTCATGGAACAGATGCTTGACCTTGTCGATGCGGTAATCGCCGTTGCCCGAAGCGGGATCGACGTCCATCGAGCCGCTCACGTCCAGCGTCATGGCGATGACCGGAACGTCGGATGGAGACTGCTCCTTCGGCCGCTCGTAGGTGAGCTCGAACCGGTTGCCCAATCTGTCGTTAATGGCGGCGAACACATGGTTTAATGCGGCTGCGTCCTGCGCGGAATAATACGTGCCTGCCGACATTGCGGCCAGCTCCAGCAGCGTCGAGTTGTCGTGATCCGGACCGAAGCCGATCGAGTAGATCGGAATGCCGGAGCTCTTCACGGCTTGCTCGACTTCGCTTTTGCTCGCCTTGCTGCCCGTGCCCGCTTTCTCGGCGTTGCTGTCCACGCCGTCGGTGAACACGACCAGCGTCGGCCGCTGCTTCTCGCCCAGCAGGCTCAGTCCCTCGATGACCGAATCGTACAGCTTCGTATTTCCTTTCGCCTTGATTTGATCGAGATTCGCCAGCACTTCCTTCTTGCTGCTGCCCTCCAGCACCCGGATCTCGGAGTCGAAGTCGATCACCTGGATATGGACGTTGTCGGGGAGTCTTTGAATAAAAGCGCGGGCGGATTCCAGCACTTGCCCCATCGACTTCGACATGGAGCCGGAGGAGTCCAGCGCCAGCACGACGCTTGGCGGCGTCGCGATCCGCTCGAGCTTGACCGGCTTGCCCGATCTGCCTCCCTCTACAATATCGATATCCTTCATATCGGGCGTAAATTTGGGATTTTGAGAATCGAGCAGCATGAAGGTCAAGCGTGCCTGATCGCCCAGCTCGACGGCTTCCTCGATTTTCAGCTTGCTCTCTTCGCCGCTGGCATCGCCTATTCCGTCGTTCCGGTAGGCGCTCTGCAGCAGCGGCTTGATCTCCACTTCCGTCATCTCTCCCGCGCTGACGGGAACAAGCCTTGTATTGAGAGGGATTTTGTTTTCCGGCTCAACCACGACGTTCCAGAAACCGGAGGGAAGCCAGAACAGCGTGTCTCCTTCCGGCGTTTTGTCGCCTTTCAGATGAAGCTCCGGATGGGTCAGCGTAACTCCCGGAGGCGCTTCGACCGTGATCTGACCCAGCGCGTCCCCGCGCACCTTAAGCGCGCCAAGCCGTTCCCCGTCCTTGACCGGACGGATGTCCTCGCCTTCGTCAAGCGTGAAGACGATTTCCTTCGGATCGGAGTCCGGACTCCAGGTCAGCTTCCACAGCAAGGGGGAGGACGTATCTTGCGGAATATCGTCCAGCGTATAATGGTTTGTTTTGTAGGCGTACAGCTCCTGATTGTAAGCCAAATCTCTGCGGTATTGGCCTTGCGAATAGAAGCCTTTGCCCGCCAGCCGGACTTGGCCTTCCGCCAGATCGACTTTAAGACTCTGGTATTTATGCTGTTCGTTGGACGTCATAAAGTAGATTTCCTGATTCGGGTAAGCGGACGTCTGGAAGATGACGGACTCCCCATGCTTCAGACGAAACTCTTTATAAACCTTAAGCAGATACCCCTCGCCATTCTTCGAAGCGATTCCCCACCAGACGGTTCCTTCCGGATCGTCCGCGCGAAGCACCCAGCTGTCCTCGGAAGCGCCCATATAGAACTTGCCTCCGAGCTCGGTAACGTACAGCCTCAGATCCTCCCAGGGGTCGGCTTGCGCATCCTTCCACTGCACCTGCAACTGCCATAGATCTCCGCCGGTGATTCGGGACGTTTCCATATTTTCTTCATCGACGTATTTGAATTCCTGGGTCTGATTGGGGGTGTAATCGACGGATTGATAGTTGCCCTGGGATCCGAACGGATTCAAATAGGGGATCGCAATGTCCCACTTGCCGATCGGATACGTCTTTCTGCGGGGCAAATCTTTGACGGCATCGGCGCTTCCGGGCTTTCCCGAAGCGACGGACTCGACGGCCGTGCCGCCGGAGCCCCCATTGTCTCTAACAAACAGGGCAATAGCGCCGAACGCCAAGAGCGCGCCGACGAGAAGAAGAAGGGCGATCTTGGCGTTCTTATTCGCAAGCAAGCTTTTCATGGACTGTCGTTCCTCCGTTCCCGCTTAATCCGTCGCCGCAAAAGTATGCCCGCAGGACGGACAGAACCGGGCGTCCAGAGGGGATGCTTTGCCGCAGACGCAGTCTTTTTCGTTCGCAAGCGTTTTGATCTGTTTGTGGTTATCCTCGATTTCTTGTTCCAGCCGCACGATGTCCGCTACGTTCGATTGATAGTCCGACTCCGCGACTTCCGGCATCCGACCGACCGCGTTCAGGAAAAACAGGCGGCCGATGTTCTGGTACAGCTTCTCGATCTCCTTCTGCTTGTTGCTGTTCTGAAGCTTGAGCTTGTTGACCTCCACGACGATTTTCGCTTTGCTGCCCGCCTCGGAGAACCCCGATTTCACTTTGTCCATGAAGCTCATATCCATTCCTCCCAGAGATAAAGGTTGATTATGCTCATTGTAAAAGAATGCCGAGGTCCCCCCTAGTTACATGTTGTCATTGTTTTTGTCACCTTTGTATGAATGGCACGGAAGGGGGGAGGCGATCCAGGGACGGCTTTGTACGATATGACTCCCTATGACAACGAAAATGACATCGTGTAACTGGCGCATGACTTTCAAAAGGTTTACGATTTTAACGAATTTCGTGCAATCGAGCCAAAAGTTGAAAAGATGTTCCACATCGCTGCGATAGAAGCCAGCGCGGAATTCGGAGTGACCTTGCGGAAAAGGAGAGGGTGTGAGAGGGTGAGAAAATTATCGACCAAGACGCTGCTGTGGCTGTCAAGCTTGATGCTGATCCTGGCGGGCACCGCTTCGTTCGCTATGGCGAAGGATGACAAGGTGAAGGTCTATATCGAAGGCAAGCTGCTCGAATACGAAGGCCAGCAGCCGGTTATTCGCGACGGTACGACGCTTGTGCCTTTCCGTGCGACCTTCGAAGCGCTGGGGTACAAAGTCGAATGGAACGGCGCCGATCGGAAAGCGACGGGGAAGAAGCCAGGGGTGGAGATTGAGCTGACGCTGGGCAGTCAGACGGCCACAGTCAACGGCAAAGCCGTCAAACTGTCCGTCCCGGCGCAGACAATCCGCAGCAGCACGATGATTCCGCTGCGATTCGTGTCGGAGAACAGCGGGTATACGGTGACGCCTTCGAAGGTGTCCGGAACGACGATCATTCAGATCGGCAAGGGCGCTCCTGCCGGACAGCCGCAAGGCGGAGGCGCCGAACGACCGGAGCCGTACGTCGTGAAAGGCAGAGTCGTCAACCCGCAGGGCGAACCGATCCAAGGCGCTTTGATCACGATTGACAACCAACTGCTGTACAACAGCAATTCGCAGACGAAGACGGACGCGAACGGGCGGTATCGGATCGAGCTGACGAAAATGGCGGCAACGTATATGGCGTATGCGGAATTTTCGGTCATGTACGAGGGCGTGAAGCACAGCGTTGATTTGATTCCCGACGACGACAGCCCATTCGCCGGCAACGAGGGCGCCGTCCGCAACTTTACCGTCAAGCTCGACAGCGCGACCGGAACGGGCGGAAGCGGAGAGGTGCTGTTCTACATGATGGATCTCATCCACCCGCTGAATCCGGTTCTTGAGCCGCCCAACCGGGACGATGTCACCCTGACGCTCGAACCGGTGGACAAAATGCTGGACGGAACTTCCGGCAAGAAAATCGTCAGCAAGGGCAGTCGGTCGAACAACGGCTACGGCGTCCATAACGTGCCGATCGGCAAGTACAAAGTAAGCGCGGTCTATGCGCCTCCCGGCGCCGAACCTCAGCAAATGCTGATCAGGGTTGTAAACCCGGGTCAGGATGATCCTTTTCATCAATCGGTTGTTGCGGGCTTTCAAAAAGTCACGAATAAAATCCACAAAATGGAGCTTGAGCTGAAGCTCGATGTCGTCAAGCCGCCGGCCGAAGATCCGAATGAATGGGACTGGGACGCTGTCTACGATGTCAATGGGAATCGCATAGATCAGAACGAGGAATGGACCTGGTAATGGACCAATACAAACGAGGGAGAGCGCAAAATGAAAAACAGACAAAAATGGAGCAAGGCTTTGTTCGCCGTCATGCTGATCGCCATGATTGTGGCGACAGGCTGCTCGAAGGTTGAAAAGGCGATAACAGAGGCGGAACAGGGAACGACGACAATCACCAAGGAAGACGGCGAGGAGATTAAGCTGTCCGGCAAAGCGGACATCCCGGAGTTGTTCCCGTCCGATATCCCGATTCCGGATGAAATTCAAGTCACGTCGTCGATCAGCGGCAGCGATTCCGTCACGCTGACGATCGAAACGGAGATGCCCTTCGAGGACATAGTCAAATTGTATTCCGACTACGCTCAACAAGCGGGCTATTCGGAGGTTCATAAGCTGGAGGCCGATAAGACGATTAACCATTCGTTCCAGAAAGGCATGGAGAGGTTCGTGTATATGCTGCAGCTCGATCTGGAGGATAACAAGACGGTAACCGGGGCTCTCGTCTATTCGAACAGGCCCGATGCCGAGCAATAATCGCAATCTATCATTCGATTAAGAAGGGAACATGACGATGAACGGGGAACCTACGAATATACAGCAAGCCGAACCGAAGGATATCGCGGACAACAAGGCGATGGCCGTATTGGCCTACATCCTCTTTTTTGTCCCGCTGCTCGCAGCCAAGCAATCGAAATTCGCCATGTATCATGCCAACCAGGGATTGACGCTGTTTCTGGCGCTGGTCGCCGTCAATATCGTCAGCTCGATCATCCCGATCATTGGCTGGCTGATCATCGGCCCGCTCGCGAATCTGGGCTTGTTCATTCTCGCGATCGTCGGAATCTTGAACGCGGTCGGAGGAAGATGCAAGCCGCTTCCGCTGATCGGCGGGTTCCGGCTCATCCAGCACTAAACGAAACGAATACCCGGCGATCGGGGCTGTCCCGTCAGCGGTCAGAGAGCGCAATCCGCGCCTTCGGACCTAGGGACAGTCCTTTTTGCGCACGATCCATTCCCGCTCGGCTCCCGGCAATTTCCCGACCTTGCCGGGAACGGGACTCTTGTGACCGGGAACGGAACGCCGGTATGATGGATGGTGTCGAGGTGATGAAAATGGCCTTTTACGAGAATAGCGATCTCCAGCCGCCTGACCGCCGGCGCTTGCTGGCCTGTCTTGCGGTTGCCTGCATGGCGTATCCGCTCGCCCAAACCTTCCTGCTGCCAGCTGTGCTGCTCGTCGTCCTGGGCGGGCTTGGCGCCGTTTGGGCTTATATTCGCCAGATCCGCCTGGAGGCGGAACGCAGCGCGAAGGAACTGCAAAATAAGTGCAGGGAATTGGAGCAGGTGCGCCGCAACACGGCAAGCCTTGTCGAGATGTCCGTGCAGGAGGAGCGCAGCCGCATCGCGCACGAAATCCATGACGTTGTCGGGCATACGCTGACCGCCGCGATTATTCAGCTCGAAGGGGCGAAGAGAATGGCGGAACAGTACGGCTGTGTTCCGCCCGAAAAGCTGGAATTGCTGAGCGGACTCGCGCGGAAGGGATTAAACGATATTCGCAGCGCGGTTAAGGCGATTAGGTCGGAAGGAGTGCGGGCGATGCCGCTGGAGGCGGCGCTGCGCGAACTGATTCAATGTACGGAAGAGACGATGGAGATCGCCATCGAGGCTGATATTTCGCTTCCGGCGACGCCGGATTGGGGCAGGCTGACGGAGCAGGCGCTGTACAGCGCGCTGCAGGAAGGATTGACGAACGGCATCCGTCACGGCAGATGCTCGCAGGCGCGCTTCTCGCTGCGAGCGTCCGAAGGCAGGCTTCGGTTCAGGCTGGTTAATGACGGGGAGCCCTACGGCTCCGCGGTTCCCGGCTTCGGACTGTCGTCAATGATCGAACGGGTGAAGCTGCTGGGCGGAAGAGTAAGCATTCGTTCCTCTGCCGACGCCGACGGCAATCCGGCCGGCTGCGAGCTGTCCATCGATTTGCCGCAGGCCGGTTAAACCGGCCTTCCGTTTAGGAGTCGCGGCCCATTCCCGCCTCCCTGGCCATCAGGACCGCCTGCGTCCTGTCGGCGGCTTGCAGCTTGCTCAAAATATTGGATACGTGGTTGCGCACGGTTTTGAGCGACAATCCCAATCTCCGGGCAATGTTCACGTTGCTCATGTCCCGGGCGATCCACTGCAGCACTTCGCGTTCCCTCGCGGTAAGCTGGGGGAACTGGACATTCTCGGCTTTGTTTACGATCGCGTCGAAGTAGAACATCATTTTGCGCGCGATCGTCGCGCTGAAGATCGCTTCGCCTCCGCCGACCGCATGGATCGCCCTGAGAATCTCCTCTTTCTGCGCGCCTTTGAGCAAGTAACCGCGAGCTCCGGATCGCATGGCGGAGAAGACGGACGCATCGTCGTCGAACATCGTCAAGATCAGGATTCCGATATGCGGGGACGTTCGAATGATTTCGCGGGTCGCCTCGATTCCGTTCTGGCCCGGCATGTTCACATCCATTAAAATCACGTCGGGCTGCAGCAGCTCGGCCAGACGCACGGCCTCGTTTCCGTCGGCGGCTTGTCCCGCTACCTCGATCCCTTCTTCGTTTTGCAGATTCGCAGCCAATCCTTCCAGAAACATCGGATGATCATCCGCCAGCAAGAGGCGCAGCCGTTCCGTCTCCATTCCGTTCATTGTCCGTTCTCCTTTCCTCGTTGGGCAAGATGACATGGATTTTCATTCCTTTTCCCGGCACGGATTCAAGCTCGAACACTCCGCCGAGCTCTTCCGCGCGCTCCCGGATGGAGCGCATGCCTATGCCGGGCTTGACATGCGCGGGCAGGCCTCTTCCGTTGTCCGAGATCCGGATATGGAGCCTATCGTTCTCCTCGTTCAGCCGGATATGGCATTTGCTCGCATGGGCATGACGCGTGACATTCGTGAGCGCCTCCTGCACGATCCGATATACGGCCACTTCCGAAGCCGCCGATAGCGCGAGCTTCCGGTCGGCTCCCTCCAGGGAAATCTGCAGCGAGGAGCTTTGAACCTGCATGGACAGCTCCTGCAAAGCGAAGGCGAGTCCGAATTCGTCCAATGCGGGCGGCCTAAGGGAATAGACGAGCCGCCTGATGTCGTCGATCGATTCGCGCATCTGCTTCTGCACGAGATCGAGCGCGTGCCTGGATCGCTCGGGATCGTCCCGGTGATGGCGGACGGCTTCGTTGATATGCAGCGTCATGCTGGCCAGAGAGGAGCCGAGTCCGTCGTGCAAGTCCCGGCGAAGCCGCCTGCGCTCCTCTTCGCGCGCGTTCACGAGCCGTTCGCGCGAACGGCGCAGATCTTCGGTGAGGCTGTGCGTTTGGACGGCGATGCTCACCTGACGGGCGAGATCTTCAATCATATGGTGCGTTCCGGGAGGCAAGGCCTCTTCCAGCCGATGAACGCCGAGGATGAGCCGTCCGACGGACATACCCTTGACTTCCAACTCGATCGAGACGGAATGTTGGGCCGGGGCGCCGTACACCGCCAATTGTTCGATACCGCTCTGCGAATATGTTTCGATGGCGACATAAGGAATTTGCAGCGCGCTGGCTACTTTCTCCGCGACGGAGGAGAGCAGCGAGGCGTGCGTCAACGAAGATTCCAATTGCTCCGTCAGCTTGGAGAGGATGCGGTAAGGATCGTCGCGTTTGCCGTAAACCAGTTGATTGACCGCTCTCTGAACTTCCGCTCTGAGGGGCTGGAACATGACCGCGAGCAGTCCGGTCGCCAGCATCGTGACGACGGCATGCGCCTTGCCCTGGATCATGTAGCCGATCGTGCCGACCAATAGGGCATAGGCGCTCACGATAATCACGCTCAGCACGATATAGACCATCGTCCGGTTGAAGGCGTTCGGGAGATGCTTCGAACGGCGTTCCAGCACGATTACGCCAATGGAGAAGGGGACGAACATCAGGCTGGAATAGACCGCGATCTGCACGAGCATTCTGGCGAACCCGTGCCCGTCTTCTCCGAACAGCGAAGCGACGTTGCCGAGGATGCCGGCAGCCACGTAGACGCACAGGCTCGTCAACAGCCAGCGCAGCTGACGCTGCGTTCCGGCCGAGGTCTCCCGGGAATAGCGATAGACGAGCACGACGAAGGTCAGAACGTGCGCGACGGCGATGAACCCGTAGGTCCATGCGGAAGGAATCGGCAGCAGCTGCACGCCGAACAAATAAGGCGGGACGAGATTGAGGAGCAGATGGGCGACCCAGAGCCAGGCGAGAACGGCCGTCCAACGCGGCCTGAATCGTCCTTCGGGAAACAGCAGCAGGAAGAAGAGGTAGGAGGCTCCCAGAATATTGAGCCCCTCGAACGCCTTGACGAGAAACGGATAGCTCCCGAACAGCTCGTCGTTCGCGCTGAAGATCGTGCCGGTCACGATGAGCGCGATGGAGGCCGTTACGCAATATAGATCCTTCCGGCCGTACCGGTACAGCAGCAGCCCGACGACCCAGAAGCTCAAGTTTTGAAGCGCCAGCAAAATAAAGATCAGGCTGCCGTACAGATCTGGGCTGATTCCGACTTCCTCCAACTGTTGGAGTTGGGCGGACTTTAACTGAAGATACGTGCAGGGCGCGTCCCCGCAGGAGGTGGTGTAGATGCCGACTCCCAGTCCGTGGCTGGAGACGGAGACGACGAAGGAGGCCGCAAGCAGCGCCCACCAGAGCGCATGCAGCCCCGCATTACGATAGAGCTTGCTTGCCCGAGAAGGATGAATTCCCATGTCCGAGTTCCTCGCAAAAGTCCATTTGATGCTAGTGTATCATAGGGATTTCGTGCGGTCGCGGGAAAAGCGGGCAATTCCCGGCCGACCCGGGAAACTTTCTTCGGCGGAAAGCTGAACGCCGGGAAGTTGAGCTGGGAGATCTGTTCGCAAGCGATGTCAACCCGTGCAATCGACACCGCGCATTTACAGGAATCGACGGCGTTTGACCGCGATGTCGCGCGATAAATTAGGTATTTACTTTTCCGCAAAAACTTCTATACTGAGTGTTGAAAATAATAAAGTTTCTAAAAATACATTATTTCCTGAAACTTTATTTTTAAAATGGATCGGGGGAGGGACACGCCGGAGCGTAAAAGAAAGCCGCTGCATGGTGCAATTTCAATCCAAGGGGAAGGAAGTGCACGTATGACACGTTCTTTGTTCTCGCTTAACAAGTCTCTAAGTATATTGCTGGTCATAAGCCTGATTGCAAGCGTATTCACCGTTGTTGCGGCGCAGCCTGCGTACGGAGCTGAACAACAATTGGATTCCGAGGCGGGGTCTGTGGAGGTCGATCACCCGAATGGGGAAACCCCGCCAGGTGAGGACGGAGAGGAGGGGGAGCATCCCCTTCCGGATTCGGACGAGGAGTCGCAGGGGAACGATTCGGAAGGCCGGACAGAGCTGGAGCCGGACCAACCGCCTGACGAAAGCGATCCGTTCGACGAGTTAACACCGCTTATACCGCTAGCTGAACCGCTGGCTGCTCCCGGCGCAGGCTGGAAGCTCGTCTTCGAGGACTTCGAGGACATAACCGATTTGCGGGCCACGGGCGCTCAGGCCAATGCCAACGTGCTGACGCAAGCCTCGCGTCCCGAGCCGGTCAAGTACGGCTCGAAGTCGGCGAAGCTGGAATACGATTTTCTCGGGATGTCCGGAACTTCGGCGGCGTACATACGGTTCAGAAATACGCTGGGAGCGGACGGCCGGGATATTCCCGGCGCGCCTGCGAAGATCGGCTTCTGGATTTACGGGGAAGACAAGGCGCACTGGATTCGCGGTCAAGTGCAGGGAGCGGGGCAAGCCGGGGTAACGATAGACTTCAACGCCGCCGCTTCGGTCATCAACGGCTGGAAGTACGTGACCGCGGATATTCCGCCGACTGTCGCATCTCCGATGAAGCTTAACTTTATTTACGTGGTGGAGACGGGCACGAAGAGCTCGGGGAAAATCTATGTCGACGAATTAAGCGTACTGTACGAAAATACCGATCTGTTCGCGTTGGAGTGGGCGAACGTGGCGCCGATGACGGTCGGAGAGACGCGAGCCGGGAGAGTGCTGGCGACGCGCAAGAATGACGCGGAGCCTCAGTCGGCAATCGGCGGCCTGACGTATTCGAGCAGCGACGAGAACGTCGCCACCGTTGACGGGAACGGAATCATCACGGCGCATCATGCAGGAGAAACGGAGTTGACAGCTGTGTACAACGAGAGATATCCGGCCGTGTATCGCTTGGTCGTATCCGACAACGAGGCGGTTCCGGACGAGGTGCAGATCGAAGGGCCGACATCGATGGTGTTGACGGAAACCGGATTGTTGAAGGCGTACGCCGTGTTTAACGGCGCTGAGCCGGTGGACATCTCTGACCAAACGATATTTACCGCGGAGCTTGGCAATCCCGTCGCTCATGTGAGCGGGCGAACGATTCAGGCCGCGGCGGTCGGCCATATCGAGATTACGGCGACGTATAGAGGCGTATCCCGAAGCTATACGCTGGAGGCGAAAGCCGGCGAGCTGAAGACGATTGAAATTCGCGGCGTGTTCTCCGCAATCGTCGGAGGGGAGCCGGTGACGGCGAAAGTGTTCGGCGATTACAAAGTCGAAGGCTACAAGGAAATACCGTCCGGGGCGACGTTCACCAGCGACAATCCGGCCATCGCGTCGATCGATCCGGTCACCGGCGTAATTGTCGGAGCCGCGCCGGGAACGACGTCGATTACGGCGACGTACGAGGGCCAGCTGGCCAGGCAGATGATCGTCGTGACGAACCCGGTGTCCTATCCGAAAGAGGAGCTGCGCGGAGCCTGGATTTCCACGGTCGAAAATATCGACTGGCCGAACGCGACCGACTTCGATCCCGAGAAGCAGAGGGCGGATTATATCCGATTGCTGGACCAGTTGAAGGAGACGGGTATCAATGCGGTATTTACACAAATTCGCCCGACGAGCGATTCTTTCTATCCGTCGGAATATTTTCCATGGTCGCATTGGTTGACGGGAGAGCAGGGGAAGCCGCCAAGCGACGGCTACGATCCGCTGGGCTTCATGATCGAGGAAGCGCATAAGCGGAACATCGAATTCCATGCCTGGATCAACCCGTACCGGATCAGCATGCACGCCGATCCGTCCAGGCTCGCGCCTGAGCATCCGGCCAGGCTTCACCCCGACTGGGTCGTCTCCAACGGCGGCAAGCTGTATTTCAATCCCGGCATACCTGAGGCAAAGGACCATATTATCGCCGGCGTGAAGGAAATCGTGGAAAAGTACGATGTAGACGGCATTCATATGGACGATTATTTCTATCCTTATCCCGGCACCGAGGAGTTTAACGACGCCAGAGAGTACAATGCTTACCGGGACGGCGGCGGCGCGATGAATTTGGCGGACTGGCGTCGCAACAACGTCAACAACATCGTCAGAGACCTGCATGCAGGGATCAAAGGCTTAAAGCCGTACGTCAAATTCGGCATCAGTCCGTTCGGAATCTGGCGGAACAAGGGTACCGATCCGACCGGATCGGATACGACCGGCCAGCAAAACTACGACGGTCTGTACGCGGATACGAGAACGTGGATCAAGCAAGGCTGGATCGACTATATCGCTCCGCAAATCTACTGGCACTTCGGATATTCCGCGGCCGCCTACGAGAAGCTGATCGATTGGTGGACGAAGGAGATCAACGGGCAGAACGACAATTCCGGCAAGCACGCCGTCCACCTGTACATCGGTCAGGCGCCTTACCGGGTCGGTGTCGACGCGAACTGGACGAATCCGGATCAGCTTCCCGCGCAGCTCAGGTTCAACCGCGACCGGGGGGCGGACGTGTCCGGCAGCATCATGTTCAGTTCGTCGCATTTGCTGGCCAACCCTCTCGGAGTCAGGGATACGGTCGCCTCAATGTACTCCCGTCCGGCTTTGATTCCGGATATGCCGTGGATGACGGGCGTCGAGCTGCCGGAAGCTCCTGAGATCGCGGGACTGAAGCTGGTCGACGGCGGCAGCCAGCTCGGTTGGAAGGATGGCGGAGACGAGACGCCGGCCTACTATGCGATATACCGGATTCAAGGAGCGGGAAAGCCCGATCCGAGCGATTCGTCGCATTTGCTGGCGACGGTCAGACGGAGCGAAGGCGAGCTTCAGCTCTATACGGACAACACCGCGATGGAATGGCAGGAGTACACGTATGCGGTATCCGCGGTTAACCGCCTGCATCGCGAGAGCGGATTAAGCGCTTCGATATCAGAGCCTTCCGTTCGAATCGAAGCGATCGAGCTGGGGCCGTTAACGGGTATGAAAGTACCGGGGACGCAGCAAGTTCGAGTGTTTGCTTTGACGAGCATGGGAGACCGGGAAGAGATCGCTTCCGGAGTTGTTTTCACCAGTTCGAACGAGCGGATCGCCACCGTCGGCAGTACCGGTCTGATCAAGGCGTTGGCTGCGGGAACCGCCGTCATTACCGCCGAATACGAGGGGCTCAGCGCGTCCTATACGATGAACGTCCAGGCGGCGGACGCTTCGGGAGGCTCGGGGGGAAGTCCGAGCGGCGGAACGCCTGCGACTCCGTCTGTCGTATCGAAGGATGCCCGAGTCGTGACCGGCGATGAACTGGAAAAGGCGGTCGGAGGAAAGCTGAGCCTGGCGGCGGGAGAGGGCAAGACACAGGTGCAATTGCCGGGAGACGCGGGCGACCGGCTGGGCGAGCAAGGCTTGCTGAGCATCGAGTTCGACGGAGCGACGGTATCCGTGCCGGCTTCGTTGCTGAGAGAGGCGGCGAAGCTCGCTGCGAACGCGGCGGGCAAGGATCTGACGATCGCCATCGAAGGGCGTCCTCTTGCCGATGGAGACGCGACCAAGCTGCTGCAAAGCTCGCAGCGGTTGGCGGGAGCGGCGCTGTCCGGGAATCGGATCGTGGAAGTTCGCATCTTCGCGGCGGCGAAAGACGGCGGCATAACCGAGCTGGAACGGTTCGCCGAGCCGCTCACCTTGACGCTGGAGCTGCCGAAAGGCGCCAAGCCGGTGCGAGTCGGCGTGTACCGTCTCGTCGATAACGGCGCTCCGGTCTACGCGGGAGGACGCTTGACGGACGACGGGCGCATCGTCGCCGAGATCGACCGATCGGGCAGGTTCGGCGCGATCGCGTACAACAAGCAGTTCCCGGATATTCGGGCGAACCACTGGGCTGGCGAAGCGATTAAGGACATGGCGGCACTTCACGTCATTACGGGGCTGCCGGACGGAACATTCTCTCCGGATCGAGCCGTCACCCGCGGCGAATTGGTCGCGCTGCTCGTTCGGCTGCTGCGGCTGCCGGCGGGGGAAGGAGCGGCTTTCGCCGATGTGAAGGCGGACGACTGGTATGCCGATGAAGTCGCGGCCGCCGTCAAGGCGGGCATCGTGCGCGGCTCGGGCAGCGGCAAGTTCAATCCGAACGCGGCCATTACGAGGGAAGAGATGGCCGTCATGCTCGTGAACGCGTATCGCGCAGCCGGCGGCGGCTCCGGAGCGGCAAGCGCGCCCAGGCCGCAGTTCGGCGACGGCGGAGAGATCAGCGCCTGGGCCGCGGAGTCGGTCGACGCGGCCGTACGGGCAGGCTTGCTTCGCGGCAGCGGGAACAACAAGTTTAATCCGGCCAAGCCGACGACGCGCGCGGAGAGCGCCCAGCTGATGGTCAATCTGCTGGAGGCGCTGAAGAAATAGCGAATCAAGCAAAAACGCCTTCAGCGTCCCCTGGACGATGAAGGTGTTTTGTCGGAGACGATTCAGATAAGAATAGCGGATTTTATACATTCTGTCCTGAATCGCAAATAAAGGTGCACCCGTCTCCTGCGGGCAATTTGCCCGACGAAGGAGGTGAGGTGCACCTTTGGTCGTTCTATTCGCAAGCGACGCCGTCGCCGTCCCGGTCCAATTTAGCGGAGTAGCCGGGATCTCCCTTGCGCAGAGGCGCTTTGCCCGCCTCGCGCACGGCGGCGCAATTGGGATAGCGAACCTCGTTGTTGCCGGCCGGAGCCGCGGTTGCCGGCTGGTTCGGAAACAGAACTTTGGGTTTCTCTACGATAAACAAAATTTTCGTGCCGTCTTCATAGGCCGACAGCTGATGCCCGACCCAGCTGCCGGCTCCCCGGTTGTCGCTGGCATCGATGTAGGCGACGCTTGCGCCCGCTCCGCCTTCCTCGCACATCGCCATCGGCCATTCGTCGCGGTCGTAGCCCGAGCGCGTCTCTATTCCGGCCAGCGATTGCTTGCGGTTCTCTTCCGCCCCGCCGCGGTCGATCGTGCATACGTCGGAATACCCTTGCTCGATCGCCCCGAGAATGTGCAGCGCCGTTTCGGGATAGTCGTCGCTTGGAAAGATCAGCTCGTAGTCGTAATCGTCGTGCTCCGTCTGCCGCGGCGCGTCGGCAAGGGGCTTCTGCGCCAGTGCGCACCCGGTCGCAACCAGGACGAGGACAAGAAGGAAAGGAATAAGCCGTCGTTTCAAAGATGTCGCTCCTTCATTCGTTACAGCCGAACTTATGTTTGCGTTCGGGTTATATAGGAATTCTATGCCAGGAATCGAATTGTGTCAAAGATTATTCGCAAGGCTGATCGAATAGCGCCCGGCGATTCCCGGCTACAGCTTGAAGTAGCGTACCGATTTGTTCAATTCGTCCACGATGGATTGCAGCCGCTCGGACGCGTAGGCGATATTCTCGACGAGCGCGAGCTGTTCCTCCGTCGCCGCCGCGACGCTCTGCGCCTTGTCCGAGATTTCCCGGGCGGAAGAGGAGGATTGCTCCATGCTGGCGGACACTTCCTCGGAGCTCGCCGACATCTGCTCGGTAATTGCGGACGTGTCGTGAAGCTGCCGGGCGACCTGCTTGATCGATTCGGCGATCACTTCGAATCCGTGCGCCACTTCGCCCAGTGCAGCGGAGCCTTCGTCGCTGTTGGTCACCGTAACGTTCATGTATTCGGAGGCGAGCGCGATCTCGCCGCGGGTATCCCCGATCAATTGGTTGATATGCTGAGCCGATTCGAGGGAAACGGCCGCCAGCTTACGGATTTCCTGAGCGACGACGGCGAAGCCTTTGCCGTGCTCGCCGGCCCGGGCCGCTTCGATCGAGGCGTTGAGCGACAGAATGCCGGTCTGGTTGGCGATCGTCGTAATCTTGTCCGTAATCTCGCCGATCTTGTCCGACTTCTCGCTCAGCACGGCAACGCTTCGACTCAGATCGCCGATCGTGCCGGCCATCCGTTCCATTTGTTCCTTCATCCTGGCCAGCAGCACGGTTCCTTCATCGGCCATCGTGTTTGTCTGTTGGGAATGGTCGGAAATGACGTTCGTGCTTTCGGCGATCTTCTGCACGCCGACCGCCATCTCTTCCATCGCGACGGTCGATTCGCGCGCGATCGAGGACTGGGTTTCGACGAGCGTCGTCACCTGTTGAATATTTTCCGCCACATGGGAGGCGGCGTCCGCTGATTCCTTGGCGCTGTGGGCCAATTCTTCCGACGCGGCGGCGACTTGGCGGCTGTTGTCGGCGATGGCCCCGATCAGTTCGCGCATCTTGGCGATCATGCCGTCGACCGAGAATAGAATCTGCCCCAGCTCGTCTTTGTCGTATTTGGCTTGAGGCGTGAAGTTTAGATCTCCGGCGGCGACTTGTTGCGTTTTCGCTTGCACGAGGGATACGGTACGGCTTAGCTTGCGAATCACGAGCAGTCCCAGGGTGATGAGCAAGATCCATTCCACGATCAAAATAATGTAGGTGGACGTAGTCGTCGAGGCGTTCTCGGCGGTTACCGCATCCACTTCCTGTTCGGCGTAAATCTCCAGTATTTCTCCGAAATCGTTGATGTTGCCGCGGGCCTCGTCGAATTCCGCCAGCAGCTTCGCTTCCTTTTCGATCGAGTAGTCGCCGGCTTGGAATTGGGCTTCAGCCAGCTTGACCCACTCGTTAAAATGGAGGTCCATCTCCGTAATCGTATCGTTAATCGATTTGCCGCTGTCCGGGTGAGTCCTATCGGCGATGCCGTGCTCCGTCACGATCCGCAGCGCCTGGGCGATGCGGTCGTTCGTTTGCTGAACGTTCTCGGAGAAGTCGGCTTTCGCCTGCTCCTTGTCTTCTGCGGAGACGAACGGAGAGCTTAACCGCTGATAGGCCGCCAATGCCTGGTACATATCCCTATCGGAGTTGAGTACGAGCGTAATCGATTGATTGCTTGTCGTGAACAGGGAGGTTTTCAGCCTGTTAATGTTGGATGAATTCAGCTCCAGCAAATAAATCCCCGTCACGGCGAACAAAATCAGGGGGATGAGGAGCAATACGAGCAGTTTGATGCGAATCGAAACGTTGTTGAGCATAGTGGCCTGGTCTCCTTGTTAGTAGATCGTCGAATGCTGATATGACATATATCGGCGAAAATGTAGGCAAATGTAGATAGCGTTGGCGGTATTTCACACAATGTTAGAAAAATTAGAAGAAACCTCTCCTCCGCCGGGATGAACCCGGATGGAAGAGAGGCCGGATGCGGAGGAAGGAGGTTAATCGGTCAGCTTAAGCGCCCGAAGCATTCTCATAACCGAGACGGTAGCCTGGGCTTTGGTCACCGTGCCTTGCGGAGCGAGCTTCGTCGCCGAGACGCCGTTTAATATGCGCTGCTCGACCATCAGCGCCATTGAAGATCGGGCGTACGGCGCAATGGAGGAACGGTCGGCGAACGGAGCCAGCGCGCTCTCGGAAGCCGCGTTCTCGGCGCCGGCGAACGCCATCGCCTGCTCCAGTACGGCGGACAGCTCTTGTCGGGTGATCAGCCCTTCGGGATCGAAGCGGTCGGCCGATTTTCCATTAATAATGCCGAGCTTCCAAGCGGCGATAATCTCTGGCGCGAACGGCGTGTTCGCATCGACGTCCTTGAACGGCGAGCTGTGGGAACCGGGCGAGATTCCCAGCCCGTTCACGATGATCGCGACCAGCTCGCCGCGGGTAATGTCCCGCTTCGCTCCGAAGACGCGGGCGTTGTCTCCGAAGGCGATGCCTTTGGCGGCGGCTTGCCGGATGTCTTCTCTGGCCCATGCGACATTCCAGTCGAGGAAGCTCGGAGCGCTCTGGACGATCGCGTAAATGCTGTTGCCCGGGCGCTTCAGCTCCGCCGACGCCGATCCGTCTTCATGCACTATGAACAGAGTGGGCACATGGCGGTACGACTGCTTGTCGGGATCGTACAGAACCCCGGTTGCCAGCGCGGGATCGACTTGGGCTTCCGCGTTCAGCTCGAAGAACCGGCTGACATAGACGGGGCCGAAGTCGTCCAGGGCGGAAGCCGCGTTCCCGGAAGAGAGCGCTTCGACCTTGAAGTCGAGCGGGCCGGCAAGCACTTGGGCGCCATTGCTCTTGGCGGCTGCGCGGAAGGCGTCCGCCGCTGCTTGATCAGGCGGTTGAATGGTGATGCGCACGCTGGCGACACCTTCGCCGAGCTTCAGCGCCTGAATCGGAAGGCTGAATTCCACTCCGTTCACGATCAGGGACAGAATGCCCGAAGCTCCTCTGTCTGCGATTGCTTGCAGGATCTCTTTGGCGATGACGGTTTCTACCGCGGCCGCGTCGGTGACGACGATGATTTGCGTCTTCGCCGATTTCGCTTCTTTGATCGACTTCACCGCGTCTTCCGTGTTTAAGCTGACCGTCGCTTTGCCGCCTTCCAGCTTTGTCGTCGGCTTCAGCCTGTTCGCCGCAGGATCGCCGATGCCGCTCGTGTCCGGCTCGGGCGCTCCACCGCCTCCCCCTCCGCCACCTCCGGAAGACGGCGATGCCGTCGTAAGGCGCAAGAAGCTGCCCGGGGATACGGCTGTAGCGCGACCGTCGTCTTTGGCGACGGCGACCACTTGAACGTCGTAGCCCGTTCTGGAAGCCAGGCCGGTCAGGCGGAAAGACGTGTCCGTCGTATAGCCAAGCCATGCGCGGTCGGCAAATATGTCATAGCCGGAAGCTCCCGCAGACGCGTCCCATGCAATCGTCGCCGAGGTCGTTCCGGCGGATAGCGCCTTCAGATTTGCGGGTGCGGCGAGGCCCGAGGCGGCCGTCGCTCCGTCGATCGGCAGTTCTCGGACGAGCGCGGTCGTCAGCGTCCGGTTGCGGTCGCTGCTGATATCCCAGCTCATCGTGCCGGCCAGGTCCAACGTTCTGACGAGGGCTGCTTTGTATAGAAGCGACTCTGCGTCGTCGTAAGAGATGAAGCGCTGCTTCTCCTCGTTGTACAAGTAGGGAACCTTCGCGGCGTCATTCCAATGCTTTACGTATCCGTTCTTATCAATATAGTTTTCTTCCAGATCGGTATAGTCGAATGTGAACGGCTCGTAAGTGCCGAACGTCTCGCCAGGAGGAACAGAGCCGCCTGCGCAGGCTTGGAACTGTCCGGGCGGAGGGCAATTCAGCCATCCCGGACCGTAGAACGGCACACCGAGCACCAGCTTGTAGCTTGGAACGCCTCCGTTCAAGTGTCCTGCGACACCCCCGGCGACGTTCAGCCGCGGACCGGAAACTTTCGGATGATTCTTGTCGTAGTAGAGCGGCGCGTTATGATGGGCGAGCTGCTCCCAATCGCCCGCGTAATCGTACGTCATGATGTTGATGAAGTCGAGATAAGCCGTCGATCGGGCCAGGTCGGCGTTCACGACGAAAGCGTCCGATTGCGAGGAGGCGATGGTCAGCAAGTAGTATTTGCCGTCCACAGAACCGGCGGCGTCGAGCGCTTCGCGCACGACCTTCATCAGCAACGTGAAGTTCTCCCGATCAAGCGGACTTCGCGAATTGGACTCCTCGCCGCCTTCGACCGGATACTCCCAATCGACGTCGATGCCATCGAGATCGTACTCTCGCAGGAAGTCGACGACAGAGTTGGCGAACGCCCTCCGGGTTTGCTCTTCCATCGCCACGCGGGAGAAATGGTCGGACCACGACCAGCCGCCTACCGAGACGAGCAGCTTCAGATTGGGATTTTCGGTTTTACGGGCGTTCAGTTTCGCGAAGTTGCCAATATCGACCTCCGCATCGCCGATGATCATCTCCCCATTGTGGACGTACTCCTTCTGCAGCTTGATGCTGTCGACCGTACAAGGCCGTCCGCCCGAGGAAAAACCATTCCAGCAAAGATCGGAGAAGGCGTAGTTAATATGAGTTAATTGTGCGACATCGATATCCTCAGGCATGAAGTTGCGTTCATATACGGACCATGACGTATAGTAGGTGATGATGTTGTACCGGCTTCCCGGCTTGACGCTGACGCTGGCGCTATCCGGCGAAGTCCATAGCTTGTTCTTGGCGACGACCTTGAACGCATAGGTCTGGCCCTCGGTCAGTCCGGCAGCGACGAACCGATTGCTCGCGCTCGTTCCGGCAAGAACGCCGTCTCGATACACCTCGTAAGAGGTTGCCCCGGGCGAGGGGGCCCAGCCGAGCGCGACGGTTGTCTTCGTTGCCGTGACGACCTGGACGTCTCGCGGCGCTTCAAGCTGTCCCCACGTCAAGGTGACGGCGTTGCTGAGACCGGATTTGTCCGGGAGCTTCTGAGCCGCGACCGCAAACGAATAGACGGCGCCGGTCACGGTCGCTTCCGCAACGGGAAACGTGAAGCTGTTGGAGCCGTCCCATACGCCGGCCTTCCAGTCTCCGTTAATGTACACGTCATAACCGTTCGCTTCGGGCGAGCCGTCCCAGTTCAACGTGAGACCGGTTTCCGTCACGTCCGTTATCCGCAGATTGTGCGGAGGCAGCAGCGGCGCCTTCGGAATCGAGTTGGGATCGGCCGCCTCTGTCGTTATCGTGACGACGTTGCTTTTCAGGCCGGTTTTCCCGGGGGAAATGTAGAAGGAATACTCGGTTTCGGGCTGCAATCCGCCTACTTCAACGGGCGGGCCGGCGATCCATCTTATGTAGCCGCCGCCGCCGAAGTAAACGTTGTAGCCGTCGTCCGGGGTGATGCCGTCCATCAAATCCCAGGTCAACGTGACCTTATCGTGTTTGATGCCATCGTTCGGATCGGTTTCGACGTCGAGCACCCGCAGACTCTGCAAAGCCGTATTTTCTTCCGCGGAAGCCGGGGTTGCGGACAAAAAAGGGAGAGCGGAAGAGACGAGTAGAACGAAGCTCAGTATCAGTGCCGTCATTTTCAGGCGGTAGTTGCCGTAGACCATAACGCCAATTGCTCCTCTCTTAATGGGAATTAACGAGATTAAATATTGTAAGCGCTTACAGATTTTTCGACAGCCACCTCCTCGTTTCGAGCGTCGGGATGCTGTGCCGCTGAATGCAGTCTCGTTCGTTGTCGTCGTAGGCTTCGGGGGCGGGCTTCTGTTCGTTTCCCGTAAGCATGAGAGATTGTAAATGACCGGACGAACGAAAACGAGAGGAGAAAACAACGATTTTTTATAGATTCGCGTGTTCATTCCGATAAGAAGCGCTCAATCCGCTCGCAGACCAGAAAAAAACGGCCGAAAAGGAGCGATGCGCACCGCATCCGCCTCTTGGCCGTTCATTTGTTGGATCCTCTGTTAGCGTTCAGCTTCGAAAAAAGGGCAATCCGGCTTCGACAAAACTCGCCGGATCAGCGTCGCGCGAACTCTTCCCTGATCCGCTTCAGCAGCGAAGCGTCCGTCAGTACGTCGCAGCCGGTATAGGCGAGCATCGTCGCTCCGAACACCATCGCTTCGTATGCCCGATCGGTCTGCGCCGCGTCCCGGAATTCGATCGTGTGCAGCTGGTAAGGCTCGTCGACGACTTTAATGTACGGATGCGCGGCCGGGCAGCGCAGGCTGACGTTGCCCAGATCGAGGGAGCCGTTGTCGTGGCCGTGCACGATTTGATCCTCGGGGATGCCGCTTGCGATCAAATTCGCCGTAAAGGCGCCGGACAAAGCTGCGTTCGTCCGCAGCTCGTCGTAGGAATATTCGTAATTGCTCACGTTCAGCGAGCAGCCCGTCGCGATCGCGGCCGCCTCGGCGCAGGCTCTGACCTTGCGAACGAGCTCGTCGGTATAGGCGCGCGTCGCGCCGCGGACGTAGAAGCGGGCTTCGGCGTAATCCGGAATCATGTTAGGCGCCTGTCCTCCCTGCGAGATAATGCCGTGAATGCGGGCGTCGCTGCGGGTTTGCTGGCGCAGGGCGTTGACCGAGTTGAACAGCTGAATGACGGCGTCGAGCGCATTGATGCCGAGCTCCGGATTGGCCGCGGCATGAGCTGCTTTGCCGCGATACTCGAACTGCAGCGCGTCGATTGCGAGCGACGAGCCCGAACGTTCGTAGCTGTGATACGGATGCGCCATAATCGCGATGTCGCAATCGTCGAACAGACCGGCGGCGGCCATGTCCACCTTGGCGCCCTTCGTCTCTTCCGCTGGCGTGCCGTAGACGCGGATCTTGCCGCCTGTCCGGTCGGCGATCGCTCTTAAACCCGACGCCGCGCCGAGCGCCATCGTGCAGATCAGATGATGGCCGCACGCATGGCCGATTTCCGGCAGCGCGTCGTATTCGGCAAGCAAGCCGATCGTCGGCCCGTTCGTCCCGGAATCATATTCCGCGATGAACGCGGTCGCGAGTCCGAGCACGCCGCGCTCGACGCGATAGCCGAGCGATTCCAGCTCGGACGAGAGCAGGGCGGACGCCTGCTTCTCCTCGTGGCCCAGCTCCGGATGCGCTCCGATGAACGCCGCAATCTCCTTAAGACGGCCGGAATAGGCTTGTATATGGTCGTGAATGACGGTTTTCAGTTCGGTCATGGGTAGATCTCCTTTGCCTGTTTGAGATGCCGGTCATCGGCATTCTTCGCCTTCGATAGGCAATTTCAGAATAACGCACTAAGAGCAGAAACGCCAGAATTCTGCGCTCCGGGCGGGACGGTGTCCTATCGCTTTAAGGTGGGCGAAACGCAGAAAAACGCGTTATGTATATGTTATTTATAATTACATATATTGATGGTTTATTGTGGGTTTTATCGATTTATCTGCAATATAGTTAGTTTTATGTTATATTTACTTACATATAAAATGAAGCCGGAGCGTGATTGCCATGAACATTGCTTTCGTTGCCCACGATCAGAAGAAAGAGGAATTGGTCAATTTCGCGATTGCCTATCAACACTTGTTCCAGCATCATCGGCTCTTCTCGACGGGAACGACCGGCAAGCGGATTATGGAGAACACGGGCTTGTCGATCTTTCGTTTCAAATCCGGACCGCTCGGCGGAGATCAGCAGCTCGGGGCGATGATCGCGCAGAATGAGCTTGATCTGCTTCTCTTCTTCCGCGACCCTCTCGTCGCTCAACCACACGAGCCGGATATTACTGCGCTGCTAAGGCTTTGCGACGTGTACGGCATCCCGGTTGCGACCAACATGGCAACCGCCGAGCTGCTGATCCGCGCCTTGGAAAGAGGGGATTTCAGCTGGCGCGATATCATTCACCAGAATCAACCCGTCAACATCGCGGGCCGCAAGGAAAAGTCTGCCGCCAAACCTGTGGCTGCCGCAGGTGACAGACCAGTTGCCGCCGAGGGCAACTGAATCGCTTTCTCCAAGCCTTCGCAAGAGGAAGTTGTCACAAAAGAGTAGGTTCGCTCACTGCACAATAAATCTGGGAAAGTAAAGAAATGGCGATGCTGAGGGAGTTCATCCCCGCATCGCCATTTCTGATCTATATAGCTGCCTTCTTGAGTAAACTGTGGGCAGGCTTAGAGGTAAGCGTCAAATAGCCCCCACCTTGAGATCAGTGGGAGCTGGCGTAGGCTAAGTATTAAGACTGATGCATTCGGCACGTGTTCGGCAACGATTG
>NZ_PVYW01000001.1 GCF_003001675.1 Cohnella sp. SGD-V74 | reverse complement strand
ATTGCAAGCGTGTCTGGGCGTCTGGATCGCATCAAGATGTTTCATACCGATCGCGGGAGTGAGTTCGATAACAAGCTCATTTCCGAGGCGCTGGAAACCTTCGAAATTAAGCGCTCGCTGAGCAATAAAGGCTGCCCTCACGATAATGCAGTTGCCGAAGCAACGTTTAAGATTTTCAAGACGGAGTTTTTCAACCAACGACATTTTCAAAATCTTCAACAACTGAAGCTGGAACTTGATGATTACGTTCACTGGTTCAATCATCACCGCATTCACGGGACACTTGATTATCGGACGCCTGTTGAAGCTCGGCGGTTGCCCTCATAAAATCTGTCCGATTTCGTGTTGACAATCCACAATGCTTAAAATGGGGGGCGAACAGAAAAATAAAAAAAGCGCAAATGATGAAGAGCAGAGAAGAGCCCAAATAAAACAAGGTGGTCAATTTCCGGTTTCGGCTTATTTTAGATCACCGCTCGTTTCATTTTAGATTCAGGTGCGTTTCTGTTTCCCAACGATACCTTTTATGAAATAAAACGTAAAGATTATTTTGTATTGAAACCAAGGAAGGCGCTTGTACGTATCGGATTTTATCGGAAGCTCGGAAGGAGAAGATGAAGTGGGCAAATGGTTTTTGCATCCGCTGAGAGTGAGATATCAGGAGACGGACCAGATGGGGGTCGTCTATCACGTCAACTATTTGAACTGGTTCGAGATCGGCAGGACGGAATGGGTGCGCCGGGCGGGAATTGCCTATCGGGAGATGGAAGCCAGAGGTTTGCTGCTCCCGGTCACGCATTTGGAGGCTTCGTTCCAGCAGGCGGCGCATTACGACGAGTGGATAACCGTCTGTACCCGCATCTCCGAGATGACCAGCCTTCGCGTCGGGTTCGAATCGAGAGTGCTCGGAGGCAACTTGACGGACAGTCTGGGCGATCTGTATGAAGGAGAGGAGCCGCCCGGCACGCTTCTCGTCAAGGGAGCCACGCGCCATGTGTGGGTGAACAAGGAATGGAAGCCCGTTCGATTCGCGCGCGAAGCTCCCGATTGGTATGATAAAATGACTGTATTGGCGGGACTAGACGGATAAGGAGAGGGTGACGGCTTTGCCAAGAAAGCTGCTGACGATTATCGTACTGGCGATTCTGATCGAAATCTGGGGCATTTATATGATGGGAAGTTGGATCGGGGGATTCTGGACGTTCGGGCTGCTGCTGGCGACAAGCTTGCTCGGAGCCTACCTGATCCAGACGGAAGGCCGCAAAGTGTGGCGTCAGGCGCAGCAGCAGATGCAGAGCGGCCAGCCGCCGGGACATACTTTGCTTGAGGGACTGTGCGTGCTGGCCGGGGGCATTCTGCTCATCATTCCGGGCTTTATCTCGGACATCGTCGGACTGACGCTTCTGTTCCCGCTTACCCGTCCGCTGTACCGGCTGTATATGTATCGCTGGCTCGAGCGCCTGGTGCGCGGAGGCCGATTCACGATCAACCGGGGACCGGACCGCTGGTAAACATAACAACGATACGGCTGTCGCTTAGCGGCCGCCGTATTTCACATAGCGTCCGATATCCCGGAACACGTTCGCCCGATGGCAGGCGGTCAGGATGACGACGGCGATCGGCCCGATGATCAGGCCGAATATGCCGAACAGCTTCAGACCCGCGAACATCGCGATCAGCGTAGGCAGCGGGTCCAATCCGACGCTGGAGGCGAGCACCTTGGGCTCGATGATCTGGCGGGCGACGAGGATAATGCCGTACAGCACCGACAGCCCCGTCCCGAGCGTCCAATTGCCGGTCAGAAACTCGTAGGCGATCCAGGGGATCATCGCGGCGCCCACGCCCAAGTACGGAAGCAGATCCACGAATCCGATAATGAGGCCGATCGCCAGCGCGTTTTTAACCCCGATCAGCCATAACCCGATAATGATGACGACGGCCGTAATGGAGATCATGATGAGCTGCGCCCGCACGTATCCGAACAGGGCGAAGCGCAGGTCTCTCCATACCGCGCCGGTTTTTCGGACGAGCGCCCGGGGAAACCACAGCTGAATGCGAGTTCCGTAGCGGTTCCAGTCCTTGCCGATGAAGAACGAGGCGAGCAGCACGACGATGGCGATCGTCATGACCGCGGGCAGCGAGTACAAAATGCGGACGATGCCGCTGAAGAACAGGCTGATCAGCCCTGTTCCCGTATTCGTAATCGCTTGCGCGGTGTTGGAGAGGCTGTTGTTGATTGTATCCTTGTAGCCGGGATTGTGGAGGTAGAAGTCGTTGATCCGGCTCATGACGTCCTGAATTTCCGGATTGGCCAGCAAGTCGTTGAACGATTTCTCCGCCCAGGCGACAAGGTTCTGCAGCGAGCGGGACAACGCCACGATTTCGTCGACGAGGCGCATGACGAGGGCGGACGCGATCGCCAGCAGCGCCGACGTGAACAGGAGCAGCGTGACGCCGACCGCAAGCCATCTGGGAAGCCGCGCTCTGACGTGGAGGAGGCCGACCAGCGGGTTCAAGGCATAGGCGAGCAGCCAGCCCAGCAGGAACGGATACAGGAAGGGCAGCGACCACCACAGCGCCAGCAGCGCCGTCGTCAACATCGCGGCCACGAGCAGTAAACGGGACAACTGGGCTCCGATTTTTCGATCCATGCCGATCGCCTCTTTCCCGAACCGGATTTCATTTCACATTCCGTTAACGCAACGTTGATCTAGAGTTTACAATCGACCAACATAATGAAGGAAACAAGTCGGCGCAGCAGTTGGTCGCTGGCATTTCGAACAGGGGGAAGCGGATTGTCTAGCGTCAAGAAATACATTAACCGCGATTTAAGCTGGCTGGAATTCAACAGGCGGGTGCTCGAAGAAGCCGAAGATCCGGGCACTCCCCTTCTGGAGCGATTGCAGTTTCTGTCCATCGTGCAGAGCAACCTAGATGAGTTTATGAGCGTCAGGGTCGCGGGATTACAAGCTCAGAGCAAAGCCGGCTACTCGAAAACGGATTTTACCGGCTACACGCCCCAAGGATTGCTTAAGCGACTGATGAAACGGAGCATACGGATGGTGCGGGAACAGTACCGGACGTATCGTGATCTGCTCAGGCTGCTGGCCAAGGAGGGCGTGTCGCTGGCCTCATACGCGGACTTGCAGCAGGAGCAGCAGCAGATTCTGACGGAGCATTTCAAACAGATCGTCTACCCGGTACTGACTCCGATGGCGGTCGACCAGAGTCGTCCGTTTCCTCTCGTTCATAGCAAGGAGCAATATTTGGCCGTCGTTCTGAAGAGGGAGCATGCGGGGACACCGGAAGACGAGGAGGAGACGTACTGCGCGATCGTTCAGGTGCCTTCGATTCTGGCCCGAACGGTTCTCGTGCCGGGAAGGAGAAACAGCCGCAAGCTCGTCTATCTGCTGCTTGAGGATTTGATCAAGGAGCATATCGGCTTGCTGTTCAGCGGATACCGCGTCGTAGCGGTGCACGCTTTCCGCGCGACGCGCAATTCCGACTTGACGCCTAATGAGGAGGGCGCGGACGATTTGCTCCAGGAGATCGAGAAGGAGCTGCGCCGCCGCCAGAGAGGATTGCCGGTAAGGCTCGAGGTCGAGAAAGGCATTCATTCGGAAGCGCTCGATCTGCTAAAGGACGAGCTGGAGCTGTCCGACGAGTTTATCGACGAGATCGACGGACCGCTGGACCTGGGCTTCCTGTCCAAATTCGCCGCGGCCCTCCCGAATTACGATCATCTCCGTTATCCGAAGTACGAGCCGGTATATCCCGAGGAGTTCGACGAGACCGACGACATTCTGTCCGTGCTCCGGGAGAGGGACGTGCTCGTCTATCATCCGTACGAATCGTTCGAGATCGTTAACGATTTCGTGCTGCAAGCGGCGGCCGATCCCGACGTGCTTGCAATCAAGATGACGCTGTACCGGGTCAACGTCAACTCCGTGCTCATTCAGGCGTTGTCGAGCGCGGCCGAATCCGGCAAGCAGGTGACGGTTGTCGTGGAGATCAAGGCGAGGTTCGACGAAGCTCGCAACATCGCCTGGGCGCGTCAGCTCGAGAAATCGGGATGCCATGTCGTGTACGGTCTGGTCGGATTAAAAACGCATGCGAAAATCACGCTCGTCGTGCGCAAGGAAGACGCAGCGCTCAGAAGATACGTGCACGTGGGGACGGGGAACTACAACGAGAGCACGGCGCGCTTCTATACCGACGCGGGACTGTTCACGAGCCATCCGGCCATCGGAGCGGACGCGACCGCGCTGTTCAACGAAATGACGGGGTATTCGGCGCCTCATCTGTGGTCGGCTTTCGCCGTGGCGCCGGTCGGCCTGAAGCCGAAGCTGTTCGAGCTGATCGACCGGGAGATCGCCAACGCCCAAGCGGGCAAAACCGCGCGGATCGTGGCGAAGATGAACTCGCTGTCGAACCAGTCGATGATCGACAAGCTGTACGAGGCGTCTCAGGCGGGGGTTAAAATCGATCTGATCGTCAGAGGGGTATGCTGCCTGCGCCCCGGCGTTCCGGAGCTGAGCGAGAACATCCGGGTCGTCAGCATCGTCGATCGCTATCTCGAGCATGCGAGAATACTCGCGGTGTCCGCCGGAGGCAACGAGGAAGTGTACATTTCCAGCGCGGACTGGATGACCCGGAATTTGAACCGCAGGGTCGAGCTGATGTGTCCGGTGTACGACAAGGGACTTCGTCTGATGCTGATGAACGTGCTGCAGATGAACTTGGCCGACAACGTCAAGGCAAGAGAGCTTCAACCGACGGGCTCGTACGCCCGTGTGACGAACGAGCTGGCGCCGCTTCGCAGCCAGTTCGAAGCGGCGGACATTCCTCTGTGGAAATCGGTCGCGGCGGCGTTCGACTCATAGACGGTCCGCGGAGGCGGCGTTTGTCCGGACAACTTGCAATTCGGGAGTCATGCCCCATACTTTCTTGAATTCCTTGGCCATGTTGGCGACTTCCATCCGCTCGACCGGCAGAGGGTCCTCGGACTCGGCGAGCAGCCGGAGCTTCTTGTCTTCGACGGCGATCCCGAGCGCGGAGATCGCTTGGGACTCGCTGCGATCCAGCGCCGAGGCGAGCAGCAGCAGCGTTCCCAGCCTGACGACCGTCTCTTGGTCGTCGTCCCGAAGCAAGGATTGATAGGGCGACAGCTTTCTTCTGGATGAGCTGGAGCTCCGGTACGAGGCGATCGCCGCGGTCAGAATTGTCTCGCGGTGGGACAAGCCGTTCCAATGGGTATGAAGAAGCATGTAGAACGTATGATCGGCGCAGTCGTTGTAGTCGATCGTCGCGCCGATCCGGGACAGGCTGACGGCAGTCTCCAGCAGCCTGCGGCTTTCCTCCGGCAGCGGCGACGAGCCGGCCAGCCGCTCGAACAGCGCCGCGGCCAGCTTGCGCACTTGACGCAGATGCTCGCCCGGCGCGGCGGGATACAGCGCGTTCAGATTCCGCACGCTTTCCTCCAGCACGTCGCCGACAGAGGCGGGCAGCGGATACGGCTCGCACGTTTCGTAGAACAGCCCGTCGCGCAATCCGGTGCCGCAGACGGCCAGCGTCGAAGCCCGCGTATGCTTCATTACGCCGAGCAAGACGGCGAGTCCCGGCACGATGACGTCGCCGCGATCCTTGGACAAGCCGGGGCGCTTGCGGCGCTGGGGAACGGCAATGCGGGCGAGATCCTCCAGTGCGCCGGATACGTCGGCCTCGGACATCTCGTATCCGTGCAGATGCGGGAACGGGTAGCCGGATTCGCGCTGCCGAAGCTTGGCCAGCGCGCGGACCGTTCCGCCCAGTCCGATCAGCGGCAGCCCGGGATGCTTGGCGATCCAGTCGGCCCCCTCAAGCAGGCGCTTGGTATCGGCGAATATCTCGTTCAACGTTTCCTGGGGCACGGGGCCTTCTCCGAGGCCGTAACGGGCGGAGACGTTCACGCACCCGATCGGGAACGACACGGCGGAGACGACTTCCCGGTTTCGAAGAAGCGTGATCTCTGTGCTGCCGCCTCCGATATCCACGACGAAACCGTCGTCGAGCGGCAAGCTGTTCAGCATTGCCACGCTTCCGATGCGCGCTTCCTCTTCGCCGGACAGAATTTCGATGTCGAGGCCGGAGGCGGAGCGAAGGCGTGCGATGACTTCTTCGCGGTTGACGGCTTGCCGGATCGCCGCCGTGGCCACGGCGCGAATCCGCTCGGCTCCGTGCTTGGCGCAGATGCGGACGTAATGCCGCAGCACTTCCGCAAGCTCGTTCGCCGCTTCAGCGGGCAGCGTGCCGTCCGCCGCCATGCGCTGGCTCAGCCTGGCGGACCAGCGTCCCTGGTCGACAACCCTGTAAGCTCCGTTGCCGGAAATCTGATAGACGGACAGGCGGACGGTGTTGGAGCCGATATCTATAATTCCGGTTACCCGGTTCGTCGTCGTATGCATGCTGCGAGTCCTCCAAACGTTCAAACCTTCTTAGACATTGTTCGTTACATTGTATCATAAATCGTCCGGTGGAATAATTAGGGGCTTTAAGCAAATGATTATAGAGTCGCTTGTTCAAGAACGATTCGTGATAGGTCCGATAAAGCATTTTTATGCCCCCATCGGTTCCATTCGCCTGTGAAATCGATTATCATTAAAAAAGGTCAAAAAATGTTAAGATTGTTACGGTTTGCGTACAATATCGAGCTGGGAGCGCTTCTAGCTTGCGCGCAGACTTATGCGGGCATTCCCCGGCGACAGGGCAGACAAGCCGGCGGACATGAATTTTCCGGTCAAAGGAGAGAGAAAAATATGACAGCAACCAAGGGCCTTGAGGGAATCGTCGCCGCGAAGTCTTCCATCAGTTCCATTATCGACGGCGTCCTGACCTATCAAGGCATTAACATCGACGAACTCGCGGAAAAGGCTTCGTTCGAGGAAGTCGTTTATTTGCTGTGGCACGGCAAGCTTCCTACTCAATCGCAGCTTGACGAATTGCAAGCTCAGCTCGGCGAATACGCTTCCGTTCCGGCCGAAGTTATCGAAGGCCTGCGCTTATACCCGAAGAACGCCAACTCGATGGCCGCGCTGCGCACGGCCGTATCCAGTTTGGCCCTATACGATAGCGAAGCGAACGACATGAGCAAGGAAGCGAACTACCGCAAAGCGGTCAGACTGCAAGCGCAGCTGCCGACGGTCGTCGCCGCGTTCGCGCGAATCCGCGAAGGCAAAGAGCCGGTCGCTCCGAAGAAGGGCGCGGGCGTCGCGCATAACTTCCTCTATATGCTGACAGGCGAAGAGCCGGCGCAAGTCGCCATCGAAGCGATGGACAAAGCGCTCGTCCTTCACGCCGACCACGAGCTGAACGCTTCGACCTTCGCGTCCCGCGTCACGGTCGCGACGCTGTCGGACATCTATTCCGGCGTCACGTCGGCGATCGGAGCTCTGAAGGGCCCGCTGCACGGCGGAGCGAACGAAGCGGTCATGGTCATGCTCGACGAGATCGGTTCCTTGGCGAACGTGGAGCCTTACATCCAGAACAAGCTGGACAACAAGGTCAAGATCATGGGCTTCGGCCACCGCGTCTACAAGAACGGCGATCCTCGCGCCAAGCATCTGATGCAGATGTCCCGCCAGCTCGGCGAGCTGAAAGGCGATATGACGCTGTACGAGATGTCCGTCAAGATCGAGGAGCTCGTCACCGGCCAGAAGGGGCTTAAGCCGAACGTGGATTTCTACTCGGCTTCCTGCTACACGATGCTGGGCATTCCGCGCGACCTGTTCACGCCGATCTTCGCGATCAGCCGCGTATCCGGCTGGACGGCCCACATTTTGGAGCAATACGAAGACAACCGTCTGATCCGCCCGCGCGCGGAATATGTCGGTCCGGTAGACCAGCACTACGCGCCGATCTCCCAAAGAGGTTAAAGCAGCATAGCTGTGTGCCGGCGGGTTGCCTCCATCCTCGTACCGCGGGGGCGGGCCGCCGGTTCTTCGCGAGATGACAAATAGATCATTATTCAGGAGGAGTAACGTAATTATGAAACTCGAAAAATTCGCAGCGCCGACTTCCGGCGAGAAAATCACGGTAACGAACGGCGTACTGAACGTACCTAACAATCCGATCATTCCTTTCATCGAAGGCGACGGCACGGGCCGCGACATCTGGAAAGCTTCCAAGCGCGTGCTCGACGCGGCAGTCGAGAAAGCTTACAACGGCGAGAAACAAATCGCTTGGTACGAAGTGTTTGCCGGCGAGAAGGCATTCAATACTTACGGCGAATGGCTGCCTAACGATACGCTCGAAGCGATCCGCGAGATGATCATCGCGATCAAAGGTCCTCTGACTACGCCGATCGGCGGCGGCATCCGCTCTCTGAACGTTGCTCTTCGCCAAGAGCTGGACCTGTACGTCTGCTTGCGTCCGGTTCGCTACTTCACGGGCGTTCCTTCCCCGGTTAAGCGTCCGGAACTCGTAGACATGGTCATTTTCCGCGAAAACACGGAAGACATCTATGCCGGCATCGAGTACCAATCCGGTACGGAAGAAGTCAAAAAAGTGCTCGAGTTCCTGCAAAACGAAATGGGCGTCAAAAAAATCCGCTTCCCGGAAACTTCGGGCATCGGCATCAAGCCGGTTTCCGCGGAAGGTTCCAAGCGTCTCGTGCGCGCCGCGATCGAATACGCGATCAAGCATAACCGCAAATCCGTTACGCTCGTACACAAAGGCAACATCATGAAGTTCACGGAAGGCGCGTTCAAAAACTGGGGCTACGAAGTGGCCGAGCAAGAATTCGGCGACAAAGTGTTCACTTGGGGCCAATACGACGTCATCAAAGCCGAGCAAGGCGAAGCGGCGGCTAACGCGGCTCAGAAAGCGGCTCTGGACGAAGGCAAAATCCTGGTAAAGGACGCCATCGCCGACATCGCTCTGCAGCAAGTTCTGACCCGTCCGACAGACTTCGACGTCATCGCGACGCTGAACCTGAACGGCGATTACCTGTCCGACGCGCTGGCTGCTCAAGTCGGCGGAATCGGAATCGCTCCGGGAGCGAACATTAACTATGTGACCGGCCATGCGATCTTCGAAGCGACGCACGGCACAGCTCCTAAATATGCGGACAAAGACGTCGTCAACCCGGGCTCCGTTATTCTGTCCGGCGTTATGATGCTCGAGCACCTCGGCTGGCTGGAAGCGGCCGACCTGATCTACAAAGGCCTCGAGAAATCGATCGGCAGCAAAGTCGTTACTTACGACTTCGCCCGTCTGATGGAAGGCGCTACGGAAGTGAAATGCTCCGAGTTCGCTGACGAGATCATCAAGAACTTCTAAATAAGATTCCGTCGCCCGCAAGGGGATGAATCGCAAGGGGAATGAACCGTCGCCTGCATAGGCGGCGGTTCTCCCCGCATAACGGGGTTATGCGGGAAAAGGCAAAATGACAAAGGAGGCAATCAAGTGGCAATCAAACGCGCAAAAATTACGGTCGTAGGCGCCGGCTTCACCGGCGCGACTACGGCGTTGATGCTGGCCCAGAAGGAGTTGGGCGACGTCGTTCTGCTCGATATTCCTCAGCTTGAGAATCCGACGAAGGGCAAGGCGCTCGATATGCTGGAATCGACTCCGGTGCAAGGGGTGGACGCCAACATTATCGGCACGGCGGACTATGCGGATTCCGCGAATTCCGACGTCGTCATCATTACGGCGGGCATCGCCCGCAAACCGGGCATGAGCCGCGACGATCTCGTGAACACGAACGCCGGCATCGTGAAGTCGGTGTGCGAGAATGTCAAAGCGACAAGTCCCAACGCCTACGTCATCATTTTGTCCAACCCGGTCGACGCCATGACTTATGTGGCGAACAAGGCGCTCGGCTTCCCCAAAAATCGCGTGATCGGCCAATCCGGCGTGCTCGATACCGCCCGTTATAACACGTTCCTTGCGCAAGCGCTCAACGTGTCCGTCGAAGACGTGCGCGGCGTCGTGCTCGGCGGCCACGGCGACGATATGGTTCCGCTCGTCCGCTATACGACGATCGGCGGCATTCCCGTCGAGAAGCTGCTTCCGAAAGAGCAGATCGACGCCATCGTGGCCCGCACGCGCACCGGCGGCGGCGAGATCGTCAACCTGCTGGGCAACGGCAGCGCGTATTTCGCTCCGGCGGCTTCCCTGGTGCAAATGACGGAAGCGATTCTGAAGGATAAGAAACGGATCCTTCCGGTCATCGCGCTGCTTCAAGGCGAATACGGCTTCGAAAACTTGTTCATGGGCGTGCTCGCCGTGCTTGGCGGAGACGGCATCGAGAAAGTGATCGAGCTCGATCTGACGGCGGAGGAGAAGGCCGCTCTCGAGAAATCCGCGGACTCCGTGCGCAACGTCATCAAGATCGTCGACAACGCGTAACGGATCAAGACGTCTCGGAATCGCCGAAAGCCTGCCTCGAAGCAGGTCTTCGGCGATTTTTTTGCGTCTTGGGCGAGTTGGGCAGCGAGAAGAAGCCGAAACCCAGCCGCCCAGGCTCGAAAAGTTTTGCTCGTCCATTTTTTTGTGTATACTTAGGATGTCTTAGTTTGGTTGATCAATATTGGAGGTTTCGACGAATGGCGAATGTAATGTTGTTTTTGCACGTAGTAGGCGCGGTCGGCATGGGCGTGTACGCGATCCTGCCGTTCGTGGCCGGGAAGTTCAAGCAATTGTCCGGCACCGCGCAGGAAGGGCTGGCTCGCGGGTTGATCTCCGGCGGCAGAATCGGGCAGTATGCCCTGGTTCTCCAACTGATCACGGGCGGCTATCTGTTGACCGGATTAAACGTGTCTTATGCCGTCTCCTGGATCGTGACGGTAGGCATCCTGTTCCTCGCGATCGGCGCCCTCAGCGGCATCGTCCAAGGACCGCTTAAGCGAATCGCGGAAGCATCCGTCAAGGGCGAGAGCGCCAGCGCTTCGATCTCGAAAGTGCAGACGCTCAGCACGATCATTTTCGTTCTGTTTTTGGTCATCATTTGGTTTATGCAAGTGCCTTGGTATAAGGCGTAAGCAGAGCGGGCGCAACGCCCCTCGCGGAATCCCCTCCGGCTGCCGGATGGGGATTTTTGCTTAATTCTGTGTCTATTCTTCTGTGTTATAATGCTTGGGTTACTCCCAAGACGATGCAGAGGAATGAAGGAAGATCAAGAGAATCGCACACGCAATCAACCGCTACGACGCGGGAATCTGGATCAGGGTGCTCGGCTCGGCGTTAACGACGATTACGAGTTTTATGATTCGCCCTTTTCTGGTTCTCTATCTCTACGATAAAATGGAAGGCTCGATTATTCTGCCGATGATTATCGTCGGTCTGCAGCCGCTGTGCGGATTGCTCGTCAGTTGGTACGGAGGCGGCTGGAGCGACCGCTTCGGGCGGAAGCCGTTGATGACGGCGGCTCTCGCGCTGCAGATGGCCTGCATGGTCGGCTACGTGTTCGCGGAAGACGTGTGGCATTACGCGGCAATCTCGATCGTGAACGGGATCGGCTTTGCTCTGTTTATGCCGGCCGCGAATGCGCAGATTACGGACATGGTGCCGGAGAACAAGCGCGCGGAAGTGTTTGCCTTGATGCATACCGCATTTAACGTAGGGGCTGCGGTCGGTCCCGTGCTCGGTTTGCTGATGTTCGACTGGAATCCGTCCGCGGTTTTCCTTATCTCGGCGCTGTCCTTCCTGCTGTACGGCTTGTTGATCGCGTTTAAGCTGCCGGAGACGATGCCTCGGGCGGCCCGGGACGCGTCCGGCCGGGTGCTGCGGGCTCCGCGGAGGACGAAGTTTCGCTGGGCGGAGCACAAGACGCTGCTGTGGATGACGCTGTTCAGCTTACCGGTCGGCTTGCTGTACGCTCAGGTCGAATCGACGTTTCCGCTGCATCTGCAAACGAATTTCGAGCATTACCGGACGCTGCTCGCTTCCATTTTGACTTTTAACGGCGTGATGGTCATCGCCATGCAAATCTGGATTGCCAGAAAAACGGAGGCGATGCGCTCTCATCTCGTGATCGGCGCCTCTTACGGACTGTTTGCCGTCGTGGCGCTCGGTTACGGATATTCGACCGTCATCGTCTGGCTGTTCATCGCGGAATTCGTGTTTACGATCGGGGAGATGATCTTCGGGCCGCACATGCAGAAGGCCGTATCCGTTATGGCTCCGGCTGAGCAGCGCGGCTTCTACTTCTCTGTATACGGGACGAGCCACCTGATGTCCAGAGGACTTGGGCCCGTGCTGGGAGGACTGCTGCTCGAGTACGGAGGCGGGGAGACGCTGTTTACAGCGCTGGCCGTTCTTATCTTGCTGGCCGGCTTCGCGCAATACCGCGTCGTCCGCCAATTTTCCGAAGCCGCTTAGCCGGCTTCTTTTTTTTCGAGCGCGGAACAATCGGGGAGCTTTTGTCGTCTGAAGGTAGAGGTGATGAGAAATGAGAACCGCATTGGCGCTGTTCGCGTGCCTGCTGCTGACGTTTACCGCGGGCGCGATCGCGGCTCCGGGAACGGCTTACGCCTGCTCCTGCGCCGCTCCGCCGTCCGTCGAAGACGAATTGAGCCGCAAGACGGCGATATTTTCCGGCACGGTGACGAAGCTGGTCAAGCCGGATAAAGGGATTATCGACAGCTCGATCGATCGGGTGGAAGTTACGTTCGATGTCGAGAACGTGTGGAAAGGCGAGCTGACCAAGCAAACGAAGGTGTATACGGCGATCGGCTCGGAAAGCTGCGGTTACGTGCAGTTCAAGGAAGGCGGCCGATACCTCGTGTCCGCCTACGGAACTCCGGAACGGTTGGAGACGGGTATGTGCGAGCTGACGAAACCGATCGATGAAGCCGGGGACGCATTAGAGCAGCTGGGCGCGGGATATGAACCGGCCGAAGGGAGCAAGCCGGGAAGCGTATCGGCGGAAGGGAGCGGGCCGGGAAGCGGATCGGTTGAAGGGAGTAGTCCCGGGAGACAATCGGCTGAAGAAGGCGTGCCCGGAAGCGAAGAGGCCGAAGGCGGGGCTTCGGTTTGGGCGTGGATCGGCTTCGTTGCCGCCGTCGGCATTGGCGTTCTGATCTTCGTCAGAACCAGAAGCAAACATAAAGGAGGCGGGCAACGATGAGAAGGAGAAGGGGCGTTCTATTGGCGTTTCTGGCTGCATTCGTCGTACTGCTCTCGGCTTGCGGAGAGAGCACGGGAGCATCGAACGATGGGGCCGGGCAATCTTCCGAAGAGCCGGAGTTTGTCTATACGGGTTATATCGTCGATAGGAAAGGCGATGGAATTCTAGTCACGGGCTCTGTCAAAACGAACACTAGCGACGACGGGGGAGCAAACCACTATTACGAAGCTACCTGGTTTTCCAATGCAGGTACGGAGCACGGCATCGGCGAGCGGGTTCGAGTATGGCCGGACGGACCTATCGCGGAATCTTACCCGGGGCAAGGGAAGGCGGGGCGCGTGGAAGCTTTCGCGGCGCAGCAGCCTGACGGCGCGAATCTGACGGAGGCGGAAGCGATCCGCAAAGCGCTGGAAGCTCCCGACGCCGGCGGAATGTTCCCGCCAGCGGTCAAAGAGGCGGAATACAAGGCGAACACCGGGCATTGGCGGATCGAGCTGGCGTACAATGGAGAGGCTCGTACGGTTGTCGTGACCGTTCCGGATAAGCAATAAAGAACGATCGATTTATGAAACATGAGGGCTGTCCTATAAATAAAAGAGACGTACCGAACGATTATCGAGGGATAGTCACGGGCATCTATCTCCCTCCGGTCTCCAGGAGATAGATGCCCATCCTTTTACAACGATAATCTGTACGTCTCTGTTTATGGGATAGCCTCAACCTGTTATCGATCGTTTTTATTGCCCTGATTTATGAGCCAAGCCCATTCGTATGTTAAGCCAGCCACTCGTCCCAACGGCTCTCCAAGTAATTTTTCATCCACAGGCACACTTCCCACAGATCGGAGACCGGCTGCCGGGTGAACGGAAGCGTATGCAGATAACCCGGTGGTCCGAACTCGGGGACGAAAATGAGCTGTTCCGCGCCTTGATCGCGGCGATGGCGGGCGATGGAACGCCACCAGGCGTCGTGCGCCGCAAGCGCGTCGGCATGCTCCGGCGCGGCCGGATGATTGACCTGCGGCCCTTCGGCATAGCCGACGCGGGCGTGGACGTATGCGGCGCGCGCCGTGATTTTCTCCATCCGTCCGGCCTGATCCTCGAGCAAGGATTCGCATACGACGCACCAGTGGCTGAAGTCGGCGCACAGGCGCAGCTCCGGCAGATCGTTCAGCAGGAGTTCGGTCGTCCATGGCGTATACATGGCCCGTCCGCGGTGCGTCTCATGAACGACGGGGATACCGAGAGCGCGTTCGATTTCCGCCGCTTGGCGATAGAAGCTCAGCTGCTCTTCGTAAGGCATATCGTCCTTCGCGCTATGAGCGTTGATCAGCACGGGCGAGAACGTGGCCGCCCGCTCAAGCTGACTACGGAACGACTCGACGTGATCGCCGTTCGTGAACGCCATCGAGGAATATTCCAGTCCGTATCGGGCCAGCAGCTCGCGGAACTTCTCCTCCTCGTCCGGTCCGGGCGGCGGGCTTTCGACCCCGGCATAGCCGGCTGCGGCGATTTTTGCGAATTTTTCTTCCAGCGTCAGATGTTCCATTCCCCACAGCGATTTGAATACTTTCAGTTTCATGATGGCTGATCGTCTCCTTCGGTTTCGGATAGTTCGTCGATCGTTCGTTCGAATCCCGGCGCCAGATGGTCGAGAAACCATTCCACTTCGGGAAGCCCGAGCTGCGCAAGCTTCTCTTCGATCTGGCGGCGGGCCGTGGCGAACTCGCGATTGCCTGCGGACATCTCGCTGGTGCACTTCAAATAGGCGTCGAGCAGATCGGCGGCTTTCAGCAGCTTGGCGAGGGCAGGATCGTCCGGCTGACGCGTGAACAGCGGGGCATAGCTGCCGCGCAGCCGTTCGGGCACGTTGGCCAGCAGCCGCTCGGAGGCCATCGCTTCAATCTCGCGGAAATTGGCGAGAATCCGCGGGTTCTGATGCTTCACGGGCGTCGGAATGTCGCCGGTGAATACCTCCGTCGCATCGTGGAACAACGCGTAGGAGGCGAGCTGCTCCGGCTGAACGTCGCGCCCGAATATTTCCCGCGCAATAACGCCCAGGGAATGGGCGATCAGGGCGACGTGGAAGGAATGCTCGGCGACGTTTTCCGGATTCGCGCTGCGCATCAGACTCCAGCGCTCGATATGCTGCAATCGGTACATATACGCCAAAAAATGATTGGCCATGAAGGCGGCACCCTTTCTCCGGCAAGTCGGTTTTGCTCGACTTTGGTTAAACTTATAGGGAGCATATATGCTATTATATATTTAATAGGAGTCAACGAATAGAGAGGGGATTCAGCACTTATGTCATCTGCATTCGAACAAAGCGTCTATAAGCTCATCGTAGAAACGTCCACGAATCTTCCGGCGGATGTCCGCCGTGCCATAACCGCCGCCAGAGAGGCGGAAGACCAAGCTACGCGCGCGGGCTTGTCCCTGTCCACAATCGCGCAAAACATCGAAATGGCCGAGTGCAATGTGTCGCCGATCTGCCAGGATACGGGAATGCCTACGTTCGTTGTCCATACGCCGGTCGGCGCCAACCAGATCGTAATGAAGAAGGAGATCCGCAGCGCGATCGCCAGAGCGACCAAAGACGGCAAGCTTCGCACCAATTCGGTCGATTCGTTGACGGGAGCGAATACGGGAGACAATCTGGGACCCGGCACGCCGGTCATCCACTTCGAACAGTGGGAGCGCGACGAGGTCGACGTGCGTCTCATTCTTAAAGGCGGCGGCTGCGAGAACAAAAACATTCAATACAGCCTGCCGTGCGAGATCGAAGGGCTCGGCAAAGCGGGGCGAGATCTCGACGGCATCCGCAAATGCATTCTGCATGCGGTGTATCAGGCGCAGGGTCAGGGCTGCAGCGCCGGCTTCATCGGAGTCGGCATCGGCGGCGACCGGACGACCGGCTACGAGCTCGCCAAGCAGCAGCTGTTCCGCAACGTCGACGACGTTAACGCGATTCCCGAGCTGGCTCAGCTGGAGGACTACGTGCTGGAGAAAGCGAACGAGCTCGGCATCGGCACGATGGGCTTCGGCGGCAACGTGACGCTGCTCGGCTGCAAAGTCGGCGTGGCCAATCGTCTTCCGGCCAGCTTCTTCGTCTCCGTCGCCTACAACTGCTGGGCGTATCGCCGCCAAGGCGTGCTGCTCGACGGCGACACGCACGAGATCAAGAGCTGGATTTACGAAGGCGGCTCGAACGTTCCGATGAAGGACAAGGCGGTTGCGGCGGCGGAAGCGCCCAGAGGGAAAGAAATCGTGCTGCAGATGCCTCTCTCGGAAGAGGATGTGCGCAGCTTGAAAGTAGGAGACGTCGTCATTCTGAACGGAGAGATGCACACGGGTCGGGACGCGCTGCACAAGCACCTGATGGATCACGATTCCCCGATCGACCTGAACGGCGGCGTTATCTATCACTGCGGACCGGTTATGCTCAAGGATTCCGACGGCTGGCACGTGAAGGCGGCGGGGCCGACGACGAGCATTCGCGAGGAGCCGTACCAAGGCGATATCTTGAAAAAGTTCGGCTTGCGCGCGGTTATCGGCAAAGGCGGCATGGGGCCGAAAACTCTTGCGGCGCTCCAGGAGCATGGGGCGGTGTACTTGAACGCGGTAGGCGGAGCGGCCCAATATTATGCGGAGTGCATCCAGCAGGTGAACGGCGTCGACTTTATGGAATTCGGCATTCCGGAAGCGATGTGGCATCTGCAGGTCGAAGGCTTCGCGGCGATTGTCACGATGGACGCTCACGGCAACAGCCTGCATGCGGACGTTGACAAAGATTCAAGAGCGAAGCTGGAGCAGTTCAAAGATCCCGTATTCGCGTAACGAAGAAGGAGCGCACCCCCGGTCATGACCAAGTTCCGTTTCAAGCTTACTGTCCTGTTCGTGCTGCTGATCGGCTCCTCCGTGCTTGCGGCCGGTCTGCTCATGGGCAATTCCTATCAGAAAAACCATCAAGCGGCGCTGCGAGATCATATGATTCGCGAACTGCACGTCCTGAACGCGGCGGTGCCTTGGCCGGGTACGCTGGACGACGCCCAAGCGAGCGAATATTTGCAGGGACAGGCTCAGCGATTCAAGGAAATCGCCGAGATGCGCATCACCTACATTCGACCTGACGGAACGGTCATAGGCGACTCCGATCACGATCCCGGGACGATGAACAATCATCTGGACCGGGAGGAAGTGCGCGAAGCGCTGGCGTCCGGAACGGGAAGCAGCATCCGGTACAGCGACACCTTGAAGGAGCGCATGATGTACGTCGCGATCATGGTGAACGCGGGCGAGGGCTCCGCTGCAACGGGGGTCGTGCGTCTGGCGATGAGCCTCGGAGACGTCGAGCGGAGCCTGGACAACATGTGGCTGGCGCTTATTTTCGGGCTGCTCCTGTTGTTCGTCGTTGCCGGAGCGGTCAGCTACCGCGTCGCGCTTGGCGTGACAAGACCGCTGGAACGGATGACTTCGGCGGCGAAGCGGATGGCCAATATGGATTACGCGACGCGGGTGCCGGAGGGCGGCAAGGACGAGGTTGGCGAACTGGCGCGCGCGCTGAACGCGATGGCGGCAAGCTTGCAGGATCAGCTCGATGAAATCCGCGACAACGGAACGCGGCTGCAGAGCGTGCTCGACAATATGACGAGCGGCGTCGTCATGATCGCGCCCGACGGCAAAATTACTTTGTACAACCGCGAAGCGGAGCTGCTGCTCGGCAGCACGGTGCGCGAGCGCGTCGGCCGCAACGTCACGGAAATCCGCCAGCATTTCGAGCTGGTCAACCTGATCCGCGAAGTTCTGGAGCAGCCGGTTGCGGTTCACGAGGAGCTGACGGTGTATTATCCGGAGGAGCGGCTGCTCGAAATTCATATCGTGCCGATGACGATGGGCGGCGACGACGAGCAAGGCTTGCTGCTCGTGCTGCAGGACGTGACGGCGATCCGCCGTCTGGAGCGGATGCGCAGCGAGTTCGTCGCCAACGTCTCGCACGAGCTGAAGACGCCGGTAGCCGCGGTGAAAGGCTTCGCAGAGACGCTGCTCGCGGGGGCGATGAACGACGAGGAGACGGCGAGATCTTTCCTGACGATCATTCAGGACGAGAGCGACCGGCTGAACCGGCTGATCGGAGACATTCTGGAGCTGTCCAAGATCGAGTCGCGCCGTTCTCCGCTGCAATTTTCCCCGATCGACCTGCCGGCCTTCCTCGCACGGATGACCGAGCTGCTGTCGCCGGAAGCGGCGAAGAAGAGCATCGAGCTGGATGTGCAGGCGGAGGAGGGGCTGTTCCTCGAAGCGGACGAAGACCGCCTCGGCCAGATCGTCATGAATCTGATGCAGAACGGGATCAACTACACGCCGGAAGGCGGCAAGGTGAAAGTGCGGGCGGAGATCGTGGAGGCGGATGGCGGAGACGAGGAACTGGTGCGCATTACGGTGTCGGATACCGGGATCGGCATTCCGAAGAAGGACATCCCGCGCATTTTCGAACGGTTTTACCGCGTCGACAAAGCCCGTTCCCGCAGCTCCGGAGGCACCGGCCTGGGGCTGTCGATCGTCAAGCATCTGACCGAGCTGCACCACGGAACGATTCGGGTGGAGAGCACGGTCGGCGCTGGTTCCCGGTTTATTTTGGAGCTTCCGCTGCTGCAACCGTAAAGCAGGCCTGTCTATTTTACGCTGAGTTAACATTTGCATGATGTTGGCTTTACAGTGGTATGATAAAACTAACATAGATGAGCCATTAAGGCAGGGAATCCTGCCTATCCGGAGGTACGCATGTCGGACAAAGTTTTGATTATAGAGGACGAACCGACGCTTGCCCGTCTCGTAACCTACAACCTTTCACAGGAAGGCTATGAAACGGAAGTGGTAGGAAACGGAGCGGAAGGGCTTCATAAAGCGATACATGAATCCTATGCGATTATCTTCCTGGACCTGATGCTCCCGGGCATGAACGGCTTCGAAGTGCTCCAGAAGCTGCGGCAGAACGGCGTGCGCACGCCCGTCATCATTCTGACCGCGAGGAACGCGGAGGAGGAAGTCGTGCAGGGGCTTAAGCTCGGGGCGGACGATTACATTACGAAGCCGTTCGGCGTGGCGGAGCTGCTCGCCCGGACATCGGCCGTGCTCAGGCGCTCGCGCAACGAGGAGAGCAAGCCGGCGAAAGCGGCGGACGGGGAGAAAGTCATTTCGATCGGCGATCTGCAGATTTTCCCCGACAAGTACGAGGTGTTCTCGGGAGGCCAGTGGATTACGCTTCGGCCGAAGGAGTTCGAGGTGCTGCTGTACTTGGCGGAACGGCCCGGCATCGTCATTACGCGGGACGACCTGATGAACGTCGTATGGGGCTTCGATTACATCGGCGGCCAACGCACCGTAGACGTGCACGTCAGCTCCCTGCGCAAGAAGCTGGAGCTGAACCAGCAGAGCGTGCAGATCGATTCGATTCGCGGCGTCGGCTACAAGCTGTTCGTCAACCGGAAGTCGACTTCGAATCATTGAGAGTATCCGAACTTATATCGCAATTCTCGCCCGGGTCTAGCGACTCGGGCGTTTTTCTTGGCGCTATTGAAGGTTTTGCACATCGATTTGCGGAATTAATGCTATGTCTCACCCCGGCTATCGCTTATAATTTGGTCAAAAAAATAAAGGGGATACGCGCATGGGCAAGCTATTGAACAAAAACGATGTGATTTTGTTTCAAGGGGACAGCATTACGGATACGGGACGGAACCGGGACGACGGCGGCGATCTGGGCAAAGGGTATGCCTTCCTGATCGCGGCGCATTTGTCCGCCAAGTATCCCGAATTGGATTTGAAATTTCTCAATCGGGGCATCAGCGGCAACCGCGTGAGCAATTTGCAAGAGAGATGGCAGCGGGATTGCCTCGATCTGGAGCCGACCTGGGTGTCCGTCTATATCGGAATCAACGATACGTGGCGCCGCTACGACCGGGACGATCCGACTTCCGTCGAGCGGTTCGAGGAAGGTTACCGCGATTTGCTTGTCAGGACGACGGAACGGCTGCAAGCGAAGCTGATCCTGATCGAGCCGTTCGTCCTGCCGCATCCGGCGGACCGGGAAGCTTGGCGGGAGGATTTGGACCCGAAAATTCATGTCGTGCGCAAGCTGGCGCGGGAGTTCGGCGCGCTGCTCGTGCCTCTGGACGGTTTGTTCGCCCAGGCTGCGACGAGAGCGCATTCGCCATACTGGGCGCCGGACGGCGTGCATCCTTCCCCCGCCGGGCATGCGCTGATTGCCAAGGCGTGGCTGGAAACGATCGGAGAAGATTAAGTTTCGGGGAGGGATCGTTATCATCAAGCGGATCTGGCCGGGCAATCGCAGCATCATCGTGAATTGGTTGATTTCTTATTTGTCCGTATTGTTCGTGCCGATCGTCATCAGCGGAGCGATCTACGTCTCCACGATGGACGTCGTCAAAACCGAGATCAAGCGCGCCAACGAATCCACGCTGCTGCAGATGGAGCAGGCGATCGACGGCATGCTGAGAGGGATCGAACGGATCAGCGTGGAGATTTCGCTGAACAAGCCGATCGCCGATTTTACGCATGCCACGAGTCCGCTAAGCGACAGCGACCATTACGAACTGTTCGAGATCGCCAACGCCTTGCGCGTGTACAAGCTGGCCAACGAGTTTATCGAACAAATCTATGTCCGTTACGAGAACAGCGATACCGTCATCTCGCCTCAGGAGCGGATGGACAGCCGATCGCTGTTCTCCCTGCTGCAGCACCGGGAGGACGTGAAGAGCGAGGAATGGAACGATATTTTCGATTCCCGCTATACCCGGGCCTATACGCCGGTGCTGTACGAGGCGGACGGCAAGCCCGTTCGTTCCGTTCTGTATGCCCGGTCTATCGCCCTGCACAATCCGGGACAGCCGAGCGACGTGATTCTGATCGTGATCAAAGACTCCAAGCTGCTGGAGAACATCAGGCCCGCCGAAGGCTCGTCGGTTGTCGTCATGGACGAGAACAATCGCATCATCGCTTCAAGCGACGACCATAGCTTCGCTTCCTCGCTGGACTACGGCCGGATGAAGGAGGAACGGGGGCTGACGTACGAATATTCGGACAGCGGCGAGCTGGCCGTGTCGCATACGACATCGGCCGTTACGGGATGGAAGTATGTCGTGCTCACCCCGGCCAAAGTATACAACCAGAAGATGGAGTACACGAAAAACCTGATTTACGTCAGCATCGTTCTCTGTCTTGTCATAGGCGGATTCGTCACTTATTTCTTCATGCGCATGAACTACAGCCCGATCAGCATGCTGATTCGCAGCTTTTCCGGCAAAGTCGGCGTGCCGTTCGACGGCAATTCCAACGAATATTCGTATTTGGAGAGGGCGATCGACAGCGCTTTTCACGAGAAAGAAGAGATCAGCAAACGGCTGAAGCGGCATAACGACGTCGTCCGCTCGCATTTTCTGGCCGGACTGCTTAAAGGGCGCGTGGAGAGCAGCGTGCCGATTCACGATTCGCTGGCCGCCCACGACATCGAGTTTGGCTCGTCCGACTACGCCGTATTGCTGTTTTATATCGAGGATTACGGAAAATACGGCGATGCCGACGGCAATGTTGAAGACGCTTCCAAGAAGCGTCTGCTGCATTTTTTTATCACGAACGTCGTCGAGGAAACGTCCCGGGAAAACAACCGCGCGTATATGGTCGATATGGACGATTCGCTGGCCTGCATTCTCAACTTCCGGCAGGACGATCCCGAGCGCAACGCCGGCGAGCTGATGCGGATTGCCGAGAGCACGAAGGATTTTCTGTACCGCCATCTGCAGGTTCGTCTCGCCGTTGCGATCAGCGGCATTCATGGAGAAATATTCGCAATCGGGCAAGCTTACCAGGAAGCGCTGGAGGCGCTGGAATACGGCATGGTGCTGGGCAACGGGGAGACGACCAACTATTCTTCCCTGAAGCAATCGGAGCTGGAGAGCGCGATGGACGGCTATTACTACCCGCTGACGATCGAGCAGCAGCTGATCAATTTTATGAAGACGGGCAATTACGAGAAATCGCAGCAGCTTGTCGAAGTTATTTTCCGCAAAAATCTCGAGAACGCTTCATTGTCCGTCCCGCTGGCCAAATGCTTGATGTTCGACTTGATCAGCACGATGATGAAAACGGTAGAGGACATGAACGCGATCAACAAAGCGATGTTCATGGAGCAGTCGAATCCCGTGGACAGGCTGATGAACTGCCGGTCGATCCGGGAGATGAAAGCCCAATTGCTGGAGACGCTGGGGCAGGCGTGCACGATCATCGAAAGCAGCCGCAAGCGAGACAACCAACTGATCGATCAGGTGATCGCTTACGTGCAGGACCAGTATCGCGACGAGAACTTGAACATTTCCCGTATCGGCGAACGCTTCGGCTTAACGCCGTCGTATCTGTCGAGGCAGTTCCGCGACCAGACCGGCGAGGCTTTGCTGGACTTCATCAACAAGACGCGATTGCAGGAAGCCAAGAGATTGCTGCTGGAGAAAAAGCGTCCCGTCAACGAAATTTCCCGCGCCGTCGGGTATGCGGATATCAATACGTTTAACCGGATTTTCAAGAAGTTCGAGGGGATTACGCCCGGGAAGTACCGGGAGATGAACTAAAGCGTGTATGCATACACGCCCTAAGCCGCGCCGATCTATGGTCGGCTTTTCATTTTTGCATGCCACACCACATTTTAACGATGCGGAATTTCAGCTTTTAACGGTTGTTTTAGGTTTTGACGATTTATTTCTAACGCGGCGGCGGTTGATAATTCGGGTAGAGTGCACTCGCCAATACGCTTAAGGGGGATTTCGATGAAAGCTCAGTCCGCTGGTTCAAGACGCTTGAGTATTTTGCTTTCCATTGTTATCGTATTCGGATTGTTAATGGCCTGCTCGAAAGAAGAGAAGAATAGCGCGGGGCCTAGTTCGCCCGCCGCTTCGTCTGCGAACGGGGAAAGCCAACCGCCAGTGCAGCCGTCGGGCGATCCGGCCGGAGCGTATCCGGTCAATACGACCGAGACGATTACTTCGTGGGAAGAAGTGAACGACAACCTGATCACGTTCTATTCCAACCTTGCGGACACGCCGTTCGGCAAGCAGCTGGAGCAGGAAACCGGCATCAAGGTCAAGTACACGCATCCCGCAAGCGGACAGCGCAAGGAACAATTTAATCTGATGATCGCCTCGAACAACTTGACGGACACGATCGAGATCGATTGGACGGTCGAATATCCGGGAGGCCCCGAGAAAGCGATCAACGACAAAGTCATCGTTCCGCTGAACGATCTGATCGACCAGCATGCGCCGAACTTGAAGAAGCTGCTCCAGGACAATCCCGAGCTGGACAGGATGATGAAGACCGACAATGGAACCTACTACGTCTTCCCGATGATTCGTCCGGACAACGCCCTCGTATTCCGCGGACCGATCATTCGCAAGGACTGGCTGGACGAGCTTAATCTGGAAGTCCCGACGACAATCGACGAGTGGTATGCGGTGCTTCAGGCCTTTAAGGAGCACAAAGGCGCGACGGCTCCGTTCACGGCGATGTACAACAACGAGACGAACTTGCAGGACGCCTTCATCGGCGCGTTCCGCACCGCCAACCGCCATTACATCGACGACAACGGCAAGGTGCAGTACGGCCCGATCGACCCGCAGTTCAAGGACGCGCTTGCGCTGCTGCGCAAATGGTATGAGGAGGGTCTGTTCGACAAAGATTTTGCTCTGAACACGGACACGAAAGCGCTGGATGCCAAAATGCTGAGCGGACAGTCCGGCGCGACGGTTCACCTTATCTCCGGAGGGCTCGGCAGATGGATGGAGTCCGGCAAGAAGAGCGACGAGAAATTCCATCTCGTACCCGCGCCGTATCCGACCTTGAACAAAGGCGACACTGCGTTCATCGGCCAGCGCAGCTTCGAGTTTAATCCGTCGGCGAGCAAGGGCATTACGACGGCGGCGAAAAATCCCGAGCTGGTCGCCAAATGGCTGGACTACGCCTACAGCGAGCCGGGCGCGAGGCTGTTCAACTTCGGCGTCGAAGGCGAGAGCTATACGATGGCCGACGGAAAGCCCGTATTTACGGACAAAGTTTTGAAGGACCCGCAATACAGCGTGCAGCAGATGATCTCTCAGTATACGAAGCCGAACGGACCGTTCCTCGGCGATCCAAGAAAAAGCCTGAACACGTATCCCGAAATGGACGAAGCCGCCGTCGTCTGGGCGAAGACGGACGCCGCCAAGCATTTGCTGCCGGGTTTCCTTACGCCTACTGTCGAGGAAAGCCAGGAAGTCGCCAAGATTCTGACTGCGGTAACGAGCTATAAGGAAGAGATGTTCATGAAGTTCGTTATGGGCAAGGAGCCGCTCGACCGTTTCGACAGCTACGTCGAACAGATTCGTTCGATGGGCATCGACAGGGTTACGGAAATTTATCAGGCCGCGCTGGAGCGATACAACAACAGGTAAGCGCAAGCCGATCCGCGGATCGTCCGCGCCGGATACCGTCCGCGGATCGGCTGCCAAGGATGGAGAGGAACCGATATGAAAGCCATGGGACGCGTGCTGTTCGACGTTCGGAAAAACAAGTATTTATACGTCATGCTTCTCCCGCTGTTCGTCTACTACGTGTTGTTTCACTATCAGCCGATGTACGGAGCCATGATCGCCTTTAAGGATTTTTCTCCGCGCTTGGGGATTATCGGCAGTCCATGGGCGGGCTTCGGACATTTTATGGATTTCTTCCAGGGCGCTTATTTCTGGCGCACGATTCGCAACACGTTCATGATCAGCTTCTACGACCTGATCTTCGGATTTCCCGCGCCGATCGTGCTGGCGCTGCTGCTTAACGAGATCAGAGTGCAAATCTTCAAGAGAACGGTCCAGACGCTCACGTACTTGCCGCACTTCATCTCGCTTGTCGTCATCTGCGGCATGATCAAGGATTTCACGTCCAGCAACGGCATCATCAACGACATTATCGCGTTCTTCGGCGGGGAACGGCACTCGTTGCTGCTGGAGCCCGGCCTGTTCCGGACGATCTACGTGTCGACCGACATCTGGCAGCATATCGGATGGGGGACGATTATTTATTTGGCCGCATTGACGGGAATCGATCCGGAGCGCTACGAAGCCGCGAAGATCGACGGCGCCGGAAGATGGAAGCAGATGCTTCATATTACGATTCCGGGCATTCTTCCGACGATTACCGTGCTGCTTATTTTGAATTTGGGGCGAATGATGAACCTCGGCTTTGAAAAAATTATTTTGCTGTACAGTCCCGGCGTGTACGAAACCGCTGACGTCATCTCCTCCTACGTGTACCGGGTAGGCCTGCAAGATTTCAATTATAGCTTCAGCTCCGCAGTCGGCTTGTTCAATTCGGCGATCGGCTTTATTCTCGTCATTTCGTCCAACTGGCTCAGCCGCAAGCTGAACGATACAAGTCTATGGTAAAAAGGGGAGATCGCGGATGAGTACCGTTTCCTGGTCCGGCAGGCTATTCGACTGGTTCAACTACATTTTCCTGACGTTCCTTATGGTGCTGACGATGTATCCGCTGCTGCACGTCGCCTTCGCCTCCCTGAGCGACGCATCGGAGCTGATGAAGCATTCGGGAATGCTGTGGAAGCCGCTCGGCTTCTCCATGGACGCCTACGTGAACGTGTTCCGCAACCCGATGATCGCGTCGGGGTATACGAACACGCTGATCATTCTCGTCGGCGGACTGGCGCTGAACATCGTGCTCACTTCGTTCGGCGCGTACGCGCTGTCGCGGCGCAGCTTAAGATATCGGAAGCAGATTATGCTGTTTTTCGTATTCACGATGTTTTTCAGCGGGGGGTTGATTCCCTTTTACTTCGCGGTCATGAACTTGGGGCTGGGCAACTCGCTGCTGGCGCTTATTGTTCCTACCGCGGTCAATACGTTTAACCTCATCATCATGAGAACGGCGTTCGACGCCATCCCGGAAAGTCTGGAGGAATCGGCCAAAATCGACGGAGCCAACGACTTCGTCATTTTGTTCCGGATCATCCTGCCGCTTTCCCTCCCGGTTGTGGCCGTTATTCTGCTGTATTACGGCGTAAGCCACTGGAATGCCTGGTTTAACGCGTCGATCTTCCTCCAGGATCGAGCGAAGTATCCGCTGCAGCTGGTGCTGCGGGAGATTTTGCTGCAAGGCGAGGCCAGCGCGATGGCGGAAGGGGCGGCGACGGAGGATGTGGCGATGCTGTCGGCCACGTTGAAATACGCGACGATCATGGTCGCGACCGTTCCGATTCTGCTCGTCTATCCGCTGCTGCAGCGGTATTTCGTCAAGGGCGCGCTGATCGGCGCCGTTAAAGGCTAAATCATGTGAGGAGGGGATACGAAGTGGGAAGGCAAGGCGACGGCGGTATTCGACTGGAGACGGACTGGGTAGAATACTTGTCCGGACACGATATGGACTGGGTCGTCAAGCCGGTCTCCTGGGATTCCGGAGCGTTCCTCGGGAACGGCTTCGTGGGAGCGATGGCGTACGGGGAAGAGCATGCGAGCATGCGCAATACGCTGCGGTTCGTGCTGGGCCGCACCGACGTATCGGCCGGATCGGCGGGACGGACCGGCTTCGATCCCCGCGTTCCGGTAGGAGAGGTGCATCTGCGGCTGGAAGGCTGGATCTATCAGCCGACGTCGATGCGCTTGGATCTGTGGAACGCGGAATTGAGGGCGGATATAACGACGACGAAGGGAAGCGTACAATTGCGGGCATTCGTTCACAGCGAAATGCCCGTTCTTTGCATCGAGCTGGAATGCTCGGAGGAGGAGCGCGGCGCGACGATCGAATGGGCGGCTTACTCGGAGCTGGATCAGGTTCTGAAGCAAGCGGACGGAATCAATTTGAACCAGCCTATTCCGGATACGGTCGTGACCAGAAGAACGGTTGACCGGATCGGCGTTGGAATCCAGCGCTTCGAATCCGGTCAAGGCTGCACGACCTCCTGGACGGAGCGCGAAGGGGCGGAAGGGCGCAGATCTTACTGGATCGCGGTCGTGCGGGGCTGCGAGGAGACGGATTGCGCGGAAGCGGTGCGGGTTGTGCGGGAGGCGTCCGACCTTCCGGGCGATAGGCTGGTCCGCTCCCACCGGGACTGGTGGTACAGCTATTACCGGCAGAGCTTCGTCTCGATCCCGGATTCGCGGCTCGAAAGCTTCTATTGGATACAAATGTACAAGCTGGCCTCCGCGACGAGGGCGAATGCGCCGCTGCTCGACAATATCGGACCTTGGCTGACGACGACGCCGTGGCCGGGAGCCTGGTTTAATATGAACGTGCAAATGAGCTATTCCCCCGTCTACGCGTCCAACCGGCTGGAGCTGGGACAGTCTCTCATCGGCGCGCTTCGCCGCTGCCGGGAGCAGTTGATCGCCAATGTGCCGGAAGCGTACAGGGGAGACAGCGCGGGATTGGGCAGAAGCAGCGGATTGGATCTGAAAAGCGAGGTCGACGACGAGGTCGGCAACCTGACCTGGATTTGCCACAGCGTATGGCGGCATTACCGCTGCTCGATGGACGAGGAGCTGCTGCGGGATTTGCTGTATCCGCTGCTGCGCAGAAGCGTGAACTACTATCTTCATCTTCTGGAGGAAGGGGAGGACGGGAGGCTGCATCTGCCGCCGACGATATCTCCCGAATACGGCTCGTTCAAGCGGCTTCAAGTGGCGGACTGCCATTACGATCTGGCGCTGCTGCGCTGGGGCTGCGAGACGCTGCTGGATTCGGCCGAGCGGCTGGGCGTCGAGGATGAGCGGATCGGGAGGTGGCGGGAGGTAGTCGAACGCCTCGCGCCACTGCCGACAGACGATACCGGCTTTAGGGTCGGGAAGGATACGCCGCTGGCTTTCGGCCATCGCCATTTCAGCCATTTGCTGGCCGTGTTTCCGCTGCATCTCATCCGCTGTGAATCGTCCGAGGAATGGGAGCTCGTCAATAGATCGCTGCGTCATTGGCTTGGTCTCGAAGGGGATTTGCGCGGATTCAGCTTCACCGGCGCAGCTTCGATCGCCGCTGCGCTGGGCCAGGGCGAGCTAGCGCTGCAATGTCTGCATACGCTGCTGCATCTGATTACGCCGAACACGATGTACAGGGAAGCGGGGCCTGTCATCGAGACGCCGCTGGCCGGGGCGGAAGCGATTCACGATATGCTGCTGCAGAGCTGGGGAGGCGTGCTGCGCATCTTTCCGGCCATGCCTGCGCAGTGGCGAGATACGGCCTTTCACGAACTGCGGGCCGAGGGCGGGTTCCTGGTCAGCGCCGTCAGAGAGGGCGGAGAAACCCGCTTCGTGCGAGTGAAGAGCTTGGCTGGCGAGTCTTGCTTCGTCCGCACGGATTTGACCGGGCGGGGGGCGGTTCGGGCCGTCGAGGCCAATCACGGACGGGAGGACCGATCGGATCGGGTGGCCGTCGAAGAGAGTGGCCTGATCCGACTGGATATTTGCGCTGGAGAGGATATTGTTCTGTACGTCGGCGAGCGCGTTCCCGACCTGGCCGTCCGGGCGGTACGGCCCAGCGAGGCGCCTCCAATTCGCAACTATTTCGGCGGCCGTACGCCTTGGAGGCAGTATGGGCTGGGGCAGGGCTGTCGCTTAAGCTGCCAGAGTCGTCCTCCTGGAGAACAAGTATGAAGATCGGAGCGCCGTCAAAGAACCGGCTAGAGCGATTGGGCATGCCCAATGTGTAATAGATATCCGGCAAAGAGGCTTATCGTTCTCTGCCTCTTTGCCGGTATCCCGTCGAGTCAGTTTTTCTTCGCCACATTCTGAACCTGTACGCAGTGCCATTTCCCTCCTTTTGCCGGTATCCCGTCGAGTCAGTTTTTCTGCACCACATTCTGAATACGTACGTATCGCCTTTTCCCTCCTTTTGTCGGTATCCCGTCGAGTCAGTTTTTCTGCACCACATTCTGAATTTTGTACGTAATGCCTTTTCCCTCCTTTTGCCGGTATCCCGTCGAGTCAGGTTTTCTTCGCCACATTCTGAACCTGTACGTAATGCCATTTCCCTCCTTTTGGCGGTATCCCGTCGAGTCAGTTTTTCTGCACCACATTCTGAACCTGTACGTAATGCCTTTTCCCTCCTTTTGCCGGTATCCCGTCGAGTCAGGTTGGTCGCAGGGCTCCTGGAAGCCGAGATTGATGAGTGAGAGAATGGCTTGGTTCCGTTCGGAGAGGAGCAGATTATCCAAGTTTAAGGGATTGTTGCCGTGAAGCTCGAGTCAGCCTGCCAGACCTGGAACGGCCGCTAGACTTCGTGAGTTCAGGATAGGCGATGGTCGAAGAATGGATGAAACTCGCGAGCAACTGGACATGACTCCCAACTGACTCAATGGGATAGCGGCAAAAGGGGCGGCAAAAAGCGGTACGCGAGGTACAGCGTGACCTGACCGGAAGGGATAGCGACAAATGGGCCGAAAACGGCGGCAGGGGAGGTATGGCGTGAACTGAATGGAGGGGATAGCGGCAAAAGGCACAGAGAATGAAAGGAGAGAGACGGAACGAACTGAACGAATGGGATACCGGCAAAGGACTGAAAGAGAGGTGTGATGCGGAGGCGGCCTGACGGAAGGGGATAGCGGCAAAAGATGTGGAAAGCGAAGCGGGAAGAAGTAGACGGCCTGACGGAAGGGGATAGCGACAAAAGAAGCGGAAAGCGGAGCGGGGAGAAGCCGAAGCAGACGGCCTGATTGAAGGGGATAATGTGAAAGAGGAGAAAGGAGACGAGAGGGCTGCCTTTGTTCCCCGTCGCATCGGCGTTCGCCGAATAAGCCCGACTGTCGGGCTCGAGCATGAGAACGGGGGATGGTGGAGCTGTGAAGGAGGTCGGAGGAACTGCAGACCGGGTGAGTCTGGTTAGAACGTGTGAACAGTGGGCTGTCCTGTAGGTAAGGTCGTACAAGATGAGTGGTGAAAAAGGGCATGTATCTCCTGGAGACGGTGTCTCGCAGCGGAAGGAGATACATGCCCGCACTATCCCAGTGGCTTATTTTTCAGTACAGCTATTTTTACTTATGCGACAGCTTCTGTTTCTTCTATATTTTACTTCAGTTCCAGCATGCGAATGAGCACGACGACCGCTTCTGCACGAGTCGACTTGGCATTCGGTTCGAAGCGGTGGCCGGTCCGCCCGGCGACAAGTCCCAGCGCTTCGGCGCGGGCAGCGGAAGCTCGGGCCCAGGTCGGAATGTCGGAAGCGTCGCTGAATGTCGGCGCGTTCTCCTCCTCCGAGTTTCCGGGGAATGCCCTCATCTGCATGGCGATCATTTCGGCGCGGCTAATGACCGCATTCGGTCGCAACGTGCTGTCCGCGTATCCTTGCAAGATGCCCCGTTCGACCGCGGCCTGCAAAGCTTCCAGCGCCCATGCCGGGATGTCCTGCCGATCCGAGAATCGGACTGGGGAAGAAGCAGGACGCAGCTTAAGCGCTCTGGCAAGCAATACGGCGAATTGCGCCCGTGTTACGGGTTCATCTGGCCTGAAGCTGCCGTCGGGATAGCCGTTGACGATGCCTTGCTTGATCGCTTTGATGATCTCCTCCTTGGCCCAATGGCTGCGTAAATCGACGAGAGAGGGCGGCACTTCCGCCGAGCCCGAATCCGAATTTGGATTCCGATCGGGTTCGGAAGCGGGAGGAGAAGCAGTTGGAATGGGAGATGACGGGATGTCGCCGCTGCTATTGTTACCGTTACCGCCTCCGCTGCTACCTCCATTACCGCTCCCGCTCTCGCCTTCGCTACCATTATTGCCCTCGTTACCGCTACCGCCTTCGTTACCATTTCCGCCCTCGCTGCCATTTCCGCCTTCGCTGCCATTGCCACCCTCGCTGCCGTTACCGCCGCCGCTGTCTCCGTCGTTCAGACCGGCTGACGGACCGACGTCGGAAGTCGTCAGCGGTCTGTTGATGACAGGGCTTCCCGGATTGTACTCGTCCGCGCCTGCATCGGGGATATGCCGGGTTTGACCGTCGATGTCCTCCATAGCGAAGTAGGGAGCGACAGCCGCGTCAATGGCGGGGCTGAGGCCGGACAGGCGGATCAAGCCGTCCGCGCTTCGCACCAGCAGCAATTGTTCTTTGCGGACCGCGCTGCCGACGGCCGGATTGTTCGATACGTTGGCGATTCCGTCGACGAGGTTGCCGACATATACGGGTCTTTCGCCCAGCGGGGAGCTCACGACGGCGCTTGTCTCGCTGAAGATCGTTCCGGCGTTGCTGAACACGATATTGTTGTAGATTTTCGTTCCAGAAGGCTGATAGGTGCGCCCGCCGAGCGCAATTCCGGTCGTATTGTTACCGACGTTGACGATCGTGTTGTGATAGATTTGCACGTTGTACTGCCGCCAATGGCCGCGCAGCAATTCCGTTCGTTCCTCGTTCGACAACTCGCTGAGCCGGGCCGATTGGCCGGGTACGCCGCCCCAGCGCACGATCGGATCGCTACCTCCGTCTCCACCGTCGTCATGCGTGCCTCCGTCCAGCCGGATGACCCGGTCGGTCAGTCCTTCCATATAATTGTTGTAAATTCGGTGATCGTTGCCGTAAATTCGGAAGCCGCTCCTGCCCGGCGTGACCCCGTCTCCGAAAATGAAGTTGCCATAGAAGCTGTTGCGGTTGCCATGGCGGGACACGATGCCTCCGAACGAGTTGCGTATCGTGTTGTAGCGAATGACATTGTCGCTGCTCTTGACCGATATGATCTCGTCTTCCCCTTCCAGGCCGTCGAACAGATTGTATTGGATCGTGACGTATCCGGAATTGAGCGACAGGCTGGAGAGACCGAGCCGGATCGCTTCAAGCCCGTTAACGACGCGAGGGCCGATGCCGTGAAAATAGTTGTACTCGATCGTATCGTACTGCGAGATCGACTCTCCGGTATGGCCTGCTCCGTCATAGATAACGACCGCGCCGAAGCCTCTCTTCGGGCCGATCTCGTTGTAGGCGATCCGGTTATGGCTGCTTACGCCTTCGACGCGAATATAATGGCGGTGCGTTCCGTTCGCGACAAGAATGGAGTCGTTCGTATACGGCGTATCTCCGTTATAGATCGGCCGATCGGGATCGTATTCGGAACCGCCGATGCGGCAGCTTCCCTCGATTCCGACCAGGCACCAGACGTTGCCTTCCGGAGCGGCGAACTGATAGGGCTGTCCGGTCTCGTCGAGCGCGAAGACGTTGCGCATAATCGATATTTTGCTGGAATCGTACAATTGGACGCCCGGATGAACGCCCGTTAACGCCCGATGTCCGAGTCCTCGTTCCGCCAGCGTCTGGGCTCCGTCCGTCGTTCCGATTCCGTTGTTGAACGTCAGGCCGGATACTTCCACATAGCTGGAGTTTTCAAGATGGAAATAGCTGTTCCCCGCAATGACGGCGCCGCCGATCTCCGTCGCGGCAATCCGAATCGGGAGCGTTGCCGTGCCGTGCTTGTTCAGGACGACGAAGGGACCGTTCTGCTCATAGCTGCCGTTCTGCAGCTCGATGATCGTCCCCGGCCCGACCTGATCGAGCGCCTGCTGCAATTCGGCCGCAGAGCTGACCGCAACGCGCGCAAGGACGGGCAGTTGAATATCGTCTTCGGTCAAATCTCCGGCTTGAGGCGGCCTCGTCGGTTGTTCCGGCTCCCCTGTATCAGGCGGCGTTCCTATGTAAAGCTCCGCCTCCATAATGCTGTTCCAGTTACCGCTGCTGCCGCTGGCATTGTTGCCGTAACCGACCAAACGCAAGTACCTGGCGGATACCGGCTGTTCCATTACATAGGGCTGCATAATCGAATCGCCCGGCTGCAAATTGCGGCTGCTGCGCCTGGCAAGGACGACAGCGCTCTGAGCGAAATCCGGATCGTCGGAAACGACGATCTCGAAGCTGGAATTCCGCTCTCTTGCGTTCAGGAACGCGATCATGGCGTAAGTGATCGTCTGAGGCGTTCCCAAGTCGAATTGCAGCCATTGCCCATGCCCGGAAGCCGACCAGCGGCTTTCCATCGAGATCGGGTCCTCGCCCCAAATGCCGTCGACGACGTTGGCCGCGACGTAGTTTGTGTTAGGCTGCGACGAGCTGGCCGCGACGCTGCCGGAATTCAGGCCGATTTTGCCGTCGGAGCCGATCGGCAGCTCCCGAATAACCTGGATGCCGTAGTTGTTCGCCGACCCGCTGCCGTTGTCCAGCTTGATTCCGATGCGGTTTACTCCCGGCCTCAGCGGAACGTTCGTCAAGTCCGCGACCGTATAGTCCTCGTGCTGATCGTTGCTCAAGCTCGCCGTTACCGAAGCGACCGACCCGGGCGTTGCGACAAGTCGAACATTCTCCGTTCCGGTAGGCACGACAGCTTCGTAACCGTCCGTTACGTTCGGATCGAAAGTCTTGTTCATCGCCACCTGCTGCGAGCCGTTCCACAGCTCCAGGCTCGACAATTGAACGCCCGGCAGCCGTTCGGCGAAGGTGAAGAAGGCTCCGTCCGCCAAGCTGATGTTCGCGGCATAATAAGCGCCGCCGTGTATCGTCACCGGCGCGAGCTCGAAGGAAGCGGCATCGGTAAAGCCGTCGTCCGCGCTTGTCAGCAGCACGCCGCCGAGCGGAACCAGGCTCTGCGGAACGGCGACCTGGACTTGGCCGACATGGCCGGTATTGCGAGCCTTCCATATTTTCGCCAGCCGCAAATAGCCGTCCCCGTAAGGCAAGCGGAGGGATTCGCCTCCGTTGTCGCCCCAGAGAAGATACGTTTTATCGGCCAGCGGTTCGACAGCCGTTACGATAATTTGGTCCGCAAGCGGACTCGCGCTGCTCCGGCTTTGCATCAGATCCAATGCTCCTTCCTCATCCATGGCGATCCCGGCCACATTGTTCGAATAGTCCGCGTCAGCGGCGGAATCCCATACGTTTAACGGCGCGTCCCCGGCGGACAAATATTGTCCGGAGCTTAAGGGAAGGCCGTACTTAAGCGCCAAGTACGTATCCACCTGGCGGCGTTCGAGCCCGGTTAACGGTTGGGCGAAAACAATCAGCTCGCTTACGAGCCCGTTATAGCCCGATCCTCCGGCGGCAGCCGAGCCGAGAGACATCTCGCCGTCCGCTTTGCCGACGATCGGCAGACGGGCTGACGCGGATTGGGCCACGTTGGCTCCGTCCCGGTAGATCGCTTGATAGACGGCTTGCCCGACCGTCGGATTCGTCTCCAATTGCAATCCCCAGACGTTGTACGCAGATGGCAGAACCTGATTGGCGGCCTGGGCTCTCGGCAAGCCCGAGCCGCTCGCGGGTCTGCCCGCATCCCATAAGACGGAGCCTCTGCCTTCCGTAGAGCCCGACGTATGCGGGATGTGCGCCTGCAGCGAGCCTCCTGCCAGAGATTCGGCGAACACGGACGAATTCGCGACGGTGGGGGCGCCCCCGGAGACGAGAAAGACATTCAAGGAGCCGATTTCTTCGGCGGCTCCGACGATGCCGTCTACATCCTGCAAGATACTGCCCCCGCTGCGCACGAATTGAACTGCGGGCTGGAAGTTCAGCTCTCCGACGGAGGCCGCATACTTAGGTTTGGGACGGCCCGCGATCGCCGCGATCGTTCCGTCGTTCGCAAAATCGTTGCCGCCTCCGCTGCTATCCCGCCACAGGCCGACATCCAGGCCGGCGTCCGCGACAATGCTTGCGTCGTCGGCCTTGAGCCACAATCTCAAATCTCCCTTCACTCCGCCCGGCGTTCCGCCTGCCGCGGGCGCGGCATGAACGGCAAGTCCCGCTCCTGGAACCGACGGCATCCCGCCGAGCAGGACGAGCAGAGACAGTCCGAGTAGAAGCGATCTCGATAACAGCTTGCCGAATTCGCTTTCTGGTGCGTTCATCACAATAACCCACCTCTTCCGAATGGTTTGCGCTTTCAAGACACAGTGGCCGACAGTCGATCCCCCTTCCGCGCAAAATAACGTTCCTTTTTATTGTCCATCGCCCCATGGAGACAAGGTAGGTTCAAAATGTAAAATCGATAGACGTAATCTGTAATCCGATGCGCTAAAATCTGAAACGAATCTTTAATAATTGGAGAGGCGGAAAAATAAAAACCATCCGGTCCGAGAAGACGGAACCGGATGGCTGCGCGGCGATAGATGGCGAAGACGGAGTGGAGGGAGGATGCGGCCATGCGACCGAGCGGCAAGACTCAGGTGCGGGAGGGAGCGGTCTATCCCCGGCCCCAAGCCAGCATTTTGCGTTGGAACTCCTTCGGCGAACAGCCGTTGAAGCGCTTGAACATTTTGTAGAAATGGGCCATGTTGGCCATGCCGATCAGATCGCCGACCTCGCTTACGCTGACGTCGCGGGTGAGGAGCACCTGTTCGGCGCGTTTGATTTTGCGGAAATTGACGTACTCGGTGAACGATTGCCCCATGATTTTCTTGAAAAATTTGACGAAGTAGTAGTAGCTCATGTTGGCCAGCCCGCACACTTCCTCGACGGCAATCCGGCCGTCGATGTTCGCTTCGACGAAGTCGAGGACGGGCTTAAGACGGATTCGTTCGATCCGATCCTGATCGGCGAGCAGCCCGCGCGTGTCGTTGCGGATGAGAATGAGCAGCAGCTTCTTGATGAGCATGTTGACGGCCAGTTCATAACCGCCCAGCTTGTCGACGGCTTCCCGGTGGAGTTGCCGGATGCATTCGGCCGCTTCCCGGCGGGCTTCGGGATTTTCCCGGAAAATGTAGTTCATGGCGCTCAGCGGCACCTTGGTCTCGTTGAAATACTGCAAGTACGGAATCGTGCTCTGATCGAAGTAATTATTAAGATCGAATTGGAGTACGATATATTTCAGGCCGCCTTCGGGATTGTGATCCCGGTGCAATTGAGAGCTGCCGAGGATGACGACGTCGCCTTCCCCCAATCCGAACGTCTCTTCGCCGAGATCGACGGTCAGGAAACCTTCCTGAACGAGGATCAGCTCGCATTCGGGATGGTAGTGCCAGGAGACGCTCCCGGAATTGCGGCGGAGCATTTGCCATATTTTCAACGACAACAGGGGGTTCTCGTATTCGATCTTTTCTTTCAACGGCTGCAAGGGATCATCCCCTTATAATGTTTGGTCAAAAAGTTCGATTTTCAGCGTCTCGCATAGAGGCGGATTGTCGGCAAAAGGCAAAATCGCATAAAATCCTCGCACATCCCCGAATGGGATTCTCGATGAAGTGTGATACACTATATTGTAGTTTGAATAAGGTTTAGCCGCAAGGAGGACAAGCGCTTTGACAAAAGTTAACGTAGGCATGATCGGCTGCGGCGGAATCGCCATGGGGAAACATCTGCCATCGCTCGCCAAAATCCCGGAAGCGCAAGTGGTCGCGTTCTTCGACATCTCGGCCGACCGGGCGCACGAAGCCAAAAACAAGTTCGGCACGCATGACGCGAGAGTGTACCACGATGTGTACGAGCTGCTGCGCGACCAGGACGTTCACGTCGTCCACGTCTGCACGCCGAACGACACGCACGCCGAAATTTCCATCGCCGCGCTGGAGGCGGGCAAGCACGTGCTTTGCGAGAAGCCGATGGCCAAAACCGCCGAAGACGCGCGCCGGATGCTGGAAACGTCGCAACGAACGGGCAAGAAGCTGAGCATCGCTTACCAGAACCGTTTCCGCGCGGACAGTCGCTGGCTGTATCAAGCTTGCCGTGAAGGGAAGCTGGGCGAGATCTACGTCGCCAAAGCGCATGCGGTTCGCCGCCGCGCCGTGCCGACCTGGGGCGTGTTCCTCGATCTGGAGAAGCAGGGCGGAGGCCCGCTGATCGACATCGGCACGCACGCGCTGGATCTGGCCCTGTGGATGATGGACAACTACGAGCCGAAGACGGTTCTGGGTTCGTCCTATCGCAAGCTCGCGGAGCAAGGAAGCAACGCGAACTTGTGGGGACCTTGGGATCCGGCCAAGTTTACGGTGGAAGATTCCGCGTTCGCGATGATCACGATGAAAAACGGAGCGACCGTGTGGCTCGAGTCGAGCTGGGCGCTGAACACGCTGGACGTGGACGAGGCGAAGGTATCTCTGAGCGGAACGAAGGCGGGAGCCGATATGAAGAAAGGACTGCGCGTCAACGGCGAGGAGCACGGTCGCCTGTACACGCAGGAGATTCAGATGGCCGGCGATTTCGGAGGCAATCCGCTGCCGGACGACGCCGCCGAGCAGGAGGCGCGCGCCTGGATCGAGGCGATCGCGTACGACCGCGAGCCCGTCGTGACGGCCAAGCAGGCGCTTGTCGTGCAGGAAATTCTCGAAGCCGTCTACGAGTCCGCGAGCAAGGGGCAAGCGATCAGCTTCGCCTAAGCCGCGGGAGCGGGGTTAGCGGGAGGCTGCAAGGCCGCCCGAGGGGAAGATAGCGGTCCGCCGGTCCGCTAACGGACGGAAAAGCCGCCGACCGAGGGAAATAACGGTCCGCCGGACCGATAACGGGGGCGCAATCCGCCCCCGAAGCGAAATAAGGGTGGCAATCCGCCCGGCATTTCAGGTAAAATAGAATTGCGACTTATGAACGCGCGTACATAAAAACGTGCAAAGGCTTCCATTTTGAATGAAAGGTATGGTGAAGTTCAAGTGAAATCCGGCGTATTTATCGTTCTATTCGCCCAACAATCGTTCGAACAAGCGCTTGATACCGCCAAATCGGCGGGACTGCAAGCGGTGGAAATCGGCACGGGAGGTTTTCCCGGCACGGCGCACGTGAACGCCAAGGAAATCGTGAACGACGACGCGGCCATTCGCCGCATTCGCGAAGCGGTCGATTCCCGCGGCTTGACGATCAGCGCGCTCAGCTGCCACGGCAACCCGCTGCATCCGGACAAGGCTACGGCCCAGTCCGATCACGAGGATTTCGTCGCGACCGTACAGCTGGCGGAGAAGCTTGGCGTGGATACGGTCATTACGTTCTCCGGCTGTCCGGGAGACTCCGAGAACGCGAAGTATCCGTCCTGGGTTACCTGCCCATGGCCGCCCGATTTCCTGACCGTGCTCGAATGGCAGTGGAACGAGATCGCGATTCCGTACTGGAAGGAACAATCGGCGTTCCTGCGCAAACATAACGTCAAAGTCGCGATCGAAGCGCATCCGGGCTTCCTCGTGTACAATACCGAGACCGCGCTGCGCCTGCGCAAGGAAGCGGGCGACAACATCGGCGTCAACTTCGACCCTTCCCATCTGTTCTGGCAGGGCATGGACCCGATCGAGTGCATCAAGGCGCTCGGAGACTCCATCTACCACGTGCACGCGAAGGATACGAAGATCGACAAGCGCAATACGGCGCTGAACGGCGTGCTCGATACGAAGCATTACGGCGATATTCTGAATCGTTCGTTCGTATTCCGCACGGTCGGCTACGGGCATGACGACGAGTTCTGGAAGGACATGGTGAGCACGTTGCGCCTTGTCGGCTACGACGGCACGATCAGCATCGAGCACGAGGACGGCATCATGAGCGTGAACGAAGGGTTCACGAAAGCGGCCGGCTTCCTCAACTCCCTCATTCTGAAAGAAAGCGCGGGTGAGATGTGGTGGGCGTAAACAACAAAAAAATCAACGTCGGCATGGTGGGCTACAAGTTCATGGGCAAAGCCCACAGCCATGCGTATAAAGACGTAGGCATGTTCTTCGAACCGGCCGCCGACGTCGTCATGAAAGCGATCTGCGGACGCGACGAGCAAGGAGTCAAGGCGGCGGCCGACAAGTTCGGCTGGGAATCGTACGAGACCGACTGGCGTAAAATGGTTGCACGCGAAGACATCGACTTCGTCGATATCAACGCTCCCAGCGATGCGCACAAGGAGATTACGCTGGCCGCAATCGCCGCGGGCAAGCACGTCTTCTGCGAGAAGCCGCTCGCGCTGAACCTGGCGGACGGCCGCGAAATGCTCGAAGCGGCGGAGAAAGCCGGCGTCAAGCACGCGGTCTGCTTTAACTACCGTTTCCTGCCTGCCGTTCAATTGGCGAAGCAGATCATTGACGAAGGCCGTCTGGGCGAGATCCATCACTATCGCGCCACCTACCTGCAAGACTGGCTCGTCGACCCGAACACGCCGATGGCGTGGCGGCTGAAGAAGGAAGTCGCCGGCTCCGGCGCTCACGGGGACATCAATGCGCACAGCATCGATCTCGCCCGCTTCCTGATCGGCGAGTTCGACCGCGTGGTCGGTCACAACCGTACGTTCGTGAAGGAACGCCCGCTTGCAACGGATGCGGCAGGCGGATTGTCCGCCGGCGTCGGCTCGTCCACGCAGAAGGACGAGGTAACCGTCGACGACGCAACCGGCTTCCTGGCCGACTTCAAGAACGGCGCGATGGGCATGTTCGTCGCCTCCCGTTTCGCGGCCGGACGCAAAAACCATAACACGTTCGAGATTCACGGCAGCAAAGGAACGCTGCGCTGGGATCTCGAGAAGCTGAACGAGCTGGAAGTGTACTTCCGCGAGGACGAGCCGAACCTGGCCGGCTTCCGCCGCATTCTGGCGACGGAGCCGTCGCACAAGTACGCCGGCAACTGGTGGCCGACCGGTCACATCATCGGCTACGAGCATGCCTTCGTGCATATTGTGTACGAATTCGTGCAGCACATTGAGACGGGCTCGCCGTTCGCGCCGACTTTCTACGACGGCGTGAAGTGCCAAGAGGTGCTCGAAGCGGTCGATCTGTCGATCGAGCGCGGCTCCTGGGTCAGCATCGACGAAGTGTAATTTGCGTTGAATTAAGGTTGCTTCAAAACCGGGCAGAAACGGCTTAAAACCGTCTTCCGCCCGGTTTTTTTCCGTCTCCGGCACAAACGCTGTTGTGCGGCTACGCTCCGGACAAATGACGGCGCAGGATGCGATTAAACGCTGCGGGCTGGTCCACGTTCGCGCAGTGGCCGGCGTCCGGGATGACGACCAGTTCGGAGCGCGGCTCCAAACCGTGAAGCTGTACCGCGGCGTCATGGGCGAGCTTCAGATCGTGTTCTCCGACGACGATCAGCAACGAGTAGGGCATCGGGTCGTCGGTTTTTCGGAGCAGGGAGGCCATCCCGCTCATCGAGGAGAACGATTTTCGCCGAAATTGCATTACTCCCTGCTCGAGCTTCGCCCGTCCCCGCTCTGTATGGCAGGAGACGCGAAGGACGTACCGCTTGAATTTGTCCATGGAGAACAGGACGTACAGCAGCCACTTCAACCCCTCCTTCCGCTGCGCTTTCAGCACGGCTTCATTCGCCTTGTGTATCGAGTATCCGCCTACGATAACGACCGATTCCACGATGTTCGGACAGCGATCGGCGAAAGCCTGGGCGACGAGCGCCCCGAGCGATACGCCCATCGCGACGCATCGCTCGATGCCGTTCTCGGCGGCGATTCGGGCGCAGATCTCGGGCATATCCCGCAGCGATACGCTCGCGGGCAAGGAGCGATTGGCTCCATGGCCGGGCAGATCGATCAGAACGATGCGGCAGTCGCTGCCGAAATCGGCGACCTGGTCTTCGAACAGTCCGTGATCGGCGAATGCCGCGTGCAGCATGAAGATCGTTGGCCGGCCTTCTTCGTTTTCAATCCGATAACGCACTTCCGCGTTTTTGAAATTCAACTTCTTCTCCCGCATCCGGATCACCCTCCAATTGTTCCTGAAATCGGCGGAACCATTCCAGCATGGATCGGTAAAGAGCGATCGCCAATTCCAGCGTCTTGATCTGGTAGACGGCAATTTGCCGCAAGCTCTCCGGCACTTCCGCGCGCGCGGCTTCCTCCGCTGCCGCATCGTATTCCCCCAGAACGCTCTCCAGTGAGGCTGCGATCGAACGTGCAACCTTCAAGCGATCGGGAGCATCGAGCAGTCCGAGGAAGAACAAGCGCGTCGTGATGTCCTGCTCCAGCCTGCCGGCCGCGATCTCGGAAAACATTTTTTCGGCGAAGCCGCGCCTTCCCGGTTCGTCGATGCGATAGAGCTTTTTCCTTCGGCCTGTGGCGTCCATTTCAAGTGTGCGGATCAGCCCGTTGTCCTCCAGTTTCTTTAATGTCGTCTGGATGCTCCCGAGACTGGCGCTGTAAAACGGCGATACTTTTCGCTGCAAAATTTTCCGCATCTCGTACGCGGACAAATCGCGGATCATCAAAAAGCCGAGCAATACGAAATCCATCTTTTTCCTCCAGTTTTAGCACTATTATAATATACCTATTAGGTATGTTCAATGCTGATTGCTGGCTAAAGTTTACAGTCGCTTAACGAACAGCGGACAAATGGAAAACAATCGTCTGTTAGTTTCGAAATAGGGATTAATCCCCACGACCCGAATCCTAGAACGAGGTGCGTCCCATGCCTATAACTTCAGTTCTCGAGAAGCAAGAAACGGTGCAACCGACTTCGCCGTCCGCCGATTCTACCGCAACTGCCGTATCTGTCGCATCTAAGACTTCTGCTTCTTCTACCGCATCTGTCCGGTCTAAAGCATCTGTCCCGTCTACCGTATCCACCGCGTCTAAGACTTCTGCTTCTTCTACCGCATCTGTCCGGTCTAAAGCATCTGTCCCGTCTACCGTATCCACCGCGTCTAAGGCTCCTGCTTCTTCTACCGCATCTGTCCGGCCTAAAGCGTCTGCCTCGTCCACCCCATCCGCCGCACTGGCCGAGTCTTCCTACTCAAGCCCGGCGTCTTCTTCCCGAGCGGATCTCCCCGCAGTCATGCAGCCGATCGCCGTCAAAGATTGGATGAAGAGCTGTCCGGTCATCGCCCCCGATGTGCCGAACGACGATCTTGTCCGCCTGTTCCGCAGCAAGGAGCCTTATCCTTGCGCCGTCGTCTGCGATGAAGGCAAGCGTCCCGTCGGACTGATCATGAGAAGCCGGTTCTACCGGCGGATAGGCTCTTTGTACGGCATGTCATTGTATGGACAACGTCCGGTCTCGCTGCAGATGGACCCGTCGCCGCTCGTCGCGGACGTATCCATCGACCCTCAGGAACTGATCGACCGCGCGCTGTCCCGGGAGGAGGAGACGTTCTACGATGCCGTCGTGCTTACCGATAAAGGGAAATTCGCGGGCATATTGACGGTGAACGACCTGCTTAACGTGTCCAGACTGCTGCAGAGAGAAGCGGTTAGCCGGCAGATGAGCACGATTCGCGATACCGAGACGATGATCGAGGACATTCACGCTTCCGTCGAACGGGTCGCGCAAGCGACGAACGAAGCCAAGGCGTGCAGCGAGCGGATCGGAGAAATTACCGACCAGGGCCGCGAGCAGTTGGGCGAGATGCAGGGACTGTTTAAGCAGTGGTCGGTGAACGCGGACAAGCAGGAGAAAGCCGCCGGCCAATTGACCGAACGCACGTCGGCTGTCGACGGCATCGTTCGCCTGATCGCCGATCTCGCCGATCAGTGCAATCTGCTGGCGGTGAACGCCGCGATTGAAGCGGCGAGAGCGGGAGAGCACGGCAGAGGGTTCGGAGTCGTAGCGGGGGAGATCCGCGCGCTGGCGGATCAGACGAAACGCTCCGCCGGGGAGATCGCCGGCATGATCCGCTCGATGTCGGAGGCGGTGAAGCTGTCCGCCGGCTTGGCGGGAGAAGGCAAGCAGGGAGCGGACCGAGGCGTCCACTCGGTGAGCAAGACCGAGGACACGTTCGCCCAGCTGTGGAGCTCCTCGGAGCTGAACCAGGAGGCGGCTGCGCTGCTGCTGTCGGCATCCGGAGCGGCCACGATCAAGTCGGAAGAAGTCCGCGGCGAAATCCGCAAGCTGGCCAGTCAGGTAAATTCCTAAATTTAACAGCAGGAAAACAAATCGGCAACAGCGGCTTTACAAAATAGGACTATACTCACTATAGCAATGCGAAGAAAAATCTACCAAAATCCAGAAGGGTGATAGGTGTCGATGGTGCTAAAGAAAGCGTCCCTGGTAACTGTATTGGCGTTGGCTGTCGGAACGGCTTCCGCAGGCGCGGCATTCGCCGCAACCGCAACGGCAACGAGCGCGGTTCAGATTACGAATTCGGCTTACATCGTGAACGGAACGACGGTTAATCTGGGTACGATTACGGAGAAGGGCACGACTCTCGTATCTCTCAGAGATTTAAGCGCGAAGCTCGGAGCCAAGCTGCAAGCGGCCGGCGGCGTCGTTCAAGCGAAGCTGAACGGCCATACGGTAGAGCTGAAAGCGGGCAGCGCCGTTCTTAAGGTAGACGGAGCGGAGCACAAGCTGAACGTTCCGGTCAAAAACGCCAAAGGCGTCACTTACGTGGAGCTGGGAGCCTACGTCGAAGCGCTGGGAGCCAGCCTGTACGAAGATGGGAAAGGCTCGGTCTGGATCGACGCCAAGCTGCTGTCCAACGTGGATCGCATCCAATGGGTCGATGCGGAGCGCTTCATCGCTACGCAAGAGAACGAGACGGGCCGCGCGGATTACCTCGTGGAAGCCGCAACGGGCAAGTACCGTCTGCTGGACGTGGCCGCGGACGCTTCCGAGTTGATCTTGGCGCCTAACGGTACGAAAGTCGCCTACACGAACGCGGAAGGCCAAGTGTCCGTGCTCGATCTGACCAAAATCGGCCGGGCCGTCGTCGTCAGCACCGACACGAACATCAAGCCGGAGCTCGTATGGTCGGCCGACAGCGCGAGCATCTATTTCCTGCAAGGGGACAAGGGCAGCGTCATCGCCAAGCTGGATCCGGAAATCAATAAAATCACGAAAATCCTCGACGACAAGGTCGACTACAAAGCGAACCTGGAAGTGTCCGCGGACGGCAAAACGTTCACGTACACCGTAACGAAGCCGGGAGCCGTCGTCGCCGACGCCAACAAGCCGGTCGAAGAGGACGACGTCTCTATCGACATGAAGGGAACCGAGCCGCAAATCTATCAATTTACGGTCGATCCTTCCGTCAAGGAGAACAAAGCCGTGCAACTGACGACTTCCACAGACGACAAGGTGTTCATCCACGCCGCCGACGGTTCCAGCGTCGCGTACGTCAGCGTGAGCGCCGATACTTCCGCCAAGTCGACGCTGGTTAAAGTCGGCAAAGACAAAAACGTCGCTTCGCTCTACAACGAGAGAGACGTATACCAAGCAGAATATGCCGGCGGCAAATGGTACTTGTTGACCGAGGGCAACGGAGACGATCAATTCGTCTACGAGGTCGATCCGGCGACGGGCGCGGCCAAGCAGCTCTATACGCTGTCCTCCGCGGTAAGCGGAATCGTCGTGAAGGAAGGCGCGCCGCTGGCGGTCATCCAGGACGGACGCGTATTGGTGGATGTGAACGGAAGCTGGAAGCCGGCTTCCAAATAATCGAATCGAGAGGAGAACATTCCGATGAAATGGTTTAAATCTTTATCCGTCGCCGCACTGGCGATCGCCCTGGTCTCGACCTCCGTGTCCGTGGCGGGAGCGGCAAGCGACCTGAAAGGCAAAATCGTCATTAACGGTTCTTCCGCGCTGCTGCCGCTGACGCTGCAAGCGGCCAACGAATTCAAGAAGCTGCACCCGAAGGTGAAAATTTCCGCTTCCGCGGCGGGCTCGATCACCGGCCCGCAATCGGTGCGCAAAGGCATCGCCGACATCGGCGCGGTCGACTGGGACGCCTCCCAAGACGTTCCCGGCTTCAAGAAATTCGATGGCCAAGTTGCGCATAAAGTCGCGATTATCCCGTTCGCGGCCGTCGTCAACAAGAACGTCAAAGTCGACGATCTGACGACGAAGCAGCTGCAAGACATTTTCTCCGGCAAAGTAACGAACTGGAAAGACGTCGGAGGAGAAGACGCCGACATTATCGTCGTCAACCGCGCGTTCGGTTCCGGAACCCGCGTCAACTTCCAGATGAAGGCTCTGCAAGGCACGGAATTCATCAGCAAGGGCTCCAACTATAAGGAAGTCAAGTCGAGCGGCGACATGAAGACGGCCGTGGAGACGACTCCCAACGCGATCGGCTACATCGACCTCGTGTACGTGACGAGCAACATGAAGGCGCTGAAAATCAACAAAATCGCGCCGACGGAAGCGAACGTCGTTAACGGTACTTATAAAGTATGGGGTTACGGCTACTACATGACGAAGGGCAAGCCGGACGGAGCGACGAAGGCGTTCATCGAATATATCCAAAGCGCCAAGTTCCAGAACGGTTCGTTGAAGAAGCTGAAATTCATCCCGATCTCCGCTTTGAAATAATCGGCTTTAATCGCGAATAATCGACGAACTCAACATTCGGGAGAAACCAGCGAAGCGATCTGTCGCCAAGCTGGTTTCTTCATGGGAGGAACCTGGAGTTATGCAACTGGACACGTCGGCGCGTCCTTCGATCGCCGGCCCGAACGCGTCCGAGCTCGGAGGCAGCATCAAGGCCGGCTCGGGCAAGTCGTTCGACCGGAAGAACAGACTTCTGTTTTACAACCGTTTTTTCAAGCTGGCCTGCATTGCCAGCGCCGTGTTCGTCTGCCTCATTCTGTTCGGCATCCTGTTTCTGATGTTCCGCACCGGCGTGCTGACGTTCCGCGACGTATCTCCGATGACGTTTTTCTTCTCGACGGATTGGACGCCGGAGGACGACCGTTACGGCGCTTTCGTCTTTATTTTCGGCACGTTCGCCTTGACGCTCTTGACGCTGCTCATCTCCGTGCCTCTGTCGGTCGTCATCGCCGTATTCCTGGCCGAGGTCGCCCCGACATGGCTGCGCAATCTGCTCCGTCCGGTGCTCGACCTGCTCGTCGGCATTCCGTCCGTCGTCTACGGCTTCCTCGGACTGACCATCCTCATTCCGCTGCTCAGGGATATAACCGGCACGAATATGGGCGACGGCATTCTGGCGGCGGCGATCGTGCTGACGATCATGGTGCTGCCGACGATCAGCCGGGTGAGCGACGACGCGATCAGCGCGGTTCCGCGAAAATATAGGGACGCCTCTTACGCGCTTGGCGCCACGAGGTTCCAGACGATCTTCAAGGTGACGATTCCGGCCGCCCGCAGCGGCATTCTATACGGCGTTATTCTGGGCATGGCCCGGGCGATCGGCGAGACGATGGCCGTCGTCATGGTCATCGGCAACACGCCGCAGCTGGCCGACGCGCTGTTCAAGCCGACGTCGGTGCTGACGAGCAACATCGTCATGCAGATCGCCAACGTGCCGTTCGACTCGACCTGGAACAACGCGCTGTATATGATGGGCTTCCTGCTGCTCGTCATTTCTCTGTTGATGATCGTGCTCGTGAGGCTGCTGCAGCGGAAGGGGGCCCATTCATGAAAAACGCGACCGGAGCGGCCCGCAGCCCGTTCAGCTCGGGCCGGGGGATCAATTCGTTGAACAACCGGCTGTTTACCGCATTTGTCTGGAGCGCGTCCGCGGCCATGGTTCTGTTCATTCTCGCGCTGCTCTATCTGATCCTGCAGAAGGGGCTGCCTACGCTGACCTGGGATTTCATTCTCGGGCTGCCGAGCGAGATCGAGGAGGGCGGAGGCATCGGCCCGGCTTTGTTCAATTCTTTCTACATGCTGCTGATCTCGCTGTTCATCGCCGTGCCGCTCGGCATGGCCGCAGGCATCTACTTGGCGGAATTCGCGCCGGACAACAAGCTGATCGGCTTCGTCCGCATCTGCGTGGAAGGGCTCGCCTCCGTGCCTTCCATTATCTTCGGTTTGTTCGGGATCGCCTTGTTCGTGGAAATGTTCCAGATCGGGCTGACGATTCTGGGAGGCGCGGTCAGCCTCGCGTTCCTGAACCTGCCGGTCATGACCCGGGTGACGGAGGAGTCGATCCGCGCCGTGCCCGGGGAGCTGAAGCAGGCTTCGTTCGCGCTCGGCGCGACGCACCTGCAGACGATTCGCCGCGTGCTCGTTCCGTCGGCGATCAACGGTCTCGTGACCGGAATTTGCTTGATCGCGGGCCGCGCGTTCGGGGAGAGCGCCGTCATCATTCTGACGGCGGGGGTGACGACGTCGGGAGAGATGTGGGACTTCAATCTGTTGTCGCCGGGAGAGACGCTGGCCGTCCATCTGTGGTACGTCCAGTCGGAGGCGATCGTGCCGGATGCGGTGTCGATTTCCGACAAGGCGGCCGCCGTGCTCGTGTTCGTCATTCTGCTCTTTAACGTTCTGTTCCGCATCCCGCTCTGGATCAAGGAGCGCAGGAGCCGCTAACCCGGTTGCGGGGCAAGCGCGCGCGCAGCTCGTTCGGCAAGCTCGACGTTGCCTTCATGAGCGTTCCAACTCGCATACAAGGTCCAGCTTATCGGGCGGTCCGGCAACTCTGCCGCGACCGCCTTCGCCATGGAAGCGGGAAGGACGCATTCGGGCAAGACGGCGAGACCGATGTCGTCCCGCACGGCCTGCACGACCAGCTCGGCCGAGTCGAACGTGCCGTTGACGCGGGAGACGCCCGTTCGCGCGAACCAGGCGGAGACGAGCTCGGCCAGCGAGCGCTCCGCATGCTCGACGAACGGATAGCGGTGCAGCCGGTCGGCCAGCGCGGAGCTCCGCACGCTGGCGAGCGGATGATTTTCCGGCAGCACCAGCTTCAAGGGAGAGGAGAGAAGCTCCGCGCAGCGCAGCCGCTCCGGATCGACGGGCTGCCGTCCGCCGATCGCCAGATCGAGCTCGCCGGCTTCGAGCAACTGCGACAGACCGTCGTCGTCCGTCTTGACGATCGTAACGCGCGCTTCCGTAAGCGCCGTGAGCCGCGTGAGCCATCCCGCTCCGGCCAGCGCCGCCGTCGCGCAATCGGTGCAGCCGATCCGCAGCAGGTTCCGCCCGGTGTCCCGGAGCTCCCCGATCTTCGCCTCGGCTTCCGCATGCAGAGCCACGATCCGCTTGGCGTACGGCAGCAGCATTTTTCCCGCGGTCGTCAAATAGATGCGCCCCGATCTCGCCTCGAACAGCTTGACTCCCCAGTCGCTCTCCATCTTCTTCATATGGAAGCTGATCGTAGGCTGCTTCATGCGCAGCGCATCCGCCACGGCGGTCACCTGCTTATAGCGGTCTACGAGCTCGATAATTTTCAATTTTAATAGACTCATGACCGATTCCCCCGACTTTATGTCATTGTCATTTAATATTTCTATAATAATAGCATTCACATTGAATAATTGTATGTATATTTTTCTCCGAGTTAACAAAACGAAAACATTGCAATAATGCCGGCCTTCTACAATATGAACTGTCAAGAAAAAAACAAAGAGTTGGAAGGGGAACTATACGAAATGAAAAAAACAGTAATGATGTTGATGGTGTTGGCGCTGACGGTGGTCCTGGCCGCATGCGGTCAAAATAATAATAGCGGCGGTGCAAGCCCGTCGCCGGAAAGCTCGGCTCCGGAAAGCTCGGCGCCTGCAAGCGAAAGCCCGGCGGCGGAACTGTCCGGCTCGCTGCTCGCCACCGGATCTTCGGCGCTGCTGCCGCTCGTCGAGCAAGCTTCGAAGAAGTTCATGGACATTCACAAAGGCGTATCGATCCAAGTGCAAGCGGGCGGAAGCGGCACGGGCTTGACGCAAGTGTCCGAAGGCCAATCCGACATCGGCAACTCCGACGTCTTCGCGGAAGAGAAGCTGGATGCGGCCAAAGCGGCTGAACTGGTCGATCACCAAGTCGCAGTAGTCGGCATGGCGGCAGTCGTTAATCCGAACGTATCCGTCGACAGCTTGACGAAGCAGCAGCTGGTAGACATTTTCACAGGCAAAGTAACGAACTGGAAAGACCTCGGCGGCGAAGATCAGAAGATCCAGATCATCAACCGTCCTTCGAGCTCCGGTACCCGCGCTACGTTCGAGACTTACGCGCTCGGCCAGAAGTCGGAAGACCTGCAAGGCTCGATCCAAGAGGATTCCTCCGGTACGGTTCGCAAGCTGGTCGGCGAAACTCCGGGAGCGATCGGATACCTGGCACTGAGCTACCTCGACGAATCGATCAAAGTACTGAAATACGACGGCGTAGAAGCAACGGTAGAGAACGTGGCGAACGGCACTTATCCAGTATGGGCTTACGAGCACATGTACACGAAAGGCGAGCCCAGCGAGCTGGCGAAAGCGTTCCTCGACTTCATGCTGACCGACGAAATTCAGAACAACGACGTTGTCGAGCTGGGTTACATTCCGGCCAACAAAATGGAAATCAAACGCGATGTGAACGGCACGATCACAAAGTAAAGGTTCCATACCATAAGCCGATCAAGAGGCGTTCCGATAAGCCTCTTGATCGGCTGTGTAAAGGGAGAGATCTATGGCTCAGCCGTTAGAACGACAGCAAGCAAAGCCGCATCTTGCGGAAGAATGGGTCGGCAAAGTTTATACGCTGCTCTGTATCGCGTTTCTTATTCTCACCATCTTCTCGCTTGTCTATTTCGTCGCCTCCAAAGGGCTTAGCACTTTTTTCGTTAACGGCGTCAATGTCATTGATCTGCTTACGGGATTAAAGTGGGCTCCCGAAGGAGAGCCGAGGCTGTTCGGAGCTTTGCCGTTTATTTTCGGCTCGTTCAGCACCTCGCTGCTCGCCGCCGCGATCGCCGCTCCGCTCGGCTTCTGCGCGTCGGTGTTCATGGTGGAAATCGCTCCGAAATTCGGACGCCAGTATTTGCAGCCGGTTATCGAGCTGCTGGCGGGCATTCCGTCCGTCGTCTACGGTTTCGTCGGATTAAGCGTCATCGTTCCTTTTTTCCGCGACGTGTTCCCAGGACAAGGCGTCGGCATCGCGGCCGGAGCCGTCGTGCTGTCGATCATGATTTTACCTACGATTACGACTATTGCGACCGACGCGTTGGCCGCGCTGCCCAAGGGTCTTAAGGAAGGCTCTTACGCGCTGGGCGCCACGCGTTGGCAGACTATATACCGCATCGTATTGCCGACGACGCTTCCCGCTCTGATGACGGGCATTGTGCTCGGCATCGCCCGCGCGTTCGGCGAAGCGCTGGCTGTGCAGATGGTTATCGGCAACGCGCCTCATATTCCGCGCTCGCTGTTCGAGTCGGCGTCGACTTTGACGAGCGCGATTACGCTCAGCATGGGCAACACCGCGATGGGCACCGTCGCCAATAACGCCTTGTGGTCGCTTGCGCTCATTCTGATGCTGATGACGTTCGTCTTCGTCTTCATCGTGCGCTGGCTGGAAAGGAGATCGAAGATATGAGCGCCAAAACGGCCAACAAAATCGCGACCTCGGTCATCGTCGCTGTCTCCGGTCTGATCGTCCTAGTATTGGCCGGTCTGCTCGGTTACATTCTCGTGCGGGGGCTCGGGCATATCAGCTTCGACTTCCTGACGTCGGCGCCGGAGACGATCCGCCGCGGCGGGGGCATCGGGCCGCAGCTGTTCAACTCTGTGTTTCTTCTCTTCCTGACGATGATCATCACGATCCCGCTCGGACTCGGCGCCGGCATCTACATGAGCGAATACGCGCCGGCGAACAAGGTGACGAACGGCATTCGCCTGATCGTCGAAGTGCTGTCGTCCGTGCCTTCCATCATCGTCGGCCTGTTCGGCCTGCTCGTGCTCGTTAACCTGTTCGGCTTCGGATTCTCGCTGTTCGCCGGCGCTCTGGCGCTGACCGTGTTCAACCTGCCGCTGATGGTGCGGATTACGGAGCAGGGGCTCAGAAGCGTGCCGAGAGAGCAGAAGGAAGCGAGCCTTGCGCTCGGGTTGTCGAAATGGAAGACGATCACGTCGGTCATGCTGCCGATCGCGATGCCGGTCATTCTGACCGGAACGATTCTCGCCGCGGGCCGGGTGTTCGGCGAAGCCGCCGCGCTGCTGTTTACGGCGGGCATGAGCTCGCCGCGCCTCGACTTCAGCGACTGGAATCCGTTCAGCCCGTTCTCGCCGCTCAACCCGTTCCGTCCGGCCGAGACGCTGGCGGTGCATATTTGGAAAATCAATTCCGAAGGCCTCGCGCCGGACGCCAAGGAGATCGCCGCAGGAGCTTCCGCCGTGCTGGTCATTACCGTGCTCGCGTTTAACTTCGCGGCCAGATGGCTCGGACGCTACCTGTACCGCAGGTTTACGGCCATTAAATAAAGGGGAGGGAAGCGGATGACTGCCATCGGCATGTCCACCAAAAACTTAAGCGTCTATTACTCCGACAAGCAAGCCGTCAAGGACGTATCGCTCGATTTCCAGGCGAAGCAGGTGACGGCGCTCATCGGACCTTCCGGTTGCGGCAAGTCGACATTCCTCCGAAGCTTGAACCGGATGAACGACTTGATCCCCGACTGCAAGATCACGGGGGAAATCTGGATCCGGGACCGCAACATCAACAGCCCGGACACGGACGTCGTGTCGCTTCGCCAGCGCATCGGCATGGTCTGGCAGCGGCCGAATCCTTTTCATAAATCGATCTACGAGAACATTGCGTTCGGCCCCCGCTACCACGGGACGAAAAACAAGAAGGCGCTGGACGAAATCGTCGAGCAGTCGCTGCGCAAGGCGGCGCTGTGGGAGGAGACGAAGGACCGTCTGCACAACTCCGCGCTCGCGCTGTCGGGCGGACAGCAGCAGCGGCTGTGCATCGCCAGGTCGATCGCGGTCAAGCCCGACATTATTTTGATGGATGAGCCGGCCTCGGCGCTCGATCCGGTATCGACGTCCAAGATCGAAGAGCTGATCGCCGAGCTGAAGCGGGATTTCTGCATCGTTATCGTGACCCACAACATGCATCAGGCGGCGCGCGTGTCGGATAAGACGGCGTTTTTCCTGACGGGGGAAGTGGTGGAGTACGACTTGACGACGAACATTTTCACGAATCCGCAGAAGCAGGAGACGAACGATTACATCACGGGGCGGTTCGGATAAAGCATTCCATAAGAACAAGAGGAGAATGGCCATGAACTCCATTATCGAGATCAATGACTTGAACTTGTACTACGGAGATTTTCACGCTCTCAAGAGCGTCAACATGGAAATTCCGGAGAAGGCCATCACCGCGTTCATCGGGCCTTCCGGCTGCGGGAAGTCGACGCTGCTCCGCACGTTCAACCGGATGAACGATATGATCGCCGGCACGCGCATCGAAGGCAAAGTCGAGATCGCCGGCACGGACATCTACTCCGGGGACGTCGACGTGGAGACGCTTCGCAAGCGCGTCGGAATGGTGTTTCAGCAGCCGAATCCTTTTCCGAAGTCGATCTACGACAACGTGGCGTACGGACCGCGCCTGCACGGCATCAGCGACCGCAAGAAGCTGGACGAGATCGTGGAGACGAGCCTGCGCTCCGCCGCGCTGTGGAACGAAGTGAAGGATCATCTGAAGCGTTCCGCGGGCAGCATCTCCGGCGGTCAGCAGCAGCGGCTGTGCATCGCCCGCGCGCTCGCCGTCGAGCCGGACATTCTGCTCATGGACGAGGCGACTTCCGCGCTTGACCCGATCTCCACGCTCAAGATCGAGGAGCTGGCGCAGGAGCTGAAGGACCGATACACGATCGTCATGGTCACGCACAACATGCATCAGGCGGCCCGGGTATCGCAGCAGACGGTGTTCTTCCTCAACGGGGAAGTCGTCGAGTATTCGGAGACGGAGCGCTTGTTCTCCAATCCGACGGATCAGCGCACGGAAGATTATATTAGCGGACGGTTCGGTTGAACCTGCGGGAGGATGGATCGCAATGATGGTAAAAAGGCTGGAGTTCGATCATGGCTTGGAGGAAATTACCCAACTGCTGATCGAGATGGGCAATCGCGCCGAGACGGCGCTCACCGAATCGATGAACGCGTTGAAAAACGTGGACGTGGACACCGCCAAGCGGATCGTCAAGTCCGACTCCGAGCTGAACCAGCTGGAAGAGAAGGTGAGCGAGATCGGCGCGAAGCTGATCGCCACGCAGCAGCCGGTCGCCAAGGATTTGCGGCGTATTCTGATCGCGTTCAAAATTTCGAGCGATCTGGAGCGGATGGGCGATCTGGCCGTCGATATCGCCAAAGTCGTCATCCGGCTGGACGGACAGCCGCTCATCAAGCCGCTGCTCGATCTGCCGCGCATGGCCGACATCGTCGCGGTGATGATCCAGGAGTCGCTGCAATCGTACGTCGACGAGAACGTCGATCTCGCTTATAAGAGCGCCAAGGACGACGACCAGGTCGACGCGCTGTACTCGCAGATCATCCGCGAGCTGTTCTCGCTCATGGTCGAGAATCCGAAGACGGTCGGCCAGGCGATGCTGCTCAGCTTCGTCGGACGGTACATCGAGCGGATCGCCGACCACGCGACGAACATCGCCGAGAGCGTCGTCTATCTGATGACGGGCAAGCGCCCGGATTTGAACCAGTAGGACCGCCCGCCGCAAGCGGCGATTGACAGGCGGATGAAGTCTGTGCTATATAGGTTGGACAAACGGGAAACCGCCCTTTTGGGCGGTTTCTTTCGATTATGCCCGCAGTCGGAGGAGCTGTCGCCATGGATGACGTGTACGGTTCGGATAAAAAGAAGGGCATCTCTATCGGCATCATCGGCCCGGACGATTCGGTCAAGCGAATATTGAAGGTTCTGAAAGCATTCCCTTCCTTCGATCCGGTGCCGCGGCCGTACGAAGAAGAGGATGCCGCTCCGCGGCTGGCCGAAGAAATCGCGGACGGCGTGGAGGCGATTCTCGTATCGGGGCCGCTGCCCTATCGCCGAATCCGGGAGGAGGCGAACGTGAAGACGGCGCTGCATGCTGTGCCGCTCACCGATACGGGCTTCTACCGGGCGCTGGCCCGACTGAAGAACGCGCTGGGACCGGACAGGCGGCTGCGTCTGTCGATCGACACGCTCGGGGGGCAGATGGTCGGCAAGTTTCTGAAGGAGATCGGGGAATCCCGAGTCGAGGCGGACCACTACGGGGGATCGGTTTATCCGACCCGCGAGGAACTGATCGCGTTCCACCGGGAGCGGTACGAGTCCGGCGCGTGCGACGGGGCGTTGACCGCCGAAGGGTCGGTTGCGCGGGCGCTCGCGAAGCTCGGCGTTCCGAACGAATGGGTGATCCCGACCGACGAGAACATTACGGTCGCGCTGGAGCGCGCGCTGCTGTCGACGGAAACGCGCCAGAGCAAAGAAGCTCAGATCGTCGTCGGGCTGCTTAACGCAGATCACTTCGAGAAGCGGATTCACGGCCATTCGACCGAGCACGAGGTGCAGAAGTTCAAGCTGGACATCCACCGGATGCTGCTTGACTACGTGGAATCCCTCGACGGCTACCTGACCCCTCTCGGCGGGGACGAATATTTGTTTTTCACGACGCGGGGCATCTTCGAACGGGAAACGGGAGGCTACAAGACGATTCCGCTCGGCAAGCAGTCTTACCAGAAGTTCGGACTGTCGCTCAGCATCGGCATCGGGTTCGGACGTTCGGCCAACGAAGCGGGCACGCATGCGAGAGCCGCGCTGCGCAAAGCGAAGGAAGCGGGCGGGGATACGTGCTTTATCGTGCGCGAGGACAAGACGCTGATCGGCCCGCTGGCGATGGCGGATTCGCTGGAGCAGAACCTGTCGCTTACGGACGCGGAGCTGCTCGGAAGAGTCGAGAGCGCGGGCATGACGTCCGCTTACTTGAGCAAGCTGCTCTCCCAGACGGCCCGCACCGGGAGGACGGACTATATGGCGCACGAACTGGCCGCCCTGCTGAACGTGACCGTCAGAACCGCGCATCGGCTCCTGCTGCAGTGGATCGACCACGGACTCGTGCGGATCTCGGGCGTGGAGAAGGTTCCGAAAGGCCGCCCGCGGCAAATTTTTCGGCTGAGCTTCCTGGCGGATGAAGGCTGGAAGTAACGCATGCAGATGGGGACCGGAGTCGGTCCTTGCTTATTTATAGACGAATTAAAGATTTGTCTTTTAATAAAAGGGGGGATTATGATGGTCTTAATCTCGACAAGGGAAGGGAGAAACAACGAATGAGATCGATCGAAGAACTGGAGGCCAAGCTGGCCGAACCTTCGGAGGCGCTGATCAGAGGCGTTGCCGCTATCGAGGGCGACATTCTGCTGTTGGGCGTAGGGGGGAAGATGGGGCCGAGTCTGGCCAGACTGCTGATGAACGCGCTCAAGCGGGCAGGTAGGGGCAACCGGGTTATCGGTGCGTCGCGTTTCTCGGAGAAGGGGCTGCGGGAGCAGCTGGAGGCCGAGGGGATCGAGACGATCGCATGCGATTTGCTGAATGAAGAGCAATTGCAAAGCCTGCCGGACGTTCCGAACGTCATCTACATGGCCGGCAACAAGTTCGGCACGACGGGCAACGAATCGTTCACCTGGGCGATGAACGCGTACTTGCCGGGCAGAGTGGCGGAGAAGTACCGCGATTCGCGAATCGTCGTCTTCTCCTCGGGCAACGTCTATCCGTTCACGCCGGTCGGCTACGGGGGAGCGGACGAGTCGGTATCGCCATCGCCCGTCGGGGAATACGGCCAATCATGCTTGGGGCGCGAGCGTGTATTCGAGCATTTCTCCAAAGCTAATCGTACGAAAATGCTCATCTATCGGCTTAATTATGCGATCGACCTGCGCTACGGCGTACTGCTGGAGATCGCTTCGGCGGTGCAGGCCGGCAAACCGATCGACCTGACGATGGGACATGCGAACGTCATCTGGCAGGGGGACGCCAACGAGATCGCCATCCGCTCCCTGCTCGCTTGCGAAGCGCCGGCGCGTTTCCTGAACGTGACGGGGCCGGAGACGATGTCGATCCGCTGGGCCGCGGAGCAGTTCGGCAAACGGCTCGGGACGGAGCCGATATTCGCGGGAACCGAGTCTGACAACGCGCTGCTGAACAACGCGACGCAGTGCCATCAGCGGTTCGGTTATCCCCGCGTCTCGCTGCTGCAGATGATCGACTGGGTCGCCGAATGGGTGAAAGCCGGCGGAGCGACGCTGAACAAGCCGACGCATTTTCAGGAACGAAAGGGGAAATTCTGAGCGATGAGCGGGAAAAGGGAACTGACGTCCGAACAGAAACGGGCGCTGCATGACGGGCTGGTCATTCCGGCCCATCCGCTGGCGTTGGACGAGAACCGCCGTCTGGACGAGACGCGCCAGCGGGCGTTGAGCCGCTACTATATGGCATCGGGGGCGGGCGGCATCGCCGTTGGCGTGCATTCCACGCAGTTCGAGATTCGCGATTCTCGGCACGGGCTGTTCGAGAAGGTGCTGCGTCTGGCTTCCGAGGAAGTGGAGCGGGCGGGGCTGCAGCGTCCGTTTATCCGCGTCGCCGGCATATGCGGGCCGACGGAGCAGGCGGTGAACGAGGCTGTGACGGCCGCCGCGCTCGGCTACGATGCCGGTTTGCTCAGCATGGGCGGGCTGCAAGGTTGGACCGAAGCGGATATTCTGAAGCGTACGGAGAAGGTGGCGGAAGTGATGCCGGTCGTCGGCTTCTACCTGCAGCCTTCGGTCGGAGGCCGGACGTTCAGCTTCGACTTCTGGCGGGCGTTCGCCGATATTCCCGGCGTCGAAGCGATCAAGATGGCTCCGTTCAACCGCTACCAGACGATCGACGTCGTGCGCGCGGTCTGCTATTCCGGACGCAGGGACGACATCGCGCTGTATACGGGCAACGACGACAACATCGTCAACGACCTGCTGACCGTGTATAAGTTCCGCGTGGGCGACCGGGTCGTGGAGAAAAGAATCGTCGGCGGCTTGCTCGGACATTGGGCCGTCTGGACGAACAAGGCGGTCGAGCTGTTGGAAGAGATCAAGCGCGTGCGGGAACAAGGGAGCATTCCGCCGGAATGGCTGACCCGCAACGTTGAAGTGACCGACGCCAACGCGGCTTTCTTCGACCCGGCCCACGGCTTCGCGGGCTGCATTCCGGGCATTCACGAGGTGCTGCGCAGGCAGGGGCTGCTGCAAGGAACATGGTGTCTGAACCCTCATGAGGAGTTGTCGGAGGGGCAGAAGGAAGAGATCGACCGGGTGTACCGGGATTACCCGCATCTGAACGATGACATGTTCGTGCAGAGACATCTGTCCGAATGGCTATCTTGAAAGGTAGTTCAAAAAGTCCGCTTTTGATCACGAAGCCTCTCGGGAAGTGGATTCGACATCGAATCTTGAATTCAGCCGGTTCTTCCGGTACTCATGTAGGTATCTACCCTAAGCGATCGCTTCCTCATTCCCGGTCTTCATCCAATATTCTCGGTGCTGAAAACCGGACTTTTTGAACACAACTTAAAGGTCGTGAGAGGGTCTTATGCGATTTAAGGATGTTTTTTCGATCATTGGGCCGAGCATGATCGGCCCGTCCAGCTCGCACACGGCCGGGGCGGTCCGGATCGGAAGAGTGGCGCGCGAGCTGCTCGGCGAGCTGCCGGAGGAGGCCGAAGTCGTCTTCTACGGCTCGTTCGCCGCGACATATGGCGGGCATGGCACGGATGTAGCCGTCGTTGCCGGGCTGCTGCGGTTCGGCACCGACGACGAGCGGATTCCGGACGCTCTGCGGGAGGCTGCGGAGGCTGGCATGAAGGTGACGTTCCGAACGGGAGCGGGAGCGGCCGTTCATCCGAATACGCTGTCCGCGGAGCTGCGCGCGGGAGAGCGCTCGTGCCGGATGACCGGCTGCTCGATCGGCGGCGGCAATATCGAGGTCGTGGAGGCGAACGGCTTCGATCTGCGGTTTACCGCCGATTATCCGACGCTGATCGTTTTTCATGGAGACCGGCCCGGCGTGCTCGCGGACATGACGCGGCTGCTGAGCGCGGCGAACGTCAATATCGGCTGCATGGACGTCGATCGCAAGGGCAGGCTCGGGGAAGCGGCGACCGCGATCGAGACGGACGGGGGAATCCCGGGCGGCGTGCTGGCGGAGATTCGGAAGCTGCGGAGCGTGACCGGTTTAAGTTACATCGATCTGAATGGCGGTGCTGCCAGATGAGATTCCGCACTTTGAACGAGCTGGCCGAAATCGCTGTGCGCGACGGCAAGCCGATCTTCCGGGTGATGCTGGAGGATCAGGCGGCGGAGTCGGGACGGACGGCCGAGCGGGAATGGGAAAAGATGAAGCAGTACTACGGCATCATGAAAGAAGCCGTAAAGAAGGGGATCGCGTCGGAGGGAGGATCAAGAAGCGGTCTGACCGGAGGAGACGCGAAGCGGGCGTTCGAATACGCCCGCCAAGCGGACTCGTCGCTGGGCGGCGATGCGGGCGCGGCGATGGCCTACGCGCTCGCGGTGTCCGAAGTGAACGCGTCGATGGGGCGCATCGTCGCCACGCCGACCGCCGGCTCCTGCGGCGTCATTCCGGGCGTGTTCGTCAGCAGCCAGGAGCGGTTCGGCTGGACCGACGATCATATGGTCTGCGGGTTGTTCTGCGCCGGAGCCATCGGCTACGTCATCGCCAACAATTCTTTTATCTCTGGGGCGGAAGGCGGCTGCCAGGCGGAGATCGGCTCGGCGATCGGCATGGCGGCGGGCGCCCTGACGGAGCTGAAGGGCGGCAATCCGGCCCAGGTCGTGCACGCGGTCGGGCTCGCGCTGAAAAACACGCTGGGTCTCATCTGCGATCCGGTCGCGGGCCTGGTGGAAATTCCGTGCATCGTGCGCAACGGCTTCGGCGCGGTCAACGCATTGGCCGCTGCCGATATGGCGCTGGCGGGCGTCCGCAGCGTTATTCCGTCCGACGAAGTCATCCGAGTGATGCTTGAAGTCGGCAGCGCGATGCCGGATATGCACCGCGAGACGGCGAAGGGCGGATTGGCGCAGACGCCGACCGGAAGGAAGATCGCCGAGCGGCTTGCCGGAACTTCGGGGGAGCTGAAGGAAGGGGATAACGATGACTGAGGAATTGTTAGGCAGCCTGCGGGCGTCCGCCGCTGCGATCGAGGGAGAGCTGGTCGCGCTGCGCAGGAAGCTGCATGCGTATCCGGAGCTGAGCTTCGAGGAGGAGCGCACTTCCGCCGCCGTCGCCGAGTGGCTGGACGGCCTGGGTCTGGACGTCGTCCGGCGGGGTGTCGGCGGGCACGGCATCGTGGCCGAGTTGGCCGGGACCCGGCCCGGGCCGCGGATCGCGCTGCGCGCGGACATGGACGCGCTGCCGATTCAAGAGGAGAGCAGCTTGCCGTACGCTTCGCAGGTGCCGGGCGTCATGCATGCCTGCGGGCACGATGCCCATACGGCGATGTTGTGCGGCGCGGTTCGATTGCTGGCGAACCGGCGGGATCGGTTGGCGGGAAGCGTACGTTTCCTGTTCCAATCGGCGGAAGAAATCAACGCCGGGGCGAAGGCGATGATCGAGCAGGGGGCGCTGGATGGCGTGGACGAAATTTACGGGCTGCACAACTTGCCTACGTTGCCCGCAAGCCAAACCGGCACCCGCTTCGGAGCGCTGATGGGGTCCGTCGACCAGTTCGAGCTGACCGTGACGGGCCGGGGCGGTCATGGCGCGCTGCCGGAGCAATGCGTTGATCCTGTCGTCGCGGCTTCGGCGATCGTCATGGCGCTGCAGACGGCGGTCAGCCGCGAACTGTCCCCGTTCAGCCCGGCGGTGGTGACAGTGGGAAGCGTACACGGAGGCGCTTCGTACAATGTCATTCCGGAACGGGTGGAGCTTGCCGGGACGGTACGGACGTTCTCCGCCGATATTCAGGAGCAGATGCCCGAGCGGCTGCGCAGGCTGATCGAGCGTACTGCGCAGGCTTATCGGTGCGAGGCGGAGCTTCGCTACATCCGCCACGTCCCGGTGCTGGTCAACGACGACGCTTGCGTCCGCCATGCGGAGGCGGCGATCGACGCCGTCCTCGGCCGGGCCAACCGGATCGAGGCGCCCCCGGTGCTGGCGGGTGAGGACTTCTCCGTCTACCTGCAGCGCGTGCCGGGCTGCTTCTTCTGGCTCGGCTCGGGTCCGAAGACCGGCGCGGAGCGGGCGTACGGGCTGCATCATCCCCGGTATACGCTGAACGAGGACTGCTTGCCGGACGGCGCGGCCGTGCTGGCTGCGATCGCGCTCGGCAGATTGGGCGTGAGCTCATGACGGCGAAGCCGCTGCGAATCGGCATGATCGGGCTGGATACTTGAACTGTGCATGAGGATGTAAAGTCGCGTTATCGAGGAGCCGCGTCGCGTACCGGCTCTTTTTCTATGGTTCGGAGCAGGCGAATACGCGTTTCTTGACGCAAATTTACAATCGGATAACAAAAAACGGAGCTGAAGCTAATGGTGCCGTGTTAATTTTGAAGAAAATAACGGATCTCGCAACCAGAGAAACGTCGGGCGGAGGTTGGCGACATGATGGGGAACGAAGGATGGTTGGACCGGAGCATTTTGCGGCATTGGCGGAGCAAGGACGGAACTCCCGGGCATTGCGGGCTGTTCGTCGTGCGATGGGAAGCCGATCCGGAGCAGCCGGGCAGTTCTCCGCTGCGCGTCGCCCGCTTGCTGAGCGCGATCGGGCTGCGTCTGTCGAAGCTGTCGGACTCGGTAAGGGGCTGGACGCTGGCCGGCGACGACTTGATTCTGGCCGCGTCGTTTGCGCCGGAGGAGAACGACGACCGGACGTCCGGCGACGTGTCCTCGGGCAGGATGGCGTTCCTCATCCGGGACACGGCGCAGCGCCTGCTGTTGGAATTCGGACAATCAGAGGCGATACGGCCGGGCGGAGGCATTCGGTGCGGCTTCGGATGGGTCGCAGGGCAAGACGGGCGGACGATCCCGCTGCCCGGCAGCCCGCGCGAATGGGAAAGCGCGCTGCTGGCCGCGTACGAAACGGCCCTGAAGCGGATGCTGTTCTCTCCCGCGCCCCTGATTCGGTTCCCTCTGGACGAATTGCGCGAATCGTTGTCCGGTTTCGAGTTCGAAGTGCGCTACTTGCCGATCGTCTCGCTGCTGGACGGATCGTTGTATGGGTACGAGGCCATTCCGGTCGGCGCGCGCGGAGGGGAGCGGATCGACCTGCGGGCTTTCTACGCTCAAGCCGACCAATCCGGCAAGCTGTTCGAATGGGACCGCCGCTTCCGGGAAGCGGCCATTCGGCGTTTGCCGTCCCGCAACGGGGACGTCAAGCTGTTCCTGCCCGTTCCGGCCAAAATCATTTACGATCCGCGGCTCTATCCCGGAAGCACGCTTCGCAGAATCGAGGCCGCGAATCTGCGGCCGGAGCACGTCGTGCTCGTCCTGATCGGCGGGGATAACGAATCGGCGGCGATGACGCGCTCCGCCTTGAAGCATTACCGGAATCAAGGCTTTCGCATCTCGATTCCGGGAATCCGTCCGGAGCTCGAATCGCTGCGCAAAATGACGGACTTGCACCCCGATTACGCTCGCCTGGACGTCGATTGGATTCGCGGGGAGACGCCTGATTCGGTGGAGGCGAGCCTGCTGCAGTCGCTGATCGCCCTGGCGCGCAAGGAGCAGATCGTCTTTATCGCCGGAGGGCTCGACCGCGAGCCCCTGTTGCCGGGCCTCGTCGCCAGCGGGATGCATTACGCGCAGGCGGAGAAGCTGGCCGAGGACGGGGGAGACGGCGATGCCGAACCGGACCGTCGGATCGCCGAGCTGCAAGCCCGCATTCGGGTCGAGGTCGGCAAGCGGTTCAAGGGGGCGGCGGGCACGATGGCCGTGCTCGCCAATCCGGTCAAGCAGTTCAGCCGCAATACGCACGTGTCCGAAGTGTCCCGTCACTTCGAGCTTCACCGCGAAGCTCAGGGCGTCGTCATCTCGGAGGGCGGCAAGCCGATCGGCTTATTAATGAAGGAGAAGCTGTTGCAGCTGCTGTCCGGTCAGTTCGGTTTGCCGCTCTACTGGAACAGGCCGGTAGGCAAAATCATGGACACTCACCCCGTCATCGTCGAAGAGTCGGTCACTGTGGACCAGGCGTCGCAGATGGCGATGGCCCGCGAGCCGGACAAGCTGTACGACGAGGTGATCATTACCCGGGACGGCCAGGTAACGGGAATCGCCTCGATCCGATCGATGCTGGAATGGGTGTCCCAAGCCCGGGTGAAGGACGCGCAGTGGGCGAACCCGCTGTCCGGGCTGCCGGGCAACGAGCCGATCCGCAGGGAGATGAACCGCAGGCTCGCGGAAGGCCGGCCGTTCGCGGTGCTGTACGCGGATTTGGATCACTTCAAGTGGTACAACGACCAGTTCGGTTTTCAGCGGGGAGACGACGTCATCCGCTATACGGCCGAGACGCTCATCCAAGTGTCCAGGGAACGGCCGAACGGGGATTGCTTCGTCGGCCATATCGGCGGCGACGACTTCATCGTGCTGTCGTCCGGCGTCGATGCGCTGGAAGCGGCGCAAGAGACGATCGCGAAGTTCGAGCAAGGGATCGGCGCGTACGCTTCGGCGCATTCCGGACCGGTATTCGATCGCTCGGGCCAGCCGCTCGAGGCGCCTGCTTTGTCTCTGTCCTTGTCCCTGATCCTGTGCCGGGCGACGGCGGGCTGGACGGCGGAGACGCTCTCGGAGAGGGCGGCGCTGCTTAAGAAGCAGGCGAAGCGGCAGCGGGGCAATTCGATCGCGTGGGAAGAACTCGGGGAGCGAGAGCCGGCGGAGCTGAAGCCGGAGATGGAATTAACCGGGCGTTAACGTAAATGAGGAATTGCGTTAACACAACCTTGCTACATTTATAATCGCGGTTATTTTCACGAGGAAGCTGGTGTTCAATCGTATGGCAACGTCCTGGTTCGGCATAGATCAACTCATCGATCGAATCGAACATCATCCTTCTATCGGTCTTATCGGCATCGATCTTTCCGAGTGGAGCGGCGGCTTGGCAACCAAGTTTAGAGAAGAAGGATTCGAGTGGGAGAACTGGCTCGCCAGATCGATGAACCGAAGCGACTTGTGGTTCGGAGACGTGGTGTCGGGACATCTCTGGCTATATGCCGGCATGCCGGCTTCTATGCGGGAAGACGAGGGAGATTCCTATTTGCGGGCGATGGCCAAGCGGGTCAGGGAAGCGATCGCCGCGGAATCGGTAGGGAAGGCCGGGCATACCCCGACGACTTCCGGCCAGAAGGAGCGGGGCATCGGTTACGCCAGCCTGCTGGGGCTTAAGTCGGACCCGATCAAGGACGTCGTCTACGACGGCGTCGTGAAGGCGACGGAGAGAATACGGGAATCGCTCAGCGGACATCGGGATTGGGAGCTTCGCTGCGAGTTGGAGCGCCTGCTCGCGGAGAGCAGCATCAAGAGCGTCTACCAGCCGATCGTGCGCCTGGGAGACGGAAGAGTATTCGGCTACGAAGCGTTGACGAGATGTCCGGAGGGCAGCCTGTTCGACGGTCCGCTCGCGCTGTTCAGATTCGCCGAGAAAAACCAGATGGCTCTCGCGTTGGATCGTCTCGCGAGGGAAACGGCGATCCGGCATTCTCCCGCATTGGGAGCCGTTCAGAAAATATTCATCAACGTGACGATGAGCATCATCAACGATCCCCATTTCGTATCCGGTCAGACGGTACGCTGGCTAAGCGAGAAGGGCATGTTCCCGGGCCAGGTCGTGTTCGAACTGACGGAGCGCAGCTCGATCGACGATTTCGAAGCGGCTAAGAAAATATTGGCGCATTACCGCAGCCAAGGATACGAAATCGCCATCGACGATGCGGGAGCCGGGTATTCTTCCTTGCAATCGATCGTGGAGCTGAGCCCCGACTATATTAAGGTAGACCGTTCGCTCGTCCGTCTCGCCGACAAGGACGAGATGAAGAAGCATATGCTGCGCACGTTCGTCCGCTTCGCGAAGAAGATGAACATCCGCACGGTCGCGGAAGGAATCGAACGGCCGGAAGAGCTGAGGCTTCTTCGCGCCATGGGATTCGATTTCGCGCAAGGTTATTTGATAGGCAGGCCGAGCGAGTTTCCCGCGGCCGCGAATTCGGGAGCCATCCCCAAAGTCTGACGACGGGGAGGGCTCTCTTTTCGTTCTCGCCGGGGTGCGGCCCGTTCCGCAGTTATGGTATGATGAGGCTATGTAGATGTTGTTGGACTTGCACATAAACCAAAGTCGGCGAGGTGGACGAACGGCCATGGCCAATGAAAAGGACAAGCTGGTCCTGATCGACGGGAACAGCATTATTAATCGCGCGTTTTACGCGCTGCCTCCGCTTACAAGCAGCAACGGGCTGCATACGAACGCCGTGCTCGGCTTTACGACGATGCTGCTGAAAGTATTGGAAGAGGAGAAGCCAAGCCATTTGCTCGTTGCCTTCGACGCGGGCAAAGTGACTTTCCGCCATGAGGGATACGCGGAATATAAAGGCGGAAGGCAGAAGACGCCTCCGGAGCTGTCGGAGCAATTTCCGCTGCTGAAGGAGTTGCTGGAAGCGTTCTCCATCTCCCAGTACGAGCTGGCGGGGTACGAGGCGGACGATATTATCGGAACGATGGCGAAGCAGGCGGAGGAGCAGGGCAAATCCGCGATTATCGTATCCGGGGACAAGGATATGCTCCAGCTCGCGACCGACCAGGTCAGCGTCTGGATTACGCGCAAGGGCGTCAGCGAAGTGGAACGGTTCACGCCGGAGGGCATCGGGGAGAAGTACGGGCTGACTCCCGCCCAGATCATCGATCTGAAGGGATTGATGGGCGACGCCAGCGACAACATTCCGGGCGTTCCCGGAGTCGGGGAGAAGACCGCGCTGAAGCTGCTGCACGAATTCGGCACGGTCGAAGGCGTATTGGAGCACGTCGAAGAAATCAAAGGCAAGCTGCGTGAAAATATCGAAGCGAACATGGAAAGCGCCAAGATGAGCAAGGAGCTGGCGACGATCTACCGCGAGGTTCCGGTCGACTATGCGCTCGACGACGTCGCCTGGAAGGGCTACGATCCGGCGACTCTGGCGGCGGCGTTCCGCAAGCTGGAGTTCAAGGCGCTGAGCGAACGGCTGAATCTGGGGGCGGCGGACGAAGCGCTGGAGCATCAGACGGCGGAGACCGCCTCCCGCTACGAAGTCGTCCAGGTCGACAAGGATGGCTGGGACGGCCTGTACGGCGCGCTTGCCGACGCGGAAGCGCTGCTGGTGGACGCGGCGGGCGACAACCCGCATCAGAGCGAAGGGATCGGACTGGCCATCGCGGCCGGCTCGACCTGCTATGTCGTTCCTTATGCCGCCTTGCCGGGAGCTGAGGCGGAGAAGCTCAGAGAGTGGCTCGCGGACGCCGGAACGCCGAAGACGAGCTACGATCTGCACCGCGTCGATCTTGTGCTGGCCCGCTCGGGAATCAAGCTGCAGGGCCATTCGTTCGACGTACAGCTGGCTGCCTATCTGCTCGACCCGACGGAGGCCGACCCGTCGCTGCACGGCTTGCTGCAGCGGTATGGACTCGATCCGATTCCGTCCGACGAAGCGGCGTACGGCAAGGGAGCCAAGTTCCGCGTTCCGGCGGCGGACGAGCTGGCCAAGCATTTGGCGGCGAAAGCCGATGCGGTGCGCCGCCTCAAGGAGCCGCTCGCCGAACAGCTCGAGAAGCTGGGCATGCACCGGCTCTACTACGAGCTGGAGCAGCCTCTGTCTGTCGTGCTGGCGGGCATGGAGAAGCAGGGCATTAAAGTGCGGCCGGAGGCGCTGCAGGAGCTGGGCGCGGAGTTCCAGCGCCGTCTCGAGGAGACGACGGACGCGATCTATGCCAGCGCCGGCTTCGAGTTCAACATCGGCTCGACGCGCCAGCTCGGAGAAGTGCTGTTCGAGCGGCTTCGTCTGCCCGTCGTGAAGAAGACGAAGACGGGCTATTCGACCGACGCGGAAGTGCTGGAGAAGCTGGAGCCCCATCACGAGATCGTCAAGCTGATTCTGCACTATCGCCAGCTTTCCAAGCTGCAATCGACCTATATCGAAGGTTTGTTGAAGGAAATCCGTCCGGAGACGGGCAAAATCCATACGTTCTACCGGCAGACGATCGCGGCGACGGGCAGGCTCTCGAGCCAATACCCGAACTTGCAAAACATTCCGATCCGTCTGGAGGAGGGCCGCCAAATCCGCAAAGCGTTCGTGCCGTCCGAGCCGGGCTGGACGATCGTCGCGGCCGACTACTCGCAGATCGAGCTGCGTGTGCTGGCGCATATCTCCGGAGACGACGGGCTGAAGGAAGCGTTCCTGAAGGAGATGGACATCCATACGAAGACGGCGATGGACGTGTTCGGAGTTCCGGCGGAACGGGTGGACGCCAACATGAGACGCCAGGCGAAAGCCGTCAACTTCGGCATCGTCTACGGCATCAGCGATTGGGGCTTGTCGCAGAACTTGAACATTACACGAGGAGAAGCCGCGGACTTCATCGAGCAATATTTCGTGGCGTTCCCGGGAGTGCGCCGCTATATGACCGAGATCGTGGAGCAGGCGAGGAAGGACGGCTACGTGACGACCTTGCTGGAGCGCCGCCGCTACTTGCCGGAAATCCGCCATTCCAATTTCAACCTGCGTTCCTTCGCGGAGCGTACCGCGATGAACACTCCGATCCAGGGCACCGCCGCGGACATTATCAAGCTGGCGATGATGCGGATGAGCGAGGAGCTGTCCGCTCGCGGATTGCGCAGCCGCATGCTGCTGCAGGTTCATGACGAATTGGTGTTCGAGGTGCCGGAGGATGAATTGGAGACGATGAAGAGCCTCGTGCCGGAGACGATGAAAAACGCGCTGAAGCTCGACGTGCCGCTGCTGGCAGAAGTCAGCGTAGGCTCGAACTGGTACGAAGCGAAGTAACGGGAGCAAGATAAGCCGAACCCATCCCTTTCGGAATGCAATGGGCTTCCCGCTTAAGGGGTTCGGCTTATATGTTGGAAGGAAGTGAAGAGAAATGCCGGAATTGCCCGAGGTAGAAACGGTGCGGCGCACCTTGAATCAATTGATCGCCGGGAAGACGATCGAGCTCGTGACGGTCAGCTTGCCGCGCATTTTGCAGAAGCCGGACGATCCGCAGGCGTTCGCCGCCATGCTGGAGGGAAGGACGTTTCAATCGGTGGAACGGCGGGGGAAGTTTCTGCGTCTCGTCCTGGACGGGCTGGTGCTGATCTCCCATCTGCGGATGGAAGGCCGCTACGGCCTGTACGGGAAAGACGATCCCGTCGAACTCCACACGCACGTCCGGTTTTCCTTCACGGACGGCACGGAGCTGCGCTACAAGGACGTTCGCCAATTCGGAACGATGCATCTGTTCGCGCCGGGGGACGAATGGACCGCCGCTCCGCTGAATAAACTGGGATTAGAGCCGCTGGACGAGAGCTTTACGTTGGACGAGTTCCGTCGAGCGCTTGTCCGCAGGACGACGAAGATTAAGCCACTGCTGCTTAATCAGGAGATCGTCGTCGGGCTGGGCAACATCTACGTGGACGAAGCGCTGCATGCCGCCGGCATTCACCCGGAGACGCCCGCAAGCGAGCTGAAGCGGAAGGAGCAGGAGAAGCTGCACGGCGCGATCGTCGCTACGCTCTCGGCCGCCGTGGATGCGGGAGGCTCCTCCATCAAATCGTACGTGAACGGCCAGGGCGAAATGGGGATGTTCCAGTTCAGCTTAAGGGCGTACGGCAGAACAGGCGAACCTTGCCCCGAATGCGGAACGCCGATCGAGAAGTCGGTCGTCGGCGGACGAGGCACGCACGTGTGTCCGAAATGCCAGAAGCCGCCTCGCGGCGGGAAATCGCCGACGTCAACGGACGACGCCGCGCCTGCATCGAAGCGGCCGCGAACCCATGCCGTGAAGCGGAGGCTGGACGGGGCGGAGCGATAGAAGCGCATTAAGCGGGGCATTGTCGCCGCCGCCTGCATAGGATGGAAGGTACCCGGCTTCCGGAACGGGAAGCGAGGGATCGCATCCATGCAGGGGGAAATGCGTTATGATGGCACCTGTCGCGTCGCTTCTGTTATTGTCTTTCGCGGTAAGTTTGGACGGTTTCGGCGTCGGAATGACTTACGGCGTCCGGAAAATCAAAATTCCCGTATCTTCCGTAGCGATTATTTCGGTTTGTTCCGGTCTGATCATTCTGCTCTCGATGATGGTCGGGGTCGCGATCACGCGATGGATTCCCCCGCAAGGGGCATCGGCCATAGGGGCGGTCATTCTGATCGGCATCGGCATGTGGGCGCTCATTCAATTTATCCGCAGCGGCGAACGGGACGAACGTGACGCCGGAGGCCGCGGGGGCGCGGAAGCAGGCGCGGCGGCGGACGCTCCTGTGCTTAAGATGGAGCTTAAAATATTCGGATTCATCATTCAAATTCTTCGCACGCCGTCGGCGGCCGACATGGACCGGTCGGGCACGATCAGCGCGGGAGAAGCGTTCCTGCTCGGGACGGCGCTGTCGCTGGACGCCTTCGGGGCGGGCATCGGCGCGGCCCTGGTCGGCTTTCCGCCCATGCTGACGGCGATTCTGATCGCCGCTTCGAGCGGATTGTTCCTCTGGTCCGGCACGAAGTTCGGACTGTGGGCGTCGCGCTGGCGCTGGGTTAAGCAGCTGTCCATGCTGCCGGGCATCATTTTGATCACGATGGGAATTTTCAAGCTGTTTGTATAAGACGGAGGTAAGGCCGGGTTCAAAGAGTTCGGTTCTCAGCGATCGGACTTTTTGAACCACTTTACTCAGATGTAAGGAAGAGGGCTTATGAACATAGGATTAACGGGAGGCATCGCCACCGGCAAAAGCACGGTCGCCAAGCTGCTCACGGAGCGCGGGGCGAACCTGATCGATCTGGACAAAGTCGCCCGGGAGGTCGTCGAGCCCGGGCAGCCAGCTTTGCTCGCGATCGCCGAGCGGTTCGGACAAGCCGTGCTCAAGCCGGACGGTTCGCTGGACCGCAAGAAGCTCGGCGCCGTCGTCTTCTCCGATCCGGAGGAGCGCAAGGCGCTCGAAGCGATTACGCATCCGGCCATTCGCGCCGTCATGAAGGAACGGATGGCGCGTTACGAGACGGAAGAGCCGGACAGGCCGGTCGTCGTTGACGTTCCGCTTCTGTACGAATCGAAGCTCGAAAGCTACTTCGAGCAGGTCATGGTCGTATACGTTCCCCGGGAGACGCAGCTTCGCCGGCTCATCGAACGAGACGGCCTGACGCCGGAGGAAGCCGGGAAGAGACTCGCCGCGCAGATGGACATCGAGGAGAAGAAGCGACGGGCGGACGCGCTTATCGACAATAGCGGAACGACCGAGGAGACGGACCGGCAGATTGAGCGCTTCTGGCGGGAAAAGGGGCTAGGATGAAGAGAAGGGTCAGGCGCAAGCGCTTCATCCTGATGTTGGTCGTTATCGTCCTTGGGGCGCTGTTCATCCGGTCGGATTGGCTGGGGAAGCGAATTTATCCGATTTCTTATCAAGATGAAATCAAGAGGAACGCGCAGCATTACGAACTGGATCCGCTTCTGATCGCCGCGATCATCCGCGTCGAATCGAACTATAGGCTGACGGCGGTCTCCCGGAAGGGAGCGGTCGGCATCATGCAGATTATGCCCGATACGGCGGAGTGGATTTTGAAGCAGGGCGATTTCGGCGATATTACGGTTAAGGATGCGGGATCTCAAGCTCACGCAGGCATCGCTCTCGGCTCCTGGTACGTGAAAGAGCTGAACCGGCAGTTCAAAGGCGATCTGATCAAATCGCTTGCCGCCTACAACGCCGGTCCCGGGAAGGTCAGATCTTGGCTGGAAAAAGGAGTATGGGACGGCGAAGAGCGGACGATTAGCGATATTCCTTACGGGGAGACTAGACATTACGTGCAGCGTGTGTTGTATTATTATAAGAAGTACCAGGATATTTACGAGACATTATAATTCATTGGGATAGCGCAAAAGGAAGCCTTGAAGCGTTCGCTTCAAAGCTTCCCGGTATTTAGTGCTTGCCACTGTCGATCATTCGTTCGGATTAACGGCCCGCCAGCTGTTGCTCGGCGATTTGCACCAAACGGCGGGTAATGTTACCCCCGATGGAACCGTTGTCCTTCGTCGTCATGTTACCTTGGTAACCATCTTGCGGGATGGCGATGCCAAGCTCTTGAGCCGCTTCGTATTTCAGTTGGTTCAGACCCGCTGTCGCTTGGGGAACGAGCAATGTATTGCTGCTGTTGTTCTGTGCCATGAATGTTCACCTCCTTGCGGTTGGTAACTGTATTATGTGCTTTATTCTACCGTTCATGTAAGGGAAGGCTTGGAAAATCATTCGTATTCGAAGGAGGCGAGATCGGCGACATGAAATGCCCTTATTGCGATTACAGCGGAACGAAAGTGTTGGACTCCCGTCCGGCCAACGATAACAAATCGATTCGCCGCCGTCGGGAGTGCGAGAAGTGCAGCCGTCGGTTTACGACTTTCGAGACGGTCGAGGAAACGCCGCTGATGGTGATCAAGAAGGACGGGAGCCGCGAGGAGTTCAGCAGGGACAAGGTGCTTAGAGGGCTGCTGCGGGCTTGCGAGAAACGGCCGGTATCCGTCGGGCAGCTCGAAGTCATCGTCTCCGACGTGGAGCGGGAAATTCGCAATACGGCATCGGCGGAAGTCGAGAGCCGGATTATCGGCGAGCTGTTGATGGAGCATATTTACCCCGTCGACGAGGTGGCATACGTCCGATTCGCGTCGGTATACCGCCAGTTCAAGGATATCAACATGTTCTTCAAAGAGCTGAACACGCTGATGAGCAAACACGGGATTTAGCGGCGTCCGAATTCCCGAATATACAAGCAAAACCGCCTTCGGCATCCTTAGGACGCCGAAGGCGGTTTTGTCGAAGACGGTTCAAGTAAGGGATAGCGGCTTTTATTTCTCATGACCGTAAAAGGCTTTCCTTAAAGCTTCTATTCTTCGGGATTTGCTTTCCAGCGTAATGCCGCTTTTTTCCTCCAAATCGTACCCGTGAACGGTGCCCTCCGTCCGATGAAGCTCGACGCCTACGCCGCTTCGGCGCAGCGCTTCCGCGTATTGGATGCCTTCGTCCCGCAAGCAGTCGTATTCCGCCACTTCGAGATAAGCGTCCGGCAGACCGTCCAGCGAAGCCGCCTCCATTGGAGAAGCATACTCCCTCGGGCCCTCCACGCCGTTTTTCAAATAAAGATCCCACATCTTTTTGTTCAGCTTGGCGTTCCACATCGGCGTATCCGTATATTGCCGCATCGACTCCGTCGTCTGCCGGGCATCCGTGACCGGATAGACGAGCAGTTGATAGCAAATGCCGGGAACAACTCCTTTGTCCCTTGCCATTAACGTAACGCCGGCGGCGATCGCTCCTCCAGCGCTGTCCCCTCCTACGGCGATCTTGCGGGGATCGATGCCGAGCGAGTCCGCGTTAGCAAGCGTCCATTCGAACGCGGCATAGCCGTCTTCCGCGCCGACGGGGAAAACATGCTTCGGAGCAATCTGTAATCGACGAACACGACTTTGCAAGGCGTTCTCAGAGCGTAATCGCAAACCAGCCGAATGTGGTAGTGCGCTTCCTTCAAAGCAAAAGCGCCGCCATGAAAATAAACGAGGCAAGGCGCGTTTTCTTGCAGGTTCGCTGGCTCGTAGAGGAACAGATCGATCAGGCCGTTCCGGTAGCCCTTGATCTGTTTTTTCGTAACGACGATGCCGTCCGGGAGCTTTAAACGGCTGTTGCTTCTCTGCATAAGTTTGTTCAGGAGCGGCAGCACAATCGGATAGAAAGGAAGCGTATTTTTCTCAAGCTTTTTGAAATCTTCGTGAATCGCGTATTTGCTCATCCGGGTTCGCTCCCTTCTATGGCTGCCAGTCGCTCCAGCCCGATGGCGCTGATCATCATTCGCTCTTTCCGGCTACCCAGCAGCTGCTGGGTCCAGTCGACCAGTCCGCCGTCTCCGATCGGCAGGGTCGATTCGCCGATGCGGGCGATAACGGTGAACTGAAAACCTTTGTAATAGACGAAATCATAAGACCCTCTGTCCCGACCGGATGCGGCCAGCGCGAAGAGACTGAAATGAGCGAGCATGCCGGGGGCTTGTTCGAAGCGCTGGGCTCGTACATGACGGTGGGTGGTGCTGTACCGGACGAAATGTTCCCGGTTGTCGAGCATTCCGGCTTGTAACCCGCCGGCGATATGCAGTGCAAGCGAATTGGTCGCGTCCGCCGTTACTTCCGTTCCCCGCAGGGCCGAGACGACTTTATTCTGATCCGACGAGGCCACGATGGAGCAACTGCCGAGAGGAGTGAGAGGGGATAGCTGAACGGGCTCGTAATCCAAGCCGCGGGCGACGGTCAGCGTATCCAGCTCAAGCTGTTTCAACCGAATGGCGTCAACCGCGGCAGGCTGAACGAAGCGGTTGGCCTCGTATCTCCTGAGCAAGTCCGCTGGGGAGGATGAGTTCGCTTTCTCCCGGAATACGTCGAGCAGCAGCGAATTCAAATCCGACGCGGAAAGCCGCCGGCTTAATCGCCCGACGGGGTCGTCCACGCCGAGCAAGCGGGCAAGTCTGGACCGAAAGCCGTTGTGCATGCGAACCCTCTCCACTCCGAAAGTTTGTTGCCGTTTTCCCCATTGTGCATGATCGGCGGAGGAAAATCCACAGTTTATATCGGATTGGCGGTCCGGTCTGCGGCTGCGTTCCGAATCGTAGTCGAATGCACGCGATCGATCGCTCATACAATGGAATAATGAGTTTGTAGGAGGGAGAGAATGGAACCTTGTCCATTTCAAGGACCCGGCAAGCAAAATCCGGTTAACGTCGGAGGGTACGACCTGTTCCGCCCGACGGAAGATAAGCAGCAGGACGGCTACTGGATCGGCTCGGGACAGTCGATTTTATTCGATGCGGGGTTAAATGAAGGAACGGGCGGAACGGTCGTTTACGAGGATTTGGCGCGGATTTCCAAAGGCGCGGCGCTGAACTCGGCGGAGGAGTGCGACTGCCACGTGACGGTGACGCTCGATCTGGAGGCCAAGCCCGCCACGTTCCAGTACTTCCCGCCGCATTCGCTCGACGTCGTGATCGTTCTCGATGTCACTTCGAGCATGATGACGTCGGGCAGCACCAAATTCGTTCAGGCGAAGCGGGCGATGGTCGACACGATCAACAAGTTCTGGGCGTCCAATCGCGACACGACGGTGACGATTATCCCTTATGCCCGAGACGCTTTCGTGCCGAATCCCGCGCCCGCAACCGGCTTTGGATACGACTACTTGGGCACGTTGTTTTCCTGGAAGCGCAGTTCTGCGCCCGGCCCTGCCAGTTACTACATTGGGCAAATTTTAGGCTATCGCAATCAATCGTTCGTAAGCGCCACGGCTCTGAACACCTTCGAAGCGCAGTCGCAGCCGCTTGCCGCCAGCGTGGAGCTCAGCCTGTACAGCTTTTATAATTTCTACAAGATCAGATACAGCGACGTTTATGACGCCTCGGGCAATCCTCTGCCCGATACGGTGCTGAGCACATACATCGCCAACGTATTCACGCCGAATCCGGCGGCTTACGTCAACAATCAGTTGGTCAAGGTGGCGGCGGGAACGCCCCTCACGCCCCAAGAAGCGACCTACAGCGTGAATCCGGATTTCGAGAACAACACGATTTTGCAAAACGCGATCTGGTCGATTCCTTACGGGGAGGATACGAACACCGAGGCCGGTCTGAAGGCCGCCTACGACTTGTTCAAGACGCCGGGATTCGCGCAGTCCGACGATATTTATCGGCGCGTCGTGCTGCTGATTACGGACGGTCAGGCGAATCGCTCCGACAACCCGCAATATCCGGGAGTGTACGCCGCCCCGGGAGATACGGACGCGCAGTTTTTTCCCGACGTCGGGGGGGATCCGTGGAAGTATTTTCTTTATTTGAAGCAGACGATGCCGACGCTGGTCGGGGAAGTGTCGAACCGGTCCGCGACGTTCGAGGAAATCATTCTGGCCTCGCAGAGGGGACAGGAGATTTCCAACAAGCTTAAAGCGCCGGGCGACGGCAATACGCTGCTGTTCGGGCTGGGCATCGACATCAACGCGCAAAATCCGGGACCGTACACCAGGCAGAACGTGCTCGATTTGATGAGGAGCTGGGTGAGCGCGCCGTCGTTTTTCCGGGAATCCAATACGTCCGACCCGGATTCGCAAATCGCGGAGACGCTGGCCAGACTCGTTCAGGATATTTTTCAATTGTCCGCAGGCAGCCGGCTGGTCGTTCACGACCGTATCAACACGGCTTTGTTCCGGTACGTTCCGGGGTCGATTCGCATCTCGGGCGTCAGAGACGGGCTTCTGCTCAAATCTCCCAATCAACCCGACATCATCGACCCGAGCGATCCGAATTATACGGTCTATCCGAAAGCTCCGCTGCTGCCCGACGTGGACGACAATACATTCGTCGACGGGGGCTTCGTCCTCGATCTGGGGACGATGCCGCTTGGTCTGCTGACCCAGGATAGCCGAACGTCGGTTACGATTACGTATGAGATCGAATCCAACCGGCTGGCCAACGGCGATCATCTGCATACGAATACGGACGATCAGACTTACGCGGCGTTCACCGAGCCCAATCATCTCGAGGCGTCCACGTCCGCGATCGATTACTCGGCTCCGGTTCGCAACCTGTTGTTCCATACGCCGATCGTCGCCTGCTCGTGCGCTCCGACGCCGGGCTTGAGCGTGGAGAAGTTCGTGGACCGCACTTCCGCCGCCCCGGGAGATCGGGTCAACTATACGATCATCGTCCACAATACCGGCACCTTGCGGCTCGTCAACGTCCACGTAACCGATGCCCGGCTCGGACTGGACTTCACGATTCCGGCCATCGAACCGCTGACATCGTATACCGAGTCGGTCGCGTATACGATCCCGCCCGGAACGCCTCCGGGAGCGCTTGTCAACACGGTGTTCGCTTCGAACGAGCTGTTCCCCGATCCGCTGAACGCGTCCGCCGTCGTCAACGTCTCCGAATCCCCGTCGCTGGTGCTGACCAAGTCGGTCGACAAGCGTCAGGCGAGGCCGGGCGAGACGGTCGTTTTCACGATCACGGTAACGAACAACGGGAACGTTCCGATTGAGAACGCACGATTCGTAGACGAACTTCTGGGCATCTCGACGACGATCGAGTCCATTGCCGCAGGGGCGACCCTTTCCGCGGATCTGCCCTACGTCATCCCGGACGACGCCGCGATCGGCTCGACGATCGTCAACGTCGCCGTACTGACGACCGCGGAGCTGCCTCCGCTTACGGCAGCCGTTTCCGTCGAGGTGCTCGCGCAGCCTCGATTGTCTCTGACGAAGACGGTCGATCGCAAGCAGACGGCTCCGGGGACGACGATCCAGTTCACGCTGACGGTGACGAATACGGGCAGCATGCCGCTCACGAACGTTCGCGTCTCCGACCCGACGCTCGCGCTGGATACGACGATTCCGAGCCTGCTCCCGGGGGAGAGCGTCGTCATTCCGCAGCCGTTTAACGTTCCGCTTGAGACGCCGCCGACTGTGTATACGAATACGGTAACGGCGACTTCCGATCAGACGACGCCGGTGACGGCCACGGAACAAGTCGAAGTGCTCGCGCAGCCGGCTCTCGGCATACGCAAAGTCGTCGATCGGCCGACCGCCTCGCACGGAGAAGCGGTTCAATATACGATCCAGGTCGCCAACTTCGGCAACGTTCCGCTGGTCGGCATTCGGCTGACGGACGAAGTGCTGGGCGTCGATCTGCAGATCGAGGGGCTGGAGATCGGGGAAATCTGGACCCGCGAATTCAGCTATACGGTTCCGTCGACCGCCGTCATCGGAAGCCGGATCGTCAACCGCGCGACGGCTTCCAATTCCGCGACGGGCACCGTGGAAGCGACTGCGACCATTACGGTCGTCGGAACCGGACTGAGCATAGCGAAGACTGTATCCCCGGCGTTCGGGGCTCCCGGAGAGATTGTGACGTATACGCTGACGGTAACGAACTTGCTTAACGTCGCGCAGACGAACGTCGTTCTGACGGACACATTGCTCGGACTGAACGAAACTGTGCCGGTGTTGGGGCCGGGCCAGTCGATCGTGAGGAACGGTCCGTTCGTCTTGCCGGACGTGCCGGAAGGAACGGTTCTGCCGAACGTCTTCTCCAGCGCGTCCGACCAGTCGGGCGTACAGAGCACGGAAGCGAAGGTGCTCGTTCAGCGCGAGCTTACCGACGCCGCGCTTCGCGTGACGAAGTCGGCAAGCGCCAATCTCGCTCCGCTCGGCAGCCTGATCGAATATACCGTGACGGTCACGAACGTCGGAGCCGGGGCGGCGACGAACATCGACGTCAGGGATTCGCTGACGGGAACCGCGGCCTTCATCCCGTTCCTTGCTCCGGGCGCATCGGAAACGGTCGTGTTCTTCTACGCCATTCCTGATTCGCTGCCCGGCAGCCCGATCGTCACGAATCGGGTCGTCGCGACCTCGCCGCAGACGAACCCGGCGTCGGCCGAAGCGAGCGTAAGGGTCGGAGTACCGCACCACCTGCTGCATTTGACCAACGTCGTCGATAAACCTGTCGTGCCGCCAGGCACTACCGTTCATTTTACGTTTACGGTGACGAACCAGTCGCCCTTCATTTTGCACGACGTGCGCGTGTTCGGGGAGATCACCGGATTCGAGACGATCATTCCCGTGCTTCTGCCGGGGGAAAGCCGCGCGTTCGTCGTTCCGTTCGTCGTGCCCACGGACGCGATCAGCGGCATGGTGTTCGTGGAGACGGCTTCGGCCTTCTCGCTGGAAACGCCGTTCCAGCAAGCGCCCGCTTCGGTCATTCCGGTCGTGAACGCCGATTTCACGCTCTCGGAGACGGTCGACAAGCCGGTGGTGCCTCCTCAGACGCGCGTTCATTTTACGATTCAGACGACCAATGTCGGCAACGCGGATCTGATCAACTTCAGAGTTTTCGCTTCTCTGTTGAGTCTGAGAGTGCGAGTTGTGCGCTTCCCGATCGGCGCGACGTTAAGAGGCCGGTTTCCGTTCGATACGCCGGATACGGATGAAGAGATCGTCATCCCGAGCCCGGTTACCGCTGAAGCCGACAACGCGGGACCGAAGCGGGTGGAGGTGTCCGTGCGCGTTATTCCGGAAGACGAAGAGTAGGGCGGGGACGTTAGGGCGAACAGTTCGAAACCGCTGGCGCGGCCGGCTTCCGATCGGGAGCTGGCCGCCTCTTTTCGTTCCAATGAACGGTCGCCGCAAGGTACAAATTTTTGTTGCAAAAGACGTTGACAACCCTCCCGAGCCTGTGATAAACTCATTTTTGTCGCCAAATGATACGGGCCCTTAGCTCAGCTGGGAGAGCGCTTCGCTGGCAGCGAAGAGGTCAGCGGTTCGATCCCGCTAGGGTCCACCAATATTGCAAGGGTTCTTAGCTCAGTTGGCAGAGCAGGTGACTCTTAATCATCAGGTCCAGGGTTCGAGCCCCTGAGAACCCACCAGCATATTTAAGAACGAAACGGCAGAAATGTCGTTTTTTTTGTTTTAAACTGCTCTTACTCTTCCTCCAGCCATACGCAGTTATTTTGCGTTTGAACGGCTGTTGCTGCGTGGTCGATGGCCATTTTTTCCACCACAACGTTTCTGTGCGTTTCAAATACTTCCGTGAACGCCGATTTTCAAGATTGAAGGCCATGCAGCGACAGGGACCGAGTTCAACCCAGCTTCTCAAACTCAACAACGAAGAGTTGTCCAAAGCCATCACAAGCGGCGACACATATATCCAGATCGGCGTCGCAGTCGGCAATGAGGAATTAAATATTTCAGTATCGCCCATTTTACACGTATGGTATAATGCACCTATCCGTGAGGAATAAACAGGAAAATAGCTGGATTGCTCGAAAGACAGGAAGATTAGCCGCCGGTCGAATGCCGAAAGGACGCGATCGCGCGCTGCCCTTTTTTTTCTGAGTAACGAGACACTGCCTCCGGGGTAGTGTCTTTTTTTGCTTTATCGTAAGAGCCGTTTGCCAATTCGCGAACGGCTTCGAGAGCCGAGGCATTCTAAGGCGGCCTTCCGAAATATTTCTAGTCGTAAAGGAGGTCCTTGCCTTGAATGGACCAGGACAAAAGATTTGGACTTGCCTCTGCTATGCGCTGACCGCCGCGTTGACGCTCTTTCCGCTCGGCGTGCAGGCGGGCTCTCCGATGTTTCAAAGCTTTAACCCGAGCTACTCGTTTACAGGATTCGTTCGCGATGTCGCGTTCGGCGACGTGAACGCGGACGGGAATTCGGACGCCGTGCTGCTGATGAGCGATCGCGTCATCGTCCTGCACGGCAACGGGGACGGGACGTTTCCGTCGACGGCAACTGCCGAATATCCACTTGGTGGAAGCCCGCGCAAAGTGGCGATCGCCGATTTCAATCGGGACGGAATCGGCGATGTCGCGACGACGAACTATTCCGCACATGTCGTTACCGTATTTCTCGGCAGCGGAGACGATCTCGTGCAGCAGCCGGACCTCTATTTAGGAGCCGCAAGCGGGCCGGACGGAATTGTCGCGGCCGATCTGGACGGCGACGGCTTTACGGATCTGGCGGTCGCGGCGAACGACCGGTCCGCTCTTGTCGCCCTGTACGGCAATGGAGACGGAACGTTCGGGGCTCCTGTCTCGTATTCCGTCGGAGCTTATCCGAGCTATCTTACGATCGCGGACTTCAATGGCGATTCCTTGCCGGACGTCGCCGTCTCTAACGACGGGGGCTCCGACATCAGCATCCTGCTGAACGCCGGGGCCGGCGGCGGGAGCCTGTTTCTCGGCGGAGTACGGGTCGGTGCCGGCATCGGGACTCCGGCCGAACTGGTGTCCGGGGATTTCAACGAAGACGGCAACGCGGATTTGGCCGTGGCGGAGAACAGCCCTTCGATGGGCAGCGTTGCCGTGCTTCTGGGCAACGGGGACGGCAGCTTCGAATCGGCCGCCCATTACGGCAACTTGTCCATCTCGTCGGATATCGCGATGGGCGACTTCGACGATGACGGCCACCTGGATCTGGCCGTGATTGTGAACAATCAGACGGAATTTTTATCCGGCGACGGTACCGGCACATTTAGCATCGTGGATGTACTTCCGTTCGGCGGCAACATTAGCGCGGGAGATGCGAACGATGACGGACTGACGGATCTGGCGATTTTCAGCCTCGGTAACGTTCAGTTGCGGATCAGCAAAGCTGAGGGAGAGATGGCGTTCAGCGAAAGCGAATATCTGGTGCCGGAGGATGCCGGCACCGCGTCTGTTACCGTACAGCGTAACGGGGGCTCATATGGACAGACCAAGCTGCGCATTCGGACGGCGGATGGAACGGCAATCGCCGGCGCCGATTATGCGGCAGTGGATGAGACGATCGTCTTCCATCCCGGCGAAACGACGAAGACGTACGCGATTCCGATCTTCGATGACGCCGTCGTCGCTTCGGATCGCTCGTTCAGCGTCGAAATCTCAAATGCTACGAACGGGGCGATATTAGGCGCGGTCACGAGCGCGATCGTTACGATTCAAGAGAACGATGCCTTGTCGACGAATGCGAACTTAGGCGGCCTGGAGCTGAGCAGTTCCGCACTGAGTCCCGCGTTTGCGGCGGCGACGACGAGTTATTCGGCGAGCGTGGCGAACGGGACGGCATCGCTGACGGTGACGCCGACGGCGGTCGATGGCGGCGCAGAGATCGAAGTCGCGGTGAATGGGGGAGCGTATGCGCCCGTCGCCAGCGGAGTTCCCAGCGTTCTGTTGCCGCTGAGGGTCGGCGCCAACGCCATTGATATTCGCGTAACGGCGGAGGACGGCACAACGACGAAGACGTATCGGATCGACGTGACGCGCGCCTCCTCCGGAGGGGGTGGCGGGGGAGGAACGAGCCTGTCCAGCAACAACGCGCTGAAGTCATTTTCCCTGACACTGGCCGACGGGCAAGAGCTCCCGCTCACCCCGACCTTCGACCAAACGGTCCTGCATTACGAGGCCGAGACCGAGGCGGATCGGCTGGAGCTCCGTTTTGACGCCGAGCATTCTTCTTCCACGGTGATCTTGAACGGTCAAGCGGTTAAAGGAGTCGTAACCGTCGAGCTGCAGGAAGGGGAGAACACGCTTGAGCTTACGGTCAAAGCCGAAGACGGTACGACCCGATCGTTTACGTTCCTCGTTCATCGGCGGTCGGCTCAACCGGAGCAACCGCAGCTGCCGCAGCGTCCTTCCTGCACGTTCGCCGATATCTCGGACCATTGGGCAAAAGGACCGATCTGCGAGGCTGCCGCTAAAGGGATCATCGAAGGAGACTCTCTCTCGGCATTCCGTCCCGAGGGACAGGTGACGAGAGTGGAATTCGCGGTTATGCTGGCGCGAGCCCTTGGGCTGTCTCCAGCCGTATCCGCGAACTCCCTGTCGTTCGTCGACGACGGCGACATTCCGGCCTGGGCAAGAGGCTACGTGAGAGCCGCTGTCGAGCGCGGCCTGCTGAACGGGTATACGGACGGAAGCATTCGGCCGAGGCAGGCGATCAACAGAGCCGAAATGGCCGCGATGCTCGCCAAAGCGATGAAATGGGAGCCCGATGAAAGCCGTACCGCGTTCGCGGACGAAGGCGAATGGCCGGCCTGGGCGAAGGACTACGTTCAATCGGCGGTACGTCAGGGGGTATTGGTTGGCCGCCCGGACAACCGGTTTGACCCGTATGCTCCGACGACGAGGGCAGAGGCGGTGACGGCCCTGGTCCGGCTCGACCTCTGAGCTTGAGTTCAAGGACCGGAAAACGTGTGTCCTGGGGATGGACAGGTTGAAGGGGCAAAATTCTGATCAAATCGACGACAGCATCTGCCGATAATGATAGGAGGCATTTTAAGTTCCATCAATTGGCAGGAGGAATTCGGATATGCATAGACAGAACGTACCGACTCGGTTACAAGCGTTAACGCACCGCCTGGCGGCGAAAAGCTTGACTTTCGCGCTTGCTGCGCTTGTTATTTTCGGAGGGGTAGGCGGCGATTTCAGGTCGGCGGCAGCGGCGGCGGACGACGACAGCAAGCAGATCGTGGACGTTGCGCTGGGCAACGGCTTTACGCTGGCAGTTGCCAAGGATGGCACGCTCTGGAGCTGGGGAAGCAACGGGGGCGGAAAGCTTGGCCTTGGCAAATCCGCAGCGTCTGCCTCATCTCCGGTTAAGGTGCAGGGCGTAAATCGTATCGTTGCTGTCTCGGCGGGCGTCAATCATGCAATGGCGCTCAAAGCCGACGGCACCGTATGGACGTGGGGCTTTAACGTGCAAGGCGAATTGGGAGACGGGACGTATACGGAATACGGCGAGCCCGATAGCAGCGGGGCAAGCAGAATCAGCATCGACCGCAGCGGTTACGTTCCGCAGCAAGTGCCTGGCCTGGCCGACATTGTCGGCATCGCGGCGACGAGTGCGGGAGGCACCGCATGGAATGCGGCGGGGGAAATGTGGCAATGGGGGAATGCCAGAGTCTCCGGCACGATCTTGAAGGAACGGCTTTCTCCTCAGAAAAATGATGCCGTAGGATCGGTCGTCTTCGTGTCGGCAGGAAACGGCTTGTTGACGACGGTCGACAAGGACGGTACGGTGTGGACGCAGGGCTGGAACACCTTCGGGCAGCTCGGCGACGGCAAGAGAGACGAGTCGGGCCGCATCGGTACCATCCAAGTAGAGGGAATAGCGAACGTCGAACGGGTAATGACGGACGGAGCGACTGTCCTTGCGTTCCAACGGGACGGCAAGGTGTTCGAGTGGGGCGTCAGTCTGCTGGAGACGAAGGGCTTGAATCGGACGGACCCGGCGCACTACGGCCAAATGCCGCATCATCTGCAGCCAACGGTTACACCTGCGCTGCAAGGCTTCAGCGAAATCCGGAACACGACGAATCTGCTCGTGAAGCCTTCGCTCCTCGGCTTGAAGACGGACGGCACCGTATGGACGTTCGGCGATAATGCCCTCGGCCAGCTCGGCGTCTCCGGCGTTGCCGAGCGTTATTCGTGGGGACAGGTTGCGGGTTTGCCGCAAAGCTCGACCGTGAAGGGCGCCTTCGGCTCGAATCTGGCCGTCGGGAAGGACGGCAGCGTCTGGGCGTGGGGGAGGAACGATTACGGCCAGCTCGGCGACGGCACAACCGTAACGCGGAAGACTCCCGTCGCCATCGGCGGGTTCGGAAGCGTGCCGGTTAAGCCCGATCTTCCGGCGAAGTACAAGCTTGTCGTGAACGGCAAGGAAGTGGCGCTTGCCGCCAGTCCCGTCGTGAAGGGAACGGCCGTGACGCTGTCTCTGGCCGACGCCGCGAAGGCGTTCGGAGCGAAAGTCGCCTACGACAAAAACAAGACGACGGCGACCGTCACACGGGGCAAATCGAAGATCGTGCTGAAGAAGGGAAGCGCTCAAGCGACCGTGAACGGCAAAACCGTCAAACTCGCGTCTGCGGTTCCCGCAACGTGGCTGGTCTCTGCCGATTGGCTGGCGAAGCAGCTCGGCGGAACGGTCAAAGTCGATTCGGCGAAGCTGACGATCTCGGTAACGCTCAAATAACGGGAAGCAGACAAACGGGGTTGTCCCATAAGTAGGGACGTACAAAATTATTGATGAAAAAAAGAAGGCATCTATCTCCTGGAGACTGCCTCATACGGTCCTGAAATCACATTGCAACGGGTTTATCATTCCCATTTCAGGATCGTATAGCAGCGGAAGGAGATAGATGCCCCTAAACATCCATTCATCGATAATTGTTCGGTACGTCTCTTTTATTTATGGGACAGCCCCGTTGCATTTCCGAAAGGTCTTTCAGGCTTTATTGACCGACAAGCTGCTGAAGCTCGAATGTCACGCCGCCCGAGCCGACGCTGCGGGCTTGCCCGTAGATCGTAATGTCGACAGGGCTGCCGGAGACGACCTTGATGGATGCTTGCCGCTTGTCGACTTCGATGAGCAGCTTCGATTCCTTGTACGAGATCGGGAAGCTGTAGCTGTCCCAGCGCGCGGGAATCGTCGGCCGCAGGACGAGATGGTCGCCGTCGGACCGCATGCCGCCGAAGCCGTAGACGATGTTCATCCAAGCGGCGGCGATGGAGGTCGTATGCAGCCCTTCGCGCGTATTGCGGTTGTAGTTGTCCAGATCCAGACGGGTCGCGAATTCGAAAAACCGGTACGCCTCCTCATCCTTCCCGATCTCCGCGGCGAGAATGGAGTGAATGGAAGGGGAGAGCGAGGATTCGTGGATACAGCGCGACTCGTAGTACTCGTAGTTGGCGATCTTCTCGGCCAACGGGTAATCTCCGCTGTACAGGAACATGAACATGAGCACGTCCGGCTGCTTGATCATGTCGTAACGGTACAGGCGGTCGTACGACCAATGCGAATACAGCGGGAATTCCGTAACCGGAATCGAGTGAATATCGAGATGAGGCATATCGAAGAAGCCGTCGTGCTCCTCGTAGATGCCGGTCTCGGGATCCTGCGGAATTTTCATCAGCTCCGCCTTGCGCTTCCAGTCGGCTTGCTCCTCTTCGGTCAGGCCGAGCCGTCCGGCCAACTCATGGAACGCTTCCCCGGCTTCTGCGGACATGCGGGCGATCGTTTCCAGCGTGTACTCGAACAGCTTCTTGGCCATCAGGTTGAGGTAGCAGTTGTTGTTGACCATGAGCTGGAATTCGTCGGGTCCCATGACGCCGAAGTATCCGTACAGGCCGGTCTTCTGCCCCCATTGGCCGCGGGTCGCATAGAAACGGCTGATCTCGATGAGCATCTCCAGCCCTTTCCCGTACAGGAATTCGACGTCGTCCGTAATGTTCACGTAGTGGCGAATGCCGTATGCAACGGCCGTTCCGACATGCAGCTGCAGGTTCGAGTGCTGCCAGAGATCGCAGCTCTCCGTGCCGTCGATCGTCGCGATCGGGTAGAAGGCGCCGGCGCAGTCCAGATCCTTCGCGCGTTCCAGCGCGTGAGGCAAAGATTTGTAACGGAATTCGAGCAGACTCTTGGCGGCTTTCGGATTGTTGAAAATATAGAAAGGCAAGCAATAGGACTCGGTATCCCAGAAGGCGAGCCCTCTGTACGCTTCGCCCGTCAGTCCTTTGGCGCCGATGTTAAAGCCCGGATTGTCGCCGTGGTACGTCTGGTACAAGTTGAAAATGCAGAAGCGGATGCCCTGCTGGTTGTCGGGATCGCCCTCGATGACGATGTCCGACTCCTTCCACACGTTCGCCCAGTATTCCGCCTGCTGCTTCTCCAGCTCCGCATAACTCGCGCCCACGTATGCCTTCGCTTGCCGCAGCCCCAGGCTCCACAGTTGATCGTTCGTCGTCGAGCGATCTTTTTCCGCATAGTTGTAGACGAATTTATCGAAGGTGGACGCTTCGCCTTGCGTCAGCTTGATCGCCACGTCCTGTCCGATGAAGCGGTCGTCCTCGACCGAATCCGCGTGCAGAGCGTTCGGCACGTCGAGCGAGAATCCGGAGTACAGGCGGTTTTTCGTCTGGATCGTCTCGCCGAGCATCGCCGTTACGCCTCCCTCATGGCCGTGACGGACGCTCTGCCAGAAGCAGCGCCCCTGATCCTCATGCACGACGGAGAAATCAAGGCCCGTTCGGACGTCGACCTGTCCGGAGAAGTTAAGCGGCTCGAAGACGATGCGCTGGCAGCCGAGGTTCGATACGTTCATGCTGACGAACCTCTCGAAGGTTAGCCGAAGCTGCTTGCCGTCCGACAAATGCCAGACGAAGCTGCGAACGTACTTGCCCCGCTTGAAGTCGAGCTCCCTTGTGAAATCGCTGAACTTGCTCGTCGCCAGATCGAGCTGTTCGCCGTTTACGCTGATTCTCGCGTACAGCCAGTCTACCGCGCTGACCATGAACCGAAGGAAGCGGATGATGCCTTTGTAATGAGCGGCGACCTTGCTCTCTTCGAATAGTCCGTTAAAATAGCTGCCGATCAACGAGTCCCCGCTGTAGCCTTCCTCCGGATACGCGCGCACCCCCATGTATTCGTTGCCCAGGGAAAATATCGATTCCGAGACGCGGTTCCTGGCCGGGTCAAAGCCTTCCTCGATCACCTTCCACGTGTCCACGACGAGGTACTTATCCGCTACTTTTGCCACTCCGATCCACTCCTTTGTGTGCTTGGGAATCCCATACACTGACAAGATTAGAGGAAACGGAGCGCGGATCGAAGGTTTATCGTTAAGCATTTTATGTGCATTTATACCGAAAATCCATATTTATCGAAGAGACGGCGGCATGCGGCAGCGCTGTCTTTATTTTTACTAATGCGCTTATTAAATTTGTGGAATGCGCGCATTCGCGCTTCTTCCTATAATAGATCCGAGTCGGATAAGGCTATAGAAGGAAGGCGATCAGGTTGAGGTTTAGCATCGGACAATTTCTGCACGATCGGGACAAGGGCGGGGATACGACTTTTGCCGTATATCAAGCATTGAAGCAGTGCAGGGCGGATAACTGCACTGCTTTGTTGTTTCCGAAGTCCACGTACCATTTTTGGCCGGACAAAGCGCTGGAAAGACATGTTTATATTTCGAATCACGACGAGGGAGGTCTTCGGCGGATCGCTTTCCCGATCTTCGATATGCACGATCTTACGATAGACGGGCAAGGATCGGAGTTTATTTTTCACGGGCCGATGATTCCGTTTATGCTGGAGTACGCCGAAAGATTAACCTTAAAGAACCTGACGATAGACTGGGAAAGACCAATGTTCGAACAGGGAGCAGTGGTGGAAGCAGGGGCGGATTTCTTCGATATTCAAATGCCGTCCGATGTAGATTATCGGTTTATCCGGGATCGGCTTGTTTTTGCTTTCGGGCATCGGCAAGAGGAGGTATGGGGGTTCGACGAAATCGATCCGGCAACGCGCGCGCACGCGTATCAGAGCGGCGATCGGATCAGTTGGGATGCCTTCAAGGAATTAAAGCTAAGCGAAATCGGGCCGGGGCGAATCCGTGCGGAGGGACCTTTGCGTCATAGGCCAACCGTGGGCAACGTCCTTGCGATGCGGTTCGGGAGAAGAGAAAATCCCGGAATTATGCTGAAAGATTGCTCTTCGACGCGGATTGAGCGGGTCGCGATTCATCATGCGCCGGGGATGGGGCTGGTTGCGCAGCGTTGTACGGATATTCGGCTGCATGCCTTCGACGTCAAGCTTAGGGCCGGAACGAATCGCCTCGTGACGGCAACGGCGGACGCGACCCATTTCGCGAATTGCCGCGGCTTGATCGAGCTGTCGCACTGCCTCTTCGAAAATCAACTGGATGATCCTTGCAATGTCCACGGCATCTACGGACAGATTACGGAATTGATCTCGGAGGATACGGTGTTGGTCAAGCTTGTCCACGAGATGCAGAAAGGCGTGGAAATCGTCGCGGCCGGCGATGCGATCCGGTTCGCGCGCCATGATTCCCTGATCGGCTATGCGAAGGCGCGCGCAAGGAAGACGGAACGGATCAGCGGGGATTATTTCCTCCTCTCCCTCGACGATCTTCCTGACGGGTTAAAAGTCGGCGACGTCATTGAAAATATGACCTGGATTCCCGATCTCGAGGTTCGCCATTGCGAGGTCAGAGCGAATCGGGCGAGGGGATTTCTGATCACGACTGCCGGAGAGGTGCTGCTGGAAAACAATACGATCAGCGCGCCGGGCGCCGGAATCAAAATTTCGGGAGACGCGAATTCATGGTATGAATCGGGAGCGGTGCGGGACGTGACGATTCGCGGCAATACGTTTCTGGACTGCAACTACTGCTGCCCGGATTGGGGACGGGCCGTGATCGACATCGATCCGGAGATCGAAAATCCGGAAGCCGGCGAGGAATATTACCATCGCAACATTCGCATCGAGAACAACGAATTTCGCACGTTCGATACGGGGCTCGTACACGGGCATTCCATTGACGGTTTTATTTTCAGAAACAACAAAATTAGCGCGAGCGGCAGCTATCCCCGGCATCATTTTATGAAACGCGCGATCGAGCTTAGAAAAGTCCGGAATGTTCGGATTACCGGCAATGAGGCGAAGGACGGGCCTCTAAGCATGAGGATAAACGGGCAAAGCCTGCTGGAAGGGGATGCAATCGAAGATGAACTCTAAAAGCATACGAGCGAGCATTGCCGGAGGCGAAGATTGCTGGGTGCTGGAGAACGGCGTCATGAAGGCCGTCTTGACGTTCGAGAACGGTTCGATCCGTCTAACGAGTCTGGTCAACACTCTCGTTAACGCCGAATACGTCCAGCCGGGAGATCCCGGATATCTGTTTTATTTTCGTTACGACGGCACGGACGTGTATTCGAACGACGGCTTCTGGACCGTGAAGGAAGCAACCGAGCGCAGCATCGATCTGTACGACCGAACCTGGGGCAGAGAGCTCCTCTTGACTGTGGCGAGAACGCAAGGGCGCCGCATGCAGATCAAAGTCTCGATGCAAATGTACGACGAAGATGCGGGAATGCGCGTGCAATACTGGATTACGAATTTGGAAGACGACTGCAAACGAATCGACCATTCCGATCTGACGGGATGGAAGCTGATCAAGCGCGCATGCGACATTCATTACGCGGAAAACAGCTTGTCCTGGAACCAAACGAGAGACCGGCTCCGCGGGGGCAAACGAAACGCGGTTGTCGTCTACGATACGGGAGACGGCTGGGTGCTGACGCCGGAAAGCAATTACAGCACCTCCCTGGAACCGGGAGCCTATCAAGGCACTTCCGAGCATCCGTTCCTGAACATCGACTTGTGGCCGGACGGCGAGAGCGTTAAAGTGTCTACCGATTCCGTCGCCGTACAGGCCGTCATTCGCCCCAAAGAGGAGCTCGAATACTTCGCCGTAAACGTCGAGGTGTTCCGGGGAGACGCGTGGGACGGGCGTCTCGCCGCGGCCAAACACTTGCGTCAAAGATACAAGTTCCGCGACCCGTCCACAATCCTGAGCGTGAACGACTGGTTTTTCCGGGATCGGCGCACGGAATCGTATTATCGGAACTCGCTCGTCCCCGCATTGGTCGAAATGGGCTTCGACAAGCTTCTCATCGACGACTTATGGAATACCCCGACCCGAGACGACGTCGAGGTCGAGCCGAGCTTTACGGAAGACCTTCCCGCGCTTGCCGCATGGATTCGGGAACAAGGTCTGGGAATCGGTTATTGGTTCGCGTTGACGGGCGACGAATGGGGACTCGGCAGGGATTTGGCCGATTCCGCGCAGATCGAATTCAAGAGATGGCAAGTCGAGGAGGTGCTGATTAAGCGCTATTTAAGCAGTTGGCAACAGATAGATCTGGGAGAGCTGTGGCTGTCGGACGCGCCCACGGAATACAGCGATCCATCGGATTCGGTCTATCGCAAATGGCTCGGAGTCAGGGCTTTCATGAACCGAATCTCGCACGATTACCCGGAGTTCGTGATGCAAACGACTTGCGAATTGGAAAATCCGATCGTAACGGACCAGTCTATCGGTCTGATGCATCTGGCGGACAACGGGATCGCAGGGCTGTTCTGGGGCGGAATCCGCGCGTATCAGTCGGAGAACAAAGATTACGATCATTACCATCCGATCCGGAATTTGTTCGGTTATTTCGGTTTATTTCCTTCCGAGGGCATGTTGGATTTCTGGAATACGCAAACTTGGAGAGGAACGGTCGCCCAGTTCTACTCGTTCCTGGCGGCCAGGCATGTTAGCCTTTACGACGATCCGTGCGGATTCGAAGCTTCGGCGCGCGCCGTCTTGAAGCGATTCAACGAATGGCGCGGCAACGGAAGAATCCGAGCGTTGCTGAACGAAATCGCGCTTCCCGTTCCATGCGACGGAGAGGAGGGCGGCGGCATCCTGCCCTGGATGTTCCGAAGCCGCGACGGATCGCAGGCGCTGCTGATCGTTCTGGATGAACGAACCGCCGGCTTCCCGGGCTTGCGGATTCCGATCAGATGGTTAGGCGATGCGGATGCCTACTTGGTGCAGGACGTAACCTTGGGCGACGACGGCGCATTTCAATACGGTTTTATCGGCTTGTTCGAGGGGGCGGTCTTGCGATCCCGTGGACTGGAAGTCGATGACCGAATCCGTCATGCCGGCGTGAGAGCCTATTGGATTCAGAGGAGGAACGATAAGCCCAAGCAAGTCATCTATGCGGATGACCGCGTACAGGCTTACGAAGAAGAGATGCGCGGGGGCGGTCTGCGGATTTCCTACGAAAGCGGGGCCGGAGGCAGGGTGTTCGTGTACGACGAAGCGAACTGCGCCGCCATTGAAATTAGCTTGGGCGAAGGCAAAGGGACTTTGATTCTCTAAGTTTGCCCAAAGGCGCAGGCGTCGGTATACAATAGAGCTGAAGGAGGTACTGACGCATGCGCCGCAGGGGGAGATTTGCATTTAAGCTGAAGACGAAGCTGATCCTGCTCTACTTTCTAACGATTTTCATACCGTTGGTGGCGATAGGTCAAATTCTATTGTCGGTGTCCGGGAGCAAGATTATCGAACAGACGACGAATATTACGAAGGAAAGTTCCCGACAGACGGCGACGAATATCCAGATCTTGTTGAACGAATACATGGATATCGTCAATCGACTCAGTTTCGATCAGACGTTGAACAATTACTTGAATCCGGATCGGATATACGAGGACGAGTTGGAGAGCATCGATGCCTACTCTCTTTATTTGAAACCCGTTACCTTTTATGACTTTAACTACAAAGATACATCCGCCCAGTTGCGCATTTATTTTTTGAACACCACATTGCTCCAGGATCTGGAAACCTTTATTTTCGCCGATTCGGACATCCGGGAGACGGAAGTGTTCCGGAACGCCGTTGCCGGTAACGGAGAGCCCGTGTGGGGGATCAAAGACAAATTCATCTATGTGTCGAGGAGCATATTCAACAGGAACGGGGAGTTGTCGGCGGTCATCTCGGTTCAGGTGCTGGAAAATCGGCTGCACACGTTGATTATGGAGCGCGGCGAGAACAGGAGCTTCATTACCGATTCCGAAGGCCGCGTCGTTACGGCCAATACGGCGGATTACGACGAGCTCGCGACGGATGTCCGGCTATTCTCTCGACCCGAAACGGAGAACGCCTTCGATATTAAAGACCAAGCTACGGGCAGATCGTATAAAGTGCTCGCGGAGAAAATCGGGGACGGAAAATCGTACCCGGATTGGCGGTTGTATACGCTTATTCCCCTCGATCGACTCATTGACGAGGAGCGGCAAATCCGAAATGCGGGGCTGCTCGTCATCGCGGCCGGATTGCTGCTCTCGTTCGGGATTTCCATGCTGTCGCTGGATCGGATCACTTCGAGGATCAAAGCGTTGGTGAAGCAGATGCAGGTCGTCAAAACCGGGAATTTGTCCAAACTGGAGGACAGAGGTTCCACGGACGAGGTCGGGGCGCTGACCAAAAGCTTTAACGCGATGATCGAGAGCCTGCAGCAGTCGCATTATGAAAATTACGAAGTGAATCTCAAGCTGAAGGACATTACGATCAAGAAGCAGGAAGCGGAATTGTATGCGCTGCAAAGTCAGATCAATCCGCATTTTCTGTTCAATACGCTGGAATCAATCCGCATGGGTCTGCATAACAAAGGGGATGCCGAGACTTCGGTAATCGTGCTGAACCTGGCGAAGCTGTTCCGCAGCATGCTGGACTGGCAGGGCGAGTTTATTACGCTGGGCGAAGAGATAGAGTTGGCCAATAAGTATTTAAGCATCCAGAAGTATCGGTTTGCGGACAGGCTTAATTATGTTACATCGTTGCCGGAACAGTTGAATAAAGCATTGATTCCGAAGCTGACCTTGCAGCCGATCGTCGAGAATGCGGTCGTGCATGGAATTGAAGCAATATCCAGGGACGGGTGGGTCGAGGTTGCCGTAACCGACGAAGGCTTCGGAGCGATGGAAATTACCATTGCAGACAATGGCGCCGGAATTGCCGAGGAGAAGCTTCTCCGAATTCAGGAGGAGCTGCTCTCGCAGGATATGAAGAAGAGCGGCAGCATCGGTTTGAAAAACGTTCAAGACCGGTTGGTGCTGCATTTCGGCGAACGGTACGGAATCCGGATCGAGAGTGATCCCGGCGGAACTCGCGTCAAGGTAACGCTTCCGATCATTTATGATGCCAAAGGAATGAGGTGATCGAACTGTTCAAAGCTATAATCGTCGATGACGAACCGCAAATTCGCAAAGGATTGCGAACGATTATTTCCTGGGAGGCTGCGGGCTTTGCCCTTGTGGGCGAAGCCGCGGACGGAGAAGAAGCGTTAAGCTTGATACAGCGGGAACCGCCGGATCTTGTCGTCACGGATGTGAAAATGCCGCGAAAAGACGGCATCGAGCTGTCCAAGCTCATCCGCGAACGGTATCCGGACACCGTCGTCCTGATCTTAAGCGGCTACAATCAGTTCTCTTACGCGAAGGAAGCAATGAAGCACGGCGTCGTCGATTATCTTTTGAAGCCGGTCGATCCGGTCGAACTTGCGAGCGCGCTGGGCGAGCTTCGGGAGAAGCTGGCGAGTTCCGTTCGGCACAAGCTGGAAAGCGCGAAGGCTGCGAAGACGATGAGAACCGCCTTGCTCGGCAAGTGGGTTCGCGGCGAATCGTCTTCCAAGCATTACGGTGAGGCTGCGGCTTTAGGGGTCGACGTGCGTAGCGAGGCCCATTATCGCATGATCGTTTTCTCTCTCGACCGATACGATGAAATCGTGGCCGTTTCGGGGGACGAGATCGCTCTCAAGAGGTTTGCGATCGAGAACGTCGTTGAGGAGCTGCTCGGGGATCAAGGCTATTTGTTCGAAATTTCGGACCGATATTACGGATGTTTGGTGGCCGAACGGGAAGAGGGCTATGACGGGGATCGCGGTGTCTGCCGGCTGGCGGAGCAGATTCCGGATACGATTCATCGCTGCTTGAAAGAGACGGTTACTCTCGGAGTCGGTTCGGTTGTCCAGGGCATCGAACAGATTCAGGAATCGTACGTCACCGCCCTCAAGATGATGGATACCGGCAAGAACGCTTCGACCGACACGGAAAACAGAATTCGGGCCGCTATCGACTATGTCGGATTTCATTACATGAATGACCTGAATCTCAAGGAAATGTCCAGGTTGTTTCATTATAACGCGGTCTACTTCGGCCAATTGTTCAGGAAGGAGACCGGATTATACTTTAACGACTACATGAATCAAGTCCGCATCGAGCAAGCCTGCAAGCTGTTGGAGCAGACCGACTTTACCGCAGCCGAAATTTCGGAGAAGGTCGGGTATAAGTACGTCGATCATTTTTACCGTCATTTCAAGCAATTAAAGGGGTTGACTCCGGGCAAGTATCGGGAAACCTGAACACAGCGAATGTACAAACTTCTCCGCGGCCGCAGTGCCTGCGGGGAAGTTTTTTTTGTCTATAATTTATCCAATGCCTATCTATATTGCGTGGAATGTTTCGCGACGCGATCGATCTTATAATTTTGTTATGAGATGGAGTCGCCCGCCGCGGCGAGGAAAGGAAATTCGAATGGCCAGAAAACACTACACGCCCTACCTGCTGATGACCGTCCCTTTCTTCATTCTGATTCTGTTGTTTAACTTCGTTCCCTTATGGGGATGGGTGCTCGCATTCGTGGATTATACGCCGGGCAGAAGCATAGCCGACTCTCCGTTTGCCGGACTGAAGTATTTCCGGCAGCTGTTCGACAAGACTTCGGACTTCGGATTAGTGCTGCGCAATACGGTTGTGCTTAGCTTTCTGCAGCTGCTGTTGACCCCTCTGCCGGTAGCATTGGCCATTATGATTACGAACGTGCGCAAACGATGGTACTCCAGAGTTATCCAGACCGTGACCTCGTTTCCTCACTTTACGTCCTGGATTATCGTCTACTCGGTGTTCTTCGCTTTTTTCTCCATCGACGACGGGGCGCTGAACAAGCTGCTGTACAGCACGCTTCATTGGCTCGACGAGCCTTCCAATATTTTGGCCGAACCGAAATATTCGTGGTGGTTGATGACTTTCGCCACGCTATGGAAGACGGCCGGATGGACGGCCATCATCTTCATCGCGGCCATAGCCGGCATCGATCAGGAGCAATATCAGGCGGCGGAAGTAGACGGCGCCAATCGATGGCAGCAAGCGATCCACATTACCGTTCCGGGCATTATGCCGACATTCATCATTCTTCTGCTGATCAATATCGGCAATATGCTGAACATCGGGTTCGACCAATACTATGTCTTTCATAACGCGTTGGTCCATGAGAGGATCGAGGTTATCGATACGTACACTTATCGAATCGGAATTACGCAACTGAACTTTTCCTATGCGACCGCCGCGGGAATGTTCAAGTCCTTCGTCAGCGTGGCCCTGCTGTTCGCAGCGAACCGCTTCTCCAGAATGACGACCGGACATTCCATCATGTAAGAAAGGAGAGTAACCGTTATGAAGAGTATTCGGCTGGCACCCAAGGAGAAGGCGTTCGATCTGCTGAATCTGATCGTTCTGACTTTATTCGGAATCGTGACGCTGTATCCGTTCTATTATATCTTCATCTATTCCATCAGCGATCCGACGGAGGCTTTAAGGGGAGTTTATTTGTTGCCGCGGGGATTCAGTCTGGACAATTACCGGCAGCTGTTCCAGGAACAGAATATTTTGTGGGCGTTCTTCATCTCCGTATCGAGGACCGTGCTCGGGACGATCGCAACGCTCATCGGCTGCACGATATTTTCGTACGGCATCAGCAAGCCGTTCCTGCCGTTCCGCAAGTGGATGTACGGGGCGGTCATCGTGACGATGTACATCAGTCCGGGGATCATTCCGGTATACTTGACCATGAAAACCTACGGCTTATACAATAACTTCCTGGTTTACATCCTGCCGGGCGTTGTCGTTGCCTTCTTCGTGATTCTGATCAAAACGTATATGGAGGATATCCCCAAGGAGATGGAGGAGTCCGCCATGGTCGACGGGGCGAGCGCGTACACCATATTGTGGAAGGTGATTCTGCCGTTATGCATGCCCGTTCTAGCCACGGTGGCCATCTTTAACGCCGTCAATCAATGGAACACTTGGGTGGACAACCTGTATTTGGCTCCCAAGCCGGAGCTGCAGACGCTTCAACTTCTGCTCTATACCTATGTCAATCAACAAAATGCGGCATTATCGATGGTGACCAGCGCGAGCATGTCGCAGCATGCGGTCGTTCTGACGCCGACTTCGGTGCAGATGACGATTACGTTCGTGGCGACGCTGCCTATTCTGCTGGTCTATCCCTTTATGCAAAGATTTTTTCTGAAAGGCATTATGCTCGGCGCGGTAAAAGGCTGATTCTCGAATCGGCAGCGGCGGTATCTCGGGGCGCAAGTCCCTGATATATAGACGATAATTAGGAGGGTTCATATGAAAAGGAGCTTGCTATCGATGCTCGCGCTCGTTCTGTTGACAGGACTCGCGCTCGGCTGCAGCGGCAAAGTGAACGAAGGAGGGAGCGAGGGCTCGAACCGTCCGAGCGCTTCCTCGAACGAAGCGGGGGAACCCGTCACCTTAACGATATTCGGGGGACTGGTCAACAACGGGGCTCTTCAGGGGCCGTTCCAGAACGATGACGTGATGGCGGAGCTGGAGAAACGGACGAACGTGAAATTGGATTTCACGCCGACGTTAAACGTGACGGACGCCTCTCAGAAGCTCGCCGTCATGCTGGCTGGGAAGGATCTGCCCGATATCGTCGTCTTCAACGCGCTTACCGATCGCGATAAGGTGTACAATTCCGGTCAGGCGATGCCGCTCGACGATTTGGTGGCGCAATATGGGCAGGACATCCAGAAGAACGCGGGAGAAGCCCTGGCGTTGTACAAGCAGATGAACTCGGACGAGTCGCACAGCCTGTACTACTTGCCCGGCAAGGTCGGCGGGGACGACTACTCGCCGCTAGTCAACCAGAACGCCTGGAACTTGCGGTGGGATCTGTACAAGCAGTTGAACCATCCTAAGCTGGACACGCTGGACGACTTGCTTGATGTGCTTGAGGACATGATGAAGCTGGAACCGGTCAACAAATTCGACAAAAAGAATTACGGATTGGGCTTGAATTTATCGGACGACTGGGGCCACTTAATGATCGACAAGGCCACTGCCAATATGCGCGGAATGGTCCAAGCCAACTACAATGATTGGTACTATGACATGAGCAAGCAGCAAATCGTGCCGCGCGTCTCCGACCCCGAAGGGATTTTCTGGGAGTCGATGAAGTTTTATAACAAAGCGTATCAGAGAGGCATTCTCGATCCGGAATCGGCTACATTGAAGTTTAACGCGATATCCGAGAAATACAAGACGGGCAGATATTTCGCCGCTACCGCCTATTGGTCGCTGGCGGGCGCGGACAACCAGTTTATTGCCGACGGACAATCCGAGAAGGGCTTCGCGCCTTTCCTGGTCGATCACAACGAAGAGAACATCTACATCGTTCAGGCGTTCGCCAGCGGCGACCAATACCAGATGTTCATTCCCAAGAGCAGCAAAAATCCGGAAGCGGCCATGAAATTCATTAATTACTTGTACACCTACGAGGGAGCCAAGCTGTTGCAAAACGGCGTGGAAGGAAAACAGTACGATGTGGCGGACGGCGTACCTTTATTGAAGGATTCCGAAATCGAAGCCATCCAGAACGATCCGAACCATTACCTGAAGACGGGAGTCGGCAAGTATATTCACCTGGCGCGCTTTACGCCTCACGAGGATCCGCAAGGCGATCCCGTCAACTTTACGAATGTTCCGGAGACGTTGAAGAAGATGGCGCTTCCCGTGCAGCTGGATTTTATGGAGCACTACGGATACGATTCGGTTAACGAAGCGTTCACGAACATTCCGAATTACAAATTCGATACGTCTCTCATGAGCGCGGTCAACCCGGAGGCAGGCTCCGACATTCAGGCGAAGAAGGAGCAGCTGGATGCTTATCTGGTTGCCAATATCGCCAAAATCATTTACCAGAAGACGGATGACGCTTACGAGAAGGCCAAGCAGGACTTCCTGGACGCATACTCTTCCAAAGGCGCGGCCGAAGTGTTCGACTACTACAAGAAAACCTATGACGAGTTGGTCGCGAGTCTGGAACCGTAAAGAAATCCGGAGAAAATAAACCTGACGCAGTCCTTGATGACTTGCGCTTGCCCACAACTTGCTAAAGAAAGCTACAGTAGACTGAAATCGAGAAATGGCGACATAGGGAGGTCATCCCTATGTCGCCATTTCTTCTATCAATATTGCGCGAAGCGCACGCAGACCGGCTTGGACGCTTCGAGCTCGATGCCGGCCGGCTGAAGCTTGCCGCTCTCGGCGTCGCGGGCGAACGTCACGATATGGTTGCCGTCGCGATTGGCGACGAGCACGAACCGTCCGTCCGGAGAGACGGCGAAGTTGCGCGGGTGACCGCCGAGCGTCGGCGCGTGCTCGACCAGCGTCAAGCTGCCGTCCGCGGCATCGACTTGGTATACCGCGATGCTGTCGTGCCCGCGGTTGGAGCCGTACAGGAATCGGCCGTCGGGGGACAGGTGGATGTCCGCGCAGGCGTTGTCTCCCTCGTAGCCGTCAGGCAGCGTGGAGATCGTCTGCGCAACGCTCAGCGTCCCCGCATCTGCGTCGAACGCGTAGACGGTGATCGTGCCGTTCAGCTCGTTAATGCCGTAGCCGTAAGGCAGCTCGGGATGGAAGACGAAGTGGCGCGGGCCAGAGCCCGGGGCGACGCTTGTCTCGCTGCGAAGGGATAACGATTCGCCGGCGGCATCGATCTCGTAGACGAACACCTTGTCCAGCCCGAGGTCGGAGACGACGGCGTAACGATTGTTCCGGTCGACGACGGCCGAATGGACTCTCGCTTGGGATTGCACCGGCAGCGCGCTTGAGCCTTCATGCCGATGAACTTGGACCGCCGGACCGATGCGGCCGTCGTCGAGAATGGGCGAGACGCCGAGCAGGCCGCCATGATAGCTTGACGTGATCGCGAGGCGCCGCGTGCGATCCAGCTCGATATGACACGTCGTCGCGGGAGTCGTCGCTTCCACGTTCAGCCGCTGCAGCTTCCCCGCCTCCGGATCGAATCGGTACGAGGCGGCGGCGCCCACTCGGCGGCCTTCCTCGTCCTTGCTCTCGGTAATGGCGTAGATCGTCTTCCTCTCTTCGTCCGGAACGAGGAACGTCGGATTGGGCAGGCCGTCCGCCCGGTCGAGCAGCGTTAACCGGCCGGTCCGCTCGTCGTAGGAGCAGGCGTACAGGCCAGGGCTGCTCTCTTCCGCATAAGAGCCGATAAAGGCAAACGTTCGGGTTGTCATTCGGTAAATCGCCTCCTGAATACTAGTCGCTCTAAAATTGAATTGTATCACGATTCTCCCGGCGACGCATGACAATCTCCCTTCTTCGGAACGACGCCGGCCTCATTCCCGGGAATGAATTCAAACCGTTCTTCGGCAGGTTTAACGGCGGCCCCTCTCTTCTTACAATAGAAAAAGAAACCGGCCAGAGCGACGGAACCGTTCATACTCAGTTCATAAACGTGAGTTATTTTTCTAAGTGTTGAGCCATTAAGGGAGGAATTACGATGTATAAAAACAACGAATGGGCCGTCGAAGCGCACGGGCTTGTCAAAGTGTTCGGCGATAATCGGGCGGTAGACGGAGTGGACTTGAAGGTGCGGGCAGGTTCGATATACGGCGTGCTCGGCCCGAACGGAGCGGGCAAGACGACGACGATCCGGATGCTGGCGACGCTGCTGCGGCCGGATGCCGGTTCGGCGCGCGTCTTCGGCTACGACGCGGTCAAGGAATCGCAGATCGTCCGCCAGTTGATCGGGGTGACGGGGCAATACGCCTCGGTGGACGAATCGCTCAGCGCGACCGAAAATTTGGTGATCTTCTCCCGGCTGCTCGGGCTGGGAAGGGCGGAGGCGAAAGCCAAGGCGGAGGAGCTGCTGGAGGAATTCGGCTTGACGGAAGCGGCGAAGCGTCCGCTCAAGAACTTCTCCGGCGGGATGCGCCGCCGTCTGGACCTCGCGGCGAGCCTGATCGCCCAGCCGCCGCTCATCTTCCTCGACGAACCGACGACCGGTCTGGACCCCCGCACCCGCGCGCAGATGTGGGAGACGATCCGCAGGCTGGTGAAGACGGGCTCCACCGTTCTGCTGACGACGCAGTATCTCGACGAAGCGGACCAGTTGGCCGACCGGATCGCGGTCATCGACCGCGGCCGCGTCGTCGCCGAGGGAACCGTGGACGAATTGAAGACGTCCGTAGGAACCTCGTCGCTGCATTTGCGAGTGGAGCAGGCGTCGGACGTTCCGGAAACTCGCCGCACAATCGAGCAGGTGCTCCATGCCGTATCCGGCGTATCGTCGGAAGCCGGCGTCATTACCGCGCCGATGGCGAATGCGGATCTGGTGACGGATTTGCTCGTCGCGCTCCGCGCGAAAGGCATTCGTCTGGCCGAGATGAGCGTGCAGAAGCCGACGCTTGACGAGGTTTTCCTCACGATTACAGGCGAAGGCGCCAAGAACAAAGAGGAGGCAAGCGCATGAGAACCGCATCCGTCAAAGCGGGAGTCGCCCGCCAATTGAAAAACCATACGAGCTTCGGGCAGTCGCTGCGCCATTCGTTAACGATGGCTTACCGGGGGCTGCTGAAAATCCGGCGCACGCCGGAGCAGCTGTTCGACGTTACGCTGCAGCCGATTTTGTTCACGCTGATGTTTACTTACATTTTCGGCGGGGCGATCTCCGGCGACGTCGTCAGCTACTTGCCCGTCATTATTCCGGGCATCCTCGTTCAGACCGTCATTACGACCTCGATCGTGACCGGCGTGCAATTGCGCGAGGATATGGACAAAGGCGTGTTCGACCGGTTCAAGTCGCTGCCGATCGCGCGAATCGCGCCGCTGGCCGGGGCTTTGCTGGCCGACACAATCCGCTATACGATCGCCACCGTGCTTACCTTTACCATGGGCTATTTGATGGGCTATCGTCCGGACGGAGGCCTGGAGCATGTCGCCCTTGCGGCGGTGCTGGTCATTTTCTGCTCGTGGGCGATCAGCTGGATTTTCGCTTTCTTCGGCGTCATCGCCCGCACCGCCTCGAGCGTGCAGGGGATTTCAATGATCGTGCTGTTCCCGCTCACGTTTCTGTCCAACGCCTTCGTGCCGGTAGAGACGATGCCGAAGTGGCTGCAATGGTTCGTCAACATCAATCCGGTCTCGCATCTCGTAACGGCTGTCCGCGAGCTGGCCAACTCCGGAACGGCAGGCTGGGATCTCGGCATTTCCCTGCTCGGGGCCGCCGTCATCGTGGCGATCTTCGCTCCGATCACGGTGCGGGCGTATATGCGCCGGACGTAACGGAGCCCCGGAGCGATTGGGAACAGATGGCATTATCGATGAACAAGAACGGGGATGTATCTCGATAATACCTGCTGCCGGACGCGCAGATTAGCTTATTCCGTCCGTTCTTTGCTCATGCGCGCATGCTCTTCCATCATTTTAAGCCTCTCGGGATCGTCGTACGAAGCGATTTTCGCGTCGATGAGCCCGAGATTTTTTTGCAGCTCGTCGATCTGTCTCGCCACTTCGGCACGGTGCGACTGCAGGATCGTTTTACGGGTTTCCGCCGTTGCGCCGCCTTCGACGCACAGGTCGCTGTACGTCTTGATTTCCTTGATCGGCATGCCGGTATCCTTCAAGCAGCAGATCAGCGCAAGCCATTGCAGGTCCTGCTCGCTGAACGTGCGGTTGCCGGACTTGCCTCTTCCGATGAAGGGAAGAAGTCCCTCCTTGTCGTAGTAACGCAGCGTGTGAGCGGTCAGACCGAACTGTCGGGCCGCCTCGTTAATGGTATAGTTCATTTTCTTCATCTCCATAGGTTGACTTCGAGTGAACTCTAAGTGATATCTTCACTATAGACCGCGAATCAAGGCGGATCAAGAGGTCATTTCATGACAAAAGGAGAAGGATCGAATATGAACGACTTCCGTAAAATCGCACTGGTTACCGGAGGAAGCCGCGGACTCGGCAAGAACGCCGCGCTCGCGCTTTCCCGCAAAAACATCGACGTCATCGTCACTTATCATACCCGGAACGAGGAGGCCGAAGCGGTCGTCCGGGAGATCGAACGGACCGGCGGCCGGGCCGCGGCCTTGCAGCTTGACGCGGGAGACACGGCGTCCTTCGGCGCGTTCGAATCCCGGCTGGCCGATCTGCTGCGGGAGAAATGGGGGAGGGAGCAGTTCGATTTTCTGACCAACAACGCCGGCTTCGGGATCAACGCGCCTCTGGCCAGCACGACGGAAGAGCAGTTCGACAGCTTGATGAACGTGCACGTGAAGGGCGTGTTATTCTTGACGCAGAAGCTGCTGCCCCGCATTGCCGACAACGGGAGCGTCATCAACGTTTCGACGGGTCTGACCCGCTTTTCGCTGGAAGGCTACGGCGCGTACGCGGCGATGAAAGGCGCGGTCGAAATTTTGACGAAGTACATGGCCAAGGAATGGGGCGGCAGAGGCATCCGGGTGAACACGATCGCTCCCGGGGCGATTGCGACGGACTTCGGCGGAGGCGTGACAAGGGACAATCCGGCGGCGAGGGAGCGCATCGGATCGATGATCGCGCTGGGCAGAGTCGGCGAGCCCGACGACATCGGCGGGGTGATCGCTTCCCTCTGCACGGCCGACATGGGCTGGGTCAACGCGCAGAGAGTGGAAGCTTCCGGCGGCATGCTGATCTGAACGGCGTACGCGCTGCGAAAAAGAAGGATTTGGATGCCGCTCTCCGAGTAGGACAACTTCTCATTTCGTGGTATGATGGGAAGCGGGTGAGCAGACAATGACTAATAATGAGACAACGAACACGGCAAACGACGGCCAAGCGCCGAACAAGGACGAGAAATTTGCCGAGCTGGTCAAGGCGGTCCACCATAACGGCCTTGTCGCGCTAAGAATGCACTTCGAGCATGTGGAAGGGCAAGTGTTGAACCAGGACATCTATGGTCCGGTTTTCGTCTTTCAGGTCAAGGACGAAGCGAACGACGGCTATGAATGCGGATTTTTCCTTCGCGAGCTGGTTGCCAAGTTTCAGGGAGAAGGCAATCCCTCGGAATGGATGGCGTCGTTTTTCGTCGATCTGATGAAAGACAAAGGGGGCAAACCGTTTCCGAAACCTCCCGCGAACGAAGCGGAAGCGAGAGGGCTGATCGACAACGTGCTCGTTCCCCAATGCATTAAAGCGGTCACCGAAGAGTTCGCGCCGGAACAGGTGCATGCCGGACTGGCTTGGAACCAAGAGCACGGCCCCGTCTTCGAAACCGGATTTCCGGCCGTACGGGACGGAAACAATGTATGCGCGATTCCCCTCCATCTGCTGTTTACGCACTTGCTTCTGAATCGTGATCCGGCCGATATGCTGCTGCAAGGCCTGTACAAGATCCGGGAGGAGCATGGGCTTCAATAGGCGTTATGGGAACGAAATTGAATAGCATGGAACCGGATGAATACGGGTATCTTACATCCGCGGAGGTGGAGCACGAATATGGAATCCGTTAAGCCCGAATTGTCGCCGGTGCCGATCTGGCGCTGCCGAAATGCGGAATGCAAAGTATGGGTCCGGGAGGAACTGGCCTCGTCCGCTTCGCCGGAATGCCCGATGTGCAAAGGCGGCATGGTGCGGGGCATCAAGCACTTGCCCAAGCTGATCAAGAAGCACAAGAGCCCCCGCAAGAGCAAAGACGAAGCGAGCGCCTGGTAATCACCCCGCCGACGGCCGCAATTATTCTAACTGTTATTTATCGAGAGCCTTCTCGTTCTTCCCGACTTTCGCGGCGGACGAGAAGGCTCTTTCGGTATTCCGAAGCGCGGCGAAGAAAGGCGGGAGAGCGCTCGGGACGCGGGAATATCGCAATTGGAGCTTGACAATTCCCCAATAATCTATATGATAATAATGTGCGAAACGACAATGATTCTCATTATCGTCGACTATACAAGACATAGGGATAGAGGGGACATCAACATGAAAAAAGCATTTCTACCCGTCGTACTGCTGCTCGTTCTGATCGTTAGCGCATGCGGCGGCAACAAGCAGGAACAATCGAGCAGCCCGTCGGGCAGCGCCGCTCCGGAGAGCAGCGCTCCAGCCAGCAGCGAAGCTCCGAGCCAGGAAGCGTCTGCCGGAACCGTCATCTACGAATCCGAGAACGGTCCGGTGGAAATTCCGGCCAACCCGCAGCGCATTATCGGTCTGACGAACGCTCCTAATATTATTTCCTTGGACGGCAAGCTGATCGGAGTAGACGAGTGGACGAAGAAAAACCCTCTGTTCGCCGACAAAACGGCCAACGTGGAAACCGTATCCGACGCCGATCTGGAGAAGATCATCGAGCTCGATCCCGATCTGATCATTGCCGGTTCCTGGATGAACAACCTCGACAAGATGAGCGAGATCGCTCCGACCATCGTATACACATGGGGCAAGCTGGACTATCTGGCCCAGCAGCTCGAGATCGGCAAGCTGCTGAGCAAGGAAACGGAGACGCAAGCTTGGATCGACGATTTCACGAGCAGGGCCAAAGCGGCCGGCGACGAGATCAAAGCGAAGTACGGCGAGAACGTGACCGTATCCGTCTTCGAATACGACCTGAAGGACGTCTACGTATTCGGCAACAACTGGGCGCGCGGCACCGAGATTCTGTATCAGGCGATGGGGCTGAAAATGCCGGCCAAAGTCGAACAGGACGCGCTGGAGCCGGGCTACTACACGCTGTCCCAGGAAGTGGTTCCCGAATACGCCGGCGACTTCATCGTGCTGAGCAAGAACAAGGAAGGCAACGGCGCCTTCCTGGATTCGGAAACTTGGAAGAACATTCCCGCGGTCAAAAACAACCAAGTGATCGAGATCGACACGGAAGCGTCGTCGTACAGCGATCCGACTACGCTCGAATATTTGCTGGACATCTTCAAAAAAGGATTCCTGGGTAACTAATTCGGACGCGAGCCGCTCCCCCATCCAACGGATGCGAGGGGGCGGCTCTTTATTTTGCAGCTTGACTGCCAAAATAGAAAAATGTTACTGTTGTTTATAGACCGACGGTCGGTCGAATGGAAGATAAAGCAATGCGGAGGGTACGGTCATGAGAATCTCCAAGAAGCCCGAAGAGAGGAAAAGCGAAATATTGGACGCCGCCGAAAGGCTGTTCGCGACCAAGGGGTACTCGCGCGCGACGATCAACGATATTCTAAGCGAGGTCGGGATCGCCAAAGGCACGTTCTACTATCACTTCCAGTCGAAGGAGGAGGTGATGGACGCCATCGTCATGCGGTATATCGAATCCGGAGTGGAGGCCGCCAAGGCGGTTGCCGCCGATCCGGCGCTGAGCGCCCATGAGAAGATGTTCCGGATCGTCACGGGCAGCGGCGCGGAATCGGACGGGAAGGAACAGATGATCGAGCAACTGCATCAGGTCGACAACGCGGAGATGCACCAGAAGAGTCTCGTCGAGACGATCTTGCGCCTTACGCCCGTGTTGACGGAAGTCATCGAACAGGGAATCGAAGAAGGCGAGTTCCGTACGGATTACCCGCGGGAGACGGTGGAGTTTCTGCTTGTGTCCTCGCAATTTTTGTTCGACGAAGGCATTTTCCAATGGAAGCCGGAGGAGCTGGCGAAGAAGGCGGCGGCTTTTGCTTCCATTATGGAAACGACGCTCGGGGCAGAGCGCGGCAGCTTCGCTTATATGCTGGGCGTAGTCGCTAAAGAGACGGATAATACGACAGGGTCCAAGGAAGGGAGCTGACGGGAAGAAGATGCTCATGCGCATGCTGAGAAAGGATTGGCTTAGAAACAAAAGCATTTCCGCGGCTCTGCTTGTTTTTATTTCTCTGTCCGCGCTGCTGGCGTCCAGCGGCGCGAATATGATCGCGGAGCTGTCGAGTTCGCTCGGCGCGCTGTTCGCCAAATCCGGCGTTCCCCATTACGTGCAGATGCATGCCGGAGAAGTCGACCGCGCGGCCATCGACCGGTGGGCTCAGGGCAACGAGCTGGTCCGGCGTCATCAGGCGGCCGAGATGATCAAGGTCGAGGATGCCCATCTCGTGCTCGGCGATGGAGCCGCACCCGGAAGCGGCGGCATCATGGACCATTATTTCGTTAAGCAGAATCGGTCCTTCGACCTGCTGCTCGACCTGGACAGCCAACCCGTCCAAGTGAAGCGGGGGGAAATCGCGGTGCCGGTCTATTATAAGCAGAGGGACGGTCTGGAGATCGGCGATAAGATTCGGATCGCCGCTCCGGGCTTCGCGATGGAGCTTCGGATCGCCGACTTCGTTCGGGACGCGCAGATGAATCCTTCCATCATTCATTCGAAGAGATTCGTCGTCTACGACGCCGACTTCGCCCGGTTGAGCGGCAGCGGTGCCGGGGAGCGGGAATATTTGCTCGAATTCCAGCTGACCGATCCAGGCAAGCTCGGCGAATTCAGAACCGCTTACGAGGCGTCGAACCTGCCCAAGCTGGGACCGGCCATCGACCATACGCTGTTCCGGACGCTGAACGCATTGACGGACGGGCTGCTGGCGGCCGTTATTCTGCTGGTCAGCTTCCTGATCGGGACGATCGCGCTGCTCTGCCTGAGATTCACGATTTTGGCGGCAATCGAGGAGGATTATCGCGAGATCGGCGTGATGAAGGCGATCGGAATCTCCTCCAAGCATATCCGCAAGCTCTATCTGGCGAAATACGTGCTGACGGCCGCCGTCGCTTCGGTTATCGGCTATGCGGCGTCCCTGCTGCTTCATCCGCTGTTTACGCGCAATATTATGCTCTATATCGGGAAGGCGCCGAAAGGGCTGGTCCTGCAGCTCGTTCCGGTCGCGGCCGCCGCGTTCACGTTCGCGATCGTGATCGCGTTCTGCATGCTGACGCTAAGACGGTTCGACCGGATTTCCGCGGTGGAGGCGCTTCGCTCCGGCGCGGCGGGAGAGGGGCGTCCGCCCGGCACGAAACCGGCGCTGCACCGAAACCGGACGCTCAGCGTTCCCGTATTCCTGGCGGTCAAGGACATCGTCGGCCGCTTCAAGATGTACCGGATGCTGCTGCTCGTCTTCATCATCAGCTCGTTCATCATGCTCGTGCCGGTCAACTTTTTCCATACGGTTCAATCTCCCGGATTCAACAATTACATGGGCATCGAGAGAAGCGATCTGCGCATCGACCTGCAGCATGCCGGCTCCGCCGGGGACGACTATCGGAGCATTGTCGCGCAGCTGGAGAACGATAACGACGTGGAGAAATACGCCGCAGTGCTCGTCAGCTCGTTCAAGACGGTTGGCGACGACGGAACTCTTGAAAATATGACCGTCGAAGTCGGCGACTTCGCGGCGTTCCCGCTGGAGTACATGCAGGGATCGGCTCCATCGCGGGCCGACGAGATTGCGCTCTCCTACTTAAACGGCAAGGAAATGGAGAAGAAGGTAGGCGATCCGGTGCGGCTGATTGTGGACGGGCGGGAGATAACGCTTAAGGTGAGCGGCATCTACCAGGACGTGACGAACGGAGGCCGCACGGCCAAGGCGGCGCTGCCCGTCCGGCTGGACACGGTGCTTCGTTACGAAATCGCCGTCGACTTGAAGCCCGGGGCCGACGTCGCGGACAAGAGGGACCGGTACGCGCAAGCGATGCATCCGGCGAAGGTGACCGATCTGGCCGGCTATATGGCGCAGACGTTCGGCAATACGCTCGAACAGCTCAAGCTGGTGACGAGAGTCGCCACGGTCGTCGCTCTGCTCGTATCGGCGCTCATTACGGCGCTGTTCGTGAAGATGGCCGTAGCCAAGGACGCCGGTCAGATCGCGATCATGAAGAGCATCGGCTTCTCCATGCTGCACGTTCGCATTCAGTACGTGACGAAGGCGCTGCTCGTGCTCGTCGCCGGCATCGCCGTCGGAACCGTCCTGTCCAATACGGCGGGGCCGAGCGCCGCGGGGGTCGCGATGTCCTTCATGGGCGCCGCCCGCATCAAGTTCGCGATTGATCCGCTTCAGGCTTACGTGCTGTATCCCGCTTTGCTGCTGGCCGCCGTAACTGTCACGGCTCTCGTCAGCCTGGCATCGATCCGCAAAGTGAAAATGTCCGAGATGAACGCGACCTAAGAGGGAGGAATTGCGGTGGGAGTGCTGCTGGAAGCGAAGGAATTGAGCAAATCGTACGCAAGCGGCCCGAACGACGGGCAGCAGGTATTGAAGAAGGTGAATCTGCAAATTCGCAAAGGCGAATTCATAGCGGTGATGGGGCCGTCCGGCTCGGGCAAGTCGACGCTGCTCTTTAACCTGAGCGGGATGGATCGGGCCAGCTCCGGCAGCGTAACGTTCGGCGGCGAGGACATCTGCTCATTCTCAGAGAAGCGGCTGTCCGAGCTGCGACTGACGAAGATGGGGTTTATTTTTCAACACATCCATCTCTTGAAAAACTTGAGTCTCCTCGACAATATCGTCCTGTCTGCTTACCTGGCCAAGCGTAGCAGCCGCAAGAGCATCAATGCGAGAGCGCTCGAATACATGCGGAAGTCGGGCATCGACGAGCTGGCGGGCAAGAGCATTACGCAGGCTTCGGGAGGGCAGCTGCAGCGGGTGGCGATCTGCAGGGCGCTGATCAATCAGCCGGAGATCGTGTTCGGCGACGAGCCGACCGGCGCGCTTAATTCCAAATCCGCGGGAGAGATCATGGATCTGCTCGCGGATATCAACGAGGCCGGAACGACGATTCTGCTCGTGACGCACGACGTCAAGGTCGCGGCGAAGACGGAGCGCATTCTGTTCATGCTGGACGGCAGTCTCGTCGCCGAGCGGAATCTGGGCAAGTACAGGAAGGGAAAAGGCGACGTCAAGGCGAGGGAAGAGGATCTGGCCGGTTGGCTGGCGAACCTAGGCTTGTAGCCTGTAAGGGCGCGGACAAGAAAGGGGCTGGAGAGATGCCGCAAGCGGGAACGGAGCAAGTGGAACAGTACTTGAGCAAGCTAGAGCATCCGCTGAAGGCGGAGATCGAGGAAGTGCGGCGCATCGTGTTGGCCGCGGACGACCGTCTGACCGAGCACGTCAAATGGAATGCGCCGAGCTTCTGCGTCGACGGGGAAGACCGCATTACGATGAACCTGCGGGGCAGGGATAGCTTCCTGCTCGTCTTCCATCGGGGCGCCAAAGCCAAGCAAGACGGCTTCGAATTCCGGGACGACACGGGGCTTATGGCGTGGGCCGCCGCCGACCGGGCGACAGTCAAGCTGGGGGACATGAACGATGTGCAGGAGAAGAGAGAACGGCTGGCGCAAGCTGTCGTGAACTGGATCGAAGCGTCGATCTAGGGCAAGGAAGGGCCGCCTTGGGGATTTCGCGGACGTATCCCGGGGCGGCTCTTTTGGCGTATCTGGAAAAATATTTAAACCTTTTACCATTATCTTACGTTAAATTAGGAGATATCTTTAATTGGCGAAAGGGGCTCCAGCGTGTCGATCTATGTTGGCAAGAAAAAGGCGTTCGCGTTAGTCATCCTGGCGCTCGGGGCTGCGCTGTCGGCGTCCTGTTCCGGCGCAAATACGAAGATGAGCGGGCCTGAAGAGACGGCAGAAGGGAGCGCGGCCGCGCTTGCGATTCAGGCGGAACAGCCGGCGTCCGGCTCCGACGAGCCCTTCCGCTCCTACTTGCTGGCCTCGGTTCCCGAGCAGCGCATTTACCTGTTCGCCGAAGAGAACGGCGTTACGCTGCATGCGGGCGATCTGTCGCGGGAATACGCCTGGGGCTACATGACTCCGCAGGGAATAGAGCCTGTGCTGCACGTGGCGGACTTCGACGGCGACGGGAAGGACGAGCTGGCCGTCATTCTGTACATCGGATCGGGGACGGGAGTATCCGTAGATGAGCTGCACGTCGTCGAGCTCGACGATCTTCGAGATTACCCGTTGCTGGAGGAGGAATATCGGCCCCAGGTCGATCAAGCGATCGCCGGGCTGAAGAGCAGTTCCGCCATTCCGGCTCGGTATGCGGACCAGAAAATCTCTTTCGGCAACTGGATTTCGTACGAGAAGACCGAGGCCGGACTGAGGATGTCGATCGGCGCCGGAACCGTGACGCAGGACGATCCGATGCCGGACTACATCGGAGAACTGATCGCGGACGTGAACTATAGAGATGGGAAGTACGCGTTGACGGCATTCCGCTTCGAAGAGGACGAGCAAGCGGCAGAGGCTGAGGCCTCTTCCCCGGCAACGGGCGCATTGGCGGAGCCGGGAGTCAACAACGAGTCGGCGGAGTCGCCGGACGGCAAGTACTTGGCCGAAGCCTACGGCGTTAACAAAGGGGTGACGGCAGGCGGACTGTATCCCGCGGAAGGGATCCGGCTCGTGCAGATAAGCACCGGCAAGGAGCTGTGGTCGACGATGGGCTACTACAGCCATTCCTTCGTCTGGTCGCCCAACAGCCGCTATGCAGCCGTCTCCTATGAGGCTCGCATCTGGGGCGGAACGGTCGCGGTCGACGCGCGCGACGGTTCGGAGATCGCGCTGCCCGATCTGGAATCGCTGCGCAAGCAATGGGAAGGGGAGACGACGGTGCACGAAGAGCGCCCCGATCCGCTCTTCCGGTCCGAGGAGTGGCTGGACAACCGCAGATTGCGCGTATCGTTCCAATGGACCGGAGCGGACGACGAGACCTACTCCGGGGAATACGTCTACGACGTTCCCGCGAGCAAGCTTCTCGAGGTTCGGCCGAACGCGGAGCGGTAGCTCGGCTTGGCCGCGGGCGGAAATCAGAGGATCGGATAATTCGCGCCGTAGCGGGGATTGGCGTAGAAGGGCGGGCGAGGCCCGATCTCGGGCATGGACCACGTATACGGATTGGACGCGTAGCGCATCTGGACGCGGGCATTCGAGCCGTTGACGAGAAGCAGGCGGACGCAAGGATCGAATTCGAAAATCATAGGCGGACCCTCCGAAAATGGATTTACCCATTAGCCTATTCGCCGAACGGACGCGGCGAGCCAGTCTTTATTTCCGGGAAGACCGGCACGGCGAATGCCTACTGTTCATATGCTGAACGGAAAGCGACAAGGAGGTCCGATTATGAATCCGAACCCGCAAAATCCGGCCGAATCGGAACGGCTGAAGCTCAAGCAGATCGAAGAGGCGCAGCAATGGTTCGACGCGAACAAGGCGAAGGAGCCTTATCCTCTCTATCCCAATTACGGGCAAATCACGAGATATCAGGATATCCCGATCAACATGCCGGAGCAGCGCCAACTTAGGCAGCCGGGCATCGAGAGCGTGATGGTTCCGAGGCCGATCAACGAAAATCCTCATTATAAGGGAAGCTGCAAGCTGACCGGGAAGGTCGCTCTGATAACCGGAGGGGACAGCGGCATAGGCGCGGCCGCGGCGATCGCGTTCGCGAAGGAGGGCGCCGACGTGGCGATCTCTTATCTGGACGAACACGAGGACGCGAACCGGACGAAGCGGAGAATCGAAGAGCTGGGGCAGCGCTGTCTGCTGCTGCCCGGAGATGTGAGAGACAAGAGGGTGTGCGCGGCGATCGTGGAGCAGACCGTCGCCGTATTCGGAAGGCTCGACATTCTGTGCAACAACGTCGGCATCCAATTTCAACAACAGAGCCTGTGCGACATTACGGACGAGCAATTCGACGACACGTTCAAAGTGAACATCTACTCCCATTTCTACACGACAAGAGCCGCGCTCCCGCATTTAAAGCCCGGAAGCTCCATCATCGGAACGGCTTCCGTCGTCCCGTATGTCGGCGAGGAGCAATTGATCGATTACACCGCGACCAAGGGCGCGATCGTCGGATTTACCCGGGCGTTGGCCATGAGCGTAGTCAAGCGGGGCATCCGCGTCAACGCCGTGGCGCCCGGGCGCACGTGGACGCCGCTCATTCCGGCGAGCTTCTCGTCGGACCAGGTGGCGGTGTTCGGGGCGTTCAACCCGATGGAACGGGCGGCCCAACCGTTCGAGATGGCGCCTACTTTCGTCTACCTGGCGTCCGACGATTCCCGGTTCGTGACCGGTCAGGTGCTGCATGTGGACGGCGGCGAATCTACGAGCTCGTGAGGCCGCTCTTCGCCGTGTCTGCGGTTCAACTGTAATCGTTCCTCGTCAAAGACAGGTAGGCGTCCAACACCTCGTGCTCCTCGACGGGTTTGCTGTAATAATAGCCCTGATGCATCGTGCAGCCGAATCCGTCCAGGATCTGCGCGGTGTCCTCGTCTTCGACGCCCTCGGCGATCATCTCCAGCTGCAGGCTGTCCGACATGGCCGTGATCGTTCGGACGATGGAGTGATTGTACACGTTGGAGCAGATGTCCATAATGAAGGAGCGGTCGATCTTCAGGCAGTCGAGCGGAAATTCCTTGATCCATCGGAGCGAGCTGTAGCCGGTGCCGAAGTCGTCCATGGCGAGCTTGACGCCGATTTGCTTCAGTTCGCGCATCGTTGCGAGCGTCGACTGGACGTCCATCGTCATGCTTTCGGTAATTTCGAGCTCCAGGCAGCCGGGGTTCAGCCCCGTATTCGCCAAAATATGTTTGACGATATCGCACAGACGATCGTCCGCGAATTGCTTGGAGGACAGATTGACGGCGATTTTAATAGGCGCGCAAGTCTCCGCGTGCAGCTTCTTGCCGAAGAGGCAAGCCTGCTGCAGCACCCATTCGCCGATCTCGATAATGCAATCCGATTCCTCGGCGATCGGGATGAATTCGACCGGTGGCACTTGGCCGAGAATCGGGTTGTTCCAGCGAATAAGGCTTTCGAAGCCGATGACTCTTCCGTTCTTGCGATCGTATTGGGGCTGATAGACGAGCCGGAACTCCCGTCGCTCTATCGCCCTTTTGAGCTGCAGCTCGATCTGGACCCGGCGCTTGATCTGCTCGTTCAGCGAAGGCTCCCAGAACTTCATCTGATGGCCGCCCTGCTTGCGGGCGAAATACATCGCGTTCTCCGCGTTGGCCAGCAGCTCGTAGGCGCCGAATCCGCTCGTTTCTCTCGAAAATATGCCCATGCTGATCCGCACCGGCAGCTGCTGATCGTCCAGCGAGATCGGCTTCATCAGGCTTTGGAAGATCGCTTCGGCCAGCAGACGGCTGGACTTCTCGTTGCTTGACGTATAGGCGCATATGAATTCGTCTCCGCCGACGCGCGCGGTATAGAACTGTTTCTCGTAGAGCCCGCAGTTTTCGATACGCCTGGCGACGATTTGCAGAATGCGGTCGCCTACATTGCGGCCGAATACTTCATTGACGACTTTGAAGTGATCCAGGTCGATCGAGGCGATCGTCAGAGACGAGTAGGGCTGGCGAATCGTATCGTCCAGCCAGCGCACGAGAGAAGCGCGGTTGGGCAGCTTGGTCAGCGCGTCGTTGTCCCGCAGGAAGACGACCCGCTGCTCCATCTGGCGCTGCGGGCTGATGTCGAAGCTGATCATCAGGATGCTCATGATTTCTCCGCCGCGGAAGACGGGCCGAAGATGGGTGAGCAAATACAGCCCCTTCCATTGCATCTCATAGCTGACGAGCTTCTCCCCGTTCCAGGCTTGATTGTAGAAGGGCTCTTGATAACAAGCGGGCTCATGGGAAAACAATTCGACGCTGTCTTTGCCGACCAGATGGGACGCGGGCATTCCGAACAAATGCAGCAGCTCGCCTTCCCCGTACATGCATATGTATTTGCCGTCCTTACGGCACAGTTTCAGGATAAGACCTCGTTGCCCCCGCAGCGTCCCCCGCAGTTCTTCGTGCACGATCGCCAAATCTTCCTCGATTTTCACCAAGTGGGAGAAAGACTCCAAAATCAACTGGTGGTTCTGCTCCTGAATTTTGAACAGTTGGTCGGACATAAGCGAGTCCTTCTGTTTCAGCGCGACTTTGCAGCGGAGCAGGAAATTGTCCTCGTGAAGTCCGTCGCCGGACGGCTGCAGCAGCAAATCCTTGAAAAAGAAGTCGGACGCCCCGCTGTCGATCGATTCCATCGCGTAGTCGGACCCTTCGTCCGTGTAGCTGCTGACCATAATGACGGGAACGGGGCAGTCGTGCATGATCTGTTTTAATGCCGTCAATCCGTCCATGACCGGCATCTCGATATCCATCGTGACGAGATCGGGGCGCTTCGAGACGATCATCTCGATTGCCTCCAACCCGTCTCTTGCTTCTCCAACTATCATAAAGCTTTCGTCCTTGGCAAACAGCTTGGTCAAAATGCTGCGCACCAAGCTGGAGTCGTCCACGATGATCACTTTATAGGGCGTCATGGGTCACCTCTCCTGACTGCGATTTCGTCTATTGGTATCTTTTTCCTGTTGTCATTTGAGGCTATTTTCTCACAAATCTATTAGATTTCTTGCCGAACTTTTATTTGAATCTGTTAAAAAAGTATGAGTTCGGGGTGAAAAGCCGTTGTACCTTGCCGTAAAAGCTTCAATCACCATGACGGTCTTGAAGCGTTCGCTAACCGATGCTGCGCAAGGGGAGGGCGTCGAACTTTAAGACTTGCATGAATGTTGTAGCATAGAGTTGTTAATCTAGGCTAAGCATCCCTGCGAGGAGGAATGAAGATGCAAGGAACGATTCGGATCAAGGGAGCGCGGGAGAACAATCTGAAAAACATCTCTCTCGACATTCCGAAGCACAAGCTGGTCGTCGTGACCGGACCGTCGGGCTCAGGCAAGTCGACGCTCGCGATGGACACGCTGCAGAGGGAGTGCCAGCGGCAGTACATGGAGTCGATGGGCATGGTGTCGGATTCGGTGGCCAAGCCGAAGGTCGATTCCATCGAAGGGCTGTCGCCGTCGATCGGAGTCGGCCAGCATGCGACCAATCGCAATCCGCGTTCGACGATCGGCACGGTGACGGACGTCTACACGCTGCTCAGAATCGTATTCTCCAAGCTGGGAGAACGACCGTGCCCCCGATGCGGGACGACGGTCGTCTCCGCTCCGGACGGAGCGGGAGGCTACGGGATTCCGGACGAAGACGAGGAAGCGGACATGCGCCTGAGCGAACCCTGTCCGAGATGCGGCCATGCCCTCGAGAAGCTGACGATGACGCACTTCTCGTTCAACAAGCCGGAAGGGGCATGCGAAGGCTGCAGCGGGCTCGGCCATGTCGCGTCGCTCGATCTGACGGCCGTCTTCGACGAGGAACTCAGCGTTCGCGGAGGGGGCGTGCGGATCTGGTACGACTTTATCGTCGAATACAGCTTGAGTATTTTGAAGGCGGCGGCCAACCATTACGGCTTCGAGTTCGACGAGCATGCCCCGATCAAGACGCTTGGGGAAGCGCAGCGGGACCTGCTGTTCTACGGCGTCGAGAGCGAGCGGTTCTCCAGCCGCTTCCCCGACGTCAAGCCGCCGAAGGCGGTCGGCCAAGGCAAGTTCGAAGGCGTCGTTACGGGAATCTGGAGAAAATATCGGGAGAAGGGCAGCGAGGGCGGAGGAGCGGAGCTGTTCATCGAGCGGACCTGTACGGAATGCGGCGGAGAGAAGCTGAAGAAGTCGAGCCTTCAGGTGAAGGTGAACGGCGCTTCCATTGGCGAGATCTCTTCCCGGGCAATCGCGGACGCGCTGGACTGGACGCAGACGCTCAGAAGCGGACTGACGCCCGGACAATCGGACATCACCGAGGCGCTGCTGCACGATATGATCGTCCGGATGAAGCGCATCGTCGACGTCGGACTCGGCTATATGTCGCTGAACCGGCAGGTGGTTACGCTGTCCGGAGGCGAGGCGCAGCGGCTGCGGCTGGCGTCCATTCTCGGCTCGGGGCTGACCGGCGTGCTGTACATTCTGGACGAGCCGACCGCCGGGCTGCATCCCCGGGATACGAGAGGGCTGATCCGGGTATTGAAGCAGCTTCGGGACTTGGGCAATACCGTTCTCGTCATCGAGCACGACGAGGAAGTGATGCGGGCAGCGGACCATATTATCGACATCGGTCCGGGAGCCGGGAGCTTCGGAGGAACCGTCGTCGGACAGGGACGATTGGAGGAGCTGATCGCGGACCCGCGCTCGGTGACCGGGGCGATCTTCAGGGACGAAGGCGTGCAGGCGGCTCCGCCGAGACGGAAAGGGAGCGGGGAGCGGCTGACGATTCGCGGCGCAAACTTGCGCAATCTGCAGGGCATTACCGTGTCGCTGCCGCTCGGCTGCCAGATCTCCGTCACCGGAGTGTCCGGTTCGGGCAAGTCGACGCTGCTGTTCGACCTGCTGGCCGCGTCGGGGAGATCGGGCGGTCCGTTCCCCGGCTGCGCGGGCATAGACGGATGGGAGGCGGTTCCCGAACTGATCACGGTCGACCAGACGCCTCTGTCGCGGATGCAGCGCTCGAACGTCGCCACTTACTCCGACGTGTATACGCATATGCGGAACTGGTTCGCCGGCCTGCCGCAAGCGAAGCAAGCCAAGCTGACGGCCAAGCATTTCTCGTTCAATACGCCGGGAGGACGCTGCGAGCATTGCGAGGGACTCGGCGTCGTATCCGTTCATATGCATTTCCTGCCCGAGCTGGAGGTGCGCTGTCCCGCCTGCCGCGGCAGAAGGTTCAAAGAGGAGGTGCTGAGCGTCCAGTACGAAGGGCGCACGATCTCCGACATTCTCGATATGACGGTTCAGGAGAGCTTGTCCTTTCTTGCCGGCAGGCCGAAAATCGCGGAGACGACCGAGCTGCTGTGCGAGGTCGGCCTCGGTTACTTGAAGTGGGGGCAATCGGTTCGCACGCTGTCGGGCGGCGAGGGGCAGCGCCTCAAGCTGGCGAAGGAGCTGGGCAAGAAGACGAAGCAGCGCACGCTGTACTTGCTGGATGAGCCGTCGACGGGGCTTCACCCGGGAGACGTGCGGCAGCTTCAGGTGCTGCTCTCGAAGCTGGTCGAGGCCGGCCACACGGTCGTGCTGGTGGAGCACAATATGGACCTCGTCTGGCAGTCGGATTGGGTCGTCGATATCGGTCCGGAGGGCGGTGCGGGCGGAGGGCGCGTCGTCGCCGAAGGGGCGCCTGAAGAGGTCGCCGCGGTCGAAGCGTCGCATACCGGACAGTTCCTGCGAGAGAAGTACGCGGTTCGATAAGCGAAAATCGGAATGGCCGGGAGCGGGACTCCCGGCCATTCTCGGTGAGCGGTTCAATTTTCCCTCCGGCGATTGTGGTATACTGTTTACATCGTATACACTTTTTGCGCAGTTCCTTGGCGGGGGCTCGCGAACACTTCAAGGAGAGAACGATGGAACAGATGCGCGACGGAAACAATGGGGACGGATTAAACGAAGAGGCGCTGGAGAAGCTGCCGAACGGAGCGAAGCTCGGGTGGGGGCTGGTGAAGCCTTCGACGCGGGGACCGAAAGGAGAGCTGAGCGTCAAGAAAATCGTCGACGCGGCAGTCGCGCTGGCCGACCGGGACGGCCTTGCCGCCGTATCGATGAGCCGGGTCGCGGCGTCTCTTGGTTTTACGACGATGTCGCTGTATCGATATATCGCGAGCAAAGACGATCTTCTGATGCTGATGTACGATTCCGTAAGCGAGCTGGAGCTCCCGGAGAGAAAGGACGGAGATTGGCGGGCCGAGATGCGGGCGTACGTGTGGGCGTGTGTGGAGGTGTTCGTCAAGCATCCCTGGTTTGGCGATATTCCGGTGACCTCGATCCCGATCATGCCGAACACGCTGAAAATCATCGATTGGATGTTGGGGACGATGCGCACTTTTCCGCTGAACGAGCATGAGAAGATGTCGATCCTGCTGCTTCTGAGCAGCTACAGCCGCTCCGTCGGATTGATCAACCGCGATTTCGGCCAGGCGCTTAAGGCGGGGGCCAATCCGGATACGTTCAACGGGTTGGAGTACAGCGCGGCGCTGAAGCAGCTCGTCAAGCCGGACAGCTATCCTCACTTGTATCCGATCGTCATGTCGGGCACCTACGCAGGGGAGAACGAACAGACGAGCACGGTCGGCGACGACTTCGATTTCGGCCTGGAGCGCATTCTGGACGGCGTTCAGCATTATTTGGATACTCGGAAGGCGCCTGGGCCCGGCCTCGGTCAATAAGTTCATGAGGCGCGCTTAACTCTCGCAGCCGGGTCCGGCCCTGGTCGAGCTCGAGAGGCGAGCTTATCGGTTTATCTGCGTCCGGCGCGGCGGCGGAACGAGATGCCGCACCACGCGATGGCGACTGCGATGAGCAGCGCGCACCAGCCGACGGCCAGCCAGGCCTGATCGCCGATCGGCGTGCCGGTCAGCAGGCCGCGGATCGTCTCGATGACCGGCGTAATCGGCTGGTGGTTGGCGACGCCTTGCAGCCAGCCCGGCATCGTCTCCGTCTGCACGAACGCGCTGGACAGGTAGGGGAGGAACAGCAGGGCGAAGCCGTAGCCGCTGGCCGCCGATGGGCTGCCCGCGACGAGTCCGATCGCGGCGAACAGCCACGTGAAGGCGAGAATGAACAGCACGATGACGCCGAGCGCGGCCAGCCACTCCGTCAGGCCGGCATTGGGGCGAAAGCCGACGAGGAAGGCGACGCCGATGACGATCGCGGTGGCGAGCAGATTGCGGGCGAGGCTGGCGGCGACATGACCGGTCACGACGCCCATGCTGTGAATCGGCATCGTGCGGAAGCGGTCGATGATGCCGTTCGTCATGTCCATGGAGACGTCGACGGCTGTGCTGGAAGATCCGAAGCCGGCGCACAGCAGGATGATGCCCGGAACGACGTAGTTGACATAGTTGCCGCTCGGATCGAGCGCGCCGCCGAATACATAGGTGAACAGCAGCATAAGCATCACTGGAAGCATAACGGCCATGAGCAGAGCCTCGACGTTTCGCAGGCTGAGGCGAATGCTGCGGCCGATGAAGACGGCGTTGGCGACGAGGAAGGAAGCCGAAGCGGGCGCCGAACGGGAAGAGAGATTCATGAGATCGATTCCTCCAAACGCGGTTGGGATGTAAGAGCCAGGAACACATCGTCCATGCTCGGCTTGCGCAGGCTTACGCGCGCGTCCGGCGGGAGCAGGGGAGCAAGCTCGGACAGCGCCTGACGGACGTCGGCGATCGTGCCGGACGTGGACACCGTCCGCAGCAGCGCCTCGTTGCGGTCGCGCAGCTCGATCACTTCCTCGCCGACTCTGGCTTTCAGCTCTGCGGGCGTTCCGGTCGCGACGATCCGTCCGCCGTCGATGACCGAGATCGTATCGGCCAATTGGTCGGCCTCCTCCAAGTATTGCGTCGTCAGGAAGACGGTAATGCCGCGTTCTTTCAACTGGAGGATGATCTTCCATAGCGTCTGCCGGCTTATCGTATCCAGGCCGGTCGTCGGTTCGTCCAGAAACAGCACCGGACGATCGACGACAAGGCTGACGGCGAGATCAAGCCTTCTGCGCATGCCGCCCGAATACGACTTCACCCGCTTGCCTGCTGCCGACTGGAGCTCGAACCGCTGCAGCAGCTCCGCCGTACGTGTCTTCGACTCCGACGGGGATAATCCGGACAGACGGCAGATCATCCGCACATTTTCTTCCCCGGTCAGCATTTCGTCCACGGCCGCGAACTGTCCGGTCAAGCTGATGGACATTTTCACTTTCGTTTTCTCCGCCGCAACGTCGTACCCCGCTACCCTCGCCTCTCCCGCATCGGCGGCCGTCAAAGTAGACAGAATATTGATCAGCGTCGTCTTGCCCGCGCCGTTCGGTCCGAGCAGCGCATAGATGATGCCGGATGGCACGGACAGATCGACCCCGTCCAGAACGACTTGCTTGCCGAAGCGTTTCTTCAAACCCTTCGTTTCTATAGCGAGCTGTTTCATCCTTGTTCCCCTTTCGTCCTTTATAAAACTGTATGTTTTGTAAACAGTATATTATGTATACAGTTTAGTGGCAACAATAATATTTTTCGATTTAATCGCCCCTCCCATCCAAAACAATCCTGTTATTGAGAATGATTTTCAATTATAATTTGGCAGAGAGCAAGGAAGTTGGGAGGAGCGTCGAGTGAATTATCGAGACCATGTCTTGTTGTGGAACCAAGCGTTCGTCCAGGTGATGGACCTGCGTCATACGCATATGGAGCGGGGGACGGCTCTGCGGGCTTATCGGCTGCCGTCCAGCGCTTTTATCTATATCGTTCGGGGAAGCGCGATCGTCGGTTTGGACGGGGAGAGCAAATCTGTGGAGCGGTTTCACGTGCTGCACGGGGGCAAAGGAACTCGCCTCGATATCGAGGCGCAGGATCCGCTCGAGTATTATCTCATCCTGTACAAGGCGAATTTATCGCCGCCTTGCCGCCAAGAGCTCGTAAATCTGCTGGAGAAGGAGAGGCCGTTCGGCCTGCAATACGACTTCAAGCCGGGGGAACCGCTCGCCCTGTTCGATCTGCTCGTTCGGATGGAAGGAAGCTGGCGGCCGGAGAGGCCGGAGGACAAGCTGTATGCGAAAGCTTTATTTTATCGCTTCGTGCACGAAATGCTGCGGCAATTCGGCGATCAGGGAGTGGCGGCGCTTAAGCCCGACCCGGTCGCGCAGGCGGTTCGCTACCTCCACGAGAACTATAAGGAGCCGATTACGCTCGAATCTCTCGCCGGACTGCTCGACTGCCATCCGCGGCACTTGCAGCGGCTGTTCAAGAGCAGAACGGGCACGAGCCCGATCGACTATCTCATTCGCGTGCGCATGGACAAGGCGAAGGAGCTGCTGCTGACGACGGATTTCACCCTTAAAGACATCGCGGAAGGGGTAGGCTACGCGGACAGCTACTATTTCGGCCGATTGTTCAAGAAAACGGAGGGGGTTTCGCCGATTCGCTTCAAGGATATGGGCGGCAGCGTTCAGGGGCGTCGCCATAATCCATTTCGCTTGTCCGGATCCTCCATTGCGAAGATCGGCTCATCCGGCTATATTGTTAATGAACATGAGAATCATTATCAACTGGGTAGAGAGGGAGTCATACACATGCAATGGCAAGTCAAATCGAGAGCTCTTACGTTCGCCACTTTATTGCTAGGTCTGTCCTTGCTGCTCGGCGCGTGCGGAGCGGCAAACAATAGTTCCGCCACCGGAAGCCCGTCGCCATCGTCCGGCAGCGTCGCGTCGCCGTCCGCGTCCTCGCCGCAAGCATCCGCGAGCGAGGCGCCGCGCGTCGTCAAGCATGCGATGGGAGAAGAGACGCTGGTCGGCACGCCGAAGCGCGTCGTCATTCTGACCAACGAAGGAACGGAGGCGCTTCTGGCGGTTGGCATCAAGCCGGTCGGGGCGGTGCAATCCTGGATCGGAGATCCGTGGTACGACCATATCAAGGACGAAATGGAAGGCGTAACGGCGGTAGGGGACGAGCTTCAGCCCAACGTCGAGCTGATCGCCAGCCTCGAACCGGATTTGATTATCGGCAACAAAGTCAGACAGGAAAAAATCTACGAGCAATTAAAGGCGATCGCGCCGACCGTATTCGCGGCCGATCTGGGCGGCAACTGGAAGGAAAACTTCGAGCTGTACTCCGAAGCGGTCAACAAAAAAGCGGAAGGCGAGAAGGCGATGGCCGACTTCGACAAGCGCGTTGAGGAAGTGAAGGCCAAGCTCGGCGACAAGGCGGCGACGAAAGTGTCCCTGGTCCGTTTCTCCGCCGCTCAGGTGCGAATCTATCAGAAGCAAACGTTCGCCGGAGTGCTGCTGAACCAGCTTGGAATCGCCCGGCCTGAGGCGCAGGACAAAGACGCGTTCATCGAAATTATGACCAAGGAAAACATTCCGAATATGGACGGGGACGTCATGTTCTACTTCGTATCGGAAAATCCGGGCTCTACGGACGCGTCCAAAGTGGTGGAAGAGTGGATGAACGATCCGCTGTTCAAAAACTTGAGCGTAGCCAAGAACAACAAGGTGATCCAGGTGGACGAAGCGATCTGGAATACGGCCGGAGGCTATGAAGCGGCGAACCTGCTGCTGGACGAGCTGGTGGCATACTTCGAAGTGAAATAAGAAATGGCATGCCGGCAAGCTGACGCCCCTGACGCGTCGGCTTGTTGAGCTTTTGGGCGACGGGTGAGACAGTTGAAGCAATCGCAGGAAAACGCGTTTCGTTTGCATAACCGCAGGCAGAGGGCGGCCGGCTTGTTCGTCGGCGCAGTTCTGCTGCTGGCAAGCGTCTTATTGAGCATATTGCTCGGTCTTCACAATTACGGAATCGCGGATCTGTGGCAATCCTACCGCCATTTCGACGGTTCCAACGACCATCTGATCCTGACGACGACCCGGGTGCCCCGGGCGCTCGTGGCGCTTGCGACGGGAGCCAGCCTTGCCGTTGCGGGAGCGGTCATGCAGGTCGTCACGAAAAATCCGCTGGCGTCGCCGTCGGTGCTGGGCATTAACTCGGGCGCGTCGCTGTTCGTCGTGGTTGGGCTGATCGCCTTCGGCTCTTCGCTGACGCTCGGCGGCATGATCTGGATCGCGTTCGCGGGCGCGCTCGCGGCGGCAGCGTTCGTCTATGCGATCGGCGCCCGCGAACGGGGAGGCTTCGAGCCGGTCAGGCTGACCTTGGCCGGAGCCGCGATCGCGGCTTTCGCGTCGTCGGCTACGTCGGGGCTCATGCTTCTCCACAAGCAATCGCTGGAATCCGCCTTGTTCTGGATGATCGGCTCCGTCTCGGGCAGGAAGCTGGAGCACCTGGCGGACGTTCTTCCCTACATGCTGGCGGGACTGGCGCTGGCGATGCTGCTGTCGGGATCGCTGAACGTCATGGCGCTCGGCGACGACAACGCCAAGAGCCTCGGTCAGAGACTGTTGATCTCCCGGGCCGCGGCGGCGGTCGCCGTCGTGCTCCTCGCGGGCAGCTCCGTCGCCATCGCCGGTCCGATCGCGTTCGTTGGCCTCGTCGTGCCGCACCTGTGCAGGGCGCTCGTCGGCAACGACCACCGCTGGCTCATTCCTTATTGCGCGATAACGGGCGCCATTCTTCTGGTTACGGCCGATCTCGCCTCGCGATTCGTCCTGATGCCGAAGGAAGTTCCCGTAGGGGTCGCGACGGCGCTGATCGGCGTTCCGTTTCTGATCCGCGTCGCGAGAAGGAGGAAGCATGAGTAGGCGGAATTCGCGCAGGACGATGTACCTGCTGTTGTCGTTAACCGTTGTAACGGCGTTGACCGCGCTTGTCTGTCTGTCGATAGGAGGAGTGGGAGTTCCCCTCAAGGAGGTCGTCCTGTCTCTGATCGGAAGGAACGACCAGGGCAGCGACCTGATCGTCATGAAGCTCCGGATGCCAAGAATCATGGCGGCTCTGCTGGTTGGAGCGGCGCTGGCGGTGTCCGGGGCGCTGCTCCAGGGCGTCGTTCGCAATCCGCTCGCTTCGCCCGATCTGATGGGGGTGACGGGAGGCGCTTCGGTCGCCGCAGTCGCCTTCATGACGCTGTTCCAGGGATACAGCGTTCACTGGATTCCGGTCGTCGCGATTGCCGGCGCTTTCGTCGCGGCCGCGATCAACTACGTGCTGGCTTGGAGCAAGGGCGTATCGCCGATGAGGCTCGTGCTGATCGGAATCGGCATCTCCACGGCGGCCGGCGCAATCACGATGTTCCTGCTGATCAGCGGCCCGGCTTATCTCGCGGCTCAGGTGCTGAACTGGATGACGGGAAGCGTCTACGGCACCAACTGGACGTACATTCAGGCGCTATGGCCGTGGGTTGCGTTATTTTTGCCGCTCTCGCTGCTCTATGCCAAGGAATTGAACGTGCAGTCGCTCGGCGACGCCGCGGCCATCGGTCTGGGAAGCCGGCTTCAGCTTCATCGCATCATCCTTATCGGAATCAGCGTCGCCTTGGCGGGAGCGGCTGTAGGCATAGCCGGCACGCTTTCCTTTATTGGGCTGCTGGCGCCTCATATGGCGAGGAGAATCGCCGGACGATCGCATGCGGTAATCATTCCGGTATCCGCGCTGATCGGCGCCAATCTGCTGCTGTTGTCCGATCTGGCCGGCAGAACGCTGTTCCAGCCTCTCGACATTCCCGCAGGCGTGTTTACGGCCGGGATCGGAGCGCCGTTTTTCCTGTATTTGCTTATGCGGAGAGAGAAAGCGAAGTCGTAAAAGCGGGCGGGTGTCCGGGGCCGAGCGATTGTCCGACGGCCGTCATGCGTGTACACTGAAAGTACATCGCGACAATGATTAGCCGAAGGACGGATACGCTGACCTATGGATGAATTATATACGTGCACGGGCGCATGGCGGACCGTGCTGCAAGCGGCGGACGGGGCGGACAGACGCTGGACGGACGGCTACTGTCTGTTCGCCGCCCTTGGAGGCCAAGGCCGGCTTGCGATCGACGGGGAGCAATGGATGATGACGCCGGGAACGATCGTCTTCTGCAATCCGGACCGGTTCGCGGAAATGCAGGCGGCCGATAAACGCCATCTGGAAGTCGCTTGCGTGCGCTTCTCCATCGTCCGCCGCAGCGAAGCGGCGGGCGAAGAAGGCGTCTACCGGGAACGGACGAACCGCTGGCTGCCGGACGGCGAGATCGAGACCGGCGCTTCCTATCGGACGGCGGAGCTTGTTCGGGACATTCTGGCCGCTTCGACGGATACCGACGACATTAAGCTCATGCGCAGGGAGATGCTGCTGTACGAGCTGCTGCTGCGGTTGAGGGAGCAAAGCCCGGCAGCCGGCAGTCCTGCCGCGGCTCCGGATCACCGAACGGCGATCCACATGGTGACCTCGTATTTGCAGCAGCATTACAACGAAGAGATTACGAGGGATGCGATGGCGGCGCTGGCCGGCTTCCATCCGCGCGTCTTCTCCGGCCTGTTCAAACAGGAGACGGGCATCGGCTTCGCCGACTATTTGGCCGGCATCCGCATTCGCAAGGCGAAGGAGCAGCTTCTGCTTACCCGCGACAATCTGGACGAGATCGCCCGCAATGTCGGTTACTCGAACGGCCTGTATTTGAGCCGCAAGTTTAAGCAGGCGACCGGCTTCTCGCCGAAGGCTTACTTGAGCGAGCCGAAGCGGGTCGTCATCTACGATTGGATCGGCAGCCTGCTCGCGCTCGGCGTAAAGCCGGTCGGAGCTTCCTACTTCGGCGGGCTGGGCAAACATTTTCTGCTGAGGGAGGAAGTGCGGGATCTGGTCGACGTGGGGCGGACGTCTGTGCAGCCGGTTATCGATCTGGACCCGGAATTGATCGTCGCGCCGCTATGGCTCGGCGCGGAGCTGATCGGCAAGCTGCAGGCGGTCGCGCCGACGATGGTCGTTCCGTACGGAGACCCGGTCGAGCGCTTGCGCCGTCTGGCGGACGCTCTCGGCAAGCGGGCGGAGGCGGAAGCCTGCGTGTCGCGTTATATGGAGCGGGGGAAGAGGATTCGGGAGGAGATCGCCGATATTATCATTCCTGGCGAGACGGTCGGCCTCTACGAGCTCAGTCCCGACAGCATCTGGGTATTCAGCGAGTTTCACGGACGCGGGGGGTACAACCTGTATCGGGCGATGGAGCTGGAGCCCCCGGACAGCGTTCGCCGTCACGTCATGGGCAAGGGGATGATTACCGAACTGCGGATGGAACAGTTGCCGGAGTATGCGGCGGACCATATGTTCGTCTGCTATCCGTTCACCTCCGACAGCGAGGCGTGGGTCGCTCGTATGATGCGTCACCCGGTTTGGAGCTCGATCGAGGCGTATCGCAACAATCGTATTTACTTTGTCGACCGGCAGCTGTTCCATTCCGCGGACATGCTGTCGATGATCAAGCAGTTGGAGCTGCAAAGAGAGCTGCTGCTGAAGCACGGAAGGGCAGGCGGCGGCCCGTGCGTCTTTGTGCATGAAAGGAATGACTTTAATCCATAGACGGCCGCATTCATCCTGATAAAATAAGATTGTCCGATGATAATGAGAATCGATCTCATCTAAGTGGGGCAGTTTATGGAATCGGGAGGAGTTACGAAGGATGGGTTGGAAAAGAAGAAACAGATTGCTGTATGCGTTGGTCGCCGCAGCGATGACGGTGATGCTGCTTGCGGCTTGCGGCGGCAATAACGATAAAGCGGGGGACGCCGGAGCGACCGAACCGGCCGGTACAGGTCAGGCGGCTCCTTCGCAAGAGCAGGAGGCCGCTTCTCCGGAAGCCGAGCCTCAGGAGGACGAGCAGACGGAGCGGACGCTGGTCGATCCGCTCGGACATGAGGTGGTTGTGCCCGCCAAGCCCCAGCGCGTGCTGGGGTCTTATCTGGAAGACTACTTGGTGGCGCTCGGCGTCGAGCCGGTAGCCCAGTGGTCGGTCGGCGGTTCGCCTATGGGATATTTGCAGGAGGAGCTGGCGGACGTTCAGACGGTTCCGCACGACCTTCCGTTCGAAGCGGTGACCAGCCTCGCTCCGGACTTGATTCTGATCGGGGACGAGGCGCTGATCGCCGACGGCAAATACGATACGTACGCCAAAATCGCCCCGACCTACGCCCTCGGCCAGGAAGTGAATACGGACTGGCGCAAGGCGCTGCTCAAGATCGGCGAGGTGCTCGGCAAGGGAGAGGAAGCCCAGTCGGTGCTGGACTCGTACGATGAGGAATTGCGGGTCGCCCGCGAGAAGATCGACGCGGCGTACGAAGGCAAGCGTCCTTCCGCCACGGCCATCTGGCTCGTGTCCAAAACGTTCTGGATGGTCAGCGACAACCAGTCCAGCGGCGACGTGCTGTACCGCGATCTCGGATTGGCCGTGCCGGAGCTTGTCGAGCGCATCTCCAAGGGCGAGGGCGGCATCTGGAAATCCGTCTCGCTGGAGGCGCTGACCGAGCTGGACGCCGACCATATTTTCCTGATCAACAGCGACGCCGCCACCGGGTCGGAGGCGCTCAAGGACCCGATCTGGCAGAGCGTCAAAGCGGTCAAAAACGGCAACGTCCACGAATATCCGGCCAATTCCAGCTGGCTGTATACCGGAATTATCGCCAACCGGCAAATCGTCGAGGACGTGCTGGAAAGCCTGGCTCCCTGAGCCATGTACCTATACGTGCGAGAGAGAAGCCTTTCGATTCCGCAGCTGCGGGTCGGAGGGCTTTTCGCTGTTCATTGCCGCCAAGAAGGAGTCGCCCGTTCCGATTCCGTGTTTTATATTCGGAAGATGCCGCGGCTTGCAGGAATTTCGCCGCGCGCTGCGAATCGATAAGGCGATACCCTTATGATGAGGGTTGAACCTCTTCATGCGAAAGAAGGCGATCTCTGTGAGCAGGCAAGTCAGCATCGGAGTTATCGGATTGGGCGGAATGGCAAGATATCATATCGAGCAGTTGGGCAAGGTGGAGGGCGTGAAGATCGTCGCGCTGTGCGACGTCAGCGAGGAAGCGCTGGCGGAGGTGGGCGGCAATCTGGGCGTGCCGGAGGAGCGGCGCTATCGCGATGCGGATGCGCTCATCGCCGATGCGGGGGTGGAAGGCGTCGTCTCCGTGACGCCGAACGATTCGCATGCGGCGATTCTGCTGGCATGCATCGCGGCGGGCAAGCCGCTCTTCGCGGAGAAGCCGCTGACGCGGACGCTGGACGAGGCGCGCGAGGTGCTGGAGGCGTACCGCCGCCGCCCGATTCCGCTGCTGATCAATTTCTCGTACCGCAACGGACCGGCTTTCCAATATGCGCGGAAGTTCGTCGCCGAAGGCAAGCTGGGCCGCATCAACCATCTGTTCGTGCAATATTTGCAGGACTGGGGCTCGACGGTGAAAAACACGCCGTTCCTGTGGCGCTTCGACGAGGCGGTGACGGGAACGGGGACGCTCGGAGACCTCGGCTCGCATATGATCGACATCGCGGAATATTTGACCGGGGGACGCATGGCCGAGCTTCAGGCAATGCTAACGACGATCGTGCCGGAGCGCCCTCATCCGCGGACGGGGGAGTCCGTACCGGTCAAGGTCGACGACTTCGCCTGCTTTAACGCCCGCTTCGCGGACGGCGCAGTCGGGGTGTTCCAGACGTCGCGCAACGCGCTCGGCTCAGGCAACCAGCACGAGATCGCGCTGTACGGGGAGAAGGGGACGCTGCGCGTCAGCACGCTGAACGACCGGCAGCTCGTCTGGACGTATCCGACGGAGGACGGCAGGGAGACGGCGACCCAGAAGATCGACGTCGCGGAGAACGAAGGGCTGAACCCGTGGGCGGAGTTCGCCGAACGCATCCGCGGCGAGAGTCCGGCCAGCCCGGAATTCGCCGGGCTGGAGGACGGCTATCGCAATCAACTGCTTCTCGAAGCGGTCGTGCGGGCGAACACGGCCCGGGCTGCGGTTGCGGTCGAAGCGGAATAAGAAATATTACCCCAATAAGGTGTCGGGCATTCCGATTGCAATCGGAACGTTCGACACCTTTTTTGCTGCGCGTGCGGTCCAAGCCTCGTCAAACTACGGAACGCAGTCCCCCTAAAGCGTAATGTAAGCGGTTTCCGAATCCGGCCGAATTCTCGCATACTAAACGAGCAACGACATCCAACCTCCGGGTCAGCCGAAGGGGTTGCCCGGAGTCAGATGTAAATCACGTTAATGGGGGAGATCAGGCGATGAAAAAAAGCTTATCCGTTGTGCTGGCGTTCGCGCTGACGTTCGTATTGGCCGCATGCGGCGGGGGAAATAACGAAGGGGCGCCGAGCGGAAGCGCCAGCCCGAGCAAGGCGTCCGAGAGCTCCGCGAAACCGGCGGAAAAGGTCACGATCGAATATTGGCACACGTATTCGGACTCCGAGGAGAAGGTGCTGCTCGAGAAGATCAAGCCGAAGTTCGAGACCGAGCATCCGAACATCGAGCTGAAGCTGACCCGCATGCCGTACGAGGGGCTGAAGGACCAGGTGATCGCGGCGGTGGCCGGCGACGCGGCTCCCGATCTGATGCGGATGGACATCATCTGGGTGCCCGAGCTCGCCTCGAAGGGAGCGCTGAAGAAGCTGAGCGATCTGCCCGGCTTCGACGACGTGAAGAGCGCCGTATTCGACAGTCCGATGCAGACGAACATTTTCAAGGGCGAATATTACGGCGTGCCGCTTAACACGAACACGAAAGTCGCCATCTACAACGCTGATACGCTGAAGGAAGCGGGGCTGGATCAGGCGCCGGCGACAATGGACGAACTCGTGCAAGCCGCCCGCAACCTGAAATCCCAAGGCAAGCAGGGCATCGGCGTATCGAGCATCGGGGCGTGGGGCGTGCTGCCTTACTTCTGGAGCCTCGGCGGCAAAGTGACGAACGACGACTATACGCAGGTGGACGGTTATCTGAACAGCCCGGCCAGCATCGAGGCGCTGGAGACGATCGTGAGCTGGAACAACGAAGGGCTCGTCATTCCGGCGCTGCTCGGCGGAGAACCGGGCTCGTGGGACGGCCTGAAGTCCGGCCAGTATATGATGATCGACGACGGTCCGTGGTTTTTCAGCATTCTGCTCGGCGATGCGGAGAACACGTTTAACCCGCTGGACAAAACGGTTCGCGCGCAGCTCCCGGCCGGTCCCGGCGGCAGCATCTCGGTTGTCGGCGGAGAGAACCTCGTATCGTTCGCCAATTCCAAGCATCCGGAGGAAGCTTGGACGTTCATGAAGTGGATGCTCGGCAAGGAGCCGCAGCAGATCATGGTCGAAGCCGGGATGGTGCCGACGAACCGCGAGGCCGCGCAGGCGATCGATCCGGGCCAGAATCCGTACATCGGCACGTTCATCGAGCAGCTCAACACGGCGCTGCCGCGCACGCCGATCCCGCAATGGGGCGAGATGGAGACGATCTTCAACCTGAGCCTGGAGAAAGCGATCCGCGGCGATCAGACGGCGGCGGACGCGCTGAACGAAGCGGTGAAGCAGATTAACGCCATTCTGGCCAAGTAGCTTTACCACGAAGACGGCTGCGCCGGCGAAGCACTCGCGGCGCGGCCGTCGCTATCCCATAGAAGGAGGCCATAGCCGTGACGCAAGCGACGCTGCCCCGCAAATCCCGGTTCCGAACCGGTCTGACGCAATGGCTGAACGCTCTTCCGTTCGTCGCCGTCGGGCTCGTCGGCGTTCTCGTCTTCGTCGTCTACCCGATGATCCAGAACGTCAAGGTGAGCTTTCAGGAATTCAATATTTTACCCGGACAGAACAGTCCGTGGGTCGGGTGGGACAACTACCGCTCCGTATTCGACGATCCGAACGACAAGTTCATGATCGCGCTCAAGAACACGTTCCTCAACGTAGCGGTCACCGTGCCGATCAACTGGTTTCTCGCGGTGTTTTTCGCTGTCGTCATCAATACCCGATTCGTGAAAATGAAGGTCGCGTTCCGCACGCTGTACTACTTGCCGATTGTGACGTCGTGGATCGTCGTTGCGCTGCTGTTCAAATATTTGTTCGCCGACGGATCGGGCGGCTTCGTCAACTACGTGCTGCTGAACGTCGGCATCCTGTCCGAGCCGATCGCCTGGAAGAGCCATTACTGGTCGGCGATGATCATGATCTGGCTGTTCCATATTTGGAAGACGGTCGGCTGGGGCATTGTCATCTATCTGGCCGCCCTCCAGGGCATCCCGCGCGACTTGTACGAGGCGGCGGACATGGACGGCGCTTCGGCGACGGGGAAGTTTTTCCGCGTGACGCTGCCGATGCTGCGCCCGATTACGGTGTTCGTGCTGATCAATCTGGTCAACGGGGCGTTCGGCTTTTTCCCGCAGGTGTACTTCATTACGGCCGGCGGTCCGATGAACCAGACGCAGGTCATTCCGAGCCTGATCTACATGGAGGCGTTCAAGCACTTCCACTTCGGGGAAGCGGCGGCGATGGGCGTCATGATGGGGCTGCTCGTATTTGCCGTCACGTATTACCAGATGACCAAGATCGGCAAGCAACGCTTGTTCTGACGACGATTGGAGGAGACCCGACTATGCGAACGCCATGGATGACGAAGCTCGCCGTATATGCCATTCTCGTGGCCGGAGCGCTGCTGTTCGTTTTTCCGTTCATTTATATGATTCTCACTTCCTTCTTCACCGCCACGTTCTCGCTGCCGAGGCCGGAGGAAGTGTTCAGCGTCACGCCCAACTTCATCAACTATCAGGTGGTGTGGGGCAAAAACCATTTCGCGCAATACTTCGGCAACAGCATGCTGCTCACGTCGGTGGCGATGCTGGGAGCGCTGCTCGTCAGTTCGTTGACCGCATACGGGTTTGCGCGGTTTTCTTTTCCCGGCAAGGAGGGCGTATTCCGCTTGTTCCTGCTCACGATGATGATCCCGTCGGTCATCAACATCATTCCGCAATTCATCATCATCAAAAATATGGGGCTGGTGAACACGTACGCGGGATTATGGCTCGTCTACATCGCAACCGGCGTCGTGGGCAACATGTTTTTTCTCCGGGGGTTCTTCGAGAGCATTCCGCGGGAGCTGGAGGAGTCGGTGCTGATCGACGGCGGGGGGAACTGGCGCATCTATTGGAACATCTACCTGCCCTTGTCGCTGCCCGCGATGGGAACGCTCGCGATCTTCGTGTTCCAGGCGACATGGGAGGAATACTTCCTGGCGCTGACGATCATCAAGAGCGAGGCGCTGCGCACGCTGCCGATCGCCATTCTGATGTTCAACGACAAGTACGCGACCAACTACGGGCAAATTTTCGCCGCTTCGATCATCGCGCTGCTGCCGGTCATTCTGATCTATATCGCCTTCCAGAAGAAATTCGTGCAGTCGGGCTTTAACGAAGGGGCGGTAAAAGGGTGACGGGGGACGGAATTCCGGAATATGAGACACCATGTTGAAAGTGCTTTCATAGAGTCCTCCCGGCGGTGTACAATAGGCGTACGGGAGGAGAGCGGGAATGAATCAACTCGTATGGGGCGCGGCCCAGAGGCTTCGAGGGAGCAGAAGGTTCGCGACGAAAATGATCCTGGCCCTGCTCGTCGTCATTCTCATTCCGACGCTGACGAGCGTGCTGTTCTACAACGCTTCGTCGAAGCTCGTCAAGAAAAACGTCCGCGTCTCCTCGCTTCAACTCGTCCGGCAGGCCGCCGACGCTCTGTCCGCGATCATGCTTGCCGGCACGGACGCCTCCAACATTCTGTACAGCGACGTCAAGCTGCAGCAGGCCGCGCGCAATGCGAGTCCGACGCCGGAAGAGGAGGAAGCCTACAAAACGTACGTGTCCAATCTGCTGAACAACTACGTGGGCTCCAATTCCTTCGTGAAAACGCTGTACGTGCTCAGAGAGGAAGGCACAAGCTGGGGGAGCGGTTCGTTTAAGCTGTCGAAAATCTACGTGCAATCGCTGGACGACCTGGAGTGGGCCAGGATGGCCAGGCTGAAGGACGGGAAGCCGGCTTGGGGAAAGCTGGCTTACGATCCGTACAGCGGCATCGGGGACATCAACGATCTGGTGCTGCCCGTCACCCGCGTCATTAAAGATTTCGAGTCGCTCGACGACATCGGCTATTTGCTCGTTAACCTGGACGGCAACAAAATATTGGATCGGATCGGACAAATCCGTCTCGGGGATACCGGCGGATTTTTCGTCGTCGACGAGTCTGGGACGATTGTGATCGACCGCCGACTGGACCGTCTCGGGCAGCCTCTGTCCGATCCGGAGCTGAGGGAATGGGCGGCGTCCGGCAACGCCGCCGAGTTCGAGCACGAGGAGGACGGCGTTCGCTTCTACCATATCAAGCAGACGCTGACGAACGGCTGGAGCGTCGTCGGCTCGGTGCCGATCCACGAAATAACCGATCAACTGACGAGCATGCGCCGCATGATCTGGACGTCGGCCGTCGGATTCGCGCTGCTCGCCGTGGCGATCGGTCTCGTCCTGGCTCGCCAGGTGACGAAGCCGATCCAGCAGCTGACTTCGCAGATGAAGGTGGCGGAAGGCGGCGACTTCACGGCGCGTACGGAAGTTCGGACCAAGGACGAGATCGGGCTGCTCAGCCGGCAGTTCAACAAAATGATCAAGCGAATCGACGAGCTCGTGCGCGAAGTGCGGGAGGTGCAGGAGAGCAAGCGCCAAGCGGAGCTGAGGGCGGTCATGCACCGCATCAATCCGCATTTCCTGTTCAATACGCTCAGCACGATCAAGTGGCTCGTCCGCTACAACCAGAGCTCCAAAGCGTACGACGCGCTGTCGTCGCTCGTGCTGCTGCTGGAGGCCAACATGGGCAAGAAGGGCAGCTTCGTCACGCTTGCGGAGGAGTTGGACATCGTCGCGAAATATTTGTCCATCCTGCAAATCCGTTACGATACGGAATTCCGGCTGCAGCTTGACATCGCGCCCGAGGCGGAGACGTTCCCGGTGCCGCGGATGCTCGTTCAGCCGATCGTGGAGAACGCCGTGTTCCACGGGCTCGTGCCGCTTGGCGGAGGAGGCGACATACGGATCGAGGCGAGCGCGACGGAGGAGGCGATCGCCATTGCGATCCGCGACAACGGCCGCGGGATCTCGCCGGACGATCTGCAGAAGCTGGGCGGCGTTCCGCAAGGCGCGGAGCCGGCCGGAATGACGGGAATCGGGCTGATGCACGTTCGCGAATGGATTCGGCTCTATTACCCTCCCGGCTCGGAAATGCGAATCGGCAGCGGCGGCGAGGCGGGAGGAACGGTCGTGCACATGAAGCTGATCAAGCCGAAGGGCGAGCGCGAGCAGCGCGAGGAGGGATGAGCATGTACCGGGTAGCGATCGTGGACGACGAGCCGGTCATCCGGTTCGGGATCAAGGCGTCGGTCGACTGGGGACGGGAGAACGTCGGGCTTATCGGCGATTTCGCCAACGGAGAAGAAGCCTGGCGGTCGCTCGAAAGCGAGCCGGTCGATATTCTGATCACCGACATCAAGATGCCCGTCATGGACGGCCTCGAGCTGACGAGACGGACGCTGGAGCGCCATCCGCGGACGAAGGTGATTTTCGTCAGCAGCTACAACGATTTCGAATACGTCCGCCAGGGGCTGAAGCTGGGCGTCGTCGATTATTTGCTGAAGCCGACGCTGGAGCCCGAGGGACTGCTGGAGCTCGTCCGCAAATGTCTGGGGCAGATCGAGGAAGAGAGGCGGCAGGACCGGGACAGACAGCTCGTATGGATGACGAAGCTGGCCTCCGGCCGCAAGCGGCTGGAATCGGACGTCAAGCGTGCGCTGGCCCACGACGACGGAGGTCTGTCCGCGGATGCGGCGCCCGAATGGATGAAGCGCGGCTATGCGATCTGCACCGTGCTGATCGACGGGCTGAGAGAGACGGAGGAGAGGTTCGGCCAGCTTCATGCCGCCATTTTGCTGGAGGAGATGCAGGAGCTGTTCTACGAGACGGCGGAGGAAGGCGTCGCGTTCCTGGTCGGAACGCGAACGCTCGTGCTGATCGTTCCTGCGGGAGCAGGCGGCGGAGTGCTGCCGCAGCCGGTTCTCGGCTCCGTTGCGGAGCGGTGGGCAGAAAGACTCGGCGTCAGGGTAACGATCGGCTGCGCGTTCGGAGGGAGCGCGGAAGAGCTGAGAGACGTCTTCCAGGCGAGCGGTTCGGCGGCGGAGCGCCGTTTTTTCGAAGGCGGCGGGCTGTACGGTCCGTCCGGGGCCGGACAGGCGCAGGGGCAGGAGCCGTCCTCGGAGTATCCGACTTCCGCTCAACTGCTGCAGGAGCTGAAGACGAGCGCGCAGACCCGGGATGCGGAGAGCGCCGACGCGATCGTGCGCGCATGGATCGGACGCTGGGAGACGATGCGGCCCGATCCCGATGCGGTGCGCAAGGAAGCGTTCGAGATCGTGACGGCGCTGTTCATGAACGAGCAGGAGATGATCGTGCTGCTCGAAGGCTTCGAGGAGCTTAAGCGCAGCGAAACGTTCGGAGAGCTGACCGACCTGCTGCAGGCGCAGATTCGGGGCTACCGAAAGTCGTTCGCCGCCGGATCGCATACGTACAAGGGCAACAAACAGCTGATCGATAAGGCGATCGCGTACATCGCGCAGCACTATACGGGCGAAATCACGCTGCAGCAGCTTGCCGATTACGTCCATATGAGCAAAAACTATTTCTGTCTCCAATTCAAGCATCATACGGGTTTTAACTTTATCGATTATTTGATTCGCCTGCGCATCGGCAAAGCGAAGGAACTGCTGGGGGACCCGAGCCTGAAAATATACGAGGTGGCGCAGAGATCGGGCTTCAACGACGTCAAATACTTCAGCAAGCTGTTCAAAAAGACGACCGGAGCGTCTCCGGTCGAATATCGCGAACGTCTGCCGAGACGCGAATAAGGGGAGGGACGACGGTGACGAAACTTGTGAGGACGATTGGTGGTAAGCTTCGCCGCCGTTCGCTTGCCGCCCTGCGTCAGGCGCTGGTCGTCGTCCTGCTGACGGGCTGCGGCGCGGAAAGCATCATCGGCAGGGACGAGGTCGAGCTGGTAATGGAGCCGGAGGCCGCCGAAGTGATCACGGTCTGGCATACGTACAGCGACGTAGAGATGAAAGTATTCGAGGACGAGGTCATTCCGGCTTTCGAGGCACAGCACCCGGATATTCGCGTCGTATCGGTCAAGCATCTGTACGAGTATTTCAAAGGCTCGCTGATCGCCGAGACGACTTCGGGCACCGGGCCGGACGTCGTGCGCATGGATATCGCCTGGCTGCCGGAATTCGCCCGGCTGGGGCTGATCGAGCCGATCGACGCCTATCCCGAGCTGCCTCGCGTCACGAAGCTGCTGTTGGAGTCGGCGCTCGAGTCCGGCAAATACGAGGGCCGGTACTACGGGCTGCCGCTGAACATCAATACGAAGGTCGCTATTTACAGCCGAGAGCTGCTGCGCAAAGCCGGTCTGGACAAACCGCCGGAGACGATGGACGAATTGGTGGCGCTCAGCGAGCGGACCGGCTACCAGCTCGGTGTCAACGGCATCAATACGTGGGCGGTGCTGCCTTATTTCGTCGGGCTGGGCGGACGGCTGACGAACGAGGATTATACGCGGGCGAGCGGGTATTTGGACAGTCCGGACAGCATTCAGGCCGTTCATACGCTGAAGCGCCTGGTCGAATCGAACCTCGTCAGCGCCGACGTGCTGTCCGGCAGGCTGGAGCGCTGGCAGGCGGTGCCGGACGGCAAGCTGCTCATGATGGACGAAGGACCGTGGTACTACACGATTCTATCGAATGTGGAAGGCTACGATGACGAGAAGCTGCGGGACAATACGGTGCCGGCTCCGTTCCCGCATAATCCGGGGACGAAAGGCTCGATCATCGGCGGAGAAAATCTGGTGCTGATGGAAAGCTCCCGGAATAAGCAGGCGGCCTGGACGTTCGTGAAGTGGATGGCGGGCGTGGAGGCGCAGCGGCTTATGTTCAAAGCCGGGCTGCTGCCGACGAACGCCGAAGCGAGCGAATCGGAGGAGACTTACAGCCCGACGATCAGGCCGTACGTGGAAAGCCTCGACGCGTCGTTCCTCCGTCCTCCGGTGGCGAGCTGGGCGAAGATCGACACGGCGTTTAACGAGATGTTCGAGCGAATGCTGCACGGCCGCGTCCCGGTCGAAATCGGTCTGGAGCAGCTGGCCAAGCAGATTGACGAGTGGCTTCAGGAGTAAGAGGTTCGGATGGAGAAGCCCTTCCCCCTGGTTGTATGGCTGGGGGAGGGCTTCTTTGCATGGGGGATGTGACTTAGCCCGATGAACGATATCGACTAACATGTTTCATTAGCGATTGTCCTGAGGCAGGCAATACGCTCGCATAACGGTAACCCGCTCTAGGCCGACGCCGTCGGGTTACAGCTCGAAATTCCGATGTTTGCACGCTCCAAGCCGACACCGTCGGGTTACAGCTCGAAATTCCGATGTTTGCACGCTCTAGGCCGACGCCGTCGGGTTACAGCTCGAAATTTCGATGTTTGCACGCTCCAAGCCGACGCTGTCGGGCTGCAGCTCGAAATTCCGATGTTTGCACGCTCTAGGCCGACGCCGTCGGGTTACAGCTCGAAATTCCGATGTTGCACGCTCCAAGCCGGCACCGTCGGGCTGCAGCTCGAAATTCCGATGTTGCACGCTCCAAGCCGACACCGTCGGGTTACAGCTCGAAATTCCGATGTTTGCACGCTCCAAGCCGACGCTGTCGGGCTGCAGCTCGAAATTCCGATGTTTGCACGCTCCAAGCCGACGCCGTCGGGTTACAGCTCGAAATTCCGATGTTGCAGCTCCAAGCCGACACCGTCGGGTTACAGCTCGAAATTTCGATGTTTGCACGCTCTAGGCCGACGCCGTCGGGTTACAGCTCGAAATTCCGATGTTTGCACGCTCTAGGCCGACGCTGTCGGGCTGCAGCTCGAAATTCCGATGTTTGCACGCTCTAGGCCGACACCGTCGGGTTACAGCTCGAAATTCCGATGTTTGCACGCTCTAGGCCGACACCGTCGGGTTACAGCTCGAAATTCCGATGTTTGCACGCTCCAAGCCGACGCTGTCGGGTTACAGCTCGAAATTTCGATGTTGCACGCTCTAGGCCGGCACCGTCGGGTTACAGCTCGAAATTTCGATGTTTGCACGCTCCAAGCCGACGCCGTCGGGCTGCAGCTCGAAATTTCGATGTTTGCACGCTCTAGGCCGACGCTGTCGGGCTGCAGCTCGAAATTTCGATGTTTGCACGCTCTAGGCCGGCACCGTCGAGCTGTAACTCTGTTCATTCGCGTTCGGGAGGGAGACGATGCAGGAGTAACTGTGTGGTCTATTTGCTGCAACGTTGATTAGGCGCTCGGGAGAGGACGAATGCTCATCAGGAGATGAATGAACAATTATATTTGTGTCATATATATTTTATAATGAGTCATAAATAAGTTTTGTTGGTGTTTATATTGAGTATTATTTCGAATAAATGTATATTTAATGTGTAATAATTAACTGGTTAACCAATAGGGGGACAATATGAGCCAAGGTATCGGAATTAGCGGAATGGGGAGAATCGGACGGCTGTTGGTTAGAAAGTGGATGGCAAGACGACCGGGCGATCTGAGAGCGATAAACAGCGCGTATCCGGTCGAGACGATCGCCCATCTGCTGAAATACGATACGGTGCACGGGACTTGGACGGCGGATGTCGGCGTGCGGGACGGAAATCTGGTCATCGACGGTTATTCCATTGGGATGACGTACGAGAGAGATCCGGAGCGCATTCCGTGGCGTTCGCTCGGGGCGGACATCGTCATCGACGCGACGGGAAAGTTCAACGACGGAACCGGCGCTCGGAAGCATATGGCCGGAGGGGCGCGGAAAGTGATCATTACGGCGCCGGGGGAACGGATGGATCTGACCGTCGTCATGGGCGTGAACGATCATCTGTACGATCCGGGCAAGCACCATCTGCTGTCTGCGGCGTCCTGCACGACGAACTGTCTGTCGCCCGTCCTGCTCGTGCTCGACCGCGCCTTCGGCGTGGAGCGCGGATGGATGACGACGGTTCACTCGTATACGTCGGACCAGAACCATCTGGATAATCCGCACAAGGACTTGCGGAGGGCGCGGGCGTGCGGGCAGTCGATCGTGCCTACGACGACCGGCGTCGGCAAAGCGCTGATGGGCGTGCTTCCCCATCTGGCGCAGCGCATTGAAGGCAGCTCGATCCGCGTACCTACACAGGACGTGTCGCTGATCGATCTGACGGCCAAGCTGTCGCGGCCGGTCGATACCCGGGAAGTGCTCGAAGCTTTCCGCGCCGAAGCCGAGGGAGCGCTATCCCCGTACGTCGGATATACGGACGCGCCGCTCGTGTCCGCCGATTTTATCGGCAACGAGCAATCGGCGGTTATCGACGCCCTGACGGTCAGCGTCTCCGACGGGTACGTCAAGCTGCTGGCCTGGTACGACAACGAGAGCGGGTATGCCTGCCGCGTCGCCGACTTGGCGGGTCTCGTGCTGGCGCGGATGAGGGGGCTTCGCGGCGCCGAGCTGAAGCGGGCGTAATTTTCCGCAGGCGGCGGCAGTAATTCGGAACGGACATGTCGAAGATAGAGAGACAGGACGTTTGCCATGCAGCATAGGACGGACTTGGAAGGATGGAAGGGCAGGCGATCATGACAAGGAGGCGGGAAACATGGCAAGCAACGGATACGCACCCCGGGGGTACCAGACCGTCACGCCGTATTTCACGGTGGCGGACGCGGACAAGCAAATTGAATTTCTGCAGCGGGTTTTCGGCGCCGAGGTGCTGAATCGGTCCGGGAGAGAGGATGGAACCGTCGGGCATGCCGAGGTGAAAATCGGCGAAACGGTCGTCGAACTTTCTACAGGCAGCGACCGATATCCGCCTCGCGCGAACACGCTGCACGTATTCGTTCCGGATACGGACGATTGCTATGCTCGGGCTCTGACGGCCGGCGCGGCATCGCTGTATGAACCGGCGGATATGCCGTACGGGGAAAGAAGCGCCGGAGTCGAGGACCCGCAGGGCAACCACTGGTACATCGCGACGTTTACGGGAGGCGACCGTGGTTACTACGGATGAGCTGCGCCGGTTGGCGCTGGAGCTGCCGGAGGCGGAGGAGCACGCTCACTGGGATAAGCTCTCTTACCGGGTGCGGGGCAAAATCTTCGCCGTCGAGCAGCCGGACGGCGTGACGGCCCTGTTGAAAATGTCCTTGGAGGAGAGGGAGATCAGCGTCTCGGCCGCTCCCGACGTTTTCAAAGTTCCGGAGAAGTACGCCAAGCTTGCCTATGTCTTCGTCCGCCTCGACCGGATCGAACGGGACGAGCTTCGCGCGCTGCTCGCAGGCGCTTGGATGCAGGTCGCCCCCAAAAGTCTCGTAAAGCGCTTTGTCGGATAATACTCCGCGTTGTCGGCATTCCCCTTTGTTCCTCTAGCCTCTCGGTACCCTTCGGTTTATTTTCTCCGCCGCTTCTCTTCTGAAACTTCGCCAGCCAGCAGGGAGACTCGTAACGGACCTTCCCGCTGGCGGTCTATTTTTTTGACATCGCTTGCACTACAATAAATCAAAGAAAGAACGGCATGGACAGGACGGCAAGGGGGGACTTCGGCCATGCGGTGGAACGATTGGCGGCTGCGCACGAAGATGGCGGTTACGTTTACGAGTTTGTTCGTCGTGGCCGTGGCCGTCTTGGGCGGACTGACTTATTTTCATATGAAAAGGGATTATACGGAGCGGACGCTCGACCTCGTGGACACGTCGCTGGCGCAGATGACGATTACGCTGGACTTGTACGCCAAGGATATGGACAGGCTCTCTCTTGCCATCTTCGGCGATCCGATCATTCAGCGCATTATGCGCCAGCCGACGTCGGATTACGGCGTTCAGTACGACAATAACGAGATTGCGCATCGGCTTGTCCAACTGACGGCCCCTTGGCCGTATATTCAGGGCGTTTATTTGTTCGCGGAGGACGGACGGCTGTTCAATCTGTCGAAGGGCGGAGCGCCGTCCAACGAATATTCGGTCAGGCAGGAGCCGTGGTTCGCGCAGCTGGGGGACGAGGTCGAGCCTTCGATGTTTTTCTGGCCGACGGGACCGGAGACGATGGCGCTGAGAGATCCGCAGCTCGTCTTCTCGCTGATTCGTCCGATCAACGACTTCCAGTATTCGCTTCCCGGGCAGCGGCTGGGGTATATGAAGATCGATATGAGCGTATTGGCGCTGAAATCGCTCCTGCTCGGCGTCGACAAGGCGGAAGACGCGCTGCCTCTGCGCTATATGCTGGTGGACGAAGGTAGAAACGTTCTGTACGACAGCGGGGACGAATGGACGGGGCGGACGATGCCGGACGAACTGGCCGCGGCGGCGACGGAGCCGGAAGGGAGCGCGGATTGGGCGGGCACGCGGTATCTGTTCTCGGGCAACTGTTCCGATTACAGCGGGTGGACGATTGTGGCGCTTGCGCCGCACGCGGACGTCGTGAAGCAATCGGACAGCATCCGCGGCCTCATTCTAGTCGCGATCGCGCTGGCGATCGGCGTCGTCGGAGCGGCCTCGTACGTGCTCGCCTCCGGCATCAGTCGTCCGCTTGCCGCCCTGGCGCAGAACATGAAGCGGGTGGAGACGGGCGACTTCAAGGTGCGCGCGAAAGAACGCAGCTACCGGGACGAGACCGGACGGCTGTCCAGAGGGTTCAACCTGATGCTTGAAAGCGTGGACCGGCTGATCCACCAAGTTTTTCTGCTGGAGCTCAGGGAGAAGGACGCCAAGCTGATGGCGCTTCAGGCCCAGATCAATCCTCATATGCTGTTCAACACGCTTAATATTATGAAGGCGCTCAGCCGCAAGCAAGGCGTTCATGACGTGGCGGATATGGCGGAAAACTTGGCGGATTTGTTCCGCTACAGCATGAGGGGCTGGAACGAGCCGACGACGCTGGAGAAGGAATTGGAGAATGTGCGGCATTACGTCCGGATTCAGGAGATGCGTTACAAGGACCGGTTCGCGTTCGAAGCGGACGTGCCGGATTCGCTGCTGCGGCTGCGGATGGCCAAGCTGTCGCTGCAGCCTCTTGTCGAGAACGCGATCTTCCACGGGATCGAGAAAAAGATCGAGGGCGGCACGGTGCGGCTGGAAGCTCGATTGGTTTCGGGAAGCGGGCAAAGCGAGACAAGCGGAGGCGCGGGAGGCGCGGCGACGCGGACAGGCAGAATTGCGGAAAACGGGAAGACGGAGACAGGCGGAACTGCGGAAGGCGGAACGACGGAGACAGATGAATCTGCGGAAAGCGCGGCGACGGAGACCGGCATAGGCGGGGCATACCGGGAGAACGTGACGGCGATGGACGTGGAGATTGCGGTTACGGATACGGGGCCGGGCATGCCGGAGGAGCTCGTCGTCCGATTCAACCGGGCATTCCGTCAGGACGACAGCGTGGCGGAGCTGGAGCGGGAGCTGACGCGGGAAGGGAAGTCCGGCATCGGGTTAATGAATATTCACAAGCGAATCCGGCTGCTGTTCGGATCGCCCTGCGGCCTGCGAATCGAGAGCGCGCCGGAGGGCGGCACGAAGGTGACGATAAGGCTGCCGAACGATGCGCAAGCCGGCAGGGAGAAGGAGTAGACAATCATGAACATCTTGGTTCTCGAAGACGAGCCGATCGCGCTGGAGGAGCTTGAGCTGCTGCTGAAGGAGTACGAACCGGAGCATGCGGTGTTCTCCGCCCCGAACGGAGTGGAGGGGCTGGCGCTGGCCGAGCGGGTTCGTCCCGATCTTGTCGTAACGGACATACGTATGCCGGGAATGGACGGGCTGGAGTTCATTCGCCGGTTCAAGCTCGTCTGTCCCGGCGCGGAAGCGATCCTCGTTAGCGGTTATGACGATTTTGCTTACGCGCGCACCGGACTGCAGCTCGGAGTGAAGGATTTTCTCGTCAAGCCGGTGAAGAGGCGGGAGCTTATGCATGCGGTCGGCGCGGTTCTGGAAACCTTAACGGAGAAAAGGCGGCTCGACCGGGACGAGGAGCAGTGGCGGCTCGTGCGCACGCTGGAGGGCCGGTCGGCGAACGGACGGGAGGAGCTGGCCGGCCCCCTGCTGCTGGCGATCTCGCTGCTCGGCAACTGGAAGTCGGGGCATGCCTGGGAGCGGCACGAAGAGTCGGTGTGTCAGGCGATCGCCGCATGTCCTGCCGACCCGCGCATTTTATATCCCGAGCCCAACCTGCAATGCCTGCTGTTCTCTTGCGGCAGCAGCCGCGAGGAGCAGGCCGCCCGGGAAGCGATCGAGTCGCTGCAAGAGACGTACAGACGGACGAAGCTGCCCGTGCATACGATCGTCTTCGCCAAGGAGGGAGCCGAGCGCCCGGAGGACGCTTACCGCCGGGCGATCGGGCTGCTGGAGCGGCAGGTTCGACTGGAGACGAGCACGTTATCCTCTCCGGGCGTCGACGGAGAACGCGCCTCGGACATGACGACCGTATGGAATGCGATCCGGGTGCTGGAGGCCCATCTGGCCAAACGGGATTTCAAGCAAATTCGGCCGTCCGTCGACCGGATCGTCTCGCAGGCGAGAACGCTGCGGCTTCCGGCCAAGGCGCTGGCGCAGCTGCTAAGCGACATGTTTACGGCGCTGCAGTTCAAGCTGTTCCCCGGAAAAATCGCGGCGATCGCCGAAGCCGAAGCGATCGCGCACATTACCGAGACGGCCGTCGAATACGTCCAACTGTCCGACTGGCTGGAAGAGCGGCTGACCGACTGGCTGGAGGAGCAGGGAGGCGGAGGCAAGGAGCCGAGAGCGCTTGTGCGCAAGCTGATGGGCGACATCCGCCGCTCTTACGACCGAATCGACTCTCTGCACAGCTTCGCCAAGGAGCATCATATCAGCGTCAGCCATCTGTCCCGCTTGTTCAAGAAGGAGGCCGGGGTCAACTTCTCGGACTATCTGATCGACGTGCGCATGGAGCAGGCGAAGCTGCTGCTGGCTTCGGAGACGCTCAGCGTCATCGAGGTCGGTTCGCGCGTCGGCTACGAGGACAGCAAATATTTCAGCCAGCTTTTCAAGAAGCATACCGGCATGACGCCCTCGGAATTTCAAAAATCGCGCAAAATCGTCCCCCCCAATTGAGCAAAACAACCGGAAGCCTGCCGCGCTCCCGTTCCCTATAATGGGACACAGGCAAGCAAAAACAAATGGGAGGTCATCAAGAGATGCGCAAACGCACGAAAGCGGGCTTCGCCGCGCTGTGTCTGACTTTGTCGCTGCTGGTGGCGGGATGCGGGGGCGGGGGGCAGAACGCTCCCGAAGCGGGAGCGAGCGGCTCCTCTTCGCAGCCCAAGGAAGAGAACGTTACGCTGAAGCTGTATCTGGTCAACAATGCGAACCTGAACCTGGAGGAGGTCCATCGGAAGTTCGAGGAGAAATATCCGAACATCCGGCTCGATTACGAGGGCGCTCCGGTCGACCAATTTGAAACCGTTATCAAGACAAAGCTCGCCTCCGGGGACGCGCCGGACATTTTCACCGTATTCGCCGGCACGAAGAAGGACCCGTTCGTCAACGCCGGATACTTGCTGGACCTCAGCGACGAGCCTTGGGTGCAGCGGCTCACCCCGGGGGCGATTCGCTCGGCGAGCAAGGACGGCAAAATATACGGATTGCCGCGCAGCCAGAACGTTATCGGCGTCATCTACAACAAGAAAATTTTCAAGGACCTCGGCCTTGCCGTTCCGACGGATTGGCAGTCGTTCCTGGATGCCGCGCATAAGATCAAGGATTCGGGCGTAACGCCGATCGGGCTCGGATTGAAGGACCAGTTCGTCACCCAACTGATTCCTTACGCGATGGCCGCTTCGGCGATCTACCGCGACAATCCCGAATTCGACGGACAGATGGCCGAAGGCAAGGCGACGTTCGTCGGCTCCGCCTGGGAGAAGATGATGGCGGACTACGTCGATCTGGAAAAGCAAGGCTTGACGAACAAAGGCGTTCTCGGCACGGCCAACGATCAAGTGCTGCAGCTGATGAGCTCTGGCAAGGTGGCGATGACGGTCAGCCTGAATGCGGTCGTACCGGCGCTGAAGGCGGCCAATCCCGAGCTGGAGTGGGGCATGTTCCCTCTGCCGTACGTGGAAGCGGGCGAGCCGATCTGGGTATCGACCGGCCCGGCGCTGTTCGCCGGAGCGTACGCCAAGACGAAGCATCCGGAGGCGGTCAGAAAGTATCTCGATTTCGTCGCTTCTCCCGAGAGCATGAAGACGATTCTCGACGCCACCCAGTCGTTCTCCATCGTCGACGACGTGACGCCGAGCCTGGACGCGGCGCTGATGGAGATCGAGCCGAGTCTGAAGGTCGGAACGTACGCGTTCCTCGACCAGAACTGGCCCGCCGCCGTGCAGCCGCAAATGTTCGTCGGCATCCAGGGCGTATTCGCCGGCGGAAGCGTAAACGACATGCTCGCGAAGATGGACGAGGCGTACAAGGAAGGCAACAAGTAGATTAGATTGACTGCGGGCGCGAATCATCCGGTTTGCGCCCGGGTTGAGTAACGGCGCGGGACATAAACCAACTATTTTCATCTAAATAATATGAATTATGGACGTTGACTCGCCGGACCCAAGGACGGCGCAAACCGCAATCGCTTGACGCGCGCAGTCGCGATGAACACAGGGGGGGACACTATGAGACGGACTGGCATCGACGGAGTCTTCCTGCTGCCTGCATTTCTGGTCTTTACGATTTTTCTGGCGTATCCGGTGCTCAGCAGCTTCTATTACAGCATGACGGATTGGAACGGGCTGAGCCCGACGATCGACTTTATCGGCTTGGACAATTTCCGCAAGCTCGCGCACGACAAGGACGTCTGGAAAGGGCTGCAAAACACGCTGGTCATCGCGCTGCTCGTCACCGTGCTGCAGAACGTTATCGGCCTGCTGCTCGCCCTCGGCCTGCAGAAAACCGGGTTCGTCCAGCGCCTGCTTCGCGCCTGGTATCTGCTGCCGGCTCTGCTCAGTCCGCTTGCGATCGGATACATTTGGAGCTATATGTACAATCCGCAGTTCGGGGTTATCAATACGATTTTGGAGTTTGTCGGTCTGTCGGGCTGGGCGCAGGATTGGCTGGGCGACCGCAGATTGGCGATCTACAGCGTCATTGCTGCGAATCTGTGGCAGTGGGTGGCGTTCAGCATGATCATTTACGTCGCGGGGCTGCAGTCGATTCCGCGCGATATGTACGAGGCGGCCGACATCGACGGGGCCGGGGCGTTCAGCCGTTTCAAGAACATTACGTTCCCGCTCGTCGCTCCCGCTTTTACGGTGAACATCGTCGTGACGATGATCGTGGGGCTTAAGCTTTTCGACATCATCTTCATTATGACCAACGGCGGTCCGGGAGGATCGACGGAAAATCTCGCGGTTATGCTGTACCGGCAGGCGTTCGCCTTGAACCGGATGGGGTACGCGAACGCGATCGCGCTGCTAATGTTTGCGATGATTCTCGTCTTCTCTCTCGTTCAGATCGCCTTGCTGCGCAGAAGAGAGGTGGAATACTGAGATGATTTTGCGACGCTTGCTAACGCCTCTTGGCCTCGCTTTCTGGGCGATGATCGTGGCGATCCCTTTTTACCTGGTCGTGACCATGTCGCTCAAGTCGCCTGCGGATTTGCAATACGGACCGCTGAAGTGGCCGGAGACGCTGAAGTTCTCCAACTATTGGACCGCCTGGCAGCAGGCGAATATGGGGCAGGCGTTTCTGAACAGCATTTTGATTACCGGAGTTTCTCTTATTCTCATCGTCGTCTTCAGCTCGATGGCGGCCTACCCGCTGGCGCGGCGAACGGACAGATGGTCGGGCGCTCTCTACGTCTATTTTCTGGCGGGCATCATGGTGCCGTTCCAACTCGCGATGATTCCGCTGTACAAGCTGCTTAACGGCTTGAATCTGATCGGAAAATATCCCGGAGCGATCGCGGTGTACATCGCCACGGGAATTCCGTTCGCGGTGTTCCTGTACGTCTCGTTCTTCAAGACGGTGCCCCGCGAGCTGGAGGAGTCGGCGCAGATCGACGGCAGCGGTCCGTTTCGGACGTTCTGGAAAATTCTGTTCCCGCTCGTCAAGCCGATCACGTCGACCGTAGTCATCATCAAGAGCCTGTTTATTTGGAACGACTTCTTCATTCCGCTGCTGTTCCTGCAAAGCAAGGCGATGCGCAATATTCCGCTGTCGCTCTACTCGTTCACGAGCGAGTATACGAACAACTGGGTGCTCATTTTCGCCGCCGTCGTGATCGGATCGCTGCCGCTGATTGCGCTGTTCCTGGCGCTGCAGAAGCATTTTATTCAGGGGATCGCCAGCGGAGCGGTTAAAGGATAGGGGGAATCGGATATGCCGGAAAATGTTCGCGTAAGCGGCTTAAGATGCGAATACATGGTCGATCCGCTCGGTCTTGGCATCGAGGCGCCCAGATTAAGCTGGGAGCTGCGCGCCGCAAGAAGGGGAGTGCGCCAGACCGCGTACCGGATTCGGGTGACGGACGGCGATACGGTCGTGTGGGATACGGGGAAGACGGCGTCCGGCAGCTCGTCGGGCCATACTTACGAAGGGACCAAGCTGCGCGCGCGGCGCCGATACGAGTGGCAGGTCATGGTGTGGGACGAGCGCGGCGAAGCGTCCGAATGGAGCGGGACGGCCTGGTGGGAGATGGGGCTGCTCGGGCCGGAGGATTGGTCGGCGAAGTGGATCGAGCCGGAGCAGACGACGGTGGCCGAGGAGCCGCCGCTCGACTTCTACGACCGGACGAAGAAGCTGCCGCCGACCGATTACGGCCGGCTGCTGCCTTGCCCGCTGCTGCGCAGGCGGTTCGAGGCGAAGGGAGCCGTCCGGCGGGCGCGCATCTATGCGACGGCTCACGGCATCTACGAGCTGGAGCTGAACGGCCGGCGGGTCGGCGATCAGGAGCTGGCTCCGGAGATGACGTCCTACGACCGCTATTTGCAGGTGCAGACATACGACGTGACGGAGTTGGTGGAAGAAGGAGCGAATGCGCTCGGGGCGACGCTTGCGGACGGCTGGTACGCGGGACGCGTCGGTCTGATGGGCGACAACTGCCAATACGGCAACCGGTTGGCTCTGCTGCTCCAGCTCGAAATCGAATACGAGGACGGTTCGCGGCAGACGGTCGTGTCGGACGACGGCTTCAGAAGCTCGTTCGGACCTTACGTCTACTCCGACCTGTTCATCGGGGAGAGGTACGACGCCCGGCTGGAGAAGCCGGGCTGGAGCACGGCCGGCTACGACGACCGGGATTGGAGCGCCGTCCGCGAAGTCGAGCGGGATCGCGGCGTTCTGGTCGCGGCGTACGGCGAGCCGGTGCGGGCCGTCCTTACGCTTGCCGCCGAACGCATTATTCGCACGCCGCTGGGCGAGACGGTGGTCGATTTCGGCCAGGTCGGCGCCGGAAGAGTCCGCATGCGCGTGCAGGGAGAGGCCGGAGCGGAGGTCGTGCTGGAGCACAGCGAGGTGCTGGACGAGCGGGGCAATTATTTGAACAACATTCGCGGCAGGTTCAAGGATCAGAGGGACGTCTACGTGCTGCGCGGAGACGAGGCGGGAGAGACGTACGAGCCGAAGTTTACGTTCCACGGCTTTCGTTACGTCAGGGTGACCGGGTATCCGGGAGAGCCGCGGGCCGGCGACTTCGAGGCGGTCGTCCTGTCCTCCGATCTGCGCGTAACTGGGGATTTCAGCTGCTCGGACGAGCGGATCAACCGGCTGCAGGCGAATATCGTCTGGAGCCAGCGGGGCAATCTGCTGTCGATTCCGACGGACTGTCCGCAGCGGGAGCGGGCGGGGTGGACCGGCGACATTCAGGTGTTCGCTCCGACGGCTTGCTTTAATATGGACGTGAACCCGTTCCTCTCCCGCTGGCTGCGCAACATGGCGGCGGAGCAGCGGGAGGACGGCCAAGTTCCGATCGTCGTGCCGTATTTGAAAGGCTACGAGAACATTATTTTCCCGCCGATGGGGACTCACTCTTCCGCCGGTTGGGGCGACGCCTGCATGATCGTGCCGTGGACTTTGTACGAAAATTACGGGGATACCGGCGTGCTGGCCGAGCATTACGGGATGATGGTTCGCTGGCTCGATTATATCGAGAGATCGGCTTCCGAAGGTGCGGGGGCTTTGGGAGATGCGGGACATTTAGCAGGTTCAGGAGATTCAAGAGATTCGGTCGCCGAGCGGAAAAAGTATTTGTGGAATACCGGCTTCCACTTCGGGGATTGGCTCATTCCGAGCATGAGCGTCAGCAAGGACGGGCAGACGGTCGATATGATGCAGAGCGCTTTCGCCACGAAGGAGCTGGTCTCGACCTGCTTCTTCGCCTATTCGGCCGAGCTGCTGTCGCGGATTGCCAAGCTGTTGGGCAAGGAGGAGGACGCGAGCCGGTACGCCGAGCTTAACCGCAACGTGCGGCGGGCGTTCGCCGAGGAGTATATGAACGAGGATGGCCGGCTGAAGGCCCATTTCCAGGGCATCTACGTACTGGCGCTGCGGATGAAGATGATTCCGGACGAGGCCAGGGGCAAAGTGCTGAACCAACTGGTCGGCCTGATCGAGGACAACGGCAATCGCCTCGACACCGGCTTCCTGTCGGTGCCTTATCTGCTGGACGTGCTCTGCGACAACGGCCGAAGCGACGTCGCCTATCGCCTGCTGTATCAGACGGAGTGCCCTTCCTGGCTGTACGAGGTCGAGAAGGGCGCGACGACGATCTGGGAAGCGTGGCAGGCGATTATGCCCAGCGGTAAAGTCACGAACGTCTCGTACAACCATTACGCGTTCGGCTGCATCGGCGACTGGCTGTACCGGCGCATTGCCGGGCTGGACAAGGGCGAGGCCGGATATGGCCGCATCGTCGTCAAGCCGGCCTTCGACTGCGGGCTGACCTGGGTGGGAGCGCGGTACGAGTCGGTGCTCGGAACGATTGTATCCGAGTGGCGTCTGGACGGCGCGGCGGCGACGCAGATCGTGACGGTGCCGCCGAACGCGACGGCGGTCGTGCATCTGCCGGGAGCGAATCTGTCCGAGGCCCGCGAAGGCGGCAAGGCGCTCCGCCTGGCGGAAGGGCTGATCTCCGCCCGCCAGACGGAGGACGGAATCGTCGCCGAGATCGGCAGCGGCAGCTACTTGTTCGAGTATACGCGATAAACGACGATGCGCCCTGCCGATTCGGCCGGGCGCAATCCGCGGCGCCGGATTACCCGCGCGCGTCGCAGCGAAGCAAAATATCGATCGCCCTGAACATCAGCCTCAGCCCTTTCCGGTTGTAGCGGAACTGGTTCAGGCTGCCGATCAGATAAGCGTCCGTCTTCGGGTGATAGAACAGCCACGAGCCGGACGTCCCCATATTGCCCCACGAGCTGTACCTGCCGGGCATGAGCAGAAACGCCGGCTTGATCATCATCAATCCGTAACCGTAATCGATGCCGGGAAAAAACCGTCCCCTGTCGTTTTGCATTTTCTCTACTGTCTTCTCGCTTAAGATACTGCGTCCAACCAGCGCCTTCATCAGCTTGAGCTGATCCTCGGTCGTGGATACGACGCCTCCGCCGGCGTACATGAAGCTTAAGCCGCCGTGCTCGGTCACGTCCCTGTTGCGATGGAACAGTCGCGCGAGCGGATGGCTGCTCGGCTCGCTCGGTTCCGAATAACGCGAGAACCAGGTGTGCGTCATGCCAAGCGGCTCGAACAGATACTGCCGCAGCAGCTCATGGTACGGCTGGCCCGCCGCTTGCTCCATCGCCAGGCCGAGCAGGTGGTAGCCCGTATCCGAGTAGTGAAAGCCTCCGCCCGGCGGAAAGCGGTTTTTCAGCCTTGTCTTCGTCCATTCCACCACCGCTCTCGGCGACCAATCGCGCTGCGCGTCCCCGAATACGAGATCGAGCATCGACGCCTCGCCCTTCGGTTTATCCTCGAAAAAGTCGTTTAACCCCGACGCATGGTTCAGCAAATGTTTGATGCGAATGTCGCTCCCGTAGTCCCGGCCTTTGTAAAGGTGGAGCCCCTGGAGCAGCTCGGGGTCGAGGTGGGCCGAGATCGGATCGTCGAAATCGAGTATCCCGTTCTCGACGAGCGTGCCGCAGAGCGCCGAAGCGAACAGCTTGCTGACGCTGGCGACGTAATAGGGCTGGTCTTCGTGCGCGGGAACCGAGCCTCCCGCAAGTTTCATCCGAATGCCGAGACGTTCGGAATCCACGAGAAAATAAGCGTTGCGGATAAGCGGGTCACGGTCGACCGTGCGCCCGAACAGCTCCGCGATATGCGATTGCGCTTCGTTACGATTCATGGATAATCGCCCCTTTGCCTTTGCGGCCGCTTCATCATTTGGCTTGCTTTCGCGCCAGCTCGGCGGCGATCAGATCTTCGCCCGTCTGCCGGAGCAGCTCTGCGAGCGCTTCTTCGCTTGCTCCCGGCAGCGCGCCGTTAATGTCCATGACGGACAGCCCGAGCTGGAAGACGCGCATTTTGAACAGGATCCCCATCAACTCTTCATCCGAGAAAAGAGCGAGCTCCGGCTTGCGCTTCATCTGCGCGAGCAAGTCTTGGACGGACGTCTGGACGTCCTTCAGGCGGGGATGGTTGTTGACGGCGAGCTCCCGGAACAATGCGGGATGCTCCCGCGCGAACTTCAAGCTGGCGATGCCGATGTTCAGGAACGGATCGGGGCTGTACGGCGTTCGCGCCATCTCTGCCGACAAATCTACGATTCGGACCAGCACCGCGTCCTTCAGCTCTTCGACATCTTTGAAGTTGACGTAGATCGGCGCGATCGAGCTGCCCAGCTCGTCGGCGATTTTGCGGATCGTAATCGCATCCAGCCCTTCGCGGTCGGCGATGGCGAGCGCGGCTTCGACGATCGCTTCCTTGGAAAACTTGGCTTTCGGAGGCATGGTTCAGCTCCTTGCGAATCGATTGATACATATCACTTGATACATATCATGTCATAGAGAAGCGGCGTTGTAAAGGAGGAATTTGGATGGGGTTGGAAATCGGTTGACCGATAAAAAGGAAACGCCGGCTCAAGGCCGACGCTTCTGAACGATTCGGAAAGGTTATTTGACGGAGGGAGAGGGACCGACGGATTCGCCTTTGATTAGCGAGACATAGATTCTTTCGGCTTCGACGGGCTGGGCGGCGATCATTTTCAGCAGTTGCTCGGAGGCGATCGCTCCCCATTTGCGCATCGAGTAATCGATGGTGGCCAGACGGGGGATGGCGAATTGCGCCAGCTCGATATTGTCGAAGCCGATCAGGTGAATGTGCTCGCCGATTTTCAAGTCGGTGTACGACGTAAAGCAGCGGTACGCGCCGACGGCCATCTCGTCGTTCAGGCAAAATACGGCGGCAGGCCGCTCGTACTCATCGGCGATCACGCGGGCGGCCGCCTCTCCCGACGCTCTGCCGAAATCGCCCTGAAGCTCGATCACTTGGGCGTGCGGGGCGCGTTCGGCGGCCTGGCGGACGGCGCGGAGGCGCTGGTTGGCGTCATAGGAGCCGGAGGGACCGGTCACGGCGTAGATTTTGTCGTGTCCCAACTCCAGTAAATATTCCATCGCCAGCGTCGCGCCGGCTTTGTTGTCCAGCAGCACCTGACTGACGTTCGGGTGAAGCAGCTCGCGGTCGAGCACGACCGTTTTGTGCCCTTTTTCCGCATATTGCAGCAGCTCCTTGTCGGAGAACGTAACGTCAAGCACAATCGCGCCGTCGATCATCCGCTCGGGAATGAGACGTCGCGATTTCTCCCCGCTGCAGACGAGCAGATCGTACCCTTTGCCGCTCAAATACTCTTTGACTCCTTGCAGCAGATCGCCGTAGAAGTTGCCGCTGAAATCGGTCAGAAAGATGCCGATCAGATTGGACTGCTGCTTCTTCAGCAAACGCGCGGCGGCGTGGGGAACGTAATGGAGCTCTTCGGCGATTTTCAATATTTTGGCGGCCGTTTCCTTCGTGACCTTGTCGCTGCCGTTCAGGGCGTACGAGACGGTCGAGATGGAGACGCCGGCTTTTTTCGCGATATCCTTAATGCTGGCCAAAAAGGTTCTCTCCTTCGATTTCGGGTGAAACGTTTCGATTATAACTATACCGGATATGGAAATCGTATTCAATAGGGCGAATTGAGTGTTTGACAGGGCGGTTGGTGCGGTTTTATAATCGAAATGAAACTGAATCGAAACGTTTCGATATCATCTGAGAGGTTGCGAATACATGGCGGAGTGGAACGATAAGAGACACGATTTACAAGCGCTTGCAGGGCAAATGACGTTGGACGAGAAAATCGCGCAGTTGATTCAATTAGCGGTTCCTTTTTACGAAGGTGCGAAGGATGAGGGGCTGATTACCGGACCGATGGCGTCGCTCGGCATCGACGAGACGACCGTTCGCAATTCCGGCTCGGTGCTCGGTATGGCCGGAGCGCAGGAAGTGATCAACGTGCAGCGAACGCACATGGTAAACAATCGCCACGGCATTCCGCTGCTGATGATGGCCGATATCGTGCACGGGTTTAAGACAATTTTTCCGGTTCCGCTGGCGATCGGTTGTTCATGGGACTTGGAGCTGGCGGAGCGAAGCGCGGAGATTGCGGCCAAAGAAGCGTCCGTCTCGGGCGTCCACGTCACCTACGCTCCGATGGTCGATCTCGTGCGCGACCCGAGATGGGGCCGGGTGATGGAGTCGACGGGGGAAGACCCTTATCTGAATTCGGAATTTGCCCGAGTGTTCGTACGAGGCTTCCAAGGCGAAGATCTGTCCGTCGATACGGATCGGGTCGCGGCCTGCGTCAAGCATTTCGCGGCGTACGGGGCGGCCGAGGCCGGTCGCGATTACAATACGGTCGACTTGTCGGACCGACAGATGCGAGAGTTCTATTTGCCGGCGTATAAAGCTGCTCTGGACGAGGGCTGCGAGATGGTCATGACCTCGTTCAACACGGTCGACGGCATTCCGGCGACGGGCAACGCCAAGTTGATGCGCAAGCTGCTGCGGGAAGAGTGGGGCTTCGACGGCGTGCTCATATCCGATTGGGGCGCAGTGAAGGAGTTGATCGCGCACGGCATCGCCTCGGACGAACGGGAAGCGGCGCTGAAGGCGATGAAGGCGGGAGTGGACATCGAGATGATGACCTCCTGCTATGTGAAGCATCTCTCCGAGCTTGTAGGAAGCAAGGAGATCGAAGAGTCGCTGATTGACGAAGCGGTGCTGCGCATTTTGACGCTCAAGAAGAAGCTCGGCTTGTTCAATAACCCGTACCGCGCGGCCGATCCGCAGCGGGAGCGAGAGGTCGTGTTCTGCGACGAGCATCGCCGCGTATCCCGGGAATTGGCCGTGAAGTCGTGCGTACTGCTGAAAAACGAGGGCGTGCTTCCCTTGGACAAAAACAGGATAATCGCCCTGATCGGTCCGTTCGCGACGAGTGGAGACGTGCTTGGGCCGTGGTCTTGGACGGGCTCGAAGGAGGACGCGATCAAGCTCGCCGACGGCATGAGGAGCAAGCTTGACGGCGAGACGGAGCTGCTGGTGGCGGAAGGCTGCGGCATCGAGACGGCCGAGGCGGAGCAATGGCAAGCGGCTTTGACCGCGGCGCAGGCAGCCGACACGATCGTGCTGGCGCTCGGCGAACATTCGGACATGAGCGGGGAAGCGGGCTGCCGGGCCGACATTCGGCTGCCCGAAGTTCAGCTTGAGCTCGTTCGCCGCATCCGTTCGCTCGGCAAGCCGACCGTCGTCGTGCTGTTCAACGGCCGCCCGCTGGATTTGCACGGCGTGTACGACGAAGCGGACGCGATTCTGGAAGCGTGGTTCCCGGGCTCCGAAGCGGGGGATGCGGTGGCCGATCTGCTGTTCGGGGACGCCAATCCGTCGGGACGTCTGACGATGTCGTTCCCTTACAGCGTCGGCCAAGTGCCGGTGTATTACAACGCCTACAACACGGGCCGTCCGCAAGGCGCGCCGGACGCGCAGGTCCGGTACGTATCTCAATACTTGGACATTCCGAACGAGCCGCTGCTGCCATTCGGCTTCGGTCTGAGCTACTCGGATTTCGAGTATGGCGGCGCGCGGCTATCGTCGGATGAGATGACGCCGGACAGTCCGCTGCGCATCTCCGTTACGGTTACCAACAAGGGAGCCGTCGCCGGAGAGGAAACGGTCCAACTGTACGTCCGCGACCTGTCTGGAGAAGTCGTGCGTCCGGTGAAGGAACTGAAGGCGTTCCGCAAAGTCGTGCTTCAGCCCGGCGAGAGCCGCGAGATCGAGTTTGCGCTTGAGGAGCCGCAGCTTCGCTACTACCATTCCGACCTGACTCACAGCAGCGACGCCGGCGCATTCATCGCCTACGTAGGGCCCAACAGCCAGACTAACTCCGCCCTTCCTTTCCGGCTGATCAAGTGATCCAGCCGGGGAACGTCGGGTAACGTCCGAGAGGCCGCTAATACGGGAAGTCCGTGGGAGTTCGGCGAAATAGCGGTCTGAGGGATCGCTGATGAGGGAAATTCGGGGAGTCTGGCGAAGAAACGACCAATTGGGCCGTTATCTCGGGCGCCAAACTGCAAAGACGACCAACTAATATGAAGTCAGGGCTGTTCTATACGCTGTATGGGACAGCCCCTCTTTCGCAGCGACTGTGCTCGATTGGCTAAGGCCAAGAAAGTGCCCTGAGGTCTGGCGAGTGGCGGCGGGTGTGATGAGCGGAGGCCAAAAAAGCGCCCCCAAAGAGGCGCTTAGACCGGCGGCGCAACTATTCCTTGACCGCGCCGATGACGATTCCTTTGACGAAGAAGCGCTGAAGGAACGGGTAGACGAGCAGGATCGGCAGCGCGCCGATGAAGATTTGCGAGGCGCGGATCGTGCGCTGGGACATGTTGGCGATCATATCGGGATCGAAGCTGGTCATGTTGCCCTGCACGATGACGGTTTGCATGAAGCTGGCGAGCGGCAGATTTTCGGCTCCCTTCATATAGATCAAGCCGTCGAAGTAGGCGTTCCAGTGTCCGACCATCGTGAACAAGGCAATCGTCGCGATCGAAGGCAGCGAGATCGGCAAGTACACCGAGAAGAACGTCCGCAGGTGGCCGGCGCCGTCCATGAACGCCGCTTCCTCCAACTCGCGAGGGACGGTGCGGAAGAAGTTCAGCATCAGAATGATGTTGTACACCGCCACCAGACCCGGCAGAATGAGCGCCATCAGCTTGTTCATGAGTCCGAGCTTCAGAATGAGAATGTAGCTCGGAATCAAGCCGCCGCTGAACAGCATCGTGACGACGAAGTACCACAGGTAAACGTTCCGTCCGCGGAACACGCGAGCGTCCTTGGACAGCGCGTAAGCGGCGATGGCGTTGACGACCAGAGCCAGCCCGGTGCCGAATACCGTTCTTTTGACGGACACCCATAGAGAAGTCAGGAAGTTGACGTTGTCGAACGTTCGGGCGTAGGCTTCCAGCGTGAAGCCGATCGGCCAGAACGACACGAGCCCCGCGTTGGCGGGAGCCGTCGAGCTGAGCGACACCATGAGCAAATGATACATCGGCAGCAAGCAGAGAATAGAAACCGCGCCGAGCAAGGTATAGTTGAAGACGCTGAATATGCGGTAAGGCAGTGTTTTATGATACAAGCGATGTCATCCTTCCTATGAAGAGGTTGTTCAACAAGTCCGATTTTGATCACGAAGTGATACCAGGAAGTGGATTCGACGTCGAATCTTGAATTCAGCCGGTTCTTCCGGTGCTCACGTAGCTTTCACTACGCTCCGCTCCTCATCGCCGGTCTTCATCCAACATTCTCGGTGCTGAAAACCGGACTTGCTGAACTTTCATTTTGAAAAGGTTATTCAACAAGTCCGCCTGGCATTGAAAACCGGATGCGTTGAACTTGTCTAAAATATTCTGTATCCGGCAAGCTTGTAGGCCAATCGGTACGAAATGACGATCAAGATCAAGCTGATCACCGATTTGAACAGGCTGACGGCCGTCGCGAAGCTGAATTGGCCGCTCAGAAGGCCTTCCCGGTACACGAACGTGTCGATGATATCGCCTTGCTGGTAGATCATCGGGCTGTACAGGTTGAATACTTGGTCGAAGTTGGCGTTCAGCACGTTGCCCAGCGCCAGCGTCGCTACGACGATCAGGATCGGAATGAGCGACGGAATTGTCACGTACATCGTTTGCTTGAAGCGCCCGGCGCCGTCCACCTCGGCCGCTTCGTAGAGCGACGGATTGATGCCGGCGAGCGCGGCCAGGAAGATGATCGTATTAAAGCCGAATTCCTTCCACACATCGCTGAAAATAATCGTAAGCCGGAACCAAGTGCCGTCTCCGAGGAAGAAGATCGGCTTTTCCAAGCCGAACAGGTTCATCAGGAACTGGTTCACGATTCCGGTCTGGGACAGCAAGTCGATCAGAATGCCGGAGAGAATGACCCACGACAGAAAGTGGGGCAAGTAGACGAGAGTCTGGATCGCCCGCTTGTAGCCCATATGCCGGATCTCGTTCAGCAGCAGCGCGAAGGTAAACGGAATGATCAGGTTCAGGACGACCTTGGAGCAGGCGAACAGCAGCGTGTTGCCGATGATTTTCACGAAGTACTCGTTCTCGAACATGTAGTTGAAGTGCTTCAAGCCGACCCAAGGGGAGCCGGTAATGCCGAGCGCCGCTTTGTAGTCCTGGAAGGCGATAATAATGCCGGACATCGGCAGGTAGGAAAAAACGAATACGAGCACGACGGCCGGAAGTACCATCAGGTGCAGCGTCCACGGAATACGATAACCTTTTCTCTTGCGCGTTCCGGGGGCTTTAGTCAGTTTCGCATTCGGCATAGTCGTATCGTTCATAGCTCTCTCCCGTTCCATAAAATCCCATTGTAGTTCAGGCGAAGGCCTGCTATATCATAGTAACAACGCGTGTAAGCATCGAACTATAGGACAATGTTAGGATCGATAGGGTTTTGTTAGGGTCATGAGTCGGGGGGATCGGATATGAAGCTGGGCAAGAGCATGAATTACGTCACGAAAAAATCAAGCCTGTTCGCCAAAATGAACGGACTGATCGCGCTGCTGTTCATCCCGATATTGGCGCTGTATACGTATTCGAATCAGGTGGCGACGGACGTCGTCGACAAGGAGCTTAAGGCGTCGAACATCCGGCAGCTGTCGTTCCTGTCCGGCCAGATCGATTCGCGCATCAACCAGACGATGGACTTCGTCGTCACGTTCTCCCGCGACCCGAACGTGCGCAAGTTCAACGGCTTGAACATTTGGGACGACCGCTACGACAAAATGCAGACGAGGTACGTCATCCAGGAGAAAATGGCGCTGCAATCCGGGATCATGAACATTTGGCCGGTGCGGTTCACGGTGTACTCGCAGCTTAACCAGGAAGCGATCTCGAACGCGAGCGAGGACGGGGCGGCCTACGACGAGGATTACTTGAAGCGCAACGTCACCGGCAAATGGTCCTACGGGGACGGCACCGAGCCCGCGCCTGGACAGCAGCCGGCTTTTCATTGGTTTTACACCGATTCTTTCGGCCAGCAGAACGTGCTGATGGGAAGCAACCTGGTCGTGGAGGCCCGATTTAAGCACGACAACATTCAGAACATGCTGGATTCGTACAAGGCAGGCGGCCGGGGCGATCCGATCTTCTACCACCGCGGCGACAAGCCGATCGCGAACCGGAGCGCTTCCGCGCAGCTTACGGACGAGTTGGTCCGTTACCTCGACGGAACGGAGCTGAAGGAGACGATGCAGCAGGTCGTCAAGCTGCAGGGCAAGAGCTACCTGATCAGCGCCGTGCTGTCGCCGCAGCTGGGTTGGCATCTGGTGGACGCCGTGCCGGTCGATCAGATTCTCGGTCCGATCTCGTACAGCCGCAACATGTTCTATTTGACGATGGTGCTGCTGTCGGTCGTCGGCATCTCGGCTTCCGTGCTTATCTACCGCAACGTGCAGCGTCCGATCCGCAAGCTGATCCGGGGACTTCAGAGCGTGCAGCGGGGGGACTTCTCGGTGCGCATCGACGCCAATGCGAACAACGAGTTCGCGTTCCTGTTCTATCGCTTCAACGACATGTCGCGGCAGATCCAGAGCCTGATCGAGAACGTGCTGAACGAGAAGCTGAGGGCGCGGGAAGCGACGTTAAAACAGCTGCAGGCGCAGATCAATCCGCATTTTCTGTACAACTGCATTGGCTATATGATTAACATGGCCCAGATGAAGGACGAGGAAGCCGTCGTCTCCATGGGACACAATTTGAGCGCGTATTATCGCTATATCACGCGCATGGAACGGCCGACGGCGTCGCTGGGCGACGAGATTCGGTTGATCGTCAACTATCTGGACATCCAGAAGCTTCGCAACGGCCGGATTCACTATTCGATCGACATCCCCGACGAGATGCAGCGGCAGCAAGTGCCGCGACTGCTGCTTCAGCCGATTGTCGAGAACGCCGTCATTCACGGCGTCGGTAAGTCGTATTCGTCGGGAGAAATCCGTATTGTCGGGGAGACGAAGGACGGACTGTGCCGCATCTGCGTGGACGACGACGGACCGGGACTAAACGAAGAGCAGTTGGAGGCGTTGAACCGCAAAATGAAAGAGCCGCTGCAGGACGACATGGGCTACGGATTCTGGAATACGAGCCAGAGGCTCGTGACGCAATTCGGAGAGAAGTCGGGACTGCGTTTTTCCGGGTCGGAGCTGGGAGGGCTCCGGACGGAAATCGTATGGGAAATCCCGGAGTCCGTTCAGACGGCGGAACGAAGTCCGAAAGACCACAAAGAAGGAGACCGGACAGATGCAAATGATCATCGTTGACGACGAAGCCCATTGGGTGGACAACCTATCGACGACCAAGCCGTGGCACGAGCTCGGCATCGAGCAGGTGCACAAGGCGTATTCCGCGCAGGAGGCGCTGCGCATCATAGAGACTTATCCGATCGACCTCGTCATCTCCGACATTCTGATGCCCGAGATGACGGGCATCGAGCTGATCGAGCAAATTCGCGAGCGCGACAGGCGGATCAAGTGCATTATTCTGTCGGGCCATTCCGACTTCGAATACGCACAGGAGGCGCTCCGCAACCAGGCGGTCGACTATTTGCTCAAGCCGCCGACCGATGCGGAGCTGATGGAGGCGGCGCGCGCCGCCGTCTCCCAGCTCAAGGCGGAGTGGGAAAGCGTCAGCTCCCGCGAGCGCACGGAATATACGCTGCGCGAAAATCTTCCCCTGCTGCGGGGGCAACTGCTGCTGAGCGCACTTCGCGGCGAGCGTCTGTCGGAAGAGGAATGGAGCCGCAAGCTGGAGAACTACGGTCTGCCGTTTCGCCGGGGGGGATGCGCGCTGCTGCTCGTCCGCCTGGAGGAAGAATTCGGCCGAACGTGGAACAACGGACAGCAGCTGCTGGAGTACGCGATTATCAACATTGCCGAGGAAATATTCGGCGAATACGCGAACGTGTGGGGAGTGAAAGAGGAGCACGGCTATCTCGCCTTCCTGCTGCAATTCGGGGACGGGTCCGAGATCGGGACGGACATGCTGCTGGAGAAGCTGTCCATGCAGCTTCAGGCGAAGGTGAAGCAATTTCTGAAGGGGTCGTTGTCGATCGTCACGACGGAGACGTTCGCATTCCCGGATAAGGTCGCGGAGCGGTATCGCCACGCGCTGGCCTACTTCCGGCAGATCGTCGGCGACGAACGGGAATTCGTCATGCGGGCCGGCGACCTGCAGCGCGGCGTCTCGCAGGAATCGCTGGACGTGCTGCATGCGCCGCCCGGTCTCGGCAACCTGCTGGAGGCCGGGCGCTGGGACGCCGCCGAGCGTAAGCTGCTCGACATCTGCGCGGAGCTGGACGAGAAGGGCTCCGAGTCGTGGGAGCATTGCCTGGAGGCGGGATACGTTGTCGCTTCTTCGTTCGCCCATTACGCCCATCGCAACGGCCAGTCGCTCGCCTCGCTGATCGGCGACGATATCGAGCCGCTGCAAAACGGGGAAGCTTTCTCCTCGATCGGCAAGCTGCGCAATTGGTCGCTCGGCGCCTTGGGCAAGCTGAAGGAAAGCGTGTCGAGCGAAGTGAAGGACATTCGCTCCGTATACGTGAAGAAGATCCAGGAGTTCGTGGAGAGCAATCTGCACCTGGACGTTTCGCTGCGGGCGCTGGCGGATCACGTCAACCTTCATCCGACGCATTTGTCGAAACTTTACAAAATAGAGACCGGGGAAGGCGTGAGCGACTACGTCTCCCGGCTGCGGATGGAAACGGCCTGCCACAGGCTGAAGACGACCGACAAAAAGATTTACGAGATCAGCTCGGAGATCGGTTACCTCGATCCGGCCTATTTTATCAAAGTGTTCAAGCGCCAGTACGGAGTGACGCCGCAGGAATATCGGGACGGCAAAGCAACAACATGACAGACTCCTATCGAAACTAACAAAATCCTATAGATGACCGTCATGCGCCGTTGGTACAGTTACTCATGTGACAATCTTACAACGTAGGGGGATAAGCAAACATGAGTCAATTCAGAAAGCTGTGGCTGCCGCTCGTAGGCGCGACGCTGGTCGTATCGGCTTGCAGCAACAACGCGGACAACGGCGGCAACGCGGCCGCGACCGGATCGGCAAGCCCCAGCGCTTCGGCATCGGCGTCCGAATCGAAGTCGGAAGCGGATCTCGCGTTCGAAAGAGGCAAATACGATCCGCCGATCGAGATCAGCACGATTATTATGCCTAAGGAGTACACGAAAGGCGAAACGAAGGAAAACAACGTCCACGACAGATGGATGCTCGAAACGCTCGGCATCAAGCACAAGGATACGTGGTATCCGGCCGGCAGCGATCAGTATAAGCAGCAGCTTCAACTCGCGCTCACTTCCGGAGAGAAGCTGCCCGACTTCGTCATGGTGCCTACGGACGCCGTTCTGACGAACCAATTGATCGACTCCGGACAGTTCATGCCCATCGACGAGCTGTTCGACAAGTATGCGAACGACCTCTGGAAAGGCCATGCCCAGGAGCATCCCGAGCTGTGGTATCCGTTCACGAAGGACGGCAAGAAATGGAATCTGCCGATCATGGAGTACACGGACAACGACGACACGATTCTCTGGCTCCGCGAAGACTGGATGGAGAAGCTCCAGCTCGAAGCTCCGAAGACGATCGCCGATCTGGAGATCATCATGGACAAGTTCAAGAACGAGAATCCGGACGGACTGGCTCCGAAGGACGTCTATCCGCTGGCCATCTCCTTGAAGAACAACACGAACACGTGGATGGGCGGACTCGACTGGATGTTCGGCGCTTACGGCACCGTGCAGGAGCAATGGAACAAAGACGCGAGCGGCAATCTTGAATACGGCTCCGTCAACCCGGGCGCGAAGCAGGCGCTCGCCAAGCTGCAGGAGTGGATGGACAAAGGCTATATTCATCCGGACTCGGCGCTGTGGGACGAAGGCAAATCGGCCGAAATCTGGACGAAGGGCAACGCGGGCGTACTGCCGGGCGCGAACTGGGTTCCCGACTGGCCGGCTCCGGATTTGCTGAAGAACGTTCCGGGCTCGAAATACAAGGCGTATCCGGTGCCTGCCGGCCCGGACGGCCATATGGGCACGAAATGGCAAAACTCCGGCGTCAACAGCAGCTTCATGATCAACAAGGACGCCAAGCACCCTGAAGCGATTATTTTGTACTACAACTATTTGCTCGACAACCTGGCCAACCCTCAAGTCGGCAGCCCGTACGAGTACGGCTTCGCCCAAGGCTACGACTGGGATATCGTCGACGGACAGCCGACGAACGACAAGGACAAGATCAAGGATTTCTTCGACAAGTTCCCATACATTACGGGACCGGCGCGCATTCCGGACCTGTACATGAAATCCCTCGTCAAGCTCGCGGACGGCGGCGCGCCGGAGACGCCTTACGAGAAGCAGCTCGCCACGTTCCGCAAGCCGGAAAACTGGTACGCCGCGAAGGTCGTCATGTCGCAGATGGACATCCGCAAGCAGAACTACTTCACCGGCGCGGCTACGCCGACGATGATCTCGAAATGGAACCTGCTTCGTCAATCCGAGCTGGAGACGTTCAACAAAATCATCTACGGCAAGCTTCCGGTAGACGCTTTCGACGACTTCGTCGCCAGCTGGAAAGCCAACGGCGGCGATCAGGTGACGCAGGAAGTCAACGATTGGTTCAAATCCGTATCGCAGCAGTAAACCTGTAGCTCTATCGAGAAGCCCATCTTCGCTCCGGAAGGCGCGGGATGGGTTTTTTCGCAATATCAGAAAGTATAAAATCACTGCCCTATTTCGTCAGGCAGGAAGGCGGCGGGCTCTATGTACAAAAAACCGGCTGAGCAGTTCGAATCCGACAGACGATATGGGGGTCGTCGTCGGATTTCTCTATTTACAAACCGATGGTCTGTTTGTAAAATGAAAACAAAGAGAGAGGGGGAAGACGTCCGTGAAGCAAGAGGAACGCAAGCAGATGACGATCGGCCGGCTGCTCGACGCGACGAAGGAGCTCATTCGGGAAAAAGGCTGCGCCTCCATTACGATGAACGACATCATGGACCGGTCGAAGCTGTCCAAGGGAGCGATTTTTCACCATGTCAGAAGCAAGGACGAGATCTTCGCCTGGGTGCTGCACGAACGGCTGGAGGAGACCGACAAGCGGTTTACGGCGGAGACGGAGCGCGAAGTGAAGACGTTCGAAGGACCGCTGAGCAAGATCGCCGAAGACTTCGCCGCGCTGGAGGACGGACAGGACGTGACGAACAAGGTGCTCGCCTACTTGCTGGGCAAGGAAGAGGACCCCGCCGTCGGGGAAGCGCTGGGACGCTACTATGAGCAGACTGCATGGTTTTCCAGGCAATGGATCGAATCCGGGCAGCGGCACGGCGTCATTCCGGACACTGTGGACGCGGGAAAAATGGGCGATTTGTTCGTGCTGATCTCGCTCGGACTGCGCGTGCGCTCTTCCATTCCCGGCGTATCCGCCGACTTCGCCGCTTCGGATTTTACCGGGCTCATTCGCAGCCTGCTTCAGTCTCATACACGTTAAAAGGAGAGGGTAACCGATGAATTTGTGGCTAACGCTTCACATTGTCGGAGTCGTTCTGTTCGTCGGCAACATTGTCACGGCCGCTTTCTGGAAAGTGCGGGCCGATCTCGGAGGGAATCCGGTCGTCGTCCATGATGCCGCGAAGAGCGTTATGTTGGCCGACTTCGTCTTTACGCTGCCTGGCATCGTCCTCGTTACGGTGTCCGGCATCGCGATGGCTCACAAAGCCGGCATTCCGATGAACGAGAGCAATTGGCTGACGGTATCGCTCGCCGTCTTCGGAGCGACCGGCCTCATCTGGGGAGCGGTGCTGATCCCGCTGCAGCGGGCGATGATCCGTCACAGCGCCGCATCGGTCGCCGGAGGAAGCTTAATCGCGGAGTACCGGCGAGCATCGCGGTTGTGGGCCGTCTTCGGAGCAGCCGCGACCTTGCTGCCGATCGCCGTTCTGGCGCTTATGATCGCCAAGCCGTTCTAGGGCGTGTATGCATACACGCCCTAGCAGGGTAATCCCGAAGTAACGTAACCAAGATGTCGAAGAATCTAAGCCGATTGAGTCGGGTTACAGCAGCAAACTGTGGTACATCGGTGCTATAAGCTTGCTTAGTCGGGCTGCAGCAGCAAACTGTGGTACATCGGTGCTATAAGCTTGCTCAGTCGGGCTGCAGCAGCAAACTGTGGTACATCGGTGCTATAAGCTTGCTCAGTCGGGCTGCAGCAGCAAACTGTGGTACATCGGTGCTATAAGCTTGCTCGGTCGGGTTACAGCAGCAAACGGTGGCATATCGGTGCTATAAGCTTGCTCAGTCGGGCTGCAGCAGCAAACGATGGTACAACGAGGCTGCATGCCGAATATCGGGTTAGAACAGTACAGTGGCCAATGTCTCGACCGTAAATCTACTGCGCCGGCTTCGAGCGAAATCGTATTTTACTTTTGGAACGCTTTGTCTAGGCCTGGGCCGCGCCGAGTTTTCTCGCTTGCTCCAGCCATTTCGCCCGCTGCGCGTCGGTGGAGTCTTTGATCGGGGTGATCTCGGTCACGCGAACCGGCTTGATGCCGCAAAACTGCAGGATGTTGCGCTTCATGATGCCGTGTCCGGCCCGTCTGTAGATAAAACGGTTGTACCAGGACGGCGTGTCCATCGTGACGATGAGGCGCGCCGTTTTGCCCGTGAGCAGCTTATCCCATAGTGGGGAATTTTCCCTGTACTTGAAGGCGAAGCCGGGAAGGAACACGCGGTCGAAGAAGCCCTTCAGGACGGCCGGCATCGCGCCCCACCAAGTCGGATAGACGAAGACGAGGTGATCGGCCCAGCGGATCGCTTCCTGGGCTTCGACGAGCTCGGGCTCGAGCTCGGTTCTTCGGCGATAACCGTGCCTCAGGTTCTGATCGAACGAAATTCGGCCGAGATCGATCAGCCGCACGCTGGCCCGTGAGCCGGAAGCGCCTTCGGCATACGCTTGGGACAGGGCGGAACAGAAGCTTTCGGGGTTCGGGTGGCCGGTAATGACGAGAATTTTTTTGCTCATGGCGATGACCTCCATATCGGGAAGGGAAACCTTCGCAGGATTCTTTTTCCCTGTATTTGTGTTAGGATAGCGGGTAAGAACTGTATTCAGCATACGACGAACCGCGCGAGTCGCCTATGATGCGACGCGCAGGAAATCTGCTGAATCGCGCAAGGGAGGTCGGCGCGTGAACGAACAGGGAATGGCCGTGACGATGGTGTATCCGATTATGAAGACGCTCGTTCGCAAAGGCTTCGATACGGAGCGGTTTTGCGAGTCTGCGGCTTTCGACGGGGCGCTGCTGCGGGACCCGGAAGCGAGAATTTCCGCTCGGGAACTGGAACGGCTGATGAACGCCGCCGCGGCGTACACGGACGACGATTATTTCGGTCTGAACCAGGGGCAGATGACCGACGTGGCCGATATGGGCATTCTCGGGTACGTGATGATGCACTCGGAGACGATTGCGGATGCGTTGGACGCTTATCGGAGATTTAACGTTATTTTGTGCAGCGGATTTAATCTCGCGTGGGAGAACGAAGGGCGGAACGCTGTGATTCGCTTGTACCCCCTGAATCCGGCGACGCGGATGTCCCGGCACTGCATGGAGGACATGGCGAGCTCGCTTTACCAGCTTATATGCAAATTCGCTAATCGATCGGTTCCGCTGCATGAGCTTCATTTTTCGCATGATGCGTCGTACGACGTCGCTCCCTATGTGTCCGTCTTCGGAATCGAGCCGCGCTTCGGCGGCGCGGAAACGTTTTTCCGAATGGACAGGGAGGTGCTGAACGCCCCGATCTTATACTCCGACGCTCGCTTGAGGTCGTCGTTCGAAGCGATCGCCGTCGAGACGATGGAGCGGCTGATGCGAGGCAAGACATTGTCGGACGGCGTCTTCCAATGGCTGATGCAGCGACTGCCCGTCGCCTTCCCGACGCTGCGGCAGACCGCCTTGCATTTCGGGATGAGCACGAGAACGCTGCAGGCGAAGCTCAAGGAGGAGAACGCCTCCTTCAACGGGCTGTGCGCGAGCGTACGGATGGAGCTGGCCAAGGGCTACTTGAGCCGTTCGGAGCATTCGGTGTCGGAGATCGCCTATCTGCTGCATTATTCAGAGCCGAGCGCGTTCCAGAACGCCTTCAAGAAGTGGGCCGGAGTGACGCCCGTGCAGTTTCGGTCCGGAGCGCATTCCGGAAGAAGACGCGAGAAGCCGGCGACGAAAGAGGCTTAGTTTTAAAATTCGGCAGAATAACGGTGTTGACATCTCCGGTCTGTCAGCCTATAATAGCCAATAACTTCAATACTCAAATGTTGCGATTAGAAATAGTACGAATGAAATGACCTTTCAGAGAGCCGTTGGTTGGTGCGAAACGGCAGCGTCGTCCATTCCGAACTCGTCTATGAACAGCTTGCCCGACAACGTAGGGTAAGACGGAATTCCACCGTTACAGGGATAGATGGTGATGGCCATCGAACAAGATTGTTTTCCGCAGGCGGAAAACGAATTAGAGTGGTACCGCGAGTTCAACCTCGTCTCTATAGCAGAGACGGGTTTTTTTTGTTGGTCGGATTCCGGGTCCGTCCAGCCTCGCTTCACATAGATCGCGAATACCGACTTACGGGAGGAAACGAATATGAGCAGAAAAATTATCGTACTGGACACGACTTTGCGCGACGGAGAACAGGTGCCGGGCGCCAAATTGAACGTATATCAGAAGCTGGAAATCGCCAAGCAGCTCAAGCGGCTGAACGTCGATATCATCGAGGCCGGGTTCCCGGCGTCTTCGCAGGGGGATTTTCATGCGGTGCAGGAAATCGTACGCGCCGTGGGCGATTCCGTATCGATTACGGCGCTCGCCCGAGCGGTGCAGAAGGATATCGACGCCGTCTACGAGAGCATCAAGCTGGCGCAAAATCCGCTTATCCATATCGTGCTCGGCACGTCGAACGTACACGTCGAGAAGAAGTTCAACCGCTCGAAGGACGCGGTGCTGCAGATGGGCGTCGATGCGGTGAAATACGCGAAGACGCTGCTGCCGAACGTGCAGTATTCGACGGAGGACGCGTCGCGCTCCGACTTCGAGTATTTGTGGTCGACGATCGAAGCGGTCGTCAAGGCGGGGGCGACGATGATCAACGTGCCCGACACGGTCGGCTTCGCGGTTCCCGAAGAATACGGCGAGTTGATCCGCAAGCTGAACGATCGGCTCAAAAACCTGGACGACCGCGTCGTCTTGAGCGTTCACTGCCATAACGACCTGGGGATGGCGACGGCGAACACGCTGAGCGCGATCCGCAACGGCGCCGACAAAATCGAGGTAACGATCAACGGCCTGGGCGAACGCGCGGGCAACACTTCCCTGGAGGAGGTCGTCATGGCGCTTAAAGTCCGGGAAAGCTTCTACGGCGGTTACACGGACATCCGGACGCAGGAACTGCTCAAGTCTTCCCGTCTCGTCAGCCATCTGACGGGATTGGACGTGCAGGTCAACAAGGCGATCACCGGCGAGAACGCGTTCGCGCATTCCTCCGGCATTCACCAGGACGGCTTGCTCAAGGATAAGAACGTCTACGAGATTATGTCTCCCGAGGACGTGGGCGCGGAGAAGATGGAGATGATTCTGACCGCGAGGTCCGGCCGCCACGCGTTCCGCAACGCGGTCGAGAAGATGGGCTTCGATCCGGGAGAAGGCGAGGCGTTCGAAGCGCTGTTCGCGAAGTTCCTGGCGCTCGCCGACGCGAAGAAGGAAGTGTACGACCACGACGTCTTCTATCTGGTGGCGGATCATCGCGAAGCCGACAACGGAGAGATGCAGCTGTACGCGCTCGATTCGTTCCAGGTCGTCAGCAACGATACGTTCCCGACCGCTTCGGTGCAATTGAAGCGAGGAGCGGAGATCGTCAAGGGCAGCGCGGTCGGAGACGGCCCGATCGATGCGCTGTACGGCGTCATCAAGTCGCTCGTCGGCTTGGAAGTCGAGCTGAACGATTATAAGATCAGCAGCCTGTCCAGAGGCAAGGAGGCGGTCGGACGGGTGAACCTTCGCGTCTCCTGCGAGGGCAAGACGTACACGGGCCGGGCGATGGACACCGATATCGTGAAGGCGAGCGCCAACGCGTTCCTGAACGCCGTCAACGCGATCTTGCTGGACAACGCCAAGGAATAGAAGCATTCCCGCATGGAACTGGAGGAAACGATATGCCGTTAAAAGAAAGCGCGCAGCGCATTCAGGAGTTGTTGGCGGAGTCGGGTTACGATAATCGGGTAGTGGAGCTGCCGGACAGCACTCGCACCGCCCAGGAAGCGGCGGACGCGATCGGCTGCGACACGGCGCAGATCGCCAAGTCGATCGTCTTCCGGCGCAAGCGGGCCGATGCGCCTTTGCTCGTCGTTGCCAGCGGTACCAACCGCGTGAACGAGAAAAAGCTCGCAGCCGAGATCGGCGACAAGCTGGAGAAGGCGGACGCCGACTTCGTGCGCGGGCGAACCGGCTTCGTCATCGGCGGAGTCGCGCCGATCGGGCATGCGGAGCCGCTCGTGACGATTATCGACGAGGACTTGCTGCAATTCGATACGCTATGGGCCGCCGCGGGACATCCGAAGGCCGTGTTCCAACTGACGCCGGCCCAACTCGTGGAGATGACGGGCGGGACAGTCGCGGCCGTCAAGTGATTCCGACTGCAAGCCGGTTTCACAACCGTCATGTCCCGAATTGTCAAAACGGCAGCGACATGGCAGACTGGATGCGGCGTTTGGAATGACGGACGAGAGAAAGCTCCTAATGGCAAAGGGACGCGACGATTCGCGGTCTGTTGCCGTTCGGAGCTTTTGCCGTTCTGGGGTCTTTGTCCGAGAGAGGGGAAAAACGGTCGTGCACAAGTCGTGCGTGCATCTGATCGCCAAGCCTGACGGGTCATATATGACCGTCACTGGCGCCCTTCCGTCGGTCTGCCGGCATTTTCGACATTTTTGCAGTTTATTCGACACGAGACGGTATGCGCTTTGGAGGATTTCGGACGGATAAAGCGCACACCTTTGTTTTAAGGAAGCTTCAACCGGACTGGCCCCTCAGAAAGGTCATATGACTTGCCGAAGCAAATGATGACCTTTTGTCACTTGTTGGAAATTATTGGACTGATTTATGATAGAGCCGACAACGGATTGGAGGGAAATGCGTTGCGGAAAATCAGAGTTCTGCTGGTGGCGTTGGCGGAAGAGGATCGGCAATGGCGGCGGAAGCTGACGGAGGAGTTGGAGAGAGAGTCGGATATCGAGGTGATCGGGACGGCCCCGACGGTGGAAGAAGCAATAAAGGAGGTCAATGACGAAGCGGTGGACATCGTGCTGGTGGACGCGGGAGTGTCCGCCGGAGAGGAGCAACGCGCGCGCGCCGTGCGCGAGATGGGGATCAGGAGAAGGGTCAGGCTGAAGACGATCATGCTCGTGTCGAACGCCGACCGGGAGGCGATTTTGAACGGTTTTCTGAACGGTGCGGTGAACGCTCTGGACCGGTCGAAGACCGGCGACATCGCCAAGGCGATCCGGGATGCGTATGCGAATCGATCGGCGATCCATCCGGATGCCGCTGAAATCGTGCGCGAGGAATTGCAGCTGATGACGCTGACTCCGATGGAGAGGGAAGTCTACCGGCTGAAATGCAAAGGCTTCAGCAAAAGGCAGATCGCCGACCGGCTGTTCAAGTCCGAGAACACGATCAAGACGCAGATGAGGAGCATTCGCGACAAGCTCCCGACCTGGGGGTGATTGATTTTCATCCTCCCCGGATCACGCCGGCGGACCTATAATCCGAGATGTGAAGAGGAGGTGAATGCAATGAAAATCGTCATCCGCGAAGTGGAAAACCTGACGCCGACCGCGATCCATGCGGACCCGGAACTGCTCGACTTCAGAGCTTAATCGATGAACGGCGGGGCCGTACGCATGCGTACGGCCTTTCCCTTAACCAGGAGGCGGAGCATACCGAGTATGAAGCCAAAATTGAAACCGTATTGCCGGCACGTGATGAGCCTCGGGGACGGAGTCATTCGGTTCAAGATGGAACGGGCGTCGCTGGAAATTCCCGATCCCGAAGGGACCGTTCATGCCTTCGTCCGGCTGCTCGACGGAACCCGGACGATCGCCGAGCTGTCCCAAGAGGCGGGCCTGACGCTCGGGGACACGGAGGACGCGGTCGCACTGCTCGACAGGCACCGGCTGCTCGAAGCCGAGTCGACCGAGCCGTCGGCCCTTACGGAGCGGGAGTTGGTCCGGTACAAAAACAATTTGACCTACTTCTCTCTGCACGAGAGCTTGACGAACAGCCGATACGACTGTCAGGTCAAGCTGAAGAACGCCAAGGTTGCGGTCGTCGGGCTCGGCGGAGGCAGCGTCATCGCGGCATGGCTGGCGGCGATGGGCGTCGGCACGATTGTCGGCGTCGACTGCGACCGGGTCGAACTGAACAATTTGAACCGGCAATTTTTCTATACGGAGAAGGACGTCGGAGAGTATAAGACGGTCGCGCTGAAGCGCCGTCTGGAGGAGCTTAACGGGGATATCCGTGTGGAAGCCGTGCAGCTCAAGGTCGACAGCGCGGCCTCGCTGCTGCAGGCGATATCCGGAGCGGATTTCGTGGTCGGAGCGATCGATACGCCTCCCTTGCTCGGATCGCGATACGTCAATTCCGCTTGCCTGCATTTGAATATTCCCGCTTATTACGTGTCGATCGGCAACAAGCTCGGCTTCTATTATCGAGTTGATCCGACAGAGAGCGGCTGCACCGACTGCCGGTTGCTGCACATCATGCGCACGGAGCCGGAGCTGCTGGAGACGACGAAGCGCAAGTGGAACCGGGCGGAGCCGGACGCCGATTTCGGCAATCCCGGCTTCGCTCCGAACGTCGCCGTCATTACGTCGCTGATCGCTTCCGAGATCGCCAAGCGGCTGACGGGCTATGGGGAGCCGTTCCCGATGCCGTTCGGACTGATCGATTTTCAAGGGATGAGCGTCTCCCATCGGAACATTCCGAAGGCGGACGATTGTCCGAGCTGCGGACGGGGAAGGCCGCCGGAAGGCCCGGAGCCCGTACCGATGGAGAAGCTGTTCGCCTTGGCAGAATCCGGCGTTCCGGCCGGATAAGGAGGGATAAGGGATGCCGAAGGCGGACGAGAACGAAGTGATCGATCTGTCTCATCTGACCGTCCAGCGGGACGGAGAGCATTATACGATAGGCGACCCGGGCATTCCCAGGTTTATCCGGGTGCCCGGGCCGGCTGTATTCGTCGTCGAGCTGGCCGACGGAACGAGGACAGTCGCGGAGATCAAGCGGCGAATCGCGGAGGAGAAGGGCCTCGATCTGGACGTGGCGGATTTCGCGTCCGACCTGGCGGAGCTCGGCTTGCTGGGACGGAGCAGTCACGATGCGGATCGTCCGCGGCCCAGGAAGAGGGAGCTTCTGGCGACCAGAATCGGCGCGGCGCTGTTCCGCTCCCATGCGAAATGGGCGTATCTGCTCGCGCTTGCGGCATTGATCGGAATGGTGCTGAACGATCCGGATCTGTTTCCCAGCTACCGGGATATGTTCGTTCTGCCCGTGATCGGCACAAATTCGCTGCTCGTCTCGGCGACGGCCTGCCTGCTGATCTTCCTTCACGAATGCGCCCACTTGCTGGCCGCCTACGGCGCGGGAGTCAGCGCCCGGATGAGGTTGAATATCCGGTTCGTGTTCGTCGTGGCGGAGACCGATATGACCGGGCTGTGGGGAAAGGAGAAGAACGCGCGGTATTTCCCGTATCTGGCGGGAATGGCTTGGGATAGCGCGGTGCTGCTGGCGGCCATGCTGGCTCAGAACGTTTTGCCGGAGGGCGGCTTCGCCCATGCGATGGCGAGATTGGTCGCGCTGCTGCTCCTGCTCGGGCTGCTCTCCCAGTTCATGGTCTTTCTTCGCACGGACGTGTATTACGTAATCGGCAACGCCGCTCATTCCGCGGATCTCGCCGGAAGCGGCAGGCTGTTTCTCCGCAAGCTGTGGAAGAGGGACGAAGCGGCGCGCGCCGGATGGGCGAGCTTGCCCCGCAGCGAACGGACGGCAGGCCGGTGGTTCGCCGCCGCGTATTTCGCCGGAATCGGAACGGTGGCGTGCCTGTTCATCGTCTACAGCATTCCAGCGGGATACTACGCGATCACGCAGGCCATCGGCCAAGTGACGAGAGGTTCCCTGGACGGCCCGTTCTGGGACGGGGCCGTTCTGCTGTCGCTGGCGGCACTCCGGCTTGCGCTGTACGTCATAGGCGCCGGTACGGCTCTAAAGGACAGAAGAAACAGGAAACGCGCCTTTCGGCAGGCTTAAGACGCCCCCGACTCGGGATGGGCGTCTTTTCTATTAAAATTAGGTATAATAGGAGGGCAGCGCTAAAGAGAAAAGGACGAGAGAAACGATGAGCTTTAATATCGAGAAACTGTTCGACCAGTACGGGTACGAGGTGCTGTTCCTGGGATTGCTGCTGGAATTCATCGCGTTGCCTTTTCCCGGGGAGACGACGATGCTGTATGCCGGCTATCTGTCTTATGCGGGCATTTTGAACGGGTGGAAGGCGTTCGCGTGGGCTTTCGCCGGTACGACGATCGGCATGACGATCACGTATTTTATCGGCTTGAAGGCGGGAATGCCGTTCGTCGAGAAGTATGGCAAGTGGGTGCTGCTCAGCCCGTCCAAGCTGGAGAAGACGAAGAAATGGTATCAAAAGTACGGCAACCTGCTCGTCTTTATCGGCTATTTCATTCCTGGGGTCAGACATGTGACCGGCTATTTCGCCGGAATTATCGGTTCGTCGTTTCGGACGTTCGCGGCGTACGCTTACGGCGGGGCGCTGTTCTGGTGCGCCTTATTCGTCGGCATGGGTCACGTCTTCGGTCCGCAATGGGAGGGCGTGCTGCACGCGATCGAGCATCATTCGTGGAAGCTCGCGATTGCGGCTGCGGTCGTCGCCGGGGTCGTCTGGGGCGTCAGAAGGGCCGTTCTGAACGGTCGGAAAAAGAGACAGGCGGTCGGGTCGGAATAAGACCTCGCCGCCTCTTGGTTTTGCCTGATTTTTTCATATTCAGTCCGCCCGATTAGTGATATAATTCCCTTCATGTTTTAATGAACGGAATGGAGCGAGGCATCATGAGAAGCGGACTGTTTAACGCGATATTCGCTTATATGATTTGGGGACTGCTGCCCCTTTATTGGAAGGAATTCGAAACGATGCCGGCCGGAGAGATTTTGTCGCACAGAATCATCTGGTCGTTTATTTTCGTGGCCGGATTGATCTCGCTGCAGCGGCGCTGGAGAGAACTGGCCGGACTGCTGAGAAACCGCGCGACGCTGCTGCCTCTTATCGCGAGCAGCTTGCTGATTACGGTCAACTGGCTCGTCTTCATCTGGGCGGTCAACAACGGCCATGTCGTCGAGACGAGTCTCGGGTATTATTTGACGCCGCTGATCAACGTAGCTCTGGCGATCGGATTTCTGCGGGAGAAGCCGACGGGAGGGCAATGGCTGGCGATCGCGCTGGCGGGAGCCGGCGTCGTCCTCGTTACGATCGACTACGGCAGCGTGCCTTGGGTCTCCCTCACCTTGGCGCTCAGCTTCGGCCTCTACGGTCTCGTCAAGAAGAGGGTGACGATCGACTCTTCGCTCGGCCTGATGACGGAAACCGCGGTCGTCGTTCCCGCGGCGCTCATCTACTGGAGCTATCTCGGCGCGTCGCATACGGCCACCGCCTGGACGCTTCCCGCGTCCTCGCTCGTGCTGTTGCTGCTTGCCGGAGCCGCCACGGCGCTGCCGTTGCTGCTGTTCGCCAAGGCGGCCAAGAAGCTGCCGCTGTCGCTGCTCGGCTTCATTCAATATATCGGTCCTACGCTGACGTTGATTCTGAGCGTGACCGTCTTCGAAGAGACGGTCAGCCATGTGACGCTGATCAGCTTCACCTTGATCTGGGCGGCGCTGATCGTGTACGCGGCGGCTACGATTCGGGATGCCAAGGCGCATTCGACTGCACTTGAGGCCCGCGGAGGAACTTCGACTTGAAGACGAACAACATGAAAAGAAATTATTGGATGCTGCTGCTCGTTGTGTTCGGAGGCTTTCTCGTCTTCGGCTTTTCCGAGAACGTGAAAGGCCCGGCCATCCCGAGGATGCAAGTCGACTTCAGCTTAAACGAAACGCAGCTTGGCATGCTGCTGGCCTTCAATTCGCTCGGCTACTTGGTCGCCTGCTCGTTCACGGGCGCGCTGTCGGGCAGAATCGGCATCAAGCGGACGGGAATCATCGCATTCGCCTCGATGGCTGTATCCGGCGTACTCATGTATGTGTCCGCGAACTACGTTCATCTGTCGGCGTCTTATTTTCTCATGTACATCGGCAACGGCATGCTGGAGATCGGTCTGGCGATCATGGCGGCCCGCATTTTCACCAAAAACACGGGAGCAATGATGAACCTCTCCCACTTCTTCTACGGGCTTAGCTCGGCGGTCGCTCCGATCGTTGCCGCTTCCATGATGGGATGGAATGTGTTCGGGGGCGAGTTGGGCTGGCGGGGGATGTACCTGATCATGCTGTCCCTGTCGCTGCTGCCGATCCTTCCTTCGCTGATGGCCAAGTTTCCCGGCGACGACGGGGAGGAGCCGGGCGAACGCCTGACGCTTAAGAACGTCAGCAAAGATCCGGTCGCTTGGCTGATCGTGCTCGTCTTGTCGCTGGGAGTCGTCTCCGAGCTGGCGGTCGGCGGCTGGCTGGTCAATTACTTGGAGAAGGCGTACGATTGGTCTACCGGGGCCGCCTCCCGGATGCTGTCGATCTTTTTCGTCTTCTTCATGGGAGCGAGGTTGTTCCTCGGGCCAATAACGGACAAAATCGGGTATACGCTGTCCATTATTCTCATGTCGGCATTCTCCGGACTTTGCAGTCTCGCGGCTATTGTGATCGGCGAGCCGGGCGCGATTCTGTTCGCGGTCGCCGGCATCGGCATCGCGCCGATCTACCCGACGGTGATGGCCATTCTCGCCAAGCGTTATCCCCGCGGCACCGAAACGGCGATTACGTTCACCGTGACGCTGATGGGAATCGCGTGCGTCATCGGCAATCTGCTGATCGGCGTCATTATCGACGGAGCCCGGAAGCTGTTCGGAGCCGGCATGGAGGCCAAGGAAAGCTTAACTCTCGGACTGCAAGCCGGCTACGGCTTCATCGCCCTGCTGGCGCTGCTGTGCTCCGCAAGCTGCATCGTTCTGTACGTCTATCTGCGCAGAAGGAACGAGTTGGTGTAACGAGAGACAGCGCAATTTAAGTTGTTTTTTTGACAGTCAAATGAATATGAAACGGTTCTCCTATGTCGAGCCGGATCTTCCTTCAGAAATGAAGGGCGGTCCGGTTTTTTTGCGTGGGCACGATCCGCAATGATACAACCCGGGAAGGGGGAGTTTCCATATACTATCGTAAGCTTGTCAGAATCAGATGCAGCGGATGTTGTGACTAAAGGACGGTGAGACACCATTGTCTATTGAAAATCGAATTATAAACGGCGGATTTGAAACGGGTTCGTTGGGACCTTGGCTCGGGACAGGGGCGACGGTAACGGATGAAAGAAGTCATCTAGACTTCTACACGGCGAGATTAACTGGTGGAGATGCTTTGTCGCAAATCTATCAGTTTGTTCCGGTTTCCGAAGGCGAGAGTTTTGAGATTCAAGCAGCGTTTTCCAGAACGGCGGGGCCGATCGGTGTTATTGCGGTGATCGGGTTGAACTATTACGATGATTCGTTGAATTTCCTGGGAACCGGGTTATTCTCGTACGTCCCGCACAGCATTACCAGCCTTGAAGGCAGCGATTGGGTGGAAATCTATCAGACGACTGCTCCTGTTCCTGCCGGAGGGACGCAGGCGTTGGTAGCTATTCAAACTTTTCCGATTGCAGGGACTGCGGATTTGTTCGTGGATGACGTTGCGATGGTCGCGATTGTGGAGTGTTCTGTCTTCGGTCCAACTGGACCGACAGGAGCAACCGGTGCAACAGGCCCGACTGGAGCGCTGGGTCCAACGGGGGCAACCGGTGCAACAGGCCCGGCCGGGCCGACGGGACCAACAGGATCGGCTGGGCCGGTTATCCCGTCTCTTGTAAATCGGATTTATGTGGCGAATCGGATTGGCGGAAGTGTATCTGTGATTGACGGAGATACGAATACGGTAGCGGCTACGGTTACGATCGGGGGCTTTCCCGAAGGAATTGCCGTTAATCCGTCTACGAACGGCATCTACGTAAGCAATGAATTTGATGCCAGTGTGTCGCTTATATCGGGAAACACCGACTCAGTGGCGACAACGATTATTGTCGGCAATATCCCGGGAGGTGTGGCTGTCAACCCCTTGCTGAATCGGGTCTATGTTGTAAGAGGCGGTATTCACGACGTTTCCGTTATTGACGCCTTGAGCAACACGGTGATCGCGACGGTAACGGTTGGGACGAATCCTATGGGGGTGGCGGTTAATGCGGCGACAGGCCGCGTGTATGTCGCGAATGCCACAGTTAACAATGTTTCCATTCTTGATGGGTTTACCGATACGATTACCGCAACCGTATCAGTAGGTTCGACTCCCGTTTCCGCTGCAGTCCATCCGGTCTTCAATTTAATTTATGTAACGAACTATGTGTCTGCAAATGTATCTGTCATCGATGGTGTATCGAACGCCGTTATCGCGACCGTAACAGTAGGGAGCGGACCTCTGGGAGTTGCCGTGAATCCGTTGCTGAATCGCGTATACGTCGCCAATGATTTTATGGATAATGTCAGCGTCATTGACGGCACTACGAATAATGTCATCGCAACTATAACTGTGGGAGACGGTCCATCCGGTGCAGCGGTCAGTCCTGCCACGGGCAGAGTGTACGTCAATAACAGGGTCTCGAATAATGTATCCGTCATTGACGGATATACCGACACCGTCATCGCAACAATTACTGTAGGAGCAACTCCGAGAGCAATTACGATAAATCCGTAAACGAAGAGGGCGATAGCCCACTGAGAGGAGAGCCGCCTTGATCACGATCAGCCTGTGCATGATTGTAAAAAACGAGGAAGCTGTGCTGGAGCGTTGCCTGGAATCGGTTCGAGATGCGGTCGATGAGATTGTCATTGTCGATACGGGGTCGACGGACCGGACGGTGGAGATTGCCAGACGTTGGACAGATGCGGTGTATCATTTCGATTGGATCGAGGATTTCGCGGCGGCCAGGAACGCATCCTTCGCTTATGCGACGCAATCCCACATTCTCTGGTTGGATGCCGACGATCGACTGCTAGAGAAGGACCGGCTAGCGCTGCTGCAGCTTAAGAAGTCGCTCGATCCGAACGTGGATGCCGTATCCATGCTGTATCATTGCGATTTCGACAGTGCCGGAAATGTAACGCTGGCGGTTCGTCGAGCACGCCTCGTCAAGCGGTCACGGGATATCCGTTGGGAAGGCGTTGTCCATGAGGATCTGATCATAAGCGGCGCTTGTATAGACGGCGACATTGTCGTGACGCACGGCAAGCTGAAGGAAGGATCCGATTCGGGCCGCAATCTTCGTATTTACGCCAAGTTATTGGAAAGCGGGGGGACGATGGGCGCCCGCGACCTGTTGCACTACGGGATGGAATTGCATCAGCATCGCCGGTATGCGGAGGCTCACGAAATCTACTCAAAATTCCGGAGCTTGCCCTCGACGAAAGGGGAAGAGCACATCTTCGTCTGCATCAGGCAGGCCGACTGCTACTACCATCTGGGCGACCGCGACAAGGAGCTGCTGGCGACGTTCCAGGCTTTTCAATACGATACCCCTCGTCCGGAGTCGTGCTGTCGTCTCGGTTATTATTTTATGGAGCAGGGACGTTACGCTCAGGCGATTTACTGGTACAAGGAAGCGCTGGACGCGCCGATTCCGGAAAATCGCTGGGCGATCCGCAACGAGGTGTCGCGGACGTGGCTGCCGCACATGCATCTAGGCAACTGTTATGCGCAGTTGATGGAGTACGACACCGCATTCGAACATTATTTCAAAGCCAGCGCGGCTTGTCCGGGAAATGCTTATCTGGAGGAGCGGGTGGAGGAAACCGCACGCCTTGTGCGTCAGCAAAGCGCTCGTTCTGCTTCTTCCTAAGTCGAAGCTATCTGCCAGACGTTTCGGATCAGGATTTGGCGTAAGCCTTCCGCTGCGACACAATCGGGAATGGGAATAGTCTCATATACTATCGGAAGCTTGTCAGCCTACAGCCGATAGATAGGGGGTTATTCCCATTCGCGCTAAAATCGCCTTTTTCGTAAAACCCGGTCTGGACGCTTTCCTGCAGCCGATTATCGACCATTTCTCACGAGAGTACGAGACCCGTAAGTTCGTCATTCGACGCACCGACGATATCGGGCAAGCCATGGAGTGGGCGGACGTCTGCTGGTTCGAGTGGTGCGACGATCTGATCGCGCACGCCAGTCGATTGCCGGTCGCATCCTATCGCCGCGTCGTGTGCCGACTGCACAGCTACGAAATGTTCACGAGCTATATCCATCAGGTAAACTGGAAAACGGTCGATCGGCTCGTCTTCGTCGGGGAACCGATACGAGAATACGTGCTGGGTCAACTGCCGGCTTTGCCGAAGGAGAAGACCGCCGTCATTCCGAACGGGGTCATGATGGAACGATACCCGCTCGTGCAGCGCGCCAAAGGGTTCAATATCGCGTACGTCGGATACATCAATTACAAGAAAGGTCCGATGCTGCTTCTGCATGCCTTCAAAGCGGTTTACGACCGCGATTCCAGATACAGGCTGTTCATTGCCGGCAAGTATCAGGATATGCGTTACAAGCTTTATTTCGATCAGATGATCGAGGAGATGGGGTTGACGGGGAGCGTCCGATTCGACGGCTGGCAGATGGATCTGAACACCTATTTGCGCGACAAACATTACATTATTTCCACGAGCCCGCTGGAGAGTCAGCATATGTCGATCATGGAAGCGATGGCCGCGGGAGTCAAGCCGCTTGTTCATCAGTTCTACGGGGCGAAAAAAGTATATGCGGATGCGTGGATATGGAACACGATCGGCGAGTTGGTCGACAAGGTGACGGAGGACGAGTACGATTCGGAGCAATATCGCTCGTTCGTGGAGAGCCGTTATTCATTTGCGGGGAACGTTCGCAAGATCGGGGAGTTGATTAGCGGGCTGCTGCGACCGGCTTATCCGCAAGTCGATGCGGCTGCGCCGAAGATCACGATCGGCATCATTAACTACAACTATGGCCGCTTTCTTGGCGAATGCCTGCAGTCCGTCATCTGTCAAAACTATCCGAACAAAGAGATTCTTGTCGTCGACGATCATTCTACGGACGATTCCGTGTCTATTCTCGAGCAATACCGGACGCTGGATCCTTCGACTCGAGTGATTCGCCGGGAACGCAACGTCGGCTTGTCCGATGCGGCGATCCGCGATATTTTCCGGGAAGCTTCGGGACAATACGTCCTCCTTCTGAGCGCGGACGATTATTTGCCCCATGACGGGGTGCTGGAGGATTACATGGCGTGCTTTCGCCAACGGGACGACCTGGATTACGCGTACGGTCACTTTCTGATCGTCGACGAGCAAGGGAACCGTACCGGGCAATGGACTTACCGGGCGTATGCTCCGGATGAAGCGGTGAGGAGCATCTACCGGAGAATGGGCTCCGGCGTCATTCCGATGGTCGGGCTGTTCAAGCGGTCTTACTATCGCGACGGGCAAGCGGAATGGGTCAGCGACCCGGACAATCCGAACGCGGGAGATACGCTCAATTGCCTGATCAACCTCAAGAGAGGCTGGAACGTCCAGTTGGTCGATAAGCCGGTTCTTTGCTATCGCAGACATCGGGGCAGCATCACCTTCGATATCCGCAAGCGAATCTCATCTTTAATCGTCGTGATGGAATATCTCGTTCATCATTTTCCCGCAGCAACGTATCTGCCTGGCGCGCCAAGAGAGCGAATCGAGCGGAACGGGCAGGAAGCGTTCAAGAACTTCGAGATCGGCCGGACATACGGGGCTATGGTCCGCTCATACTATTCGAACGGGTTTACGCGTCATCTAGGCCACCGGGAGAAGGCGGATTGCCTTCGGCCGCTCGCCGAGAGAATGCGCCATTATTTCAGGCTGTGCCGGGCATCGGAGGACGCGGGAGACTATCATCCCGCAATAGAAGAAATCAACGCGGACATCGAACGGTTAATAGGTTGATCATGACGAGGAGCCGTCCCGGCAAGCTGCGGAACGGCTCCTTTGCGGTGCTCGGATGGTCAGATGCCGGGTGCTTCCGCCGCGTAGCCCTCGGCGGTCCGGCGAATGCCTTCCTCCAGATCGATGCGCGCTTCGAAGCCGAGCAGGGAGCGCGCTTTGTCGACTTTCGGAATGCGGAGGTCGATGTCCGACGTTTTCCTTTCCGCGAATCGAATGACCGAACCGGAGTCGAGGAGGCGAACGACGGTTTCGGCCAATCCGCGAATGGTCGCGACGGCCCGTTCGTTGCCGATGTTGAACGACTCTCCGATCGCTTCGTCTCGGGTCAGGCAGAGCAGGACGGCGTCCACCATGTCGTCGACGTAACACCAAGCGCGAATTTGCGTTCCGTTTCCGTGGATGTCGATCGGCCGGTTGGCAAGCGCCTGCTGCACGATCGTTTTGACGGCGCCCTCGCCGACTTGTCCGGGGCCGTATACGTTAAACGGGCGTACCGTCACTGTAGGCAGGCCGAATTCCTTGAAGTAGGCGAAGGCAAGATGCTCTTCGGCCAGCTTGCTGACCGCGTAGGTCCATCGGGGCTCGCCTACGGCGCCGAGAACGGCGCTTGCCGTTTCGCCGGAGCGAAAAGCGCGCGGGCCGAACACTTCGCTCGAGCTGAAGCAGACGATCCGGCGGCATTTCCCAAGCGAGGCGGCAGCTTCGAGCACGTTGGCCGACCCGATCATATTCACTCGCATTGTCCGAACCGGATTGCGAGTGACGGTGTCGATGCCCGCGATTCCGGCGGCATGAACGACATAATCGGCATCCCGGATAGCCTTCTTCACCGCGGCGGCGTCGAGCACGTCCCCGTGCACGATGCGCAAGTTCGGATGCCGGCTGAACGCCTTGCGGCTAAGCGAGTCTCTGGCGAAATTATCGAACACCGTCACTTGGTTATGCTCGATCAGCCTGCCGATGACGGCAGATCCGATAAAGCCGGCCCCTCCGGTAATGAATAGATGCCGGCCGGTCAAGGCGTTGGTCGTGTTCATCATTCGTTTCCTCCTCCGGGCCGCCGTTGGAGGCCGGCGTGTAGATAGGCAGAGACGGTAAGATCCAGCGACTGTTCGAGCGACGAAACGAGAAGATGCCGGTTCATACTCAGCAGCTTGCCGGTCGAGGCGACCAGCTTGCGATCCTTGTCGTTCGTGAATGAGAGCAGGGGCTGAACGGATAGACGCTTCGACACGGCACAAGCCATTTCCTTGAAGGTCAAAGCCTGACGTCCAGCAACGTTGAATACGCCTTTCGCCTCGTTGCGGATAAGCCACCAGGCGGCTTCGGTCGCGTCATCGAGGTAGACGGGATTAAAGAGAAGGCCGGCCGCGGTCCCCGACACGGAGACCGGTTGTCGGGCCGCGATTTTCTTGATCAGGTCCGGGAGGAGGCGAGGCGTTATCTGTCCAGGGCCGTAAGGGAAAAAGTAGCGCAGAATCAGACAGCGTTCAGGCCACAGCCGCATAATAAAGCTCTCGATGCTGCGCTTATAAGCCGCATACCCCTCTCCGGGGTCGAGAGAATCGTGTTCCGAGACGCTATGCTCCCGATAGCCGTACACGGCTCCCGTGGAAGCATAGACGATATCCGTCACGCCTTGGGCCGCGCAATCTTCCAGAAAACGTTTCTCGTTTCGCTCGATTCGCGCGAAATCCGGCTCATCGGCACCCGGCAGCCGGGCAGCGAAGTGAACGAGCAGGATGCGGCCGGATCGAGGCGCGGACGGAAAACGGCACGGCACGGAAAGCGATAAGTCCATAGGGATCTGCGGCCAGCTGCGATCGGGCGCAGGCGAGCGGCCTATGAGCAGCGAAGCTCGGTTGTCCGCGGCTTCCCGCAGCCGCTTGTTCCACAAATTGCTTCCGAGAAATCCAGAGTAACCGGTCATCCACACTTGTCGGTATGCGTTCATCGATATCGCTCTCCTTGCGCGTTCGGCTTCGTCCCGGCCATCCGGCTCGTATCGAATGAAGCGAGCGGCAAGCGCAAAGGCTCGTTTGTCCGGGCCGATTCGTACACCGCAAAGGCGACTTCCAGCGACGTTCTGGCCTCGAGCGGCAAAACGTCGGCATCGGAATCCGGCGACGCGCCGAGAAGAGCGGCGATAAAATGCTCATACATCAAGGCATGCTCATTAATGTCGGCGGTCGGGAGCATGGGGTCGGGGAGATCGTCGGAATGCCAGCGATAAACATCCGTTAGTTTGGCGCCCCCGATACGGATCGTTCCCCGGTCTCCGACCAAGGTGAGCGACTGCTCGAGGTTGTTCGGCTTGCACAGCGTCGTCACTTCGACCGACCCAATAGCGCCTCCTGCGAACCGGATGACGGCGGCCGCGGTCTCCTCCGTCTCCACGGCGGACGATCCCCAGCCGATCGCGCCGTACACCGATTCGACCCGTTCGTTCATTAGCCAGAGCAGTAGATCGATAAGATGAACGCCTTGGTTAAGCAGCATTCCCCCGTCTTTCTCCCACGTTCCTCTCCAGCCGGACGCGGCGAAATAATCGCGCGAACGGTTCAACAGGATCGAGACCGATCCAGACCGCAATTTCCCGAGCGCTCCTTGATCGATCCAGCTTTTTGCGAGCCGCAGCAGCGGACGGTACCGAAGTTGATGGCATACCTGCACGCGCAGTCCGTATCGAACGGACAGATCGGCAATGGCGTCGGCATCGCGCAGGTTCAGGGCGATCGGCTTCTCGAGCAGAACATGCTTGCCGGCGCGAAGCGAGGACATCGTCCAGGGCGCGTGCATGAACGAAGGGACGGCGATGACGACCGCATCTACCCGAGCGTCTTGAAGCAGCACGCGCGGGTTCGCATACAGGGCGACAGAAGAGGGCGGAACGGAGCGGGCTTGAGCGTATTGCCCGGCGAGCAGATCCATTCTGTCTGTTGCGGGATCGGCCAGCGCGACCAGCTCCGCCTGCCCGCAGGCGGAGATCGAATCGATGTGTTTGGCCGCGATGCTTCCGCAACCGATCAGACCAAAGCGAACCAATGCCGTCACATCCTTTCCGCCACGTCGCGCAGCGCGGAGACAATCTGATTTTGCTCTTGTTCTGTAAGCAGAGGGCCTATCGGAAGCGCCAGCGCTTCCGCGGATAGCCGCTCTGCAACGGGGAAGTCCCCGGGCTTGTATCCGAGAGAATGGTAAGCGCGTTGCAGATGCAAAGGGCGAGGATAGTAGATCCCGGTCTGTATATTTCTCGCCAGAAGTTCTTCTCGAAGGAAGTCCCGATGCGGACTGGTCACGCAGTAGACATTGTAGGCGTGCAGTCTCCCGTCCTCCGTTACCGGAAGCTCGATGAACGGTCTGAGCGGAGCGAGCCGTTCCTCGTAGATTTGCGCGATCTTTCGTCTCTTTTCGTTCCACTCGTCGATTTTTTCGAGCATGACCAGCAGAACGGCGGCATGAAGCTCATCCAACCGGCTGTTGTAGCCGATCGCGTCATGATAATAACGCTTGGAACTGCCGTGTTGCCGCAATTCGCGCACCCTATCAGCCAGCGCGGCGTCGGATGTGACAATAAGCCCTCCATCCCCGAGGGTGCCGAGATTTTTGGTTGGAAAAAAGGAGAAGCATCCCGCTTTGCCCAGCGTACCGACAGGCTTGCCGACGAATCTGGCTCCGAAAGCCTGGCAAGCATCCTCGATAACGAGAAGCCCGCGGCGGTCGGCAATCTCCCGGATGGCATCCATGCGGGCGGGTTGGCCGAACAGATGGACGGGCAGTATCGCTTTGGTCCGGGACGTGATCGCCTGTTCGACTTGCTCCGCATCGAGGTTCCAGAAGCGGTCGATGTCGACGAATACCGGAATCGCGCCGACTCTCGAGATCGCTTCGGAGGTGGCGAAGAAGGTATAGGGGGTCGTAATGACCTCGTCGCCGGGTCCGATTCCGCAAGCGTCAAGGGTCAGGACGAGGGCGTCCGTTCCGTTCGCCACGGCGACCGCATGTCTGGCGCCGGTCCATTCGGCGATCCGGCTTTCGAGTTGTTTGACTTGGGGACCTAGAATGTATTTGCCTTCTTCTATCGTGTTGGAGATTTTTGCGAGAATCTCGCTTTTGAGCAAGCGAAACTGCCGGGCTACCGGCATTAATTCGATCATGCGCATGCGCTCCCTGCTTCTGGATTTATCGTACAAGTTATGCATCACGGATTCATCCTGCTTCCGCGACCACACTAGCAATTCGGATTGGACTTGCATAAATCATGTAAAGTGACGATCCGCGCAGCAGCGCTTTGTACGACGGTAGAGCAGGAGGATGAGAGAATGGAGATAGATCCGTCCGCTAGATTGGGCAGCAATGTCGTCGTCGGTCGGAATGCCGTGATAGAGTCCGGCGTAACGATCGGAGATCACGTCACGATAGGATACGGAACGATCGTTCGAAGCGGAACGTCGATCGGAAACGGAGTTGTGATTGGAGATTTGACGGTACTCGGCAAGAGGCCGTCGGGCAATAAGAAAAAGGTGCTTAAGCCGCCGGAACGGCTGCCTCCGCTCATTATCGGGGACGGGTCGTCAATCGGCAGCAACTGCGTGATCTATCTCGGGGTTACCTTGGGCGCGGACGTGCTGGTGGGAGACTTGGCTGGCATCCGCGAACTTGTCGAAGTCGGAGAGAGCAGCATTGTCGGAAGGAACGTCATCGTCGAGCCGCATACGATCATCGGCCGATTCGTCACGATTCAGACTTCTTCCTATATTACAAGCAATATGCTCATCGAGGACGAGGCGTTCATCGGCCCCTGCTGCTCGACTTCCAACGACAAATATATGGGAAGCGGAAGCTTCGTCCATCAAGGGCCGATAGTCGGGCGCAGGGCTAAAATCGGCAACAATGCAACTCTGCTTCCGGGCGTCCGGATCGGGGAGAAAGCCGTCGTCGGGGCGGGGGCGGTCATTACGCGCGATGTCCCCCCGGGCTGTACGTTCGTCGGAAACCCGGGAAGGCCGATCGCGGGAAGGAGGGAGAACGGATGACGAATGTACGGAAGCGTCCCTGTTTCGGACCTGAACAACGCAACGTGCAAATTATCGGTCTAGGATACGTCGGATTGCCGCTGGCCGTTTTGTTCGCAGAGCAGGGCTTTTCGGTTACGGGAGTGGATTTGGACGAAAGCAAAATATCCAATTTAAAGGAAGGAAGAAGTTACGTAAAGGATTTGACGGACGACGAACTGATCGCGGTAACGGCGACAGGTCGGTTTCGGGCGGTTCCCGATTACGGAGCCACTGCAGAAGCCGACGCGATCATTTTATGCGTACCTACGCCCTTATCGGATCGGCAGACACCGGATATGAGCTATCTTCGCGCGGCTGTCGAGGAGACGGGAAAGCGGCTTCGTCCGGGGCAACTGGTCGTTCTGGAAAGCTCGACCTATCCGGGAACGACGGCCGAGGAGATGGTCCCGACTCTGGAGCGGGAAAGCGGACTTAGAGCCGGGTACGACTTCCATGTCGGGTATTCTCCCGAGAGAATCGACCCTGGAAACCAAACGTTTAAGGTGAGGGACATACCGAAGGTCGTCAGCGGTTTGACCCCGGCGTGCCTGGGGAAGACGGAGGCGCTGTACGCTCAAGTGTTCGGCCAAATCGTGAAGGTGTCTTCGCCCGAAGTTGCCGAGATGACCAAACTGCTCGAAAACACGTATCGCTTGATCAATATTTCATTCATGAACGAAATGGCCATGCTGTGCGATGCGATGGGGATCGATCTGTGGGAAGCTATCGAGGCGGCGAAGACGAAATCGTTCGGTTATGCGGCGTTTTATCCCGGTCCCGGTGCGGGCGGCCACTGTATTCCGGTAGATCCGCTGTATTTGCAATGGAGGGCTCGCGGATTCGGAGTGAAGAGCGGGTTCATCGAATTGGCGGAAAAGCTGAATCACGCCATGGTCGATTACTTGTTGGACAGAATCCTTGACGCAGCGGGAGGTAGGCCGTCTCTGGTCGTGATCTACGGGGTGTCCTATAAAAAAGATGTAGGCGATGTTCGCGAATCCTCGGCGATCAAGCTGATCCGACGGTTACTGGAAGAGGGGGTTCCCGTCGTTTATCACGATCCGCATGTGGCCTCTATTCGGATTAGAGAACGACGGCTCGACAGTTCGGAACTGTCGGATCAATTGCTTCGGGAGGCGGATTGCGTCGTCGTGATGGCGGATCATACCGGTCTGCCGATAGAGAGAATCGTATCGGTCTCGCGTAGCGTCGTAGACACGAGGAATGCGACGGCGGGAATGGACGGAGCGCACATTTATCGTGTCGGAGGCGGAAATATCGGGCTTGGCCGCAAAAATCCGCTCCAATAAAGGCGGATAAAAGAACGGGCAAACCCTAGTTTTAATAAGTTGTACTAGATTTCGTGACAAGTCCTCTCGGAGATGCCCGGAGCGGCGATTGCCGCACCGGACTTGTCCGAAGTCGAATTGGCGCAAAGGTGGTGAGAATCCATTGTCTATTGAGAACCGAATCGTCAACGGCGGTTTTGAGTCGGGGGCGCTGGGCCCGTGGACCGGAGTGGGAGCGGTCGTAACGAGCGATAGAAGCCACCTGGACTTCTTCTCTGCGAGATTGGCCGGAGGAGCGTCATTGTCGCAAATCTTTCAATTCGTTCCCGTCTCGGAAGGAGAGACTTTCGAATTTTATGCCGCTTTCTCCAGAACAGCGGGCGCTGTGGGCGCTATTGCGGTAGTTGGGATAAACTACTACGATGATTCGTTGAACTTCATAGGAACGGGTCTGTTTTCTTATGTGCCGCATAGCATTACGAGCTTAAGCGGAAGCGATTGGGTGGAAATCTACGAGACGACCGCTCCGGTCCCGGTCGGAGGCACCCAAGCGCTCGTTGCCATACAGACGTTTCCGATTGCGGGTACCGCGGATTTGTTCGTAGACGACGTGGCACTGCTGGCGGCGGCCTCCGGCGCGGATGGAAGCGGACCGACGGGGCCGACAGGTCCGACGGGCGCAACCGGAGCAACAGGGGCTACAGGAGCTACAGGTCCGACGGGAGCAGGCGTGACTGGCCCGACAGGCGCAACCGGTGCAACAGGGGCTACAGGAGCTACAGGTCCGACGGGAGCAGGCGTGACTGGCCCGACAGGTCCAACGGGCGCTACCGGAGCAACAGGAGCAACAGGAGCAACAGGAGCTACAGGTCCGACGGGAGCAGGCGTGACTGGCCCGACAGGCCCGGCAGGTCCAACAGGCGCAACCGGTGCAACAGGAGCTACAGGTCCGACGGGAGCGGGTGTGACTGGTCCGACAGGTCCGACAGGCGCAACCGGTGCAACAGGGGCTACAGGAGCTACGGGTCCAACGGGAGCAGGCGTGACTGGCCCGACAGGTCCAACGGGCGCTACCGGAGCAACGGGAGCAACAGGAGCTACAGGTCCGACGGGAGCAGGCGTGACTGGCCCGACAGGTCCAACGGGCGCTACCGGAGCAACGGGAGCAACAGGAGCTACAGGTCCGACGGGAGCAGGCGTGACTGGCCCGACAGGTCCAACGGGCGCTACCGGAGCAACGGGAGCAACAGGAGCTACAGGTCCGACGGGAGCAGGCGTGACTGGACCGACAGGTCCAACAGGCGCAACCGGCGCAACAGGAGCTACGGGCCCGACGGGAGCAGGCGTGACTGGTCCGACAGGCCCGACAGGTCCAACAGGCGCAACCGGCGCAACAGGAGCTACAGGCCCGACGGGAGCAGGTGTCACTGGACCGACCGGTCCGACAGGTCCGACGGGAGCAGGCGTCACTGGCCCGACCGGTCCGACAGGCGCAACCGGTGCAACAGGGGCTACAGGAGCTACAGGAGCTACAGGCCCGACAGGAGCAACCGGTGTAACGGGAGCAACAGGAGCAACGGGAGTCACGGGACCGACAGGAGCAGGCGTGACTGGCCCGGCAGGTCCAACAGGCGCAACCGGTGCAACAGGGGCTACAGGAGCTACGGGTCCAACGGGAGCAGGCGTGACTGGCCCGACAGGTCCAACGGGCGCTACCGGAGCAACAGGAGCTACAGGTCCGACGGGAGCAGGCGTGACTGGCCCGACAGGTCCAACAGGCGCAACCGGAGCAACGGGAGCTACGGGACCGACGGGGGCAGGCGTGACTGGTCCGACAGGCCCGACAGGAGCAAGCGGAGCAACAGGGGCTACAGGAGCTACAGGTCCGACGGGAGCAGGCGTGACTGGCCCGACAGGTCCAACCGGAGCAACAGGAGCAACTGGCCCAACAGGAGATCCAGGCCCGACGGGAGCAACAGGTCCAACCGGAGATCCAGGCCCGACTGGGGCAACCGGTCCGACAGGTGATCCAGGTCCAACGGGGGCAACCGGACCAACAGGTGATCCAGGCCCGACGGGGGCAACCGGTCCGACAGGCGATCCAGGCCCGACGGGGGCAACCGGTCCGACAGGCGATCCAGGCCCAACAGGAGCGACTGGCCCAACAGGAGATCCAGGCCCGACGGGAGCAACCGGACCAACAGGTGATCCAGGCCCGACGGGGGCAACCGGTCCGACAGGTGATCCAGGTCCAACGGGGGCAACCGGTCCGACAGGCGATCCAGGCCCGACGGGAGCAACTGGCCCAACCGGAGATCCAGGCCCGACGGGAGCAACAGGTCCAACAGGCGATCCAGGTCCAACGGGAGCGACTGGCCCAACAGGTGATCCAGGTCCAACCGGAGCGACTGGCCCAACAGGCGATCTAGGCCCGACGGGAGCGACCGGTCCGACGGGCGATGCAGGTCCAACGGGAGCAACCGGTCCAACAGGTGATCCAGGCCCGACGGGAGCAACTGGCCCAACAGGAGATCCAGGTCCGACAGGTGATCCAGGTCCAACGGGGGCAACCGGTCCGACAGGCGATCCAGGCCCGACGGGAGCAACTGGCCCAACCGGAGATCCAGGCCCGACGGGAGCAACAGGTCCAACAGGAGATCCAGGTCCAACAGGAGCAACTGGCCCAACCGGAGATCCAGGCCCGACGGGGGCAACCGGTCCGACAGGTGATCCAGGTCCAACGGGGGCAACCGGTCCGACAGGCGATCCAGGCCCGACGGGAGCAACTGGCCCAACCGGAGATCCAGGCCCGACGGGAGCAACAGGTCCAACAGGCGATCCAGGTCCAACGGGAGCGACTGGCCCAACAGGTGATCCAGGTCCAACCGGAGCGACTGGCCCAACAGGCGATCCAGGTCCAACGGGGGCAACCGGTCCGACAGGTGATCCAGGTCCAACGGGAGCGACCGGTCCAACAGGTGATCCAGGTCCAACCGGAGCAACTGGCCCAACAGGCGATCCAGGTCCAACGGGAGCGACCGGTCCAACGGGAGATCCAGGTCCAACAGGAGCAACTGGCCCAACAGGAGATCCAGGCCCAACGGGAGCAACAGGTCCAACAGGCGAAACAGGCCCGAGAGGTCCGACCGGCGAAACCGGTGAAATCGGTGAAACGGGACCAAGAGGTCCAACAGGCGAAACAGGACCAAGAGGTCCGACCGGCGAAACTGGCGAAACTGGCGAAACTGGACCGAGAGGCCCGACCGGAGAAACCGGTGAAACAGGCGAAACGGGACCAAGAGGTCCGACTGGCCCGACAGGGCCTCAACCGGCGCTGTACTTTAATCATGAAATCGGTCCGACAACTATACCGGATGAAACGCCGCAGACCATATTGACGGTAATTGATATCCCCGTGACTGCGGGAGACCTTCTTAAGATCGACTATGCATTTGAAGTAACGATAACTACCGATGCAGAGCCTACCGATTTCAACTTGACGGTCGAACTTCGCCGCGAAGGGGGTACAATTCAAACCTTCACGTACAATCAGCTCGGCTTGATCGAAGCAACGCAGTATTTTGTACCGCTGGCCTACACATACGTGGACACAGCGCCTACGACCGGACTTACGAACTATGAAATCAGGCTGTCCTATATCGACACGGCGGAAGATCCGATTCTCGTTCAAGCCTCCGAAATCAACCTGAACGTTATCCGCTTCGTCTAACGGCACCACGAGCCGGGCGTTCATCCGTAAGGATGGACGCTTCTGCTCTTTTTTGCAGATACACCTTTACGGGAACAACAAAGGAGAGATTCGATCCATGGTATCCATCAGCTTGTGCATGATTGTCAAGAACGAGGAAGCTGTACTGGCGCGCTGCCTCGATTCCGTGAGTGACTTGGTTGACGAGATCAACATCGTGGATACCGGGTCGACCGATCAGACGGTTGCCATTGCGCGCCGATACACGGATCGGGTCTTTTTCCACCAATGGACCGGCAACTTCGCGGAAGCCCGCGGCGCCTCATTCTCGCATGCGACCAAGGATTACATCCTCTACCTGGACGCCGACGACGTGATTCTCGACGAAGACCGCGCCAAATTCAAGCAGTTGAAAGCAGAGCTGGACCCGGCGGTCGATTCCGTGTCCATGTTCTACAACGCGGGAGAGGACAGCTTCGGCAACGTTACGCTCAGGTACCGCCGCAATCGGCTGATCAAGCGGTCCCGCAACTTCCAATGGAGGGGAGACTGCCACAATTACCTGGAGGTCGCGGGACGGATCGTCAATTCCGACATCGCGGTCACTCATCGCAAAATCAAACATTCCGTAAGCAGAAACCTGAACATCTACAAAATGAAGCTGGAGCGGGGAGACGCGTTTACCGCGAGGGATTATTTTTACTACGGGAACGAGTTGAGAGATAATCGCCATTATGAAGAAGCGATCGAGAGCTACAAAAAAAACATCGCGCTGAAAACGGGTTGGGTCGAGGACAAAATTTACGCTTGCATCAATATGGCCGACTGTTACCGCAATTTGAACGATCAGGACAACGAGCTCGCGGCTCTGTTCAAATCGTTCGCGTTCGACGCTCCCAGGGCGGAGGCGCTAAGCCGGGTCGGGGATCATTTCAAGCGCCGCAAAGCGTACAAGACGGCAGCCTATTGGTACGAACTGGCTCTAGCCGTTCCGGAAAACAACGATCAGTGGAGCTTCAGCTATCCGGCCTATCGCACGTGGTATCCTCATCTGCAACTGTGCGTTTGTTACTATTATATGGGGGACATGGATTCTTCCTACCGCCATAACGAAGAAGCGCGAAAGTACCGGCCGCAGGACCCTCACGTGCTGCATAACAAGAAGCTGCTGGATTCCAAGCACGCCAAATAAGCATCGAGCGCGAGACGGTCGGACCGCGGCCGTCTCGGATCTGCCCGTGGGAGCGGTTATCCAGCCGCTGGAAATGTTATAATTATGGAAAGACAATCGTAATCGGAGCGATAAGCGGTTGGATGAGGAGGGATACGATGAGCTTTCGCAGACATTCCACGTTTTTGAAGTACTCGCTGCTCTTTATCGGTTACGCGATAGCGGTCGCTCTCTACGCCTGGTATACGATGCCGAATCAGGTGCCGGAAGCGTATCGGGCCACGGCCGCCGATCCTGCGACTTTTTTTACTTCGAACCAGCTTCGGAACAGCGAATGGCTGAATGCGGCCCGCAACTGGATTTTCTTCATGAGCGGCCCGTGGGAATGGCTGATCTATTTCATGATGCTGGCCAGCGGACTTGCGCGCCGTTGGAGAGTCAAGCTTGAAGATCGCGGACTTCCGATATACATACGCTTTCCCCTCTATGTGCTGATGATTCAGGCGACGGCTTACCTGCTTTATTTTCCACTGAGGGTCATCGGCTACAATCTGTCGAAGGCTTACGGCATCTCGACGCAGCCGGTGTCGGGGTGGCTCAGAGACAAGCTGATCGCGTTCGGGATCGGCTGCGCGACGATGCTGGTCGTATCCGCCGTGGCGTTCTGGATCGTCTCCAGGGGAGGGAGATGGTGGCTGAAGCTGTGGCTGTTGTCCGTCCCGTTCACCTTATTCATGATGTACGTGCAGCCGGTTGTGATCGATCCGCTGTACAGCGATTTTACCCGGCTGTCCGATCCTAAGCTGGAGGCGGCCATTTTGGAGCTTGCCGAGAAGGCGGACATTCCCGCGCATCGCGTATACGAGGTCGATATGTCGGAGAAAACGAATGCTTTGAACGCGTACGTCAACGGCATCGGCTCCTCGCTGCGAATCGTGCTGTGGGATACGACGCTGCAGCGGCTGGACGAGCCGGAAATTTTGCTGATCATGGCGCACGAAATGGGACACTACGTCATGCATCATCTGGAATGGAGCGCGGTGGGCGCGGTCGGTTCCTCATTCGTGCTGCTTGCCGTCGGGGGCTGGATTTACCGGGTGGCGATCCGCAACCGAGGCACTCGCTGGGGCATTCGGTCGCTGTCGGACATGAACGCGCTGCCGCTGGCGCTCATGATTGTCTCGATGATCTCCTTCGCCGCGCTGCCGCTGTCCAACTACGTGTCGAGGCAGGCGGAGACGGCGGCCGACCGGTATGCGGTCGAATTGATCGGAAGCGCGCAGGGCTCGGTGACGATGAATCAGAAGATGGCCGTAGCCGCGCTGAGCGACGTCAATCCGCCGCTGCTCGTCAAGTGGTTCAGGGACACCCACCCTTCCGATATGGAAAGGATTTTATATGCGGACAATTACGAACGGACGCGCGGACAATAAAATCGAACTGTATTTTCTGGCGGGGCTGGCGACGGCTCCCCTCTTCATGGATAATTTACGGCTGGCGCTGGAGCGGAGGCTCGGGCAAGCGGATATGTACGCTGGAGTCGTGATCCGGTCAAGCCTTCTGTACCCTTACGGCGATTGGAGCCGGAACGTGCTCGCCCAGATCTGGGAAATTCGCGCGGACATGAGAAGGAAGGACGGAGGATTGGAGAAATCGATCGGAGGCAGTCGCACCTTCGAAGCGATTAAGCGCGCACGGGGAGAAAATGACGATTCGGAAAAGGTCGGAACGACGCTGCTCGTCGGCCACAGCGGAGGCGGCATCGCCGCCGTCCATGCCGCGGCGATGCTGATGGCGGCCGGGGAAAGTCCGTCCTGCTTCGCCGTCAAGGTCGGTTCGCCGCGCTGCCGCATTCCTGAGCGAATGAGACATCGCGTGCTCTCGATCCATGCGGAAGGACGAAAGAGGGGGGACGCCGTCGGAAGGTCGCCGGACTTCGTATCCCGCATCGGCTCCTACGGAGGCTGGGGCAGGAGCAGGGCGTTGCCCGTCTGGCAGAAGAGCATGCACGCTCCGGGAACCCGGTCCGCTGTGCCGATCGTCGGGAAGCACGCGGACTATTTTCGCGACCGGGCTCCTTACTTGAATGCGGAAGGGAAATCGAACCTGGATCTGATCGTCGATGCGATCGTCGCCTGGCTAACTGCATGGAAATAAACATCATTTCGGTAAGATCGCGCATTTTGGCTCCGCTCCTCCGGCTTCATAATGGAAGGTACATTCGAAGCCGAAGGCGAGGGAGCAGCTATGAGTTGGATCGTGGAGGAAACCGGGTTCGATCCGGACCGGATTGCGATCAATGGAAACAAGTACATGCTCGGCAACGGAGCCATGGGATACAGGGGGACGTTGGAGGAGTTCGGGAAGGAGCAATTGACGGCCTGCACGCTGGCAGGTCTGTACGACAAAGTCGGCGACCGTTGGAGGGAGCCGGTGAACGCGCCGAACGGGTTGTCTACGCGGTATTGCTGCGGAGGCGAGCCGCTCGGCTTGTTGTCGTCGAGTTATGAGTCGCACCGACAATCGCTGAATATTCGCAATGCGACGTTTCATCGGGAGACCGTGTTTTCCGGTCCGGCAAGCAACCGAATCGAGATTCGTTCCCGACGTTTCGTCAGCATGAAGCGGCTCGACCTGCTGCTGATGAACGCGGAGTTCCGCGTCTCGGAGGATTGCGAGTTCACGGTGCTTACGGGCATCGACGGCGACGTGTGGGACATTAACGGACCGCATTTGGAAGAGCGGGAAACGTTCGCGGCGGACGGCATCGTCGCCGTATCGGCGATCACGCATGAATTGCGCAAGACGGTAAGCGTGGCCGAGGCCATCCGCTGGGGGAGCGCTCCGGCGGCCGAATCGATCGAACGGGAGGGCTCGTCGGTCTACAGAAGGGCGACGTTCACGTGCAAGGCGGGGGAGACGTATTCCTTCACGAAATACGCGGCGGTGGTTAACGGGGAGGGGCGGCAATCCGTTCTGGAGCAGGCGATAAGCCGGGCCCGGAGCGCGGCCGAATCGGCTTACGAAGACCATCTGCGGGAGCACGAAGCGGAATGGGAGAAAAAGTGGGAGGAATCGGACGTCGCGATCGAAGGGGACGAGGAAGCCCAGTTCGCGCTGCGTTACAGCCTCTACCAACTGCATATCATTGCGCCGACGCATTCCGAGAAAGTATCCATTCCCGCCCGCGGACTGTCCGGTCAGGTGTATAAAGGGGCCGTATTCTGGGATACGGAGATGTTTATGCTGCCGTTTTTCCTGTACAGCCAGCCTGACGTCGCCAGAAATCTGGTCATGTACCGCGTGCATACGCTGGAAGGCGCTCGCAGGAAAGCGGCCGAGTACGGCTATCGGGGCGCGTTCTACGCTTGGGAGAGCCAGGAGACGGGAGACGACGCCTGCACGCTGTTTAACGTGACCGACGTGTTCACGAACCGTCCGATGCGGACGTATTTCCGCGACAAGCAAATCCACATCAGCGCCGACGCGGCCTACGGCATCTGGCAGTATTACGAATACACCGGAGACGAGAGCGTGCTGCTGGACGGCGGCGCGGAGGCGATTCTCGAATGCGCGCGATTCTTCTATTCGTATTCCTACTATAAAGAGGACAAGAAACGCTACGAGCTGCTCGACGTTACCGGACCGGATGAATATCACGAGCGGGTCGGCAACAACGCGTTCACGAACGCGATGGCCAAGCTGACGATCGGAATCGCGCTGGCGACGATGGAGCTGCTGGAATCGAAGTATCCCGAAGCCTGCCGCGCGTTGGTCGGCAAGCTGAACTATTCCGAGGATTTGGCCAACCTGAGCAAAATGCACAGCGAACTGTACGTGCCCAGCCCCGACCCGCGGACGGGAGTGATCGAGCAGTTCGACGGCTATTCGAAGCTGGAGGATGTCGACTTGCCGACGTTAAAGTCGCGAGTACTGAACAAAAACGAATATTTGGGCGGCGGCAGCGGGCTGGCGACGACGACGCGAATTTTGAAGCAGGCGGACGTCGTGCTCATGCTCCATCTGCTGAAGGACGACTATTCGCAGGACGTGAAGCGGGCGAACTGGGAGTATTACGAGCCGAGGACGGAGCACGGCTCCAGCCTCAGCTCGTGCATCTACGCTCTCGTCGCGTCGGACATCGGTTCCCCGGATTGGGCGTACCGCTACTTCATGAAGACGGCGACGATCGACCTGACCGGGGAATCGAAGCAGTACGTCGGCACGCTGTACATCGGCGGAACGCATCCGGCCGCGAACGGGGGCGCCTGGATGGCGGCCGTGCTCGGCTTTGCCGGCGTACGGCTGCACCGCGGCGCGATCGTCGTGAAGCCATCCCTTCCGCAAGGGTGGGAGTCGATCTCGTTCCCGATGCACGTCAAGGGACAGCGTCTGCTCATTACGGTGACGCCGTCGGAAGTCGTCGTCCGCTCCGACGCCGCGAACCGTTCGTCGCAGCATGTTCGCGTCGGAAAGGAAGAGCGCGCGGCGCTGCCGGGAAGCGTGCTGACTTTTCGCTGCGAGAATTCCGAGAGGGGTGACGGACTTGCTGGATAATTTCAAAGGAGCATTGTTCGACTTGGACGGGGTGCTGGTCGATACGGCGAAGTATCATTATCTCGCTTGGAAGCAGCTTGCCGAGCAGCTCGGCTTCGAATTCACGGAAGCCGACAACGAGCGGCTGAAGGGCGTCAGCCGGATGAGATCGCTGGAGATCGTGCTGGAGGTCGGAGGCGTCGAGCTGACGGACGAAGAGAAGCTAAGGCTGGCGGAGGAGAAAAACGAGAGATACCTGCAGTACATTCGGCGGATGGACGAATCCGAGCTGCTTCCGGGGGCGAAGGAATATTTGCAGGCGCTCAGGGCGCAGGGGGTGCGGATCGCGCTCGGCTCGGCAAGCAAAAACGCCGCGTTTATTCTGGATAAGGTAGGCATCGCGGGGCTGTTCGACGCGGTCGTCGACGGGACCAAGGTGTCCCGCGCCAAGCCCGACCCGGAGGTGTTCGTCGTCGGCTGCAAGGAGCTTGGGCTGGAGCCGGCCGATTGCGTCGTGTTCGAGGATGCCGAAGCGGGCGTTCAAGCGGCGCTCGCCGCGGGGATGCGCGTCGTCGGAATCGGCCACGCCGACATTCTCGGCGCGGCGGACCGGGTTGTGCGCGGATTGGATGAGCTGGTCGGTTAGTTGACGCTTAAGCTTGGCGCTTATATACTCGTTACAGCACGACAATATCGGAGGGATAAGCGCCATGACGCAGCATGAGGCAAAGCTGGGGCAATACGAGAGCGAGCAAGCGGTCTTTTTGAAATACGGAAAATATTCAGCCATCGCGCTGCCGGGCATCGGCGGCAATTTGATTTCTTTCCGGGACGACGACCGGGGATTCCAGTTCGTTCGCGAGCCCGAGGGAGACGCTTGGGCGGGATTCGTGGAACGTCCGTGGGTGCACGGCATTCCGGTTCTGTACCCGCCGAACCGCTACGATGCCGGAACGTTCGAATTTGACGGACGTACATACCGGTTTCCGGTGAACGAGCCGTCGACCGGCAACCATCTTCACGGCTTCGTCTATAGCTCGAAGTGGGAGCTTGTCGAGTACGGCAGCTCGGAAGAGAAGAGCTTCGCGACCGTTCGGCTGCGGTTCGACGAGAAGGAACCGGGCTTTGCGCATTTTCCGCTTCGGGTCACTCTGTCGCAGACGTTTACGCTGACGGATGCCGGGCTGTCGCTCCGGTTCGACGCGACGAACGACGACGACAAGGCGATTCCGTTCATGCTCGGCTTCCATACGACGGTGAATGCGCCGTTCGCGCCGGGAAGCCGGGCAGAAGATCTGGAGTGCGGCTTCTCCTTCGGCGAACGCTGGGAATTGAACGAACGGATGCTTCCGACCGGGAAGCTGCTTCCTTTGAACGAGGGCGAACAGCAGCTTCGCGACGGGAAGGGCAATCCGTACTTCGCGGCGATGGACAATCACTATACAGCGGCGAATGTGAATGGAATGAACGCAATGACGCTGTATGACCGCCGCGCGGGCGCGCGCTTCGTCTACGAGGCGGGCGACGCCTACAAGCATTGGATGGTATATAACGGTGAGGCGAGCGGCAGCTTCTTCTGTCCGGAACCGCAGACCGGCATGGTGAACGCGCCGAACGTCGACTTGCCGGCGGAGCAGACCGGATTGATCCGGCTGGAGCCGGGCCAGAGCTGGAGCGCGGTCAGCCGTATGTATTCGGAGTAAGGGAACGGACTGCAGGCACGAAAAAACGCAAGCTTGAGGGAGATTCCCTCAAGCTTGCGTTTTTTAATGGCCGCATGAGGTGCGAGGGGATAGAGCCTCCGTAAAGCTTGTCCGCTCCGCCGTTTCCCGCCGAGCGTCAGCTCGTCCGGAACTCGCGAAGCATATGCTGCAATGACGCGGACAGCGTCTCCAGCTCCTTGGCGACGTCGACGACTTCGCGGCTCGATTCGAGCTGGCCGGCGCTAAGGGCCGCGACCTGCTCGGAGGAGGCGGAAGCCTGCTGCGAGAAGCTGCCGACGTTCGAGATCGAGCCGCTCAGCTCCGTCTGCTTGCGTTCCAGCAGCGCGACATCCTGCTTGATCCGTTCGGCTCGCTCGATGAACGCTTCCGACTTCTCGTGCACCTTGGCGAAGAGGCCGTCGGCCGTCTTGACCGAGCGAATCTGGTGCTGCAGCAGCGGCAGGGCGAGCTTAAGCGCTTCGACGGCCTGTCCGATCTCGCCGCGAATCGCCTCCGCCATCTCCCCGACCTGGGTCAAGGAAAGCCGCGACTGGTCGGACAGACGTCCCATCTCCCCGGCGATCACTTTGAATCCGCCGCTCCCTTGGGCGCTTCTTGCCGCTTCGATGCCGGCGTTCAAAGATAGGATTTTCGTGTTTTTGGCCATCTCGTTCATGAGGTCGACGAATTTGCGCATTTCCCCCGCGTTCGCTTCCAGGCTGGAAACCCGCTTGACGAGTCTGTCGATGGAAGCTTCCGACTCCATCGTGGAGCTCACGATGTCCCGCATGAAGACGTTGCCTTCGGAGCAGGCGATCTTCACTTCCGCGGAAGCGAATCCGATCTCGTTCGTCGCGCCGACGACGCTGGCGAGGTCCTCTTGCATCGAGGCGACGATGCGATGGGATTGGTCCGCTTCGGCGGCAAGCTGGGCGGAGCCCTGCGCGATCTCTTCCGTGGAGGCGGAGATTTCGCCGGAAGCCGTCGCCGTGTCGCGCGACGCTTGCAGCAGCCCGGACGCGGTGCCCAGCACCCGATCGGCGGACTGCCGGGTCTGGTCGATCAGTCGATTCATGCGCTCCATCATCGTATCGAAGCTGGCCGCGACTTCCCCAATCTCGTCGCTTCTTCGCAGCCCGAGCCTTGCGCTCAGGTTGCCGCCCGCGGCTTCGTTTAACATGCTTCGCACCCGCAGCAGAGGCTTGCCGATATGCAGCAGCATCAGATAACCGATCGCGACCGCCGCGACGCCGGCCGCGGCGCACATCAGCAGCGTCAGATCCCGGATCGACTTCGTCTCCGAGACCAGTTCGCTGAGCGGCGCGATGCCGGTTAACGTCCAGCCGCTCCTCTTCAGCGGTTCGGAGACGACGAGCAGATCGCCTTCCGCGGCGGCCGGATTGAACATTTGTCCGGCTTCCCCGGGCAGCGAGGAGAGCAGGATCGTCCCGCCGTCGTCCGTCAGCATCATGCTGGAGCTGTCGCTGAAGCGGATCGCTTCCAGCGTCTGCGAGAGCAGCGCGGCATCGATCTCGAACAGAATGAGGTAGCCGCCGATCATGCGGGACAACCCGAACAGATTGCCTTTGGCCATGCCCGTATAGCCGCCGTCGGTCATCGGCAGCCAGAGCGCCGTTCCTTTCATGCCCGTCACCTTGCCGTACCATTCCGAACTTCGGTCTATCCGGATCAGACCGGTGGAGACGGACGAGATCGTCTTGTTCTCGTCTGCGGAGTTAAACAAAGAGATGGCTTTGATATGCGAATTCGTCCGGGCGATCTGATTGAGCGTGTCCTGAATCGACATCTTCGCTCTCATCTGGTCGGCGGGATCCGCGGCTTCGTCGAAGACGGCCTCCAGCTGCTGCTGCAGATCGCGGCTCGTCGAAAACTGCAGGGACATATCCTCGAACTGCTTGAGCATCAGGCCGATTTTCTCTCCCGCTTCTTTTACGGTCGTCTGGGAGAGGGTTTTCATTTTGTCCTCGATAATGGCTTGGGACTTGTTATACGAGATCATTCCGACAAGGAGAACGGATAGGAACGTCGAAACAAAAAACAGGATGAACAATTTCGCTCCTACCGAACGCAGCATACGCATGAAGACGCCTCCTCCGGGGTTGACAGCCTGGGCGGATTTGCATACACGCCCTAAGTCCGCAAACGAAATACTCGAATGCATAATCTTAATTGTAAAGGCTTACGCCAGCCTGATAATGTGTTATTCTACGGAAACTAGGTGCGCTTGTACGACGTTGGGAAGTTGCACTGCCGCGACCGACGGATCGCGTGCGATAATATTGTCGAGAGTCGTTGGAGGGATAGCCGTGCGCTTAAAGTTAACGAATCCTCTGACGAGGATGAACGTCAGACAGCAGCTCATTTTACTGTTCCTGATCCTGGTCAGTCCGGTTATTTTGTTGAACTGGTACGCGAACTCGAAAGCCGAGGACATCTTGAAGGAGCATGTCACGAGCGCTTACGAGGAGCTGAACAAGCAGAACCACTTCCTGATCAACCGGGATATCGACACGATCAGCCGCATCATGACGACGATCATCCAAAACCCGGTGACGCAGAGCATGATCAGCAAAGACACGGATACGGAGTTCGATCGCGTCGTGAAGTACGGCGACATGAACACGCTGCTCGGCAACAATTCCGTCGGCCTGTTCGGCGGGGAAGCGATCTATTATTTCCTGTTCGTCTACGATCCGAATAACAGCTATCCGTTCGCTCCGGCCATTCCGGACATCAACCGCAGAAACAACGGTTCTTCGGTCTTCTTCTATTCCGACGAGACGAAGACGCCATGGATCGAGGCGGCGCTGGAGGTGAAAGGCAAAGGCGTGCTGGCGCTGATCGACGACTTCGGACCGAGGGGAGACCAGAGGACGCTGGCGTATCTTCGCGCGGTCAACAGCATCACGAACGGCAGAAGCGTCGTTGGCGTGCTCGTCGCGACGAAGATGGACAAGAAAATCGAAGAAGCGTTCCGCACCGTATCCTTGCCCGAAGGCGGCGAGCTTTATTTGACCGACTGGTCCGACCGCATTCTGGCCGCCACGACCCCGACGATGGGAGAGACGTTCCGGTTTCCGGACGGCCTGGTAACCGGCCAGGCGATGGAAGAGACGCTCAGCGAAGTGACCGACGATTCGATCTACGTCGTCCATACGAAATACTCGCTGAAGCAGAAGCTCGTCTATACGATTCCGACGCAATCGCTGCTGCAGCAGCAGAGCGCGCTGAAGCGGGTCATTCAGACGATCTCCATCGTCTATTCCGTGTTCGCGATCATCGTCATGATGTATTTCTGGCGATCGCTCATGAATCCGCTGCGCAAGCTGGCGATGTTCGCAAGGTCCCACGAGCCGGGCAAGCCGCTCTCGTCCGCTCCGTCGAGGGAGCGCAACGACGAGGTCGGGGTGCTCATTCATTCCGTTCACAATATGGCGAATCGGATCAACGATATGATCCACGAGTATTATTCGATGGAGATCAAGCAGAAGGAATCGCAGCTGCAGCTTCTCTATCAGCAGATCAATCCGCATCTGTTGTACAATACGCTGGAAAGCATTTATTGGAAGAGCTCGCTGGAAGGCAACGCCGACTCCGCCGAGATGATCAAGGAACTGTCCAAGCTGATGCGGATCAGCTTAAGCCGGGGCAGGGAGTTGATCTCGATCGAGGAGGAGCTGGAGCACGCCCGGGCCTATACGAGTCTTCAGCAGAAGCGATACGAATACGGTTTCTCGATCCGCTGGGACGTCGAGGAAGACGCCCTGCCTTACCTGATTCCGAAGATCACTCTGCAGCCGCTGATCGAGAACGCCATCATCCATGGCGTGATCAATATGGGGGAGGACGGAGAAATTGTCGTCTCCGTCCGCTCGGACGACGATCTGATCCGACTGACTGTCGAGGACAACGGCTACAAGCCTGTAGACGTCGCGTCGATCAATCGGCTGATCTCCGACGAGGAGTCGGGAGCGGGCTACGGAATCAAGAACGTCAATAAGAGAATTCAACTGCATTTCGGCAGCGAGTTCGGGCTGCGCTACGAGGAGAGACAACCGGAAGGCACGAAGGTGGAAGCCGTTATTCCGAAACGGCAGGACGAATCCGCAGAACGACATCAGGGCAGAGGAGGCAACGCCAATGTATAACATTCTGATCGCAGACGACGAGCCGCTTATTTGCAGGGGGCTGGCGAATTTGCTGGAATCTTCCGGCCTGAACATCGAGAACATCTATACCGCGCACAACGGCTACGAAGCTTTGGATTATTTGAAAATGGAGTCGATCGACCTGCTCGTGACCGACATCCAGATGGGCGCGATGAGCGGCATCGAGCTGATGCAGCAGGCGAAAATCGTCAAGCCCTGGGTGCAGGTCATCGTCATCTCCGCCCACGAGACGTTCCAGTATGCGCAGCTCGCGATGAGACTCGGAGCCCGGGACTATCTCATCAAGCCGATCAACAGCGAGCAGCTGCTCAATTCCGTCCGGCACGTGCTGCTGCACATGGACCGGCCCGAACAGAATCAGGCGGAGCTGATCTCGGATTTGCGCGAGCATTTTCGCATGGAACAGCCGCAGCCGCAGCGCATGGACATTCTGAGCCGTCTCGTGAGCGAGTCCGGCTCCTCGGGGGAGCTGCTGAGGCAGGCGAGGGAGCAGGGCGTCGATCTTCGGGGCCCTTACTTCGCCATGCTCAAAGTCCGGCTCGATTTCGAGAGCGGAGGCAAGACGATCGCCGACAAGGACGTCCTGCTGCTGCAATACGCTGTGCTCAATATCGTGAACGAGCTTCTGGACAAGGATTGGAGCCATCATTCTTTCTATTCCGCCAACCGGGACGTCAGCATCATCGTGCAATGGGACGAGGCGGCCTACGGCAATATCAGCTCGGACAAAGTCAATCAGCTCGAGATGATCGGGCGCAGCCTGCACTTCAACATTCGCAAATATTTGGGCTTCGAGTGCGTCGTCGGCATCAGTCAAATTCTGAAAGGGCACGAATTTCTGCCCGAGCTGAACGATCAGGTAGGCAAGGCGATCGTCTGGAACCGCCAGCATCGGGACCATCACGTGTTCTTCTTCGGCGATTTCAAATGGGGGCTCCCGTCCGAGGATCCGACGGAAGAGGACTTGGCCGCGCAGAACAACCTGATCGTCGAGAAGGCGCAGGAGTACGTGCTCGCCAACTACGCGCAGAAGGGACTGACGCTGAATGAGGTGGCGCAGAGAAACCACGTCAGCCCGAACTATCTCAGTTACCTGTTCAAGAAATATACGGGCACCAATCTGTGGGAATACGTCATCAAGCTGCGCATGGAGGAGAGCAAGCGGCTCATTCTGACGACGGACTTGCGCCGATACGAAATTTCAGAGCGGGTCGGGTACGAATCTCCCGAGCATTTCAGCAAAATTTTCAAAAAATATTTCGGAATGAGCCCCAGCGAAATGAAGAAGTAAGAATGCCCATGATCCGCATAGATACGCACATGTTCACGCCTCGTTCCTTTTCCTACAATAAAGTTTATCGATAAGATATTCTAAGCGCGAGCCCCGAAGCCTGGTCAGGCTCCGGCGGCGATCGCTTAAGGAATGAGGGAGACCTAATGAATCAAACGACCGCAGTCCCGATCCGTCCCTTGGACGCTCCGCCCAAGCGACCTCCCGCCAAGTGGAAAAAGCATTTGTGGGGCTACCTGTTCCTGCTTCCCGCGATCGGCATTTTCTTCACGTTCTTGTGGCTGCCTATCGGCAAAGGAATCGTCTTCAGCTTTTACCACATCGATTTCGTCAAAGGGGATACGTTCGTAGGCTGGGACAATTACGCCAAAGTGCTGAAGGACCCGGACGTGCTCGTATCGGTAAAAAATACGCTGTACTACATGTTCCTCGGACTGGTCATCGGCTTCTGGGTTCCGATCCTGTTCGCCATCGCCATCTCCGAGATGAGGAAGTTCCAGGGCTTCGCCCGGATCGCGGCCTATTTGCCCTACGTCGTGCCGGTCGTCGTGCTGTACGGCCTGTGGAGATGGCTGTACGATCCGGTAGGTCCGATCAACGCCGTGCTGACGAGAGTCGGCTTCGATTCCGTCCTCTTCTTGACGGACAAGGCCTGGTCGATGATCTCCATCGTCATCATGGAGACGTGGCAGAGCTTCGGCTCGGCGCTGCTCATCTACATCGCCGCCATTCTAAGCATTCCGCGCGATTGGTACGAGGCGGCCGAGATCGACGGCGCCGGCGTCTGGCAGAGAATCCGCTACATTACGCTTCCGGCGATCAAAAACCAAATCGTGCTGCTGCTCCTGCTGCAGTTGATCGCGACTTCGCAGAACTTCCAGACGCATTACGCGGTTCTGGACGGCGGGCCGAACAACGCGACGCTGACCTACGCCTTGCTGGTTATCCGATATGCGTTCACGAGGCAGGATTACGGCTCGGCCTCGGCGCTCGGCGTGCTGATGTTCATCGTGCTCAGCGTGCTGGCCATACTTCAATACCGGATGTCCAACAGGAAGGAGGCCTAGCGCATGAAAGCGGTCGAGAGAGGCATTATATCGGATTACGACTTGAAGAGTCCGGGCAAGCGCGCGCTCTATTACTTGATGATGTTCGTCGTGCTCGTCATGGTGTGCACGATGCTGTACCCGATGCTCGTCATCTTCTTCAACGGCGTCAAGCTCAATACGGAGGTCAATTCGTTCCCTCCGACGTTCCTGCCCAGCGAGTGGCATTTCGAGAACTACAAGAAGGCATGGGGTTATATCAATCTGCCGCAATTTGCGAGAAATACGCTGTATATTTTCGCCGGCAACATGGCAATGACCGTAATCGTCGTCGGGTTCGCAGCGTTCAGTCTCTCGCGGATGGACGTACCCTACAAGAGAGTCATCCAGTATTTCTTCCTGCTGACGCTGTTCATTCCGCCGACGACGTACATCATTCCGAACTTCGTCAACTTGCGCGATCTCGGGCTGATGAATACGTTCTGGGCGCTGTGGCTGCCCGCGGGGGCCAACGCGTTCTTCCTGCTGCTGCTCAAGACGTTCTTCGACGGCATCAACATGGAAATGTTCGAATCGGGACGCATCGACGGGGCTTCCGAGCCTCGCCTGTACTTCCAAATCGCGTTCCCGCTGTCGATTCCGATCTTCGCGACGCTGGCGATCTTCGTGTTCTCGTCGGCCTGGAACGATTGGTATTGGCCGTCGCTCATTCTGTCGAGCGATGAACGATACCCGCTGGCGACGGCCATATACAAGTACGTCATCAACGTCAGACGGCTGGACTTGAACCTCAGGTTCGCCATCCTGTCGATGATAACTTTCCCGCCGGTCATCGTGTTCCTGATTTTCCAGAAATACATCGTCAGAGGTCTTCATATGGGGGGCGTAAAAGGATAATCCCGATTTCCAGCATGCGTAAATCTGCACATGATCGAAATAGGAATACACATCGCTTTAAGAATTGCGCCTCCATTATGATGAGCGTGTAAGCAAAACCAAAACGAAAAGGGGATTAACACAATGCGCAAGATTTCAACGGTAATCGCTTGTCTTCTCGTGTTCAGTCTGGTACTGGCCGCGTGCGGCGGCAACGACAAGAACAATACGTCGTCTCCGTCCGCTTCCTCGGCATCGCCTTCGGCCAGCCAATCGTCGAGTCCTTCGGACACGCCGTCGGACAGCGGCAGCGGCTCCGGCGGCTTCGATCCCGCCACGCTGAAAGCGACGATCAGCATCTACTATCCGACTCCGGACCAAGTGGAGAAGCGCGCGTTGGAAGACGACAGAATCAAGCGCTTTAACGAAGTGTTCCCGAACGTCGAAGTCGTGAAGAGCGACTGGCAATACAACCCGAACGAAATCGGCATCAAGATGGGCGCGAACGAAGCGCCGACGCTGTTCAACACTTACGCGACCGAGGGCAAATTCCTCGCGGAAAAAGGCTGGGCGGCCGACATTACCGAGCTGTTCAACGCGTACGACAAGAAAGACCAGCTGAACCCGATTCTGTTGAATCAATTCAACATCAACGGCAAAATCTTCGGCATTCCGCAGCAAGGCTACGTCGTCGGAACGGTCGTGAACAAGAAGATGCTGGAGGACAAAGGCGTTGCTGTTCCTCCGCTGAACTGGACTTGGGACGACGTGCTGAGCACGGCGCAAGGGGTCGCGGATCCGGGCAAAGGCATCTCCGGCATCGCCCCGATGGGCAAAGGCAACGAAGCCGGATGGAACTGGACGAACTTCCTGTTCGAAGCCGGCGGAGAGATCCAGGCGGTCGAAGGCGGCAAGGTCGTGGCGAAATTCAATTCCGAAGCCGGTCTGAAAGCGCTGGAATTCTATAGCAAGCTGAAGGAAGCGAACGTCATCCCGGCGGACTGGGCGCTCGGATGGGGCGATGCGGTAGGCGCGTTCGCTCAAGGCAGAACGGCGATGGTCATCGCGGGTCCGGACGGTCCGGTCGACCAAGGCTTGAACCAAGGCGGCTTGAGACCGGAAGACATCGTCGTGTACCCGATGCCTGCGGCAACGGCGGGCGGCAAGCACACGGGCGTTCTCGGCGGCGACTTCCTCGTCATCAACCCGAACGCGACGCCGGAAGAGCAATATGCGGCATTCCACTACGCCGTGTTCGACTACTTCACGGACAAAGGCCTGGAGTCGCTGGAAGCGAACATCCAATCCCGTAAAGCGGAAAACAAATACTTCGTGCCGCCGGTCATCCAGTACTTCAGCCAAGATTCCGAATACGGCCAGAAGCTGAAGGACATCTACGCGAAGTACGACAACGTCTATCAATACAGCGACGAGCTGATGTCGCTGCTCGACGGCAAGCCGGAAGCGCAGTTCAACACGCAAGAATACTACGCGGCGATGACGAACGTCATTCAAGAAGTGTTCTCCAAGAAGGGCGTGGATCTGAAAGCGCAGCTGGACGCCGCGGCGAAGACGGTGCAAGAGCAATTCTTCGATAACATTAAAGTGGAATAGAAAGAGAAGAGGGTTGCCTTGGGCGAACGAAAGTTTGCGAGGGGCAACCCTCTACAGTATCCGAGGAACGAGCTCCTCGGCCAATCCGCATAACGGGAGGGCAGGTTCGGTGAAGCGAATTCGGCTATCGAAAACGATATGGATATCGGTCGGCGCGCTTGCCGCGCTGCTGGCGGCCGCGGCCTACGTGCTGCTGTACTCGCCGCTCGGCGCCAAGGCCGGCTTTAAGGACAAGGACGGACTGCTGATCGTCAGCCGCGCCGGCGCGGAGATTGCGTTCCGGGCCGACAACGGGGCGATCGCTCATATCAAGAACAAGGAAGCGGCCGGCGTCTTGACGATGGGCAACCGGGAGAACGCGCTGTGGTGGGCTTTCTTCGAAGACGACTCGTCCGTGAACGGTCAGAAGGCGGACAGCTTCTCGTACGACTGGAATTCGCGCAAGGGCGAGCTTACGCTGAGCTACGGCGGCCAGATTCAAGTCGAGATCGCGGCGACGTTCGACGTGGACGACCGCATCCGTCTGCGGGCGGAGGTCGACAACCGAACGGAGAAGGCGATCAAGTCGTTCCGGTTCCCGTACGAGCTGAAAGTCGATTCCGCCGAAGTGAAGGACGCGCTGCTGCCGATGCTGCCGGGAGTTAAGCTGCGGGACGCCTTTTTCAAGGAAAGCAATTCGTTCCAGGATCAGTACCCGGGCGTTCTGTTCGCTTCTTATTTGGCTCTGCGCACGGGAGGCGGGGAGCTGGCCGTATACGACCTGAGCCGCGATATCGCGCCGATGACGGAGCTGGGGTTCAAAAACCAGGTAGACGACAAAGGCAAGTCGGGCATCGTCCATAACTACAAAACATGGATCGGGGCCGGGACGAAATGGAGCAGTCCGACGGTTGTGCTGGAATTCGGCGATTACGAGAAGACGATCGCCAGCTACCGCGAGCTGAACGGCATCGCGGAGTACAAGTCGCTGTCCGACAAGCTGGGCGCCGACAAGACGAAGTACTTCGAGCTTCCGTTCTACAAGACGGACGTTTCCGCGATCAAGGACAGCGGCTGGAGCCACTTGACGACGAATTTCATCGACAAGATGAACTATAACGGCGTCATCCATCTCGTCGGCTTCCAGAAGGGCGGGCATGACGAGAACTACCCGGATTTCATGCCGCCCGATCCGCAATGGGGCGGCCAGAAAGCGTTCGCGGCGTTCATGCAGGCGGCGAAGGACAAAGGCAATCTCGTCATTCCGTACACGAACATGAGCTGGTGGGGCGTCAATTCGCCGACGCTGGCGAAGCTTCCCGAAGGAACGACGATGGAAGACTTGATCATCATGAAGGACAACAAGCAGATTATGAAGGAAGATTACGGAGCGCACAGCGGCTACGTGGCCAATCCGGCCCATCCGTTCTTCAGGCACCGCATCGCGGAGGAGCACAAGAAGCTGCTGGAGGGCGGGTTCGACGGCATTTTCGAGGACCAATGGGGCATTCGCAATTCCCCTTACGCTTTCAACGCGACGATTCCCGAAGGGACGGACCCGTCGACAGCCTACTTCAAGGGGCTGCGCGATTACGTCGGCTCGGTCGGCCACAAGCTGTACATGGAGGACGGAACCGACGTGCTGGCGGACGGGGCCGTCGGCTTCATGGGCTCGACCTATCTGTGGGACCTGCTCGGCTATCGCAAAAACACGGCCAGCTACGCGGACTATTATCCGATGTCCGGCATGCTGCTGCGGGACAAAGTGCTGCAATACCATCACGACCTGGCTGCGGAGACGATGACGGACGATCCGGATATGCTGCGTTGGAACTTGGCGATGGGCTACAATCTGGCGGCGGACTTCTTCAACGGGGTGGCGAACCCGTGGGTGGACGCGGTAGCCGTTCTTCAGAAAAATATTTTGTCGCAGTACGGGGATTCGCTGGTGAAAAGCTTCGGGGAAGTTGCTCCGGGCGTGACTCTCACGGACTTCGGCGCTTATGCGGTGAGGGCGAACTGGAGCAAAGAAGCCGGATACGCGATAAACGCGGAAACGGAGCTGGCTCCTGGCGGATATGAGGCCGCCGCGGCCGACGGAAGCCGACGGGCCGGGAGCTATGTGAGGCTGAACGGGCTTGAACTCGACGCGGGCGAGCATCACTTGGTCGAAGTGCGGGAGAAGGACGCGATCCGGGTGTACCAGCCGATCGGCTCCGATACGACGCTGAAGATCAAGAAGGGCGACGGCTGGAAGCATGCGGTCGCAAGCGCATACGAGGCGAACGGGACGAAGGTCGCCGACCTGGTCGTCCGGGAAGAAGGAGACTACGTTCAATTCGACTACGTGGGCGTCGTTAAGGAGCGCAAGGTCGCTTACGTCGAGTTGGCAAGCTCGGCAGAGGCGAGCAAGGCGACGGAGACGTTCGAGAAGGTCAAGGCGATGACGAACGTGGCGCTTGGGAAGAAGGCGCTGGCGACATCGCTGACGGCCGACGCGTTCCCGCCGGAGCTGACGGTGGACGGAGATCCGTACACGTACTGGGAGAGCACGGCCAAGCAGTTCCCGCAATCGCTGACGCTTGATCTGGGCGAGGAGCGGGAGTTGACGAAGCTGATCGTGCGGCTGCCTCCGCAGGACGCCTGGGAGACGAGGCAGCAGGAGATCGAGGTGCTTGTAAGCTCTGACGGCCAATCGTATGCGTCCGTGCTGGCCAAGGCGGCGTATACGTTCGATCCGGCGTCTGCCAACGCGGTAGAGATCGCGCTGGACGGAACGAAGGCGAAGTTCGTGAGGCTGACGATCACGGACAACACGGGCTGGCCTGCGGCGCAAATTTCCGAATTCGAAGCTTATTGATCATACGAGTCAGGAAGCCGTCGCGCTGGGTCGCGGCGGCTTTGCTGCGGTAAGCGGGACAAATATTGCAGTCGGGAGATAAGTCCCGAAAGAGGTTGGGAATTTACATAAATGGATCACAATATCATTGTAATATTTTCCATGGTAAAATACTTTTATATTTAAGATGCCTAACTCTTCTTGAGATGGTGAACTCATGGAACAGAAAATGATTACTGGAAAAGAAATATTTTGCAGCGAGATTCAATCGGTAAATATTCGTGATCTGGTCAAAAAATGTCGCAGCGATAATTGTGCATGTGATATTAGCCTTCGTTTCGGAGAACTTACAGATTTATTTGCGCATCTTTATTTCATATTGGATGGAGCGAACTATGCCGATTATGTTTCCATAAAGCGTTCGGAGCCGGATAAATACGGGACATTGGATCGAGAAATAAAAAAGAGATGCAGAGCGGAATTGGAACGGTCGATCGTTGGGAGCTGCCAAAGCTTCTCGATTTATACCGATTTCAATACTCAGGATATATTGGACTTAATAAAACAATTCCTTGCGAGCTGCAGAGACAAATACGAGCTATTGCTCACTGTAACGAATTGGTTATTCGTGCTGGATGAGTTTTTCGGACAACTTCTCGAATCCTCCTCAAAGAAGAGGGAAAGTGTATTTCCAAAACCGACATTCCGAGGGACGTTGCTCAGGAAAAACCTAAACACTTTAAGTGATATCCTGTTCGAAGACGAAGCGATGGTATTTGATCCTGAAATTGAACTGAAGGATGAAGTAACTTCTATTTATTTGATCAGGGATCATGGTTACGCCGTTGAATATCATTCGCTTTCGCGCGCGGTCAGCGAAAAGATTGAAAGGTACAAGGCGAATCCATTAGAAATGAGGATTGCCTTTATTCCCGGAATAATGTCTTCGCTGGATCAATTCGAATGGGACATCTATGAGACAGAACAAGGGAATCTGTTTCGGTTGAAGGATATTCTAATCGAAGGCTACAGAGAACGAATCAATTCGTTTTTGACGGAGGTAATGGACAAGAGCCCCGACTTGATTATTTTTCCTGAGTTGTCAGCGCCGATTGATCTTCAAAGAAGTATTGTTCAACAAGTAATAGACGTCGATCCGACAATGGTTGTGATTCCAGGCTCCTTTCACGTAGAGGGGCAATATTGCGGAACGGATGACCAAGAAGGTCAATTTTATTATAACTACTCGGAAATTTATACGGGCAATGCGAATCGTTGCAAATTATTCAAAACACATCCGTTCATTCTGAAGAATGGTACAGGCTTCGAAGGAAAGTTATCCGTATTGAACGGTTGCGACAGTATTGAAAGAATAGACATCAAGCGAAAACTCCGGATTATTCCTACACCGATTGGCAATATGGCCATTATTATTTGTGTGGATTTACTGATTGGCGAGGTGGAGAAGACGTTAGTGAATCACGACGTGAAGCTTTTAATCGTGATGGCACTAACCGGGAATCCTGCCGGAGGACAATTTGAACTTCAAATGAAACAATTAGGCAAAAAATCGGGCACAACAGTTTTCATATGCAATAATCCTGCTTTTGGAAGCGTCACAACGACCGTTTATTTTCCGATCCGTCACGGAATATATCAAGGCAAGGAGAGACCTGCACTGGTGGAGACAATAGGGGAAATGCTCGCTAAGACGGAATGAAAAATTGTGATTCCCTAATAATTACGCTAAAATAAGGGTGTGAAGTGATTGTGAACTATTCGTTAGAAATGAGGTGGAAATATGGATACGGTTAAGCTGATTTCGTATTCAAAATTGACCGCTTCTTTACAGAGCAAAAATTTCGAAAAAGCCGAAATCGATCTTTACGAAATTGAAGATTACATTTCTCAATTATTATTGAACGGCGAGTTTGGATTATTGCGGGAAATTAATCAGAAACTGATTGCAAACTTGGATGAAAATACGGTCTTCGACCGTCAAAGCTTTGTTATGGGCAAATTGTTCACGCTCGTAGAAATTCTCGACAATCTCGTCCGGCCGTACGAAATAGCCGTTCAAGTCAATGCGTTGACAGCATTGGAAAAGAGGGCTATGAGGCTTATACACGAATTCGAAGAGATCGTTCAAAGCGATTTGGCTGAAAAAATGATGATTAAGACGAGTTACATGAGCAATGTATTAAAAAAAATGCGCAGCCTGAATCTCGTGTACTATAAGAATAGCGGGAAATATAGATGGTATGCGTTGACGCCGTATGGGCAGTTGCTGTTAAAGTCTATCCAAGAGATCAACCGCGAGGATCGCCCTTTGCTTGAAGACACCAAGATAGACGATACGATTTTCCTCGAAAGAATGAGTAAGAGCGAAAGGAACAGACTGGATTTCGAGAGGTCCACAGGTTCATACTCCCGTTCAAGAATTGATGATGAATACTGGGATATCGTTGAATTTAGGTGATTTTCTTGAGAACCGTCTTCTAATCATTTATGGATTGCGAGTGATCATGAAATGGATCTGAGCAAATATGTAAGCAAGGTCAACGACTGGTATGAGCGCTTGCCTTCAGAAGAGCAGAGGAATGTTCTTGAATCGATTGAGAAGGGACGCAAGTTTCTCATTCAATTTATGCAAAGTAAACAACAGAAGGAAATCCTTGATTGTTTTTTGCGGCTGTGGAGCGATCTGTTTGAGCGCTTGAAAACGGTTAGTGAAGAAGAAGCGGAAGCTTACCTAAAATCGGAAGGTCTTGTCGACGGTACTTTAAGAAAAGCGATCATTGAACAGATTAATAAAAATCTGGATATATACTTTGACGCAAAGCAGTTGCGCGATATGGATATTCAGGATTTTAACAAATTATTGCTTTTGATCATTAAGGACATGTTCGCGGATCGAAAATTTCGCACCGCGGGTCGGCTGGCCGAGGAGTATGGCAGTACCAAAGAGGAAGTGGCCAAGTCGTTCAAATCGATCAAGTTCACGGTCAGCGTATTTTACAAAGGGAATATGAGTTTCGAGGATTTGGAAAAGTTCTCCAAAAGTGATCTCGGGCTGTCCAATGACAAAATAGGTGCTCTCGTGGAACGTATTATGGAATTCAGCGACAAGCTAGAGCGTTACTTCATCTTTGAGCAATTAATGGAAATCAGAGCTGGCATCAACGAAATCTCCGCAACGTTAGAGCAAAATAAATAAATGCTAACCAAAGGGTTGTCCCGTAAGTAGTAGGGTGTACCAGATTATCGATGCAAAAAAGGATGGGCATCTATCTCCCGCAGACTGCCTCATACGCTCCTGAAACCGGTTTACCCATTCAGGTTTCAGGAGCGTATAGCAACGGAGGGAGATAGATGCCCATTACCCTGCATCCATCGATAATCGTTTAGTACGCCTCTTTTTACTTATGGGACAGCCTTTTTGGTTGTAAGCGCCAATCGCTTTTCTCAAAATCGGGAGATTGTACGCATGAAAAACACCGTTCCAATCTTGTCCCACCGCTCATATGCTAGATTATCATCTGCAACATTGAGGGGGAACGGTACATGCAACTGTACGCGGGGACGGTATGCGCCTTCCTGGGAGCGGCGGTCACTTTCTCGTTCGGCATCTGGAACGAGTCTCTAACCTTTTTGCTCGTTCTGATGGCCGTCGATTATATTACCGGCGTGGCGGCGGCGCTGAAGGAAGGCAGCGGGCTTAACAGCAACATCGGCTTCTGGGGGCTGTTCAAGAAAGGGCTTATTCTGCTCGTCATGATCATTACGCACCGGCTGGACGTCCTGCTCGGAGCGGATTTGATCATGGGCGGAGCCGTATTTTTCTATATCGCCAACGAACTGCTGTCCATCATCGAAAATTACGGACGTTTGGGGCTTCCGCTGCCCGACCGGCTGAAGCGCATCGTTCAGGTGCTGCGCGACCGGGCCGGGGAACCGAAAAATCCGAGTTAAACGAATCGTTTTTTGTTTCGGGCGGAATGGCTATAATGGATGAGTAACCCCATTTAGCCAGGAGGTTGATTCAAGATGAGACTGGAAAGCGGGACGAGCGTCATTTTTCGGGTCGAGATGGACAAGCAGAAGGTGACGTTCGGCGAACTCGTGTCTTTGATCGGCCAGCAAGGGGGGGATATCGTCGCCATCGACGTCATTCAGCCCGGCAGGAAAACGGAAATACGGGATCTCACGGTCAGCGTCGCCGAGCCGTCCGAGATCGGCACGCTGTCGGACGCCGTCAGGGCGATGAAGGGCATTCATCTGGTCAACGTCTCCGACCGGACGTTCCTGCTGCATCTCGGAGGGAAAATCCAGGTTCGTTCGAAGGTTCCGATCAAAAACCGCGACGACCTGTCCCGCGTGTACACGCCCGGAGTGGCCAACGTCTGTCTGGCGATTCGCGACGATATCAACAAGTCCCACTCGCTTACGATCCGCCGCAATACGGTCGCGGTCGTATCGGACGGGACCGCGGTGCTCGGACTGGGCGACATCGGGCCTCATGCGGCGATGCCCGTCATGGAAGGAAAGGCGATGCTGTTCAAAGAGCTGGCGGGCGTGGACGCGTTTCCGATCTGCCTGAATACGAAAGATACGGAAGAGATCATCTCCATCGTGAAGGCGATCGCGCCTACGTTCGGCGGCATCAACCTGGAGGATATCTCCTCGCCGAGGTGCTTCGAGATCGAACGCAGGCTGAAGGAAGAGCTGGACATTCCGGTGTTCCACGACGACCAGCACGGGACGGCCGTCGTGCTGCTCGCGGGCTTGATCAACGCGTTGAAAATCGTAGGCAAAAACATTACCGACATTAAGGTCGTCGTCTGCGGCATCGGCGCCGCGGGCTTCGCCTGTTCCCGGATGCTGCTGGCCGCGGGCGTCTCCCGGCTGATCGGGGTCGACAGGTTCGGCGCCATTCATAAGGACGAGCAGTACGACAATGAAGCCTGGAACGAGTTTGCCAAGCTGACCAATCCCGACAACGAGAAGGGAAGCTTGTCCGAGGTGATTGCGGGAGCGGATGTATTTATCGGGCTGTCGCGGCCCAAGCTGTTACATAACGAAGACGTTCGAAAGATGAATTCGGACCCGATCGTGTTCGCGATGGCCAATCCCGATCCGGAGATTACGCCGGAGGAGGCCGGTACGGACGTGCGGGTGTTCGCGACCGGACGTTCCGATTATCCGAACCAGCTCAACAACGTGCTCGCCTTCCCGGGTATTTTCCGCGGCGCTCTGGACGCCCGGGCGAGAACGATCAGCGAGTCGATGAAGCTGGCCGCCGCGCACGCGATCGCCTCGATCGTGACGCCGGAAGAGCTGAACGAGGAGTACATCATTCCCAGCGTGTTTAACGACAAAGTCGTGCCCGCCGTTCGGCGCGCCGTCATTCAGGAAGCGATCAATGCGGGGGTCGCCCGCAAGGTTCCGAGCGATTTTCGCAACCTCGACTGAGCGGTTTTAGTCGCCTTTTCTCGGTCGAATGCGGAGTTGTTCATGAATTTGTCAAAAGTTTTGCGGGAAGAAACGCGACAAATGCTTGAGTTCAAACGCGGATTTTAGGTAGAATATGAGTTAGACATTTTGTAGGAAGCAGGGGAGCAGACAATGCACAAATGGATTATGTCCGCATTGGTGACGATCGCGTGCGCAATGGGGGTCTACTTGCTGGCGACCGCGCTGCCGGAGAGACCGAAAGAGGAAACTTTGGCCGAAGGCCAGGAGATGCTCAGAATTAAAGCGACGAACTTCGAGTTCGACCAGGCGGAGTACAAAGTTAAAGCCGGAACCAACTACAAAGTGAAATACTCCAATACGCTCGGCACTCATGGCGTCGAGTTCGTCGGATTGGGCATCGAACTGGACAAGGACAATCCGGAGACCGAAGTGACTTTCGACACGCCGGGCACTTACGAGCTGCACTGTTCGATCATGTGCGGACAAGGTCACGCCACGATGATTTCCAAACTGATCGTCGAATAGAAGAAGAAGGAGCCGTCAGGCTCCTTTTTTCCAACCTTATGATCGGCTTCTTGCCCGGGAGCGGGTTCGGGAGACGCCGAAATCCGCCAAATATCCGATCAAGGCCCAGCTAAGCACCGTAAGCGCGTACATGAGCCATACGCTGACGCTGTGAAGATCGGTGAACAGCTCGACGAACCACATCGGCACGCTGAACATCATCAGGAACAGATTGTGGGGATCGTAGCCGGTCATGTTAAAAAGGCAAAGCGCAAGTCCGATAAGCGTACATATTGCGGTAATGGGATAGCGCATATCGCGTGCATGCCCCTTTCGCTGTTTATGGCCTAGTATGCGCGGGACGACATATCCTCATGATAAGAAAGGAATGGGAAACATGATTACTCATATCGTATTGTTCAAACTGAAAGACCGCAGCCCCGAGAGCGTCGAACGCACCGCTCAAGTGCTGCGCGACATGGAAGGCAAAATCGACGAGCTTCGTCATTTGGAAGTGGGCAAGGACGTGATTCATTCCGAGCGTTCCTACGATATCGCCCTGGTGACGAAGTTCGATTCGCTCGAAGCGCTTAACGCTTATCAGGTGCATCCGGTGCACAAAAAGGTCATCGAGCATATGACGGAGGTCCGCGAAGCTTCGGTCGCGGTCGATTATGAGAGCTGATCAAATGCTGACGCTTGCGACGGAGAAAGATCCGTCCAATATGGGCGACGTGTATCAGATGGCTACGTACACGATCCTTATTTTGATCAGCGCGGTCATCATGATCGTATGGCTGAAACGCAGAGGACGCGCCAAGAAGAAATGATAGGGGGAGTACGTCCGATGTACGACGTTAACGTAACTTACATTCGCAGTCGGCTGGCCTGTCTTCCCGAGCTTGCGCAGGCGCTGTCCGCCGCGACCGTGTCGTGGACCGGGGCGTTGACGGAAGGACTCGCCCAGGAGCGCGCGCTTCATCTGGCCGCGGAGATTGCGACGGATGTCGGACATGCCCTGATCGACGGCTTCATTATGAGAGACGCGAGCAGCTACGAGGACATTATCGATATCATCTCCGAGGAAGGCGTCGTCACGACCGAAGTGGCGGAGCCGCTGCGCCGTCTCGTGCTGCTGCGCAAGACGCTCGTGCAGGAATACGACCTCTGGCCGCGCAAGGAGCTTCATCCGCTTACTCCGGAGCTTCCGAGAGTGCTGATGGGTTTCTCCGACCAGGTCGAGGCCTATTTGAAGAAAGAGCTGATCTAGACAATACGGATTCGGCAAACGCATAAGGCTGTCCCTTATGTCAGGCAACAGGTATTATCGAGATAGAAAAGGGGGATGTATCTCCTGGAGAGCGAAGCGCCTGCCTCATACGGTCATGAAATTACCCTGTCACGGGTTTATCCGTTCCAAATTTCATGATCGTATCAGCAGTGTAAGGAGATACATACCCCGTTCTTGTTCATCGATAATGCCATTTGTTGCTCCCTGACCTCTTGCGGGACAGCTTTTTTTTGTTATGTCCGTATTCGAGTTGCGGGACAGCGCGAATATTTATGCCCGTCCGCTGTGTCAAGACAAGCCGCTGCTACTTATATTGTATTAACCGCATGGGCATTCGCCCGGGAAAGCGGCGGACGGAGGGGATGCGGATGGCGTGGCAGGTGGCGGGTTACGGAATTGCGGCGGCGGCGGTAGCTGTCGCGGCGGCGATCGTATTCGCGTTGGCGTCGCTGTCGAGGTCGGTAAGGCGGCTTGAGCGCGCGGCGGAAGCCGTCGGCAAGGAGGCGGAGGTTTCCTTGCGGCAATGCGGCAGCTTGGCGGAAGAAGCCAGAGAGACGCTTGCTCTGTCCAGGAGAAGCCTGGAAGGCTTCGCTTCGCTCGCGGAGGGGGCGCGGGCGATGGGGGAAGCCGTTCATGCCGCCGCCAAGACGACGGCGCGCTTGACGGAGCTGTACCGCGACTGTCTGTCCGCGCCGTTCCAGTCCGCGTCCGGCGAAAGCAAGGCAGGAGAGGGAGCGGAGCTGTCGGAGCTCGGGCGCATGCTATGGTCCTTGTGGAAGAGCCGCTTCGGCCGCGACCGCGCCTCGGCCGCCGATCGCCGCAACCCGGAGGCGAATGCGGATCTATCAGAGGGAGAGTGAGCAAGATGGCAGAGAAGAAAGTCGTAAAATCGTTCTTGTGGGGTGCGTTGGCCGGAGCCGTTACGGGCGCGGTCGCCGCTCTGCTGCTGGCACCGAAATCAGGGCGCGAGCTTCGCGGCGATATCGCGGACACGGCGCACAAGGTCGGAGAGAAAACGGCCGATATCGGCCGTCAAGCCGGCACCGCCGTGCAGTCGCTGGCGAAACGCACGTCCGGCCTGATTACGGATATTCGTTCGCGCAGAAGCCAGGAAGACGCCGAGGCGGCTCCCGCCGAGAAGGAAGAGGAAAGCGCGGCCGCATTGTAATAAGATCGTCGGCCTTCGCGCATATGCACACGAGCCGTCCGCTCCCGCGGGGCGGCTCTTTGCCGTTCGCGGAGGGAACCATTTGGTCTTCGTCCTCATAATGTAATCTGAAGCGACCTCTACAACAATGAAGAAAGCGGTGTTTCTGTGCAGCAAGCGATCGCTGTTCTTGACTCCGGAGTGGGGGGGCTGACCGTCGTCAAAGAAGTGATGCGTCAGCTTCCATCTGAGCAAATTTTGTATTTCGGCGACACCGCGAGAACTCCTTACGGACCCAGAGCAGCGGAAGAGGTCGCGCAGTTTACGCGCGAGATCGTCGACTATCTCGTTCAGTTCAATCCGAAGATGATCGTCATTGCCTGCAATACGGCAACCGCGGTAGCGCTGGAGGATATTCGCCGGCGGGTGGCGATTCCGGTCATCGGCGTCATTAACCCCGGCGCGAGAGCGGCGTTCGGGCGAACGAGATCCGGAATCGTCGGCGTCATCGGCACGGAAGGAACGGTAAGGAGCGGCGCGTACGAAGCCGCGTTAAAGCGCCTGTCTCCCCGGGTGGAAGTCGTCAGCCGCGCCTGTCCTGCGTTCGTCCCGCTGGTAGAGGACGGCAACTTCCGCTCGGATCGCGCGTTGGAGATCGTCGCGGATGCGTTGTCCCCGCTTCGGGGTTCGAAGATGGACTGTTTGATTCTCGGCTGCACGCACTACCCTTTTCTGGCTGACAGCATCTCCCGAGTCATGGGACCGGAAGTCGTCCTGATCAATTCGGCGGAGGAGACCGCCAGAGAGATTTACGACGTGCTGAAGCGGAGCAACGAGCTTGCCGGCAAGGACATGTTGCCGATTCACAGGTTTTTCTGCAGCGGGGACCCCTGGAAGTTCAGGGAGATTGCCCGGGAATGGCTGGACGAACAAATCCGGCTGACGCCCGTCGTATGGCAATTTCCGCATATCGGCGTGTAAGGCAGGGCGAGAGCAAGCCGAGAATCCCCGGGGATTCGGCTTGCCGCGCCCTATTCGCGAATTAACGAATTCCCCCCTCGCGATTGAGATAGTAGTTTTGCAGAGCGAGATAATCTTCCATTTTGCTGATGTCGTAGCTTGGAGATTTAATATTCATTCCGTACAGCTCGGCCGTCTCCAGCCACTCCTGCAGCGCGTCCGTCAGTTGGATTTCCCCTCCCGCGCCCCGTTTATCCTTATGAATAAATGCGAAAATTTCCGCCGGAAGCACATACCTCCCGATGACGGCCATATTCGAGGGGGGCTTGTCTACCGGTTTTTCGACGATTTCCTCGATTCTCGTCATGCCGGTCGTAATCGGCGTTCCGCGGATGACTCCGTAATTGCGAAGCAGGGTTTCGTCTTCGACGGTTTTAATTCCGATGACGGGACGCCTGTACACTTTGAAAGCGCGTATCATCCTTTTCAGAGTGACGGCGTTGTCGGTAAGCAGGTCGTCGGGCAGCAGCAGTGCGAACGGATCTTGGCCGACGAACGGCTGCGCGAGCTTCAGCGCCATCCCCAGACCGAGAGCTTCGGGCTGCCGTACGTATTGGATGTGAACGTCCGGCATCGCCAATTGCTCGGCGACATCGGACTTGCCCTGGGCCTGAAGATGCTGTTCGAGTTCCGGCGCCCGGTCGAAGTAGTCGAGAATCGCGTTTTTGCCTCGAGAGACGACGATCAGAATTTCGCGTATGCCGGCCGCCACGGCTTCATCGACGATATAGTGGAGCGCCGGTTTGCCGCAGATCGGAAACATTTCTTTGGGGACGGCCTTGGAGACGGGCAAGTTCCGAGTACCGTAGCCTGCTGCAGGTATTACCGCTTTAACAACCATGGGATTCCCTCTTTTCTCCAATTCTGCTTTCCATATTATATTGCTTGACCGAGGGGAGGGAGCTTGTCCGCTTAAAAAAAGGCAACCCGTAAAAATATCCAGGGTATGGGTAGTTATACGTGGTGCATTCGTAGCGATTTACATATTTTGTTGCAAAAGGCGGTGAGTCAAATTTAAAGGATCGGAGCGATCGGCTCGGGAGGTGGCCAATTCTGAACGTACTGGTAACGGGAGCGGGAGGGTTTATCGGTTCCCATCTGTGCGAGAAGCTGCTGGAAAATCCGGAGCTGCGGGTAACCGGCGTCGACGGATTCGTGCAGCCGCGGTTAAAGGCGGAGAAGCTGAGCAATTTGCGCCGTCTGCTGCCTCACCCGCGATTCGCTTTCGTGGAAGCGGCGCTGCAGAAGGTCGAGTGGGAGAGTCTTCTTCCCCAGACGGATGCCGTCTTTCACCTGGCCGGCATGCCGGGCGTCCGCTCCAGCTGGGGAGCGGATTTCTCCAAGTACGTTCTCCATAACATCGCGGTAACGCAGCGGCTGCTGGAAGCCTGCGTCAAGCATCCGCCCGGGCGGCTTATTTTCTCTTCGACGTCATCCGTGTACGGGCAGAAATCGGGCAGCGTGGCCGAGGACAGCCCACCGGAGCCGCTGTCTCCTTACGGGGTCAGCAAATTGACGGGAGAGCATCTTTGCCGCGTGTACGGAGAAAGCTTCGGAGTCCCCTTCGTCATCTTGCGTTATTTTACCGTATACGGTCCGAGGCAGAGGGGAGATATGGCTTTCCACCGATTCATCCGGCAGCTGCATCGCGGCAAGCCGCTCCAGGTGAACGGAGACGGGCTGCAGAGCCGCGACTTCACGTTCGTGAAGGATTGCGTCGCCGGGACGGCCGCCGCGCTCGATGCGCCGGGCATCGTCGGGGAGACGATCAACATCGGGGGAATGGAAAGGGCGACGGTGCTCGAGACGATCGCCATGCTGGAGAGGATATCCGGGAAGAAAGCGTCGATTCGGACGGGCGGCGCTGCCCGCGGCGAGCCGAAGACGACTTGGGCGGATATCGCCAAAGCGCGCAAGCTGCTCGGGTATCGTCCGACCGTTCGTTTGGAAGACGGACTGCGACTGCAATGGAACGCTATGATCAACGACGATGAAGGAGGGCAGCCATGAGACTGGCATTGATCTGCACGGAGAAGCTTCCGGTTCCGTCCATTCGCGGAGGAGCGATTCAGATCATGATCGACGGCGTGGTTCCGTTCCTGGCCGCGGACAACGACGTGACGGTCTATTCGATCACCGATCCGGATTTGCCTCAGTACGAGAGAAGAAGCGGCATTCGCTACATTCGGTTTCCCGCGGAATCGTACGTAGAAAACGTGGCCGCTTCGCTCAGCCGGGAAGGGTACGACGTCGTACACGTATTCAACCGTCCGAAACACGTCCCGCATTACAAGTCTGCCGCGCCGCACAGCAAATTCGTCGTCAGCCTCCACAACGAGATGTTCGACGTCAACAAGCTGACCGATTCCGAAGGAGCCAGCACGATCCGCTCCGTGGAAAAAATCATGACGGTCAGCGACTATATCGGCTCGACGGTAACGGCGCGTTATCCTTCGGCCAAATCGAAGGTGCGCACGGTTTATTCCGGTTTCGACGCCAACCGCTACGTGCCGGTCTGGTCGGAGGAAGGGAGCCGCACCCGCGCGAGGCTGCGCCGAAAATACGGCCTGTCCGGGAAGAAAGTCATTCTGTTCGTCGGCCGTCTGACCGACAAGAAAGGTCCGGACGTCTTGATCAGGTCGCTTCAGCAGGTGCTCGCCAAGCACCGGAATGCGGCGCTCGTCATCGTCGGCGGCAAGTGGTTCAGCAAAAACTCCATGAACGACTACGTCAGGCAGCTGTATGCCGAAGCGAAGCCGTACGGCAACCGCGTCATCTTCACTCAGTTCGTTCCGGCGAGCGAAATCCCGGATTATTTTCTCATGGGCGACGTCTTCGTCTGCAGCTCCCAGTGGCAGGAGCCTCTTGCGCGCGTGCATTATGAAGCGATGGCGTCCGGCATTCCGATCGTGACGACGAAGCGGGGAGGCAATGCCGAGGTGATCCATCATCGGGTCAACGGATTGCTCGTGAAAGATTATCAGAGTCCGACCGCGTTCGCGAACGCGATCAACTATATGTTCTCCCATCCGGAAGAGGCGAAGAGGATGGCGCTGAAAGGGCGTCAAATGGTCAAAGCCGACTTCACGTTCAGTCACGTGGCAGGAAGGCTGACGAAGGTATATAAGGAAGCGTACGGAATGGCGACGGTATCGCGGCGAAAGGGGAGGAACAGATGCGGAATCCGGCGGAAGTCCTGAAGCAGTATCCGATCAAAATTCGCAAAGTGACGCTGATCTCCTGGAAAGGGAAGAAGGGAGCTTGGTCCGTCCAGACGGATCAGGGGACGAAGGTGCTGAAGAAAACGTCGTCCGCGAAGTCTCGGCAGCTGTTTCTGAATCAGGCGGTGCAATATTTGCGCGCCAACGGAGCGCCGATTCCGAAGCTGATCGAAACCCGTTCAGGCTCCGACGTCGCCGAGATCGACGGGGAGTGCTACGTTCTGTCCAATGCGGTACAGGGCTCCTCGCCCAGCTACGATTCCGCGTCAGACTTGAAAGAAATCATGACGGCGATGGGCAAGTTCCATAAAGCTTCGCGCGGCTTCAGGCATTCGGGCGAAGCTGCCGAGCAGTCGCTGCTCGGCAGTTGGGAAGACTCCTACGTTCGGCATCTGCAGGATTTGGAGTCGTTCAAAGCTCAAGCTCAGCGCAGCAGCTCGGCTTTCTCCAAGCTGTTCCTGAGATCGGCGGACGACTTTATCCGCCACGGCGAGGAAGCGCTGCAGGTCGTTCGGGGAAGCTCTTACGTCCGCTGGGTTCGCAAGGTCGACCGGGAGAAGAACCTGTGCCATCAGGACTTCGCCGCGGGCAACCTGATCCGTACGTCGCGCGGGCTGTATATTATCGATATGGACTCGCTGACCTACGATTTGCCGGCCCGGGATTTGCGGAAGATTTTTAACAAGGTGATGAAGAAAAAAGGTTGGGACTACGAGCGCACAGTGACGATGCTCCGGGCTTATCAATCCGTTCATCCGCTGAGCGAGGACGAATACAGGGTATTGCGCGCGGACTTGCTGTTCCCCCATCTCTACTACGGAATCTGCAGCAAGTATTACAAACGCCGGTCCGCGCTCGAGTGGGACGAAGGCAAGACGCTCGAGAAGCTGAAGATGAACATTCGCTCCGAAACTTCCAAATTGCAAGTGCTGGCCCGCTGGGATCAAATCGTGCAAAGAGCATCTGGACAGAGGAGCGGGTACCGATGAGGACGCAATCGCAGCTGCTCCCGCTGGCTCAGCGGGTGTTGACGGAATTTCCGATCGTTCCGCGTTCGGTCTCGCTCGTTCAGGCGACGGAGACGAAGGCGATCTGGAAGGTGACGACCCGGGATCGGACGTACGTGCTAAAGCGGTTGAACTACGGATTGGAGAAAATGCATTTCGCGATCCAGGCGCAGAAGTATATCCAGGATCACGGCGGTCCCGTTCCCCACCTGACGAAGACGAAGCGGGGCAAGCTGTACGCGGAATACAACGGACAGGTGTTTATTCTGTTCGACTGGATCACGGGGCGGAAGCCGGATTTCGGCGATCCGAACGACTTGCGCCGGGCGGTGCGGCTGCTCGCGCGCTTCCACCGGTCGTCGAGCGGCTTCCGTCCGCCGATCGCCTGCCGGGAGTCGACCAAGCTGGGCAAGTGGCCCGGACAGTACGAGAAGATGAAGCTTCATATGAAGGAATGGCAAACCGCCGGGGTTCAACCCGCGCTGGTCGGAGTTTTGAAGCCGTACTGGGGAGGCCTGATCCGTCAAGCGGAGCAAGTGCAGGACAGACTGGCCCGTTCCGGATACGACCGGCTGTCGGCAAGCGAACCGAGAAACCTGTGCCATCAGGATTACAGCGAAGGCAACGTGCTGGTCAGCGGCAGCGGGGGAGCGGTGCTTGACCTGGACAGCGTCACGTACGATTTTCCGGCGCGGGATCTGCGCAAGCTGATCCTGAAGAGGATGGTGGAGAAGGGGCGTTGGGACAGCGCTCTGTATCACAGCGTCATCAAGTGGTATACGGAAGTGAACCCGCTGAACAGCGGGCAGATGAGGCTTGTCCAGATCGACTTGAGCTTCCCGCACCTGTTCTACGAGTCGGCCAAAAATCCGTTCCGTAAAAACGCCTCCGCCTCCGCTTCCAAGCTGTTGACGACGGTCCGGATCGAGAAGGAGAAGAACGCCTCGCTGTCCGGTCGGGCGTAGTTCGAAGCGCTTCGCTCTTCGGCCGATCCGCCCCGATCATTCATAAGTCCGGTTCGCCGCGCATACATGATTACCATCTCGAAGAAACGGGAGGGATCGCGATGGCGGACGAATCTGTCGGAGAGACTTGCCGCGAGGGTTCGGAGTACGGGCCGAAGAGGCTGCAGGCGGATATTGAAGCTTTAACCCGAAAGCATTCCTTCGTCGCCGCGGGATCGATCGGCAGCAGCGCACTGGGCCGGCCGATCCCGTTTTTCCGGCTGGGCACGGGACCGTTCCACTGGCATTTCAACGGCGCTTGCCATGCGAACGAATGGATCACGTCGCTGCTGCTGATGAAATTCGCCGAGGATTACGCGGACAGCTATGCGCGGGGGGCTTCGTTCTGGGGCAAGTCCGCGAGCGATTTGTTCGCGAGGTGCAGCCTGTGGATCGTGCCGATGCTGAACCCGGACGGCGTGGAGCTTGTTCAGAGAGGGGTGACGGAGGAGCACCCCTACTATCGGGAGCTGCTTCGGTGGAACCGGGGTTCCGGTCAGTTCCGGCGCTGGAAGGCGAACGCGAGGGGCGTCGATCTGAACGACCAGTTTCCCGCGTTTTGGGAAGAGGAGCGGACCCGCCGGGCTGTGGATGGTCCGGCCCCTCGCGACTACTCCGGGGAGAAGCCTCTGAGCGAACCGGAGGCCGCGGCTTTGGCCGAGTTTACTGAAAGAAGCGATTTCCATGCCGTGCTGGCGCTTCATACTCAGGGTGAGGAGATCTACTGGAATTATCGCGGCGGGGAGCCGAGGGAGTCGCAGGAGTGGGCGGACCGGATGGCGAGAGCGGCAGGCTATCGCGCCGTCTACTTGGAGGGCAGCGATGCGGGGTACAAGGATTGGTTCATTGCCCGGTTCGGGAGGCCGGGATTTACGGTCGAGGCAGGATGGGGGCATAATCCGCTGCCTCCGGAGACGGCCGACGAATTGTACGACGATATCGCAAGACTGCTGGCGGAAGCTTTGGACTGCGCGCCCGCTTGACTGACGGGCGTGCCGGTAGGGTACAATGAGGGAAAACGCTTGTCGGAAAGGAGCGATCCCTCATGGCCCGTAAATCCGGATTGGCGCTGTGGATGCGTATTCCCGGGCGCGTATGGCGCATTCTGCGCTCGGACAAGGTGACGCTGAAGGATAAGCTGATCTTCGTCGTGCCGGTGCTGCTCTATTGGGTGTTGCCGGACTTCATGCCGCTGCTGCCGATCGACGATGCGGCGTTCACCGCAGCCGCAGCCATATGGTACGCCCGGGCGATGGAGCGCAAGTACGGCATATGAACCCGAATATGGGCGATTGCATATACTCTCTATAGATTTCAAACCTGCTATGGAGAGGCGGAGCGCAAGTTGGCTATTTCGTATATGGATTACGCGTCCCCGAACGCGCAATTCACCTTCGATCTTAAGAACGATCTGTTCTTCAAGAAGGATGACCGCAATTATATCAACCGGTTGTCGATCAAAGATCTGAACACTTTGGGCAATTACTCCTTGCTGGATATCTTTTTGACCACGGGCAACGTAGTCGAGCCGCACATTCATCAGAACGCTTCCGAGCTCGTCTACTGCATTTCGGGCTCCGCCGTTGTTTCTCTCATCAATCCGTTCTCGCTGAAGCTGATGAATTTTCCGATCAAGCCCGGACAGGTCGCGAACATTCCGCAAGGCTGGTGGCATTATGAGATCGCTGCGGAGGACAATACGCATCTGCTGGCGATTTTCGACGCTCCGATTCCGGAGGCGATCTTCGGCTCCGATATTTTGCGGTTGACCCCCGCCAGCGTATGGGCGCATTCGTACTGCCTGGACGAGGCGCAGGTGAAGGCGACATTCGCGCCGATCCAGGAGACGGCGTATATCGGTCCTCCGAAGAACTGCAAGAAGGGTCAGCAGGTCGCGGCCCATTCCGCGCGGATCGGCTCGCAGCCTGCCCAGCATGCTCAAGCCGCTCCTCCCGTTCAAGCGGGGCAGCCTGTTCAAGGGTACGGTTATCCGGCCTATGCCCCGCAAGCCTACGGGCAAGCGTACTACGGTCAGCAAGCCGGCGCTCCTCAAGGTTACGGACAACAGCCGTACGGAGGACGCGCATAAGACGTTTGTCCAGCGACAGGAATTGTTCCATAAGCAGGGGAGTAGTACAAGATTGTCGATGAATAAAAGAAGGTCATCTATCTCCTGGAGACTGCCTCATACGGTCCTGAAATCACCTATTCACGGGTTTATCATTTCAAATTTTAGGATTAGGGTTCGGGGTCCCCGCAAAGTAATCGGAATAAGCTTCGAAGCTTAACGTCACTTTGTGGGGTATCTTGCATCGGAAGGAGATAGATGCTCATTACCCTTCATCCATCGATAATCAATGTACTATGCCTCTGTTTACTTATAGGATAGCTTCTTGTTTTCCTGCGGTAAACTCTTTACAATAGAACGGAGAAACCGACGGGAGTGAAGGACGAATGAACTGCAAAATTACCCGCAATGCGGCGAAGGTGCTGCGCCAAGAATTGGACAAGCCCGAGAACGCCGAATTGAAGCTTAAAGTGTTCGTTACGCACAGTCACGGAGACCATGCGCACTACGGCATGGATCTGGGCAAGCCGACCGACAAGGACGAGGTCGTAACGACGGATAAAGGCATAGACGTGATCTTGACGAAGGGCGAAGAGTTTCTTGACGGCGTGAAGATCGACTATCTTTATTTTCCGGAAGAAGGATTCGTCATTACGAATCCAAGCAAGGGGAACCATGGAGACCACTGATCGCGAACGCGTCGCATCCCGGAACGATATCCGGATCTGCGACAAGTGCAAGCATATCCGGGTCAAATCGATGCTGCCCAAGCTGCAGAAGATAGCCCCTGGAACCGAGATCAAAGTGGCGTGCAAGTCTTATTGCGGCCCGTGCGCCCGGAAAGCTTTTGTCTTCATCAACGGACGATACGTAACGGCTCCTACGGAAGACGAAGCGATCGAAATAGCGAGCAAGTATGTAAAAAGCTAATATCCGCAGTCGAAGAAGCCCAGGGCGAGTATGCATACACGCCCTAGGGCGTGTATGCAAACCCGCTCAGAGGCATCTATCACCGCCTTTTCGCCCCCTGCTTCGTCACTTTTGCTTGACGTACCTCCGGTACGCCTTCACAAAAGTTCCTTGCATGGAACGAAAATTCGGCCACATCTGCTATCTTCGGAGTATGCATACACGCCCTAGCAAAATGGCGGTGCCGGGAATTGTCCCTGCACCGCCATTGCTCTGTTCATTCACGTTTACGGCTGACCGTCTTCCTCGCGGAACAGAGAAATCAGATCATTCTCGATCGTCATGTCCGATACATTCAAATCTCGTTTCGCCGCTTCGGCGCCTTCGGTACAGGCAGCGACGTCGGTTTCGGCCGCTTCCTCGCCTTCCAGGGAGTAGCATTTGCCATTCTCAATCAGACCGTCGGCGTTCGGCACGAAGTAGACGCGTCCGTCGGTAAAACCTCCGTTGCGGAACACGACCGATTTGCGCGCTTCGGAGAGCATGCTGACTCCCATCATGTAGCGGCCCTCCGCCGGTACGCCGAGTAAGTGCATGAGGGTAGGCGCCGTATCGATCTGTCCGACGGCTTTCTCGATGACGCCGGCATGCTCATCGCCCGGAAGATGGACCAAGAACGGCACTTGCCGGACGATCCGATCTTTATCCAGCTCGGAGACCGGCTTGCCGAGAAACTTCTCGTACAGGCTCCAGTCGTATACGGAGTTGTCATGATCTCCGTAGAACATCAGAACGGTGTTGTCCCACAAGCCTTCGTCCTGCAAGTCCCGAATGAGCTTGCCTACTGCGGCGTCCACGTAATGAGCGGCCTGGATGTAGTCGCCCATGATCGTTCCGCCGAGCTCGCCCACGTTCAGCTCCTGATTGACGTATGGAAGCTTGAACGGGTGGTGGCTGGATAAGGTAATGGACAGCGCGTAAAAAGGAGATCCGTTGCGTTCCTTCAATTGCTCGATCGTCTGACGGAAGAACGATTCGTCCCCGAGAGACCATCCGATCGGCTCGTCGATCCGGTAATCCCTAATATTGTAAAACTGATCGTAGTCCATGTTGTGGTACATGTTGTTCCGGTTCCAGAAGCTTCCGTCGTAGGCGTGATGAACCGTCGCGTCATAGCCGCGGCTCTTCAATATGCCGGGAGCGCAGTCGAATTCGTTGCCCGCGAACCGGATAAATACGGAGCCGGTCGGCAGCGGGTGCATCGAGCAACTGGTCAGGAAGTCGGCGTCGGAAGTTCGGCCCTGCGCCGTCTGATGATAGAAGTTCGGGAAGTAGACGCTCTGCCCGATCAGCCGGTTCAGGTTAGGCGTAATTTCTTCGCCGCCGATCGATTGACCGATGACGAACGTTTGGAAAGCTTCCGCCTGAACGATCAGCACGTTCTTGCCGGCATATTGCCCGAACGGCGGCTCGGATTCCGCCTGCCTCTGAAGCTGCCGTCTTTCCTCGAACCAGGATCGCGCTTCGAGGATTTGTTCCTCGGTCAGCTTTTGGCCGAACCAATGCTCCTTGGCGTAGCGATAGGCGTCGTAGCCGTGAAACCCGAGCAGTCCCGTCACGTTGTAGATCGGCACGTTCCACCAGTTGCCGACGAACAAGCCGCGCGCCCAGCCGTTTTTCTGCTCTTCTACCGGATAGTAGACGAGAGACCAGCCGATCACGAATACGAGCGCCGCCGGGAGCAGCTTGCGCCAGAGGAAGCTGATTCCGGACCTGGAGGCTCGAGGGCTTCGCTGTCCGTCAAGATTTCTCTTGGCGGAATGCTTCCATAACGTCCACACGGCCAGCGCGAAGGCGATCGGAAGATCCGCGAAGTAGATCCAGTCTCCCGGCCGCATCAGGCTCCAGATGCTATCCTGCAGTTCTCCGACCTGGCCGGCCTGAAGCAGAACGGGGACGGAGATGAAGTCCTTGAAATAACGGAAATAAATCAGGTCCGCGAAAATCAGGACGGACAGCGCCAGATCCAGAGCGGCCAAGGAAACCGCCCTTGCCCGCACTCCGAGGAAGATCGTCCAGAAGGAAGCGAGCAGCACCGCTCCGAGATTAACTGCCCATTTCCAATGATTCATCCCGCCGACGTTGAATTGGTGGTCCAATTCGTTTAATTTATATAGCATCGACACGACGAGCAGCGCGATCCCCCAGACCGGCCACGACCCCAGCGCGTTCCGGCCCCGGCGCAGCCCTGCACCGGCGGCGGATCGCATCTTTGACAGCATAGTATGACTTCCTTTCCTGCAAGCGGCGACCGTTAATGTCGCCATTCCCATAATATTGAATTTCATGATAAGCATAAGCAAAAAATAGTATAGCTCTCTGGAAAGGGATTTACAAACTTTGTGATAAAATGTTCATTAAAAAAGTTCCCGCCGGCCGCCGAGCGGCCGCGGATTCACTTGGAGGAGATTTAACGATGGATATGACGCCGGAAGCTTATTTCGACGGTCTATACGAGAGCGACGCCGATCTCGATCGGGTTGCCGACCGCTTGCGCGAGGCGGGGATGCGGGATATTTCCGTGGCGCCCGGTTACGGGAGGCTGCTTACGTTTCTGGTAGCGGCGTCCGGCGCGACCCGGGCGCTTGAAATCGGCGCGCTGGGCGGATACAGCGGGATATGTCTTGCCCGGGGGCTGCCGGAGTCCGGCCGGCTCGTTTCGCTTGAGCTGAAAAGCGAGTTCGCGGAGATGGCCCTGGCCAATCTGACGGCGGCGGGGTTGGGGGACAAGGCGGAATACCTCGTCGGAGAAGCTTCGGCGAACCTCGTGAAGCTCAAGGAACGAGGAGATACGTTCGATTTCTTCTTCATCGACGCGGATAAGGAAAACTATCCTTATTATTTGGAAGCTTGTCTGGAGCTGGCGAATCCGGGGGCGATCATCGCGGCTGACAATACGCTGCTAAGAGGGAAGACGATCGACGAAAAGAAGCAAGGACCTTCGGTTCGCGCGCTTCGACAATTTAACTTGACGATTGCCAGAGATAGTCGTTTTCAAGGCGTTCATCTGCCCGCATACGACGGTTTGGCGCTTGTTCGCGTTAAAGCTTAGCCGCTAAAACGGCATAAAATTTTGAGCCCTTTTTCTCTATGAAAGGGCTCTTTTTTACAGATGTATAATACTTTTTTAATCAATTCGAATAATTTAATTAGGATTTTGCTAAAAATACCCCCATTTAGAAAACAAAAATTCAATAATTTTCTATTTTAATGAACATTTTTTCAGAATTAGCCGATCTTAATTTACATTAATATCAATATCGATGAATGTTTATACGAACCAATAAATGTTTAATCATAAAAGTAAGCGTTTTCTGTCATTTGTGTGTAATATAATGTCACATGAGGGGTTCCTTTTGCTAACCATTCCATAAACTCTCATTGCAGAACACGAACAATCATAGTAAGATGACTTTTGTTCCACAACAACTGACGGTAAGTGAAACGAAATTTCATTTGCGGGAGAGTGGACTGGGGAGCTTACTCTGCGGATTTTGTCGAAAGTTCGCGGAGGAACGAAGCGCATAGAAACGAAGCGCTTCAGAAAACATATTCAATAAAACGGGGAGGCAAAATCATGAAGTACAAGAAGGTATTATCGACTGCGATGGCAGTCACGCTTGCCGGTTCGCTTCTGGCGGCTTGCAGCAACGACAAGAACAATAACACGGCTTCGCCGTCCGCCAGCGCGACCAACTCGCCTGCGGAAAGTCAAGCATCCCAGGAGAACAAAACTCCGCAAGAATTCCGCTTTACCCTGGCCAGCGAGCCGCCTAGCTTGGATCCTGCACTCATGACCGACGCTCAATCGTCGATCGTCGCATCCGGTCTGTACGACGGACTTACTCGTCTGAACCCTGAAGGCGTGCCGGAACCGGCAATCGCCAAAGAATGGACGATGTCCGACGACGGCAAAACGTACACGTTCAAACTGCGCGACGACGCGAAGTGGAGCAACGGCGATCCGGTTACCGCTAACGACTTCGAATACTCCTGGAAGCGCGCTTTGAATCCGGAAACGGCTTCCGAATATGCATACATGCTGTTCTATCTTGAGAACGGCGAGAAATACAACAGCGGCGAAGGCTCGGCCGACGAAGTCGGCGTTAAAGCGATCGACGCAACGACGCTGGAAGTTAAGCTGAACTCCGCTACTCCGTACTTCAACAGCTTGATCGCTCACTATACGTACTGGCCGGTTCACGAAGCTTCCGTCGACGGCAAGCCGGAGTGGGCTGCCGACGCCAAGACGATCGTCTCCAACGGTCCTTTCTTGCTGAAAGAATGGGCGCACGGCGACAAGCTCGTCCTGACGAAAAACCCGGACTACTACAACGCAGCGAACGTGAACTTCGACACGGTCACGATCTCCCTCGTCGAGGACGAAACGACGGTATACAATCTGTTCGAGACGGGCAAAATCGACTGGATCGGCGCACAAGCGGGTGTCGTTCCTCTTGATGTCACACCGAAAGTATTGTCCGAAGGCAAAGGCGAAGTCAAAGAAATCGCTTCGACCTACTACTATCTGTTCAACACGAAGCAAAAACCGTTCGACAACGTCAAAGTCCGCAAAGCGCTGTCGATGGCAATCGACCGTCAAGCGATCATTGACAACGTCACGAAAGCCAACCAAACGCCTGCATACGGTCTGATTCCTCCGAGCATCGGCGGCCTGGACGGCACGAACTTCCGCGTTCTGTATCCGGACTCCGACTACTTCTCGGAAAACGTAGAGGAAGCGAAGAAGCTGCTCGCCGAAGGTTTGGCGGAAGGCGGACTCGACAAGTTCCCGGAAACAACGCTGCTGTACAACACGAGCGAAGGCCACAAAGCGATTGCGGAAGCGATCATCGACATGTGGCGCAAAAATCTCGGCGTCGAAGTGAAGCTGTCCAACCAAGAGTGGGGCACGTTCCTCGAAACGAGAGACGCCGGTCAATTCGGTATCGCTCGCGCAGGATGGGGCGCAGACTTCAACCACGCGATCAACTTCTCTTATGACTTGATTCACCCGAAATCTTTGAACAACGACGGCAAATACGACAACCAAGCGGTCGGCAAAGCGCTCGACGACGCGATCGTTGCAACCGACGAGAAAGCCCGCCTGGATCTGATCGCGCAAGCGGAAAAAACCGCAATTGCCGACGATATGGCAATTCTGCCGCTCTACTACTACACGACCGTTACGATGAAGAAAGACGGCTTCGAAGACGTCGTCTCCGATTATGCAGGTCACCTGGATTGGGCATTCGGCAAGAAGACTAACTAACAACTGAAGGATCGCTGAAATCCACGACTCGAAAGGGTATATATAGTATCCCTATATATACCCTTTTAGTTGCATAATAAGGGCAGAACGGGCGGGTGAATAAAGCTTGATTCGTTATATATTGAAAAAATTCGGTTTTATGCTTGTGTCTTTGTTTTGCCTGGTCACGGCGACGTTCGTTCTGATGAACGCCGTGCCGGGCAGTCCGTTGCAATCGGAAAAAGCGACAAGCGAAACAATCCAGAAAAATTTGGAAGCTTATTACGGCTTGGACAAGCCGCTTATCGTGCAGTACGGCATTTATTTGAAAAACCTCGTCCAAGGCGACTTGGGCATCTCCATGAAGAAGAAGTTTCAAGCGGTCGACAAAATCATTTCCGATTCATTTTCGTATTCACTTAAGCTTGGCCTCGTATCGGTCGTCACTTCGGTAGTGGCCGGGTGCGTACTGGGAATTATAGCAGCCATGTACCACCGAAAATTTCTCGACAATCTCGCTATGATCATTGCCGTCATCGGCTTATCCATACCGAGCTTGGTATTGGCTCCATTATTGCAGTACGTCTTCGCCGTGAAAATTAAGGCGTTCGAAGTGGCGGGCTTGAACGGACCGATGGACTACGTGCTCCCGACGATCGCGCTGTCGGCTACTTCGATCGCCTTTATCGCAAGGTTGATTCGTTCAACCATGATAGAAGTATTAAACGCCGATTTCATCAAAACGGCGAAAGCCAAAGGACTTGCCGGACATCTGATCGTATGGCGCCACGCGCTGCGCAATTCGATGCTTCCGGTTGTCACCTTCCTCGGTTTCTTGATGGCCAACGTTATTACGGGGTCCGTCGTTATCGAGAAAATATTTGCGATTCCCGGACTCGGCAAGTTTTTTGTGCAGAGCGTATCCGACCGGGATTACCCGCTTATTATGGGGATTACGATTTTCTATGCCGCTATTCTGATGGTCAGCCGCTTGCTGGCGGATATTGCCTATGTCCTGGTAGATCCTCGCATTAGAATGTCGGGCGGAAAGGGGGCGAAGTAACCTTGTTGCAGAAAGATTCCAAGACGGGCGCGATTCGCCCCGAAATGTTCCAACCGCTTCGGCGCGACTCCGGACAAGGAGAGAAGTTCCAGCGCGAGCGTCTGACCGCCTGGCAGGACATTCGCATGCGGCTGTACAGCAACAAGCTGGCGATGACGGGGTTCTGGATTATGGTCGTCGTCTTGCTGTTCGCGGTAATCGCTCCGCTTATTTACCCGCATGACCATTTCACGAACGATCTGACCAAGACGAACATGCCGCCGAGCGCCGATCACTGGTTCGGCACGGACGATCTGGGACGCGACATGTTCGAGAGAACGTGGAAGGGCGCGCAAATTTCGTTGTTCGTAGGTTTCGCTGCGGCGCTGATTGATTTGATCATCGGCATTATCTACGGCGGCATCATGGGTTATTACGGCGGCAAAGTGGACGAAGCGATGAACCGGTTCGCGGAAATTTTGTACGCGATTCCGAATTTGCTCGTCGTTATCCTGCTCCTCGTCGTTATGGAGCCGAGTCTGACGACCATCATCGTCGCGATGTCGATTACCGGGTGGATTAATATGGCCTGGATCGTGCGCGGGCAGATCATGCAATTGAAGAACCAGGAATACGCGCTCGCTTCCAAGGCGCTCGGCGCCGGCGCCATGCGCATCATTTTCCGCCACTTGATTCCGAACGCGATGGGACCAATTCTGGTCACGATGACGTTGACCGTTCCGGGAGCGATCTTCACGGAAGCGTTCCTCAGCTTCCTTGGTCTTGGCGTGCAGTCTCCGGTCGCTTCTTGGGGGACAATGATCAACGACGGCGTCAAATCGATGACGATCTATCCTTGGAGATTGTTCTTCCCGGCGTTTTTCCTGAGTTTGACGATGTTCGCCTTTAACGTATTCGGAGACGGAATGCGCGATGCGTTCGATCCGAAGCTGAAAAAATAATGAAGTAGTCGCGGAAAGGAGGTCAAGGCTTTATGAAAAACGATCCGGATACAAGAAAAACGATTCTGGACGTCAAAAACCTGAGCGTCTCGTTCGACGTGTACGGCGGCGAAGTGCAGGCGGTGCGCGACGTCAGCTTTCATATTAAAGAGGGCGAAGCAGTCGCCATCGTAGGCGAATCGGGTTCGGGCAAAAGCGTAACCGCCCAGACGATTATGAGGCTGATTCAGATGCCCCCGGGCAGAATCAAGGGCGGACAGGTGCTTCTGGGCGGTCAAGATCTGATGTCCCTTTCGGAGAAAGAAATGCAGAAGGTCCGGGGCAACAAGATCGGAATGATCTTCCAGGACCCGATGACCTCGCTGAATCCGACGATGACGGTCGGCAAACAGATTATGGAAGGTTTGCTGCAGCACCAGAAGATTAGCCGCGACGAGGCGAAAGAGCGCGTCATTGAGCTGTTGAGGATGGTCGGCATTCCGAATCCGGAAACCCGGCTTAATCAATATCCGCATCAATTTTCCGGGGGGATGCGCCAGCGGGTCGTCATCGCGATCGCGCTTGCTTGCAACCCTTCCCTGCTCATCGCCGACGAGCCGACGACCGCTCTCGACGTCACGATTCAAGCGCAGATTTTGAGCTTGATGAAAGAGCTTCAGCAGAAAATGAAAACCTCGATCATTCTGATCACGCACGATCTCGGCATCGTTGCCGACATTTGCGACCGGGTCATCGTCATGTATGCGGGACAGGTCATCGAGACGGGGACGAAAAGGGAGATTTTCAACAATCCGCAGCATCCGTATACGAAAGGACTGCTGAAATCTCTGCCTCGCCTGGATCAGGCGAAGGACGAACCGCTTATTCCGATTTTCGGAACTCCGCCGGATCTGATCAAACCTCCTCAAGGCTGCGGTTTCTGCAGCCGGTGCGACGAGGCGATGCGCATCTGCGAAACGGAAATTCCGGATTATACGGTCATCAGCGGCACGCAGTCGGTTCGGTGCTGGTTGCAGCATCCTTATGCGAAGCAATCGGGTTCGGCCGGCGGCAAGGAGGCTAGCGTATGAGCAAGGCATTCATCGAGATCGAAGGCTTGCGCAAGCATTTCGACCTTGGCAATCATCGTATCTTAAAAGCCGTTAACGATATCAGCTTCTCGATCCAAAAGGGGGAGACGCTCGGACTCGTAGGAGAATCCGGCTGCGGAAAATCGACGGCAGGCCGTACGATTATTCGCTTGTACGAGCCGACGGCCGGCAGCGTCTCCATCGACGGCACGGATATTACGAAGCTGTCGAAATCCAAATTCAAAGCCTACCGCAGTCAGATGCAGATGGTGTTCCAAGATCCTTACGCTTCTCTGAACCCAAGAATGACCATTCTGGACATTGTCGGCGAAGCGCTCGACATTCACGGTCTGGCCGGCAGCAAATCCGAGAGAAAGCGCAAGGTCGAGGAACTGCTCGAGATGGTCGGCCTGAACGCCGAGCATGCTTCGCGTTACCCGCACGAATTTTCCGGCGGTCAGCGGCAGCGGATCGGCATTACCCGAGCGCTTGCGGTCAATCCGCAATTCATGATCTGCGACGAGCCGATCTCCGCGCTCGACGTCTCGATCCAAGCGCAGATCATCAACCTGCTGATCGAACTGCAGAAGAAGATGGGGCTTACCTATCTGTTCATCGCGCACGACTTGTCGATGGTTAAGTACATGAGCGACCGCGTTGCCGTCATGTATTTGGGCAAAATCGTCGAGATGGCGCGCAGCGAAGATCTGTACTCGAACCCGCAGCACCCTTATACGAGGGCGCTCTTGTCGGCGATTCCGGTTCCGGATCCGGACGTGGAGGAAAACAAGGAACGCATCGTGCTTAAAGGCGACTTGCCGAGCCCGGTCAGTCCGCCGAGCGGATGTCCGTTCCGCACCCGCTGCCCTCTGGCGACGGAGAAATGCGCGGCGGAAGTTCCCGCTTTCCGCGAGACTCGTCCGAACCATTTCGCTTCTTGTCACTATGCGTAAACAAAACGAGGCTGTCCCAAAGTCGCGATTACGACTTCGGGACAGCCTCTGCTGTATTTTGGCGATTTCATTGCGGCGAGAGTGTCTTTTTCGGATTACCGGCGGCTGTTCCCAGGAAGTGCTTACTTCTCCGCTTGCTGAAGCTTATGAAGCTCTTCCGGAGTCAATCCGGTTACATCCTTGATATCCGCAAGATCCATTCCTTTTTGCAGCATTTTGGCGGCTGTCAGCATGATGCCTTCTTTAATTCCTTCTCTAATGCCCTCTCTAATTCCCTCTTCCCGGCCTTTCTTCTCCCATGAGGTCATCCATTCCATCAGCGCAGCCTCCTCTATAAGGTTCGTTCGATCTATTTTTTTGATCAATCGTTCATTCTCGGCAGCAGTCAGCTGCAAATACGATTCGAAGAAAACGGTTAGCAGCTTCATTCTGGCAGGGTCCAGTTGCAGTCGGGTCACCATGCGAAGAAATTCAAACTTTACCGCAACTCGTTCTTTTTTATTATATCCCATACTGCTCAGAAGCGCAGCAGCCACCGGGTTATCCGTTCGAATAAAGCGGCGCCATTTTTTCTTCCGAAGCTGAATGGAAAAATACTTAAAGGTCATCACGTTCAAAAACGGAAACATCCATCCGAACCGGGAAGGCTCATACGCCTGACGCGAATGGCTGAAGATCGCAATCGGGAGAATACGGCGGCGATACTTCTCGAACAGCTTGCTGGAATAGAGAAACATCCGCTCCGGGAACGTTTCCTGATAGTAGGATTGCGGCTCCAGATGCACAATGATCAATGCCTTGCTCTCTGGTCCGTGTCCCAATCCGCAATCCTCTAGAAGAACGGTTTCGATGACTAAATCGACTCGTTCAGTCGTCCCGCCGGCCAGATCGGAAAATACTTCTTCGGATAGAAATTTCACATGGGAATAATCGATGGCTGATGAAATCTTGGGAAAGAATAATTCCATGAATTCTCTAAAAAAAGTTTGCAGCAGTTCCTTGTACAGGCGGTCATGGTCTACGCTCATTAAACGTCCTCCTTCTATTTCGAAATCCGGATAAACAAAAAGCCGCCCGATTCCCCTAAGGAGAATGAGCGGCGTGTGCTTCACGTCCGAGCTTATCTATAGTTTTATAGTAGCACGATCTGCCGGATTGTTCAAATAAATTCCATAAGAGTCATGGACAGGTTTATCGAACCGAGACTTGACAACGGCTTAGGGTTATTATAAAGTGGTGCAAACAAAGCAATAAGCGAAAGCGATGAAGGGAATCAGTAGCGTTCGAATGGCGCGTTCCAGAAAGCCGGCGGTCGATGCAAGCCGGTACGCGAGCGAATGGCGAATTACGTCCCGGAGCATCTTGTTCCGAACCCGCGCCGGCGCGGAAGGACAAGACGGCTGCCAGCCGTTATCGGGCTTGAGCGGAGGATGCGCGTACCGGCGCATGCTCAACTAGGGTGGTACCGCGATGACTCGTCCCTGTCTTTACGACAGGACGGGTCTTTTTTGATTTTAGCCACAGCGACGCCCCTTGAACACATTCCGAAGGAGAGACACCGCAATGACAAACCTGGATCAAAGCTTGTTGGACAATCTTGAATACAGAGGGCTGATCTACCAGTCGACGAACCGTGACGGCTTGCAGGAGAAACTGAACAAGGAGCCGATCGTGCTCTACTGCGGCTTCGACCCGACGGCGGACAGCCTGCACATCGGCCACCTGCTGCCGATTTTGATTTTGCGCCATTTCCAGAAGGCCGGCCACAGACCGATCGCGCTTGTCGGCGGCGGAACGGGCATGATCGGCGATCCGAGCGGACGTTCGACCGAGCGTTCCCTGAATACGGCCGATACGGTAGCGCTCTGGACGGAGCGCCTGAAGGCCCAGTTGTCCCGCTTCCTCGACTTCGAGGGCGACAACCCGGCCAAGCTCGTCAGCAACTACGACTGGTTAGGCCAGCTCGATCTGATCACGTTCCTGCGGGACATCGGCAAAAACTTCACCGTCAATTACATGCTGGCGAAGGACTCCGTAGACTCCCGGCTGGCTAACGGCATCTCCTTCACCGAGTTCAGCTACATGATCCTGCAGTCGTACGATTTCTACAAGCTGCTGACGGACCATGGCTGCTCGCTGCAAGTTGGAGGAAGCGACCAGTGGGGCAACATTACGGCGGGCCTCGACCTGATCGGCAAAATGGGCGGCGGGGAAGCGTACGGCATGACGCTGCCGCTCGTCACGAAGAGCGACGGCAAGAAGTTCGGCAAATCCGAATCCGGCGCCGTCTGGCTCGACCGGAGCAAAACGTCGGTGTACGCGTTCTACCAGTTCTGGATCAACACGGACGACAACGACGTCATCAAGTTCCTGAAGTACTTCACGTTCCTGGAACGCGAACGGATCGCCGAGCTCGAACGGGAGCTGGCCGAGCGTCCGGAGCAGCGCGCCGCGCAGCGCGAGCTCGCCCGCGAGGTGACGCGACTGGTGCACGGCGACGAAGCGGTCGTCAGCGCGGAGAAGATTACGCAGGCATTGTTCTCTGGCGACGTGACCCAACTGAGCGAAGCCGAGCTTGTCGAAGCGCTGCAGGATATGCCGACAACGGTCGTCAGCGGCCAAGAGGAGACGCCGTTGCTCGAGCTTCTGATCGAGACGAAGGCCGCGCCTTCGAAGCGCCAGGCGCGCGAGGACATCGAGAAGGGCGCCGTTTACTTGAATGGGCAGCGTGAGCAAGCGCTCGACTTCGTCGTTACACGGGAGCATCGCCTGCACGGCAAATACGCGGTCATCCGCAGAGGCAAGAAAAACTACTTCCTCGTCAAGTTTGAATAGCTCGTATTAACGATAGCGGGAGCCGCCCCATAAGTAACTTGCTTATGGGGCGGCTCCTTTTCGTCCGCGATTCTTCGTCTGGAGGACTACGAGGGTGTTGCTGTATTGAAAAGTCGGAGTCTCCCGCAAAATTATTTTTAATATTCCTTTACAGGAATATTCCGCGTATGGTATATTCAATTCACAAGGAAACCGACAACGGTGATGAAGGGGTTGGGGAGACACCGGAGACCTTATGTTAACGAGGTGAACAACATGTCAGGAAACGATCCGGACATGGACATGACAATGCTGAACGCATTGGCCGAGCCGAATCGCAAGAGGATCGTCGAGCTGCTGAGAGAAGGCCCTCTGACCGTAGGGGAGATTGCCGATCAATTGGGGATCCGCCAACCTCAAGCTTCGAAGCATCTGAAGGTTCTTAGCGAGAGCGGAATCGTGGACGTGCAGGCGGAGGCCAATCGCAGAATTTACAAATTGCGGCCCGATCCCTTCCAGGCGCTGGATTCATGGGTACAATCGTTCCGGCGCATTATGGAAGAGAGGTTCGACAAGCTGGACGACTATTTGCGCGAATTGCAGAATAAAGAAAAAAACTAAATCACTCATGATCACGAGGAGGAATTGCAATGTCTGGCAACGCTATGGTTTCGAGAGTGGAAAACGAAAAGGTGCTCGTATTGGAACGCGTATTCGACGCGCCGCGCGAACTCGTATTCGCGATGTTCAAGGAAGCCGATCATCTCAAGCACTGGTGGGGACCGAAAGGCTGGGAGCTGCCCGTATGCAACATCGATTTTCGTCCGGGCGGCGTATGGCATTACTGCATGAAGTGCGCGGATGAGAGCCAAGGCGAGTATTACGGAATGGAGTCTTGGGGCAAAGGCGTCTATAAAGAAATTATAGAGCCGGAGAAAATCGTCTACACCGATTACTTCTCGGATGCGGAAGGCAACGAGAATCCCGAGATGCCGGCAACGGAAGTTACGATGGAGTTTATCGATCTCGGCGGCAAGACGAAGCTGGTCAGCTCCAGCGAGTATGTATCGGCGGAAGCGCTCAAGTCGGTGACGGACATGGGCATGCTGGAAGGCATCACGGAAACGTGGGATCGCCTCGAAGCGCGTCTCAACGAAGTCAAGTAAAGGGGCTGTCCCATACGTAAGGGCGTATAAGATTATCGATGAAAAAGAAGGGCATCTATCTCCTGGAGCCTGCCTCATACGGTCCTGAAATTACCTCTTAACGGGTTTACCCGTTCCCATTTCAGGATCGTATAGCAGCGTAAGGAGATAGATGCCCATTCCCATTCACCTATCGATAATTGTTCGGTACGTCTCTCTTTACTTATGGGACAGGCCCTTATTTCTTCTAGGCGCTTGCTTGTTGACGCGCCCGCAAGGCGCGGGTGGCCCATATGCAAGTCAGGAACAGCAGCACGCCCGCGAGAATGAACAGCCCCTCGATGCCGATCCAGCCGGACAAGGCTCCCCCGACGACCGGTCCCATCATGTTGCCGAGACTGAGCGCGCTCGTATTGAAGCCGAACGCCCGGCTTTCTTTTCCGTCCGGGGTATATTGGCGCACGAGAGCGTTGACGGTCGGAATCAGCCCGCCCATAAAGCAGCCGAGCAGGAAGCGGAAGACGAGCAGCATGCCGACGGAGTCCGCGAACGCTTGCGGGATCGTCATGACGGCGGAGCCGGCCAAGCAAAAAAGCAGAATGCGCGTCGCTCCGATCCGGTCGCTCAGCCGTCCGAGCACGGGTGAGCAGATCATGTTGGAAATGCCGGTGACGGAGCCGACGAAGCCGGCGTAGAAAGCCAGATTTTCCGAAGTGCCGTGCAGATGCTGTACGTAGAGCGGGATGAGCGGCATCGGGCTGAGCATGGCGAATTGAATGAGAAACGTGACGGTGAGCAGCACCGGCAGCTGTCGGATGACCATGAGCTCGCGGAATCCTTTCAAGACGCTGACCTGCTCTTTCTTGGCGGCCGCGGCCCGGTCGAACTTCTCGTGAACGAGCAGCCACGAAATGACGGAAGCAAGAAACAATAAAGTGCCGGTAATGTAAAAAATCGGCCGAAAGCCGAAATTGTCCGCCATCAATCCTCCGATAAAAGGACCCAGAATGGCCCCCGCAGTGCCTCCCGACTGGAGCGTGCCCATCGCGAAGCCCATCCGTTCCTTCGGCGTCGTCGACGACACGAGAGAGACGGCGGCCGGCATAAATCCGGAGATGACGCCGTTAAGCATTCGCAGCAGAAGCAGATGCCAAGGCGCGGTCGCGAATCCCATGAGCAGCATGACAATCGACATGCCGAAGCCGGATCGCAGCAGCATCATTTTGCGGCCGTACTTTTCCGCCAGTTTGCCCCACAGCGGTTGGAACAGGAAAGACGTTACGAAATTCGCGGCGAAGATGATTCCCGCCCACACCCCGATCTCGTGCTCGCCGGTCAAGCCCAGATCGTGCTGCAGATAGAGCGACAAAAAAGGCATAATCATCGTCATGCCGGCCATGACGAGGAAGTTGCCGACCATTAATATGTATAAATTGATTTTCCAACGCTGCATGGTGTACACCTTCTTCTAAGCTGACATAGGCATAGCCAGTATAACATAGTCGAACGAGCCGTTAAAAACCGCATTGTCAAACTATTGTCATACTCCATCGGGGAGTAAAGGTTGTTCGCGCAAGGCAAAAGGGGCATAATGAAAGCAATGAAAACCAAATCGGTACATAAATGAGGCTGGAAGCTTATGTTGAAGAACGACGTGTTCTTGCGAGCGTGCAAGGGGGAGGCGGTGGAGCGCGTACCCGTATGGTATATGCGCCAGGCGGGACGCTACGATCCGGATTACCGCAAAATCAAGGAGAAGTATTCGCTTCTGGAAATTTGCCGGCAGCCGGAGCTGGCCGCCGAAGTGACGCTGATGCCGATTCGCAAGCTGGGCGTCGATGCGGCTATTCTGTATTCGGACATCATGAATCCCGTCGCTTCGATCGGCATCGATTTCGATATCGTCAAGGATATAGGGCCCGTCATTCATAACCCGGTGCGCGGCGCGGCCGACGTGAAGAGGCTGAAGCCGATCGACGTGGAGGCCGATCTGTCGCACGTCTTGGAGACGATTCGCATTTTGGACCGCGAGCTTGAAGTTCCGCTGATTACTTTCGCCGGAGCTCCTTTCACACTGGCCAGCTATATAATAGAAGGAAGACCGACAAAATCGTATATTCGCACGAAAGCGCTGATGTATGGAGATCCGCAAACGTGGCATCTTCTCATGGGCAAGCTTGCGGACATGGCCGCGATTTATTTGCGCGCGCATATCGCGTCGGGAGCGAAGGCGGTGCAGCTGTTCGACAGTTGGGTCGGCTCTCTGGCTCCGCATGATTTCCGAGAGTACGTGCTGCCGCATATCGAAAGCATTTTCGCGGCGCTGTCGGACTTGGACGTGCCGAAGATCTACTTCCCGGGAGTCAGCTCGGGCGAGCTTCTGCCGCACTTGACCGGCTTGCAGGCTAACGTCATCGGACTCGACTGGCGAGTGCCGCTGGCGGAAGGCCGGCGCAGGCTGGGCGGCCGCTTCGCGATCCAGGGCAATCTCGATCCTTACGTGCTCACTGCGCCGTCCGAAGTCATCCACGAACACGCGCGCAGATTGCTCGACGAGGGCATGCGCGAGCCCGGCTACATTTTCAATCTGGGACACGGGCTGTTCCCGGAGGCGTCGCTCGACAAGCTGAAAGAGTTGACGGACTTTATTCATAGCTACAGCGAGCGGAAGCTGACAGAGGAGGCCAAAGTATGAGCGCGGACAAAAGAACGATCGGCGTGCTTGTCATGTCTTACGGAACGCCTGAAAGTCTGGAGGGCGTGGAGGCCTACTATACGCACATCCGCAGGGGGCATCCGCCGACGGCCGAGCAGTTGGAAGATTTGACTTCCCGCTACCGGGCGATCGTCGGGGGAGTGTTCCCGCTCCGCGAAAACACGAACCGTCAGGCCGCGGCTCTGCAGAGCAAGCTGGACGAATTGGCCGGAGCGGGCGTCTACGCCTGCTACCAAGGCTTGAAGCATGCGGCGCCGTTCATCGAGGACGGCATCGCGGCGATGGCGGCGGACGGCGTTCGCGAAGCGGTCGGCATCGTGCTGACGCCGCAATATTCGTCGATGAGCGTAGGCGGCTACTTGAAGCGGGCGCGGGAGGAAGCGGAGAAGCATGGCATTCGCTTCCGCGGCGTCGAGGAGTACCATCTGCACCCGCAGCTGATCGAAGCGTTGAGCGAACGCGTGAACGAAGGTCTGGATAAGCTCGGCGATCGGGACGAAGCGCTCGTACTGTTCAGCGCCCATAGCCTTCCGGCTAAAATCTTGGAGCTGAACGACCCGTACGCGGATCAACTGCTGGCGACTTCGGCCGCCGTGGCCGCGCAAGCGGGCGTGGACAAGTGGCAGTTCACCTGGCAGAGCGCCGGTCAGACCGGCCAGCCTTGGCTCGGGCCGGACATTCTCGAGACGCTCGAGAAGCTGGCGGAGGAAGGCGTCCGTTCCGTGCTCGTGACGCCGGTCGGGTTCGTGTCCGACCATCTGGAAGTGCTGTACGATATCGATATCGAAGCAAAGAAGTTCGCCGAAGAAAAAGGAATTCGCCTCGAACGGATCCGCATGCTGAACGACGATCCGCAATATATGGCCGCGCTCGCCGATTCGGTTATCGGCGCGGCGAACGGGGGAAACGGCCATGACGAATAGAAGTCGCCGGGTGGCGGTGCTGGGCGGCGGGATTACCGGCCTCAGCGCCGCCTTTTATTTGCTTAAGCTGGCCGAGGAGCGCGGAGAGACGGTCGAGGTAACGGTGCTGGAAGGCTCCGACCGTCTCGGCGGGCGGATCAACACGCTGCGCAGGGACGGGTTCGTCATCGAACGGGGGCCCGACTCCTTCCTCGCGCGCAAGCTGCCGATGATCAGGCTGGCCGAGGAGCTCGGGCTTGCCGAGGAATTGACGGGCACGAATCCGCAGGCGAAGATGACGTATATTTCCCGGGACGGCAAGCTCGTTCCGATGCCGCAAGGGTTGGTGATGGGCGTTCCTTCCGACCGCGACAAGTTCATGCAGACGGAGCTTGTGTCCGAGCAGGGCAAGCTGCGGGCGCTGCAGGAAGCGGAGCTGCCCGAGGACGCGAAGCCGGGAGACGAGTCGGTCGGGACGTTCCTGGAACGGCGGATGGGCAAGGAAATGGTGGAGCGCGTTTTCGAGCCGCTGCTGGCGGGCATTCATGCGGGCGACTTGTACAAGCTGGGACTGGAGGCGACGTTCCCGCAGTTCAAACGGATGGTCGAGGAGCACGGGAGTCTGATCGCCGGAACGCAGGCGGCTCAGGCTGCTGCTGTCGCCTCGAAGGCGAGAGCGCCGGCAGGCTCCTCGGATTCGCCGGCGCTGCCGGTCAGCGTCTTCCTGACGTTCAAGAACGGACTGTCGACGGTGATCGAAGCGATGGAGCAGCGAATCCGGTCGGACGGAGGACATATCCGGTTGGGGGCGAAGGTTCGAGAGATAGAGACGGCGGGTTCGGAAGAGGAACCGTCATACCGGCTGAGCTTGTCCGACGGAACGTTTTGCGAGGCCGATCAAGTTATCGTGACGCTGCCTGCCTATGCCGCGGCCGAGCTGCTTGAACCGCATACGGACGTATCCGCACTGTCGGCGATCCGCTACGTCTCCGTGGCCAACGTCGTGTTCGGCTACGATGCGGCGGAAGGGTTCGATCACGACTTGGACGGCTCCGGCTTCCTCGTGCCGCGCGGGGAGAAACGCCTCATCACGGCGAGTACGTGGACCTCGGCGAAATGGCAACATACCGCGCCCGAAGGCAAGCGGCTGATCCGCTGCTACGTCGGCCGCGCGAACGACGAGCAGGGCGTGGAACTGAACGACGAAGCGATGATCGCCGCGGTGCGCGGAGATTTGCGCGACTTGATGGGGCTGGAGGCGGCGCCGGAATTCGCCGAGATTACGCGGCTGCGCCATTCGATGCCGCAATATCCGGTCGGGCATGTCGAAGCGATCGCCGACTTCCGCGCGAAGCTCGCGCAGCGGCTGCCGGGCGTATACGCCGCCGGCGCGGCATTCGAAGCCGTGGGCCTGCCGGACTGCGTCGCGCAAGGGAAGCAGGCTGCCGAAGTTTTGCTGGCCAACTTGCAGGTCGTCGGGAGCGACTCTTAAGCAAATAAGAACAGGGGATATCCCTAGTCATCTTTTATGACTTTGGGGAATCCCCTTTTGCTTGTTTACGGACGAAGCTGCGGGCATCTGTGCTAGAATGGTGGGAAAGCGCATACAAGAGGGGGAGACGGATGAGGATCGGCCGGTTCAAACTTCCGACGCGTTGGCGCAGTATCCGCCTGCCTTACAAGCTGGTGCTCGTCTACACGCCGCTTATATTGCTTCCCGCGCTCGCGGGCATTTATTATTTGACGGAAAGCTATACGTCCTCTTCCAAGGCGACAGCCGCCGAATACGCGACCGACCTGCTCGGCCTGATGGGGCAGAAAGTCGACGACCGGATGAGAAGCTACGAGCAGCTCAGCAAGCAGATCATGACGGATGGAGAACTGCTGAGGCTGGCGAAGACGGAGCCCGAGTCCGCCTATGACAGGTTCAAGGTGGAGAGCGCGATTAACGAGAAGCTGAACGTGCTCTGGCTGGGAGCGGACCAGAACAGCTATATCCGCTCGATCAAGATCGAGACGCCGGGCGCCATCTACACGTACGGCAAAAACGCCATAGATGAGTACAACGTGCGCGATCCGGCCTACCGGGCGGCGGTGGGGGAGATGAAAGGCGGAGCCAGGTGGTTCGCCCCGCAGACGTTCGACGACGGCTACACGAAGTTCCGGGCCTTCCGGCTCGGACGGACGATCCGCGACGAGAAGCTGAACGAGCTGGGCACGTTGACGCTCGTCATTCGCGTCGAGGCGATCGGCGATATTTTCCGGCAGACGAAGTTTCAGGAGGATACGGCGCTTAAGCTGCTGGACGAACGCGGAGAAGCGCTCGTCGACAACGAGGTGTCGATCGACGAGGCCAGAAGCGAGCGGCTGCTGTCGTTCACGGACGGCCAGTTGGGCAACGGCTGGACGCTGGCGGTGCAGATGCAGCTCGACCGGCTGTACGAGCCGATCTACCATACGGTCAGGCAGGCGCTGTTCATTTTGTTCGGATGCATTCTGCTCGGTCTCGTCGTCACCCATCTGCTGGCGCTCGATCTCGTCATTCCGATCCGCCGGCTGACGCTGAATATGAAGATGGGCATCAAGGGCGTCCGTCCGGGCAAGCTGAAGCGATTCGGCGGAGCGGTGGAAATCGTCGAGATGAACGATACGTTCATCTCCATCATGTACGAGATCGAACAGTTGATCGACGAGGTCGCCAAGCAGGAGAAGAAAAAGAAGGACGCCGAAATCCGGGTGCTGCAGAATCAATTGTCGCCGCATTTTCTGTACAACACGCTCAATTCGATCCGGTGGATGGCGATGATTCAGAAGCAGGACAACATCAAGGAGATGGTCGATTCGTTGAACGCCTTGCTTACCTATGCGCTTCGCGGGTCGGGCGATCCCGTGTCTCTGGCGGACGAGATCGCGATTCTGCGCAATTACGTCGCGATTCAGAAGGTGCGCTATCAGCACTTCGAGTTCTCGACGAATGTTCCGGATGGGCTGGAGCGGGTCGAGGTGCTGAAGTTTCTGCTGCAGCCGCTGATCGAGAACGCGCTTATTCACGGCTTGGCGCCGTCGGAGCGTCCCGGAGAAATTATGGTGTCCGCCGCGTCGGAAGGAGATCAACTGTTCGTGACGGTCGAGGACAACGGAGTCGGCATGCAGAAGGAGAAGGTAGAGGCGCTCGTAAGCGGGTTGTTCGCTCCTCCGACCGATCGGCTGGGCGTGCGCAGCGTTCATGAGAGAATCCAGCTTCATTACGGAAAAAGTTACGGCTTGACGATACGGAGCGAACCGGGGGCAGGCACGTCCGTTACGGTAAAGGTGCCTTTGAGAATAGGGGAAACGACGGTGGAAAAGGGGGAGCGCTCGCATGCGTAAAGTGATGATCGTCGACGACGAGGCGCTCGTGCGGATCGGGCTGCAATCGATCATCGAATGGGAAAGCCGCGGTTACCGGATTGCCGGTGTATTCAAGAGCGGGGAGGAAGCTCTGCGCGCGGCGGAAGAAGAGGCGTTCGACATCGTGCTGACCGACATCCGCATGCCGGGAATGGACGGGTTCGCGCTGATCCGCGAACTGAAGCGGCTCGATCCGGGGCTTCGTTTTATTATTTTGAGCAGCTACAGCGACTTCGAATATACCCGCCAGGCGATTCAGGCCGGCGTGACCGACTATATTTCCAAATACGAGATGGAACCCGAGGAGCTGCTGCGCGTTCTGGACGCTCTGACGATCGGAGAGGAAGGGAGCTCGGGAGGAGAGCGCGTTCGAGACCGGGGGGCGGAAGCGGATGACTCGTTGGCCGACGAGAAGGCCGGACTGCTCGCGCGGACGAAGGAGCAGCCGGAAGGCCTCCTGTCCGGACATTGCCCGTCGCTGCTGAAGCGGCTGGAAGCGCTGGGCAGGTCGGCGCGCTGGCTCGTTCTGATGCCGCTGCCGAGAGAGTCGGACTACTCGCAGACGGAACGCAAAGCGATGGCGCTGCAGACGGAGGAGATCTTCTCCCGGCTGGACGGCCTGGAATACTTCGGAGAGCAGGACGGCATGCTGCATGGCGCCTGTGCGCTGGAAGCAAGCGATCCCGACGGGGAAGTTCGGCTGCGGCAGATCGCCGAGGAACTGACCGCGGCATGGGCGAAAAACCTGAACGTCTCGCTCGTCGCCGGAGCGGGAGCCTCCCTGCCGTTCGAGCGGCTCGGGCAGTCGCGAACGGATGCGGAGCGCGCCGCCCGGATGTGCTTCTACGAGGGAGCGGGCATCTACTTCGGAGAAAGCGCCGCATTGCGGGAAATGGGCGAGCAGGAATGGCTTGATCTGTACAGGCAGGCGAAAAACAAAATCGAGTTTCTTCACTTCGAGGAGCTGGGGGAAGAGATTCGCCGCCGTATGGCCGACTCGGCGGAACGGCTGCTGCCGTCCGAATGGGGAAGGATCGGCGAGATGATCGCGACCCATCTGATGAATCTGATGATCGAGCGCTACGAATTGGACCCGGAGAGCCTCCGCGGCCGGTTCGGGACGAATGCAGCGTTCCGCAAGGCCGGTACGAAAGCGGAGTTCGTCCGCATTCTGGAGGAGATGCTGGCGCGGGCCAAAGATGCGGCTTCGTCGCTGCAAGCGAGCCGGGGCTGGCTGGCCAAGGCGAAGGCGTTCGTGGAGAGCCGCTATGCAGAGCCGATCCGGCTGGAGGACGCCGCCGAGCGCGTCGGCTTCAGCCCGAGCCACTTCAGCCAGCGCTTCCGCCAGGAGACGGGGGAGGCGTTCTCCGACTATTTGACGCGTATCCGCATCCGCGAGGCGATCCGCCTCTACAACGAGACGGAGCTGTCCACCGAGGAGATTGCCGCCCGGGTCGGCTATTTGAACCCGAATTATTTTATTAAAGTGTTCAAGCGCACGACCGGACAGACGGTGAAGCAGTTTAAGCAAAGAAGGTAATTCCGGATAAATGGAACCTGAATCGTAAAATATGGAACATCACCCGGGGAACGGTCGCGTTCTTCGATTGAGATGGAACGTTCTCAGGCGATTGCTGCATGGAGCGCTCAGGTGCAATCGCTTACACTGTAGGAAGATCGCGATCTTGCCTACATTCCTACGAAAATCGGAGGGGTTTCATTTGAAGGGAAAAAGACTCGTTACCGCGCTTGCGCTGTTCGCCATGACCGGCGCGGTGCTGCAAGGCTGCGGCGGCAAGGACAATGGAAACGACGCGTCCAGTCCGTCGGCCAGCCCGTCGGGCAGCGCGCCCGCGGCCAACTCGCAAGCTCCTCAAGAAGAGAGCGTCACATTAAAGGTGTGGGGAGACTTGGGCAACCAAGCCGTACTGGAAGAGCCGTTCAAGAAGATCAACGCCGCCTTCGCGGCCAAGTATCCGAACATCAAGCTGGAGTACGACTTCGCGCAAAACGACCAGAGCCTTAACGTTGCGCTGCAGGCGAACGAGCTTCCCGACCTGTTCTGGGTGCAGGGAGACAAGACGGCGAAGATGGGCGAAATGGTCAAAAACGGCTTCCTGCTGGATCTGACTCCGTACAACCTGGATCTGTCTCGTTATGCCGAATCCGAGGTAACTTACTGTACGGTGGACGGCAAAATTTATTGCTCGCTGCCGTCGTTCTTCGATACGAACGTCGTGTACTACAACAAGGACTTGTACGAGAAAAACGGCCTGCAGTCGCCGACGACGTGGGACGAATTCGTCCAGGGTCTGGAAGCGCTGAAGGCCGCCGGATTGACGCCGATCGCGCTCGCCGGCAAGAGCGAGTGGGACCGCGCCTGGCCGATCTTCGCCTTCGCTCCGGCTTTCTCCAACTCGGCGCTGAAGGCGGCCCAAGCCGGACAAGGCAAGCTGACCGATCCGGCCGTCGCGGAGACGCTGCAGGCGTTCCGGGACTTCATCGACAAAGGTTACTTCGGCAAAGATTTCCTCGCCCAAGACTACGCGGCCGCCCAATTCGCCTTCACGAACGGCAAAGCGGCGGCGATCGTCGACGGAACGTGGGCTAACGCGACTTACGTCGATTCCGGCATCAACCTGGGCCGCTTCTCGATTCCAAACAAGGAAGGCAAGAAGGTCGTGCAGTCCAGCTACAGCAACTTCATGACGTATGCGGTGTCTTCCAAGACGGCACATCCCGATCAGGCGGTCAAATACATCGAGTTCCTGAATTCGCTCGAAGCGCAGCAAATTCTGGAAGACGCGGTAGGGCTCGTGCCGACGCTCAAGGACATTGTGGCGAAGGATGAAGGCGTCAAGGAGCTGGCGGTATTCGACGAGGCGGGCGTCAACATCTACAGCGTGCTGACCGCGCTGTCGTCGCAGGAGTCCAATGCGGCAGACGTGCTGATGAAGGACGTCATTCCGAAGCTGATGACGTCCGCGATTACCGGAGCCGAAGGCGCGGAAATTCTCGACAAAGCGGCCGCTTACCCGGCGCAGTAAATACGAAGACATCATCCGGTTAAAGGGGCTGTCCCGGTAGATAGAAGCTTGGGATGATCGATAGACAAAGAAGGGGGATGTACCTCCCGTAGACTGCCTCATACGCTCCTGAAATCACCTTGCAACGGGTTTGCCTATTCAAATTTCAGGAGCGTATAGCATCGGAGGGAGGTACATCCCCCTGTCCCCTTGTTTATCGATTATCTTGCCAAGAAGCTTTGTTAGCGTATGGGACAGCCCCTTTGCCGCGGGCAGAGAGGGTGTTACGGTTGACTTGGTTTAGAAAACGGCCATTTCTGTGGTTCATTTTGCCGGGCTTCGCGCTGTACAGCTTGTTTACCGTCTATCCGATCTTCTCGGCGTTCCAGATCAGCCTGAACCGATGGGACGGGATCGGGCCGAAGACGTTCGTCGGCTTCGCCAATTACGCCGAGCTGTTCGGCAACAAGGAACTGTTCGGGCAGCTGACCGGAGCGTTCCGGCACAGCGTCGTGCTGTTTCTGCTTAATACGCTCGCCGTGCTGCCGGGCCAGCTCTATATGGCCTATTTGCTGTACAGCCGAATCAAAGGACATCGCTTCTTCCAGGCGATGATTTTCTCGCCTCAATTTATCGCCACGCCTGTGATCGTGTTCATGGGCACGCTCATTTTCGACGGCAATATCGGCGTCTTTAACAAGCTGCTGGAAGCGGTCGGATTGGGCGAATGGACGAGACCGTGGATCGGGCTGCCGGAGCTCGGCATCTATATCGTCTGGATGATGGTCGCTTGGTCGGGCATCGGCGTCGGCATGATCTTTTTTCTCGGGGCGATGAAGATGATTCCGGTAGAAATGATGGAGGCCGCGCTGCTCGAAGGAGCGTCCTACTGGCGGAGATTTTTCAGCATCGTGCTGCCTCAGATCAAGACGACGGTGCTGAATATGCTCATCCTGACGTACATTTTCGCGATGACGATGTTCGACTTCAGCTTTATTCTGGGCGGCGTATCGGGCGGCATCAACCGCAGCGTGGACGTCATGGCGCTGTTCTTCTATCGGATCGCCTTCGGCGACAACAGCGCGGTCGGAGGCACGATGAACGTGAACGCCATGGGGATGGGCACAACGATCGCCTGCGTCATGTTCTCCGTTATCTTCGTCGTCGCCGTCGTTCAAGTCGTCCTTACCTATCGCCGAACGGAGGATGGAGCATGAATCTGAAAGCGCGCAGAACGTACGCCAGCTCCGCGATCCTGTGGCTGTATTCCTCATTTACGCTGTTCGTTCTCGGTTATATGACCTACCAGGCGTTCCGGTCGAAGAAGGAGCTGCTGTCGAACACGTTCGGCTGGCCGGAAGTATTCAACTTCGCCAACTTCGGCAAGCTGTTCGCGGAAGCGGGCTTTCACCGGTACTTCTTCAACAGCGTCTTGATTCTGGCCGCCACTCTGCTGATCGTGATCGCGCTGTCGTCTATGGTCGCTTACGGGATCGGTCGGTTCCGATTTCGGTTCAAGAACGGGCTGCTCGTTTATTTTCTGATCGGCCTGATGTTTCCGGTGCAGCTCGGCATCGTTCCGATTTTCCTGCTCATTCGCGACATGGGGCTGATGAATTCGCAATGGGGCGTCGTGATCGTGCTTGCGTCGGGGTTGTCGATGCCGGTGTTTCTGTTGACGACGTTTTTCGAGAAGCTGCCGGCCGACCTGTATGAATCGGCGAAGATCGACGGAGCCGGGGAATGGACGACGTTCGCGAAGGTCATGTTCCCGCTGGCGAGCCCGGTCGTGTTCAGCATCTGCATCATTATGTCGGTGCAAATCTGGAACCAGTTTTTCGTTCCGCTGATTATGCTGCAGAGCGAAGCGAAGAAGACGATTCCGCTTATGATCATGAAGTTCACGAACAATCTGATGTACAACATCGACCTGGCGATGGCCGGTTCGGTCATGGCGACCGTGCCGATTCTGATTCTGTTCTTTATTTTCTCCGGCAGGGTGCTGGAAGGCGTTGCTTCGGGCGGTATTAAAGGGTAGAGAGACGCGGATAGGCTGGGAGGCAGAGAGATGGAAACGTTGAGAGCGCAGCGGCTTCGTACGGAACAGTTGGACGATCCGCTTGGGATAGACGTCGGGCGTCCCCGTCTTGGCTGGGTCGTCGCGTGCGGCAGAAGAGGAGCGGCGCAAAGCGCGTACCGGGTGCTGGTCGCCTCCAGCCCGGAACTGCTGGACGAGGACGAAGGGGATTTGTGGGACAGCGGAATCGTGGAGAGCGCGGCGACGCAGCAGGTGGAATACGAGGGGCGCGAGCTCGTCTCTGAGCAACGGGTGTATTGGAAGGTGCGGACTTGGGACGAACATGGCGTTGAGGGGCCCTGGAGCGAGACCGCCTGCTGGTCGATGGGGCTGCTGAGCAGGGACGAATGGAAGGGCGTATGGATCGGGTGGAAAAACGACGTCAAGCCGACGAAGGAAGCGCCCAAGCCGAACGTGTACATGCGAAAGAGCTTCGTCGTGCGCGCCGGCGTGCGCAGGGCGACCGTGTACGCGACCGCGCTTGGGCTGTACCGTTTGTGGCTGAACGGGCAGCGCGTCGGACGGGACGTCTTCTCGCCGGAATGGACCGACTACCATGTGCGCGTTCAGTATCAGGCGTACGACGTAACCTCTTTGCTGAGGGAAGGGGATAACGCAGCGGGTGTCCTGCTGGGGCACGGCTGGTATTCCGGCTATATCGGCATGTTCGGGTATCAGAAATATGGGATGGATCCGGCTTTTCTGATGCAGCTCAACCTTGAATATGAAGACGGCTCGCGGGAAAAAGTGACAACCGACGGATCATGGGCAGCGTCGCTCGGCCCGGTCGTCTCCTCGGATTTGCAGATGGGGGAGACGATCGACGCGCGAATGGAGATGCCGGGCTGGAACGCGCCGGGCTTCCCGGATGCGGCCTGGAGTCCGGTCGATGTCATGTACGATTACCGCGGCTGGATCGTCGCGCAGATGTCGCGGCCGATCCGGGAGACGGGAGAGCGGACGCCGCATAGCTTGCGATGGACGCCGGACGCGCGGGTGTTGATCGACTTCGGACAAAATATGGCGGGGTGGATTCGCGCAAGCGTGCGGGGAGCGGAAGGAACCCGGATCACGTTCCGGTTCGGAGAGGCGCTGGACGCGAGCGGCGAGTTGTATACGGACAATCTGCGCTTCGCCCGGCAGACCGATGTATACGTATGCCGGGGCGGGGACGAGGAGACGTTCGAGCCGACTTTTACGTATCACGGCTTCCGCTATGTGGAGGTAAGCGGGGACGGACCGTTCGAGCTGGGCGATGCGGTCGGCGTCGTCGTTCACTCGGATTTGCCGGAGACGGGGGAACTGGAAACTTCGCATCCTCTCGTTAATCGGCTGATCGAGAATGTGCGCTGGACGCAGCGGGCGAACTTCATGAGCGTGCCGACGGATTGTCCGCAGCGGGACGAGCGCCACGGCTGGACGGGGGACGGACAGATTTTCTCCGGGACGGCCGCTTATTATATGGACGTTTCGTCTTTCTACGCGAAGTGGCTCGTCGACCTGGAGGATGCGCAGAGGCCGACCGGGGCGTATACGGATTTCGCTCCGTTTATTTTCGGTCCGAAGACCGAGTTCGACAACGATTTTACTTACACGCATACGGCTTCGGCGGGATGGGCGGACGCTCCGCTCATCGTGGCGTGGCTGCTGTACGAAACCTACGGGGATCGGCGCGCGCTTCGCAAGCATTACGATTCGATGAAGCGCTGGGTCGAGTTCAATCGGGCGCAGTTCCCCGACGGGGTTCGCGACGACGTGCCTCAGTACGGGGACTGGCTGTCCGTGAACGAACGCCCGTTCGAGGAGCGGATCGCCGAATTCGGCCGCATGGTCAGCCACCATTCCACAACGCCCTACGATATTTTCTCGACGGCTTATATGGCGTACAGCGCCAGACTGATGGCGGACATTGCCGCAGCGCTGGGCGAAGAGGAGGACTGCCGGTCTTACCGGGAGCGGTTCGAACAGATTCGCGGCGCGTTCGTCGATCGGTTCGTGGACGAGGAAGGGCGGATCAAAGGAGATACGCAGACGGCTTACGCGATGGCGCTGGAAATGGATCTGTTGCCGGAGAGGCTGCGGGGGGCCGCGGTCGCGAGACTCGTCGGCAAAATTCGTGAGCTGGGAGACATGGCGACGACGGGCTTCCTCGGCACGAAGTTTCTGATGGACGCGCTCGTGCGGGATGGGCATGCCGACTTGGCGTTCCGTCTGCTGTTGCGCGAGGAGTACCCGTCCTGGCTGTACTCGGTGCGACAGGGCGCCACGACGATCTGGGAGCGTTGGGACGGTTGGACGGAGGAGCGGGGGTTTCAGGATCCGGGCATGAATTCGCTGTGCCATTACGCCTTCGGTTCGATCGGCGAATGGCTGTTCCGGCACGTCGGCGGCATCGGGAGCGGGGGCGCCGGCTTTGGGGAGCTGCTCATTCGGCCGCGGCCGCTGGGCGGATTGACGTTCGCGCGTTGCCGCTACGACAGTGTACGCGGGCCGGTTGCGACGGAGTGGCGGGTCGTGAACGGAGAGCTGCTGCTCGTCGTGGAAGTGCCGGCTAACGCGACCGCGCTTGTCTGCGTGCCGTCCGTGGAAGGCACGGAGGTGTTGGAAGGGAATGCGCCTGCGCGACTGGCTGCGGGTGTTAACGAAGTCGGCCGGGAGGACGGATGCGCCGTGTTCCGGGTCGGTTCGGGCAAGTTCAGCTTTGTGTCGCTGCTTCCGGCGTAGTTGGAACGGAACATCGGATAGGGAAGGGCGCATGAGCCGTCGTGCGGAGATCATTCGAAGGAGTGATCGCCGCGCGGCGGTTTCTTTGTTGCTGGAGAGGGGAAAAGCTGACGCGAAATTGGATTTGGGGGCAGACATAGTGACCAATGTGCTTGCTTCGTTAGTCGGTAGAAGACTACAATGGTAGAAACAGTAACATCATTGAATCATTCTATTCGCGGGTCAGTCTGCAATAGTCATAGAAATTCGGCGAGGTGCGAAGCGGTGAAGCAGGCGGAAGTAACGACGGTTATCTTGGCCGGCGGAGAAGGCAGGAGAATGGGCGGCCGCAATAAGGCGCTGCTGACGATCGGTCGGGAGACGATCATCGAACGCCAGCTTCGCGAAGCGGCGAAGCTGGCGGACGAGATCGTCGTCGTGGCCAACGATCCGGCGTTCGCCGAAAAGTTGCGGGCGACGGAGCCGTCCGTCCGGATCGTGTCCGACGTCTACGCGGGAGAAGGTCCGCTTGCCGGCGTGCATGCCGGATTCCAGGCCGCCGCGTTCCCGTATATTTGGCTGCTGGGCTGCGATCAGCCGTATCCGAGCGCGGCCGCTGCCGGTTACTTGCTCGGCCGGCTGACGAGCGGTCGGGCTCAAGCGGCGGTTCCCGTAATCGGAGGAAATCTTCAGCCTCTCCATGGCGTCTACCGCAAGGAAACCGGTACGATCGCGGAAGAGCTGTTGCAATCCGGAATGCGCCGATTGCGGGATTGGATGGAGCGAATGGAACTGAGCGAGATCGGAGAAGACGAATTGCAGGCCGGCGGGCATTCGCTTGCTTTGGCCGAGGATATCGATACGCCGGAACAGCTCGCCAAGGAGAACGCCCGATGGGCGGAGCATACGCAGCAAAGGAGTTAGTGTCTACTATGCAGCAGACAGACACCCCCGAGCGGTTTCGCCGCAAAGCGATTCAGCCGGAAGAAGCGCAGCAAACGATACTGGATCATATTCGTGTTCTCGGCGCCGAGACTGTTTCTTTGCACGAGGCGTGGGACAGACATTTGGCTGAGGCGCTGATCGCGCCGCATCCGTTTCCGCCCTTCCGCAGATCGGGCATGGACGGCTACGCCGTACGCACGGCGGATCTGGAGCATGCCCGGCTTGACGGCCCGGCGGAGCTCGCCGTGCTGGAGAATCTGCCCGGAGGAACTGAGCCGAAGCATCCGATAGGTCCCGGCCAAGCGTCCCGGATCATGACCGGCGGCATGGTGCCCGAAGGGGCGGACGCTGTCGTCATGCTGGAGATGACTTCGTCTGGGGATCGGGAGGGCCGTGCATACGTGGAGATCGGCAAGTTCGTCTCGAGGGGCGCCAATATTTCCGAGATCGGCAGCGAGATTCGCGAAGGAGAAAAGCTGCTGCCCGCCGGACAGCGGATCGGGGCGGGGGAGAGCGCCGTGCTCGCTTCTTGCGGCTGCGCCCGCGTTGCCGTATCGCGTCGCCCTCGCGTGGCGATTCTGTCCACCGGAAGCGAGCTGTTGGAAGTGGACGAGCCGCTCGCGCCCGCGAAAATTCGCAACAGCAACTCGCCGATGCTGGCCGCGCTCGTACGGGAGTTCGGCGCGGAGCCGATTTTGCTCGGCAAGGTGCCCGACGATGCGGAGGCAGCCGGCAAGCTCGTGCGTGGGACGCTGGCCGAATGCGATCTGCTGCTGACGACCGGCGGCGTATCGGTTGGCGATTACGACGTCATGGTCGATATTTTGGCGCAGCCGGACGTGAAGCTGCTGTTCAACAAAATCGCGATGCGGCCCGGAAGTCCGACATCCGCGGCGCTGTTCGGTGACAAGCTGGTGCTCGCGCTGTCCGGCAATCCGGGAGCGTGCTTCGTCGGCTTCCACCTGTTCGCCGTCCCGGCGCTGCGCCGTATGCTTGGCACGGAACGGCCGCTCCATCCTTCGTTTACGGCATGCTTGGGCGAAGATTTCCCGAAAGTAAACGCCTATCGCCGCTACATTCGGGCCAGCGCCGAGATCAGGGACGGACAAGTATGGGTAACGCCGACCGGGGACGATAAATCGAGTCTGATGACGACGATCGTCGGGGCGGACTGTCTGATCGAAATTCCCCCGCTCAAGGAAGGGCTGAAGCGGGGACACCCCGTGAAGGCGTGGAAAATAAGCCGGTAGCCGGGAGGAGACGGACAGCGATGCGCATTATTCAAATCGTCGGATACAAAAAATCGGGCAAAACGACGTTGGCGTGCGAGCTTATCCGAGCCTTCGCCGCCGAAGGCCGCAAAGTCGGCACGCTTAAGCACGACGCCCATCAGTTCGAGCCGGAGCCGCCGGGCACGGATACGTGGAAGCACCGGGAGGCCGGCTCATCGGCGACGGCGATCGTTTCGCCGACGCGAACCGCCTGGGTGCTGGAGCGGACGACGCCGATTGAGGAGTTGGTGTCGCAGATGAGGCTGCGTGATCTCGATGACCTGATTATCGAAGGCTTCAAGTCCGCGCCTTATCCGAAGGTCGCGCTTATTCGGAACGACGGGGACGCCGATTTGCTGCAACTGTCTAACGTCGTCGCGATTGCGCTTCGCAAGCCGCTTCCCGCGGTGGAGGAACGTGCGGCCGCTATGGGCATTCCCGTCCTCGTTCTCCCCGCCCCCGATTCGTCGGAGCGGCTTCTCGCTTTTCTCCGATCGTAAAAAGCAGTTGCGCCGGCCCGTCCGGCATGTTACGATAATGCCAATAATAAGGTTCGGTCGTGAAGCACACGCCGCTCGTTCTCCAGCCGGAGAAGGGCGGCTTTTCTGTTTTCTCGACGAATTTTTCATGGTGAGGGGAGAGGGCAGCGTATGGAGCACGACCGTCTGTATAAGGAATTGCTGCGGCATTTTTTTAAACTACGACAGCAAAATTAACTAGCAATGCAATTGATCCAACATTTTCTCTAATCCGCTGGATGTGTTCCTTCCTATTAAAAATAAGGAATTGTCAGGGGTTTTTCTTACGGACGATCCAGTTGACGCCGAACACGAGAATGAAGCCGACTACGGATTGATAGACGCCGACAGCCATTGCTTGGAAAGGGTTGCCGATCGTACGCAAAGCTCTGAACACATAAGTAGCGATAACGTCGACGGTCGGGTACAGCAGGCCGTTGTCCTTAATGATGGCATAAATCATATCGAAGCTGCCGTACATCACTTTTCCCAACGCGAACAGGGACAGAATCGACACGGTAGGCATGAGCAGAGGGAGCGTAATGCGCCGGATTTGCTGCCAGCGGTTGGCGCCGTCAATTTGCGCGGCCTCGTACAGCGTTCCGTCGATTCCCGTGATGGCCGCCAAGTAAATGACGAGCGAGATCCCGACATCCTTCCATATGTTCGGCCCCCACCAGAATCGCCACCCAATATTGCGGAGAAGAGTACCAATTCACCGGCTCCATCCGAGTACGACGAGCGCCTTGTTCACTAATCCGAAATTTGTGGCAAACAAGCTGTAGATGACATAGCCGATAATGACCCAGGACAGGAAGTTTGGAAAAAGAATCGTCGATTGCGTAATTTTCGAAAGCCATTTGTTCTTCAGCTAGTTAAACAGAATGGCCAGCACCAGCGCACACAGCGTACTAAAGACGATAAACAATACGTTAAGCCGCACCGTGTTAAAGGTAACTTGCATCAACGAGTTCTATATGATCGACGAGACTTACTCCAGCATCGCCCGCAAAGTGACCGAGATGGAGCCAGCCGTGGCGGTTGCCCGCAAGAGCGGTCTGTTCAAGTATTTGACCGGCAGCCAGACCGATCTGACCGACCGGTTTTCCGAGCCGCTGGCGGGGTCTTATTTTAACGTAGTCGTGCTCGGGATTTTGCCGCAGTTGAACGAAGCAGGCGAGCCGGCCGAAATGATGAATCAGGCGCAAGCGGCAGTCCGGATCATAGACCAGTTTGTCGCCTCGCTGTACGGAGCCGACTATCATCATGCACTCTACATGCTGCAGCAGCTGCTGACGGAGTTGAACAAGCAATATAATCTGATGGGCTCGGCAGTCGGCGAGCAGCGGGAATTGTTCGCGCGCATGGCGTTTCACGCCGTTTCCTATGAAACGTTGGAGGCGTTCGCGGCGGATTTGGCGGCCTTGTGCCGCTGCATCTGCGAACAGATGGAAGCCAAGACGAAAAACCGCAACACGGACCAAATGAGCACAATCAAAGCGTATATCGCCAAAATTATTGGAAGCTGGACATTTCCGTCGACTTTTTGGCCGATTATGTCGGTCTAACGCCAGGCTACTTGGGCAAGCTGTTCAAAGCGCAGTATCAGCAGTCGGTTAACGATTATTTGAAGGACGTTCGACTGGAGCTGGCGAAGCGAATGCTGCTGGAATCGACGGAATCGGTCCAGGCAATCAACGAGAAGGTCGGCGTTCATAATACGACTTACTTTTTTACGCTGTTCCGGAAGAAGTACGGCATGTCGCCCGCGCAGTATCGCAACGACGCGATCCTCCACAGCAATCAGGAGGCGGAACCCGGAGAATGGCAGGCCATTCTCATAAAGTGAATGAAATCGAATTAAATCTAGCGGCGGCTATCGCAGAATTAAAGGGATTCGCAATTTTTGAAGTTTACCCGCGCTTGCCGCCTTGATTATGATGGGGACGGTTTCATCGAAAGGACCATCATTACAAAAAAGGGAGCGTATCCGAATGAAAAAAGTCTGGTTACCGATGGTTGGCTTGCTGGTCGCTTTATCCGCTGTAACTTCCGCTTGCAGCTCGTCGGAGGACGGCAATGCCGCCGGGGGGATACGGGAAGCGCGGAAAGCAAGGAGGCCGCTCAAGAGAACAACGGCGAGAAGAAGCTGGTCCGATATGTCATGCCGGGAACGGCGCCTCAGGATCAGAAGGCGGGCGAAGCGGCGATCAATAAGAAGCTGGAGGAAGACGGACTGAATCTCCAATACGAGGCGATCTATATTTCTTGGGATGTGTGGGATCAAAAGACGAACCTGATGATGTCGACAGGCGAAGAGCTCGAGCTGATCCACATTATGCAGGACAACAAGGGCCCGAACGTTCTAGCCAGCAACGGCGGCATCATTCAGATCGACGAATATTTGGACGAGTACGGTCCTGAACTCAAGAAGAGCTTGCCGGATTGGATATGGGATACGGTCAAAATTTTGGGTAAAATTTATTCTGTGCCGAACTACTGGCTGGACAGCGCTTATGCGGACGGCATGGTTACGGTTCGTCAGGATTTATTGGAGCAAAACGGGCTGCAGCGCCGAAATCGGCCGACGATTTGTTGAAGCTGGCCGGATGCGAACAAAAATGTGTTCATTCGAACGCTGAATACCGAGCCGGCTTATTACTTGCATCCTATGTATGTTACGTATCCTTTTACCGTATTTCAAAATCTGATTCGAATCGATCAGCAGGGCCAGGTCTCCTCGTGGATCGAGAGCGAGGAATTTAAGAAAGACGTTGCCTTCTTCCGCGAGGTCGCCGCATCCGGAAGCGGCCGTTCAGTTTCCGAACTGGGTGTTCAGCAGCCAGGACAACTTTGATCTTGTTCTGTACGGACCGGAAGGCGAATATTGGAAAAATATCGGAGACGGGTTAAAAGAGGATTTGAAGCTCGACAGCAACGGAGCTCCGGCTTATCAGGTCGCCTCCTGAATGCTGGGACATGTGGAGATGATTCGCTGGGCGGCCAATACGCATCCGACGATTCTGAAATACCGGGCGAGCCAGAGCACGGACGCCGTCAACAGTGTGACGCTTGGGTTTAACTTCGATGCGTCCGAGGTAAGCGTGGAATATACGAATACGCTGGCGGAGTTTAATACAAGCATTTTGCCGATTAAGTTGGGACTGCTCGATTACGAGACGGCGTTCCCTGCCGCTTTGAAGAAAATGAAGGCTGCCGGACTGGATAAAGTGGTGGAGAAATATAACGAGCAGTTCTAGGTTTTTTTGCAGGCTAAGCAGTAATTGGAGGAGTATCGCGATGGAACTTTATCGGGAAGAAGCGGCCTCTATTGAGGCGCGGGTAGAGGACTTGCTGGGCAGAATGACTCTTAAGGAGAAGGTCGGCCAGCTGAATCAGCGGATGTACGGCTGGAATGCCTATCGCAAAACGGAGAACGGCTTCGAGTTGACTGAAGCGTTCATGGAGGAAGTCGCTGCGGGCGGCGGGATGGGGGCGCTTTACGGCCTCTTTCGCGCCGACCCGTGGTCCAAGGTGACGTACGAGAACGGAATTACGGCGGCGGACAGTGCGAAGGTCGCCAATCAGATTCAGCGCTATCTCATCGAGCATACGAGGTTAGGCATCCCGGTAATGCTCTCGGAGGAATGTCCCCATGGGCATCAAGCATTGGACGGGACGCTGACGCCGACCAATATCGGCATCGGGGCAACCTGGAATCCGCAGCTCGCCGAGCAAGCCTACGGGCAGGTTGCCGCTGAAATCCGGGCGAGGGGCGCCCATCTGGGCTTGGTGTCCACGCTTGACCTGCTTCGTGATCCGCGCTGGGGCCGTTCCGAGGAATGCTTCAGCGAGGACCCGCATTTGACGGCGCAGTTTACAAAAGCAGCTGTTCATGGGCTTCAGGGTTGCCGACAGTCCGGGGGAGAAGCGGCCGGGCAAGATCGGGCGGAGCAAGACAAGCTTGCGCCGAACAAGGTGGTTGCGGTGCTCAAGCACTTTTGCGGGCAAGGTGCGGGCGAAGGCGGGATGAACGCTTTTCCGGCGTCGATCGGCGAGCGCGAGCTGCGCGAAATTCATTTGCCTGGCATGGAAGCCGGCGTAGAGGCCGGAGCGCTCGGCTGCATGGCGGCCTACAACGAAATTGACGGCATTCCTTGCCATGCGAATCGCAAGCTGTTGACCGGCATTTTGCGCGAGGAATGGGGCTTTGACGGGATTGTCATGGCCGACGGTACGGCGGTCGATCGTTTGCTCGCTTTGACAGGCGACTATGAGTCCGCGGCAGCTTTGGCCTTAATTGCGGGCGTCGATATCAGTCTGTGGGACAAGGCGTTCAGCACGTTGGAGCAGGCCGTGCTGCAAGGGAAAGTGCAAGTGTCCTTCATCGACCGGGCCGTCAGGCGCGTGCTGCAGCTGAAATTCCAGCTGGGCTTGTTCGAGACTCCGTATGCAGCAGAAGAAACGGATGCGGAGATCGTGGGCAACGAGACGGCGCGTCAGATTAATTTGCAGTTGGCCAGAGAAAGCGTCGTGCTGCTGAAAAACGAAAACCGGCTGTTGCCTCTTGGCGCCGATTTGCGTCAAATCGCCGTGATCGGCCCGAATGCGGATGCCCTGTATCATCAGCTAGGCGACTATACCGCCATTCAGCGTCCGAACTCCGGCACGACGGTGTTGGAAGGAATACGTGAGTTGGCTGGAGATGCGAAGGTGGTCTATGCCAAGGGCTGCTCCGTTCGCGGCGATTCGCGCGACGGCTTCGCCGAAGCGGTGGAACTGGCGCGACAGTCCGAGGTTGCCGTACTGGTCATGGGCGGCAGCAGTGCGCGCAATTTCGAGCTGAAGTTCGATATTAACGGCGCAGCGATCGTGGAGGACGGACAGCCGTCCGACATGGATTGCGGCGAAGGCGTCGATCTGGCCGATTTGCGACTGGGCGGCGTGCAGTCGGAGCTGATTCGCGCAATTGCCGCAACTGGAACGCCGATCGTGCTTGTGCTGATTCAGGGCAGACCGCACGCCATTGCCGATGTGGCCCCGGATTGCCAGGCCATCCTGTCGGGCTGGTACCCCGGACCGGAGGGCGGCAGGGCGCTTGGCGAAATTTTGTTCGGCGCCGTGAATCCAAGCGGGAAGCTGGCTGTTACGATTCCGTATTCGTCCATGTCTCTACCGGCGTACTACAATCGCAAGGACCAGGGCTACGAGCCGAGATACGCGGATTGTCCGCGGCCGGTCTTGTATCCGTTCGGGTACGGGCTTAGCTATACTGAGTTTGCTTATTCCAATATGAGAGCTGCCTCGTCAGAACGGACTCTTAGGCAACTGGCGGCCGGAGAGCGCTTCGAAATCGCGATCGATGTGGAGAACACGGGGACGATGGCCGGAGCGGAGGTTGCGCAGCTGTACATTAAGGACATGGAAGCCAGCGTGACACGGCGCGTGAAGGAGCTGAAAGGCTTCCGGAAGATCTGGCTTGAGCCGGGCGAGAAGCGTACTTTGAGCTTCCGACTGACGGCCAAGGAGCTTGGCGTCTGGAACGTCGACATGGCCAACGTTGTGGAGGCCGGCCGGATCAAAGTAATGATCGGCGGCGATTCCGAGCCGAGCTGCAGTCTGATGCTTCGTGTGACGGAGTAATAGGAATGAGGAGGGGGACCGGCGCGAGCCGGTCTCTTTTGTTGTTAATGTCCGGGAAATTTTTTAGGCGGAAAACCCGCGTTAATAGTTCCGCTCGCCAACATTTGGGATTTAATACCAGTTTGTCATATGACAAAAAATATGACTTCCTTCTCTGTGCACTCGAAGAGCCGAGGCGTAGAATGAAGCCGATGCCGAAGAGTTGTAAACTTTCGGCTGATTTGCGCATGGAAAGAAGGAAATGAAGCTAGTTATTCCATTTCAAAGATTCGTCGCCTGTTTGTTAGTGTTCGCGATGGCGGCGACGAGCTTTACGACAGCGGCATTCGCGACAACGCAAGGAGAAGGACGCGGTGCCGATTACAATGCGGAGCTGTGTTTAGCGGCTTTATTGGCCTTACTTTGCATAATATTCTTCTTTGCATAAGGCGGGGTTATCTCACCGTTACTGGCTCTGTAAGAAAGCAGAAATGCACATTCGGGAAGTGGTAAAGGAACGGTTTGTACCGCCGAACATGCGACACATTTCGTTCCAGGAACATGTGGACTGGCTCAACCCGAGGATTCAAGGATGGAAAAACGACTATGCGACACCCTATAGCGCGAAGTGGATGACCAAGTTGGATTGGTATATCCGAGAGACCAATGGCGTTTGCGAGCGCGTTCATACCGGAGACGGATGATAAAGCAAAAAAGTAAATTACGAAAGGAAGGGAAGGAAGAGATGAGGTACTTCGTTCAATCAATGAAACAAAAATGTAGAATAACCCAATCTTTGCGGTCTTTTTGCCTAGCGATTTTGCTGATCTTGCAGACGATGACGTTCACCGCTGCTGCAAATGCGGAAAGCGCACTTGGCTATTCCGGGACGGCAGAGGTGAGCGAGTCTGGAACACCGGAGGCGACTGAACCGTCGGAACCTGAGAAGGCCCATAAATCAGACATAAATTATGGCGGTAATAAGCCGAACAGTATTTTCGGAGAAAATAATCGGCTTGAAGATTCTCAGCCGACGCCTGTATACACCATCACAAAGAAGGCTACCAGCAACTCTACCGAGAACGGTTTTATGAATCAGACGAGTTATACGGAGGGGGCGATCGAGTGGCAGGTGGACATCGCTGCGAAGGATACTTTTGACGACAGCATTCTGCTGTCACTGGAGGGGCTGAAGTTCTACGACGCACTTGATCTGACCGAGGCGGGCCCTTATGTGGAAGGCTCCTTCAAGGTGAACGGTCAGGCGGCAACCCCGGAAGGCAGCACCGCGAATGCGCTGACGTATACCTTCCCGCCAGGCATTGGCAGCAAGGCGACTGTTACTTTCAAGACTTGGATTCCCAAGGAGAAGTACTATCGTGAGTATAACCCCGGTGATGCTGGGTGGCAGACCATCGCAAATGCTGCAGAGTTGAGGGATTCGTCGGGTCAAAAGCTGGATTTCTCGAATTCGTGGCGCGTTGCCCTAAAGTCCGACTGGATTCAGCATGTCGGCACGCTGAACAAGCCGGTGAATCCTACGGATCCGTCTACCATTACATGGACAATTGACGTTAATAAGAATTATAACAAGCAAGGCCTTAAAAGTTTTACCATTACTGATGCTTTGCCGGGTGGACTTGCCTTCAAATCGGCCGCCTATCAGTTATGGGATAACGGGACAAATGATTGGTCCGCAACCAAAACGCCGATTACCCCCGACGCAGGCAGTGTGTACGCCCTAGGGGATGTAAATGGCCCAATCCGACTGGTCATTGTGTCTGAAGTTATTGCTAGTACCAGCTATACAAACAAAGCCATCGCCCAGTGGAAGCTGGATGGCAATCCTGTGCAGGACAATGACCAAGCAACTGTGTGGGCCACCTACACGATCCACTCACCGCCGACGATCACGGGCCACCCGAGCAGCGCTGTAATTGCTGCCGGGGGAACCGCGACTTTCTCTGTGACGGCATCGAATGCGACGGGTTACCAATGGCAGGTGGATGAAGGTTCTGGGTTTATGAATATTTCAAATGGAGCGCCGTACAGCGGAGCGACTTGGTCGACGTTGACGATCACCGGGGCAACGGCAGAGATGAGCGGCTATGTTTACCGGGTAATCGCCAGAGGGTTGGCATTGCCTGAAGCGACGTCAAACGGTGCAACTCTGACGGTGACGGCGAACTCGCCGCCGACGATCACGGGCCACCCGAGCAGCGCTAGCATTGCTGCCGGTGGAACCACGACTTTCTCCGTAACGGCGTCCGATGCAACGGGTTACCAATGGCAGGTGGATGCAGGCACAGGCTTTACGAATATTTCAAATGGAGCGCCATACAGCGGAGCGACAACGTCGACATTGACGATCACCGGGGCAACGGCAGGGATGAGCGGCTATGTTTACCGGGTAATCGCCAGAGGGTTGGCATTGCCGGATGCGACGTCAAACGGCGCGACGCTGACGGTGAACTCGCCGCCGACGATTACGGGCCACCCGAGCAGCGCTAGCATTGCTGCCGGTGGAACCACGACTTTCTCCGTAACGGCGTCCGATGCAACGGGTTACCAATGGCAGGTGGATGCAGGCACAGGCTTTACGAATATTTCAAATGGAGCGCCATACAGCGGAGCGACAACGTCGACATTGACGATCACCGGGGCAACGGCAGGGATGAGCGGCTATGTTTACCGGGTAATCGCCAAAGGTTCGGCATTGCCGGATGCGACGTCAAACGGCGCGACGCTGACGGTGAACTCGCCGCCTTCCGCAGCTCCGGCTTATATAGCTTCAAGTAATGCGGAGCTGAAGTCGTTGACGTTATCGAACGGCGAAGGAGAAACGCTGACGTTATCGCCGGCTTACCGTGCGGATGTGTTAACCTACGAGGCCAACACGGATGCGTCTCAGATTGTAATCGGGACAGTTACGGATCACTGGGCGGCTAAGACAACGTATCGGCTGAACGGACAAGCCGTGCCAGCTGATTTGAAAGCCAATCTGAATGTCGGCAAGAACGAGCTGCTTATCCAAGTTCAAGCGGAGAATGGCGCGACTCGAATATATACGGTGAACATTACCCGCAACTCAGAAGAGACGACTTATAATGACACGAAGGGACACTGGGCAGAGCAGCAAATTAGACAGGCGGCACGTATGAAAATCGTCAACGGATACGAAGACGGTTCATTCGCTCCGGACAAGTCCGTCATGCGCGCGGAATTTCTCGTGATGCTTATGAATGCGTTGAAGCCGCAAACGGATGGTGCTGAGCTAGCGTTTTCCGACGCAAGCAGCATCGGAGCCTGGGCGCATAACGCCGTTGCGCAAGCATTGCAGGCAGGTATTGTTACGGGGTACGAGGACGGTACTTTCCGTCCTAATGGGGAGATAAAGCGCTCCGAGATGGCGGTTATGATCGCAAGGTCGCTTGGCTTGTCCGAAAATGAGAACACTGGCGGTATCGACTTTGCGGACGAGCGGGATATTCCGCCTTGGGCCCGAGGCGCGGTCGCCGCGTTGAAGCAGCTAGGCCTCGTCAGTGGTAAAGGCGCGAACGTGTTCGATCCCACGGGTCTATTGACCAGAGCGGAAGCCGTAACGGTTATTCTGAACATGCTGACGCAGCAGAGCAAGTAAGTTATAAAGGGGGCGTTACCCTGAAGATTGTGAACTATCGGCTTCAGGGTAACTCCCGTTAATGATAAGTACCCGACACATAACTCCTTGACGGTTCAAGGTAAAAGTTCGGGTACTTCTCTACGAAACGCACAAATGGGGTCAAGCATGGGAGCGGAAGCGGCTTAAATTTCTTTTTTGTATGGAAGGGAAGGAAGAGATGAGGTACTTTGTTCAATTACAAAAATTCGTAGCTTGTCTGCTAGTATTTGTGATGATAGCGACAAGTATTACGGCGTCGGCATTTGCTGCAACGCCCGGGGAAGGACGCGGCGCCGACTACAATGAACAGGATTGCGAAACTGGAACAGCTACATCATGCGCAACGGAGAAATGATCGTCCTGGTACAGGATGCACTCCGCCAGCCACATGTCATTTCACGTTTGCGTTCTGTTTCCTTTGAAGCGTATGAAGCCTGCAAGCAGCGATGGGACAATCGACTATCTGGCGTGATTCAACGCAAGCAGTTCAATCGCGATCCTGATGCCTATCTCAGCGGATTAGAGAAAATGTGGGATCAATTACATTGCTAGTTGATTTTGCTGTCGTAGTTTTTAATTCGTTTATGGAGCTGTTTTTTCCTTCTATCTCCGGCTCCATCGATTATTCGCATGTGAAGTTTTTGTCCGAGGAAGTGTTCTCGGACGTCGTGCGGGGGAACGACGGGAAGAGTCGATATTTTGATCGAGACGCTGCTGATCGAGGAGGAAGGGCCTTTGCGGCCAAGCAAAAAGAAGCGGGGGCTCATTATCGTTCATCTGGAGGCGCAATCTTACTATCAGCTTACTTTTCCGGAAAGAATGTTTCTCTATTCCGGCAAGCTGTACGAGAAATACCGCCGGCGAATCCTTCCCATCGCTATTATCGGCCATCGGCGCAAACAGGAGGAGCCTTCCGAGTTCGGCTGGCGGTTTCCGTTTCTCGACGTGATGACTTTCCGCTATTTGAAGGTGCAGTTCCGGAGAAGAAACTGGCGGGAGTTTATCGAGCTGGATAACCCGGTCGCTGCTGCGCTTTTGAGCAGTATGGACTATAATAAAGAGGAACGCGTTCAGGTGAAGCTCGAGTTTTTGCGGATGATTGCCCGGATGCGGCTCGATCCGGCGCGGATGAAGCTGCTGGCTGTATTTTTCGAATCGTATATGCAATTAACCGAAGCCGAGGAACAGCGGCTGATGGCAACGATAGAACGACAACGCCTGGAAGAGGAGGGGAAGTTGATGGAATGGATGACTTCTTGGGAACTCAAAGGGATAAAAAAGGACGGCAGGAAGGCCGCGAAGAGGGGATTAAGGCAGGCATTCTCAAAGGGAAGACGGAAAGCAAGCAGGAAATCGCCTTGAAGATGCTGGAGAAAGGCTTCGAGACGGCGACGATTCGCGAGCTTACCGGTCTGTCCCGCCAGAAAATCCGGAAGCTCAGAGAATCATTGAGGGAAGAGCGGGAGGAAGCGGACAGGAGCGTGCGGGAGCAGCGTTTGGGCGAAGCGTATGCCGAACCGCCGTATGAGCGCGATTTCGCGGAATCGTACGATTCTCCGGATTAGAATTGACAAGTCTCGAAGGAATAGTGTAAATTATCGGGAAGCTATGTTGACCTATATACGATGAATGGCTGAGACCAAGGATATGAGATTCGGCACGCCGCCGCGCAGAGAGGAAGCCCCAGGCTGTGAAGCTTCCCGACGGCACGACATCTCCCCACCTTGCGAGCCGCAGCGGTGAACTCGAAGTATCCGCTGCCGGGATAATCCCGTTATCCGTTAGAGGAATGCCGAACGCGCGACCGGACGGCATTCGAATTAGGGTGGTACCGCGAACGCATTCGTCCCTTGACGAGTGTGTTTTTTTGTTTGTAGTTGAAGGAGGTCGTCAAACCATGAGACAAAGCCGACTGTTCGCCCAAACGTATCGGGAAGCGCCGGCAGAGGCGGATGCGGTCAGTCACCGGCTGCTGCTGAGGGCCGGGTTCATCCGGCAATTGGCGGCGGGAGTGTACGCGTATTTGCCTCTGGGTCGCAGAGTGCTGCGCAAGTTGGAAGGGATCGTTCGAGAAGAGATGGACCGCGCCGGCGCGCAGGAACTGCTGATGCCGGCGATGCAGCCCGCCGAGCTGTGGCGGGAATCCGGACGTTATTCCGCTTACGGTCCGGAGTTGATGCGGTTAAGCGACCGCCATGATAGGGAATTTGCGCTCGGACCGACCCATGAAGAGGTCGTTACGGCGCTGGCCCGCGAGGAAATTCATTCTTATCGGAAGCTGCCCGTGACCGTCTATCAGATTCAGACGAAGTTCCGGGACGAGAGGCGTCCGCGCTTTGGGCTGATGAGAGGTCGGGAGTTTCTGATGAAAGACGCTTATTCGTTCGATACCGACCTTGCGGGACTGGAACAAAGCTACCGAGCGATGTACGCGGCCTATGAGCGTATTTTCGCGCGGAGCGGCTTAGATGTGCGAGCGGTGGAAGCGGATGCCGGAACGATCGGCGGAGAGGGAGGAACGCACGAATTCGTGGCGCTCGCCGATATCGGCGAGGATACGATCGTCTCATGCTCGCATTGCGGGTATGCGGCTAATCTAGAGAAGGCGGATGCTGGCGTGTCGGAGGTTGCGGGGACGAAGACCGGACAATCGGCGCCGATGCCGGAGCGGCTTCACACTCCGAACGTAAGGACGATCGAAGAGCTGGCGAATTTTCTCAGTGTGCCGCCTTCCGGTCTGCTGAAAACGTTGATCTACGAAGCCGACGGCAAGATCGTCGCCGTGCTGGTCCGCGGAGATCGCGAGGTGAACGAGGCGAAGTTTCAGGCGTTTTTAGGGGTTGCGGAGCTGGCCATCGCCGACGCGGACGCCGTGGTCCGGACGACTGGAGCGCCGGTCGGCTTTGCCGGTCCGATCGGCCTGAACGCGCCGATTTTCGCCGACCGGGAAATCGCGGAGGGAAGCGGTTGGATCGCGGGAGCGAACGAAAGGGACTACCATGTGCGCGGCGTGGCTCCGGGTAGAGACTTCCTCGTTGAAGCGACGGGCGATTTTCGCAATGCGGCGGAAGAGGAGCGTTGTATTAGGTGCGGCGAAGGGACTTATCGTTTTCATAAGGGGATAGAGGTCGGTCATGTGTTTAAGCTCGGTACGAAATACAGCGAACGTCTGAACGCGGCGTATTTGGACGGGGAGGGCCGCAAGCGGCCGCTAGTGATGGGCTGTTACGGGATAGGCGTATCTCGCATGCTCGCCGCCGCGGTCGAGCAGAACAATGACGAGGCGGGTATCGTCTGGCCGATGTCCATCGCTCCTTTCCGCGTTCATCTCGTTCCGGTCTCGATGCAGGACGATGCACAGAGGGAGTTGGCCGAAATCCTCTACGAACGATTCTTGTCCGCAGGGATCGATGCGTTGATCGACGACCGCGACGAGCGAGCCGGCGTGAAGTTCAAGGATTCCGATCTCATCGGCGTGCCGATTCGCATCGTCGTTGGCAAGCAGGCCGGTCAAGGCGTAGTCGAAATGAAGCTTCGAGACGGCTCCGGCAATATGGAGGTAACCGCCGAAGTGGCCTATGCGGCCGTACTGGACAGGATACGGAATCAGGAGAGAGCCAATGAATTTCTTTGAACGAATGGCGAGAGAGGCCGGGGTCGCCCTGAATGAGCAGCAGCGACGAGCGGCGTCTCATGCCGAGGGGCCGCTGTTGCTGCTTGCTTCGCCGGGGTCGGGCAAGACGACGACGATGCTGATGCGGATCGCTTATTTAATAGAAGAGAAGAAAGTCTCGGCGGAGCGGATCAAGGCGGTGACGTTCAGCAAAGCGTCGGCGGAGGACATGAAGACGCGGTTCGTCAAGCTGTTCCCGGCGCTGGCGGCGAACGCTCCCGACTTTTCCACCATTCACAGTCTGGCGTTCGAGATCGTCAGGGATCATTTTCGCAGGCGCGGCATTACGTACCGGATCATCGAAGGCAGGGGCGGAGACGAAGACGACGGACGGCCGAACAAACCGAAAATCATCCGCGAGCTGTACCGCAGAGCTAACGGAGACTATCCGCCGGACGACCGGATGGAAGAGCTGACGAGGTATATCGGCTTTGCGAAAAACAAGCTGATCCCGCCGGACAGGCTGTCGTCGGTCAAATGCGACGTTCCGAGGGCGGAGACGATCTACAGGGAGTACGAGCATTATAAGCGGATGGCCGAGGATCGGTTGCTGATCGACTTCGACGACATGCTGACGGAAGCCGATGCGGCGCTGGGAACGGATGCTTCCCTGCTTGCAAAGTACCAAGGCCGGTTCGATTACGTGATGACGGACGAAAGCCAGGATACGTCGCTCGTGCAGCACGAGATCGTGGAAAAGCTGATTCGCAAACACGGCAATCTGTGGGTCGTCGCCGACGACGACCAGAGCATCTACGGTTGGCGCGCCGCGGAGCCAAAATATTTGCTGGATTTCAAGGAGAAGCACCCGAAAGCGGCAGTCTTGCTGTTGGAGCAAAACTACCGTTCGACCTCGAACATCGTGGACGTTGCGAACCGTTTCATCAAGCGCAACCGTGACCGTTACGACAAGAACATGTTCACAGGCAATCCGGCCGGAGAAGACATCGTCGTCACGGCGCTGCCGGACTATCGCTATCAGGCGAAATACGTGACGGAGAAAATCGTCGACGAGGGCGAACTTGGCGACACCGCGGTTTTGTACCGGAACAACAGCTCGTCCATCATGCTGATGAACGCCCTCGACCGGGCGGGCATTCCCTTCTACATGAAGGACGGGGATGCGCGGTTTTTCTCCCATTGGATCGTGGAGGACGTGCTGAACTTTATGAGGCTGACGTTTAACGACCGGCGTGCCGACATTTTGGGGAAAATCCATTTGAAGTTCGGCGGCTACATTTCGAAAAAACAGATGGAGCGGCTGCTGGAGCTTCAAGCGGACCCGGATGACTCCGTGTTCGACCGTCTGGTCAAACATATTCCGCTGCGAGACTACCAAGGGAAAGCGCTGGCGGCATGTAAACAGGCGTTCCACGGTATGCAAGGAGCGAAGCCGCTGGCGGCGATCCGGACGATTCGCGGCAAGCTCGGCTACGACAAGGCCATCGACAAGTCGTGCGAGCGGATGGGCTATCGGAAGGAGGCGCTTCTCGGCATTTTGAATGCGCTGGAGGAGATTGCGGAGCCTCTGGAGACGATGGAACAGTTTGCGGCCAGATTGAAGTTTCTAGAGGAACGAATGAAGCGGTCGAAAGGCGGCAAAAAGGAAGAAGCAGTGACGTTGTCTACGCTGCACAGCGCCAAAGGGCTGGAGTTCTCCCGTGTGTACATCGTCGATTTGATTGAAGGCGTGCTGCCTTCGACGGATGACGTCCGCAAGTGGGAGAAAGGGGACGGCCACGATATGGAGGAAGCGGCCAGACTGTTCTATGTGGGCATGACGAGGGCGAAGCGGCGCCTCGAATTGATCTCGTACGCGAGGAAGGAAGATGAGCCGGTTACGCTGTCCCGCTTCGTTGAAGATGTTCGCCGGCTTCAGCTCAGAACTCCGGAACCGACGGTCGCGGGCGCGAAGGGGCGACCGCGGCCGTCCGCTCCGGCGAATCCGAACGCGATCCGCGATCCGTCGCTGCTCGTCGTCGGAGCTAAAGTCCGGCACACCGTCTTCGGAAACGGAGAGATCGTCCTGACGCTCGGGGATAGCCTGGATATCCGGTTCCGCGAGCAGACGAAGCGCTTGTCCGCCAACATTTGCGTGCAGATGGGGCTGTTGGAGCCGATGGCATCCCCGGGATGATCCCGTTGGGGCAAAATCCTTGCATCACGCTACAGGCGCTAACGGGACTCTGCCTCCAAACGAAACTACGGCTGACCAATTGACTTTCATCAGTTGAAAGATCGATTAACCTTTTTTCGTCAGGGCCTCATCCGTGCGCCAATGTGCTTTTTTAGAACAACGTCCCCGTTTGAGTGCCGTTTGGGAGGGGGATTACTCGATTTCTTAGAACAACGCCCTCCGTTTGAGCGCCATTTGGGAGGAATTACTCGATTTCTTAGAACAACGACCTCCGTTTGAGCGCCATTTGGGAGGAATTACTCGATTCCTTAGAACAACGCCCCCGTTTGAGCGCCATTTGGGAGGAATTACTCGATTTCTTAGAACAACGCCCTCCGTTTGGGTGCCATTTGGGAGGAATTACTCGATTTCTTAGAACAACGCCCTCCGTTTGGGTGCCATTTGGGAGGAATTACTCGATTCCTTAGAACAACGTCCTCCGTTTGAGCGCCGTTTGGGAGGAATTACTCGATTCCTTAGAACAACGCCCTCCGTTTAGGTGTCATTCGAGAGACATTACACGATTCTTTCGAGCAACTCGCTTTGCGAAAGCTCCTCCATGGGGTGTGTATATCCAGGTATGCGAATGAGGCAGTCATAGAATAAAGCGCGGTATGCGCCAAGGCACTTTTATGGCCTCGGCCCTGCCTCCCGGTGTCGCTCAGATGATGTGGAGGCACTTTTATGGCCTCGACCTCGCGGCTCCGAAACAGCCAGGGTACTTTTTTGGCCTCGGCTCCGCTTCCCGGGTGCCGCCCTGATGATGTGGAGGCACTTTTATGGCCTTGGCTTCGCAACCCGGATGCCCCAAGGCACATCTTTGGTCTCAGCCCCGTCCTCCCTCGGTCCTGACTGACGGGGATAGCCCAAGATAGCCCCAGGAAAGCCCCCGCGGGCCCCGCCTCACCCACTCCTACGACCCCGTAGACCGGTAACGCCGGACGCCGAAGTTCCACAGCAGCAGGCAGGGGACGATGAACAGGCAGCCGGCCAGAGGAGCGAGCATGTACGGCACGCCGCTTCCTTCCGTTCTGCCGAGAATGTATTGGAGCGGCAAGTAGTTGACGCACCCGAACGGGATGACGTAGGTGAAGAAGCGGGTGATCCATTTGTGGTAGATGTTCAGCGGATATTGCGCCATCTCCCGGCCCCCGTCGGTTAAAATGTTGCCAATCTCAAGCCCCTGTACCGTCCAGAAGCACATCGTCGCGATGACGATGAAGATGCCGGTGAAGATCATGACTCCGCTGGCGATCATGAACAGAAGCGTAACGCCTTTCATAAGCGTCCAGTCCGCCTCAACCTTGCTTAGCGCCCATATGAGCACGATCAGGCTTTGCAGCAGTCTTCCGAAGCGGGTGAATTCGAACTTCGAGCCGAGCACCTGAAGCACCGTACTGCGGGGACGGACGAGCAGCCGGTCGAAGTCGCCGTTAACGATCAGGGTGGAGAACATGTCGAAGCCTCGCGCCAGACATTCGGAGACGGCGAACGCCATATGGATGACGCCGAATACGAGCGCGACCTCGAAAAACTCCCAGCCCTGGATTTGTCCGAACCGGTCGAACAGCATGTACAGCCCCGCGAATACGGAAAACGGGATAAAAAATTGCCCGAACGTCAGCAACCAGAACGACGTCCGATATTGCATCTGGGATTTAAATAAAATAAGCAAATATTTGCCGAACAGTCTCATTCCGCCTCAGCCTCCTTGGATGACGACTCGTCTAAGCGCCTTGCCCATCGCGAACCGACCGATCCACACGAGCGCCGCCAGCCACAGCAGCTGAATCGGGATCGTAGCCAGAGCTTCGTCCGTCGGAATGTGCCCGGAGTATACGCGGAAAGGAAAGTCGGCCGCTAACCGGAACGGAAGCGCATAGACGATGGTTTGCAGCCAGGAAGGCATAAGAGGCACCGGTACGATCATGCCTGCGAGAAACTCACCAGCGACTCCGAACATCAGCAGCGAGCCGGCGGCAGACATCGTAATAAACGTAGAAATGTAGATCAGCATGGAAACGGCCACCAGGATGAATAGACCGAGAATGAGAACGAGCAGGAACAGCAGCGCGGTCGCCGGATCGGGCGGCAAAGTCAGCCGGTAAGGCGAAGGCAGCAGAAGGGCGACGGCGAGAATCGGAAAACAGCGAAGAACGGCGCTCGACAGGCGCTGCGCGAGCAGCTTGGCGTACCATAAGCCGTACAGGCCGCTCGGACGGCACAACTCGTACGCGATGTTGCCCGTCGTAATCAGTTGGAACAGCTCGTTGTCCCGGAACCAGAGAGCGATAAAAGCGAGGAAAGCTTGTTGCAGCCAAATGTAGGTGACGATCTGCGTCAGCGAGATCGGGGGATCGGCCAAAGGCTGGCTGTAGAAAGCCTGATACACCATAATGATGATGAATCCCCAGAAAAATTGCGTCGCGATGCCGGCGAGGGCGGCGGAACGGTATTGGAAGCCGGTCGCGAGCTTCAGGCGGAATACGGAGTAGCACGCCCTCATGAGATTTCGTACTCCTTGTACATGTTGACGAGCGCTTCTTCGATCGCAGAACCTCCGCCCGTTTCTCCGCCTTCGGCCGCTCCGTATTTGGCGCGCATCGCGGCAAGGTCTCCGTCGTACAGCAGCTTGCCCTTGCCGATCAGCAAAATCCGCTGCGCCAGCGCCTCGATGTCGCTCATGTCGTGCGTCGTCAAAATGACGGTGACGCCTTTCTCCTTGTTGATCGCGGAGATGAACTTCCTGACCGCGATTTTGGATACGGCGTCGAGTCCGATCGTCGGCTCGTCCAGGAACAGAATGCCGGGACCGTGCAGCAGGGAGGCGGCGATCTCGCAGCGCATGCGCTGGCCGAGGCTGAGCTGTCTTACAGGTGTCCGAAGCAGGTCCCCCAGGTCGAGCGTGTCCGTGAGCAGCTCCAGATTGCTTCGGTACTCTTTTTCCGTCACGTCGTAAATATCGCGAAGCAGCTCGAACGAGTCGATGACCGGCACGTCCCACCACAGCTGGGAGCGCTGGCCGAACACGACGCCGATGTTGCGCACGTATTGGACCCGGTCGAGCCAGGGCGTGTACCCCATAATGCTGCACGTGCCGCCGTCGGGGACGAGAATGCCGCTCATTACTTTGATCGTCGTCGATTTGCCCGCTCCGTTCGGTCCGATGTAGCCGACGATTTCCCCGGGGCCGATCGAGAACGTAACGTCGCTCAGCGCGGCCACTTCCGTGTACTCCCTTCGAAACAGCGACTTAAACGCGCTTCCGAAGCCCGATGACCTTCGGGCTACCTTAAAGCTCTTGCTGATTCCGCTAACGGTAATCAAGGTATTGTTCCTCCTGTATGGAATAAAAGCGAAAGGAAGAAGATACTACCATTGCGTGGGAAGCGCTGTCAAGCATTATTTTGAGATGGAAATGGAGCTGTCTCATAAGTAAGGGCGTACAAGATTATCGATGAAAAAGAAGGGCATCTATCTCCTGGAGACTGCCTCATACGGTCCTAAAACCACCTTATCACGGGTTTACCCATTCAGGTTTTAGGAGCGTATAGCATCGGAAGGAGATAGATGCCCATTACCCTGCATCCATCGATAATCGTTCGGTACGACTCTGTTTACTTATGAGACAGCTCCATGCAGGAGGAGGAAATGAAATCAGCGTCGCTCCGGCGCTGAAGCCAGCTGCTGCCTGAATCCGGCGAGCAGCACGTCCGACGCGAGCACGAAGGTCGGCTCCAGCCGGTTCATCAACTGCTCCGCCGATTCTTCGGATTCCGCGTAGGTCGACGCGATCCCGTTCAGCGTAAACATGTAGATGCGCGAGAAAGCGAGCGCCCGAGGATCATCCGGCTCCAAGCCCAGACAGGCCCGAACCGCCTCGATCAACTTGCCGAACATGTGGTTGCGCAGCCGGTTCAGCTCCATATCGGGAGAGCTGTCGTCCACACGAACCGATTTGGTGCCGAAGAAGAGATTGTACATATTGCGGTTGGTCAAGCAGAAGCCGATAAATGCCAGGCTGATCGCCTTCAATTGATGTTCGGGAGGACGATCTTCGCCGAGCAGCGCGTCGAATTTGTCCAGAAGGGCTTGCAGCGGCGGCATGGATAGCTGCGTCAGCAGCGCTTCCTTGTCCTTGAAATAAATATAAATCGCCGTATGGGAGCATCCGGCTTCCTTCGCGATTTCGCGCATTGTCACCGAATCGTACCCTTTGCCCGCAAACAGCTTTCCCGCCGCTTCCACGATGTTTTTTCTCGTTTCTTCCGACTTTAACTTCTGTTTCGTCGTCATAGGAACCGTTCGACCGCCCTTTCCGATGCTAAGGACATTGTAGCTATCGCGTTTCCGCGCGTCAAATCTGCCTTGTGTTCGGCAAGGGCGGTCTTCCGGCAGTCCGATTCAGAGCAGACTGACGACGTCCATCGCAATCGTTGCCAGCAGAAACAGTCCCAAAGCTCCGGAGGCCAAATAAGCCGATTTCCTGCTCTTGCCCCGGCTTCGCCTGAGCGCGGAAGACACGTACAACGCGAACCCGATCGCGAGCAGCGCGATTTCCAGACCGATCGACAGTCCCTTGTAATGCCACGCTCCAAAGCCGAGCAAAGGCAGGCTTCCCCAGTTGCCCGGCAGTATGGGCATATCCGCGCGGTGCACGATCAGGTCGAGCAGCCAGTGGCTGAACGCGACCGCGCCTATCGCATAGCCTGCCCGTTTCCCCCACAGGCGCCCGGCCAACAGGCCCGCCGCAACGGCAAGGGCCGCGGCGCCCAGCAGGGAATGCGTGTAATCGGCGTGAATGATGTTATCGCCGTAGCCGCCCCCGGGGGAGTCGTCGATCGTCTCGACGCCTAAGAGCAGTAATGGAAGGAAGAGCAGATCAAGCCATTGCGTCGCGACCATAAGCGCCCACAGCGGCACCTCCGGCGTCTTCGCCTTGACTCCCGCCGCCACTCCGAAATGTCCTGCAAACATGGGATCACCCTTTCAATCCGAATTGTCACAACGTCAATCAATTATAACCAATGGTTACTAACCGTTGGTTATAATATAAACAGGAAATAACCATCCGTCAAGACGCCGGCACTGTTCATTTTTATCCCTCGATTGTGGGAATGACAACTTATAGGCCGCCCTGCGGCTTTTTATAATAAGTAAGAGTACAAACTTTCGAGCCGTGCAAGCCTAACGGCTGCTCCTCCTGCTATAATGAGATCAACCTACCCGAGAGGACGGACATCGAAAGATGAGTCTGAGCAAACGCATTTTCGCCGCCTTTTTCGCTTTTATTATCGTTCCTTTGTTCGTGCTGGGCAGCGTCTCGTACCTGGTATCGCAGAAGGTGACGGAGGAGAAATACGCGGAGCAGACCGAGCTTACGCTCAAGGCCATCGGCCGCAACATCAACAACATGATCAAGGAAGCCAACTACTTCTCGGATTTCTGGGTGACGATGGAGGACAGCGTCGAGGTGGTCGAGCAGTCGATCGACGATGCCGGAACGACCGGCGGCGACCCCGGCACCGGCGAATCGTCCAGAAGCTCGGATTCCTATTACCAGCTGCTGGAGAAGGAGAAGCTGCGGCAGCGCGTGCTTCTGACGTACCCCGGCATCAACTCGGTTACGCTGTACCGCAACGACAACAAGCAGGTCACCGTTAACTTTTCTTCCAAGGACACTCCGATCGCCAGGCAGGATTTGGAGAGCCATCCGATCTATCAAGAGGCTTTGCGGAAGAACGGGGCTCCCGTCTGGGTCGGTCCGAACGAAGATACGAGGCTGACCGGGGAGAGCAATCTGTTCACGCAGATTCGCGTGCTGCTCGACGTCGATACGCTGAAGAGCAAGGGCGTGCTCGTCACGCGCTTTCAGATGAATGAGCTGAATAAAATTTTTACCTTCTACAACAGTCAAGGCAAGATCGATCGACGCTTTCTCATCGTGGCGGGCAACGGCAACATCGTGTACGACAGCGAGAAAAATTCCGAAGAGCGCCGCATAACCGACTACGTGGATACCGACAAAGGCATCGACATGAACAGCGTTACGACGCAAAGCAAGACGCTTGAGTTCGATGGGCACAAAAGTCTCGTATCGGTGCAGGATCTGCAGCTTCAACGGCTCGGCGTCGGGGAATGGAAGCTGGTCATGGTCACCTCTTGGCAATATTTGTCCGGAGACATGGCAATCGTACTGCGTTGGACGGTCGTCATTACCTCGATCTCGCTGGCGCTCGCTCTTGCTTTTAACCTGATTTTCGTTCGGAGAATGGTGACGCTGATCGTTCGCGTCGTTCGCGCGATGAGACAAGTGGAGCGTGGGGACTTGTCCACGAAGGTTCCGGTCGTCGGCAACGACGAGACGACAACGCTGTCGCGAGGCTTCAACAGCCTCGTGAAGAGAGTGTCCGAGCTGCTCGACGACGTCAAGCAGGAGCAATCGCGCAAGCGCAAAGCGGAGATGATGCTGCTCCAGGCGCAGATCAAGCCGCATTTCCTGTTTAACGCGCTGGAATCGATCAATATTTTGGCGGTGCAGAACGAGGGACGCAAAGTGAGCAAAATGGTTCAGCGGCTCGCGAACATTTTCCGCATCAGCATTCAGCAGAAGGAAGAAATCACGATCGAGCAGGAGCTCGAGCATCTGATGAGTTATTTGGAAATCCAGAAGTACCGCTTCGAGGAGCTGTTCGAATATTCCATCGAAGTTCCGAAAGAGCTGATGGGTTACTCGATTCTGAAGCTGACCTTGCAGCCGCTCGTCGAGAACAGCATCCAGCACGGCTTCGAAGGCATCGAATACTTGGGGAAAATAGAGGTCAGAGCAGCGCTTGAAGATCGTCATATCGCCTTCTATATCGAGGATAACGGGATCGGCATACCGGAAGAGCAGCTTGCGCGCTTCGCGACGAGAGGCATTACGACGCTGCAGGAAATGTACGCGGAATCTCCCGAAACGGGCGAACGCCGCGGGCTCGGAATCGGCAACGTCGCGGATCGGCTGCGCATCCACTACGGCGGCCGGTACGGCCTGATGCTGTGCAGCGCTCCGGGCCACGGCACGACGATCAAATGTCTGATACCTCTAGAGGCAAGGAGAGACACCGATGAGACTGAAAGCGTTGTTGATCGACGATGAAGTGAACATTCTGAAAAATCTGCAGGCGGTCATCCCTTGGGATGCGCTGAATATCGAAATGATCGGAACGGCGCGCAACGGCGAGCAGGCGCTGGAGCTGGCCAGGGAGCATCGGCCGCAGCTTATTCTGTGCGATATCCGCATGCCCGTCATGGACGGGATCGAGTTTCTGGGCGCGCTCCGGGAGTTCGACACGGAAGCGGAAGTCATCATGATGACCGGATATCAGGACTTCAGCTACGTTCGTTCGGTCATCCGCTACGAAGTGAAAGATTACATTCTGAAGCCGATCGATTACGAGGAACTGGTCGAGACGATCCGGAGGCTGGCGGACGCGATCCGCGAGAGAAGCCTTGAGCAGCGTTCCATGCAGCAAGAATGGAAGCAAGTGTTCCATCTCGCCTACGAGAAGGTGCTGTACGATCAGATTACCGATCTGGGCGGCTCGGCCAGCAGGCCGTTCCTGAAGCTCGGCGAACTGGAAGGCGACCATCTGGCGTTCGCCATGATGCTCGTCGACGTCGAGGACTATTCCAAGCGCGAGAGGTTCTGGGACGACAAGGAGCGCAAGCTGTGGAACTTCGCCATCAACAACATTCTGCAGGAAAACCTGGGGGCATTCGGCGTCGAATATTCCGTCATCCAGGTGCGGAGCGGGGAATGGTGCGTGCTGATCGAACGCTCCGCGCCGGATTTGTACGATCGGACGCAATGCTTGTCCTGGGCGGAGACGCTGCGCCAGGCGGTGCAGAGCTACCTCAAGCTGAGCATCCGGGTCGCGCTTCATCCGGCGGAGGTGACGCTCAAGCAGCTGTCCAAGACGTACAAGAGTTTGCAAAGATCGCTGTATTTGTCGTCGACAGCTCACGAGGGCGTCATCGTTTCGGAGAAGGCCCGCGGCAGCCTGGATACTTCGCAGCAGCTGTGGGACACGATCGAGGAGATGGTAACCGGGCTGAAGCGCTGCGACCGCCGCCGTACCGAGACCTCCCTGCGGGAGCTGAACGAGAGCTTCCGGTCGCTGCCGGAAAATTCGTTCGAGCGCGTCGCGCCGATCGTCCACTATCTGTGCATTCACCTGCTTCGGGAGATGCGGGAGATGGAGGTGATCACGCGGGACGAGGAGACGGAAATCTGGCGGCAGATCGATCGCCACCAAGGCATCCGGGAGACGCTGCAAGTCGTCAATCGGCTTGTCGATCAATCGCTCGAAAGCGTCATGAAGAAGAAGACGAGCGACGTGCTGATGCTGTCCGCCAAAGACTACATCGAACGAAACCTGTCCGCGGAGCTCAGCATCGACGTGCTGGCCGAATATTTGGGCATCAGCGGCAGTTATTTCAGCTTGCTGTTCAAGCAGCATTTCGGGGAGACGTTCGTCGAATACGTGACGAAGCAAAGAATGGAGATGGCCAGATCGCTGCTCGCGCTCAGCGACAAGAGCGTCACGCAGGTCGGGCAGATGGTCGGATACGCGGAACGCCGCTATTTCACCCGCGTATTCAGCAAGTATACGGGGATGCTGCCGTCGGAGTACCGCGAGCAGCAGCAAAACAAGTCCGGAACGGACAAACCGGCATGGACGAATCAAGACGGATGAGGAGAGAAAATCATGACGACAAACAAGGGTTTCGCGGAGCTCACGCTTAAGCAGAAGATCGGACAGCTGTTCATGTGCGGATTCGAGGGGACCGAGCCGACGAAGGAGATTGACAATCTGATTCGGGATTACGGGCTGGGAGGCATTATCTACTTCCGCCGCAATCTCCGGGACGCAGAGCAGGTTCGCGAGCTGTCGGCCAAGCTGCAGGACGCTTCCGAGCATCCGCTCTTCATCGCGATCGACCAAGAGGGCGGCATGGTCGTCCGCCTGGAAGAAGGCGTAACGGTTATGCCGGGGGGAATGGCTCAAGGTGCCGCAGCCAGCGAAGCGCTGACGCATGAGGCTGCCAAGCTGTCCGGCGCCGAACTGCGCGAGATCGGCATCAACATGAACTTCGCGCCTTGTCTGGACGTGAACAACAATCCGCAAAACCCGGTAATCGGAGTCCGTTCGTACGGAGAAGATCCGCGGCGGGTGGCGACTCTCGGCTTGGCGGCAATCCAGGGCTACAAGGAGGGCGGCGTCGTGGCCGTGGCCAAGCATTTTCCGGGACACGGCGACACGGCGGTCGATTCGCATCATGCGCTGCCGGTCGTTCCTCACGGCGTCGAGCGTCTGAACGAAGTGGAGCTGTACCCGTTCCGTTACGCGATCGAGCGGAAAGCGGACGCGATCATGACGGCGCACGTCGTATTTCCGGCTTTCGAATCCGATCATACGATTCCGGCGACGCGTTCGGAGCGTATATTGACCGGACTGCTTCGCAAGCAGCTTGGGTTTGAAGGCGTGATCGTAACGGATTGCCTGGAGATGAACGCGATTTCCGAGACGATCGGCGTCGCGCGCGGAGCGGTTGAGGCGATCAAGGCGGGCGCGGACCTCATTCTCGTCAGCCATCGCATCTCGCGGCAGACGGCCGCCCTCGAAGCGGTGATGGAAGCGGTCATGACGGGAGAGATCTCGGAGGAGCGCATCGACGAAGCCGCCCGCCGGATCTGGAACCTCAAGCAGACGCAAGGCCTGTTCGGCGGAGAGCTTCCGAAGACGGACCGGGCAAGAGCCGAAGAGGTACAGAGAGAGCTGAGCGAAGCGGCGGTGACAGTCGTCAAAGGAGGGCAGCATCTGCCGCTTTCCAAAGAAGGCAAGACGGTCGTCGTCTGGGCGGAGCCGCATTCCCGCACGGAAGTGATCGAGGTCATTCCGCAGGACTGGACGCTGGGCAAGGCGCTGAGCGCCGCCGGCTACGACGTGGAGGAGATTCGGGTCGGCACCGATCCGACGGCGGAAGAGGCGGAGGCGGCCCAAGCCGCGGCTAGCTCAGGAGAGCGCGTGATTTTCGTATCGTACGACGCGGCGTTCTCCAAGACGCAATCGGAGCTGATCCGCGAGCTGAGCTCGGGCGAAGAAGGCTCGTTCGTCTGGGTGGCGGGACGTACGCCTTACGATCTTCAGATCGTGCCGGAAGCCCCGGTCTATCTGTGCGTCTACGAGAACAAACCGGCGATGATGACCGCGCTGGCGCGGGTGCTGTCCGGAGAGCTGCCGGCCACAGCCCGGCAGCCGGTAACGATCGGCGATTACGCGCGGATTTCGATCTGACATACGAACGGTCCAAACGATTTTTCTCCCAGACTTTGGCGGGAAAAATCGTTTTTTTATTGTCCATGTTGTATAATTACGGGCAGGGAAGGGGGAACGGATGAAGTGACTACTTATTCGCGATCGAGGACGCATCACGAGAAGAAGGCGAGACGTCGCGGGAAGACGAAGCTGCTGCTTGCCGTCAACGGATTTCTGCTCGTCTGCATCGCCGTTGCGGCTTTCGTGATCTGGAAATCGGGACAGGACGGGGAGAACGAAGCGTCGCCGCCGGCCGCGACTCAAGCGCCGTCCGGGCAGGCTGCGGGCGGGGAGCCGTCCGAACCGGCCTCCACAGGAGATTCGGGGGGAGAAGAGACCTCCTCGCCGTCGACGGAACCGTCGGCAGAGCCGGTGGATGCGGAAGAGGGAGAGACGGTAACGCTTGCGCTCGTAGGCGATATACTGCCGGCGGCCAGGGTGCTGGAGCTGATGAAAATCAACGGCTACGATTATCCGTTCCGCGAGTCGAAGGCGCTGCTGGAAGCGGCCGACATCGCGGCCGGCAACCTGGAAGCCCCGATTACGGTTCGCGGAACTCCGGCGGAGGATAAGCAGTACGTATTTCGCGGAACGGTCGAAGCGCTGGAGGCGGTGAAGGGCGCCGGCTTCGATTTTCTGTCGCTGGCCAACAACCATACGCTGGATTACGGCTGGCAGGGCTTGAGCGATACGATGGACGCCCTGGACGACGCCGGCTTGAAGCACGCGGGTTCGGGCAACGACGACAAGGAAGCGTTCGCGCCGTCCTACATAGAGGTCAAGGGAATGTCCGTCGCGTTCATCAGCGTGACGCGGGTTGTTCCGGTCGTGGAGTGGAAGGCGGACAAAAATCATCCGGGAGTGGCGGAAGCCTATTCGTCCGGACGGGCGGTCGCCGCCATCGAGGAAGCGAAGAAAAACGCCGATCTCGTCGTCGTGATGGTCCATTGGGGAGAAGAAAGGAAGGACCAGCCGGTCGCCCATCAGACCGATCTGGCCCATCGTTTCGTCGACGCGGGAGCGGATCTCGTCATCGGCAGTCATCCCCACGTGCTGCAGGGCTTCGAGAGCTACAAAGGGAAGTGGATCGCGTACAGCCTTGGCAACTTCGTGTTCTCGACGACCAGCGTCCGTTCGTCGGAAACCGGCATCCTGAACGCCGAGTGCCGTCGGGACGGCAGCTGCGACCTGTCGTTTACTCCGATGTTCGCGAAGAGCTCGCAGCCGGCCCCGATGGAAGACGCCGAAGGGAAGGCGCTTCTGGCCCGCCTGTCGTCGCTGTCCATCCGCGCGGCGGTAGAGGAGGACGGCGCCATTGTGGCACGGAATTAAAAGCTTTGCCAAAGGGCTGCGCAATTTGCCCTTCAGATATCACGTTTACGGGAGAAGGGGCAATATGAACAAACAGTCGAAGGCGTCGCTTCATCCGTGCGTCGCCCATCGCGGCTTTTCGGGCAAAGCTCCCGAGAACACGATGGCGGCCTTCAAGCTGGCGTTGGAGTGTCCGCATGTGGAGTGGATGGAGCTGGACGTGCATCTGTCCAAAGACGACATCCCTGTCGTCATTCACGACGCTACGCTGGAGCGTACGACAAGCGGAGGCAAGACGAGGGTGGTTGATTACACCGCCGAGCAGCTGGCGAATCTGGACGCGGGCAGTTGGATGGACGCCTCCTTCTCTTCTGAAGGCGTTCCCGCGCTGGAGCAGGTGCTCGATCTGATCGCCGGAAGGTGCGGGCTGAACATCGAGCTGAAGGGCGGCGACTCCGACTTCGACCGTCTTGCTCTCCGGGCGGTAGAAGTCATTCGTTCGCGGGGAATGGAAGGCGAGCACGTCATTACATCGTTCGAGCCCGAGATTTTGCGGGCCGTGCGCAAGCACTCCCCCGCGCTGAGAACCGGCCTCATTATTGACGATAACCCTGCCGATCTCGTCGACCGGCTCGTCTCGCTCGGCTGCTCCTACCTGTCGATCGGGTTCCGACATCTGAATGCGAAGCTGCTCGAGCAAACCGCCAAAGCGTCGATAGACGTGATGGCGTGGACGGTCAATTCCGTCTCCGACCTGCGCAGATTGGCGGCTCGTCCGGAAGCGTTCCAACTGTGCACGAATTATCCCGACCGCTGGCTTGCGGCCATAGAAGGAGAAGACTAACATGAGTGAAACTGCCGGCTTGCGAACAGAGGATCTGCGTAACATCTATTGCGTCGGCCGCAACTATCGGCTGCATGCCGCCGAACTGGGCAACGAAGTGCCGACGAGCCCGATGATTTTCACGAAGCCGACTCATTCCGTCGCGGCGATGACGGGCGGTGAGCTGCGCCTTCCCGGTTCCCAAGGAAGCGTCCATTACGAAGCGGAGCTCGTATTCGCAATCGGAAGGCCGTACGAGCCGGGAATCCGCTTCGACGAGTTGGTCTCGGCGTTTACCGTCGGGCTCGATCTGACGCTGCGGGACGTTCAGGACAAGCTGAAGGCGAAAGGGCATCCGTGGCTTGCGGCCAAAGGCTTCCGCAATTCCGCGGTGCTCGGACGCTGGCTGGCTTATCCCGGTTCCGCGGAGATCGAGTCCCGTGAATTCTCGCTATCGATCAACGAGCGGGAAGTCCAAAGAGGCAACGTCCGCGACATGGTGTTCGACCTGCAGACGCTGGCCGATTTCGTCGCCCGCCATTACGGACTGGGGCCGGGAGATCTGTTGTTTACCGGGACGCCCGCCGGTGTGGGCGCTCTGACCGACGGCGATCATCTCGACGCGAGATGGAACGGGGAGAGCCTCGGCAGCGTCGTCGCGAGAATAGATCATTAAAATGGAATAGAGGAGCCTGCCGGCACGTTAACCGGGAGGCTCCTCTATTTTCTATTCTGCGCTTTCTTCGTCGTCGGTCAATCGTTCCCGGATGGCCAATAACTGCGGAAGATGGGCGAAGAAGGCGTCTACGATCCGGGGATCGAAGTGCCGTCCCCGCTCCTCCCGGAAGAAGCTTTCGATTCGGTCCATCGGCCAAGGCTTCTTGTACACCCGCTCCGCGCTCAGCGCGTCGAAGACGTCGGCCACGGCCGTAATCCGTCCGAAAATATGGATGTCCTCGCCTTGTCGTCCGTCCGGGTACCCGCTGCCGTCCCACTTTTCGTGATGCTGCCCGGCGACGATGGCGGCGGCGCGCAGCAGTTCGCGCCTGGAACCGTGCAGCAGCCGATAGCCGATGTCGGTGTGCGATTTGATCGTCTCGAACTCTTCGGGCGTCAGCTTGCCGGGCTTGTTCAAGATGGCGTCGGGAATCGCGACCTTGCCGATGTCGTGCATAGGGGAAGCGGTGCGAAGCAGCTCGGCTTCCGTCGGGCTCAGTCCGAGCGCGATTGCGAGAACGTAGGAATATTCAGCTACGCGCTTGACGTGGTTGGCGGTCTCCTTGGAGCGGATTTCTCCGACCTCGCCCATCTTGGCGATGATCTCCCGCTGCGTGTCGAAGATTTCCTGGTGGAGCATCACGGACTCGAGCGATTTGCCGGCGTAGGAGGCGGCCAGGGAGAGGAGTTCCAGATCCCGCGGCGTGAAGTGGTCGACTTCGGTCAGCTTGTTGATGGCCTGGTAGGCTCCGATAATGTTGCCGTCGTTGTTGCGGAACGGAACGGTAATGATCGATTTGGTGCGGTAGCCGGTCTTGCGGTCGTTCTCCGAATTATGCCGCGGGTCCGAATAGGCGTCTTCGATTATGATCGGTTCCCCGGACACAATCGAGCTGCCTACGAAACCTGTCCCGTAGGGAACGCGGATTTCGTCGACGCCGTGCGCCACCGTCGTGTACAGCTGCTTGCTTTCCTCGTCGATCAGCCATACCGTGCATCTATCGGATAAAATCAGTTCGCGTCCCATATCGGCCATGTGCACGAGCACGGCATTCAGTTGCCGCTCGCTTGCGATTTTGGCGGTATAGTGGAAGATGATCTTCAACAGATCGTCGGAATTCAATTCTTTTTTATACATGCGACGTCACTCCTTAATCGCCCCTTTCCAATATTCGTGAAATATATGTCGAATCCTGCCGTTCTCGAAAAAAACGAAGGACTATCCCAAAGAGGTCAGAGAGCAACAATTGGTATTATCGATGAACAAGAACGGGGTATATATCTCCCTACGCTGCTTATACGGCCATGAAATTTGGAATCGATTAACCCGTGACAGGGTAATTTCATGACCGTATGAGGCAGGCGCTTCGCTCTTCGGGAGATATATACCCCTATTCTAACTCGATAATACTTGTTGCCTGACTGGTGGGACAGCCTCTTTCCTTTTCATCGATAATCTTGTACGTCTCCACTTATGGAGTAGTCGCTTCGCTCTACAGGAGATAGATGTCCCTCATTTTCTCAACTATTGAACATAAGGTCATTTACGTCCCGAGCTAATTCCATCGATATAATAAGTAATCGCTTTGGACAGGCTTTCCATCAAGTCTTCCTTCATCTGAAAGCCGCCCATCGATTCGAGAGAGGCGAAGCCGTGAACCATGCTGCGCAGGCCTCGCACGGCGTGAACCGTATCTTCTTCATGGATGCCGAGAGGACGGAGCAGGCGGAAGAACAGATGAAGCACGGCGTCGGAAGCTTGCTCGAATGCTTCCGGCTTCGGAGAGGAGACGCGATTGATCGCCTCGTAGAGACCCGGGCGCTCCCGCACGAACTGCACGTAGCTGCGGCCCACTTCGATAAACGCCTGTTTGCCCGAGTATCCGATAGCTGCATCGTGGAGCCGTTCGTTTAATTGAGCGACGGCATGAACGGCGAGCTTTTGTCGTAAATCCGGCAGTCCCTCTACATGGTTGTAGAGCGAGGGGGTCCTTATGCCCAGGTACCCGGCCACATTGGCAAGGGTAACTTGGTCCCATCCGTCGCGATCGGCGATGTCGGCTGAGGCCGCGATGACCGTCTCGGGTTTGATTCCGGCCCTCATCCGGCATTCCTCCTTGCCGCGGCGGATTCGGCGGCTTTGATCGCTTGCTCGATTGCGGCTGCCGGCTGAAGCAAGGCGGGACCGTGTCCGACGGCAAGCACATTGGGGCGCAGCTCCAGCACCTTGCGCGCGCTTTCGATGGCGGTCTGAGCGTGCCAAGTCGCCATCGCCGGGAAGGGGAACGCCCATTGCAGACGGCCCGATACGGCGAAGCCGCCCTTCGTCTGGAAGGCGTCTCCCGCGATCAGCGCATTGCTTCCGGTTTCCAGGAAGGAGAAGTGTCCGGGCGTATGTCCCGGAGTCGCGATCGCGACAAGGGAACCGATCCGCTCCCCGTCTTCGAACAGAAAGTCGGGCTCGAAAGGCACTCGCTTCGGCACGCCTCCCTTGATCGGAGTTCGCGCTTCGCCGGGCAGCAGGCTGCGATCCCCCCTCAGGAGCGCGGCGTCCCTTCGGGAAATTCCGATCTGCGCATCCGGATAGGCCGTCTTCAAATAAGGGACGGCGCCAATATGGTCCTCGTGAGCGTGCGTGAGCAGAATGCGGGCGAGCGGTTTGCCGGTCGACTCGATCGCGGATCGTATTCTTTTGGCGACGAAAGGCATGCAGGCGTCGATCAGCGTGACGCCGTTCTCTTCTTCGACCAGGTAGGCGTTAAGCGGAAAAAGACGAGGCATAAAAATGAGTTGGGACACGTTGCCCCATGTCGTTGTTTTCATATGTGTTTTCTCCTCCTAAAACTAATGTTAATTGTATTATAACTAATATCATTAGTTTTTATCAAGGGGGTATTTTGACCTATTCCGCATGCAAGTAGCTAAACGTCGAAAAAGGGGGAAAATATCTACAAACGCCTCAAGACGATCTTATCCCTATGTTAGCAGTTTGACTCCCTTACTTTGGACAAAAATCAACTTACAATAAGGGTGTAAGAATAAACCACATTCCATTTGGGAGGGTCCTAAATTGAAGAAGAAACTGGTTACAGTAACGGCCTCGGTTCTGGTGTTGTCCTCGGTATTGAGCGCATGCGGCAGCGGCAACAAGGAAAACAACGCATCTCCGTCGGCGTCCCCGGCAGCAAGTCCAAGCGCCAGCGCAAGTCCGAGCGAAGCCGCTTCTCCGGCTCCTGTCGAGAGATTCGACGTATCCCTGCGTCACATCCAAATCGGCGAACTGCAAAAGTTCCGTAAAGCGATTCTGGACGAAGTCGTGCAAAAAGCCGAAGCCGAAGTTCCTGGCGCCAACTTCGAAATGGACGCGGTAGAAGACAGCTTTAACCGTTGGACGAAGCTTCCTGCGGAAATGGCCGCAGGCAACCCTCCGAAAATTTTCGACTTGTTCGGCGGTCCGGGCGACGGCCAGAAATTCGCTCGCGCGAACAAACTGCTCGACCTGACTCCGATTCTCGACGAACTCGGAATCAAAGACAAGTTCACTGACTTCTCCACGTTCATCGTGGACGAAAAAGTGTACGGCCTGCCGATCGGCGCAAGCGCCGAGGGGTGGTTCTACAATAAGGAAATTCTGGATGCCAACGGAATCGCCGCTCCGCAGACGCTCGAAGAGCTCGAAGCCGCGTTCGAGACGCTCAAAGGCAAAGGCGTTACGCCGATCGCGATGGGTTCGCAAGCCGCATGGGTACCGTTCATGCTGCTGAACACGCTCATTCCGCGCTATGCGGGCGACGACATTCAAGCTGGCGTTGCTAACGGTTCCCGCAAAATGACGGAGCCGGAAGTCGTAGCCGCTCTGGCGAAATACAAAGAGTGGGTCGACAAAGGCTACTTCACGAAGGGCGAGCTCGGCATCGATTACACGGGCCAAACGAACGAATTCGTCGCCGGCAAAGCGGGCTTCCTGTTCGACGGTACTTGGAGAGTTTCTACGTTTAACGCGGACGGCGTAGGCGGCGCGCTGAACGGCAAAGTCGGCTACTTCGCAATGCCTGCCGTACCAGGCGGCAAAGGCGATCCGACTTCGGTTAACTACAACCAAAACAACGGCTACGGATTCTCCGCCGATGTGAACGACAACGAAAAAGCGGCTGTCAAAGCGTTCATCAAAAACCTGTACACGGAAGAGTATCAAGTTCGCGGATTCCAGGAAGACGGCGTATTGCCTTCCATGAAGGTCGACGCTTCCAAGCTGACTTCCGACAATTCGCTCATGCAGCAAGTTCTGGCGATCAATGCAGCGGCAGGCAAAGTATTCCCGCACTTCGATTCCCTCGTACCGGGTACGGTTAACGGCGAGTTCGAAAAGCAAATCCAAAACCTGATCGCCGGCAAAGCCACTCCGGAAAAAGCGGCTGAAGAAATTCAAAAAGCGATGGACGCGGAACTGGCAGCATTGAAATAGTCTGAATAGCGATGACGACGAGGTGCCGTCTGCCCGGGCGGGCGGTGCCTCTCTCACGTCATAGGGTGGGGGAACCATGAACAAAACACTGAGAAATCCATATGTATACCTGCTCTTCGTCCTGCCGACGCTCGGATTGTACGGTCTGTTTTTCGTATATCCCGTTCTTCAATCGGTTTTCTACGGGCTGACGAACTGGGACGGCTTGACGCCGGCCAAGTACACCGGTTTAGATAACTTTGTGAAAGCTTTTAACGACGAGGATTTCTGGATTTCCGTCAAGAACAATATGTACTTCATTTTGTTTTCGCTCTTCGTGCAAGTGCCGCTGATTATTCTGTTCTCTCTTCTCATCAGCGGGGTCAAGCGTCTCCAAGGATTTTATAAGACAACGGTATTTCTTCCGTCCATACTATCGACTTCGATTATCGGGATTTTGTGGGGTTTCATGTATCATCCGAGTATCGGATTGTTCAACAATTTCCTCGGCTGGTTCGGCCTCGAGCCGATCTACTGGCTGTCGGATACGAAATGGGCAATGCTGTCCATTCTCGTCACTAACGCCTGGCAATGGATGGGCTTCTACATCGTGCTGGTGCTTGCGGCCATTCTGGCTATTCCGAAAGAAATCAACGAAGCGGCGGAGATCGACGGAGCTACCGGATTCCAGAGAGCTTACCGGATTACGACGCCGCTCATTATGCCCGTTATATCTGTAGTGGTTATGCTTTCGATCGCCGGCGCGATGCGCGTCGTCGACATCGTCCTCGTCATGACGAACGGCGGACCTGCGGGTGCGACCGAGGTTATGGCCTCGTATATGGTTAACAAAGCGCTTAGATACGGTCAATACGGTTACGGTACTGCCCTTTCGATTATGATCTTCGTGATTGCCTTGTTGCTGACGGCGATCTACCAAATCGTATTTGCCAGACGGCAGGAAAGGATCGAGTACTAATGCCAAAAGTCATCAAAAAGATCTTGCCCCATCTGGTGCTGCTCGTCTACGTCTTCGTTATTTTGTTCCCGTTCGTATTCGTCGTGTTCTCGTCCTTGAAGGAATCGAACGACCAGATCGTCAACGCTCCGTTCGGGTTCCCGGTGCAGATGGCATTCGACAACTACGCGGACGCCTGGAGCCAGGCGAAAATCAGCAAGTACTTCTTCAACAGCGCGTACTTGGCGGTCGGCTCCGCGGTATCTTCGATTCTTATCGCAGCTGCGACGGCTTATGCCCTTGCCCGCATGAGAATCGTCAAGGTCAGCAAAGCGATCTACCAGTTCATTTTGCTGGGCATGCTGATTCCCGGGAACGTCTTGTTCATCGCGCAATACATTCTGATTCAGAAGCTGGGACTGCTCGATACGCACTGGGCGCTGTATTTGCCCTATACGGCCGGCGCGCTTCCGTTCAGCGTACTGCTGATCGTCGCGTTCATGAAGGCGATCCCGTCCGAGATGGAAGAAGCGGCGATCGTGGACGGGCTCGGAGTCATCCGCTCGTTCATCCTGATAATTTTGCCGCTGACGATGCCGGCTCTCGTGACCGTCTTCATTATCAACTTGCTCGGCAACTGGAACGAGTACTTACTCGCGAACTTCTTTATCAGCAAGGACGCGCTCAAGACGCTACCTACCGGGATGGTCGGTTTCCGCGACGCATTCCAGACGAGTTACCCGCTCGTATTTACGGGCGTCGTCATCAGCGTGGCTCCGATCATCGTGATCTACGCGTTCCTGCAGCGGACCATCATCGAAGGTCTGACCGCAGGCAGCGTCAAAGGCTGATTCCTTGCGAAACGCCGGACAGGCTTCGGCTGCGGCAGGACCCGGCGCAAATCTTCCTCGGGGGATTTGCGCTTTTTGGCGTATGCGGCTTATGATGAGGGGAGAATATCGGCACAGAAAAGGAGGGCGGACCGTGATCGTTCATTCGTTCCCGCCGATCATCGACGAAGGCTGCACAATGCTCGTTCTGGGCAGCATGCCGGGCGCCGCGTCGCTCAAGGCTCACCGGTACTACTGGAATCCGCGCAATTACATGTGGCGGATTTTATACGCATTGTTCGGCGATGGGGGAGAGCCCGACGAGAGCTACGACAGTCGGATCGCATTCGCGCTCCGCAGCGGCGTCGCTCTGTGGGATACGATCGCCAGCTGCGAGCGGAAGGGCAGCCTGGACAGCGAGATCAGGGAGGCGATTCCGAACGATATCCCGGGCCTGCTGGCCGCATACCCGAACGTGCGCGCGATCGTCTGCAACGGCACGAAGTCGTTCTCGGAACTGAACAAGCATTTCGGCGAACACCCCGAGGTTCGCAAGCGGGAGCTGCTGCGGCTGCCGTCTACGAGCCCGATTCCGACGCGGGATTATCGGGGGCTGGAAGACCGTCTGGAAGCTTGGAAGCGACTGTTGGAAATATGAGAAAAGGGCCGATCTGTAGGCGTCTCAAGTTGCTCTGAAAGATGATCGATACTAAAGGTTCAAGGGGTAAGTACCTCCTTCCGATGCTATACGCTCCCGAAATCTGAATGGGTAAACCCGTGACAAGGTGATTTCAGGAGCGTATGAGGCATTCTCCAGGAGGTACTTACCCCTCTCTTTACATATCGATTATCTTAAGCAACTCCGCCTACAGATCGGCCCTTCGTTATTTCGTCAATTGCTCCATTTGCTCGATCAGGCCTTCGAATACGCTCATCGCCTGGCGAATCGGCTCCGGCGAGGACATGTCGACGCCGGCCTTCTTCAGAATGTTGATCGAGTAGTCTTTGCCGCCGCTTCTCAGGAAGCCGAGGTAACGGTCGACCGCGGGCTGGCCTTCGTCGAGAATCTGCTTCGCGAAGCTCGTCGCCGCGGAGAAGCCGGTCGCGTACTTGAAGACGTAGAAGCTCGTGTAGAAATGGGGAATGCGCGCCCATTCCATCTCGATATCCTTGTCGACGACCATGCCCTCGCCGTAGTATTTCACGTTCAAATCGTAGTAGATCGAGCTGAGCTCTTGAGGCGTCAGCGCTTCGCCCTGCTCCGCTTTCGCGTGAATGATTTTCTCGAACTCCGCGAACATCGTCTGACGGAACACCGTCGTGCGGAATTGATCGGCATAGTAGGTGAGCAGGTACATTTTTTCCTTCGGATCGGTCGACTTGCCCAGCAGATAGTCCATCAGCAGCGCTTCGTTCAGCGTGGAAGCGACCTCGGCCAGGAAGATCGTGTACTGCGCGTCGCGGTACTCGTTGCTCTCGTCCGAGAAGTACGAGTGGAGGGCGTGACCCATCTCGTGAGTCAAAGTGAACATGCTGTTCAGGTTGTCGTTATGGTTGAGCAGAACGTACGGGTGCGTGCCGTAGGCGCCCCAGCTGTACGCGCCGCTGCGCTTGCCCTGGTTCTCGTAGATGTCGATCCAGCCTCCGTCGAAGCCTTCCTGCAGCACTTGGCGATAGTTGTCGCCGAGCGGCGCAAGGCTGTCGTACACCGTTTTCTTCGCTTCCTCGTAGGTGATGTTCAGGTCGAACTCTTCGACAAGCGGAGCGAACAGATCGTACATATGTAATTCGTCCAGCTTAAGCAGCTTCTTGCGCAGCTCCATGTAGCGGTGCATCAGCGGCAAAAACTCGTGAATCGTCGAGATCAGGTTGTCGTAGACCGATTGCGGGATGTTGTCCCCGAACAGAGACATTTCCAGGGCGGAAGGATAATTCCGGGCTTTGGCGTAAAACTGGTTTTTCGTCACATTGGCGTTCAAGGTCGCGGCCAGCGTGTTGCGCCATTTGCCGTACGTGTCGTACATCGCTTGGAAGGCTTCCCGTCTGACGTCCCGGTTTTTGCTCTCCAGAAACTGAATGTAGCGGCCGTGCGTCAGCTCGACTTCCTCGCCTTGCTCGTTCTTGATCTTGGGGAATTTCAGATCCGCGTTGTTCAGCATGCCGAAGATCGTGCCCGGCGCTTGCGATACGTTGCCCACCTGGGCCAGCAGCGCTTCTTCGTTCTTGGAGAGCGTGTGAGGCTTCTGACGAAGCATCTCTTCCAGCGAGCGCTTGTATTTGGCCAGCGACGAATCGGCGATCAGCTCGGTGAGCTGGCCCTCGGACAGGCTGAGAATTTCGGGCGTGATGAACGAAGTCGCTTCGCCGACTTCCACGCCGAGCTTCTTGGATTTGTCGGACAGCGCTTGATACTTGGGAGCGGCCATGTCTTCGTGATGGCGCATGTTCGCGTACACGTAGAGGCGTTCGGTCAGCAGGGAGATTTCGTCGTCGAGCGCAAAACAGCGGGCGATGGCGTCCGCGTCCTTCAGCTTGCCCTGGTAGCCGGCTATTTCGCCGATCAGCTTCTTGACTTGACTGTACTCTGCATCCCAGGCTTGCTCGTTCGTATACAGGTCCTCGAGCTTCCAGCGGTGCTCCTGAGGCACTTCGGATCTGACGGCGACTTGTTTCATGGACATATTCAACCTCCTGAATGATGGATCGTAATCGGCCGAGACGGCGGTGCACAGCAAAGACAGAACCGCGACCGACGCGGTCAGCGGCAGGACGAACTTCCTCATGGCGGGCCTCCGGTGTTGGAATAAGTTTCCGGAGTAGTATGCCCTTGCTAAGACCCGATAATGAAGAAGTTATACACGATCAGGAAAAAGGCGAACAGCACGAGCACGATCGAAAGGATGGCCATCGGCCGGCGCATTCGATCGGGAAGGCGGTCGCGGGTCAGGATCAGCACGACGGCTAAGGAGAATGACGAGATAATAAAGATAAGAGTGGCTTCGGTATTCATCGGGGACGGACTCCTTTGCAATCGTAACTATTCGGAATGAACCGGGTCAGATCGATTTCAATTTCTCCAGCGTGTTGCGCAGTCCTTCTTCGCCGTCGGGGAAGTCCTCGGGCAGAAACCGCTTCCCGGCCCAATCCATCATCTCCGGACGGCTGAGGAATCGGTGGCAGGTTTCGCCCCATTGCTCGGATATTTCGCGGACGACAAGCGTTTTGCCCTGAACTTCTACAGTCAGCATATTGTAGTTGTCGTGCTTATAGACGGTATGTTTTGTGAACATAGGACACTCCTGGGCTAGGGCAGCTAATGCCGTTTTTTTCATCATAGAAGAGTTCTACAGAGAAATCAATGTAACGCTGGAAAATCGAAGGTTGACAGAAGCGGCCGACTGTGGGAATCTACATAGAAATCCGCCGAGGGCGGATGGAGTAATTAGACGAGTTGAGACGAGTTTGACGAGACGAGAGGAGAAGAGAATCGAATGACAAATGAAAAAGCTGTGCCGGCGTATCCGCAGACGGGTGTCGCCTCGACCTGCCGTTCGTTCGACGAGTATTGCGCCATGTTCCAGTTGAAGCCTGCGGATCTGAAGGGACCTGTGCTCGATGTCGCGGGAGGAGCTTCCTCCTTCACCGCGAATTTGCACGCGAAGGGCGTGCGGGCGATGGCTGCGGATCCTTTCTACGAAGGACTCACGGACGAGATCATTGCGACGGGATACAAGGAGATCGAGATCGCTTCGGCCAAGATCGCTGCGATGGCCGCAAGCTTCGATTGGAGCTATTACGGCTCCCCGGAGCGCCAGCGCGAAATCCGGGAACGCTCCATGGCGCTGTTCGCTGAAGATTTCCGCAAGGAAGACGCATGGGCCCGTTACTTCGCGGCCGCTCTTCCCAGTCTGCCTTTCGCGGACGATACGTTCGAACTGGCCTTGTGCAGCCACTTTCTGTTTCTGTACGCCGATACCTTCGACGAGCGCTTCCATGCGGCCGCGCTGCGGGAACTCATCCGCGTGCTTCGTCCCGGAGGGGAGCTAAGAATATATCCGCTTGTCACATTGAAGTGGGAAAAATACCCTTATATGGAGCGAGTTCTTGGAGAGCTGGAAGAGATCGCTTCCCATGAGTTCCTCCCGGCCGGATTGCCCTTTACGCCGATTCGCAGCCCTCTGCTGAAACTGGTGAAAAAGGCCGGTCCGACGGGCTGAGACGTTCGGTCGGAACCCGTTTTAGGCGGCCTGAATATCTTGCAGAAAAGGGTAATTTCGGTTATAATCATCGTATTCGTCGATCGACGGCGAGATTTTAGGAGGTTTTTCATTTGAGAGGAACAGTAAAATGGTTTAACGCAGAAAAAGGATACGGCTTTATCTCCGTAGAAGACGGCAACGACGTATTCGTTCACTTCTCCGCAATCCAAGGCGAAGGCTTCAAAACTTTGGAAGAAGGCCAAGAAGTCGAATTCGAAATTACGCAAGGCAATCGCGGTCCTCAAGCTTCTAACGTGGTTAAACTGTAAGTCCGCGAGCGGACTTACTTCTCATATCACGAAACAGCGGCAAAACCCCTGGTGATCCACGATCTACCGGGGGTTTTGCTGTTTTTATATGGTCGACTGCCGGGCTCCGTCTATTCTGCGCGGCATGCTTGTGACGGCCGGAAAGGAGCGTCGCGGGGAATAGTCGTGGGCGTGACCCGCTCCCAAATACGGTTTCTCGGCTCCCCCTTTGACCGTAAGGCCGCTAAAGTGGTAAACTTATTGGTGATTTTTATCGATACTTATGTTCCCCGGGGGTACAAAGTCATGCCAAAATTCAAGCTGTTCGCCGACCGTAAAGGCAAGGCGGACCAAGCTAAAAACAATCGTTTCGTGAAGCTGGCGCGCGAAATCTACGTGCAAGCGCGCAGGGGCGGGCCGAATCCTGAATCCAACTACGGACTCAGAAGCGCCATCGCCAGCGCTCGCGCGATCCAGATGCCGGCCGACAATATTGAAAGAGCGATCAAGAAAGCCGCCGGAGCCGCAGACGGCGACGATTACGAGGAAATCATGTACGAAGGGTACGGCCCCGGAGGCGTGGCGATCATGGTGAAATGCCTGACCGACAACCGCAACCGGACCGCATCCGACGTTCGCGCGATTTTCGGCAAGCGCGGCGGCAACTTGGGCGAATCGGGATGCGTATCGTATATGTTCGATCATAAAGGACTGCTCGTTATCGCCCGGGACGAAGACTCTCCGGACGAAGACAGCTTTATGATGGAAGCGCTGGAAGCCGGAGCGGAAGACGTCGTCAGCAGCGATGAGAGCTTCGAGGTGCTGACGACGACGGAAGATTACGAAGCGGTGAAGAACAAGCTCGAAGAAGCCGGCTACAAATTCGAGACGGCGAGCGTGCGCTGGCTTCCGCAAAACACGGTGGCGGCGGAAGGCGAGAACGCCGAGAAGCTGATGAAGATGATGGACGCGTTCGAGGATAACGACGACGTGCAGGACGTGTACCACAACTTCGAGATCAGCGACGACGAGATGAGCCGGATCGGTTAATTCGGACTCGCGAAGCTTGCGCGTGAATCGTGAAGGGGACAAGCCCGCAGCAAAACAGGCCAACCGGACTTCAGGTCGGCCATGCAAAACAAAAGAGGCCGTGAGGCCTCTTTTTGCTGAATGCCTATGGGGAACCGCCCGTTATTTGGCTCCGGCAGGCTCCAGCATATGAACCTTATCGATCGTGCCGCCGCCGAGGCAGACTTCGCCGTCGTAGAAGACGACCGCTTGTCCGGGCGTGATCGCCTTCTGGGGCGCGTCGAACTGGACGTCGTACGTGCCGTCGCCCAGCGGCTTCAGCGTTACGCCCTGATCGGGCTGACGATAGCGGAACTTGGCCGTGCAGCGAACCGGAGAGGACGGCTCGTCCGGGCTGATCCAGTTGACTCCGGCAGCTGTCAAGCCAACCGAGTAGAGGCTGTGATGGGCATCGCCTTGAACGACGTACAGCGTGTTCGTCTCCAAGTCCTTGCTCGCGACGAACCACGGTTCGCCCGTGCCGGAGCCGCCGATGCCGAGCCCTTGCCGCTGGCCGAGCGTGTAATACATCAGGCCGTCGTGACGGCCCTTCGTTTCTCCGCTGACGATATCGACCATATTGCCCGGCTTGGCGGGCAAGTATTGGCTCAGAAATTCTTTGAAGTTGCGTTCGCCGATAAAGCAGACGCCGGTGCTGTCCTTCTTCTTGGCCGTGTAGAGGCCGAATTCCTCGGCGATTCTGCGAACGTCCGGCTTCTGCAGATGGCCGATCGGGAACATGGCCCGCGACAGCTGCGCCTGATTCAGCGCATGCAGGAAGTAAGTCTGATCCTTGTTCGAGTCGACGCCCCGGAGCAGCTCGTATTTGCCGTCCCGCTGCTCGAGCCTCGCGTAGTGCCCGGTCGCGATCGCGTCCGCTCCAAGCTCCAGCGCCTTCTGCAGAAATTCGCCGAACTTGATCTCGCGGTTGCACATGACGTCCGGATTGGGCGTTCTGCCCGCCCGGTATTCCGCGAGAAAATATTCGAACACCTTATCGTAATATTCCTTCTCGAAATTAACGGTATAATAAGGGATTCCGATCTGGTTGCACACCCGCCGCACGTCTTCCGCGTCTTCCTCCGCCGTGCAGACGCCGAACTCGTCGGTATCGTCCCAGTTTTTCATAAATACCCCGACCACGTCGAAACCTTGCTTTTTCAACAGCAACGCGGTCACCGAGGAGTCTACGCCTCCGGACATGCCGACGACGACGCGTACTTTGGAAGGGTCCGGGAACCGCGTCTCCAGCGATGCCGTTAAGGCTTCTAGATTGTTCATCCGCATCATCTCCTTGCCGCCTTCCGGACAACCCGTTTGCGGATCGGGCCTCCCGGCGGCTTTTGCTTCAACCTGCTTCGATCTATTTTAGCACAAACCTCGTTATTTCTCACAATTGTCCGGGCGTTTCATGAATATGTCACGTTTTTTTTGCCCAAAAAGAGAATAGTTGTGATAACATATATTTATTATGGGGATACCCTCCATTCCGATTCCGTGATCAAGTTCGGAGTCTTCGCAATCGGGTATCAGGCAACTTAAACTATGCTGACGGCATGAAAGCAGGTGTTCGAATTGAAAATTTCGACCAAAGGCCGCTACGGCTTGACAATCATGATGGAACTTGCGGCCAAATTCGGCGAAGGGCCGATTTCACTAAAAAGCATCGCGGAGAAAAACGGTCTTTCCGAGCATTATTTGGAGCAGCTGATCGCTCCGCTCCGTAACGCGGGCCTCGTCAAAAGCGTGCGCGGGGCGTACGGAGGCTACATTCTTTCGAAGGATCCGGAGACGATCTCGTCAGGAGACGTCATCCGCATTCTCGAGGGGCCGATCAGTCCGGTGGATTTCACCGAGGAAGACGATCCGGCCAAGCGCGATCTGTGGCTGCGAATTCGCGACAGCATCGCCGAGGTGCTCGACTCGACGACGCTGCACGATCTGATCACGTTCAAGGGCGAGGACAAGCTCGACAACTATATGTTCTACATCTAGGATGAGGTTTGAGAAATGAATTCTATTTATTTCGACCATGCGGCGACCACGCCGATGCATCCCGCGGCGATCGAAGCTTACGTGGAAGCGGCGTCCGCGGGACCGAGCAATCCGTCCAGCCTTCATGCTTCCGGCCGCGCGGCGAGAGAGCGAATCTCCGCGGCGCGGGATGCGATCGCGGAATTGCTGGGCTGCTCCCCGGCGGAGATCGTCTTCACGGGCAGCGGAACCGAGAGCGACAATTCGGCGCTGTTCGGCGCCGCCCGCGCGCAGCGGGAGAGAGGGCGCACCGGAATCGTCACGACGGCGGTCGAGCATCATGCGGTGCTGAACGCTTGCCGCCGGCTTGAGGCCGAAGGCTTCGTGCTGACGGTGCTCCCCGTGGACGAGTTCGGACGGGTAAGTCTCGAGGACGCCGAGGCGGCCATTGGAGACGATACCGCCGTCGTCAGCGTCATGGCCGGCAACAACGAGACCGGCGCGCTGCAGCCGATCGCCGAGATCGGAGAGCTCGCTCGCCGCCGCAAGGCGCTGATGCATGTCGACGCGGTGCAGGCGTTCGGTTACTTGCCGCTGAATCTGCGCGAGCTGCCGATCGACCTGCTGAGCGTATCCGCCCACAAAATCAACGGCCCGCAAGGCGTAGGCCTGTTATACGTGCGCAGAGGAACGCCTTGGCTGCCTTTGCTTCACGGGGGCTCCCAGGAGCGCAGCCGCAGAGCCGGAACGGAGAATGTCGCCGGCATTGCGGCTTTCGCCGCGGCGGCGGACGTCGCCCTCAAGGAACGGGCGAGCCGCTGGGAACACGCCGAGAGCGTGAGGACCGAGGCTCTGAAGCAATTGTCCGCGCAGCTCGGATCGGGACGTTTCGTCGTGAACGGCCATCCGGACGACCGGCTTCCCCATGTGCTGAACGTGAGTTTTCCAGGCATTTCCTCCGAAAGCATGCTGATGAATCTGGATCTCGCGGGCATCGCCGCCTCCGGCGGTTCCGCGTGCAATTCGGGCTCCCTGAAACCTTCCCATGTGCTCGAGGCCATGAATCTTCCTTCCGACAGAATCGGTTCCGCGGTACGTTTCAGCTTCGGTTTGGGCAATACTATAGATCAGGCCGAAAAAATGGCGAAAATTATTGCAACTATTTCAGCGCGTTATGCGTAATACATAACAAGACGCTGAAGTCAGGAGCCCGCATGTTTCAAGTGGAGCGCATTCTAGGTTTGCCGGTGCTGCTCGAGAGCGGCAAGAGCGTCGGGAAAATCAAGGATTTGTGGTTCGACGAATTTTGGCGGCTGGTCGGCATCGTGTTGGACAGGTATACGCGATCCGGGCTGTTCCGCAAATTGTCCAAGATTGTCTACTGGAAAGATATCGTTCATCTCGGCGAAGACGCTTTGTTGATTCGCAACGGTGCGGCTGTCGCGTCCATTAACGGCAATGAGCTGCTGCGGACGTTCCATTCCGGGGTCGTCCGATTGAAGGATATGCCGGTCTATACGATTGAGGGACAATATTTAGGCAAAGTCTCGGATGTTTATTTTAGGCCGTCCGAGGGTACACAAATAGTAGGATACGAGTTGACGGACGGTTTTCTCGCGGACGTGCTGGAAGGAAGGCGGAAGCTGATTCTGCCCGAAGCGCCGGACAAGATGACATTGGGCAACGATGCGATATTGGTGCCGGCATCGTACGAGCGGATTCTGACGAGAGAGCCTACGCGGAAAGTGACAGGTGAAGACGGATGATGAGATGTCCGAATTGCAGTTCCAAAGATATCGGTAAAATCGGTTCCCATCAATTTTATTGCTGGAGCTGCTTTATCGAGCTGACGGTCAACGGAGAGAAGATGTCGGTCTACCAGGTGGAAGAGGACGGCACTCTGAGCTCGCTTGACGATTTGTTCTTCGACGAGCCGATCCCGGCTCACATTCATGCCAACGGCATGTAATCGAGAGCGAAAGCGCTCCGCCCCTAACGGGGGCGGGGCGCTTTTTTTATGGCCGGCCGTCTGCACCAAGCGATGAAAGGCTCCGTGCAGAGGCTGGTTTACGCCGGAGGACAAGTGCATATACTGGAAGGGAATGCCCGTCCTGCGGATGCGGCCGTCTTAAGGGGGAGTGCGGAGATGGAGACGTTCACGAAGAGCCGCCTGTTTCGCGTGCTCGTATACACGATCCTCCTGCTGGTCGTCATGTTCCTGATCGTGCTCGTGCGTCCGATGCTGATGTCGGTGTACGACTTTCTCAAAGCGGTGCTGGCGCCTTTTCTCGTGGCCATGATCATTTCCTATACGCTGAATCCGATCGTCAACATGCTGCATGACCGCAAAGTTCCGCGCACGGCCGCGGTGCTGCTCATCTATGCCGTCTTCCTCTCCGTGTCCGTCGTCATCCTGATGAACGTCATTCCGATGTTCATGAATCAGGTGGAGGAGCTGAATGAGCATATGCCGGAGCTGACGATGAGGGCGCAAGGGCTGGTCGACCATTTCAACAACAACAACGTGCTGCCGGAAGCGGTCAGGGACGGCATCAACCGGTCGATCGGAACGCTGGAGAAACGGATTGAGCAGTGGATCGCGAATTTTCTCAACAATATCGACTCCGTCGTTAACGTGCTGTTTATCGTGATGATCGTGCCGTTTCTCGCTTTCTATATGATGAAGGATCTGGACGTGTTCGAACGCGCCGCCTTGCAGTACGTGCCTCGGGCGAGGCGCAAGCATGCAGTAAGGCTGCTGAAGGACATCGACGCCGCGCTAGGCAGCTACATTCGCGGTCAACTGATCGTGTCCGTCTGCGTCGGGGTGCTCGCGTACATCGGTTACTTGATCATCGGCATGCCTTATCCGCTGCTGATGGCCGGATTCGTCTCTTTGTTCGATATTATTCCGTACCTCGGCCCGTTTTTCGGTGCGCTGCCCGCGCTCATCATGGCTACGACAATCTCGTGGAAAATGGTGCTGATGGTCATCGTCGTCAACATGATCTGCCAAAACCTCGAGAGCAACGTCATCAGTCCCCAGGTCGTCGGAAAATCGATGAAAATGCACCCGCTCACGATCATTCTCGTGCTCTTGATCGGTGGGGAGCTGGCGGGCATTGTCGGCATGATATTGGCGGTTCCGTTCTACGCGGCGATGAAGGTGGTCGTGCAGCACGTGTCCGCTTACTACATTCATCGAAAAACCGTTTGACAGCGCCGAACGGGGTTGACTATAATTTTATGAGGCGTAATACCCTATTACGGCTACACGACACGATATCGCGCAACACGTTGACGAAGCATAAGTACCTCGCAGTCCGCATCGCCAGAGAGAAGATTTCTTGCCCGGAACGCCGGAATACCGCCGGCAGCGCCGCAGGCATGGCTGGGAAAATCTTCGTTGCGAAGGGCGCGGGAAGCTCGCTTCGGAGTGCGGATGCAAATCCGCCGGCCAGGACCGTTATCCCGTCAGAGGAGATCGCTTCCGCGGAAGCGATAACCAGGGTGGTACCGCGAAGCTATTCGTCCCTGATTTTGGGGGCGTTTTTTTATTTTTTTCGACAGAGCCGAGGAGGAATACCGAATCATGAAACCGATGACAGCAGCAGAAATACGCAGCAAGTGGCTGGACTTCTTCGCCAGCAAGGGCCATAAGATCGAGCCGAGCTCTCCGCTCGTTCCCCATAACGATCCGTCGTTGCTCTGGATCAATGCCGGAATGGCTCCGCTTAAGCAATACTTCGACGGGCGGGTGATCCCGGAAAATCCGCGCATCGCCAACTCGCAGAAGTGCATTCGCACGAACGATATCGAGAACGTGGGCAAGACGCGCCGTCACCATACGTTTTTCGAGATGCTCGGCAATTTTTCCATCGGGGACTACTTCAAAGAAGAGGTGATCACCTGGGCATGGGAATTTCTGACGAGCCCGGAGTGGATCGGCTTCGATCCGGAGCGGCTGTCCGTCACCGTCTACCCGGAGGACGAGGAAGCTTATCGCTACTGGCATGAGAAAATCGGCCTGCCGGCGGATCGGATCGTCAAGCTGGAGGACAACTTCTGGGATATCGGGGAAGGCCCGTGCGGCCCCTGCACCGAAATCTTCTACGACCGCGGCGACAAGTACGGCGATCTGTCCGATCCCGACTGCACGCCGGGAGGCGAGAACGAGCGCTTCCTCGAAGTGTGGAACCTCGTGTTCTCGCAGTTCAATCACAATAAGGACGGCAGCTACACGCCGCTGCCGAACAAGAACATCGATACCGGAGCGGGTCTCGAGCGCTTCGCTTCCATTCTTCAGGACGTCGACTCGAACTTCGACACCGACCTGTTCATGCCGATCATCGAGCGCACGAGCGCGATTGCGGGCGTGAAGTACAAGACGAACGAAGAGCATGACGTCGCGCTGAAAGTCATTGCCGACCACATCCGCACCGTGGCGTTCTCCGTAGGCGACGGCGTGCTGCCGTCGAACGAAGGCCGCGGCTATATCATTCGCCGCTTGCTGCGCCGCGCCGTCCGTTACGGCAAGGTGCTCGGCATCGACCGTCCGTTCCTGTGGGAGCTGACGCCGACCGTAGGCGAGATTATGGGCGTCTACTATCCGGAAGTGCTGGAGAAGCGCGAATTTATCGAGAAGGTGATTCGCACCGAAGAGGAGCGGTTCCACGAGACGCTGTCCGACGGCTTGGCGATTCTCGCCGACCTGTGCGCCAAAGCGCGCGCCGAAGGACGTTCCGAAATTACCGGTCCGGACGCGTTTAAGCTGTACGACACGTACGGCTTCCCGCTCGACTTGACGGAAGACTACGCGACGGAGCAGGGGATGACCGTCGATCGCGAAGGCTTCGACAAGTCGATGCAGGAGCAGCGCGACCGCGCCCGTGCGGCCCGTCAGGAGACGGACAGCATGAAGGTGCAGGGCGGGCCGCTGGCGGACTATACGGACAAGAGCGAGTTCGTCGGGTACGATAATTTGTCCGCGGAAGTCCGCGTGCAGGCGATCGTGGCGGATAACGAATTCGTCGACGTCGCCGGGGTCGACCAGAAGGTGCTGGTCGTGCTCGACCGCACGCCTTTCTACGCCGAGAGCGGCGGCCAGGTGAGCGACCGCGGCGCGCTGTTCGGAAGCGGCGTCAATGCCGAAGTAACCGGCCTGAGCAAGGCGCCTCACGGCCAATCGGTGCATCAGGTCGTCGTAACCGGCGGCTTCCTTAAAGTGGGCGACACGCTCACGGCGTCGGTCAACGCTTCGGACCGGGGGGATACGATCCGCAACCATACGGCGACGCACTTGCTGCACAGGGCGCTCAAGGACGTGCTCGGCGAGCATGTCAATCAAGCGGGCTCGCTCGTCGAGCCGGAGCGCCTGCGCTTCGACTTCTCTCACTTCGGCGCGGTAACGCCGGAAGAGCTGGCCGAGATCGAGCGCCGCGTCAACGAGCAGATCTGGATCGGCACGGAGCTGGACATCAGCCTGAAGCCGATCGCCGAAGCGAAGGCGATGGGCGCGATGGCGCTGTTCGGCGAGAAGTACGGCGACATCGTCCGCGTCGTCCGCGTCGGCGATTACAGCCTGGAGCTGTGCGGAGGCTGCCACGTGCGCAACACGTCGCAGATCGGGCTGTTCAAGCTCGTCAGCGAAGGCGGCATCGGCTCCGGCGTGCGCCGGATCGAAGCGGTCACCGGACGCCACGCTTACGCGTATCTCGACGATCAGCTGGGCTTGCTGAAAGACGCGGCCGCGCTGCTCAAGAGCTCCGTCGCCGACGTGCCGAGACGTGTCGAAGCGCTGCAGGGCGAGCTGCGCCAGGCGCAGCGCGACAACGAGTCGCTGCAAGGCAAGCTGAGCCGTCTGGAAGCGGCGGAGCTCGTCTCCGCTGCCAAGAAGGTGGGCGAAGTCACGCTGCTCGCCGCGCAAGTGAACGCCGGAGGCATGGATGCGCTTCGGGGTGTGGCGGACGAATTGAAGCTGAAGCTGGGCTCTGCGGTGCTGGTGCTCGGAGCGGTGGAAGGCGAGAAAGTGAACCTGATTGTCGCGGTGACGCCAGATCTGGTGAAGCAAGGCTTCCACGCCGGCAAGCTGATCAAGGAAGTCGCGGCGATCTGCGGAGGAGGCGGCGGCGGCAAGCCGGAGCTGGCCCAAGCCGGGGGCAAAGATCCGTCGAAGCTGTCCGATGCGCTGAAGGCGGCCGAAGGTCTCGTGCTGGCGCAGATTTCGTAAGCCACTAATTTCCTGTCGAACCGAGATTGTGTTATGATGAGAATAAGAGCTTGGAGTTAGCCATTGAAAGCGAGGTGCTGGAGATGAGCACGTCGGATAAAAACCATTTCGATCAAACGATGAAATTCGATGTCGTGGCCGATCCCCGCGAAGTTTCGTCGCGCGACATCCTGTTCACCGTGCACGACGCCTTGGTGGAGAAGGAATACAATCCGATCAACCAGATCGTCGGTTACCTGCTGTCTGGAGATCCCGCCTTTATCCCGAGGCACAACAACGCGCGCAGCCTGATTCGCAAGAAGGAGCGCGACGAACTGATCGAAGAGCTCGTTCGCTTCTATCTTCAGCAAAACCGTTGACGATGCGGATCATGGGGCTGGATTACGGGGAAAGACGGATCGGCGTGGCGATGAGCGATCTGTTCGGCTGGACCGCGCAAGGCTTGGAAGTGATCGACAAGAAAGCCGTCGCCGATTCGGACGCGCGCATCGCGGAGCTGATCGGGCAATACGAGGTCGGGGAGATCGTCGTCGGATTGCCGAAGAACATGAACGGCACGATCGGGCCGAGTGGGGAAAATTGCATCGCATTCGCGGAACGGCTTCGGCAAAAGCTAGAATTGCCGGTACGGCTATGGGATGAAAGGCTGACAACGGTATCCGCGGAGCGGACGCTGCTCGAAGCGGACGTAAGCCGGAACAAGCGCAAACAAGTCATCGACAAGATGGCGGCGGCGATCCTGCTGCAGAGCTATCTTGATTCGGTATCGAAACGAGGGGATCTTCCATGACGGATTTCAATCATAATGAAGAAGAAGCGGAATTGATCTACATTACGGACGACGAAGGCAACGACGAGCCGTTCGAAGTCGTCATGCGCTTCGAGCTTGACGACGGCACGGACCGCAAGTACATGATGGTTGTGCCGGCCGAGGAGAACGGGGACGAAGAGCAGGAAGTGTTCGCTTTCCGCTACGACGAGGACAACGAAGGCGAAATCAAGCTGTACCCGATCGAAGATCCGGCGGAATGGGATATGGTCGAAGAGACGTTCAATACGCTGATCGGGGAGTTCGGAGAAGCCGATGCCTGATATTCGCGACGGCGATCCGTCTCCGGCGGGGTTGAGCGAACGTTACGGAGACAGCGTCGAACTGCTCGCCGACGACGGCGAGACTCTGACTTATCGCATCGCCGCGGAATTGTCCGTCGGAGGCAGCCGCTATGCGATTCTGCAGACGAAAGAGATGCAGCGGGACGACGAGATTGAAGTGTTCAAGATCGTCGCCAATTCGGCCGGCGAGGTCGAGCTTGAGTCCGTCGCGGACGAGGATGAATGGGAGCTTGTCGCCGAAGCCTTCGACGATTCGCAGTTCGGCAGCGACGAACGGCCGTAGAGATCATCGATCGAAGAGCGGGCGACCGCTCTTTTTCTCGGTGACGACAGGTTTGCTGGAGGGGAAATAGCTTGAATAGAGACGATGAACCGACTACGGGATGGAGATCCATATACGGAGACAAGACGCCGGACGACGGCAATAGGCCGCAGGACAGGAAGGAAACGGCAGCGGCGACAGAGAGCGGCAGGTTGCCGCAGTTGTCCCGTTCGGCGGCTTCGCGTTCGGAGGGCCCGGGCTGGGGAGCCGGGGCGGATCGATCCGCCGACGGCGAGCCTTCCCGGCAAGAGCCGAATGCAAGAACGACTTCCGTTCCGGCTGTGCGGCGGCGTAAGCCGAAAGTGCTGCTCTGGTCGTTCCTGATCGCGCTGAGCCTGGTGCTGGCGATGGTGGGCGGAACTCTTTTTTATGCATGGAACGGCCTGAGACCGGCTCCGGCGGCTTCCGCTCCGGTGAAATTCACGATTACTTCCGGCATGCGCGCCCAGAAGGTCGCCGAACTGCTGGAGGAACAAGGACTTATCCGTAACGCTTTTCTTTTTAGCAGTTGGTTGAAGGTCGAAGGGGAAGGCTCGCGGTTTCAGGCGGGAGAGTACGAGCTGACGCCGGGAATGACCCGCGACGAAATCGTGGCCAAGCTGAACAAAGGGGATACGGTCGCCGCCGAGACGATCAAGTTTACGATTCCCGAAGGCTTCACCGTGTCGCAGATCTCGGAACGGCTTGCGGAGAAGGCGGGCGTAGACAAGGAGAAGTTCATGGAGGCAGCGAACAAGCCGGAACTGTGGACCGGGTCCATCTGGACGAAAGGACTGCCGAGCGACGGAAGCCTCCGCTATCCGCTGGAAGGCTACCTGTTCCCGGAAACGTACGAGATGAAGGCGGGCAGCACGGAGACGGAAGTCATCAACCGCATGCTTGCCGAGCTGGATCGCAAGCTGGACCAGCTGCCGGAGGATTGGCTGGGCGTCTTGGAGGAACGAGGGTTGACGGTGCATCAACTGCTGACGATCGCTTCCTTGGTGGAGCGCGAAGTTGTCGCGGACGAGGAGCGGCCGATCGTCTCCGGCGTCATTCAGAATCGGCTTAAGAAGAAGATGCCGCTCCAGATCGACGCGACGGTGCAATACTTGCTCGACAAGCAGAAGGAGCGGCTGCTCGAAGCGGATCTGAAGGTGAACAGTCCTTACAATACGTACTTGAATCAAGGGCTGCCTCCGGGACCGATCGCCACGCCGAGCTTGAAGTCGATCGAAGCCGCTCTGTACCCGGATCAGACCGAATATCTGTACTACGTGACGAAGAAGGATGGAACGAACACCCACCTCTTCGCCGAAACTTACGCCCAGCATCAGAAGAATATCAAGCTGAGCGAGAAGAACGTCGAACAATAACATCCGCATTCCCGCGAATGCGCGCCGACCCGGCGAACCGTTCCGCAGCATAGAGATGCTCCGGGACGGCTCGCCGGGTCGAAGATTTCCCGGAGGTGCATTTCCATTACGACAGCTATTCCCGAATTGCTCATTCCCGCCGGCTCCATCGGTCAGATGGAGCGGTATATTCGCGCCGGAGCTTCGGCGATTGTGATCGGCGAAGCCCGGTTCGGCATGAGACAGCCGGCCGACATCGCGCAGGAAGAGCTGGAGAAGGCGGCCGAGGCCGCCCATCGGCTCGGAGCCAAACTGTACGTCAACATGAACAAGCTGTTCCGCAACCATGAGCTTGAAGCGCTGCCGGCGTATTTGCGCGCCGTCAAGGCCGCCCAGGTTGACGCCGTCGTTTTCGGCGATCCCGCGGTGCTGCTGAACGCGCGCGAGCACGCTCCCGATGTGCCGCTTTTCTGGAACGCCGAGATGACGGGGACAAACTCCTCTTCCGCTTCCTATTGGGGAAGACGGGGAGCTTCCCGGGCCGTTATCGCCCGCGAGCTGAACGAAGAGGAGATCGTCGACCTGAAAGCGAAGGCGGCGATGGAGGTTCAAGTTCAGGTTCACGGGATGACGAACATTTATCATTCCCATCGCAATTTGCTGGAGAGCTACATGCAGCATCTCGGCCGGGAGGCGACGCTCATTCGCAAAGGGCCGGACAGAGGGCTGTACCTCGTCGAAGCGGAACGCCCGGACGAGAAGTTCCCGGTGTACGAGGACGAGAACGGCACCCATGTGATGAGCCCCGACGACATCTGCCTGCTCGAAGCGCTGCCCGAGTTGATACGGGCTGGGGTCGACAGCTTCTATATCGAACCGCTGCTCAAATCCGACGAATACAACGAAACGGTGCTGAGGAGCTATCGCGAAGCGCTGGACCGCTGGCATCGCGATCCCGAAGGCTATGCCTTCGACGAGGAAGCGCTGGAGAACATTCGGCGGCTGCAAAGTCCGGACAGGGAGCTGGGCTTCGGATTTTTGTACAAAGAGCAGGTTTATTGATATATCCGTCAGGAGGGATGACGATGAATCACGTCGCAGCGCGCGTCAAGCCGCGTTACGCGGGGAAGCGGACGCGTCTGGACAAGCCCGAACTGCTGGCCCCGGCCGGCAGCTTGGAGAAATTGAAGTTCGCCGTTCACTACGGGGCGGACGCCGTCTATATCGGCGGACAGAAATACGGCCTCAGGTCCAACGCCGACAATTTCAGCTTCGAAGAGATGCGCGAAGGCGTTGCGTTCGCCGCGCAATACGGGGCCAAAGTATTCGTGGCGACGAATATATACGCCCATCAGGAAGATTTGGACGGAGTGGCGGACTACTTGCGTCAGCTTGAGAGCGTCGGCATCGCCGCCATTATCGCCGCCGATCCCGCCATCGTGGAAACGGCGCAGAAGGTCGCGCCCAAGCTGGAAGTCCATCTGAGCACGCAGCAGTCGACGATGAACTGGCAGGCGGTGCAATTCTGGAAGGAAGAAGGGCTGCCGCGCGTCGTGCTCGCGAGGGAGACGACGATGGACGAGATCGCCGAGATGAAGACGCGCGTCGATATCGAACTCGAAGTGTTCGTCCATGGGGCGATGTGTTCGTCCGTGTCGGGCCGCTGCGTGCTGTCCAACCATTTTACGGACCGGGACTCGAACAGAGGCGGATGCTGCCAGTCGTGCCGCTGGAAGTACGACTTGCATGCCGACGAGCAATCGGTCATGGAACCGGGAGAGAACCTGTTCACGATGGGGTCCAAAGACCTGTGCATGATTCGGCATGTTCCCGATCTGATCGATGCGGGAGTCGACAGCTTCAAGATCGAAGGCCGGATGAAGAGCATCCATTACGTCGCGTCGGTCGTGAACGCCTACAGACAGGCGATTGACGCCTACATGGCCGATCCCGAGCGATACGAACTGCGGCAGGAGTGGGTCGACGAGATCGGCAAGGCGGCGAACCGTCCGCTTAATACCGGGTTCTTCTATTCGACTCCGGGAGCGGAGGAGCATATTTACGAGCCGGAGGAGAAGCCTGCTCCGTATGACTTCGCGGCTGTCGTAACCGATTACGACGAAGCGTCCGGCATCGCCACCGTTCAGCAGCGCAGCCCGTTCCGCCCGGGGATGGAGGTCGAATTTTTCGGCCCTGGAGGCCGGCAGTTCGTTCAGCGTCTGGGCGAGTTTACCGACGAAGAAGGCAATCCGCTCACCGTAGCCCGCCATCCGCTGCAAAAAATCCGCGTCAAAACCGATCGGCCCGTAGCCCCATTGGACATTATGCGCAAGAGACTGTAGCGTTATCTCTGCGTAAATTATTTTTTGGATTATCGGGGAAACAAGAGGAAAAAGAAATAGACTTGTCGAATTTATCACACAAAGGTAAACTTAGCCACCCAAGCGGCCGATAAATACTTTGTCGTGTTCAGGCAAGTCTTTTTTCGTGCCGCCAGTCAGTCGTCACTACATAGTTGGAGGGTAATAGCAGATGAAACAATCGTGGCGTGAGAAAATGGGAGCAGAGAATTGGAAGAAAGCTTCCAAAACTGTAAGCGGTTTATCTAAACGTGTGGGCGGGCAACTGAAGGAAACGAAATTCGAAAATCCGATACGTTCCGTTGGGATGAAGCTATTTTTGCTTATTTTCTGCAGCATTCTCGCTTGCGTCCTCATTCTGGGATGGTTTTCTTATTCCAAGTCGAGCTCGATCATTCAGCAGAAGGTCGCCGATTCGAGCAGCCAGACGGCCGTGCAGACGGCCGGCAAGATCGCGCTTATGCTCGGAGGCTTCGAGCGTCAGTCGCTGCAATTCATTACCGATTCGAGCTTTATCAGCCTGCTGGGCACATTGGCGGTCACGAAGGACGATTATGAGACGTTCGATACGGCCCGCCAGCTGACGGAGAAGCTGAACAGCGTAGCGATGGCCGATTCGAGCTACGAGTCGATCTCCCTCATTCCGATGTACGAGGGCGGACAATTCATCTCCACGGGCACGTCGCTCGACCGGGAAGCGGTCTCCGAGCAGCCATTCCTGAAGACGATCTCCGAAGCGAACGGCAAGGCGGTCTGGATTCCGACGTTGGCCAAAGGGTTGGACAACAAGCGCGGGGCGCCGACTTTCGTGCTCGGTCGCCTGCTGAATCAAGGGAAGCCTTATCTGCTGATGATGGAGATCAAGATCAAGACGCTGGAAGACGAGATGAAGACGGTCAACTTCGGAGAAGGCAGCTCGGCTTACATCGTCTCCGGCGACAAAACGATCGTGTACGGACCGAGCGCGGACAAGATGGGCTCGGCGTACGGATACGACCTGCCGGAGCAGGATTCATCCTCGACGATTACGGTTGACGGGACGAAAGTGCTGTCGTCCGCCGGATTTCTGGAAAACAACGGCTGGAAGCTGATCGGCAATATCCCGGTTTCTTTCCTCGTCAAGGATGCCAAAGCGATCAGCAACCTGACGTGGCTGATGTCCTTGATTGCGGCGCTCATCGCGGCCGGAATCGGCATGATCGTCATGCTGACGGTCGGCCGTCCGCTGGCGCAGCTGCGCACGCTGATGAACGAAGGCGAACGCGGCAATCTGACCGTTCGTTCCACCAATCGGAGCAAGGACGAGATCGGTCAAGTGTCGGAGAGCTTTAACCGGATGATGGAGGAAATTACCGGACTGGTTCGCCAGACGAATCAGTCCGCGCAAGAGGTGCTGGCGACCGCGGCATCGCTGTCCGACGCTTCGCGCAAGACGGCCGGAGCGGCCAAGGAAATCGCCGTGGCGACCGAAGAGATCGCCAACGGCGCGACGAATCTCGCGGTAGAGGCGGAGAAGGGCTCGGATCTGACCGTGCAGATCGGCTCGCAGGTTCAATCCGTCATCGACTCCAACGTCGAGATGGGGCAATCGGCCAATGAGGTAGAGGAAGCCGGCCGCACGGGTTCGGTCTATATGGACAACCTGATCCAGAAGACCGGACAGACGGAAGAGATGACCCGTTCGATGGTCGAGAAGGTAGACAAGCTGCAAGAGAGCACCGGTTCGATCCGCAAAATTCTCGACGTGCTCGGCAATATTACCAAACAGACGAACATTTTGTCCTTGAACGCCACCATCGAAGCGGCGCGGGCCGGAGCGGCCGGCAAAGGCTTTATGGTCGTCGCCGACGAAATCCGCAAGCTGGCCGATCAGTCCCGCGAGTCGATCGGCATCGTTGGCGGCATCGTCGAGAACATCTCGCGCGAGATCGACGAGACGGTCAGCGTGCTGTCCGAGGCGTATCCGATCTTCCAGGAGCAGATCGACTCGGTTCGCGAAGCCAATCAGATCTTCGTGACGGTGCAGGACAATATGAGCGGATTCATCAACAGGCTGTCTTCGGCTACGGATTCGGTTCGTCAGCTTGAAGGCGCGCAGAGCACGCTTGCTCTTGCGATGAGCAACGTCAGCGCGGTCGCGGAAGAAGCGTCGGCTACGTCCGAGGAAGTCGCTTCCTTGAGCAACGAGCAGTTGAGCATCAGCGACGGCCTGGTTCAACTGTCGAACAACCTGGAGGCGGTGTCGGGCAAGCTGCGCGAATCGCTGAGCCGGTTCACCGTATCCTAACCCTTTGGTCGACAAGAGGTCTTCTCCCGTTTGTGGAGAAGGCCTCTTTTTCATAACGGCGATCTTGCTTGTTTGAGCGAATTATGGAAATCCTAGGGAGGAGAAAAGAAAAAAGGGGCAATCGAAAGATGAGGCGGGAAACATCCACGAGGGCGTTTCGGATACTCTTGCTGCTGGCGACGTTGTTCGGCGTGCTGGGGGCGAGACTGGCCTGGCTGCAAATCGGGGGAGGCGGAGCGAAGAACGTGAGCGGCTCGCTGAGCGCATCCGCCGTTCTGCAGCATTCCGACGCTCTGCTGCTCGACAGCGGACGCGGGCAGTTTCGCGATCGCCGGGGGCGCTTGTTGACCGGCCAAACGGTGCATGGCTTGGCGGCTTTTCCGGGCAACGGAAAACCAAGAGGAGCGGAGCGGGACATTCGCGAGCTGGCGGCCAGCTTGGGCGTGGAGGAGGACGTGCTGGACGGATGGCTGGACCGATTGCGGGAGCCGGCCGTATGGCGCCGCCCGGGCTCCGGGGTGGCGGCCGATCTGACCGCCGAGCAGATACGCTTGATCGAACGGGCGAATCTGCTCGGCGTAGCCGTCCTGCCCTATCTTAATCGATACCCCTCGGGCATAACGCCTCTTCATGCGATCGGCTACGTCTCGCAGCATCCCGAGTATGCTCGGCTTGTTTACGAGGATCGAATCTCCCGGAAAAGGATGAAGACGACGGCGGCGATTGGGGGCGCGGGGTTGGAGAAATCGTTGGACCGTCTTCTTCAGGGAAGATCCGAGACGACGGTGAAGCAGGTGACGGATGCAACGAGAAGACCGCTGCAAGGCTTGGGGCTGCGATTAACGGCGGACGACAACCCCCATTTCCCGATTCAAGTAACGACGACGCTCGATCTGGACATTCAACGCATCGCCGAGTCGGCACTGAAGCAATACGGAATCGGCAAAGGGGCGATCGTCGTGCTGGATGCGGCCAATGCCGACATTCTTGCTATGGTGTCCCTTCCGCAGCTGGACCCTTACCATATCGGCGCCGAGGGCACGGACGAACGCAATCATGCGGTTACCGCCGTCCCGCCGGGCTCCGTATTCAAGACGGTGACGCTGGCGGCGGCGCTGGAGGCGGGCAAGACGGGGTGGCACGAGACGTTTTACTGCGACGGAAAATACGGCAAGTACGGCTTGAAGTGCTGGAAGGAGGGCGGGCACGGTCATCTGACGCTGGAGCAAGCTTACGCGCAGTCGTGCAACGTCGCTTTTGCAACTTTGGCCGAGCGGCTCGATCCGGCTTGGCTGCAAATTACGGCGGAACGGCTGGGCTTCGCGAGACAAGTGGGCTGGCACGCCGAGCGGTTCGTCGACGGCGATCCATTGAGGCTGCTTAGCGAGGAAGAAGCGGGAGCCGTGTTCTTGAACAAGCGGATCGCCAAAGACGGGGGAGCGAGAACGGGATCGGGCATCGGCCAACGGGACGTGCGGGTCACTCCGCTGCAGGCGGCGAACATGGCTGTGACGATTGTGCATGACGGCCGCGTGTTCGCGCCGAGGCTCGTGAAGGAGATTCGGTATGCGGACGGAGGACTGATGGCTTCGCTCGACGTCCAGTCCGCGCCTTCCAGGTACGGGCGAATCGAGCCGGAGACGGCCGCGGCGCTGCGCAAAGGGATGCTTGCGGTCGTGAGGGAAGGGACCGCCGCCGCCGCTTTGCGGGGGGCCGAGTGGCCGCTTGCGGGCAAATCGGGCACGGCGGAGCTTGCGGGCAAGCAAAAAGGCCGCAACGACCATTGGTTCGTCGGCTACGGCCCCGTAAGCGAAAAGCCGCGGTACGCGGTCGCCGTGCTGATCGAGGATCAGCCGGCGGGCCTGCGCAACCGCGGCGCGACGGTGTTCGGCAACATTATGGACGGGATTCGGCATCTGGAGCTTCGGCGCCAGCGGTAGCGGCAGCGGGCTGCGGCGCAAGCGGATGCACGTTGAATTCGTCGTTCGGGAACCGCACCCATCTGTGGAAGTAGCCTTGATCGTACAACGCTTTAAGCAAAATCATCAGAATCGGGGCCAGAATCAATCCGGCGACGCCGAACAGAGACAGGGAGATCATCATAAAGGCAAGCATCGTGAAGGCGGATACGCCGACGGTCTGTCCGGTAATTCTAGGTTCGAGAAATTGCCGGGTCAGCGTTACGACGAGCAGCAGCGCGGTGAGCCAGATGGCGAGCGTCGTGTCCCCTACGATGAACAAGTAGACGATCCACGGGATGAACAGCGTGTTGACGCCGAGCAGCGGAAGCACGTCGAAGATGCCCGCAAGCAAGGCGATCGAGAAAGCGTTGTTTACGCCCAGAGCGAGCAAGGCGACGAAAATGACGAGAAACGTGATGCTGATCAGCTTGCCTTGCGCTTTCAGATAAGCGCCGATTCCTTTGAACACGTTGTTGCGAAGAAATTCGAAGGCGATTTTGAGCGTTTTGGGCGCTCGATCCGTCGAGACTTTCTTCCAGGTTTCGATCTCCAGGCTCAAGAAATAAGCGAGAATGATGGCGATCGAAATGTTCAGAATAAACGAGGAGAAGGAAGTCAGGAATCCGACGAGCCATTTCAGGAACTTGCCCGCCCAATTCGCGCCCAAGTCGGTCACGTATGCTGCGGCGTTGCTCAGCTTCTGGGCGACATCCGGAGGCAGCGCGTCGGCTTCGTTCTGCAGCCTCTCCGCGATGGAGGTCACTTGGCCCTGCAGCAATTTCTGGTATTTCGGCAGATCGTCCGCAAGCTGGGTAATCTGGATCGTGAATATGTATCCAAGCCCGAAGAAAACGGCGAGAACGACGAGCGTGAAAAACAGAATGCTGATGCCGGTGGCGATCGATTTGGGCAACCCGATGCGGTTGAGCCGTCTGGCCAGCGGTTCGATGATCCAGAAGATGAGGAAGGAGAGAAATACGGGCGTCGCAAGATTGTACAAGTAGCTGAATACGTACATCGTCAGCCATACGGTAAGCGCGATTACGCCAAGATCAAAAGCGGTCCTCCAGTATTTTTGATACAATGAGAGCATCTGTCAGCCTTCCTTTTCCGGTTCGTTATGGGCAGCTTGTCCATTCCAGTTATTGCTATTGTACATGATAACAAAAAAGATGCATACTGGCATGCCTATTTTGTCGGAGCATATGTTAAAATATAAGGCAGGCTAATAACCGCGCGCACAACTAATATGGCAATCAAGATGGTGGGGAAAGCATGGAAATCATCCTATGGATCGGTTTTTATTTTTTGACTTTTTACGCTTTTTTGCCGGCTTTGATCAGCCGGATTTTCGGTTACAAGGTGTTCATGAACGGGAAGTCGGCTGACGGAATCTCCTTGACGTTCGACGACGGTCCCGATCCCGAGTATACGCCCAAGCTGCTCGACTTGCTGAAGCGCCACGGAGCGAAGGGGACTTTTTTCGTTGTCGGGGAGAACGCGGAGAAGTATCCGGACATCGTGGCGAGAATACACAAAGAGGGACATGTTCTGGGCATACATAACTACGTCCATCATATGAACTGGTTTATGCGCCCGAGCACCGTCAAGCGGCAAATTCGGCAGACGTCGGACGTCATCGAGCGGATTACGGGATCGAAGCCGAAGTACTATCGTCCTCCGTGGGGGATCGTGAACGTATTCGATTATTCGCGGCTCGGACATCTTCAGATCGTGCTCTGGACTTCGTTGTTCGGGGACTGGAAGAAGCGGATCGGGGCGGACAAGCTGTACCGCCGGATGAGACGGAAGTTGAAGCCGGGACAAGTATTTCTGCTGCACGATTGCGGAAGCACGTTCGGAGCCGATCGCGACGCGCCGGAGAATACGATCGAGGCTGTGGGGAGAATATTGGACGACGGCCGCAAGCTAGGCTACCGGTTTATCGGCATCGACGAGATGATCGAAGTTACCGAAGGCGCCAAGAGGAGGGGCGCAAGCCGGGCCGTGGACGCGAAGACCGAACGGGCCGCCTCGGTTGGCCTGTTCAAGAAGATCGTCATCGGCCTGTGGATGCTGTGGGAGAAGCTGTTCCATGTCGTATTCCGGCTTCATCAGATCGGAGACGCCCGTTTCTTCAATTACCGCATTCGCAAATATTCGGGTCCCGAGCTTAATCTTCAGAACGGCCGGACGCTTAAGTCGGGAGACCGGATTATGGAAATCCATTTCGAAAACCGTATGCTCGTGGAGAGCGGGATGAAGTCCAAGACGTCGCTGCAGCTGGCGATCAGGATCATCCGCGAGATCGAGCGGGTGCTGCCGGACATGGCGAGGGAGCTGGCGGCAGTTCCAAATGGCGACCAAGTTAAAGCGCTCTACGGAGTCTCGATGATTCACCGCGGAGGCGAGAGTCTCGGCTTCGAAATGTTCGATCTGCCGAAAGGGTTGTTCGCGTGGTCGACGAACCTTTACTTGCGGTTTATGATCCGGGTCGTTCATCCTTCCGGCAATAAGCGGGTGCGCGAGCACGGCGAGTCGTTGAACCCGCGCATGCTGATCATGGAGCGCGATACGCTGCTGAAGTGGGCCGACGAATCGCGGACGGTCCGCCGCGTAGGCCGCGAGCGCGCCGCCGTCAAAGCGGACGAAGGGGGCGGCAGGAAACGGTCGGCGGATTCGGATGCGGAGTCGTCCGAAGGTTCCTCCGGGGAATTCGAGGAGAAGACGGTAGGCAAGCTGGTGTAATCTTTTTTCCTTTATAACCTGTGAAGTCAAACAAGGCTTCCCTCCGTTATCGCTGGATAACGAAGGGAAGCCTTGTTTTTGTTGGGGCAATGAAGCGGACGGGGCGCAAGCCCCGTGCCGTCTCGTTTACATTTTCATGACGCCGCCCTGGCTGGCGTTGGTGACCATCGCGGAATAGCGGGCCAAGTAGCCGCGTTTGATTTTCGGTTCGAAGCCTTTCCATTCGGAACGGCGGCGTTCCAGCTCTTCGTCGCTCACTTCGAGCGTGATCGTGCGGTTGTTCATGTCCAGCTCGATAATGTCGCCGTCTTGAACGAACGCGATCGGACCGCCTTCCGCCGCTTCCGGGGAGATGTGGCCGATGGCGATGCCGCGGGAGGCTCCCGAGAAGCGGCCGTCCGTGATCAGGCCGACCTTCGTGCCGAGTCCCATGCCGACGATCTGGGAAGTCGGGGCAAGCATTTCCGGCATGCCGGGGCCGCCCTTAGGTCCTTCGTAGCGGATGACGACGACGTGGCCTTCCTTGACTTTGCCTTCGGCGAGCCCTCTGAGCACATCGTCTTGCGAGTCGAAGCAGATGGCAGGGCCGCGGTGATAACCGCCGACGGATTTGTCGACCGCGCCGACTTTGATGATGGAGCCGCCCGGAGCCAGGTTGCCGAACAGCACGGACAGGCCGCCTTCCTTGGAATGCGGATCGTCGATCGGGCGGATGACCGAGTGATCGGTAATTTCCGCGCCTTCGACGTTCTCGCGCAGCGTTTTGGCGGAGACGGTCAGCACGTCCCCTTGCAGCGCGCCTTCTTTCTTGAACAGCTCGTGGATAATCGCGCTTACGCCGCCCGCGTTGTGCAGGTCTTCGATGTGGTGGTCGGAAGCGGGAGCGAGCTTGGACAAGTACGGAACGCGCTTGGCCACTTCGTTGATCCGCTCGATCGGGTATTCGATGCCGGCTTCATGGGCAAGCGCCAGCGTGTGCAGCACGGTATTCGTCGAGCCGCCCATGGCCATGTCGAGCGCGAACGCGTTGTCGATGGAATCGAGGGTGACGATGTCGCGCGGCTTGATGTCTTGCTTGATCAGCTCCATCAGCTGCTTCGCCGATTGCTTGACGAACTCGCGGCGCTCCGGAGCGACTGCGAGAATGGTGCCGTTGCCCGGAAGGGCGAGGCCGAGCACTTCCGCCAGACAGTTCATCGAGTTGGCGGTGAACATGCCGGAGCAGGAACCGCAAGTCGGACAGCCGAACTGCTCGAGCTCGGTCAGGCTCTTCTCGTCGATCTTGCCCGTCATATAGGCGCCGACGCCTTCGAATACCGACGTCAGGGAGATGGCGCGGCCGTCGCTGGTGCGTCCGGCTTTCATCGGTCCGCCGCTGACGAAGATCGTCGGAATGTTGACGCGCAGCGCCGCCATCATCATCCCCGGCGTGATTTTGTCGCAGTTCGGGATGCAGACCATGCCGTCGAACCAGTGAGCGTTAACGACCGTCTCGACGGAGTCGGCGATGATCTCGCGGCTGGCGAGGGAGTAGCGCATGCCGATGTGGCCCATGGCGATGCCGTCGTCGACGCCGATCGTATTGAATTCGAACGGAACGCCGCCCGCTTCGCGAATGGCTTCCTTGACGATTTTGCCGAATTCTTGCAAGTGCACGTGGCCGGGCACGATATCGATATAAGAATTGCAGACGGCAATGAACGGTTTGCCGAAATCCTCTTCCTTAACGCCGGCTGCCCGAAGCAAGCTGCGGTGCGGAGCGCGGTCAAAGCCTTTGGTGATCATGTCGGAGCGCATTCTTTTGTTAGCCAACTTGTAGTCCCTCTCTTTCGGATAAACCGGAATGTCTTATCCATTGATTCTATCATACAAGCCGACAGCTTGACCAGAACGGCTTGCGCCTCTCCAGTCATCCCCTGCGAGTCGGAAGTTTCGGTTTATACTCGCACAACAAACCTGCCTTCCCACTACTGAAATGTTATTTTACATAACATTTAAACAACGAAAATTCATAATAATTCCAAATAACTCATATGAATTCAATAATTAATGTTATATAATCTAACGTAAAAGATTTACAACAAAATGAGCATTCCCTATAATGGGAAGAAAGCTCAGAAAAGGAGGGGCGCAATGAATCTGACGGAACGCGAGAAGGAGAAACTGCTCATCACGCTGGCGGCCGATCTGGCGCACCGCAGATTGGCTAAGGGAGTCAAGCTGAACTACCCGGAATGCGTCGCTCTCATTACGTCGGCGATCATGGAGGGGGCCAGAGAGGGCAAGAGCGTGGCTGAAATGATGGCTTACGGAACGACGCTGCTGACCCGGGACCAGGTGATGGCGGGAGTGCCGGAGATGATCGCGGAGGTGCAGGTGGAGGCGACGTTCCCGGACGGTACGAAGCTGGTGACCGTGCATAACCCGATTACTTGATCGGATTGACGTACACCAAGGGAGGGAAAGACGATGATACCGGGAGAGATTAGAGCAATGGCCGGAGAAATCGAACTGAACGAGGGAAGGCGTACGGTGGAAGTTCTCGTCGGCAATACGGGGGATAGACCGATTCAGGTCGGCTCCCATTACCACTTTTTCGAGACGAATCGGGCTTTGCGGTTCGACAGAGAGCGGGCGTTCGGGATGAGGCTGGATATTCCGGCAGGCACGGCGGTCCGGTTCGAGCCGGGGGAAGAGAAGCCGGTGCGGTTGACGGAGCTGGGCGGACGCAAGCGCTCGTTCGGGCTGAATGCCATCACGCAAGGGGAAGCGGCAGGAGCCGTCCCCCCGGAAGTCGCCGAACGCTTGAAAGCTTGGATCGAGCTTGGGGATAAAAAAGGGCAGTCGTAGATAAAGAGGAAAAAGGGAGCGGGAGATCATGCGGATGGATCGGGAAAGCTACGCGGGCATGTTCGGTCCGACGACCGGTGACCGCGTGCGGCTCGCGGATACGGAGCTGTGGGCCGAGATCGAGCGGGATTTCACCGTGTACGGCGACGAATGCAAGTTCGGAGGGGGCAAGGTCATCCGGGACGGCATGGGCCAGTCCAGCGGCGCGGTGCGCTCGGACGGCGTCCTGGACACGCTCATTACGAACGCGGTCGTCATCGATCACTGGGGCGTCGTCAAAGGGGATATCGGCATCAAAGACGGCGTCATCGTCGGCATCGGCAAGGCGGGCAACCCGGACATTATGGACGGAGTGCAGGCCGATATGGTCGTAGGGGCGAGCACGGAAGTCATTGCGGGCGAGGGCAAGATCGTCACGGCCGGAGGCATCGATACGCATATCCACTACATCTGCCCGCAGCAGATCGAGACGGCTCTGGCGTCCGGAGTGACGACGATGATCGGGGGCGGCACGGGACCGGCGACGGGCACGAACGCGACGACCTGCACGCCCGGCGCCTGGCATCTGCGGCGAATGCTGGAGGCGGCGGAAGCTTTCCCGATGAATCTCGGTTTTCTCGGCAAAGGAAACGCTTCGGCTTCGGAGCCGCTCATCGAGCAGATCGAGGCCGGGGCAATCGGGCTGAAGCTGCACGAGGACTGGGGGACGACGCCGGCGGCGATCGACGCGTGCCTGGGCGTGGCCGATCTGTTCGACGTTCAGGTGGCGATCCATACGGATACGCTGAACGAAGGGGGCTTCGTCGAGGATACGCTTCGCGCGATCGGAGGCCGCACGATTCATACGTACCATACGGAGGGGGCCGGAGGCGGTCATGCCCCGGACATTATCAAGGCGGCGAGCCATCCGAACGTTATTCCTTCCTCGACGAATCCGACCCGTCCGTTTACGGTCAACACGATCGAGGAGCATCTAGACATGCTGATGGTATGTCATCATCTGGACAGCTCGATTCCCGAAGACGTGGCGTTCGCCGATTCGCGCATTCGCCCGGAGACGATCGCGGCGGAAGACATCCTGCACGACCTGGGGGCGTTCAGCATCATTAGTTCGGACTCCCAGGCGATGGGCCGGGTCGGGGAAGTCATTACGCGCACGTGGCAGACGGCGGACAAAATGAAGGGGCAGCGCGGGCCGCTCGCCGGCGACGAAGGCGGCGGGGATAACGAGCGAATCAAGCGCTACGTGGCCAAATATACGATCAACCCGGCGATCGCTCACGGCATCTCCCATATCGTCGGCTCCGTGGAAGCGGGCAAATGGGCGGATCTCGTCGTGTGGAGCCCCGCATTTTTCGGCGTCAAGCCGGATTTGGTGCTGAAGGGCGGCAGCATCGCCTACGCGCAGATGGGCGATCCGAACGCATCCATCCCGACGCCGCAGCCGGTATTCGGCCGGCCGATGTTCGCCGCGTTCGGAAGAGCGCTGTACAAGAGCTCGCTTACTTTCGTGTCGCAGGCGGCCTACGAACGGGGAATCGCGAGCGAGCTGCGCTTGCAGAAGCGAGTAGAGCCGGTTCGAAATTGCCGGGGCATCGGCAAGAAGAACATGATCCGCAACGATGCGACGCCTGTCATCGAAGTCGATCCCGACACGTACAGGGTGACGATCGACGGAGAGCCGGCCGTGTGCGAACCCGCGACCGTAGTGCCGATGGCGCAAAGGTACTTCCTGTTCTAAGGGAGGCCGGCTGTATTGGATTGGCGAAAGGAGGCGGATCGATGACCGCGGGCGGGGAAGAGACTCGCTCCGAAACCTGGATGTCGCTGCAATTGCTGCTCGATTCGGCTTTGCCGATCGGAAGCTTCGCTCACTCCTTCGGATTGGAGACGCTCGTGCAGGACGGCAGCCTGGAGAACGCAGAGCAGTTGCGAGCCTATATCGAGGCCATGCTTCGTCACAGCTGGTCGACCGGGGATTTGATGGTTGTAAAAGCCGTGTACGCGGCGGGGGACGGCGGCTCCGGCGCGGGCGGTCAGGCTGGGGAGAGATACGATTACCGTATCGAGAAGCTCGTTCATTTTCAGAGAATCGCGCCGGAATCCCGCGAAGGCCTGGAGAAGATCGGCAGAAGATTGCTTAAGCTCGCTCCGGAATTGTTCCCGGCGCAGGATTGGAGCAGGCTGCGCGACGACGTCCGCGCCGGACGATGCCATGGCACTTATCCGCTCGTCTACGCGGCGATCTGTCTGGCGCTGCGCATTCCGCTCGACCGGGCGGCGGAGGGGTACTTGTACACGTCCGTCGTCACCTGCGTCAACGCCGCGCTGCGGCTGATTTCGATGGGTCAGACCGAGGCCCAGCGCCTGACGGCGGCGCTGTTCCCGGCCGTCGCCGCCGCGTGGTCGGCCGTGCGGGACATGGACCCGGCCGACGCTTACGGCGCCATGCCGCTTGCCGAACTGGCGATGATTCGACACGAGACGCTGTATTCCCGTTTGTTCATGTCTTAAATCAATAGATTGTGGAGGGATTTATCTATGTGCCAAGGAAAAGGACCCGGACATCACCATCACCATGACGGCTGGGTGACGCCGCAAGCGGAGAGCGGACGCCCGATGCGCATCGGCATCGGCGGACCGGTAGGCTCCGGCAAGACGAAGCTGGTCGAGCGAATCGCCTTCGAGCTGAAGGACAAAATCAATCTGGCGGTCATTACGAACGATATTTACACGAAGGAAGACGCCCGGATTCTGTCGGATACCGGATGTCTCCCCGAAGAGCGGATTATCGGCGTCGAGACCGGCGGCTGCCCGCATACGGCCATTCGGGAGGACGCGTCGATGAACTTCGACGCGGTCGAGGAGTTGGAGAGCCGGTTCCCCGATTTGGATCTGATTCTGATCGAGAGCGGCGGGGATAATCTGGCCGCGGCGTTCAGCCCGGAGCTGGTCGATCGGTTCATCTACATTATCGACGTGGCCCAGGGAGAGAAAATTCCCCGCAAAGGCGGCCCCGGCATCATGAGGTCCGATCTGCTGATCATCAACAAGATCGATCTGGCCCCTTACGTCGGCGCAAGCCTGGAAGTGATGGAACGCGACTCCCGTCAGATGCGCGGAGAGCGTCCGTTCTTCTTCACGAATCTGTTCGGAGGACAGGGGCTGGACGAAGTCGCGCAGTGGGTGTCCCGGCAGACGGGCCATGCGGCCGCCGTCTAGCGCGGTCGCCCGAACGGCCGAGCTGAGGGCGGTGGCGGGGCTGTCCGGCGACAGGCCGGCGCTGCTCTCCCGGTATCACTCGTCGCCGCTGAAGATCGCCAAAGCCTTTTCGGTTCGTGCCGGCGACGCCCGGCAGCTTGCCGTCGTGCAGATGGACGGCTCGCCCGGCATGCTGGAAGGCGACCGTTATTTGTTCGACTGGCGGTTAACGGACGGGGTTCACCTTTACGCGACGAACCAATCCTATACGCGCGTCCATCCGTGCGAATCCGGCGGAACGGCCGAACTCGTACAGAAATTCGACCTGCAGGCCGGCGCCGTGCTCGAATGGATTCCCGAGCCCGTCATGCTGTTTCGCGACGCGCGCTTCAAGAGCGAGACGGAGATCGACTTGGCGGAAGGCGCGGTCTGCATGATAAGCGATATTTTCTGTCCGGGCAGATTGTCCAGAGGAGAAGCGTTCGCATTCGGCAGCTGCGATTCGCGGCTGACCGTACGCTGCGGCGGGGAGCTCATTCACTATCAGAGACAGAAATGGGAGCCCTCGTCGCTTCCCCTGAGGAATTCCGGCTGCTTCGGGGAGTATACGCACATCGGATCGTTTATGGCGTTCTCTGACCGGATTACGGCGGCTCATGCGGAGAAGGTGCGCGAGGCGATCGCCGGGGCGCACGCCTTGCTGCCGGACGGCGTCGTCTGGGGCGTCGCCCGGCTGGCCTCGCGCGGAATCGCAGTTCAGGCCGCGGGCCGCGCCGGATGGAAGCTGCAGAAGCTGCTCATGATCGCCTGGGATGGCGTGAGGCGCGAGCTGCTCGGCTTGCCGCCCCTCAGGCTGATCCGGGAAGCCTGGATGAACGGCGCGGAGGAAAATGAAAAAGCGGTCCCTGGTCAACGTTAGCGTTGGTCCGGGACCGCTTTTTCTATTTGGCCGGATCGGAGAACAGGTTGGCGAGTCCTGCGAAGGGCAAGTTTTCGTAATGCTCGGTTTTATAGACGACTTCGCTCTCGACCTTCGTGTCGTCTCCGAGCTTGTTGCGGCGGAACTGGAACTTGTCGTACAGCTTGACGAGGATGCGCGCCGTATTGACCGCGTCGTCCATCGCCCGGTGATGGGAGCCGCTGAACGGGATCTCCAGCATTTCCAACGCCGGCTTCAGGCCCATCTGCTGATGCTTCTCGAGCTTGTATACTTTGGACAGCATTTTCTGCAAATTGTTATGATTGACGATCCAGTCCGTCGAGATGCTGTGCTGGCGGCATTCCTGGACAAGCTGGCGCTGGTCGTCCGGGCCCCATGCGCAGAGGAAGTATTCTTCCTGGCCCATCCATTCGATAAACTCTCGAACGACTTGCGGCAACAGTCCCGCGGCGTCGACGTTTTCCTGCGAGATGCCCGTGAATTCGGTCGTATCGACGGACAGCTGGGGAACGACGCTCGGCTTGACGAACGCTTGGAACGTATCGACGATTCGGGGTTGTCCGTCCGCCGCCGCGACCTTCGCCGCTCCGATCTCTATAATTTCGGCGATCTGCCCTTTCTTGCGCCGCACGGTCATTTCCAGGTCGTAGACGATAATAATCACTGCATGCACCTCTAGAATGTTCCGATAATGAATTTTCGTACCTCTGTTATTATAGACTTCCTCCGGCTATTTGTCAGTGTGGAAAATAATTGCGACGAGCGGAGTCGAATTTGATCGAATGATGACGTTACGTTACAATAAAGCTATTCGTTTACTATATTGATATCATTCGGGAGGATCATTGCGATGAGCACGTTTGCCCAGAGATTGGCTTCTATGAAGCAAGGATTGAAAGACCAGGTGACCAAGTTCAAGAACAAGGATTTCATGGACGCGGTCGTCGCGGGCTGCGCGATCGTCGCCGCGGCCGACGGCCAAATCAGCGGCGAGGAAAAGCAAAAGATGGTCGGCTACATTCAGCATAATGAGGAGCTGAAAGTGTTCGAAACGGCCAAAGTCATCGAGAGATTCAATTTCTATACAGGCAACTTCGACTTCGACGCGATGATCGGCAAAGCCGAGGCGATGAAGCCGATTATCAAGTTCAAGGACAAGCCGGACATCGCCCGCATCGTCGTCAGCGTCTGCTGCGCGATCGGCGCCGCGGACGGGGATTTCGACGAGCAGGAGAAGAACGTCGTCCGCGAAATTTGCCGGGCGGTCAACTTGAACCCTTCGGATTTCGGACTGTAATTCGCACATCGCCATGCCTTTCGTTTCGTCTTTACGACGAGGCGGAGGGCATTTTTTTGCTTTTTCAGGGTGGAACCCCCTGTTTGTTCAGAATTTGTTGAGACCCAAGTAGTACAATAGTTTCAGGAAAAAGTTGAATACAGGGTCTTAAGAACCGGTTAGGGAGTGGGATTTGATGTTGCCAGCAGATCATTTTCGAGTTTTGCCGGATACAGATGACGAGGGGACTTTTACGCCGGATGAAGTGAACGAGATTTTGAAGCAGCTTGAGGAGGAACAGGCAGGCGAGGAGAAGCGCGAATCGAAATCAAGATGGCGTTGGTAAGAGGAACAAAAAAACGCGAAAGAGTCCCCGAGGAGCGAGGACTCTTTTTTGCGTAAGGAAGCGAAGAGGTCATCTTTCACTCGATTTTGAAGTTGCAGACTGCACGAATTAATTCGTGCAGTCTGTACATCATCAGATCACGAGACCTACGTATATTTCAAAGAAGGCTTCGAACAAGATTATTACGTTTTTGGAGATGGCGGTTATTGGATTGTCATTATTGGCGAAAATGGAATTATGGAGACCATCTTCCCTCCGGATTCATACAGAAAATATTTAGATGCTGAGTTAGGTTATCATTTCCTTGGTACAGTTAAGGAGGTGCTCGAAGATGGTTAAACAGTCTGATATTCAAAATTATGGCGCGGATGTTAGGGATCTGGATACCAGCGCATTTGAGATGATCGAAATGCTGCATCTAAGAAGTAAAATTCATCAATATTTTCATGAATTGAGTGACGATGAGAAGAATGAAGTTACGCGATATGATTTGATCCTTATTTCCAATGCCCAAGCTTTTTATGAAAAGATGAAAACAATCTATGACTTCCATCATTCGAAACAGGCCGAGGATGAGTGGTGGTGGCATCTCCAAAAGATCGTGCAAGCCTTTAATGCAAGAAATTTTACGATTAGTTTCGGGCAGTTAAAGGGCGATTTAATGGTGAAGACTGTATAAGGCAGAACTCTATTAACCAATAACCCGAACTGTAATGCTCACGTGTGCCGTGGGCATTTTTTTTATAACCGCATAAATATAGAAAAGCCCCCAAAAGAAGGGGCTCTTCGTCCTTATCTTTTTGCCTTGTAGAACTCATGATAAAGCTTCATCAGAGCCCGCTTTTCAATCCGCGATACATAGCTCCGGCTGATGCCCAGCTCGCGGGCGATTTCCCTCTGCGTTCGTTCGTCTCCGCCTCCGTCCAGCCCGAACCGGCCGCGGATCACTTCCTGCTCCCGGTCGTCCAGAATGTCGAGATTGCGGTAAATTTTGCTTTTTTCAATCTTGAGCTCGACCTTGTCTACAACCTCGTCCGGCTCCGTTCCGAGAATATCCTGCAAAGTAATTTCGTTGCCTTCCTTGTCGGTTCCGATCGGATCGTGCAGGGACACGTCCTTCCTCGTTTTCTTCAACGATCGCAAATGCATAAGTATCTCGTTCTCGATGCAGCGGGCCGCGAACGTCGCGAGTTTCGTCCCTTTGTTCGGCTGGAAGCTCTCGATCGCTTTGATCAGGCCGATCGTTCCGATGGAGATCAAATCCTCCAAATCCTCTCCGGTATTGTCGAATTTCTTGACGATGTGCGCGACAAGCCGCAAGTTATGTTCGATTAGCAAATTGCGGGATACGGGATCCCCCTCGGCCAGCCGTTTCAGGTGCAAAGCCTCTTCGTCGTCGGTAAGCGGCTGCGGGAACGCATTGTTTTTGACGTAGGAGACAAGCAGGGAAAGCTGTTTGAGAAACAAAGCAATCGATGTAATAAAACCGGGCACGGGATGGCCACCTCCGTAAGTGGGATCGCTCGCGGAAAAAGAAGCATTATCATTGTATGTGGGTAGCCGCCCAACCGTGCCTGTTCCACCGGATTAAAGTCATTTTGTCGAATGACATTGCACCGCAGTGGGAAATAATGAACGCGACGAAACTAATCGCGATTTCCCGTGGAGGTGTTTTACGAATGGCAGTCAAAGGCGCCGGACGCGGCCCCGGGGCTTACAAGCCCGTGTCCATGTCGTCCAAGGAGTATCAAGCCTTCGCCAAGGCGCGCGAGCCATCCCGGTCCATATGGACCAATTGTCTGAAAGCTTTCCTGGTAGGAGGAATCATCTGCACGATCGGTCAAGGGGTGACTCAATTTTTTATTACCGTGTTCAACATGTCGTCCAGGGATGCCGGAAATCCGACCGTGGCGGTCATGATTTTGCTGGCCGTTATTCTGACGAGCATGGGCGTATACGATAAAATCGCGCAGTGGGCGGGCGCAGGCAGCGCCGTTCCCGTCACGGGCTTCGCCAACTCGATGTGTTCGGCCGCCATCGAGCATCGCGCCGAAGGGCTCGTGCTTGGCGTGGGAGCGAACATGTTCAAGCTGGCCGGCTCGGTCATCGTATTCGGCGTCGTAGCCGCATTCGTCGTCGGCATCGTGTACTGGCTGTTCGGAATTGGGGCGTGGCATGATGTTACAGGGTAAACGATCGTGGGTGTTCGAGCAGCCGCCCGTCATTATCGCCACAGGCACGGTCGTCGGTCCGGATGAAGGCCAGGGCCCGCTGGCCGCCGACTTCGATCTTGTTCATCCCGATATGGAGATCGGTCAGCCGACCTGGGAGAAGTCGGAGAAGGTGCTCATGGAGCAGGCGACGGAAATCGCCTTGCAGCATGCGAAGCTTCCCCAGGACAAGCTGAATTTCTTCGTCGGCGGAGACTTGATGAACCAGATCATCAGCACGACCTTCGCGGTCAGGCAGCTCGAAGCGCCGTATATCGGCGTATTCGGCGCCTGCTCCACTTCGATGGAATCCCTCGCCGTCGCTTCGCTGCTCGTCAGCACCGGCGCGGCGGAATACGTCATGGCGGGTACGTGCAGCCATAATTGCACCGTGGAGAAACAGTTCCGCTACCCGACGGAATACGGCTCCCAGAAACCGCCGACAGCGCAATATACGGTAACCGGAGCGGGGGCTTCGATCTTGGCTCGCAGCGGGGACGGCCCGATCGTCACGGCCGCCACGATCGGCAAGATTATGGATTTGGGCATTAAAGATCCGTTTAACATGGGAGCGGCGATGGCTCCGGCAGCCGTCGATACGATCCAGGGGCATTTCCAGGAGACGGGCAGAGATCCCGGCTACTACGATCTGATCGTGACCGGCGATTTGGCCGGGGTCGGCCATCCGCTCGCCAGCGAAATGCTGCAGCGCAACGGAGTGCCGATGGACCGGACGACGTTCAACGATTGCGGACTGATGATCTACGACGTCGAGAAGCAGAAGGTGCAGGCGGGCGGCAGCGGCTGCGCGTGCTCGGCTGTCGTCGCCTACGGGCACCTGCTCAAGCGAATCCGCCGCGGGGACCTGAAACGGATTCTCGTCGTCGCCACGGGCGCGCTGCTCAGTCCGCTGTCCTACCAGCAAGGGGAGAGCATCCCTTGCGTGGCTCACGCCGTCGCGATCGAAGCGGGCAATCCGGGACAAGGAGGTGCTAACGGATGATGACTTACGTATGGGCGTTCGTGGTCGGAGGGGCCATCTGCGTCGTCGGCCAGCTGCTGTTCGACGTCGCCAAGCTAACCCCCGCGCACACGATGTCGCTTCTCGTCGTCGCCGGCGCGGTGATGGACGCCGTCGGCTGGTACGATCCGCTCGTCGATTTCGCCGGAGCGGGAGCGACCGTGCCGATCACGAGCTTCGGCAACGCGCTGGTTCACGGAGCGCTGACCGAGCTGCAGGAAGTCGGATGGATCGGCGTCATAACGGGAATTTTCAGCGTGACGAGCGCGGGCATATCGGCCGCCATCGTGTTTTCTTTTCTTGCCGCGCTGGTCGTCAAGCCGAAAGGCTGAAGCCAGGCAACGCCGCCGCGGGCGTTCGAACAACAGCCAGACCCGATCCGGGTTTGGCTGTTTTTATATGGATTTTTGGAAGAAACTAAAATTTACGATGCTATCCAAATTCCGGTATAATGAAAAGTGACCCCAAAAAATAAGGACATCGAAGTAGAATCCATAGGAGGAACGAGAAATGGATCAACATGCCGCGATGCAACTGCTGGATAAAATCAGACATAATATGGAATCGTGTATTTACGGCAAGAAAGAGGAAATCGCTTCCATGCTGACTGCGATGCTCGCGGGAGGGCATGTACTGATCGAGGACGTGCCGGGAACCGGCAAAACGCAGATGGTCAAGGCGCTGGCCTTGTCGATCGGCGGGATTTTCCATCGTATTCAATGCAATCCGGACTTATTGCCTACCGATATTACCGGCGTATCTATCTATCATCCGAAGCTGGAGCAATTCGTGTTCAGGCCCGGCCCGGTCATGGCGAATCTGCTGCTCGCCGACGAGATCAACCGCGCGACGACGAAGACCCAATCCGCCCTGCTGGAGGCGATGGAAGAGAGAAGGGTGTCCGTAGACGGAGAGACCCATAACCTTCCTCACCCGTTCATGCTGTTCGCGACGCAAAATCCGATCGAGTTCGAAGGCACATACAGCTTGCCCGAAGCGCAATTGGACCGTTTTCTGATGAAAATCAAGCTGGGTTATCCGGACGAAGCCTCGGAGAAAAGGCTCGTGCTGGAGCCGGGGGCGAGCCGGGCGGCCGAATCGCTGCAAGCGGTGGCGACAGTCGAGGACGTCGCCCGCATGCAGAAGCTGGCCGAGGAGATCCACCTGGAGTCGACGGTCGCCGATTACTTGATCGCTCTGATCCGGGGCACTCGTCAGCATTCTTCCGTTCTGCTCGGCGCAAGTCCGCGCGCGGCCGTCGCGCTGACGAGCGCGGCCAAGGCATACGCCTTCCTCAACCACCGGTCCTTCGTCCTTCCGGACGACGTGAAGGCGATGGCGTCTCTCGTGCTCGGGCATCGGATTCACCTGCGCTCCGAGGCGCGCATGCAGGGCGTTACGACCGCCCAGGTGCTGCAGGACGTGCTTCGCTTGCTGCCCGTGCCTGTCGGGATGGAGCGCTGATCATGACGCGCCTGCATCTGCCTCGCGCTTGGTGGCTGAGCGCGGCCTTATACGTTACCGCCCTCTGTTATTTGTTGTTCCAAGGCGGCAAAACTTCGCTTATGCTGTTCACGATCTTGAACGCGCTTGGCGTGTACTTGATGCTCGGACGGTGGAGCGGCATAGGCGGAGTGCAGGGCGTACGGCTGACGGAAGCCGGGGACGGGCAATCCGCCCTGCTGACCGCCGGCATGCGCCTGCAGGTCAAGCTGCGCATGCAAATTCCGGGATTTTGGCCGCTCCCGTACGTCATCGTCCGGGAGAAGCTGGTTCGCACGACCGGCGGCGACGCGCAATTGTACGAGATGTCTTTCGTGCCGGACTACAAGCGGCGGGGCGAAGTGCAGTTCGAGACTGCTCCGCTGCGCAGAGGCCGGTATCAATTTCAGCAGACCGACTGCTCGACGCGGGACATCTTCGGCTTGTTCGAGCATCGCGGTTCGTTTCATCAGCCGCTGTACGTGCAAGTGCTGCCCCGCACCGTTCCCCTGAAGGACTGGCGGCTGTTCCGCCGTTCGCAGCGGGGCGTGTTCCATCATACGTTCACTTCTTTGTGGGCAAGGGAAACGACGCAGATCGACGGGGTCCGGGAGTACATTCACGGAGATCGGCTGTCGCGCATTCATTGGAACGCGACGGCGAAGACGGGGCAATGGAAATCGAAGGAGTTCGAGAGAGAGGCGCTGCCTCGGGTCGTCTTCGTGCTGGACCGGAACGCCCAATCTTACCCGTACGCGGACCAGTTCGAGCTGGCCGTGTCGGCTGCCGCTTCCTTGCTGGAGCTGACGATTTCCCGGGGCATGCCGATCGGCTTCGTGTCGGCCGGGCAAACCGAACGCTGGTACGGGGAAGGACGCACGCCGGTGTCCAAGGACGAGGTGTTCCAGCATTTGGTCGACGTCGAAGCGGACGGCAGCCTGCCGATCGGCCAGCTGCTGTGCCAGGTGGCGGAGCGTTACGAGTCGGGCGTTCATATCGTCGTCATCGGATCGGCGGCGGACGAACAGCTGTCGGCGGCGATGAACGCTCTGGAAAGCAAGAGAATGGTTCCGAGCATTATCCATATCGGCCATAAGCATTTGCCCGCGGAGGCTGCCGCCAAAGTTCGCAACTGGCAGCTGCTGTGCCAGGCCAAGCAGTGGGAGTTCATCTCGGTGAACGAGTTGGACAGGCTGCCCCAGGCTCTAGGGGGTGCATCGGCTTGAAGAAGCTTCTGTTGTCCGGACGGTTCTGGAGACGGCTCGTGCTCGAGCGGTTTCATCGACTCTTGGCGCTTGTCGTCGTGCTTCAGCTGATCCGGTGCTTCTCCGATTATTGGTGGGAAGAAACGTACACCGTCATCTACGGGGCGCTGGCCGTAACGGCGGTTACGGAGTTGCTGTTTACCCGGCTGCTGTGGGTCAGACTGATTTTGCAGCTCGGATCGATTGCCGGAATGATTGTGTGGAAAATACCGATCGAATGGGGAGGGTGGCCGGAAAGCTGGAGGTCATGGGAACAAATCGACGGATTTCTGTCGTTCCATCTCGCCCAGTTCCATCCGTTCTTCGAGTTGGCGGCGGGAGTTCTGCTCGCGGTTCACGTTCTGGGCTGGATCGGCTCCAGAAGAAACGGGGCGATCGCGATCATCGTGCTGTCTATTATGGTCATGGCGGTCGTCGACTCGTTCTTCCCGCTGGAGCTGTGGCGCAACATCGCCTGGATCGTGACCGCGGGCCTGGCCTGGCTCGTCGTTCTGCATCTCAGACAGCTTCAAATCCGTCATCCCGACAGCTGGGAGGCGATGGCCGAACGACCGCTGGATATCGCGTTCCCGGCCGTTCTGATCATTACGATCGTTCTGGTGAGCGGAATCGTGATGCCGCGCGCTCCGATCATTCTGGAAGACCCCTATACGATCTGGACGGAAGCCCAGGGACGCGAGGTTCCGGTATTCTCCGGGGAAGGCGGCGTGCAGCGAGCGAACGCGCCGGGAAGCAGCGGTTCCTCCTTGTCCGGCTATAGCCGGGACGACCGCAAGATCGGCGGAGGGTTCCAATTCGACTATTCACCCGTGATGACCGTTACGACTTCCCAGCGCAGCTACTGGCGCGGGGAGAGCAAATCAGTCTATACGGGCAAAGGCTGGGAAGATCTCAAAAATCCCGCCCTCGTCCAGGCTCAGATCGGCAGCGAAGTTCCAAGCTATGAGCTGGATCCGCCGCGAGCCGAGGGCGTAGAGACGATCGAGGTCGTTCAGACCGTGAAAATCGAGCGCAGAGACAAGCTGCCCGTCCTGTTCACTGCCGGACCCGCCGCGGCGGTGACCGATCTCAAGAGCGACAACAACGCCGGACTCAGGTGGGATCCTGCCGAATGGGAGCTGCGCTGGGGCAAGACGTCGCGCGTGCAGACGTATTCGGTCGTGTCCGAAGTGGCGGTGCTGGACGAGGAGGCGCTGCGCAATCTCGATCCTTCCGCTCCGAGCAGCGTCGACCTGACTCCGTATTTGCAGCTGCCGGACGATCTGCCGCAGAGAGTCCGCGATCTGGCCGCGGAGCAGACGAGCGGTGCCTCGAACGCCTACGACCGCGCCAAGACGCTGGAGCAATATTTGAAACAAACGTATCCGTACACGAACACGCCGGACCTGTCCCGCCAATCCGACCGGAACGGGGATATCGTCGACTCGTTCCTGTTCGAGATTCAGGAAGGCTATTGCGATTATTTCTCGACGTCGTTCGTCGTCATGGCTCGTTCGATCGGGCTGCCCGCCCGATGGGTGAAAGGCTACGCGACCGGATACGATCAAGCCGCGATGGAGCGGGCTCGCTTCGGAGGACCCGACATGGAGCCCGATCCTCTCGGCGCTGGAACGTACACGGTTCGGAACGCCGACGCCCACTCCTGGGCGGAAGTGTACTTCGAAGGCTACGGCTGGATTCCGTTCGAGCCGACGTCCGGCTTCTCGGTGCCGCAGCCTCGTCCGGCGAACGCGCCGGAACCGATCGAGTCGAGCGCGCCGGTTGACGCGTCTCCCGTCGAACCCGAAGTTGTCGTCGTGGAGAACAACTGGCTGTTGATTACCAGCGTCTCTGTCGGCGCCTTGCTGGTCGCCGCGGCGGCAACGTTGTTCGTCGTCAAGAGCCGCCGCGCGAGGAACGTATGGAGCCGTCTTCGCCATCGCGGAACGACGCCGAATCAGCGAGTCGTGCGCGAGATGGAACGGCTGCTCTCTTTCCTGCATCGCCAAGGGCTGCGCAGGGAGTCGCACGAGACGATTCGCGAAACGTTCGGACGGTGGAGCCGCAAGTTCTCGTCCTTAAGCGCGGAATTCGAAGGCGCGGTGAGGCTGTTCGAGCAGGCCAGATACGGGGAAGGCCAAGGCGACGGCCAGCTTCTGACCTCTTTTAACGAAGTATCGGAGAAAATCCGCAAAGCGTTATAATCGGACTAACGATGGATGAAACGGCCTGCCTCGGTCATCTCGGTCATATCGGCCGCGACTCGCGAGGCAGGTTGTTTTTTTTGCAAGGCCGCATGGGGTATGGTATATTTTGAGGAAGATTAGCCGCTTGGGCGTGTATGCAAACCCGCTCTAGCAGACAGGAGCCATTATTCAAGATGTTCAAGCGTTTGCTTCCCGATCGGATCGTGAACACCGTTTACGAGATCGATCTGAATGAACTGCACGCCCAAGGGATCCGCGGCATCATTACGGACCTTGACAATACGCTGGTCAGCGCCAAAACCCCGCTGGCGACTCCGCAGCTGATCGGCTGGCTGGATCTCGTCAAGGAGCGGGGATTTCGGGTTGTCATTCTTTCCAACAACAATGACGCGCGCGTCGGCAAGTTCGCTGCGCCGCTCGGCATCCCTTATATTCCCGCAGCCCGCAAGCCAGCAGGAGCGGCTTTCAGGCGCGCCCTGAAGCTGATGGAGCTTCCCGCGGAACAGGCGGTCGTCGTCGGCGATCAGATGCTGACCGACGTTCTCGGCGGAAGACGCGCGGGGCTGCATACGATATTGGTAACGCCGATCGCGCCGGCCGAAGAAGGCTGGGCGACGCAGATCAACCGCCGCATCGAGAAGATCGCGCTGGCCCGCCTTCGCAAGAAAGGGCTATGGCCGGACAAGGGAGGACCTCAGCATGGCAAGTGAACCGCATCGACCTCCGCGCTGCACGGGCTGCGGCATCGCGCTGCAAAGCGAAGACCAGAAGAAGCCGGGGTACGTGCCCGCCTCTTCGCTGAACAAGGAAGGCGCCGTATGCCAGCGCTGCTTCCGCATCAAAAATTATAATGAAGCTTCCTCCGTTACCGTCGATCAGGACGAGTTCCTGAAGCTGCTCGGCGGCATCGCCGGCACCGACAGCCTCGTCGTCCACATCGTCGACCTGTTCGATTTCCAGGGCAGCCTGATCTCCGGTCTGCAACGCTTCGTCGGCAACAATCCGGTGCTGCTCGTCGTGAACAAGATCGACCTGCTGCCTCCGGTGACGAACTGGAACCGGCTGCGCAACTGGGTGCAGAAGCAGGCGCGGGAAGAGGGGCTGAAGGTGACGGACGTCGTGCTGTGCAGCGCGCGCCGCAACATCGGGTTCGACCGGGTCGTCGACGCCGTGAATACTTATCGCCAAGGCCGCGACGTCTACGTCGTCGGCGCGACCAACGTCGGCAAGAGCACGCTGATCAACCGGCTTATCTCCGACTACAGCGATCTGAAGCGGGAACTGACCGTATCCCGGTATCCCGGCACGACGCTCGACGCGGTGCACATTCCGCTGGACGACGGCAAGAGCATCATCGACACGCCGGGCATCGTCTACGATTGGCGAATGTCGGAGATCGTGCCGCGCAAGGATTTGGCGGCGCTGCTTCCGGACAAGCCGCTTAAGCCGATGACGTATCAGCTTAACCCCGGCCAGACGCTGTTCTTCGGCGCGTTGGCCCGATTCGACTTCATCGAGGGGGAACGTCAATCGTTCACGGCGCAGGTGTCCGGAGGGCTTACGATTCACCGGACGAAGCTGGAGCGCGCCGACGAGCTGTACGCCCAGCATCGGGGCGAGATGCTGAGCCCGCCCGGACGAGAGGATTTGGACTCGTTCCCGGCCTGGACCCGGCACCGCCTGCGCGTCCCGCGGAATGCGGAGCAGGACGTGTTTATTTCGGGACTGGGATGGATTCAGGTGAACGGCACGACCGGAGCCGTCATCGATGTTCATGCACCCAAGGGGATTAAAGTCATGCTGCGTGACAGCGTATTGTAGAGAGAGATTCATTCCCGTGGACGGCCTAGGGCGTATAGGCAAACCAGCTGCTTTCCTCGGAGGTTGCATACACGCCCTGGCCGCTGCATCGGGAGAGGGGGAATGATCGAGCAATGGACAGCCATACGCTAATGTTCGGAGTGATCGGCGATCCGATTCGCCATTCGAAGTCGCCGGTCATGCTGAACCGCGCGTTCCGGGAAATCGGCATCAACGGCGCTTACGCCGCTTTTCACGTCGTGCCCGAACGTCTGGAGCAGGCGATCGCGGGCGTGCGGGGCCTCGGCTTCCGCGGCCTGAACGTGACGATTCCGCATAAAGTCGAAGTGATGAAGTATCTCGACGAAATCAGCGAAGGCGCCCGGGCCGCCGGCGCGGTCAATACGATCGTCAACGAGAACGGCCGGCTGATCGGCTACAATACCGACGGCATCGGCTACGTCCGGTCTCTGAAAGAAGAGGCCGAACCCGAATTGTCCGGCAAGACGATCGTCGTGCTCGGAGCGGGGGGAGCGGCCAGGGGTATTCTATGGGCGCTCGCGCAAGAAGGACCGGCTGCCGTCTTCGTCGCGAACCGCACGGAAGCGAGAGCCGCCGAGCTGGCTGCTTCGTTTCCGGCGGAGCTGGGAATATCGGCCGTTCCGTGGAGCGGTCTGCGGAGCGTCGCCGCGGAAGCGGACGTCGTCATTAACACGACCTCCGTGGGCATGTCGCCGAACGTCGACGAGCTGCCGATGGACCCGTCCTGGATGAAGCCGGGCGCGGTCGCCAGCGACTTGATTTACAATCCTCTCAAGACCGCTTTTCTCAGCGGGGCCGAGGAGAGAGGCTGCCGCATCCATGGCGGTCTCGGCATGTTTATTTACCAAGGCGCTTACGCCTTCGAATACTGGACCGGCCAACCGGCGCCGGTCGCGGCCATGCGCGAAGTCGTGCTGGCTTCGTTCACGATTCGGCAAGCGGGGCAATCTTAACGAAAGCGGGAAATCCAATGCTAACAGGCAAACAAAAACGTTATCTCCGTTCGCTCGCCCATCACCTTACCCCGATCTTCCAGGTCGGCAAGGGCGGGACGAACGACAATCTCGTTCGGCACATCCAGGAAGCGATCGAAGTGCGCGAGCTGATTAAGGTATCCGTGCTCAACAACAACGACGAGGACCCGCGCGAGATCGGCGCAGAGCTTGCCGAGAAGTCGGGCTGCGAGCTGGTGCAGGTGATCGGCAAGACGATCGTCCTGTACAAGGAATCCGTCGACCACAAGGAAATCGTGCTTCCCAGGTAGCGATAAGGAAGGCGGCTGAGCGACATGCGTAAAGTCGGTTTGCTGGGAGGAACGTTCGATCCGGTGCACCATGGGCATCTGCTGGCCGCCGAGACCGCGCGGGACGCGCTGGGCCTGGACGAAGTCTGGTTCGTTCCGACCTTGACTCCGCCGCACAAGCCTCAGCCGGGCACGGACGCGGCGCGCAGGCGCGAGATGCTGGAAGCGGCGATCGTGGACAATCCGGCGTTCCGGGTTGAGGATATCGAGCTGCGCAAGGAAGGAACGTCGTACACGGTCGACACCGTAACCGAGCTGCGCGGGAGACATCCGGACGCGCGGTTTCACTGGATCGTCGGCTCGGACATGATCCGCGATCTGCCGAATTGGCGCAGAGCCGAGGAATTGGCCGCGACGGTCGTCTTCGTCGGGCTGGAGAGGCCGGATCAGCCGAGCGACGACGCGCTGCTGCCGGAGTACGTCCGGAGCAAGCTGACCCGTGCGAAGATGCCGCCGATGGGCATTTCCTCCACCGATATCCGGCGCAGAATCCGGGAAGGGCGTTCCGTTCGCTACATGCTGCCCGATGCGGTGATCGACTACATCCGAAGGAATGGATTATATGAATCTTGACAAGCTGAGGGAAGCGACCCGCGCGCAGATGCCGGACAAAAGGTGGAGGCATACGCTGGGCGTCGTGGATACGGCGATCGAGCTGGCGAAGCGCTACGGCGGAGATCCGGCACAGGCCGAGCTGGCCGCCTTGCTGCACGACTATTCCAAGGCGTGGGCGATCGAACGGATGGAAGCCGTCATTCGGCTGCACGGATTGCCCGCCGAGCTGCTGGAGCACGACAAGGAGCTGTGGCACGCGCACGTCGGCGCCTGGGCGGTTCGCGCCGAGCACGGCATCGACGATGAAGAAGTGCTGGATGCGATCCGGTACCATACGTCGGGACGCGAAGGCATGACAAAGCTGGACAAAATCGTCTGTTTGGCGGATTATATCGAGCCCGGAAGAAACTATCCCGGAGTCGAAATCATCCGCGAACGGGCTGAACATAGTATGGAGGAAGCCCTTGTGGCGGCTTTCGGTTCCACCATCGGAGTGCTGATCGAACGGGGCAAGCGGATATTTCCGCTCACCGTTCTGGCGCGCAACGATCTGATCATGCAAATGAAACAAAAAGATAACGGAGGCTGAGACATGGCAGGAAGTTCGGAACAATTGCTTAAGACGGTTATTCACGCCGCGGAAGAGAAGAAGGCGCACGACCTCGTCGCTCTGAATTTGCAAGGAATTTCGCTGGTGGCGGACTATTTCGTCATTTGCCACGGCAACTCGGATACGCAGGTGCTGTCGATCGCGACGGAAATTCGCAAAAACGCCGAGCTGGCCGGATACCGCGTGCGCACCGAAGGCTTGGACACGGCGCGCTGGGTGCTCGTGGATATGGGAGACGTCGTCGCCCACATATTCCATCGGGACGAGCGCGAGTATTATCATCTGGAGCGTCTGTGGTCCGACGCGAAGGCTGTGGAGATCGTATGAACCTGACCGCCGGAACGGTGCAAAGCCTGCGCGTTCGCAGAGAAGTGTCTCCCTACGGCTGGTTTCTCGGCTTCGGTCCCGAGGACGGGCCGGAAGTGCTGCTTCCGTACGGCGAGGCGGCGGTCGAGAATCGCCCGGAAGTTGGGACGGACATCGACGCTTTCCTCTTCCACGACGACAAAGAGCGGATTACCGCCACGCTGCGCCAGCCGCTCATCCGGCTCGGAGAGCTGGCTCGGCTGAAGGTGGCCGACTTTCATCCCAGCTTCGGCTTTTTCCTGGAGATGGGCATAGGGCGGCAGCTTCTGCTGCCCGTCAAGTCTTTCCCCGCGGAGCGCAAAAACGCATGGCCGCAGACAGGGGACGAGTTGTTCGTCGTCATGAAGCACGATAAGGAAGGGCGTATGCTGGCGCGGCTCGCCAAAATCGACGATTTCGCGCCGCTCGTGTTCCGCGCGCCTTCCTCCTGGAAGAACGAGTGGCAGGAAGGCTGGGTCACGGACGTGTTCCGCGACGGCGTATTCGCGCTCGTCGACGGAGGCGTGCTCGGCTTCGGCGCGCTCGGCTACATCAACGAGGGCGCAATGGTTCATCCGCTGCGCATCGGTCAGAAATTCCGCGCCCGCGTCACGCAAGTCCGCGAGGACGGACGGGTGTCGCTCAGCATCAAGGCGACGAAGGAGGTCGGCCGGCTGGAGGACGCGGACCGGATTTTGGCGTTTCTGAAAGAACGTCCGGGCGGGGCGATGCCTTACTCCGATCAGACGAGCGCGGAGGACATCCAGAGGCGGTTCCAGCTCAGCAAATCCGCGTTTAAGCGGGCGCTCGGCAAGCTGCTGAAGGACGGGCTGATCGAGCAGAAGGGCAACTGGACGCACCTGAAGTCCGCGAACGAGCCGGGCGACGAGGCGGAGAAAGACGGCAGCGCCTGATTCCCGCCGGCTGGACTGCCCTATCGGTTAACCTAACAGGCACAGCGAGGTCAGGCCCAATGCGTTGGGCCGCTTCTATTTCAACCTACGGACTGGAGTTGCGGCAATCATGCGCACATATCGTCAATTTGCGGCCATCTACGACCGTCTGATGGAGGACATGCCGTACTCCGAATGGCTGAGCTTCGCTCGTCAATGCTGGGATCGTTACGGCATACCGCAGACGGTCGTCGACCTCGGCTGCGGCACGGGCAACCTGTCGATTCCGCTCGCCCGCTCCGGCTTTGGCGTGTTCGGCATCGATATCTCCTCGGAGATGCTCTCGGTCGCCCGCAGCAAGTGGGAGGAACCGCCGGCGCGCAGCGGCTATCGCGACGAGCTGGGAACGGTACGCTGGCTGCAGCAGGATATGCGGGACTGGGAGCTGCCCCATCCGGCGGACGCGGTCATCAGCTTCTGCGACTGCCTGAACTACTTGACGGAGCCGGAGGACGTCTCGGCGACGATCCGGCAGACGTACCGGGGGCTCGCTCCCGGCGGGCTGTTCCTGTTCGACGTCCACGCTCCGCGGCAGCTGGAGCGGTACGCGGAGGAGCAGCCGTTCGTCTACGACGAGCCGGATGTGGCGTACTTGTGGACGAGCGACTACGACGAGGAGCGGATGGAGATCGAGCATTCGCTGACGTTCTTCATCCGGGAAGACGCGACAGCTCCCGGGGCTGGCGCGCTGTACAGCCGCTTCGAGGAATCTCATGTGCAGAGGGCGTACGATCCCGACTGGATCGCCGGGGAGTTGGAGCAGGTCGGCTTCGAACTGCTGCATCGGGTCGCCGACTTCAAGTGGGACAGGCCGAACGCGGAATCGGAAAGGCTGTTTTACGTCGCTCGCAAACCGGAATAATAGAGAAGGGCTGTTTCTAAGTCAAACGGACGGAACATCGATTCCGTCGGACTTGGAAGCAGCCCTTTCGCGTGCTTGTCTCTATCGGAATGCAACGGACTTATTCGCTCGCGGGTTCACTTCGTCCCGGCAGGCAGCAGCGCGATAAACCGCTTCGAGGCGGCGGACAGCGGGGTGCCCTTCAGCGTGACGATGCCGATCCGTCTGGGCGGCGGAGGAGGGAGCAGCGGGATTTCGGCGACGAGTCCCGACGCCAGCTCCTCCTCGACGAATTCCCGCGCCGCGAACGCGAGTCCGAACCCGCTGCGGACGAATTGGACGATCAGGTCGATGCTGCCCAGCTCCAGCTCGGGCGTCAGCGCGACGCCATGGGACGAGGCGTACCGCTCAAGGAATCGCCGGATGCTTCCCCCTGGCTCCAGCAGGATGAGCGGATAGGCGTGCAGCTCCGACAGAGGCAGAGGCTTTCCGGCATCCGGGAAGCTGGAGGGGGCTCCGATCAAGCATTCGTGCAAGACCAGGCTTTCCCGGATGTCGACTTTGCCGTCGTCGACGGGAAGATTGACGATGCCGAAATCGATCTGGCCGTTCCTGAGCAGGCCGAGCGTCTCGTCGGTCGTCCGGTTGGTGACGTGTATCCGCACTTTCGGATGCGCTTCGCGGTACTTCCGCAAATAAGGCAGCAGATAGTGCTTGCACAGCGTATCGCTCGCCCCGATATGGATTTCCCCGCTTTCGAGATCCCGCATTTCCGCCAGCTTCTTCTCTCCCGCTTCCATCATTCTGAACGCTTGCTCGACGTAGGCGAACAGCGCTTCCCCTTCGTGGGTCAGCAACACCCCCTTCGGCGTCCGGAAGAAGAGCGGCGTTCCGAGCTGGCGCTCCAACTGCTTGATCGTATGGCTGACTGCCGGCTGCGTAATGTGCAGCGCTTCGGCCGCCTTGGACAAGCTGCCGCAGACCGCCGTCCGGTAGAAGACGCGGTACCACTCCGTATTCGTATCCATTGACATAATCTCCATTTATATCGGGTATTAGGAATATCAATTATTTTTATGAAAACTCTGCCTCTATAATAAGCCTTGCATGGACAAAACGAAAGAGGAGGCCGGGGAAATATGACGGTTACGGCGATCGTAGGAGCGAATTGGGGAGACGAAGGCAAGGGGAAAATGACCGATCTGTACGCGGAGAAGGCTTCATACGTGGTCAGGTATCAAGGAGGAAGCAACGCCGGGCATACGATCATTAACGATTACGGGAAGTTCGCCCTGCGCATGCTGCCTTCCGGCGTGTTTCATCCTCAGACCGTGAACGTCATCGGTCCCGGAGTCGCGCTGGACGCGGAGCGGATGTTGGCCGAGCTTGAGCGGCTGGAGGAGCGCGGAGTTCCGAAACCGAATGTGAGGCTGTCCGAGCGAGCCCAAGTCGTGCTTCCCGCGCACCGGCTGCTCGATGAGCTGGAGGAGACAAGACTCGGCGCGCAAAGCTTCGGTTCCACGAAGAACGGCATCGCGCCGTTTTACGCCGATAAATACGCCAAGCTGGGCGTCCAGGTTGCGGATCTGTTTCACGAGGATATTTTGCGAAGCAAGCTGGAGCGGACGTACGCGGCCAAAAACGTGCTGCTGGAGCACCTGTACGGAAGACCGGATTTGGATCCGGCCGGCTTGATCGGGCAGCTCGTCGAGCTCGGAAGGAAGCTCGCTCCCTTCGTATGCGACACGACCAGGCTGCTCCGGCAGGCTTGGGCGAGCGGAGAGCCGATCCTGCTCGAAGGCCAGCTTGGCGCGCTGCGGGACCCGGATCATGGCATCTACCCCTATTCGACGTCCTCGTCCACGCTGGCCGGACACGGCGCGGTCGGTGCGGGTTTGCCGCCGTACGCCATCACCCGCGTGCTGGCCGTCGTCAAAGCGTACTCCTCCTGCGTCGGCGCGGGGCCGTTCGTCTCCGAGCTGGCCGGGGAAGAAGCCGTAGAGCTGCGGCGCAGGGGAGGGGATGCCGGAGAATACGGGGCCGTCACCGGCCGGCCAAGGCGCGTAGGGTGGTTCGATACGGTCGCCACCCGGTACGGCTGCATGATTCAAGGAGCGACGGAGGTCGCGCTGACGAATCTCGACGTGCTCGGCTACTTGGATGAAATTCCGTTGTGCGTCGGGTATGAGGCGGACGGAACGGTCAGCGGCGATTTCCCGACCTTGCCGCTGCTGCGAAGAGCGAAGCCGGTGCTGTGGAAGCTTCCGGGGTGGAAGAGCGACATCTCCGGTTGCCGCACGTTCGCCGAGCTGCCCGAAGAAGCGAGAAGCTACGTTGCCTATATCGAGTCGGCTATCGGCGTAAACATAACCGCCGTATCGGTCGGTCCTCATCGGAACCAGACAATACGGCGGTTGTAGGTTAACTCAGGAAGCGTCCTTCTCTCCGACAGGCTCGAGCTTGCCCGGCCAGAACGCCCGGCGCCCGAGCAGCAGCGTAATCGCCGGCACGAGGAACGGCCGCACGACGAACGTGTCGAGCAGCACGCCGATTGCGGTAATCGTCCCGAATTGCACGAGCACTTGAATCGGCAGCGTCGCCAGCACGGCGAACGTTCCGGCGAGAATGAGCCCCGCGGAAGTAATGACGGCGCCCGTCTCGCCGACGCCTTCCTTGATCGCCTGCTTAAGCGGCATTCTCTTTCTCTTCTGCCAGATGCTCGAGATCATGAAGATGTTGTAGTCCTCTCCCAGGGCGACCAGGAACACGAACGAGTACAGCGGAATCGCGCCCTGGATCGCCTCCGCCCCCATTCCGTAATGAACGATCAGCCAGCCGAGCCCCAGCGCGGAGAAAAAGGATACGATGACGGTGAGCACGAGATAGACGGTCGCAACGACGGAACGCAGATACAGAAGCAGAAGCAGGGAGATGAGCCCGATGACGATCGGAATGACGAGCCTCGTGTCCCGCTCCCCGGTCGCCCTGTTGTCGTACTGCTCCGCAGTCTGGCCGCCGATCCATACGCGGGTCTCCGGGCTCGAGATTCCGGCCTGCGAACTGAGAACCCCGGCTTCCGCCAGCGCCTGTTCCGCGACCGTCCTCAGCTCCGGAATATGGTTCATCGCTTCAATAGAATACGGATTCAGATCGAATTGAACCTCGTACGCGACGATGTTCGGGTTCGATTGGCCCACCTGGGGCTCGGATACGACGTCGACGTAAGGCAGGGCGGCCAGCTTAGCGGACAAATCGACGGACAGTCCTTCCGTGTCGACGATGATCTTCGCCGGCGCCAGCTCTCCCGGAGAGAACTGCTCTCCGATGGTGGCGAATCCTTCCCTGGACTCCATATCCTTCGGAAAAGACGACAGAAGATCGTACGTGAATTTAATTTGCGGCGTAACGGCCGCCAGTCCTCCGAGAAGCAGTACGCAGACGACAAGCACGGTCCACGGTTTGTCGGTCACGATCTTGCCGGCCCAGTTGCGCGGCTCCTTGGGAGCGGCGGGGGCAGGTTTGCCTTTGCGCACGGCGCGTTCCCGCTGCATTTCGGGCGTTCTGGGCACGAACGGATAGAAGGAGGCCCGGCCGATGATGGCCAGCATCGCGGGGACCAGCGTCAAGCTCGCGATGCCCATGATCAGAATAGCCAGGCTGAACGGAACGGCGAAGCGCTGATACGCCCCGAATTCCGCCGCCAGCAGCGCGAGCAGCGCAATGACGACCGTCAAGCCGCTCATGGCGATTGCGCCCGAGGAGCCGGTGATGGCGGCGAGCAGCGCTTTCGCTTTGCTTCGTTCGGTTTTCAGCAGCTGACGGAATCTGGAAATGAGGAACAGGCAGTAGTCCGTTCCCGCCCCGAACAGGAGAACGGTCATAATCGAGATCGCCTGGCCGTCCACGACGATCCATCCATTGCTCGCCATCCAGCCGAGAAGCGGGCTGATGACCCCGTAAGCGAAGCCCACCGCCACGAGAGGCAGGAGCGCAAGAATCGGGGAACGATAAATGAGCAGCAGCAGGACGAGCACGAGCAGAACGGTTCCGATGAGGAGGCTGACGTCGGCGTTCTGGAACAGGCCCGTCGCGTCGATCAGAATGCCGACGGGGCCGGTGACGCGCGCGCTCAGCTTGTCTTGGGAATCGCGGGACTCGGCGAAAGGATCGTACCCGACGATGTCGGTCAGCACCCGCTTCAGCTCGCCGGTTCCCTCCTTCAGCCGTTCCGCGTCCGCCTGCCTGTCGAACAGGACGGGCACGACCAGCGTGCTGCCGTCCTCGGACAGCTGGCCCAGCAGCGCCTGGGGCGGCAGCGCGTGCAGAGGCGGGACGGACGTCTGGTAAGGGACGGGGGAAGCGGTCAGCTTCTCCGTCAGCTTGCGGACGTCCTCCAGGTCGGACTCCGCGAGTCCCGCTCCCTTGCGCAGGACGACAAGCGCCGGAATGTCCGACCCGCCGGGGAATTCTTTGGCAGCGACGGCGTCTGCCTGTACCGAAGGCTTGCCGGAATCCAGATTGGGAGCGTTGTTGATTTCCTGGCTGTTCACCGACGGGAGCAGCGCGCTCAGCAGGCCGGCCGCGGCAATCCAGACCAGAAGCGTAATCCACTTGCTTCGCTTGCCGGAAACCCAGTTTCCGAAGCGGTATTCTTTGTCGCTCATTGCGGGTAATCCTCCTTCGTTCGATACGAGATCCTCAGGAAAGCTGATCGTATTGCTATTTTCGGATATAATGGGTTTGGATCGCAAATTAATTATATATACCGGAAGGTTAATTATGCAATGACGAAATTTCGAACGAAGGAGGGGAAGGCGATGAACGCATCCCGTTCCAAGCGCGCCCCCGGAAGACCGAAGAGCGGACCGAACCGTCCGTCGATGAGGGACAAGGTGCTGCTGACCGCATCGGTCCTCTTTATGGAGCTGGGCTACGAACCGGTCTCGATCAATATGATCGCGGAGCGCGCCGGAGTCACCAAGGCGTCCGTGTACTATTATTTCGCCAACAAATCGATTCTGTTCACGGCCGCCGTAACGGAAATGATGCTGCGAATCAGCGCCGTCACCGAGCGGATCATCGGGGAAAACGGAAGCTTGCGCGAACGTCTTGCGCAGATCGCCCTGTCCAAAATGACGAAGTCGCAGGCCCACGTCGAGTTCGAAAGCTTGATGCGGGAGGCTCTGCCTTCGCTGAGCGAGGAGCAGCGCGCCGAAATCCGCCGGGCGGAGCATCGCATTCACGAGGTGCTGGCCGCCGAATTCGCCAGGGCGATGGAGAGCGGAGAGATTCCGCCGGGGCATCCGATGCTGCTGTCCCATGCTTTCTCCGCGCTTCTGATGATCGGCAGCCGGGAGCGGATCGGCGAAGAGGAGTTTGCTCCCGAGCGGCTGGCAGCGGCCGTCGTGGATTTGTTCTTGAACGGGGCGGGGGGCAAGTAAAGAGAGCTTCCTCCGTCTCCTGGCGTCGGCTTGACACGAATCGCGCGAATTGGCTATAATCATGGCATACTTTGGCTGCGATAAGGATCAGTACTCGCAAGACGTTATTTCAGAGAGCCGGCGGTTGGTGCGAGCCGGTTGACGAATGCGACGAACTCGCCTTGGAGCCTCCGAGCCGAACGTTTTCGATACGCCGAACGGACGAAGACGGGTAGGCAAGGCGTTACCTCTCGTTACGAGGCTGAGTGGGCGGACATCCAAGCAGGATGCCGTCAACTAGGGTGGTACCACGGGAGATACGCTCTCGTCCCTAGCGACAACGCTGGGGGCGGGAGCTTTTTTATTTACTGACAAAGGGAGTTAAACGACATGGCACAGGAACAGGGTCAAGGCTATCAGCCGCTGAAGATCGAACCGAAATGGCAGAAACATTGGGACGAGAACAAGACGTTCAAGACGACGGAGGACGCGGGCAAGCCGAAGTTCTACGCGCTCGACATGTTCCCGTATCCTTCGGGAGCGGGGCTTCACGTCGGCCATCCCGAAGGATATACGGCGACCGATATCGTCAGCCGCTACAAGAGAATGAAAGGCTTCAACGTGCTGCATCCGATGGGCTGGGACGCGTTCGGCCTGCCGGCCGAGCAGTACGCGCTGCAGACGGGACGCCATCCGCGCGAGATCACGTTCGAGAACATCGACAACTTCCGCCGCCAGATCAAGTCTTTGGGCTTCTCGTACGACTGGGACCGGGAGTTCAGCACGACGGACCCGGACTACTACAAGTGGACGCAGTGGATTTTTATTCAGTTGTACAAAAAAGGGCTCGCCTACGTCGCGGAAGTTCCGGTGAACTGGTGTCCGGCGCTCGGCACGGTTCTGGCCAACGAAGAGGTTATCGACGGATTGAGCGAGCGCGGAGGACATCCGGTCATCCGCAAGCCGATGCGCCAATGGATGCTGAAGATTACCGAGTACGCGGAAAGATTGCTGGAGGACCTGGAGGAGCTCGACTGGTCGGAGAGCATCAAGGATATGCAGCGCAACTGGATCGGCAAGTCGACCGGCGCGGAAGTGACGTTCGCCATCGACGGCCGCGACGCTGCGCTGACCGTGTTCACGACGCGGCCGGATACGCTGTTCGGCGCGACGTACTGCGTGCTCGCTCCCGAGCATGAGCTGGTCGGCTCGATTACGACCGCCGATCAGAAAGCCGCCGTCGAAGCGTACGTCGAGCAGGCGGCGCGCAAGAGCGATCTTGAACGTACGGATTTGGCGAAGGACAAGAGCGGGGTATTCACGGGCGCTTACGCGATTAATCCAGTGAACGGCGCGAAGGTGCCGATCTGGATCGCCGACTACGTGCTCGGCGGCTACGGCACGGGCGCAATCATGGCCGTTCCGGGCCACGACGAGCGGGACTGGGAGTTCGCGAAGAAGTTCGGCCTGCCGATCGTGGAAGTCGTCGCCGGCGGCAACGTCGAGGAAGCGGCATATTCCGGCGACGGCAAGCTGGTCAATTCGGAGTTCTTGAACGGATTGGGAACGGCGGACGCGATCAAGGCGATGATCGCGCATCTGGAGAAGGAAGGCAAGGGCAACGGCAAGGTGACGTACCGTCTGCGCGACTGGCTGTTCAGCCGTCAGCGTTACTGGGGCGAGCCGATTCCGGTGCTGCACTACGAGGACGGCACGATGGACACGATTCCGGAAGAGGAGCTGCCTTTGCTGCTGCCGGACGTGGACGCGATCCAGCCTTCCGGCACGGGCGAGTCTCCGCTTGCCAACGTGACCGAATGGGTGAACGTCGTCGATCCGCGCAACGGGCGCAAAGCCCGCCGCGAGACGAACACGATGCCGCAGTGGGCGGGAAGCTGCTGGTACTACCTGCGGTTCATCGATCCGAAGAACGACAAGGAAATCTGCTCGCCGGAGAAGCAGCGCGAGTGGCTTCCGGTCGACCTGTACATCGGCGGCGCGGAGCATGCGGTTCTGCACTTGCTCTACGCGCGCTTCTGGCACAAGGTGCTGTACGACATCGGCGTCGTGAACACGAAGGAACCGTTCCACAAGCTCGTCAACCAAGGCATGATTCTCGGCACGAACAACGAGAAAATGTCCAAATCCCGCGGCAACGTCATTAACCCGGACGACATCGTCGGCGAATTCGGCGCCGATACGCTGCGGATGTACGAGATGTTCATGGGACCTCTGGAAGCGACGAAACCTTGGAACACGAACGGCGTGGAAGGCGTATTCCGCTTCCTGGCCCGCGTATGGCGCTTGTTCGTCGACGACAACGGCAGCCTCAGCGGCAAAATCCAGGACGTTCCGGGAGACGATGCGTTCCGTCGGGTATGGCACAAGAGCCTTAAGAAAGTCGGCGAGGACTACGAAGGCTTGCGCTTTAACACGGCGATCAGCCAGATGATGATTTTCGTCAACGAGGCTTACAAGACGGAAGTGCTGCCGAAAAAAGCGATGGAAGACTTCGTGCAGATGCTGTCCCCGATCGCCCCGCATATTTCGGAAGAGCTGTGGGAGAAGCTCGGCCATTCCGAGTCCGTCTCTTACGCGCCGTGGCCGGAGTACGACGTATCGCTTACGGTGGACGCCGAAGTCGAGATCGTCGTTCAGGTGAACGGCAAGATCGCCGAGCGTCTGAAGATCGCCGCCGATCTGGACGAAGCGGGCATGCAGGCCCAGGCGCTCGACTCGGCGAAGGTGCAGGAGCTGATCTCCGGCAAGACGATTCGCAAAGTGATCGCCGTCAAGGGCAAGCTCGTCAACATCGTCGCCAATTAACTTGAGCCTCGGGCCCGCTGCCTCGAAATAGGAGCGGCCGCCCAATGGCGAAACTGCAAGGAACGCAGGAACGATACAATAATCGCAGCGCGAAGCACGCGCCGCTTGACTCCGTCTTCAGGGACGAGGTCGGGCGGCGTTTTTGTTTTTCCTCGTATATCGGACGAAAGGGGGGGATAGCGTCAGGCGGAACTCAATGCGCAAAGGGAGGGACTGTAACCGTTCTGCATGAACGGCCAGACGTGAGGGAGGCCTATGTGGGCGAAACCCGCTCTACCCCGCGGCTAAGTGCGCTCGCGGGGGAAGAGGGAGGAGTCGACGCGGTCGAGGTCTTCGGCGAACTTCTCGTGCGTCGTGTACAGCACTTGCAGGAACGCGCCGCGGGTCGACTTGCGCAGCGACTCCAGGGCGGCGGCCGTAATGCCGCCCGGTACCGACACCCGGGCTTGAAGCTCGGCGGGCGAGCAGGGGAGTTCCAGCATCAGCCGCGCCGTGCCCAGCATCATCTCGCAGGCCAGTGCGGTTGCCGTCTCCCGCTCCATGCCAGCGGACAGCACCGCGGCGTCAATGAACTGCTCGAGCAGGAACGCCATGAAAGCCGGACCGCAGCTGGACAAGTCCGAGGCGACCCGGACTTCCTCCTCCGGGACGCAGATCGGGCGGCTGATCGAGGCGAACAGCTCCCAGAGCCCCCGCTTATCTTCTTCCGCAAGCCGGGTTCCCCACATGACGAGCGAGGCTCCGCTGCCGACGGCGTTCACGACGCTGGGGATGATTTTCGCGACTTTGCTGGACAGCAGCTCCTCCAGCGAGGAGATTTTGACGGGGCTCGTAATCGAGACGACGATCTGCTCCGGGGTTAATACGGGCGCAATCTCGTCCAGCACCCTGCGGAAGTCCAACGGTTTGACGCACAGAAACAAATAATCGGCCCCGATCGCGGCTTCCCTGTTCGAAGCGGCGATATGAAGGCCGGGATACTGCTCGGCCAGAGCGGACAGCCTGGTTTGCGTTCGGGAGCTGACGACGATGTCGTCCGGCTGCATCGCGCCGGCGCGTACGAAGGCCCCCACCAATAAGCTTCCCATACTACCCGCACCGATGAAGCCGATCTTCATCCTGGTCCCTCCTACAGAACACTCGTCTTTGACGTTCATTCATTCCAATATATGAATACGTGCTTGGACGTCATGAACGATTTTTCATATATTTATGCGAAAAAAGAAACGGAGGATACAGAAATATGAATAAAAATAACACTTTCCGCATGCGCAAGCCGATTGCCGCGGCTTTATTCGCCATCGGGGCGGCGGTGTTCTGCATCGCTTTATTCGGCGGGTCGCGGCAGCATCCGATCGCCGGCTGGACGCCCGTCAACGATTCGCTGAAGCAGGCGATCGACGCGCTAACTTCGGAAGAAGGGAACGCCTCATTCCTGTCGACGCCTCTGACGCCAAGCGCATTGCCGACCCAAGCTCCGATCCAGCCGCCGACCCATTCGTCAAGTCCCGCATCTCCCGATGTTGCCGCCGAGACTTCGGCGTCAGCAAGCGGTGTCGGCTCCTCGTCCGATGCGCCGGGCAGCCCTCCGGGTCTTTCGGAAGAGTCGCCAGACGCCTCTCCGGCTCCCCCGGCAGAGCCTGTTAAGGACGCTGAAGAGGATTCGCCCGCCGTCGCCGCCGGAACGCTGGACTTGAACAAGGCGACCGAAGCCGATCTGGACGCGCTGCCCGGCATCGGCCCCTCGAAGGCGAAAGCCATCGTGGCGCACCGGGACAAAATCGGCGGCTTCCGACGCGTGGATCAACTGCTGGACGTCAAAGGAATCGGGCCTAAAGTGTTCGAACGGCTATCCGCTCTCGTCCACGTCGCGGCCAGGAAATAAAAACCTGAGGATAGCTTTTACAATGGCCATATTTTATGAGAGAATGGGAGGGAAATCTATCTAACTATTAATTTTATTGGGAGGTTCAACCCGAATGAGCAACGAATCGTATTCTCTGGAAACGCTTGCGGTGCATGCAGGGCAGCAGATCGATCCGTCCACGATGTCCCGCGCGGTTCCGATTTATCAGACGACATCCTACGGTTTTCGAGATACCGATCATGCCGCGAACTTGTTCGCGTTGAAAGAGTTCGGCAATATTTACACCCGGATCATGAACCCGACCTCGGACGTGTTCGAGCAGCGGGTCGCCGCCCTCGAAGGCGGCGCTGCCGCGCTGGCGGTCAGCTCCGGACAAGCGGCGATCACGTATTCCATCTTGAACATCGCGGGAGCGGGAGACGAGATCGTCTCGTCGGCCAGCCTCTACGGGGGTACATACAATCTGTTCGCGATCACGCTGCCGAAGCTGGGCATTAACGTCAAATTCGTCGATCCGTCCAACCCGGAAAATTTCCGCGCGGCGATTACGCCGAAGACGAAAGCGGTATTCGCGGAGACGATCGGCAACCCCAGAGGAGACATACTGGACATTGCGGCGGTCTCTTCGATCGCGCACGATAACGGCATTCCGCTCATTATCGACAGCACGTTCACGACGCCGTTCCTGCTCCGTCCGCTGGATCACGGCGCGGATATCGTCATTCACTCCGCCACGAAGTTTATCGGCGGCCACGGAACTTCGATCGGCGGCATCGTCGTCGACGGAGGCAAGTTCGACTGGAAGGCCAGCGGCAAGTTCCCCGGCCTAACCGAGCCGGACCCAAGCTATCATGGCGTCGTATATGCGGATGCGGTAGGTCCGATTGCGTACATCATTAAAATGCGCGTGCAATTGCTGCGCGACATGGGGGCGGCGCTGGCTCCGTTCAACTCCTTCATGTTCCTGCAAGGTTTGGAAACGTTGCATCTGCGCATGGAGCGCCACAGCAGCAACGCGCTTGCCGTCGCGAAGTTCCTCGAGGCGCATTCCGCGGTGGAATGGGTAAGCTATGCAGGGCTGGAAAGCCACCCGTCCCACGAACTGGCCAAGCGTTATCTGCCTAACGGCCAAGGCGCGATTCTGACGTTCGGAATCAAGGGCGGCGTAGAGGCCGGCAAAAAAGTGATCAACGCGGTGAAATTGTTCTCGCACTTGGCGAACGTCGGCGATTCCAAGTCGCTGATCATCCACCCGGCGAGCACGACCCACCAGCAGCTGAGCGAGGAAGAGCAGATCGCGGCCGGCGTGCAGCCGGGAATGATTCGCTTGTCGGTGGGAACGGAAGGCATCAAAGACATTATCAACGATTTGGAACAAGCGCTGGCGGCAAGTCAACAGTAATTCGGCAAGCCCCGGTGCGGAGGTAGGGAGATGGCAGCCTTGCGCAAAGACTGGGACACGTATTTCATGGATATCGCTTTTATGGCTTCTACCCGTTCGCGCTGTCCGCGGCGCCATGTCGGGACGGTGCTCGTTCAGGGGAAAAAGCTGCTCGGCACGGCGTACAACGGCGCTCCGATGGGCGTGCAGGATTGCTCCGAGGCAGGCTGTATGATCGTGGAAGAGTATGAGCCGGCCTCAGCCGGCTCCTCGGAGATGATCAAGAAGCAGCGCTGCATTCGGACGATCCACGCCGAGCAGAACCTGCTGCTGTTCACCGATCGGGTGGATCGCGAAGGCTCCGTCGTCTACGTGACGGACCAGCCCTGCTGGACATGTGCGAACATGCTCGCCAACAGCGGCATCGCGGAGATCGTCTACTTCAGGCCGTACCCGAAGGATTACGCCAAAGTCGCCGCCCTGATGGAGCAGCGGGGACTCATTTTCCGCAAGCTGGACAACTACGTTCCTCCCGCGGACACTGAGGTTCAGGACGGTTCGTAGCTATGGAATAGCGACACAGTGGAAGAGGAAGCACCTCTTCGCCGAGCTTAACGCTCTGCGGGGAGGTGCTTTTTTGCGTTTGAAAGGGAGGGAAAGGGAATGAATCGAAGGCCGTTGGTCGCCGTAAGCTGTTGTTGGATCGTGGGGACCGCGCTGCTGTCTTTGTGTTCGGTGGAAGGCGCCATATGGGCGATCGCGGGACTGCTGACGGTGCTGCTGGCACTGGCGTTCGCGGGCGCGACTTCCCCGAAGCTGGCGCTTGTGTGCGCAGCCGCGCTGGTAATCGCGCATGGAGAGAGGGCGTGGGTCGATCAGCGCTTATCATCGGATATTCAGGCGGCCGAGGTGGAAGCGGGAGGCGGAATAGCCGAGCTTGGCGGCCGGCTTGACTCCGTAGCGGAAGTGGACGGAGATCTGGTGACGTTCAGGCTGAAGGCGGAGAAGATACGATTAGGCGATTTCGATGAGAGGCTTACGAAGGATGATATCGTCGTTCGGGTAAAGCTGGCCAAGCAATCCGAACAGCAGACGGCTGGGGAGTGGAGGAGGGGAGACCGTGTGCGTCTGTTCGGCACGCTGGAGCTTCCCGGGGAGGCCGGCAATTTCGGAGCGTTCGATTATCGCCGCTATTTAATGAAGCAAGGCGTTTTCTGGCAGCTTTCCGTCCAAGGTCTGGATACGATCGAGTACAAGCGGGAGCCGGCCCCTGTGTGGATGAAGCCGCTGAGACTGTTGGACGACTTGAGAGATCGGATTGGCGAGCTAGCGGATCGCCTGTACCCGAACGGAGACTCGGGATATATGAAGGGGCTGGTCGTCGGCATTCGCTCCGATCTCGATCCGGTGCAGTTCGATCAATTCGCGAGATTGGGGCTGACGCACATTCTCGCGATTTCGGGACTGCATGTGGCCGTAATCGTCTATTTGCTGCTGCAGATCGGCGGATGGCTCAGGCTGACCCGCGAGCGAACGCTCGAACTGACGATTGCGATGATGCCGGTCTATATGATGGTCACGGGAGCGTCGCCGTCCGCGGTTCGCGCCTGCCTGATGGCGATGATCGCGCTGAGCCTGGCCCGGCGCAACGCGTTGAAGGACGGCCTGCATCTGCTGTTCGCCGCAGCGATGGCTATGCTGATCTGGAATCCGCTGCTGATCGAAGACGTCAGCTTTCAGCTCTCCTTCATCGTTACCGCCGGGCTGATTCTGTTCGTGCCGGCGTTGTCGGAGCTGATTCCGATCAGATGGAATTGGCTGAAGGGGGCGATCGCGGTTACCGTAACCGCCCAGATCGTATCTTTTCCGGTATCGGTCTACTACTTCCACTCCATGCATCTGTTGTCCCTTCCGGCCAACTTCGCGCTTGTTCCTTTCATCAGCGTCATCGTGATGCCATTGGGCATGGCTTCCCTCGTGCTCGGCGGGATATGGTCCCCCCTCGGCATTGTTCCGGCGAAGCTGGCGACGATGGGCAACGACCTGACCTTCCTGACGGTCGACTGGCTAAGCGGCTTCTCGGGCTGGAGGACGATATGGCCTCAGCCGTCTTTGGCCTGGGTCGTCTGCGCGTACGGGCTGATGGGAATCGGTCTTGCGGGACTGAGGCGCCGCTCGAACCGGCTTAGGGAGCGGGAATGGTGGAGCGGGCAAGCGGCAGGGCTGGCGGATGCCGAAGTTACGGCGCCGCTCGATTTGACCATTCCCGGAACGACTCGCGCCGAGAGGTTTCGCTCGCTTGCCAGGCGCGCGGCGTTCGGTGCCGCCCTCTCCGGTTGGCTCGTATGGGGAGCGCAGCCGGCCTGGCTGGATCGCGAAGCCGAAGTTTCTTTTCTGAACGTGGGGCAGGGAGACAGCATCCTCATCCGGACCGGCTACGGCAAACATATTCTGATCGACGCCGGAGGGACGGTCAGCTTCCGCAAGCCGGGAGACGAATGGAGGGAGAGAAGCGATCCGTACGAGGTCGGACGGAAGCTGCTCGTTCCGTTGCTGCTGAGCCGGGGAGTCGGGAAGCTTGACGCGCTCGTGCTTACCCACATGGACGCGGACCATATCGGAGGCGCGCGGGCCGTGCTGGACAATATCCCTGTGCGGGCGCTGCTGTTTAACGGCGCGTTAAAGGATTCGCCCGGCGCGCTGGCGCTTATGCAGACGGTGGCGGACAAAGGCATTCCCGTCTATGCCGCGCATTCGCCGCTGGAATGGCAAGCCGATGCGTCCGCGACCTTCCGGGTGCTCTACCCGTTGCCGTCCGGCAACGAGTCCGACGAACCGGTGACGTCGAGCGAGGAGCAGAACGACCGAAGCGTCGTTTTGCTGGCGACGTTGTACGGACGGCGATTTCTGCTGCCCGGGGATTTGGAGACTCGGGGAGAACATGCGGTCGTGGAAGCGGAACACGCCATAAGGGGGAGTGCCGCAGATGAAGACGTCAATAACAAACGCCTCAGCATCGACGTGCTAAAAGCCGGTCACCACGGGAGCAAGACGTCGACGACCGGCTTGTGGGTCGATTTCTGGAAGCCGACGGAAACGGTCATTTCCGTCGGGCGCAACAACTTCTACGGCCATCCGAATCCGGGTGTACTCCAGCGTCTCGAAAATGCGGGCAGTCTGATCTGGAGGACCGACGCCGACGGCGAAATCCAGTATCGGATAGCGCCGGACGGCGCGATGAAGCGCAGAACGATGATCTCAGCCGGCCCGGACCTGAATTAAGCTTCGGGGATATAGCGAATGTTGGCCGCGATGGCCAACAGCAGCGGTCGAACGACGCTCGCGCTGTCGCCGGCATATTGAAGCACGACGCAGATCGGACGATTCGCATCCCGATCGTAAATAAAATAATCGCGGCGATTGTAGGGTGCATTGCCCGTAAACTCCGTTCCCATGTAGTCTCCGTAAATGGCCAAATCGTCTTCCTTGCGCAGCTCGGGAAGATCTTCTTCGCCCGCAGCCTTGAACGTCAGGGATGCCGAGCCGTTCTCCGTCGTGTAAGTGAACCCGTCCGTCAACACAATCTTGCGCAATACTTTATCGCCGTCATTGGGCAGATATGTCCCGACAGAGAATGTTTCATTGGCAAACCAAGTGGATTCGTACGCTTCCCCGTCGACTTCGAGCCGCAGGCTTTTGCTGCCGTCATAGGCTCTCTCGACAATTAAACGGTCCAGATCGGTCTCTACGGAACTCTCGTCCGTAAGCTTCAATAAGTCTTCGCGTATTCCGTAACGGTACGTTAAGGTCCGATCCGGCAGCAGCGCAAGAAAGATACGCTGCGAACCTTCGTAGACGACCGCGCTCGGTTCCTCGGCTCGCAAAGCCTCATTGACGTCGACGAACAACAGCCGATCCTCGAACTTTTTGTAGATTTGCACCTTGCCCGTTGCGAACGTCTCCGTCGCGACGACTTCGGGAATTCCGTCCTCGTCGAGATCGACTTCCTGCGCGTGCGCGTTTAGCCGGAAGTCGCTGATCGGAACGCCGGGCGTCTCCTCTTCGAAATGAATCCAGACATTCACGACGCAGTTGGCGCCGCACGGGCCGAAGATTCGAAAACCGGACAGCCCGAAGGCGCTGCTTGGCGTGACGGAGACATCGTCAGCGTAAACGAGCTCGCCGATCGGTCCGATTTCGTACAGATGGTCAGTCTCCCTGTGTCCGGTAGCGCTCCCGCCGCTCGCCTCCATGCCGGCATACAGCTGGGAGTCGCCTTCCTCTCGTACGTAGATCGCAAAGCTTCCCGTTCCCTCGACCTCGATGGTTCGTTGAATGCGGACGGACGCCTTGTCGATTCGTTTCCCTTCAACGCGGTCTGTCTCCACGGGATAAACCCCCGAATGGTTCTCCGGGCTCTCGTACGCGAGCCGGACTTCCGAATCGGCGATGGGAGGCGGTGGAGTTTCCGAAGGCTCGGGCTCCGGGCTCTCAGGTGTCGGGAGCGGCTGATCCGGAGATGGAACCGGGGAAGGTTCGTCCGTCACTGCCGGAGAAGGAGCGGGAGAGTCGGGCCGGGCGAGCGGGATAATCAGCAGAACGGCAGCGACGCACAGGGCGACAAGCGCAGTGCCGGCGATCCAGCGTCCGCTTCGCCTCCGAGCGCGGGGCTGCTCGACGATTCGCCCGACTTCCCGTTTCATCTCCTCGGTGAACAAGGAGTCGCCGAGTCCTCCTTTGGCGATCGAGTACCAATCCGGTCTGGTTTCCTTCATTGTTCCCACCCCTTCAGCCGCTTTTCGACTTCTTTGCGGGCGCGATGAAGCCTCGACTTCACCGTGCCTGCCGGCAGGTTCAACACTTGTGCGATTTCCTGCACCGTTAATTCGTGCTCCAGGTCCAGCACGAGCGCCTCCCGGAGCTTTTTCGATAATCCGAAGATGACGTCCCAGATTTCCGCGGCCGATTGCCGCCCCAAGTACGCCGATTCGGCGGACGGTGCCGATTGCTTGGGGCGTACCGTCTCCCGCAGCCCGATTTTCCGAAAATAACTCGAAGACAAGTAGTTCAGACTCTGGTTCCTGGCGATCGCGAGAAGCCAGGTTTTCAAGGAGGACTGCCCTCTGAAGGAGCGGATATTGTAATGCGCTCTAATGAATACTTCCTGGGAGATATCTTTGGCCTGCTCCCTGTCTTTCGTGAGAACGTAAGCGTATTTCCACACATCGTCGCCGTATCGGTCCATGAGTTGCCTAAGCTCGGCGCCGTCAACCGATTCGACGTGCTTTAGATAATCGGGCTCCACGAGATCACCTCCACCCTATTAGACCGGTCAATTCGCGCTCAGGTTCCGTTTATCCAACATAAAACATTGTGACTTTCCACGCATTTTTGCTAGACTTAGAGAGTATGGATTACTAGTTACCGAAAATTCCCACGGGGGAATTGCAACCTTTATTCGGACGCATGCGTCTGTGAAGGTGCAGGGGAGGAGGATCTTCTGTGGTGGAGCCGGCTCTGATCAAAGCCGCACAAGCGGGCGACCGGGAAGCTCTCGTTACGCTACTCCGCGAAATCGAGAATCAAGTGTACCGCACCGCGTACTATTTGCTGAACAACGAGCAGGATGCGCTCGACGCGTCGCAGGATGCGCTCATTCGGATATATACGAAAATCGGATCCTACGAGGAAAAAGCGCAGTTTCGCACCTGGGTGCAGCGAATCGTCACGAACATCTGCATCGACAAGTTTCGGCGCAAAAAGCCGTCCGTCTCCATTGATGAGCACGAGATGGTTTTCCAGGCGGGGGACAACGTGGAGACCGAAGTATTGTCCGCGTACGCCGCGGAGGAAATACGAGAAGCCATCGGTAAGCTTCCCGAGCATCATCGTACCGTTGTCGTTCTCCGGTATCTCCAGGATTTCTCTTATAACGAAATTGCCGATTCTTTGAATTTGCCGCTTAACACCGTCAAATCCTACTTATTTAGAGCCCGGCAACAATTGCAAACTTTACTTCACGATTATCAGAAAGGTGGTGTCCGGGGATGAAGTGCCAAGAGGTGATGGAACTCATGCAGCGTTACATTGACGGTGACTTGGATCAACAAGAAACATCGCTCATGATGGAACATGCCGATCGATGCTCGGATTGCGCCGCCATGTTGGCCAGACTTCGGAAGCTGTCGAGCGAGCTCGAGCAGTTGCCGCGGGTCGTGCCGAAGTTCAGCATCGTGGACTCGATTCTTCCGGAGCTTGAACGTCTGCATGCGGCCGGCAGCACGGCCATTGGGGCGGGCGAAGCCGCAGGCGATTCCGCCATTGCGTCGCCATCGCCGTCTCCGGTTCGTTCTAATCGGCCGGCCCGGCAGCAGCTCTTCCGCAAAATCTCCGGCGTCGTCGCCGCAGGGGTTGTCGTCGGTCTGCTTCTGTTCAGCAATCCGGGAGAATGGCTGCAGCGCGGCGGAAGCAGCAACGACGCGGCGATGCCGAGTCCGGCGTCGGCTCCGATGGCGAAGCAGGAAGCCAGCCTGTTCTCCGCCTCGGGCGCAGGAGAAGACGCGCAGGTCCAGGATCAGTACGGAGACGTGCTGAGAAACAAATCTGCGACTTCCGATTCGGGCGAGGCCGATCTTCCTGAAGGTTCCGCCGAGGCAAGAAACATGATGCCTGAGGAAGTCGAAATCACGCAGAATCCGACGCTTACGGGCGGCGGCGAGGATCCGGCGGTTTCGGGACTGTCCATTCCGGCCGAGACGGCGGATTCTCCGAATGACAAGTGGAGAGCCGTCGCGGTGGAAGGCAACGGAACGCTCCAGATTTACGGGATCGAGAACAACGAATTGGTGTACGATACGGAGCCGAAGGAAGGCCGCATCGGCCTGCTGATTTGGAGCGCCGACAGCACTGTGCTGAACTTTACGGTTACCGATGCCGACGGCAACGCGACGCAGTGGCAGCTTGACATGACGACGTTCGCGGAAACGAAGAGATGATGATCGGCTTCGCGGCTGTCACCCTTTCGGGTGCGGCCGCGTATAGTGTACGGTAGAAGCCGACGATCGTCTCCGGACTATCGTCACGCTCGTTCGCGCCGGTACCATGGGCCGGCCGGCGGACGTTGATATAGATGTCCGAGAACGGAGGGGTCGCGCCTCGCAAGAGGCGCGACCCCTTCGTCTATTTCGAGTGTGATTCCCCCGGTCTTTGTAGTACAATGAAAGATAACTTCTCGGTGCTGAAAACCGAACTACATAAGAGCAAGGAGCGGCATCATGGACGCCAAGCAAGCTTTTCGATCCATTAATCAAGGTCAAGTCTCGCCCGTGTACGTCATCTACGGGTCGGAGTCCTATATGATGAACGAATTCATCGAACGGCTGCAGGAGAAGCTGGTGCAGCCCGAGCACAGGGAGATGGCGATCGTCCGCTTCGACACGGGGGAGACACCGATCGATACCGTCGTCGACGAGGCGGAGACGCTGCCGTTTCTCGTCCCGAGCAAAATCGTGCTCGTCCGAGATCAGGTGCTGTTCGCTTCGGGCAAGGAGTCGGCCAAGACCGAGCACCGTCCCGAACGGCTTCTCGCCTATATGGATCAGCCCCTCGAATCGACGGTGCTCGTCTTTATCGTGCCCCAGGAGAAGCTGGACGAACGCAAGAAAACGGTGAAAGCGGCCAAAGCCAAAGATTGGGTCGTCTCTTTCGCTTCTCTGCAGCCGGATGAGCTGCTGCGCTGGCTCGTCAAGCGCGCCGGCAGCCAGGGACGCTCGCTGGGCGCCGACGCCGCGGATGAGCTGCTGCGGCGCGTAGGCACCGATATGCACGCGCTGGCCGCGGAGACGGACAAGCTGTGCCTGCACGCGGGGCAGGGAGGCGCGGTCACGCTCGAATCGGTGCGGACGCTCGTGCCGATGGCGACGGAGCAGAACGTATTTAAGCTGACGGAGGAACTGGCCGCGCTGCGCACGGCGGAAGCGATCTCGCTGTACCACGATCTGCTGAAGCAGCGGGAAGAGCCGATCAAGCTGATGGCGCTGCTCGTCCGCCAATTCCGCAACATGCTCTACGTCAAGGAGCTGGGAGGACAAGGCTATTCTCCCCAGCAGATGGCTTCGCAGATCGGGCTGCACCCGTACGCGGTGAAAATTACGGCCGAGCAGGCGCGCAAGTTCAGCCTGGAACGGCTGGCCTCGCTGCTCGGCGAGCTTGCGGAGCTGGATTACGCGATGAAGTCGGGGAGAGTGGACAAAGCGCTCGGACTCGAGCTGTTCCTGCTCCGAACCGGTTCCCGGGGAGCGAGCTGAGAGAAGCCGCCCTCGTCCCGACGCGCGGCAACATGAAAAACAACCAAAAGAGCCATCCTACAAGCAGGACGATCCTGCCGGGGATGGCTCTTCCATGGCTGCCGCCGTAAAGCGGCCGGCCGCATATTCGTCAAGCGCAGCCTTAAGCTTGCGCGGACAATGCGTTGAGTTTCTTGGCCAGACGGGACTTTTTGCGAGCGGCTGCATTTTTGTGAATGAGGCCTTTGGTTGCCGCTTTGTCCAGCTTCTTCTGAGCCGCGCCGTATGCTGCTTTAGCAGCGTTCACGTCCGTTCCAATTACCGCTGCGTCGGCTTGTTTAACAACCGTACGAAGAGCGGATTTAGCCGAAGCGTTGCGCAGGCGGCGAGCTTCGTTCGTTTTGGTACGTTTAATGGCGGATTTGATGTTTGGCATTCTTTTCACCTCCAGATCAAACAGAAGTATTTCTCCACACAACTTGTAACATTCTATCATGCAAGGGGGTAAAAAGCAAGGCTGATTTCCCACCTCAATCCGCAAGCGAAAGGGGCTTCAATTCACCCGATGGACAAAGATTTATCGATGTACGATATACGCACGGATCTGGCGCTGGAAGCAAAGGAGATCGCCTCGCAAGGGCATGAGACGCCGGATATTCCGGGGCTGTGGTCGGAGACGGCGAGCGAGGACGGAATCACCGTCACCCGCATGGAAATCCAGAACGATCAGGCCGCGCAGCGGATTGGCAAAATGGTCGGGCACTACGTCACGCTGGAAGTGCCGGACATGCGGCAGGGCGACACGGAGCTTCAGGACAAAGTGGCGACGGCGATGGCGAAAGAGTTCGAAGCGTTCCTGCAGCGGGTCGGAGTGACTCCCAAGCACAGCGTGCTCGTCGTCGGGCTGGGCAACTGGAACGTAACGCCGGACGCGCTCGGGCCGATCGTCGTGGAGAACATTATGGTGACGCGGCACTTCTTCGAGCTGATGCCCGACCAGGTAAGTCCGGGCTACAGGGCGGTCAGCGCGGTTGCGCCGGGGGTGCTGGGCACGACGGGCATCGAGTCGAGCGACATCGTGCAGGGCATCGTGGAGAAGGCGAAGCCGGATTTGATCATCGCCATCGACGCTCTTGCCGCCAAGTCCCTCGAACGGGTCAATACGACGATCCAGATCGCCGATACGGGCATCCACCCCGGATCGGGCATCGGCAACAAGCGCAAAGGGTTGACCAAGGAAATTCTCGGCGTGCCCTGCATCGGCATCGGCGTCCCGACCGTCGTGTACGCGTCCACGATCGTGAACAACACGATGGACATGATGTTCGAGCATATGAAGCAGCATACGGACAACACCGATCCGATGTTCGGCATTTTCGGCAAAATGGCCGACAATGAACGGCTGCAGCTCGTACGGGAAGTGCTTCATCCGCTCGGACATGACTTGCTCGTCACGCCCAAGGAGATCGACAAGTTCATCGAGGATATCGCCAACGTTATCGCCAGCGGCTTAAACGCCGCTCTCCACGAAGCGGTCGACACGGACAACGTGGCCGCCTATACGCATTAGCGCAGCCTCAAGTGGTCGGGGTTGTCCCGTAAGTAGGGACGTACAAGATTATCGATGAGAAAAAGTGAGCATCTATCTCCTGGAGACTGCCTCATACGGTCCTGAAATCACCTATTCACGGGTTTACCGTTCCCATTTCAGGATCGTATAGCATCGGAAGGAGATAGATGCTTCATCATGGGCATGCATCCATCCATCCATCGATAATCGATCTGTACGTCCCTTTTTACTTGTGGGACAGCTCCGTCTCTCATTCTAGCAACCTCCCGGTTCTATCATTCCCGCCCGTCTCATAGGATGAGATACCTGGGAAAAAAAGAGAGGGCGTCTTCGCAAGACGAAGACACCGGGAGGTAGAGCAACATGAAACGGATGAACGCATCGACGGATTGGCCGCTGCTGCGCGCGAAATGGCGCAAGATTCTGATTACCGGACGAGCCTTTTTCCTGCTCAGCGCAAGCTCAATGGCTCTGTTCGTCTTGCTCGGACTCGGGGGCTTGCTGCAGAACAAGCTGTCCGTATCGCCCGTTCAATCGATGAAAGGGATGGCCGCTTCGCTGTCGGGTCAATTTTTTCAATCGCTGCTCGCGATGGAGATGCCGCATATGGAAGCTTCGGCCGACTCGCCCTTCGAGACGGGCCGAATGGCGTCGTTCCTGCTTTGGTTTATGACCGACGTGAACCCCGACAATCCGAAGAGCCTGCTGTCGCTGGAGCTTCCGGGAATGGACCGCGACCGCTCCGTGCTCCTTCGGCCGGGGACGGGGGCGCCCGAAGCGCCCGAAGATCACGGCCCGCTTACCGAAGAGGGGCTGACCGCGGATCACGGGGACCCGGCCGAGTCGCAGGACCCCGACCGCTTTCCGGAGACGGAGCCCGATAACGAGCCTTCGGCTTCTCCCGAACCTTCGGGCGGAGAGGATAAGTCTTCCCCGGACGAAGAGCCGTCGACGGAAGGGCGCAAAATCGCGTTTATTTACCACTCTCACAACCGAGAGTCCTATTATCCGGAGCTTAAAGAAGGAACGAAGGACCCGAATTCGAGCAAAATCAACGTCACCCTGGTCGGCAAGCGGCTTGCCGGACAGCTTGAAAAACGGGGAATCGGAGCCGTGCACTCGCCCAAGGATTATCCGACGTCGGTTCAGGGCTATAATTGGAATTATTCGTATAAATATTCTTTGCAGACCGTGCGTCAGGCGATGGCCGACAACGAGGACTTGAAATTGTTCTTCGACATTCACAGGGATTCGCAGAGACGCGCGAAGACGACGGCGACGATCAAAGACAAGGACTATGCGCAAGTGTACTTTATTATCGGGCACCGCAATCCGAACTGGCGCGAGAACGAGGATTTCGCCAATCGCATCCACGAGCGGCTGGAGAAGCAGTATCCCGGCTTGTCCAGAGGGGTGTGGGGCAAGACGGCGGCCAACGGCAACGGGGAGTACAATCAATCCGTTGCGCCCGGCAGCGTGCTGATCGAGATCGGCGGCGTCGACAATACGCTTGAGGAATGCTATCGGACGGCGGACGCGCTTGCGAAAGTCATCTCGGACATTTATTGGAACGACGAGAAGGCGATTGAGGCGGCTGCGCCGCAAAAATAGAAAGGAGGTGCGCGAATGCGCAGAGATTCGTTCAAATTGCTTATTTTTGCCGGACTGCTCGGATTTGCTGTTCTGTACGGGATGGAGCTGTCCTCCAAAGGGATCGAGAACGTCAAAGGCCCGTGGGAAACGGAGGGCGCGACGGTCGAGCAGCCTGCGGCGGACGACGATTGGACGCTGCCTGCGAAGGACCCGCGGCAAGGCGCGAAGCCCCGGGAGGAGACGCGATCCCAGGCGCAGGAGGAGGGGCTTAACGCCGGAGAGGGAGACGAAGAGTTCGGCATTCCGAGGGCGGATCGCGAGCCGATCGTCGATCGCATGTCCGGCAAGACGGCCGAAGTGCTGCACGATCTGTCCCGCAACGGCATTCGCATGGTCGTCTCCCTGTTCGACAAAGTGCTCGGATAGCGAACGGCGGCATGATCGGTCCGAATCGGGGTTGCAAGATGGAGGAGACAGCGCCCGGTCGGCTTGACGCGGGTCCGGCCGTAGACTATGATGGGAGTAATTCCGTTTCAAAGGGGAAATTTTAATGTTGGTCATGGTTCTGAACTGAATTATTCAATAAGTCGCTAACGATCCATGCAAGGAGCAACGAACCTCGAAGTACGCAGGTTTGTTTGCCGATGGGCTCGTCGCGGCTGGAATAACCAGTGAGGAACCGGACAAGACCGCCCCTACCGAAGCGAAGCTATCGGGGAGATCTGCCGTGCTCGTCAGGGTACGGTTTTTTTGCGCGATTTTTCGGGTTTGCGCCCGAGCGGCCGCGCGTCTCTTCGAGGCTGATTTCAGGCAGGCTGCGAGCTTGCGCCGATGGCGCACGTCCTCGCGGCCTGCTTTTTTATTTTCAATTTTAGGAGGCATGAACGAACGATGAGACAGCATTCCCTCGACAAACTGGAATATCCTCGCGCGATATCCGCGCTCCTGAATTACACGGTCACATATTTGGGGAAAAAGAGAATCGAGCAACTGCGGCCAATCGCGGATATCGCGATCATTCGGCGCAAGCTGGCGGAGACGGAGGAGGCTTCCCGGCTGCTGGCCCGAGGCGCGCATCCGCCCCTTCCTTCGCTGGAGGGCATGGAGGCGCTGATGGCTCTGCTCGGAACGGGGTACGTTCTGACCGAACAGGATTTCGGTCATCTCGCCCAGTTCGCGCGAAGCTGCGAGCAGCTGCGGCAGTACATGGCCGCGAAGAAAACCGAGTTTCCGTCGGTGGCCGGCTACGGCATGTCGATGTACGATCTGAAGCCGCTGCGGGAAGCGATCGAAGCCTGCGTCGACCGGGGACGCGTCGTGGATACGGCGAGCCCGGACTTGCACAAGGTGAGGAAGAAAATCCGCGCGACGGAGGAGAAGCTGCAGAAGCGGCTGGAGAGCCTCATGTCCAAGCTGGCGGATTGCCTGCAGGAGAGAATCGTCAGCCGCAGAGACGGCAGATTCGTGCTGCCGGTGAAGCGGGAATATCGCAAGCGCGTACCCGGAGCGGTGCTGGACGAATCGTCGAGCGGCCAGACCGTGTTCGTCGAGCCGTCGGAGCTGGCCGGTCCGCAGATGGAACTGAGCGAGCTGCGGTTTCAGGAAAGCCGCGAGGAGACGCTTATTCTCGCCCGTCTGACCGGCGAGGCGGAGTCGTATGCGCAGGAGCTGTCCGTCAACCTGGACGCGGTCGGATACTGCGATTTTCTGTTCGCGAAGGCGAAGTGGGGGCTGGCGATCGGGGGCATCGCTCCGGAGCTGAACGGCGATCGCGTGCTGGATCTCAAGGAGGCGCGTCATCCGTTTCTGGCGGCGAAGCCGGTGCCGCTCGACATTCGCGCCGGCGACGGCTATCGGGCGCTGCTGATCACGGGACCGAATACGGGCGGCAAGACCGTCGCGCTCAAGACGGCCGGACTGCTCACGCTGCTGGCCCAGTCTGGCCTGCTTATTCCCGCCGCCGAAGGAAGCCGCGTCGCCGTATTTCAATCGGTCGAAGTCGATATCGGGGACGGCCAGAGCCTTGAATCGTCGCTGAGCACGTTTTCCTCCCATCTGCGCAACGTGATCGACATTCTCGCTCATGCCGGGCCTTCCACGCTGGTGCTGCTGGACGAACTCGCGACCGGCACCGATCCGGGGGAGGGGGTCGGCCTGTCGATCGCGGTGCTGGAGGAGCTGTACCGTCGCGGCTGCGTGATCATGGCGACGACGCATTTTAACGAGATCAAGGAATACGCCCGGGTGACGGAAGGCTTCCGGAACGCCCGGATGGCGTTCGACGAAGAGACGCTCAGCCCGCTGTACCGCCTGGACATGGGGGAGGCCGGCAATAGCTATGCCTTCGTTATCGCCTCCAAGCTGGGCATTGCGCCGCGCATTATCGAGAGGGCGCGTACGATCGCAGACCGGTTGAAGGAAGGGCGGGGCGACGCAGCCGTCCCGCCGGCGAAGGAAGAGCCGAAGCATTCCGGTTTCCGAGCGGACAATCGCAAATCTGAGCGGCATTCGCAAGGGCGGGCGAAGTCGGAGGAGACGAAGCGGGAGCTTGCCGGCCGATGGTCCGTCGGAGACCTCGTATTCATCCCGCATCTGCGCAAGCCGGGCGTCGTCTATCGGCTGCCGGACGAGAAGGGCAACCTGATCGTGCAGGTGCAGAAGGAGAAGATCAAGCTTAACCACAAGCGGATCCGCAAATATATCGACAAGAAACATCTGTATCCGGGAGAAGATTACGACTTGGACATCGTGTTCGATTCGGTGGAAAACCGCAAGAAGCGCCATTTGATGGGCAAGCGGCACGTGGACGGCCTGACGATCGAGCGTCCCTCGGAGGAGTAGCCGCGCGGGGACACTGCCGGCTTTGGTTGGCGCCTCATGGCGCAGGAGAACGGCCCGGCTCCGAACGGGTCGGTCTCTCGCACGCGAGAGCGGAGCTCCGGGTCGGACGTTGGCCTCCATTGATGAGAGCGGCGGACGCTGTTATAATGAAGTGATCGTCATTCGACGTTATGGAACCGGCTGGAGGTACTCATTGGAATGGCAGAACTGTCTATCAAGCAAAGTCACATTCGCAATTTTTGCATTATCGCGCATATCGACCACGGCAAATCGACGCTGGCCGACCGCATTTTGGAATATACGGGCGCACTGACTTCCCGGGAAATGCAGGAGCAGGTGCTGGACTCGATGGATCTGGAGCGCGAGCGCGGCATTACGATCAAGATGACGGCTGTCCGTCTGTTGTATAAGGCCGACGACGGCGAAACCTATTTGCTCCACCTGATCGACACGCCGGGACACGTCGATTTTACGTACGAAGTATCTCGCAGCCTGGCAGCGTGCGAAGGCGCAATTCTTGTCGTCGACGCGGCGCAGGGCATTGAAGCCCAGACGCTGGCCAACGTCTACTTGGCGCTGGATAACAATCTGGAGATCGTTCCGGTTATCAACAAGATTGACTTGCCGAGCGCCGAACCCGATCGCGTTAAGCAGGAGATCGAGGATGTCATCGGACTCGACGCCAGCGATGCGGTGCTCGCCTCCGCGAAGAACGGAATCGGCATCAGAGAAATTTTGGAGCAGGTCGTCAAGCAGGTTCCGCCTCCGCAAGGAGATCGCGACAAGCCGTTGAAGGCGCTTATTTTCGATTCCCACTATGATGCATATAAAGGCGTCGTCTGCTCCATTCGCGTCATCGACGGCACGATCAAGGCCGGCACGAAAATGAAGTTTATGGCCACCGGAGCACAGTTCGAGGTTGTCGAGGTCGGCACATTCATGCCGCGACCGACGGCTGTAGCCGAGCTTGGACCTGGAGACGTAGGCTTTGTCAGCGCTTCGATCAAGAACGTGAAGGATACGCGAGTCGGCGATACGATCACTGACGCGAAAAATCCGACCTCCGAGCCGCTTGAGGGCTACCGAAGCATTAACCCGATGGTGTTCTGCGGCATGTATCCGATCGATTCGACGGACTACAACGACCTGCGGGACGCGCTGGAGAAGCTGGAGCTGAACGACGCTTCGCTGCGTTACGAGCCCGAGTCCTCTCAGGCGCTTGGCTTCGGTTATCGCTGCGGCTTCCTGGGGATGCTGCATATGGAGATCATTCAGGAGAGGATCGAGCGCGAGTTCAACATTCCGCTTATTACGACCGCTCCAAGCGTTATTTACCGGGTAACATTGACGAGTGGGGAAGTGCAGGAAATTTCCAACCCGGCCGATTACCCGGATTCCGCCAAGATCGATTTCGTCGAGGAGCCTTTCGTCAAGGCGTCGATTATCGTTCCGAACGACTACGTAGGCGCGATTATGGAGCTGTGTCAGGGCAAACGCGGCGAGTTTATCGACATGCAGTATCTGGACACGGATCGCGTTACAATCCAATACAATGTGCCGCTGGCGGAGATTGTCTACGATTTCTTCGACCAATTGAAATCGAGCACGAAGGGCTACGCTTCGTTCGACTACGAGCTGATCGGCTACCGGCAATCTTCGCTCGTCAAGATGGACATTTTGCTGAACTCCGAGAAGGTCGACGCGCTTTCGTTCATCGTGCACAGGGACCGCGCCTACAACCGCGGGCGGGTCATCTGCGAGAAGCTGAAGGATCTTATTCCGCGCCAGATGTTCGAGGTTCCGATCCAGGCGGCGGTCGGGCAGAAGATCGTCTCCCGCGAGACGATCAAGGCAATGCGCAAAAACGTGCTTGCCAAATGCTACGGCGGCGACATCTCGCGTAAGCGCAAGCTGCTCGACAAGCAGAAGGAAGGCAAGAAGCGGATGAAGCAGGTCGGCAACGTCGAAGTGCCGCAGGAAGCGTTCATGGCCGTATTGAAGCTGGATGAGGATTAAGATGAGGGAAGCGGGCTGCCGGCCCGCTTTTCTCTATTCGAGGTGAACGACTAATGATGACCGATTCCGAGAGGGCGGCGACGCTTGTGCCGCCGCTGCACCGATGGACGCCGAGAGCGCTGTACATTCATATCCCTTTTTGCACGAACAAGTGCTTTTACTGCGATTTCAACTCTTACGTCGCCGCGGGGCAGCCGATCGACGCGTATTTGGACGCGCTGGAGAACGAGATGGAGCTGACCGTTGCCGAGCTGCCGCCGGCCTCGATCGATACCGTTTTCGTGGGCGGGGGAACGCCAACCGTGCTGACGCCGCCGCAGATGAGCCGTTTTCTGGATGCGGTGAGACGGCATTTTCCGCTGGCGGCCGACGCTGAGTTTACGATGGAAGCCAATCCGGGTACGACGGACATGGAGAAGCTTGCCGCGATGCGCGAAGGGGGTGTGAATCGGATCAGCTTCGGCGCGCAGACGTTCGACAACGGCCTGCTGGAGAGAATCGGGAGAATCCATGCCGCACAGGACGTCGTGCAGAGCATCGCCAACGCCAAGGCGGCCGGATTTGCGAATTTGTCGATCGACCTGATGTTCGGCTTGCCGAACCAGACGCTCGAGCAGCTTCAGGACAGCGTGAACAAGGCGCTGGAGCTCGACTTGCCGCACTATTCCTTGTACGGACTGAAGGTGGAGGAAAATACGCTGTTCTACCGTCTGTACCAACGGGACGAACTGCCTCTGCCCGAAGAAGAGGAAGAGGTCGCGATGTACGAGTATTTAATGGAGAGATTGAGCGGAGCGGGCTATCGCCATTACGAGATCAGCAACTTCGCCAAGCCGGGCTTCGAGAGCCGGCACAATACGGTGTATTGGCACAACCAGCCGTATTACGGGCTTGGAGCCGGCGCCCACGGCTACGCTCTTGGGCAGCGCCATATCAACATTAAAGGCGTGCAGCCGTATATCGACGCAGCCCGGCGCGGCCTGCCGCGGCTTGAGCGCAGCGACGTCAGCGCGGAGGAGGCGATGGGCGACTTCATGATGGTCGGCCTCCGACTGAGAGAAGGCGTAAAGCAAGCCGACTTCGCCAAGCAGTTCGGCGGAGCCAGCATGGAAGAGGTTTACGGCAAGGAGTTGGCCCGCCTCGTGGAGCAAGATTTGCTCGAACGGACGATGGACGGGGAGCCGGGCTACCGCTTAACTTCGCGGGGCGTGCTGCTCGGCAACGAGGTGTTCGGGGCGTTCGTCTGACGCGGTATTTCGATTTGCGATCGGGACGATAAACGGTTTTTTCGTTTCGTTCGAAAAGTCTCTTGAGGGATCTGATGAGATGTTGTATATTTATTCATACATATTCATTGGATGAGAGAAGGAATGGTCATGTCGGTCCTCTGCCGCCCAGCGATCCCGGAAGACGTGGAGGGGCTTTACGAACTTATACAAGGCTATGCCGCCAAAGGCATCATGCTGCCCAGATCCCGGGAGGCGCTTGCCCGCAATATCGACACGTTTATCGTGGCTCAGGACGGGGAGCAGCTGATCGGATGCGGTTCGCTATGCCGGCTCGGCAGCGATCTCGTCGAGATTCGCTCGCTCGGCATCGCGGACGGCTACAAAGGCCAGGGCATCGGGAGCAAGCTCGTGGACGCGCTGATCGAGGAAGCCAAGCTGCAAGGAATCCCGAAGGTCATGGCGCTCACGTACGAAGCGGCGTTTTTCCAGAAGAACGGGTTCCGGATCGTCGACAAGGAGATTTTTCCCGAGAAAGTATGGACGGATTGCGTCAACTGTCCGAAGCAGCAATGCTGCGACGAAATCGCCGTCGTTCGCATCATCGAACCGGCGCAGGAGAACGAGCGCTTAAGTTTTGCCCAAATGTAAGCGAACATGCCAAATCGAGCGGGAACGTCCTTGACACGACCGCCTTCGGTTTGGTATTTTTGTAGTAGCCTTTAGCACTCGTCGTAATTGAGTGCTAACGATAACGGGAAAGCCAATTCAAGGAGGAGATTCGGATGCTGAGCGAACGCCAACGCATGATCCTGAATGCGATTATCGACGATTATATCCGTTCTGCGGAGCCGGTCGGTTCCCGCAGCATCTCCAAGCGCGGAGACGTGTCTTTCAGTCCGGCGACCATCCGCAACGAGATGGCGGATCTGGAGGAGATGGGGCTGCTTGAGCAGCCGCACACTTCCGCGGGCCGAATCCCTTCTATTAAAGGCTACCGTTATTACGTGGATCATCTCGTTACCTTGGGCGAGATCGGGGACCGGGACGCGCGGATGATTCGTTCTTTTTTCGCTGAGAAAATGACGCATTGGGAAGGCATTATCGAGCATGCGGCGACCGTTTTGTCCCAGATGACGAATTACACCTCGATCGTGCTCGGTCCGGAGATGTTCAATACGGCTTTGAAGCATTTTCAGGTGATTCCGCTGACGGACAATTCCGCGGTCGCGATTATCGTAACGAACACGGGGCACGTCGAGCATCGGACGATTTCCATTCCGGAAGGCATCACGATGGACGATATGACGAAAACCGTGAACCTGCTCAACGACAAGCTGGCCGGGGTGCCGTTCTACAAGGTCAAGTCGGTTCTGCACAGCGAGATCGCCAAGGAGCTCAGTCGTTATGTGGAGAGATTCGAGGAAATTCTGGCGCTGCTTGAACAGACGATCAACGAGAAGCAGGAACCGAAAGTATTTTTGAGCGGCGCGTCCAACATGTTGACCCAACCGGAGTTCAAGGACGTCGACAAGGCGAAGTCGATTCTCGGCATGCTGGAGGCAACTCCGCTCGTCGTGCAGCTGTTCCAGTCCAATCCGGGAGGCATCCAGGTGAAGATCGGAACGGAGAACGCGCACGAGGCCATCAATCACTGCAGTTTGATTACCGCGACGTATTCCTTCGACGGACAGTCGCTCGGCACGATCGGCATTCTGGGTCCGACCCGCATGGAGTACGCGAAGGTCATCGGCTTGCTTGATTATTTATCCAAGGATATCGTCCAGTTGATGTCCCGCTGGCATAAATAAAGGTTGCATAGCCCCCGAAATCGGGAGGCACGGTAAGGAGGTGAATCGTACATGAGTACGAACGAAACGAAGGAGTCTGCGAACATGGATGAGCGTCAGGAAGAGGTTTTGGAACAGGACAACGTAATCGAAACGAACGATTCGGCCGTTTCCGGCGACGAGCCGCAAGCCGAGGAACAGACAACCGGGGAAAGCGAACGCATCGCCGAACTAGAACGTTTGGCCGATGATCATCATAGTCGTTATTTGCGCGCGCAAGCCGATTTCGATAACTTCCGCAGACGTACGCAGAAGGAGAAAGAGGAGCTCGCGCAATACGCTTCCATGAAGCTGATTACGCAGCTGCTGCCCGTTCTGGATAACTTCGGACGCGCGCTTCAAGCGGGCGAAGGGGCAGGCGGAACCGATTCTTTCGCCAAGGGCGTGGATATGATATTCCGTCAACTGTCCCAGGTGCTGGAAGCGGAAGGCCTTAAGCCGATGGATGCCGTAGGGCAGCCGTTCGATCCGGAATTGCATCAGGCGATCATGCGTGTGGAGAGCGACGAGCATGAGGAAGGAACCGTCGTCGAGGTCGTTCAGACCGGCTATATGCTCAAGGAGAAAGTCATCCGTCCGGCAATGGTGAAAGTCAGCGGTTAGCACGGCTTCCTTCGCAAGAGAGGAAAGTCGATCGTGCACTTATATCAAAGGAGGAACACCCAGCTATGAGTAAAGTAATCGGAATCGACCTCGGTACGACGAACTCGTGCGTCGCGGTCATGGAAGGCGGCGAAGCCGTCGTTATCCCTAACGCGGAAGGCAACCGCACCACCCCTTCCGTCGTCGGCTTCAAGAAAGACGGAGAGCGCGTCGTAGGCGAGACTGCGAAGCGTCAAGCGATTACGAATCCGGATCGCACGGTTAGTTCCATTAAGCGCCACATGGGAACGACCCACAAGGAAACGATCGAAGGAAAAGCATACTCCGCGCCGGAGATTTCGGCGATTATCCTGCAGAAGCTCAAAGCCGACGCAGAAGCATACTTAGGCCAACCGGTCACGCAAGCGGTTATTACCGTTCCTGCATATTTTAACGATAGCCAGCGTCAAGCGACGAAGGACGCGGGCAACATCGCGGGCCTCGAAGTGCTGCGGATCGTCAACGAGCCTACGGCTGCCGCGCTCGCTTACGGCTTCGAGAAGCAAGAGGATCAAACGATTCTCGTATTCGACCTCGGCGGAGGCACGTTCGACGTCAGTATTCTGGAGCTCGGCGACGGCTTCTTCGAAGTTAAAGCGACGAGCGGCGACAACCACCTCGGCGGCGACGATTTCGACCAAGCGGTCATGGAATGGCTGTCCGGCGAATTCAAAAAAGAGCACGGCATCGACCTGCTGAAGGACAAAGCGGCGGTGCAACGTCTGAAGGACGCGGCTGAGAAAGCGAAGAAGGAGCTGTCCGGCGTCGTCTCCACGACGATCTCCCTGCCGTTCATCACGGTTGTAGACGGAGTGCCGCAGCACTTGGAGCTTAACCTGAGCCGTTCGAAGTTCGACGAGCTTACGGCTAGTCTGGTAGAACGCACGATGTCGCCTACCCGCCAAGCGTTGTCGGATGCCGGCATGTCTCCTGCGGACATCGACAAAGTCGTTCTAGTCGGCGGTTCCACGCGTATTCCTGCCGTCCAAGAGGCGATCAAAAAGCTGACGGGCAAAGAGCCGCACAAAGGCGTTAACCCGGATGAAGTGGTTGCTCTCGGCGCTGCCGTTCAAGCGGGCGTATTGACGGGCGAAGTCAAAGACGTCGTGCTGCTCGACGTCACTCCGCTGTCCCTCGGCATTGAAACGGCCGGCGGCGTCTTGACGAAAATGATCGATCGCAACACGACGATCCCGACGAGCAAATCGCAAGTGTTCTCGACTTACGCCGACATGCAGACGCAAGTCGAAATTCACGTCCTGCAAGGCGAACGTGCGATGGCTAAGGACAATAAGACGCTCGGCCGCTTCGTTCTGAGCGAAATTCCACCAGCGCCTCGCGGCGTGCCGCAAATCGAAGTGACGTTCGATATCGATGCGAACGGTATCGTTAACGTATCCGCTCTCGATAAGGGGACCGGCAAAACGCAGAAAATCACGATCACTTCTTCCGGCGGCTTGAGCAAAGAAGACATCGAGCGCATGCAGAAGGAAGCGGAACTGCACGCGGAAGAGGACAAAGCTCGCCGCGAGCTGGTCGAAGCGAAGAACAGCGCGGACCAACTGATCTACAGCGTCGACAAGACGATCAAGGACCTCGGCGACAAAGTCGACGCGGGCGAAATCGAGAAGGCGAACGCAGCGAAAGAGAAGTTGACAACCGCGGTCGCATCCGATAACCTTGAACAGATCAATCAAGCGACCGAAGAGCTGACCGAAATCGTGCAGCAGCTGTCCGTGAAGCTTTACGAGCAGGCCGCGCAGCAGGCGCAGCCGGGTCAAGAAGCAGGGGACGCAGGCTCCGCCGGTTCCGGTCCGGCCAAAGACAACGTCGTCGATGCGGACTATGAAGTCGTAGACGAAGACAAGAAATAATTCGGATGCCGCATACACGGAAAGTCAAAGCCGATTCCCCAGCAATGCGGAATCGCTTTGACTTTCCTTCATGAGGAGGTGGAGAGAAGTGGCGGACAAAAGAGACTATTACGAAGTTCTGGAGCTTTCCAAGAACGCCTCCGCGGACGACGTGAAGAAAGCTTATCGCAAGCTGGCTCGGCAGTATCACCCTGACGTCAACAAGGCGCCCGACGCCGAAACGAAATTCAAAGAAGTGAAAGAAGCGTACGACGTACTGAGCGACGATCAGGCGCGCGCGCGTTACGACCAGTTCGGCCACCAGGACCCGAACGCCGGTTTCGGAGGAGCGGGAGGAGCCGATTTCGGCGGGGGCTTCGGAGATATATTCGATATGTTTTTCGGAGGCGGCGGAGGCCGGAGAGATCCGAACGCGCCGCAGCGGGGCAACGACCTGCAATACACGATGACGATCGAATTCAAGGAAGCGGTGTTCGGCAAAGAGATGGACATCACGATTCCGCGGACCGAATCGTGCGACACGTGTCACGGAAATGGCGCCAAGCCCGGCACGAAGCCGGAAACGTGTTCCGTCTGCCGCGGCTCCGGCCAGCAGGAAGTGGCGCAGAATACGCCGTTCGGACGCATCGTGAATCGTCGGGCATGTACCGCATGTTCCGGACGAGGCAAAATTATTAAAGATCGCTGCGGAACTTGCGGCGGCAGCGGCCAAATCAAGAAACAACGTAAAATCCACGTCAAAATTCCCGCTGGCGTCGACGATGGAGCCCAACTGCGCGTAAGCGGCGAAGGGGAAGGCGGGTTGCGCGGAGGCCCTTCGGGGGATCTCTACATCGTTCTTCGCGTGAAATCCCACGACTTCTTCGAACGGGAAGGCGACGACATTTACTGCGAAATTCCGTTGACCTTTACGCAGGCGGCGCTCGGGGACGAGATCGAAATTCCGACCTTGTCCGAGAAGGTCAAGTTGAAGATTCCTCCCGGCACTCAGACCGGCACGTATTTCCGGCTTAAGGGCAAGGGTGTTCCGAAGCTTCGCGGTTACGGGCAAGGGGATCAGCAGGTGAAGGTGACGATCGTCACCCCGACCAACCTGAGCGAAGACCAGCGGGAGCTACTTCGGGAGTTCGCGTCCAAGAGCGGCGAGTCTACGCACGAGCAGAGCAAAAACATTTTCGAGCGGATGAAGCGCGCGATTCTTGGAGAATAAAAGCAACGACGGCCGACCAGCCTGACGCTGGCGGCCGTTTTTTTTCTGCCACTGCTCAATTGACACACAGCCTTCGCCAGATCCTAGCCTGGAGTGCCGATGCGCGATTCTTTAGATCAACCCCCTCCGTTCGACCGCCAATCGGGAGACGTTACTCGACTTTTTAGAACAATACCCTCGTTTGAGCACCATGGGGGAGACGATACGCGACTTTTTAGAACAACTCGTTTTGCGAAGAACTTCAATGTTACGTGTCCTTGTACGCGAATGGGTCAGCCGCAGTTTTTTATAGTATAAGTGCGAAGGCCCGGGAAAACCTATTGGAGTAATTGCGATGCGCATTGCTGCCGCGGAGCAACCGATAAGGAGGATGTTGATTTATGGCCAAAGAACGCGAACGTTTGCCGGTCGCCAAGGCGGAAGATGTGGAATATTCGGAGGAGCTAGCTGACGGAGACGATAAAAAAGCGCAGGAGCGAGCTGAGGCGGCTGATCGGCGAGCTGCCGGAGAGCAAGGAGAGTGAGCCGCGTGGATATGGAACCGTTGCAAGCCAGATTCGAGACTCAAGACCAAGCGGAATCGGTCATCCGCAAGCTGTCCGCTCTTCGCAGCGACCGCTTCCGGCTGGAGCGAGCGAACGCGGGAGCTGCGGCTTCTTCCGGGGGCCAGGCGTGGAGCGCCGAGGTCGGGTCGGATCTCGGCGTCATCGCCACACCGTCTGACGCGGCCGCCTCCGCTGCAGATGCCGAATTCACGCTGTCCGCCATCGTCCCTGCTGCTGCAGCCGACCAAGCGCGCACCGTCATCCGTCAAGCCGGCGGTGTAATCTACTGATTGATCCCCGGGCGTACACGGCTAAGCAGTGTGCGCCCTTCTCATCCTCCTCGTCCCCCCTTTTGCCGCTATCCCTCTCGCTCAGAATAGCAACACGTTAGTATGTCTACCTCCATTTTCGCCGCTATGGCCATTATCTCCGTCACTCAGAACGACAATGCGAAAGTATGCAGATCTGCGCGTCTATGGCCATTATCCCCTCGACTCAGAATGGCAGTGGGGGAATAGATCACCTCACGCTGTTATGGTCGAACTTGTCGGATCGCTCTTAATGGCTCCTATTTTCATCATGATAGTTAGGGAGTAGGCGGATAAGATGTGCTTCTGAACGAAAGGGATAGTGGCTAAAAGAGGCTTGAGAGAGTAGTTGCAAGGTTCGGAGAGAGGTGCGGATGGATAGAAGTCAGTGTTAACTGAGCGAGCGGGATAATGGACATAGGGACGAGGAGAGGAGAGGAGAGGACGGGACGAGACGAGAAGGAGCGGAAGGAGGAGTCCTGAACAAAAGGGATAACGGCAAAAGGCAGCTTGAAAAGGAATGCTAGGAGAGGACGAAGAGAGTGCGGTGGATCGATCGGCAGGGCAACTGAGCGGAGGGGATAGTGGCCATAAGCGGAGGAGACGTGGAGCGCGACTGATCGAAGGGGATATCGACAAAAGCGGGGAGAAAAGGGAGGGCGGCGGCGAGGAGCAAGACTGAGCGAAGGGGATAACGGAGATAACGGAGATAAAGGGAGAGGGGAGGAGATTGTTTTGCATCCGGCAAAACAGTGCGTGTATAATGGGATTCATTGAGCTGCGATAAGGAGAGGAACGGATTTGCGCTGGCATGAATTGACCGTTCTGGCGACGGAATCGTCCCAGGAAATGGTGACGCACTATTTGACGGAATTGGGGGCGGGGGGCGTATCGGTCGAAGAGGCCTGGTCGCCGGATAAGCCGCGGGATACGAAATACGGCGAGGTATACGATACGCCGCTGAACGATATACGGCCGGGGTATGCGCTGTACAAGGCTTATTTTTCGGAAGATTACGAGATGGAGCCGATTGCGGGCGAGTTGAAGACGCTGCTTGAAGGGCTGCCGGAATACGGATACGACGCCGGGGAGTTTACGGTGCATATCGGTTCGGTCCACGAGGACGATTGGGCGAATGCATGGAAGCAGTTTTTCAAGCCGGTAGCCGTTACCGAGCGTCTCGTCATCAAGCCGACGTGGGAGGAGTACGAGCCGAAGGAAGGCGAGCTCATCATCGAGCTGGATCCCGGAATGGCTTTCGGCACCGGAACGCATCCGACGACGTCGCTCTGCCTGAAAGCGCTGGAAAGCGCGATCGACGGAGGAGAGCGGATCATCGACGTCGGCACCGGCTCCGGCGTGCTGGCGATCGGGGCGATGAAGCTGGGCGCGGACAAGGTGCTGGCGCTCGATCTCGACCCGGTAGCGGTCAAATGCGCGAAGGAAAACATCGAGCTGAACGGCTACGAGAACGAGGTCGAGGTGAGACTCAGCGATCTGCTGGGCGTGCTCAGGGAGAGCGAGGGGGAGCAGCGGCAGGCAGACGGAGTAAAGCCTCCGGTAGATCTCGTCGTCGCCAACATTCTCGCCGAGATCATTTTGCTGTTCATTGCCGATGTCATGGACGTGCTTAAACCGGGAGGCCTGTATATCGCTTCCGGCATTTTCAAAAATAAAGAAGAGGCCGTCGAGGCCGGCTTGCTCGCCGCAGGCTTCGAAATCGTCGACGTGCTAAGGCAGGAAGATTGGGTGGCGTTCGTCGCCGGCAAGCCGAAGGGGGAGGTTGAGTGAACTTTTTCTGGTTTCCGATCGAGCATCTGCCGATCATCATCCTGATCATGCTGATCGCGTTCAGCGTGCACGAATTCGCCCACGCCTGGACGGCGTGGAAGTTCGGGGACGATACGGCTTACCGCGAAGGGCGGGTGACCTTGAATCCGATCGCCCATCTGGATTGGATCGGGATGCTGTTTCTCGTCATCGCCGGATTCGGTTGGGCGAAGCCGGTTCCGGTTCGCCGAAGCAGGTTCAAGAACCCGCGTCAGATGAACATCATGGTGACGGCGGCGGGGCCGATCAGCAATTTGCTGCTTGCTTTTTTACTTTTGTTCGTCTTTTATTTGCTCGGGGCGTTGAACGTTTTCGATAAGGCCTCGCCGGACTTTTTCAACAATATACTGACTTTCCTGAATTACTGGCTGAGCATCAATCTGGCCTTGTTCCTGTTCAATCTGCTCCCGGTGCCCCCGCTTGACGGCTATCGCATCGCGGAGGAGTTCCTGCCTCTGAAGACGAGAATGGTCATTCAGGAGAACAGTCAGTGGATTACGTTCGGGTTCCTGATTGTCGTCTTTGTTCCGCCGCTTCGCGAAGCGACGATCGGGCAGTTGATGCAGCTGAGATCGCCGATCGTGCAAGGGATGCAGTGGCTGCTCGGGCTCGTGTTCTAATGCCTGGATCTGACGGTGGCGAAAATAGCCCGAAAGCGGTATGATGAAGGTTGGAGTTTGGAGCGAGCGGGAGGCAGAGGCGGAATGCAGCGTTATTTCGTGCCGGAGGCGCAGATGGACGAACGGTCCGTCACGCTGGAAGGCGACGACGCGCGCCATGCGGCGGCCGTTATGCGGGCGAAGCCGGGAGACCGTTTCGTAGCCTGCAACGGAAGCGGACGCGATGTCGTGGCGCGGATTGCGTCGGTGGATAAACATAAAGTGCAAGCGGATATTATCGAAGAGCTGGCCGTGTCCGCGGAGATGAGCTGGAAGGTTGACGTCGCCCAGAGCTTGCCGAAGGGAGACAAGCTGGAGACGGTCATCCAGAAGGGAACCGAAGCTGGGGCGGCTGCTTTCTTGCCGTTCTTGTCCCGGCGCACCGTTGTGCAGTACGACGAGCGCAAGGAGGCCAAGCGAATCGAGCGTTGGCGGAAAATCGCCAAGGAAGCGGCGGAGCAGAGCCATCGCAGCGTCGTGCCGCGGATCGAGGCGGTCAGCTCGTGGAAGGTTCTGCTGCAGAAGTTCGCCGAGTATGACCTGGTGCTGCTCTGCTACGAGGAAGAAGGCCGTTCCGGCATCGGCTTGAAGGATGCGCTGATTGCTTTCCGGCGGGAGCGAGAACCGGGTAATCCGGCGTCGCCCAGCGTGCTCGTCGTCGTCGGTCCCGAGGGCGGCTTCGCCCCGGAGGAGGCGGAAGCGGCGCTTGCCGCCGGAGCCAAACCGGTCGGTCTGGGCAGAAGAATATTGCGGACGGAGACGGCGGCGCTGTACGCGCTGGCCTGCCTCGCTTACGAGTCCGGAGAGTTAGGAGGAAACAACGATGCCTAGCGTGGCATTTTACACCCTTGGCTGCAAAGTCAACTTTTACGATACCGAAGCGATCTGGCAGCTGTTCAAGAACGAAGGGTACGAGCAGGTCGACTTCGAGCAGACGGCGGACGTCTACTTGATCAATACGTGTACGGTGACGAACACGGGGGACAAGAAGAGCCGCCAAATTATTCGCCGCGCCGTGCGCCGCAATCCGGACGCCGTCATCGCGGTAACGGGCTGCTACGCCCAGACTTCCCCTGCGGAAATCATGGCGATTCCGGGCGTAGATCTCGTCATCGGGACGCAGGATCGCGAGAAGCTGATGACGTTCATCTCGGACATTCAGAACGATCGCAAGCCGGTGAACGCCGTTCGCAACATTATGAAGACGCGGGAGTTCGAGGAGCTGGACGTGCCGAGCTTTACGGAGAAGACGCGCGCGTTCCTGAAAATCCAGGAAGGCTGCAACAACTTCTGCACGTTCTGCATCATTCCGTGGTCCCGCGGCCTGTCCCGCAGCCGCAAGCCGGACAGCGTGCTGGAGCAGGCGCGCCAGCTTGTCGCCGCGGGCTACAAGGAAGTCGTCCTGACCGGCATTCACACCGGCGGCTACGGAGACGATCTGGAGAACTACCGTCTGGCCAATCTGCTCGCTGATCTCGACAAGATCGACGGTCTGGAGCGCATTCGCATCAGCTCGATCGAAGCGAGCCAGATCGACGAGAAGATGATCGCCATTCTGAACAGCTCGCGCAAAATGTGCCGTCACCTGCATATCCCGCTGCAGGCTGGCGACGACGAAATTCTGAAAAGAATGCGCCGCAAATATACGACAGCCGAGTACGCCGAGAAAATCCGCCTGATCCAGAAAGCGATGCCGGGCGTCGCCATCACGACCGACGTGATCGTAGGCTTCCCGGGGGAGACCCGGGAGCAATTCGAGAACGGCTTCCGGTTCATGGAACAGATGAAGTTCGCGGAAATGCACGTATTCCCGTATTCGAAGCGGACGGGAACGCCGGCCGCGCGCATGGACGATCAGGTCGACGAGGACGAGAAGCACGAACGCGTTCACCAATTGATCGATTTGTCTGAGCGCATGCAGGCCGAGTACGGCCGCGAGTGGGTCGGCAAGGTGCTCGAGGTTATTCCGGAGCGGAACGCCAAAGGCGACAACAACGGCACGATCTCCGGCTATACGGACAACTATTTGCAAGTCGAGTTCGCGGGAGATTCGTCCCTCATCGGCAAGCTGTGCCGCGTTCGGGTTACGGAATCCGGCGTGAACGAATGCCGCGGCGAGCTGCTCGAAGTGCTGGACTCCGGCTCCAGGCCGGTGGCTATGCAAGCTTAATCGAAGTCGGAACCGAAGATTTCACCGTAGGGCAGGCGGGCGTGCCGGCTTCCGCCTTGCGGTGAAATCTTTTTTTCGCATACATAAGAGAGAAAACGGAGAGGAGAAGGGGCGGACGACGGAGAAGGAGTAATTCAGGGACTTCCTCGCCTAAGCGGAAGTCGGGTCGGAAGCCCCGCGTCTCCAGATGGGCAAGTAAGCAAGCGGCAGGGCGATCATGGAACATAGCACGTTAAAGATCGTCTGGGCGTGAGCGATCTGGGCGGACGGATCTCCGGGAGCGATCCAGGCGGCCGCGCCGTGAAGCGCGCCGATGAGCGGATAAAACAGGGCGGCGCCGCCGACGTTAAGCGCAAGCTGCGACAAGGCGACGAAGCGGCCGCCGGGGCCTCCGCCGAGCGAAGCGACAAGCCCGGTGAAGCAGGTGCCGACGTTGGCGCCGAGCACGATGGCGATGCCGGCTTCGGGAGAGATCGCTCCGGCGGCCGCTAGCCCCATGCACATGGCGATGACCGCCGAGCTGGAATGGACGAGCGCCGTAATGACGGCTCCGCCGAGGACGCCCCACATCAGATTGTCGTACGTATGGCGCATCAAAGCTTCGAAATAGCCGTTGTCCCGCAGAGCCGGCCCGATGCTTTGCAGCAGTTTAAAGCCGACCAGCAGCAATCCGAAGCCGCCTGCCGCAACGGACACGTAGCGCAGGCCCACGATGCGGCGAGGAGCGGAAGAGGCGTCCCGCATTTCGTTGGCCGCGAAGGAGACGATCCAGCCGGCGGCGCCGAAGGCCAGGAAGTAAATGCCGTATTTATGGAGCTGAAGGCTCATGAGCTCGGTCGTAAAACAGGTGCCGACGTTCGTGCCGAGGATGATGCCGAAGCTGCGGGCAAGGGTAAGCCAGCCCGCGTTGACGAACCCGATGGTGAGTACGGTGACGGCAGTGCTGCTCTGCAAGAGCGCGGATGCGACGGTGCCTACGGCGAAGCCTCTAAGCGGCGTCGAGGTGGACCTGGATACCCAGGAGACGAGCCGGTGGCCCGCCCACCGCTCCAATGAAGCTTCCATAACCTTCATGCCAGACAGCAATAACGCGAACCCGAGCAAAGACGGGACGATCAGTTGAGCAAACATGTTACGCACCTCCCATTAACCCTATGCGGCAAGAGGACAAGTTTATGATCGGACAAGGAGTGGTTGGCCAATGAGTAGTCAAGCGTCAGTATGGTTAAATAAAAGCAGGAGGCCCCGTCTGGAAGAGGGACATCCGTGGATTTACGCGAACGAGATCGCCAAGACGGAAGGGGAGCCGACGCCCGGACAGCTGGTGGAAGTGAAGGATCACCGCGGGCAGCTGCTCGGCACCGGCTACTGGAACCCCGCATCGCAAATTACGGTTCGGCTGGTCGCTTACGGTTCGTTGGAGCGGATGGACGAGGCGTTTTTCCGGAACAGGTTCGAACGCGCTCTTGCCCATCGCCGGCGTTTCGTCGGAGCGGAGCAATCCTGCCGTCTCGTGTACGGCGAGGCGGATTTCCTGCCCGGGCTCGTCGTGGACCGCTTCGGCGGCGTGCTGGTCGTTCAGGTGCTGTCGCTCGGCATGGAGACGGCGAAGGAGGCGTGGCTGCCCGCGCTGATCGACGTGTTCAAGCCGCAAGGCGTGTACGAGCGCAGCGACGTCGGAGTACGAACACTGGAGGGACTGGAAGAAAGGAAGGGCGTGCTGTACGGGGACTGCCCGAGACACGTGGAGATCGAGGAAAACGGGCTTCGCGTCCAGGTGGACATCGAAGAGGGCCAGAAAACCGGTTATTTCTTCGATCAACGGGAAAACCGGGCGTCCGTCAAGCCGCTTATGCTCGGCTGGGGCGCGCGCAGCGGCATCAAGCTGGCCGAGACGGAGTCCGAGGACGGCGTCAAAAGCCTGCAACCGGTGAACGAGAAAGGCAATATCGTCACGTTCCCGTATTGGGACGGCGCGACGGTGTTGGAATGCTTCGCGCATACGGGCAGCTTCACGCTGCATGCGTGCGCTTACGGAGCGAAGAAGGTGACCTGCCTCGATATTTCGGAGCATGCGCTGCAGACCGCCCGCCACAACGTCGAGATCAACGGCTTCTCCGATCGCGTGGAGTTCGTCGCGGCCGACGCCTTCGAATATTTGCGCCAGCAAGTCGCAGGCCGCGACGAGCGGCAAGCCAGGGCGAACGCCAAGGCGGCCGGTGTGAAGGTGGATACGTCCAAGCCGCTCGTCTCGGAAGGGCGGACGTGGGACGTCATCATCCTCGATCCTCCGGCTTTCGCGAAGACGAAGCGCGCGGTCGAAGCCGCATGCCGCGGGTACAAAGACATTAATCTGCATGCGATGAAGCTGCTGAACGAAGGCGGCTACCTGGTCACCGCCAGCTGTTCCTACCACGTCCGGCCCGACCTGTTCATGGAGACGATCCAGGAGGCGGCCAAGGATGCGGGGAAAATCATTCGTCGCGTCGAGTGGAGAGGGGCCGGCAAAGATCATCCGCAGCTCGCCGGGGTGGATGAGGGCAATTATTTGAAGTTCGGCATTTTCGAGGTTCGCAGCCGCAAGGAGCTGTAAAGCTTGCCGCCGCCCCTGCGGAATTGTTAAGGAAATGTTAGCAAACTGCCGGATGAACTCAAGCCGTTTCGGGAACATTCCTAACGCCTCTGTTTTATGATGGTGTCAGAGGCAAGGAAACGGGAGGGTTGAGCATGGTGCACGAAGTGATCCTGTTCGGCAAACGGGCGGTTCCGCTCGAGAATCGGGCAAAGACGTCGAGCAGCCGCAGCCGTTTTAATACGCGCATGCGGGCGATGGCCGACGATCTGGAGTTTCGTCGCCGCTGGAAGCACGTCAGCTATATCGAGCTGTGGTCGGACGCGGCGATTTTCAAATACGACGACGGCACGAAATGGTACATGAATATTTCGTAATCGCGCAAGCAAGCAAAAAAGGCCTTGTTCTCCCGGAGAGAACAAGGCCTTTTTTTTATTCCTTCACGCCGGCATGGGACGTGGTCTGTTTCTCGAAGTCTTTGACGTAGTCGTCCACGACTTGCACTTCGATCATGCAATTGTTCATCATGAACTTGAATACGCCGTTGTTGAAGTCGGTGCCGACTTCCTTGAAGAAGATGCCTTCGTAAACGTCGCTCTGGGTATGATTGAAGCAGAGCCTGTATCCTTCGCGGTCTTCCTTGAGATAGGCGCGAATGCCTTTCTCGAAAAAGCCGTCCTGGTTCGCGAGTTCTCTCGAGACGGAGATGATATGAAGATCGACGAAAGGAACCTCGTTAAGCAATACGTTGATCAGAGATCCTTTGGTAATCTCTTTCCAGCGGCTCTGGGCGGTTTGTCCGATGATGAGCTGCGTAATATTGTTTTTCCTGGCCACTTCGCCGATGACTTTGGCTACCGGTCGGGACTCGTTGTATTTTACGATGAATTGTTCGGCGCCGTGCTCGCTTGCTAGCTTTTTCCATTGTTCGATAAAATGAATTTTCTCGATATCCAGCTCGTCTTCTGGAAGCGGATCTATGGTCAGCACGTAGAGAGGGCAGTCCAGCATATTGGCAAGCTTACCGCCTCTGCGAATCAATCGCTCTCCATTGGGGCCGTAATAGACGCATACGAGTATGCTCTCATCCATTCTTCCGTTCTTCAATTTAACGATTCACCTCGTCTGAACTTTTAATGCCGGGTGATATCCAGAACGTCGAGTCGCATCCGGACATTGAATACAGCGTACATTTTTTGTTTGGTTCTGTCAATGCGTTTAGTGTATACTGTTACTATTACAGTCACTGTTACTAGGATAGCCGTATTTCTGTGAATCAATCATGAAATCGGGAGGATAATAAGACAAATTGCTCAGGGGACCCGTCCGGTTCTTCCGATCGGCCATGCGTTTCCGTGAGCAGTCTGCATAAATCACAGTACAAGTAGGAGGTTCCAAGTTGTCGCTGTTGCATTTTGCTGTGCTGCTTCCTTTTCTGTACACCGTCTTCGTGCCTCTATTTTTCAAGAAGCTGCCCCGCGTTCATACGGGCTGGTTCGTCCTTATCGTTCCGTTGCTGCTGTTTGTTTATTTTGCCGCCCAATTTCCGCTTCGTTCAGGCTCGGCCCCCTTGTTCCAATCCTTATCCTGGATTCCCTCGTTAGGCATCCGCTTCGATCTGCACCTGGACGGACTATCGATGCTGTTCGCTCTCATCATTACCGGCATCGGATTTTTGGTCATTGTATACTCCATATATTACATGTCCAAAGAGCGCGAAGCGTTACATAATTTTTATATCTATTTGCTCGTATTTATGGGAGCGATGCTCGGAATCGTATTGTCCGACAATCTCATGGTGCTGTATGTGTTCTGGGAGGCGACGAGCGTCTCGTCTTTCCTGCTTATCGCTTATTGGTTCCAGAGAAAAAGATCCCGCTACGGCGCGCAAAAGGCGATGCTGATCACCGTGACGGGCGGATTCGCCATGCTGCTCGGCTTCCTGATGCTGGGTTCGGCGGCGGGGACGTTCAGCATTCGCGAGATCGTCGCCATGAAGGAAGTCATCGTGAACGATTCGCTGTTCATTCCGGCGATGCTGCTGGTGCTGCTCGGCGCGTTTACGAAATCCGCTCAATTTCCGTTCCATATCTGGCTTCCGGACGCGATGGAAGCTCCCACGCCGATCAGCGCGTATTTGCACTCCGCGACGATGGTCAAAGCGGGAGTGTACCTGGTCGCGCGCATGACCCCGGTGTTCGGAGGACATATGAGCTGGTTCTGGATCATTACGATCATCGGGATCGTAACCTTGTTCTGGGGCGCGTTCATGGCGATCCGGCAGTTCGACTTGAAGGCGCTGCTGGCTTACTCGACGATCAGCCAGCTCGGTCTGATCATGTCGCTCCTGGGCATCGGATCGCTCGCGCTGCATACGAATTACGAAGCGCAGGCGATGCTGTTCTCGGGCGCCATCTTGGCGGCCGTCTTCCATCTGTTTAATCACTCCATCTTCAAAGGCTCCCTCTTCATGGTCGTCGGCATATTGGACCACGAGACGGGAACCCGCGATATCCGCAAGCTTGGCGGTCTGCTGAGCCTCATGCCGGTGTCGTTCTCCTTGACCATCATCGGCGGCCTGTCGATGGCGGGTCTTCCGCCGTTCAGCGGCTTCCTGAGCAAGGAAATGTTCTTCACAGGCGTGCTTACCGCCTACCAGCATATCGATCAATGGGTCGTATTGCTGCCGATCGTCGCCTGGCTCGCCAGCGTATTTACTTTCGTGTACTGCCTCGTGTTCGTGTTCAAGACGTTTACGGGCACCTACCGTCCGGAGCGTCTGGACAAGAAGCCGCACGAAGCGCCTGCCGGCATGCTGGTTTCTCCGATCGTGCTGGCGACTCTCGTGCTCGTGATCTTCTTCTTCCCGAATCTGATTTCCTACACCCTTCTGGAGCCGGCGATGCGCTCCGTCTTGCCGAGCCTGCTGCAGCCGGGAGAAGTTTTCGAAGTCGATATCAAACCTTGGCACGGTTTCAATACCGAGCTGTTCATGACCGTCGGCATCGTCGTGATGGGGTCGCTGCTGTACAAGACGTACAAGAAGTGGTCGGACATCTACTACAACCTGCCGCGCAAGTTCGATTTCAACCATATGTACGACAAGGGATTAACGGGAGCGGAGCGGCTGTCCGCCCGGGTTACGAACTTCTATATGAACGGTTTTCTTCACAGCTATCTCAGTTACATTTTCACGTTCGTCATCATCGTCGTCGGGGGCTCGTTCCTGCTTCAGCGGGCGTTCGCCATCGACCCGTCCACCAACGCGGTCATCGAATGGCACGAGTACCTGCTGGCCGTATCCATCGCAGTATCTTCCGGATTTGTCCTGTTCGTCAACTCCAGGCTGACGTCGATCATCGGGGTGGGCGCGGTAGGTTATCTGGTATCGCTGCTGTTCGTCATTTTCCGGGCGCCGGATCTGGCTCTTACGCAGCTCGTCGTGGAGACGATCACGACCGCTCTGTTCCTGCTGTGCTTCTACTTCCTTCCGAAGCTGAAGACGGAAGTCGTCCGAATTCGCGTGAAGGTGTCCAACCTGCTCATCTCCATCGGCGTCGGGACGGTGTTTACCCTGATCGGAATTTCGGCGCAAAGCACGAATCCGTTCAAGCCGATTTCGCACTTCTTCCTGAATTCGTATGAGCTTTCGGGAGCCCGCAATATGGTCAACTCGATTCTCGTCGACTTTCGCGCTTTCGATACGATGCTGGAGAGCGTCGTTCTGTTTACCGCGGGCATAGGCGTCTATACGCTGATCAATCTCCGCAAGTCGAGGAGGGAAAAGCGTTGAAATTCTCGGATTTGATTTTGCAGACGGCGGCCAAAGTGCTCGTATTTATCATCATGACGTTCTCGATCTACATTTTGTTTGCCGGGCACCATAACCCCGGAGGGGGATTCATCGGCGGCTTGATTACCGCGTCTGCGCTGATGCTGCTCTACGTGGCGTTCGACGTGGAGACGATCCAGGAAATCATTCCGGTAGACTTCAAGGTGATCGGAGCGATCGGCGTTCTGATGGCTCTGCTGACCGGCATCGGGGCCATCGTGGCGGACGTGCCGTTCCTGACCCAGGTGTACCGGTACGTCGATCTGCCACTTCTGGGCAAGACGGGCCTCGGCAGCGCTCTGGTATTCGATCTTGGCGTCTACTTGGCCGTTATCGGCACGACGATGACGATTATTAGAAGCATTAGCGAGGATATGTAATATGGAAACTTTAATGACGATTACCGCAGGCGTTCTGTTCACCGTCGGCACTTATCTGATCTTAAGCAAAACCCTCCTGCGCATCATTATGGGGATGTCGTTGTTTACGCACGGCGTCCATATTATGCTCATGGCGATCAACGGATTGAAACGCGGCGCCGCCCCGCTGCTCGGGGAAGAAGCGGAGAGCTACACCGACCCCGTGCCGCAGGCGCTCATTCTGACTTCCATCGTGATCAGCTTTTCGCTTACCGCATTTTCTCTCGTGCTGGCTTACCGCACTTACAAAGAGCATGGCACGGACGATGTGGAGCAGTTAAGGGGACAAGAAAATGACTAATCTGGCCGTGTTACCGATCGTCACGCCGTTGCTGTTCGGCGTGCTGCTATTTTTCGTCCGTTACCGCATTCGGCTCCAGATGGGGCTGGCGACCGCGGGGACGCTCGCCACGCTGATCTTCTCGGCGCTGCTCGCGCATACCGTGTCCAAGGACGGCATACAGGTGCTGCACGTGGGCGGCTGGGAAGCGCCTTACGGCATTCCGCTCGTCGCGGATATGCTGGCGGCCATTCTCGTCACCATTTCGTCCGTCGTGACGCTCGCCTGCCTGCTCTACGCCTTTCACGCGCTCGACGACGAGCGCAAAAGAAATTACGCGTTTCCGCTTATGATGATTTTGCTGTGCGGAGTTAACGGTTCGTTTTTGACCGGGGATATCTTTAATCTGTTCGTCTTCTTCGAAGTGATGCTGCTGGCTTCCTACGTCTTGCTCAGCCTGGGCGGAGGCAGAATCCAGCTGCGGGAGACAATCAAGTACATCGTCATCAACATTATCGCGTCGAGCTTGTTCGTCATCGCCATCGCGTATTTGTATTCGATTACCGGAACGCTCAACATGGCGCACATCGCCCAGCGGATCGCCGAGCTCGGACAGGACGGTCTCACGACGACGGTCTCGCTGCTGTTCCTTACCGTATTCGGGCTGAAGTCCGCGCTGTTCCTCTTCTTCTGGCTTCCGGGATCGTACAGCGCGCCGCCGGCGCCGATCGCCGCTCTGTTCGCCGCTCTGCTGACCAAGGTGGGCATTTACAGCATCATACGCACATTTACGCTGATTTTCCCCCATCAACCTCAAATCACGCACGAAATCATGATGTGGCTTGCAGGGTTGACGATGCTCCTCGGAGCGCTGGGCGTCATCGCCTACTGGCGGATCAAGCAGATTCTGGCTTACAACGTCATCGTGTCGGTCGGCTTTATCCTGTTCGGCGTAGGCGTCGCTTCGGAAGCCGCCTTGAGCGGGGCCGTCTACTATTTGATCCACGATATGATCGCCAAGGCGCTGATCTTTATTCTCGGGGGGGCGATCATCAGCATCGCAGGCACCGACAAGCTTCGCGAGATCAGCGGTCTCATCCACTTCCGTCCGATACTCGGCTGGCTGTTCTTCCTGTCCGCCCTGGCTCTTGCGGGGGTTCCGCCGCTCAGCGGCTTCGTAGGCAAAGTGATGATTCTCCAAGGCGGCGTGCAGGCGAAGGCGTTCGTCCTGGTGGCCCTCGGTCTGCTGTCAAGCTTGCTCGTGCTGTACTCGGTCATGAAGGTGTTCATCAACAGCTTCTGGGGAGAGACGCTTCTGAGCGAAGGCGAGGAGAAGTCGACGGGCAAGGGAGCGCTGCTGCCGAGCTTGATTCTGGCCGCTCTCGTTGTCGGCTTCGGTCTGGGCGCGGAGGAGATCTTGGCTTACGTTCGTCAAGCCGTCGAACCGCTCGTGGATCCGTCCATCTATATCGAGGCGGTACTATCATAGGGATACGGACGGTTGCGGTCCGAAGAAGGAAGTGATATGAGATGACGATGCAAATTTTGCTTAATCTGCTGATCGCCATGGTATGGATGCTGCTCCATGACGTATGGAACACGCTTACGTTCACCATCGGTTTTATTTTGGGCTTCTTCATTATCTATTCGTTCAGAAGATTTTTTCCGACCCCCTTCTACGGAAGAAAGCTGTGGGCCATCCTTAAACTGATCTACTTGTTCGGGATCGATCTGATGATGTCCAGCATCGTCGTAATCGGTCAGGTGATTCGTCCGAGGCTGAACATCCAGCCGGGCATCTTCAAGATGGAGACGAAGCTGAAGACGGAATGGGAGCTTGCGATGCTCGTCAACCTGCTGACGCTGACGCCGGGCTCCGTCGTCATGGAGATCGCTCCGGAGGAAGGTATCCTGTACGTTCATGCGATGGATGTGAAGCGGAACAAGCCGTCGGTCATTAAGACGAAAAACAAGCTGGAGGATGTCATTATCGAGGTGATGCGCTAATGTTCGATACGCTGCTCAAGTTGTCCATGTTTCTGCTGACGGTGTCCATCGTCATCGCCCTTTATCGCGTCATTAAGGGGCCGTCCTTGTCCGATCGCATTTTGGCGCTCGATTCGATCGGCTACAACGTCATCGGGATCGTAGCGGTATTGTCGATGCTGCTGAATTCGCACGCTTATTTGGAAACGATTTTGCTGATCGGCATTTTGGCATTTCTAAGCACCGTCGCGTTGTGCAAGTTTTTGGAAAGGGGCGTCGTCATTGAGCGCAAAAGAAATCATTGAAGCGGTCGTGCTTGTCATGGTCATTATCGGAACGTTGATGAACTCGCTCAGCTCGCTCGGCTTTATCCGGCTCCCCGACGTCTACAACCGCTCGCATGCCGCGACGAAAAGCATAACGCTCGGCATTTTGTTTATTTTGCTCGGCACGTTCATTCATTTCCTGTTCGTCGACAATTACTTCAGCGTACGGCTGCTGCTGGGCATCGTGTTCGTCTTCCTGACGGCGCCCGTGACCGGCCATCTGATCGTCCGTTCCGCCTACCGCTTCGGCGTCAAGCTGTCGGATACGAGCATCAAGGACGAGCTGGCCGAAGACCTGGAGCGGGCCAAGAAGAAGGAAGCTCGGACGGAAGGGACTTGAGATTGGTTAAGGGGAACCAGATCATAAACCAACAATTCACATGACTGCGACAGGTCTCGTGTGGATTGTTGGTTTTTTAGTATTTTTTCTACCACTGCTCAATTGACATACAGCCTTCGCCAGAGCCTAGTCTGGTGTGCCGATGTGCGTTTTTTTAGAACAACGCTTTTTGTTTGAGCACTATGGGGGAGACGTTACACGACTTTTTAGAACAACGCCCTCCGTTCGACCGCCAATCGGGTGACGTTACTCGATTTCTTAGAACAACGCCCTCCGTTCGACCGCCAATCGGGTGACGTTACTCGATTTCTTAGAACAATCCCCCTCGTTTGAGCACCGTAGAGGAGGCGTTACACGACTTTCTAGAGCAACTCGCTTGGTGAAGAACTTCAATGTTACGAGTGGATGTCCGCGAATGGGTCAGCCGTAGTTTTTTTCAAATAACATATCATTATCTTTAGAGACAGCTTGAATAAAAGATGGGTATTCTTCAGATTTGGATCATTATTGCTAACTTGTCATATAGAATTTATATCCACAAGAGTAGATCAGTGGTAAATTTGAAAAGAGAAAACGAGAAAAAGTGGAGCGATAAAAAGCGATGAAGACGGTCAGTGGGCTGGGAATAAAATTATTAAAAAATATCATCCCCATTTTATGTTGGCCGATCAGCGCTTTGATGGGTTTTTCTACGTTTTACCTATTAGGCACGATGCTTTTTACAGCGAGCAACGCAGGGCTGCCGACCAAAGACACCTTTGTTTTTACGCGATCTCTGTTCTTATTGCTGTTAATACTCGCAGTCCTTGTTGGCTCATGTATATGGTTATTCAGAAAAATGAGGAATCCGCTTTATTATGTAAATATCCTCTTTTATATGGCTTTTATTTTTGTGGCTCCTTGGATTTTAAACAACTATGAAAGAATAAGATCAATGCCTCCCGTTAAAGAACAGAAAGCACTGCAGCAATACTATGCTGAAAAAATAAATGCTCTGGAGTTACCCTACCATCTTGATATAGACGAAAGTTTCAGTGAAACAAAGAAATCGGGACGTCTATTCGTTGTTCTTACTAAAACTATTGAGGGTGATATTGCATTATCGGAGTTCCAATCCATCGTTAACATCAGCCCTTCTCAGGGAATATTTTTAACTTTATACAACAAAGAAAAAGATATGGTGATCGGTTTAGCCGCAGCCGGTGATAAAAGTATAAAGGATTGTTCGCCTTACCTATTGTGCAAAAAGTATAATGTTGATTATCCAAAAGGGGAGTGGAATTTGTAAGAATACGGGGCGTCAATAATTTGTGCAATATTTGGGGGATGGCAGGCCCGCTCTTCATTTTCTCAAATATGTTACAATACTCAACGAGATAGAGGATGAATCGGATTTAATAGAAAGCGGAGGGAAACGCATGACGTTACGGCTGATTACGGGGCGCTCCGGGAGCGGCAAGACCCGCCTGTGCCTGGACGAAATCAGGAGCAGGCTGAAGGAAGCTCCGCTTGGAGCGCCGCTCATATTGCTCGTGCCCGAGCAGGCGACCTTCCAGGCGGAATACGCGATGGCGACGACGCCGGGCTTAAATGGGTTTATGAGAGCGCAAGTGCTCAGCTTCCGCAGGCTGGCGTTCCGCGTCATGCAGGAGACGGGCGGCTCGGCGGTCGTGCCGATTCACGATAACGGCAAAGCGATGCTTCTACATAAAGTGCTCGAGGCAAGAAGAGAGAGTTTGAGATTGTTCCGCGGCGGCAAAGGGGAGTCCGGGCTGATCGCCGGCATCAACGAGCTGCTGACGGAGATGAAGCGGTACGGCATCGACGGCGCAAAGCTGGCGGACCACGCCGAAGCCGCGGCGCGCGGCGCGAGCGGAGCGAAGGAAGGCGAGATGCTCGCGGACAAGCTGCACGACTTGTCTCTGATCTACGGCGACATGGAGCGGGAGCTGTCCGGGCATTGGCTGGACGGAGAGGACATGCTGGGGTGGCTTGCCCGGGGGGCGGAGCATTCGGCGCTGCTGTCGGGCGCCGAAATTTGGATGGACGGATTTAATGGGTTTACGCCAGGCGAATTCGCGGTCATCGAAGCGCTGCTGGCCAAGGCGGAGCGGGTCAGCGTCGCGCTCTGCGTCGATCGCCCGTACGGGGCGGGAGAGAGGCCGGACGAGCTGGATCTGTTCCATCCGACGGCGGAAACTTCCGCTCAGCTGTGCGAGCTGGCTCAGGCTTCTGGCGTTGCCGTGGAAGCGCCGACCGTGCTGGAGCCGGAAGTAGCTCCGCGTTTCCGCGACAACCCGATGCTCGCTTTCCTGGAGCGGAACTGGGAGAATCGGAAGCGCTGGGGCGGAGAGTCGGATATTCTGCGGCCGGAGCACCCGAGCTGCGGGCTGTCGCTGCGCGAGGCGGCCAATCGACGGACGGAGGCGGAAGCCGTCGCCCGGGACATGCTGCGCAGAGTCCGGGAAGATGGCAGCCGCTGGCGGGATATGGCCGTCTTCGCGCGCAAGCTTGACGATTACGCCGACTTGCTGGAGGCGGTACTGAACGATTACGGCATTCCGCATTTCCTGGACGGCAAGGCGGGCGTCTCGCATCACCCGTTCGTTGAATTCGTGCGCTCGGCGCTCGAGTGCGTGACCGGGGGTTGGAAGGCGGAAGCGGTGTTCCGCTGCGCAAAGACGGATCTGCTGGACACGCCGGAGCGAAGAGTGACGAGAGACGAGGTCGACCGGCTGGAAAATTACGCGCTGGCCGCGGGAATCGACGGCTGGCGCTGGCATGCTGAACAAGCGTGGTTTCCGCTTTACGGCGGAGATATCGAGGACGAATCGGAGCCCGGTTCCGCGGCTGAGCGGGAGATGGGGGCGCTGCGGGAAGTGCGCGACGCCCTGCTGAAGCCGCTGCTGGCGCTCGAAGGGCGGCTGAAGGCGTCGGGCTCGGTCAGGGAGCTGTGCGAAGCCGTCTATCTGTTTCTGGAAGAGACGGGAGCGGCGGATCGCCTCGAGAGCTGGACGAAGCAGGACGAGCTTGCGGGACGTCCGGACCGGATGGCGGTTCATCGTCCGCTGTGGGACGGCGTCGTCTACTTGCTCGATCAGTTGGTCGAGCTGATGGGCGAGCAGCCGCCGGATCTGGAACTGTTCGCGGGCATGGTCGACTCCGGACTGGAGGAGTTGAAGCTGGGCGCCGTGCCGCCGTCGCTCGACGGCGTGCTGATCGGCAGTCCCGAGCGGACGAGATCGGACCGCGTTCGGATCGTCTACTTGCTCGGCGCCAGCGACGGCGTCCTGCCGATGCGCATTCCCGAGAACGGTCTGCTTGCGGAAGAAGAGCGGGACAGGCTGGCGTCGGCGGGGCTTAAGCTTGCTCCGGGGGCCCGAAGGCGGCTGCTTGACGAGGAGTTTCTGGCTTATTTGACGTTGACGACGCCGTCGCGCCACCTGTGGATCAGCTACCCGATCGCGAACGAGGAAGGGCAGACGCTGCTGCCGTCGCAATGGATCGGCAAGCTGCGCAAGCGGTTCCCGGGCATCCCGGTGCAGACTGTCGCGGCCGAGCCGCAAGGAACGCAGCCGGAGGACGAACAGCTCGCATACGCCGCCCAACCGGGAAGGGCGATGACCCATCTGCTCAACCGGCTGCGCAGCTGGCGTCAGGGCGAGGCGATGGCGCCGGGCTGGTGGGCGGTCTACGACTGGCTGCTCGGACGCGAAGAGTGGAAGCCGAGGCTGCGTTCGCTGATCGGTTCCTTGAGCTATACGAATGAAGAGAAGCCGCTGTCGCCGGAGACGAGCCGTCTGCTGTATGGGGACCGGCTGCTGGCCAGCGTGTCGAGGATGGAGCGGTTCATCGCCTGCCCGTTCCAGCATTTCGCCGTGCATGGACTGCGTTTGCAGGAGCGGCGTCTGTACCGGGTCGAATCGCCCGATATCGGGCAGCTGTTTCATGCGGCGCTGCGGCAGACAACCGAGAAGCTGTTCGCCGAAGGCCCGGCCGGAATGGACGCGTCCAGATGGCAGCTCGAGGCTGCCGCCGCGGTGGACAAGCTGCTGCCCCGCGTGCAATCGCAAATTTTGCTGTCCTCTCATCGTCATCAAGTGATGGCGCGCAAGCTGCGGGATATCGTGACGAAGGCGTCCGCGATGCTGGGCGAGCATGCGGCGTTGTCAGCGTTCAAGCCGGTGGGGCTGGAGCTGAGCTTCGGACCGGACGGCCTGCTGCCCGCGCTGTCGCTCCCGTTGGATTCATCGCGCTGGATGGACATCGTCGGCAAGATCGACCGCGTGGACGCGGCCGAATCGTCGGCGGGCCTCTTGCTGCGCATTCTGGATTACAAGTCCAGCGCGACGAAGCTGAAGCTGGACGAGGTGGCGCACGGACTGTCGCTGCAGATGCTTACCTATCTCGACGTCGTCGTGACGCATGCCCCGCATTGGCTGGGCCGTCCGGCGAAGCCGGCGGGCGTGCTTTATTTTCACGTGCAAAATCCGCTGCTCAATACGGCGAACGGGCTGTCTCCGGAGGAGGCTAGGAACGCCTTGTTCAAGCAGTACCGGATGCAGGGGTTGCTGTTGGCGAACGGGGAGTCGGTCAAGCTGATGGACGAAACGTTGGCCGATGCGGGCAAATCGGCCGTCGTTCCGGTCGAGTTCAAGAAGGACGGCACGTTCTCGGCGCGCTCTCAAGTGGCAAGCGAGAGCGAATGGGAAGTGCTGCGGGGCTCGGTCCGCTCGCAAATTCGCCGGATCGGCAAGCGGATCGCGGACGGAGACGTGGCGATCGCGCCTTATCGGATGGACAAGCGCAGCCCATGCGCGTTCTGCGACTATCGCCCCGTATGCCATTTCGACAGCCAGGTCGAGGGCAACGGGTATCAGACTTTAAGCAAGGCGGCCGACCGCGAGCAACTGTGGAGACGGCTGGCGCTTGAGGCAAGGAGGGACGAACCGCTGTGAAGCAATGGCAACAATGGCCGGAGAAACCGGCGGAAAGCCGTTGGACGGACGAGCAGTGGGCGGCGATCGCGGCGGAAGGCTCGAATCTGCTCGTGGCCGCCGCCGCAGGCTCCGGCAAAACCGCGGTGCTCGTCGAAAGGATCATATCGCGCATCGCCGACGAGAGCCGCCCGCTGGACGTGGACGCGATGCTCGTCGCGACGTTCACGAAAGCGGCGGCTGCGGAAATGAAGGAGCGGATTCGCCATGCGCTCGAGGACGCGCTGGAGCGGAATCCGGACTCGAAGCATCTGCGACGGCAGATCGCGCTGCTGCCGCGGGCTTCGGTGACGACGCTGCATTCGTTCTGCCTGGAAGTGGTGGAGCGCTACGCGCCTCTCATCGAGCTCGATCCGGGCTTCCGGATGGCCAACGACACCGAGGCGGGACTGCTGCGGATGGATACGCTCGACGAGTTGTTCGAGGAGCGGTACGCGGCCGAGGGCGGGGACGGCGAAATGGCCGCCCTTGCCGACCGGTTCGGCGGCGAGCGCAGCGACGAGCCGCTTCACCGGCTCGTGCTCGAGCTGCACGAATTCGCGGGAAGCCACCCGTGGCCGGAGCATTGGCTGCGCGAGACGGCTGCGCGGTTCCGAGCGGCGGACGCAGAGGAGCTGCTCGGCTCGCTCTGGGTCAAGAGCTTGCGCGACGATGCGGCGCTGCTGCTTCAGGGCGCGCTGCAGCTGCTGCGCGTCGCGCTTCGGGTCGCCCATGAGCAGGGAGGGCCGGAGCCGTACATCGAGACGCTCTTCGCCGACATCGACGGCCTGGAGCAAGCGTCGGCGGCGTTCGCGTCAGGCTCGTGGGAAGCGTGGCAGGCCGCCGTAGCCGGCATCCGGTTCGGCAGGCTGAAGGCGTGCAAAGGCGACGAGTACGACCCGGCGCTGATCGAGCGGGTCAAATCGCTGCGGGATTCGGCGAAGAAAGCGGCCGGCAAGCTGGCCGAGGAGTGGCTCGTCCGCACGCCGGAGCAATACGCCGAGGAGCTGCGCGAGCTGGCTCCGGAGATGGAGAGCCTGGCCGAGCTGGCGATCCGGTTCGGAGAGCGCTACGAGCAGGCGAAGCGGGCGAAAGGGCTGCTGGACTTCGGGGATCTGGAGCATTACGCGCTGCGCATTTTGCGCGACGCTTCCTCGACCCCGGACAACAGCGCTCCTTCGCTTGCGGCGCTCGGCTTTCGCGACCGGTTCGCGGAAATCTACCTCGACGAATACCAGGATACGAACGAGGTTCAGGAAGCGATCGTGTCGTTGATCGCCAGGCGAGATCCCGGCAACGTGTTTATGGTGGGAGACGTCAAGCAGAGCATCTATCGGTTCCGTCTGGCGGAGCCGGGGCTGTTTCTGGAGAAGTACAAAACTTACGCGCCTTACGGACCGGAGATGACGGATGCCGGAAGCCTGGAGGGCGAGTCGGGGCTGCGCATCGACCTGGCGCGCAACTTCCGCAGCCGCAGGGAAATTCTCGCGGCGGCCAACCACGTCTTCCGGCTCATCATGCGCGAGCCGGTCGGGGAGATGGATTACGACGAGCAGGCGGAGCTGAAATACAGCGACGGCTACCCCGAAGTCGAACCGGGGGGGCCGAATCCGTACGCCGTCGAGATGATTTTGCTGGACAGAGCCGCATCGAGGACGAGCGAAGACGGGGAGGACGCCCCGCAGCAGCCGGCAGGGCCGGATGCCGGGAGCGCGCCGGAAGACGAGGCGGGCGCCGAAGAAGGCGGCTCCGAGGAGACGGAGGACCTGGAAGCGGCGCAGCTCGAAGCGAGGTGCATCGCGGACGAGATCCGCAAGCTGATGGGAACGGGCGGCGAGGAAGATCAGCGGCCGCCGTTCGCGGTATACGACGCCAAAGCGAAGCTGCACCGGCCGGTGCAGTATCGGGACATCGTTATTTTGCTGCGGGCGGTGTCCGCGCTGGCTCCGACGATCATCGAGGAGCTGAAGGCGGCCGGCATTCCGGCGTACGCGGATCTGGCGACCGGATATTTCGCGGCGACGGAAGTGGACACCGTGCTGTCGCTGCTGTCCGTCATCGACAATCCGCGCCAGGACATTCCGCTCGCGGGCGTGCTGCGCTCGCCGATCGGCGGCCTATCGGCCGAGGACTTGGCGCGCATCCGACTCGCGCGCAGGCGGAGTCCGTTCTGGGAGGCGGCGACAGAGGCCGCTCGCGGCGGCGAGGAAGCCGCGGCGCTGCTGGGACCGGACGTTCGCCGCGCCTTGGCGGATTTTCTGCGCAAGCTGGAGGAGTGGCGCGATTTCGCCAGAAGGGAGCCGCTCGGCGATCTGCTGTGGATGCTGTACCGGGAGACCGGCTACTACGACTTCGTCGGCGGCTTGCCCGGGGGCGGGCAGCGTCAGGCGAACCTTCGGGCGCTCGTGGACCGCGCGGTCCAGTACGAGCGTTCCTCCCGGTTCCGCGGGCTGTTCCGCTTCCTGCGGTTTCTCGGCCGGATGCGCGATACCGGCGCGGATCTGGGGGCGGCAAGAGCGCTCGGCGAGAGCGAGAACGTCGTCCGGATCGTCTCGATCCACCGGAGCAAAGGGCTTGAATTTCCCGTCGTGTTCGCGGCGGGGCTCGGCCGTAATTTCAACCGCCGGGACTTGAACGGAGCGTTCCTGAAGCACAAGAAGCTCGGCTTCGGTCCGCGGGTGTACGAGCGCGACACCCGGGTCACCTATCCGACGCTTCCGCAGCTGGCCATCCGCAGGAAGCTTGCGGCCGAGATGTTGGCCGAAGAGATGCGCGTGCTGTACGTCACGCTGACCCGGCCGAAGGAGAAGCTGTATCTGATCGGGACGAGCAAGGACGCGTTCAAGATGCGGGAGCAATGGGCCGAAACGGCCGCGATGGCCGAGGACGGCCTGCCTCCGCACGCGGTCGCCGCAGCCGCCAAGTATTTGGACTGGCTCGGTCCGGCTGCGATGCTGGCGGACGGGCATGCCGATCCTTCGAACAGATGGATCTTCCGCGTCGAGCCGTCTTCGGCTTATACGCTGCGCACGTCCGAAGCGAAGGAGGCTGCTCCGGACGAGGATCGGCTGTGGAACGCCGTCGTCAGCGGAGAGCCGGTCGGAGCGGGAGCCTTCCGTCTGGCCGAGCGGATCGATCGAGCGCTGTCTTGGCGCTATCCGCACGAGACTGCATCTCAAGTGGCGGCGAAAACGTCGATTACGGCGCTGAAGCTTCGCCGCGACGGAGCCGCGCTGCCGGCCTTTCCGCCCGTTCCGGCGGCAGAGACGGAGGGCGTGCCCGACGAATGGCGCGAGCGGCTGGCGGAAGAAGAGGAGCCGCAGCCGTCCGCGGCCGCGTTCCGGCTTCGCCGTCCGCGGTTCATGTCCGCCAAGCAGCTGACTCCGGCCGAACGGGGAACGGCGTACCATCTCGTCATGCAGCATCTGCCGCTCGGCGGGGACGCGTCCCTCGGACGAATCGAAGAGATGCTTGGCCGGCTTGTTGAAAGGCGGATTTTGTCGGCCGAGCAGAGAGCGGGCATCGAGGCGGCTTCCGTGGCGGCGTTCTGCGGCTCTTCTCTGTACGAAAGAATGCGCGGTTCGGCCAGGGTGTGGCGCGAGGTTCCGTTCACGTACGGGCTGGACGCCGCCGCTCTCCACCCCGGGGCGCTGAAACCGGAAGCGGGGGAAACCGTAATCATACAGGGGGTTATCGACTGCTTGTTCGAAGAGGAAGACGGACTCGTGCTCGTCGACTATAAGACGGACGCGCTGAAAGGGCGGAATGCCGACGAAGCGGCGGAGAAGCACCGGTTCCAAGTGGAGCGGTACGCCGAAGCGGCGAGCGGAATCGCGGGCATGCCGGTCAAGGAAACGTACGTCTACTTCTTCGACGGAGGCCATGTCGTTCGTGTAACCTGAACCGTCGAAACAAAAAAGTTGCAGGAGGATGAGCCATGTCGGCCAACGCCGAAAACAAAAGCAAAAAGCAAATCTCGTATACGATAGGCGGGATGCTGATCGCGATCGTCGTTCTGATGACGCTGGTCATACTGGGGTATTCGAAATACATGCTGGAGGAGCAGTCGCTCAAAACCGACCGCGGACAGCGCCTCGCCGAGCGGTACGTGCACGCGCAGCTGTTCGCGGAACGTCTTCGCGACGGCTCCGAAGGATTCCTCGTCGCGAAGACGGAAGCGGAGAGAATACGCGCCGCCAAGCAGCTCGCCGAGGCCAGATTGTCGGGCTCGGAAGCGCTCGCCCTATTTATCGAGGCCGAGAGCGCAGCGTCGGGGCAATCCCGCGAGGAGGCGTCCAAGCCGATTCTCGAGGCGGCGAACGCCGTCATCGGGGCGGAAAGCCCGCTGGCGACGATCGGCGAGAGCGGCGCTCCGCTGACGGACGCGGAAATCGCTTTTCTGACGGACGTCCGGGACGGCGCGGCAGACATCGAAGAAGCGCTGAAAGGGTTCCGCGCCCCTTCGGGCGAAGCCGGGTTCCGCCAGATGACGACGCTGGGCGAGTGGAAGCCGCACGCTCTCCAAGCGTCCGTCAAGCTTCGCGAGCTCGCTTCGGCCTTGAGCGGCCGGAGTTGACGTCCGAGCCCATTTTGCGCGTTTCCATGTAGCCATTCGCCCATGTTCGCATATGATGTTGGGGAAACAGGCGCCCAAGGAGAGAATGCTCATGGAAAAAGCAAAGCCGACGCCGCAACCGGCTCCGCAGCCTGCGCCGAAACCCGCGCAGGAGCATGCGCCCAAAGGGCATCACGGAAGCCATCCGATGCCTATGCCGAAGCCGGTCGCCAAGAACGTGACGAAAAAGACGTGCGAATCCCATATGCACCGTTATGTCGAAGTTCAGGCCGCGGACGGGTTCTGTTACGACGGCATCGTGGAGCACGTAGACGACGAGTGGCTGTGTCTGGCCGTTCCGGGCTCGGTGGAGCCGATGCGCGGATTTTTCCCGCCGCCGTTCTATCCGCCGTTCGGAGGAGGGTTCTACCCTTACCGTCCGCGCAGGTTCAACAGGCTGATTTTGCCGCTGGCCGGTTTGGCGGCGATCTCCCTGTTGCCGTACTACTGGTAAACGGCAAGCCCGAGCGGCAGGGGCCTGCGGCGACAGCCGCAGGTCCTTGTCCATTGGACGGGGAGGGGGCCGATGCGGTATGATGGATGCATATGCCAAATCGTTAAGGGGTGCGTCCAGTGTCGGATTGTTTATTTTGCAAAATCGTCGAAGGAACGATTCCTTCCCGCAAAGTGTACGAAGACGATCTCGTCTACGCTTTTCACGACATTCAGCCGCAGGCTCCGGTTCATCTGCTCGTCATTCCCAAGAAGCACATCGCGACGATGAACGACTGCGAGCCGGAAGATCAAGCGTTGCTCGGACATTTGCTGCTGTCCGCCAAGACGATCGCCCAAGAAGCGGGCCTTGGGGAGTCCGGCTACCGTCTGATCAACAACTGCGGACGCGATTCCGGGCAGGTGGTGTTCCATATCCACTGGCACATTCTCGGCGGCGAGACGCTGGGTCCGCTGAACGCGCAGGGGCAAGGTTAAAGTCGATAATCCGGAGTTTTGAGCGAAGGAAAAACTTAGCGCCGAACGTTTCGTATTTATTGCTCGGCCCAAGTTGACACTGCCTTTCCTCATCACATATAATATAGTTTGATAACCGTGTTGGGTCTGTTGCGGAGGGAGGGAAAACAGGTGGCCGAAACAAAAGTACGAAAAAATGAAACAATCGACGCTGCACTCCGCCGCTTCAAGCGTTCCATTGCCAAAGATGGCGTTCTCGCGGAAGTGAAGAAACGTAAACATTACGAAAAGCCAAGCGTGAAACGGAAGCTGAAATCCGAAGCTGCGCGTAAACGGAAGTACTAGGAGGAATCCGCACTCATGAATCTTGCGGAGCGATTGAATGATGACATGAAGCAAGCGATGAAGGCTGGGGAGAAATTTCGTCTCCAGACGATTCGCATGGTTCGGGCATCGATCAAAAATCATGAAATCGAGCTGCGCCGGCCGCTTGACGATAACGAGACGCTTAATATATTGAGCCGTGAACTCAAGCAACGACGCGATTCCCTGCTGGACTTCGAGAAGGGCGGCCGGGAAGATCTCGTAAGCAATGTCAGGGCAGAAATTGAGATCATCTCCGAATATCTACCGCGACAGCTTACAGAAGAAGAAATCAAAGCAATCGTTGTACAGACCATGCAAGAAACCGGTGCTTCTTCTAAAGCCGACCTCGGGAAATTGATGGGCGCGCTTATGCCCAAGGTGAAAGGCGTTGCAGACGGCAAGCTCGTCAACGCAATCGTCCAGCAATCTCTGCAATAATCCGGACATGACAGACAGGCACTCCCGCAATGGGGGTGCTTTTTGCTTTTAGTGCGTGTTCAAAAAGTCCGGTTTTCAGCACCGAGGCTGGTCGTTCGCCTTACGGCGAACTGCTCGCCCATGCATCCTGGAAGGTTGGATGAAGACCGGTTATGAGGAAGCGATCGCTTAGCGTAGTCAAATCTACGTGAGTACCGGAAGAACCGGCTGAATTCAAGATTCGATGTCGAATCCGCATCCCGAGATACTTCGTGATCAAAAGCGGACTTTTTGAACAACCTCTTTTGGCAGGAATGAAACGTATCGGTTGTCGAATCGTAATATAGAGTATGTGGGATGATTCAGATAAGGAGGATGGAAAAGTATGGGCGTTACGACATTACGGAAGGCTCGAATGCCGTGGAGAGCGCGGATCGGGCTTGCCGCGCTGGCGCTGCTGGGCGTCTTCCAACTGCTGGGGATCGCGTCGGGCGTTGCCCGGGCGGCAGAGACGCCTTCGGCAGGCTCCGTGTACGTCATTCCCGTCCAGCAGACGGTGCAGAGCGGACTGGCCTCGTTCCTCGAGCGGGCGCTTAACGAAGCCGAAGAAGCGAAAGCGTCCCTCGTCATTCTCGACGTCGACACGCCCGGCGGCCGACTGGATACGGCCGAAGATATCGGCAAGCGCATTCGCGAAGCGTCCGTTCCGACGGTCGCCTTCGTTACGGGCAAGGCGGCATCCGCCGGCGCTTATCTGTCCCTGAACGCCGGAGGCATCGCGATGGCTCCGGGCTCGACGATCGGCGCGGCCATGATCGTGGACGGAGCGGGCAACGCGGTCGAAAATCCGAAGCTCGTCTCGTTCTGGAGCGAGCAGATGCGTTCGGCGGCCGAGATGAACGGGCGCAATCCGAACATCGCCATCGGCATGGTCGATCCGAATCGGGTCGTCGAGATGGAGGAGATCGGGGAGAAGAGCAGTCAAGGACAGATTATTTCGCTTAGCGCGGAAAATGCGTTTAAGGTCGGGTACGCCGACAAGCTGGCGAGCACGGTCGAAGAAGTGGTCGCTTGGAAAGGGTTGTCGGATCGAACGATCGTTGAAGTCAAGCCGTCGCTTGCGGAGCGCGTGTCGGAGTTCCTCACCTCTCCCGGCATCAGCTTGCTGCTGCTCGTTATCGGGATTGCGGGCATCGCCATCGAATTGCTCGTGCCCGGCTTCGGGGCTCCCGGCATTACCGGGCTGATCGCCTTCGGGCTGTATTTCTTCGGGCAATCGATCGCCGGCTTCGCCGGAATGGAATCGCTGGTCGTATTCCTGCTCGGCATCGGCCTGCTCGTACTCGAGATTTTCGTTCCAAGCTTCGGAATTTTGGGCATACTCGGTACTATATCCGTTATCGTCGGCATTACGATGGGGGCTTACGATACGGGCAATGCGCTGCGGACGCTCGGCATCGCGGTCCTCGTGGCGGCGGTTGTCGTCGGCATCGTCGTGTACGTTTTCCGCAGGCGGGGCGTGTGGAACCGGTTCATTCTGAAGGATTCGCTGACTGCGGACAAAGGCTTCGTCCCTCAGGAGTCGCGCGAGCATTGGGTCGGGCAGACCGGTACGGCCGTATCGCTGCTGCGCCCCTCGGGAATCGCCGAAATCGGCGGCCAGAGGCTTGACGTCATTACATCCGGGGAATTCGTCGAGTCGGGCAGAGCGGTCCAGGTGACGGCGGTGGACGGAACCCGCATCGTCGTAAAGGAAATTCCGGGAAGCCCGGCGAATTTAAACAAAGACGTCTGACGCCAAAAGCGGGCTTTTTGTTAAGGTTCACAAATAAACTGTCGGAGGTATGTTATGAGCGGTGCGGATATTCAGATTTTTGTCATTATTGCCCTTGTTGTGATCGGAGTATCGGTCTTTATGAGCTTTTTCCCGTTTATGCTGTGGATTTCGGCGCTGGCCGCCGGAGTTCGAATCAGCATCATCACGCTCGTGGCCATGCGGCTGCGGCGCGTCGTACCGAGCCGGATTGTCAATCCGTTGATCAAAGCGTCGAAAGCCGGACTCGGCCTGCACATCAATCAGTTGGAAAGCCACTACCTTGCGGGGGGCAACGTTGACCGCGTCGTCAACGCGCTGATCGCGGCTCAACGCGCCAATATTCCGCTTGTGTTCGAACGGGCCGCAGCGATCGACCTGGCCGGACGTGACGTGCTGCAAGCGGTACAGATGAGCGTTAACCCGAAAGTCATTGAAACCCCTGTCGTATCCGCCGTAGCGAAAAATGGGATCGAAGTCAAAGTTCGCGCCAGAGTTACGGTGCGAGCGAATATCGATCGCCTCGTCGGCGGCGCCGGGGAAGAGACTGTGCTTGCCCGTGTTGCCGAAGGGATCGTCAGTACGAACGGTGCGTCGGAATCTCATAAGGACGTGCTAGAGCACCCCGATCTGATCTCGAAGACGGTTCTGAGCAAAGGCTTGGATGCGGGAACGGCATTTGAAATTTTGTCCATCGACATCTCCGATGTGGACGTCGGCAAAAATATCGGCGCTCATCTGCAGACCGAGCAGGCCGAAGCCGACAAGCGCATCGCGCAGGCGAAGGCGGAGGAGCGCCGCGCAATGGCCGTCGCTCAAGAGCAGGAGATGAAGGCGCGCGTCGTCGAGATGCAGGCGAAGGTCGTCGAAGCGGAATCGGAAGTTCCTCTCGCGATGGCAGCCGCGCTGAAATCCGGCAATCTCGGCGTCATGGATTACATGAACCTCAAAAATATCGAAGCGGATACGCAGATGAGAGGCTCGATCGGCGGTCAGAGCGATTTGCTCGGCGGAGACGGACCAAAGAAGTCGTAATTCGTCCGCGCCAAGCAGGAAGGAGGGAGCGCCTTGGAGCAGCTCATTACGTTCCTGACCTCTAATTTTCAGTTTGTGATCATCATTATCGGGATTGCGTACTTTTTGTTCTTTCGCAAATCTCCGCTAGAGAAACGGTCCACGAATCGGATGCCGGACTTCGGGGGAGAGGCTCGCAGACGTCCCGAGCGGACTGTCCAGCCGCCGCCTCAGGCGGCAAGGCCCGAGCGGGAGCCGGAGCCGGCGAGAAGGGCGTATTTCGCGGATGAATCACCGAGTACGGCCTCGTCGGAGGAGCCGGAAGAATTCGTTAGCCCGGTTCTAAGCGCCGCCGTGTCCAAACGGACGAATTGGCGAGCCTCGGGCCGGGAAACCGGCGTCGGCTTGGACAGGGAGGATTTGGCGCGCGCCGTGCTCTGGTCGGAAATATTAGGCCGCCCGCGCGCCCGCAAGCCCCACAGACGCTGAGAGGCAGTTCAAAAAGTTCGATTTTGATCATCATTCATAAGCGAATCCGCCAAGGGTCGACTCGCAGTCAGGAAGCAACAGGCTTCCGGCTTGCGCGTCGGCCCTTTTCGGCGTGTCCGGAAACCGGCGCGGCCAGGACGGCCACATAAAGGGATGCGCCGGCGCATATGTTTATCGTATAGGAGGGAGGACCGCTCAATGATGCGTGTAAGCCGGAAGCTGCGCAAATGGACCGCGACCATTCTCGATCTGCCGCAGGATGTCGCGCTGGACTTGCCGCGCATCACGATGATCGGAGGCCTTCAATTGACCGTGGAAAACCATCGCGGCATCGTTCATTTCTCTCCGGACACCCTTAAGCTGGCGATGGACGGCGGGGAGATGGAGGTGACGGGCCGGGATTTGGTCATTCGCAACATCGGGGCGGAGGAAGTGTTCGTGGAAGGGGAAATCTTGGGCGTCCAATTGCATTCGAAAGGGAAGACGTCGGGCTGAGCGTCGGAGATGGCGCGCTTTGCCGCCTTGCGGCCGCCGGAGCGTCCGGAGCGTCCCCGCCATTGCGCGCGGGACGGCGTCCGGACGCTCGGGGCCGGGACGAGCCCTAAGCCGGGAGGGAGCAAGGATGAAGGGGAATTGGGTCGCATACGCGCGCGGTTACGTATGGGTCAAGCTGATCGGGGAAGGAAGCGAACGCTTCGTCAACGCCGCGACGAAAGAGAAAATCGATCTGTGGCATATTTCGTTTACGCCGGCGCGAGAGCTGACTTTCGGGGTTTCGATTCCCGATTTTTTCCGAATGCGTCCCCTGCTCAGGGAGAGCGGCTGCCGCACGCGGATTATTTCCAGGCACGGCCTGCCTTTCCGGCTGGCCAAGCTGGCGCGCCGCAAGACGTTCGCGGGAGGCATGGCCGCGTTCGTGCTTGCGCTGTTCGTGCTGTCCACGTTGATCTGGGACGTGAAGGTGGAGGGGAATTCGGCGATTCCGGAGGAGAAAATCCGCCAGGCGGCGAGAGCCGAAGGCATCTACGGCTATCAGTGGTCGTTCCGGCTCGGGGACGCGGCCACGCTGTCGCAGCGGCTGGCGCTCCGATTGCCCGAGGCGGCCTGGGTCGGCGTGGACAAGCGCGGTACGTCCATTACGATTACCGTCGTCGAATCGACGAAGCCGGAAGACAAGGCGCTGGAAGGCCCGCGGCATCTCGTCGCCAAGGCGGACGCGGTCGTGACCCGCATCGTGGCGGAGAACGGACGGCCGAAGGTCGAGCGCAACGACCGAGTGCGCAAAGGCGACATTCTGATCTCGGGTATTCTCGGCGACGAGAAAAACAGCAAGCACGTCGTCTCCAAAGGCAAGGTGATGGGCCTCGTCTGGCATGAATACCGGATCGAGTCGCCGCTCCAATCGAAAACGAGAAATTTGACCGGGGAAACCCGGGAACGAAACTATCTGATCATCGGCAACCGGGCTTTGCAAATTTCGGGTTACGGCGGCGAGCCGTTCGGGCAATCGCAAATTCGCGCGACAATCGAGAAGGTCCGGCTCTGGAATAAGGAACTGCCCTTCGGAACGATGAAGGAGCATGAGCTGGAAGTCGTGGAAATCGGCAAAAAAATGACTCCGGCCGAGGCGAAAGAGGTCGGATTGGCGCAGGCAAGAGCCGAATTGTTGGCGAAAGCGGGCAAAGACGCGACGATTAAAGCCGAAAACATTTTGCATGAACAAACCGAGAATGGTAAAGTGAAGTTAACCGTTCTTTTTGAAGTGGAACAATCTATCGAGGTCGAACGTCCAATCCCGTAGCGGATAGGTTTAGGGGGAATGAGTTTTTTTGACGGAACTGAAGCAATCGACGACGATCCCGCTCCAAAGCGCGGCGGAAGGGCTGGCTCTGTTCGGCCCGCAGGACAAGTATTTGCGCCTGATCGAGAAGGAAACCGTGTCGCTGATCCGATCCAGAGACGCTGAAATCTATATCGAAGGACCGGAAGAGGAAGTCCGTTCCCTGCAGCAGCTGTTCGAGACGCTGATCCAGCTTATCCAGGGCGGCTTGCAGCTCAGCGAACGCGACGTTCGCTACGCGCTGGAGCTGTCGCGCGAGATGAAGGCGGACGAACTGCTCTCCTTGTTCAAGGGAGAAATAACGCTTACTTTCCGGGGCAAGCCGATTATTCCGAAGACGCTGGGCCAACGCCACTACGTCACGACGATCCGCAAGAAAGACATCGTGTTCGGCATCGGCCCTGCCGGTACGGGCAAGACGTATCTCGCCGTCATGTGCGCCATCGCCGCCTTGAAGGAAGGCCGCGTCAAGCGCATTCTGCTGACCCGCCCGGCCGTCGAAGCCGGAGAGAATCTCGGGTTTCTGCCCGGGGATCTGCAAGAGAAGGTAGATCCGTATTTGCGTCCTCTGTACGACGCCCTTAACGACGCGCTCGGCGTCGAAGGGGTCGCCAAGGCGATGGAGCGCGGACAGATCGAAGTCGCTCCTCTGGCTTATATGAGAGGCCGGACGCTGGACGATTCGTTCGTCATCCTGGACGAGGCGCAGAATACGACGCCGGAGCAGATGAAGATGTTTCTGACGAGGCTCGGGTTCGGCTCGCGGATGGTCATTACCGGGGACGTGACCCAGATCGACCTGCCGAAAGGCAAGAAGTCCGGATTGATGGAAGCGGAGCGCATTCTCCGTGCCATCGAGGAGATCGGCATCGTGTATTTCACCGACCAGGACGTCGTCAGGCACGCGCTCGTGCAGAAGATCATACTGGCTTACAACGCGGACAACGAACAATAAAACCCTTAAGGGAGGGGAGTGCCGGATGAGTCGGAACAATAGCGGCCAACCAAGCAATCCGCTTACCTTGTCCGGGGCAGCGGCAGGATGGAAGAACAGCGCGGCGATGCGCTGGCTCCTGCTTCTGCTTTTTGTGTTTTTGTTTTATTTCAGCCTTGCTCCGCGGCTAGTGCCGGAGACGTACGATATTACACTGAACGGCAAGGCGGACCAAGACATTCGCGCGCCGCGCCAAGAGGTGGACGAGAAGGCCACGTTGCAGGCGCAAGAGGACGCGGCGAGCAAAGTACCCGATATGTATACGACCGTTCAGATGCGCAACGAAGTGCTCATCAACGAGCTGTTCGCGAGAATCGAAGAGCTGAACATGGACGATCAGATTACGGAAGCCGACCGCGTCGAGATTTTTCGCCGCGTCATTCCCGACCGCGTCGACCAGTACGTAGCCAGCTTCGTCATTTCCAGCCGGGGGTCCGAGGCCTATTCCGCCGAGCTGCTGGCGGAGATGCAGCGGGTCGTCGCCGCGCAGAAATATGCGATACCCGAAGAAACCTACTACAAGATCCCGCGCATGTCTTCGGAGCAGCTTCAGGAGATGCGTTCGGTGGCGCGAGACGTCGTGCGGAAGTTGACGACCGACCCGATCACGAACGCGGAGACGGCTCGCGCGAAGGTGGCGGAGCAGGTGAACGCGAGCTCCCTGTCGCTCAAGACGGAGCGGGAGATTGTGCAGGAGCTGGCGCGGTTGGCGATCATGCCGAACAAGTTCCTGGACAAGAAGGCGACCGAGACGGCCAGAATGGACGCCAAGCAGAACACGCCTCCGGTCGTCATCAAGCAAGGGGATATCGTCGTCAAGCAGGGACAAGTCATTACCGAAGCGCTGTACGAGAAGCTGGACGGAATGGGGCTGCTGCAGGAGCGCAAAAACTATTTGCCGCAGCTCGGCGTGTTGCTCTTCGCCGTCATTCTGACGCTCGCGCTGTACGGCTACGGCGAGCTGACGGCGGCCTCGTCGATTCTGAAGAAGACGAACGCGCATTGGGTGATGCTGCTGCTGATCTTCGCGCTGAACGTACTGTTCATGCATTTGGTCGCCCTGACGCACAGCTCGGATTGGCCGTTCGTCGGCTATCTGGCGCCGATTGCCATGGGCAGCATGCTCGTGACGCTGCTGCTCGACATGCATCTCGGCCTAGTCAGCTCGTTCCTGTTCACGCTGCTGGCCAGCGTCATTCTGAACGTCGAGCAGGAGCACATCTTCGACTTCCATTACGGCTTCGTCGCCGCCGTCGTGTCCTTCACGGCCGTGCTGGCGATTCATAGAGCGAGCCAGCGATCATCGATATTGAAGGCGGGCATCATGGTCAGCCTGTTCGGTTCGGTCGCGGTATTGGCGCTTATGCTTGTAGATCCCGAGCCGAGCCGCGCGGATTTGATCCAATCGGTCGTCTTCGTGCTCGCGAGCGGTCTGCTGACCGCTGTGCTCGTCATCGGATTGATGCCGTTCTTCGAAGTGACGTTCGGCATTCTGTCCGCGCTCAAGCTCGTGGAGCTGTCCAATCCGAACCATCCGCTGCTGCGCAAGCTGCTGACCGAGACGCCGGGAACGTATCATCACAGCCTGATGGTCGGCAATTTGTCGGAGGCGGCCGCAGAGGCGGTCGGAGCGAACGGGCTGCTGTGCCGCGTCGGCTCGTTCTATCACGACGTCGGCAAGACGAAGCGGCCGCTCTATTTTATCGAAAACCAGAACGCGTCCGGCAATCCGCACGACAAGCTCGACCCGAAAGTGAGCGCCTCGATCATTATCGCCCATGCCAAGGATGGAGCGGACATGCTGAAGGCCCATAAGCTGCCCAAGCCGATTCGCGACATCGCCGAGCAGCATCACGGTTCGACTTTCCTCAAATATTTCTATTATAAAGCGGTAAAACAGGCGCAGGAGCAAGGGACGGACATCGATTTCACCGAGGACGACTACCGCTATCCGGGGCCGAAAGCGCAGTCGAAGGAAGCGGCCATCGTCGGCATCGCCGACTGCGTGGAAGCGGCGGTCCGGTCGCTTAACCATCCCAAGGTGGAGCAGATCGAGGCGATGATCGCCAAGATCATCAAGGACAGGCTGGACGACCATCAATTCAACGAATGCGACTTGACGATGAAGGAACTCGACAAGATCGCCCAGACGCTGAAGGAAGCGGTCATCGGCATGTTCCACTCCCGGATCGAATATCCGGACGACAAACAATTAAAGCAGGCGAAGGAAGCTACGGACGACGCCAGAGAAGCGAAGGAGAATTCGGAATGACATTAAGCCTGGAATGGATCGACGAGCGGGAAGGCGGCGCCGGAGAACGGGAAGAGAAATGGATCGACTTGCTGGAGCAGCTGCTGGTCGTTGCCGGCCGCAAGGAGGATGTCGAGCGGGGCATCGTCACCTTGACGTTGACGGACGACGAAGGCATACGGGAGCTGAACCGCCAATACCGCGGATTGGACAAGCCGACGGACGTGCTCAGCTTCTCGCTGCTCGAAGGCGAGCAAGCGGACATCCGCTACGAGGACGAATACGAGTCTTCCGATTCCGAAGAAGGCGATGACAGCTGGACGGACGAGGACAAAGCCGGCGATCCGTTCTCCGACCTGCTCGGGGACATCGTGATCTCCGTTCCGCGGGCCGAAGCGCAAGCCGCCGAGTACGGGCACAGCTTCGAGCGCGAGCTCGGATTTCTGTTCGTGCACGGATTCCTGCATCTGCTCGGCTACGACCATGGAGACGAAAACGAGGAGAAAGAAATGTTCGCCAAGCAGGAAGAGGTATTGCGGGAGGCGGGCCTCGTCCGATGAGCGGCTGGCGTTCGCGCGAAGTCCGGGCTTTCCGCAGTGCGTGGGAAGGCCTGACGGGGGCATTGCGACACGAACGTCATATGCGTTTCCATGCGGCAGCGGCCGTCGCCGTCGTCTTGCTGGCGCTCTGGCTGGACGTCTCCCGTCAAGATTGGCTGTGGCTGCTGCTGGCGATTGCCGGCGTCTGCTCGGCCGAGCTGGTCAATACCGCCGTCGAACGGACGGTGGATCGGATCTCGACGGACGTTCATCCGCTGGCGAAGACGGCTAAGGATTCTGCCGCGGGGGCGGTGCTCGTCATGGCGATATTCGCGGTCGTAGTAGGATTGATCGTGCTGGGACCCCCGCTCTGGCGGGCTTTATTTCAATAAAACGCGGACGGACGATCGGAGGAAAAGAAAGATGGGGCTGCAACATTTGGGCGTAACGTTGGAGCGGCTCGTGGAAGAAGCGGCTAAAGCGCGCGCGAACGCCTACGTTCCGTATTCGCGATTCGCGGTCGGCGCCGTCGCGCTCGACGCGGACGGCAATCTGCACCATGGCTGCAACGTGGAGAACGCGGCCTACGGGCCGACGAACTGCGCGGAGAGGACGGCTTTGTTCCGCGCGATCGCCGACGGGCGTCGGGCGGGAGAGTTCCGGGCCGTCGCCGTCATCGGCGATACAGACCAGCCGATCTCCCCTTGCGGCGTCTGCCGGCAAGTGCTGGCGGAGCTGTGCGAGCCGGACATGCCGGTCGTGCTGGCGAACTTGCGGGGAGAGACGCGCGTGACGACGGTATCCGAGCTGCTGCCCGGAGCGTTCTCGCCGCGGGACTTGAACAACCGAGAAGCACCTGAAGGAGATTAAGAGATGCAGAAGAAAGGCTTCAAATCGGGTTTCGTCGCAATCGTAGGACGTCCGAATGTGGGCAAGTCGACGCTGATGAACCAGGCGATCGGCCAGAAAATCGCGATCATGTCGGACAAACCGCAGACGACGCGCAACAAAATCCACGGCGTCTATACGACGGACGATGTTCAGATCGTTTTCCTCGATACGCCGGGCATTCATAAGCCGAACTCCAAGCTGGGCAACTATATGGTCAAAGCGGCGGAGGGCGCGCTGAACGAAGTCGAAGCGATTCTGTTCCTGACCGACGTGACCGAGCCGATCGGCGGCGGTGACCGCTACATTATGGAACAGCTCAAGAAGGTCAAGGATACGCCGGTATTTCTTGTGCTGAACAAAATCGACAAAATTCATCCGGAAGAGATTTTGCCGGTCATCGCCAAGTTCCGCAAGCAGATGGATTTCGCGGAGATCGTGCCGGTATCGGCTCTGAACGGCAACAACGTCAACGCGCTTCTGGAGCAACTCTCCAAGTATTTGAAGGAAGGCCCGATGTATTATCCGGCCGATCAGATTACGGATCATCCGGAGCAATTCGTCTGCGCCGAGCTCATTCGCGAGAAGCTGCTGCAGATGACGCGGGAAGAAGTGCCCCATTCGATCGCGGTCGAGATCGAGAGCATGAGCGTGGCGGACAACGGTCTCGTGAACATCGGAGCGGTCATCTACGTCGAGAGGGATTCCCAGAAAGGAATCATCATCGGCAAAAACGGCGGCCTGCTGAAAGAGGTGGGCAAGCTGGCCCGTCTCGATATGGAACGGCTGCTCGGATCGAAAATTTTTCTCGAGCTGTGGGTCAAGGTCAACAAAGACTGGCGCAACCGCGAGTCGATCTTGAAGACGCTCGGTTACAGGGAAGATTAAGGGCGGCAGCTCCTTTCGCGCCGGGTGCATAAATGTGTCAGGCATATGGCCGGGACTCCGGAGACATCCTAATCCTCGAAGGTGCAGTTCATTATTCGCCCGGAGAGGATGAGGCGCTGTGCGGGATTTCACGTGGCACGTGTTTACGCAAACCGGCGATATCGAAGCTTACTTGCTTTATAAAGAAATGCACAATCTCGGAGCTTCCGAGCCCGGCGCGGGCGCCGGGTTCGACGAAGGCGAGGTCGACGTCGCGGACGAGGAATGAGAGCCGATGCTATATCGGGCCGAAGGGATTGTCATTCGAAGCACCGATTACGGGGAAGGGAATAAAATCGTTACCCTGCTTACGCCGACGTTCGGCAAGCAGGGCATTGTCGTGCGCGGAGCGAAGAAGCTGAAGAGCCGCTACGGGGCGCTGGCGCAGCTGTTTACATACGGAGACTATTCGTATTACCGGAACGGGACGCTCGGCACGCTGAACAGCGGGGAGATCATCGAGTCGTTCCAGGAGCTGAGGCAGGGCTTGGAAGGGCCGGCCTACGCCGCGTACGCGGCGGAGCTGACCGATCGCGCGATCAACGACGACGAAGCGGCCGCTCACCTGTTCCATCAGCTCAAAGCGTGCCAGACGGCGCTGGCGGAAGGGAAGGACCCTCAGATCGTCGCGAGAGCTTACGAGATGAAGGTGTTCGCCGCGGCGGGTTACGCGCCGATGCTCGACGAATGCGTGAGCTGCGGCAGAACGGACGGGCCGTTCTACTTCAGCGCCGCCGGGGGCGGAGCGCTGTGCCGGTCGTGCAAGTCGAGAGATCCGGGCGCCATGGAGCTTCAGGACGGGGTATGGAAGCTGCTCCGCGTATTCCTGGCGCTGGATATGCGCAGATTGGGCGCCATCGCGGTCAAAGACAGCTCGAAGCGGCAGCTCCAGCTTGCGCTGCGCAGATGGATGGATACTCATTTGAACGTAAATTTGAAGTCGCGGGGTTTTCTCGACCAGTTGGAGAAGTACGGCGAGCTGCTCGGCCAGGCTCCTGCGGCGAAGAGGACGGAAGCAGCCGCTCCTGCGTCTGCGCCGGACATAGATTCCGGAGACGAGGCGGCTCCCGGAGAAGGCGCAGGTTGACCGCAGTTTGACAGGTCGCTCCGCGGTAGTTTAGAATGTTGTCATAGTTTATATTCTCTGCGAAGGAGAGAGTAGCCGAACACTGCGGACACATGCAGCGAGCCGGGGACGGTGCAAGCCCGGAGACGCGGATCGGCGAAAGGCACTCTGGAGAGATCGGATTGCAAGAGGAGGGTTATCCGCGCGGCGCGCTTGACGGGCATCGGCCCAAGCGTCGTCCGGAAACCAAGTAGGGTGGAACCGCGGGAATGTTAGCTCCCGTCCCTATGTCTGCCGTGGCGGACGTGGGACCGGAGTTTTTTTGCGCGTTTCGCGCAGGCTCCCGTCGTCCGGCTCGTTCTTGAACAGATTGGCCAAAAGGAGCGAACAAGGATGAATTTTCAGCAAATGACGTTAACGCTGCAGCAATTCTGGGGCGAACAAAACTGTATCGTCGTGCAGCCTTATGACACGGAGAAGGGCGCGGGAACGATGAACCCGATGACTTTCCTGCGTTCGATCGGACCCGAGCCGTGGAACGTCGCATACGTCGAGCCGTCCAGAAGGCCCGCCGACGGCCGTTACGGCGAGAACCCGAACCGGCTGTATCAGCACCATCAGTTCCAGGTGATCATGAAGCCGTCTCCGGACAACATCCAGGAGCTGTACCTGGAAAGCTTGAAGCGGCTCGGCATCGACCCGCTGCACCACGACATTCGGTTCGTCGAGGACAACTGGGAAGCTCCGACGCTCGGCGCGTGGGGACTCGGTTGGGAAGTGTGGCTGGACGGAATGGAAGTGACCCAGTTTACGTACTTCCAGCAGGTGGGCGGCATCGATTGCCACCCGGTGGCCGTCGAGATTACGTATGGAATGGAGCGGCTCGCTTCGTACATCCAGAACAAGGAGAACGTATTCGATCTGGAATGGGTGGACGGCGTGACGTACGGGGACGTATTCAAGCAGCCCGAGTACGAGCATTCGAAATACACGTTCGAGGTGTCCGACGCCGCGATGCTGTTCCAGCTGTTCTCGACCTACGAAGCTGAAGCGAAGCGCGCGATGGAAGAGAATCTCGTGTTCCCGGCCTACGATTACGTGCTGAAATGCTCGCACGCCTTTAACTTGCTGGACGCCCGCGGGGCGATCAGCGTCACGGAACGGACCGGCTACATTACGAGAGTCCGGAATTTGGCCCGTCAAGTCGCGGCCACGTACTTGCAGGAACGGGAACGTCTCGAATTCCCGCTGCTGAAGAAAGGAGCGGCGAACCATGGCTAAGGACCTGCTGCTGGAGATCGGAATGGAAGAAGTGCCCGCCCGCTTCGTGCGCGCGGCGATGGAGCAATTGCAGGAGAAGACGGTCAAATGGCTGGAAGACAGCCGTCTTGCCTACGGCGAAGTAAAAGCTTACGCGACGCCTCGCCGCTTGGCGGTGCTCGTCTCCGGCCTGGCGGACAAGCAAGAGGACGTATCCGAAGACGTGAAGGGTCCTTCCCGCAAAATCGCCTACGACGAGAGCGGCGCGTGGAGCAAGCCTGCGCTCGGCTTCGCGAGAAGCCAGGGCGTAGAGCCGGACTCCCTGTTCCTGCGCGAGATCGGCGGAGTAGAGTACGTGTTCGCGACCAAGAGCAGCCTCGGAGTGGAGACTGCTTCCTTGCTTCCCGAAGCGCTCCCGGCGCTCGTCACCTCGCTTACGTTCCCTAAAAATATGAGATGGGGCAGCCACGAGCTGCGCTACGTCCGTCCGATCCGCTGGCTCGTTGCGCTGCACGGAGACCAGGTCGTGCCGTTCGAAATCGCCGGCGTCGCTTCGGGCAACGAGACGCACGGACACCGTTTCCTCGGACATGAAGCCGTTATCGCGGAGCCGTCCTCCTATGTTGAGATTCTGCGCGCGGAGCACGTCATTGTGGACGTGGAGGAACGCCGTCGGGCGATTCTGACGGGAATCGAAAGCTTGGCGGCGGAAAGAGGCTGGACGATCGGAATCAAGGAGGACCTGCTCGAAGAGGTGCTGTTCCTCGTCGAGACGCCTTCCGCGCTGTCCGGCTCGTTCGATCCTTCCTTCCTTGACATTCCGCAGGAAGTGCTCATTACGTCGATGCGCGAGCATCAGCGCTACTTCCCGGTATTCGACGGCGAGGGACGCTTGCTTCCGCATTTCGTAACGGTGCGCAACGGCGACCGGACTTCGATCGACGTCGTGGCCAAGGGCAATGAGAAGGTGCTTAGGGCGCGGTTGTCCGACGCCAAGTTTTTCTACGAAGAAGACAAGAAGCTGGTCATCGCGGACGCGCTGGCCAAGCTTGAAAATATCGTGTACCACGAAGAGCTCGGCACGGTCGCGGACAAGGTTCGCCGCGTGCGCGTCGTCGCCGACAAGATCGCCGCGCATCTGCGGCTCGAGCCGTCGGCGGCCGAGGATATCGCACGCACAGCCGACATCTGCAAATTCGACCTCGTCTCCCAGATGGTGTACGAATTTCCGGAGCTGCAAGGCATCATGGGCGAAGATTACGCGCGTCTTGCGGGAGAGCGGGAGACCGTCGCCCGCGCGATCAACGAGCACTATTCGCCGCGCAACGCGGGCGACAAGCCGGCCGCTTCGATCGTCGGGGCGATCGTCGGCATCGCCGACAAGCTGGATACGATCGCCGGCTGCTTCTCCATCGGCATCATTCCGACCGGCTCTCAAGACCCGTACGCGCTGCGCCGTCAAGCGGCAGGCATCGTGAACACGCTGCTTGCACATGAGCTCGAGATTACGCTGGACGAATTGTTCCGGATCGCGCTCGACGTTCACGCGCAGAGAGGGCTGAAGCGCGAAGCTTACGACGTGGCCAAGGACATGCGGGAGTTTTTCGTACTCCGCGTGAAGAACGTTCTGTCCGAGCAAGCGATCCGCTACGACGTCGTCGATGCGGTGCTCGGAGCGGGAGCGGGCGACGTGCGCCGCACCGTGCTGCGCGCCAGCGCGCTGCAGGCGGCGACCGCCGACGAAGCGAAGGCGATCTTCCGCCCTGCGGTCGAGGCGTTCAACCGCGTCTGCAACCTGGCGGCCAAAGCCGACTCCAAGCAAGTGGACGCCAACCTGTTCGCGGACGACGCGGAGAGCAAGCTGTACGAAGCTTGGCAGCAGGCGCATGGGCAATTCGTGAAGGCGACGGCCGAAGCCGATTTGGGCGGAGCGCTGTCGGCGCTGTCCTCGCTGAGCGCACCGGTGACGGCCTTCTTCGAAGCGGTCATGGTCATGGCCGAGGACGAGGCGCTGCGCCGCAACCGGCTGGCGATTCTGGCGCTTGTCGCCGACGACGTGAAGCAGTTCGCCGATTTCTCCAAGCTGGCGGGATAAAATTAAAAGTTGAAAGGAGCTGGTCCACGTGCCTCAGAGGAACGTTACCGTCCATGTCGTATCCGATTCGGCGGGGGACACGGGCGAGCTTGCAGTGCGGGCGGCCGCGGCCCAGTTCCATCCGCTGTCCGTCAACATTCGCCGGGCGGCTTTCATCCAGTCGCGCGAAGGCATCGATTCCGTGCTCGCGGCCGCCCAGGCGGATAAAAGCATCGTGCTGTACACGCTGGTCATTCCTTTTCTCAGAGATCACATGGTTGAGCAAGCCGGCCGGATGAAAGTGACGGCGATCGACCTGCTCGGACCGCTCATCGATCATCTGGAACGGGCGCTTGGCCACGAGTCCAGGCACGAGCCGGGTCTGAACCACGTGCTCGACGAAGATTACTTCCGCAAGGTGGAAGCCGTAGAGTTCGCGGTTCGTTACGACGACGCTCGCGACGTCTCCGGCATTCTCAAGGCGGACGTCGTCCTCGTAGGCGTGTCCCGGACTTCCAAGACGCCGCTGTCGATGGTGCTCGCGCACAAAATGTTCAAGGTGGCGAACGTTCCGCTTATTCCGGAGCTCGTTCCGCCGAAGGAGCTGTATCTGGCTTCTCCGAAAAAAGTGATCGGACTGACGATCAATCCGGATTCCCTGAACGCGATCCGCAAGGAGCGGCTGAAAGCGATCGGCCTGCCGGACTCCGCTCCGTACGCGACTTCCGAGCGCATTATGAAAGAGCTGGACCATGCTCGCCAAGTGATGGACAAGATCGGATGCATCGTCATCGACGTCTCGAACAAAGCGGTCGAAGAAACGGCGAGCATCATTCTCGAACATTTTCAACGGTAACGCCGGACGCCATAGTCTGAATACCGGGCTTTCGAAGCTAAGAGAACCGCGAGGTTCTCTTTTGCCGATTTAGTCGAATAATGAGAAAACGTGTCGAACTTGCCACTTTTCGACTTCGAGTTTCGTATTACTGTTCAATGCTGCCGTTTTCCCGCGCTTTCCGGGGAGTTTCTTCATGGAAGTTTTGGGAAGCATAAAAAATGATGGGGCTTTGCAGGATTTTGATTCCCGTTAGCGTATATAATATTACGGCAAACTTTGGCTGAAACGCGTGGTGATGTCGATGATTGTCCCGACCCGTCGGGTCGTGGTGGACGGAGACGCTTGTCCCGTCAAAGCCGAGATCGCCGCAACCGTCAGGCAATGCGGCGCGACCGCTCTGCTCGTGTCCAGTCATGCCCACGTCTTGAATCCCGAGCCTTCCGTCGAAGTTGTGACGGTCGACGCCGGGAATCAATCCGCGGACCTGTATATCGCCAACGTGCTGAAGCGCGGCGATATTCTCGTCACCGGCGATTACGGCTTGGCCGCCCTGGGGCTGGCCAGAGGTTCCTCCGTATTGACGCCCAGAGGCAAGATCATCCGGGAGTCCGACATCGAAGGTTTGCTGGAACAGCGCCATTTCTCGGCGAAGCTGCGCCGGGGAGGCGTGCGCACGAAAGGGCCGAGCTCGTTCACGGCCGAAGATCGCGATCGGTTTCAACAAAAACTGACAGCTCTGCTGAGGGGGATGCAGGAGATTCCCGACACATAGCGAATTGTATTATGTGCTAGAAATCAGGTGGTTTCATGAGTTACGGGATGATCCCTCAAGAGGTTATCGACGAAGTGCTGCGCCGTCATGAAATCTCGGAGACGGTGGGCAAATATGTTCATCTGACCAAAAACGGCAAGTATCTGAAGGGGCTCTGTCCCTTTCATTCCGAGAAGACGCCTTCCTTCACGGTAACGCCGGAAAAACAAATTTTCCATTGTTACGGCTGCGGGAAAGGCGGCAACGTGATCAAGTTCGTCATGGAGATGGAGGGAGAGTCGTTCCCCGAGGCCGTCAAGATGCTGGCCGAGGAGGCCGGCATTCCCGTCACCTGGACAAGCTATTCCGCCGAAGAAGCCTCTCCCGCGCAGAAGGAGAAGCGGCTTCTGCAGGAAGCCCACGACTACAGCGCCAAGCTGTACCACTATCTTCTGCAGAACTTGGAGGTGGCGAAGCCCGCCAAAGCCTACTTGCAGTCGCGCGGACTGGGCGATACGCTGATCGAGCAATTCGGGATCGGCTACGCTCCGCCGAGATGGGACACGTTGACCCAGGCGCTGGAGCGCAAAGGATTTCCGGCGAGCGAGATGGAAGCGGGAGGCTTGTTGTCCAAGCGTCAGGAGTCGGACGGTTACGTCGACCGGTTCCGGGATCGGATCATGTTTCCGATCCACGACGCAAGAGGGCAGACGATCGCCTTCGGGGGACGGCTGCTGTCGGACGGGCAACCGAAGTATTTGAACACGCCGGAGACGCCGCTGTTCAGCAAGAGCCGCACGCTGTACCGGCTTCACGAAGCGAGGTCGTCGATCCGCAAATCCGGCCAAGTCGTGCTGTTCGAAGGCTACATGGACGTGATCAAGGCCTGGTTCGCCGGCGTTCGCAACGGCGTCGCCACGATGGGGACCGCCTTGACCGCCGAACATGCGGCCGTGCTGCGAAGATTCGCGGAGGAAGCGGTGCTCTGCTACGACGGCGACGACGCCGGACAAGCCGCGGCCCACAAGAGCGTTCCGCTGCTGGAAGAAGCCGGGTTCCGGGTGCGGGTGTGCCTGCTTCCGAACCGGATGGATCCCGATGAATACGTCACGTCCTACGGGCCGGAAGCGTTCGTCAGGGAAATCATCGAAGGAGCGGTTTCAGCGGTCAAATTTCAGCTTATATATTTGAGGAAATCCCATATACTCCTAGAAGAAGATGGAAGGATTAGGTATTTGCGCGACGCCGTCCGGGTTGTGGCCAGACGGGATTCCCCGATGGAGCGGGAGCTGTTGCTCAAGGAACTGGCCCAGGAGTTCGGAGTCGCCCTCGATACGCTGAAACAGGAAAGTCTCGAGATCAGGCAGCGGGAGAAATTGGAAAGCGCAAGGGATATTCCTGCCGGATCGTGGAATAATGTATGGAATGGAAATAACTTCGCATCCAAGACTCCGCCGCTGGGTGCCGCGCACGTGAACGCGGAACGCCAACTGCTCTCCTGGATGATGCAGGACAAAGAAGCGGCTCTCCTCGTCGAGCAAAAGCTGGGGGACCGTTTTCACGTGGAGGATCACGCGGCCTTGGCTGCTTATTTATATGCTTTCTACGCCCAGAACAATGATCCTGACGTTGGCCGTTTCGTCGCGATGCTGCAAGACGATCGCCTGGAACGAATGGCCAGCGTAATCGCTATGATAGACGTCCCGTACGGCGAACGGGAGTTGGAAGACTGCATTCGAACGATCGGTCGCGCCTCGCTAGAGAGGGAGTACGAGCGTCTGACCGAGGAATTGAAGCGCGCGTCGCGGGAAGGCGACCAAGCGCGGGTACTACAATTGGGTATAGAGATTATCGCCCTGGAAAAGCAGCGCAAGATGTCATGACGCGCGGTTTCCCGGGGAGGAGGGAGTCGGTAATGGCAAACGATCAACACACCGGACTGGAAACGGAATCGACACTGGAACAGGTCAAAGCTCAGCTTATCGAACAAGGCAAGAAAAAATCTTCCTTGACCTATAAAGACATCATGGAAAAGCTTTCTCCGTTCGATCAGGACCCCGAGCAAATCGACGAGTTTTTCGAGCAGCTGGCGGATATCGGCATCGAGGTATCCAACGATCACGACGATATGGGGCGTCACGGAGGCGATGAGGACGAGCGCGACGAATTTAATTTCGACGACGATCTCAGCCTGCCGCCCGGCATCAAGATTAACGACCCCGTTCGGATGTATCTGAAGGAAATCGGCCGTGTGCCGTTGCTCGGAGCGGACGACGAAGTCGAGCTCGCCAAGAAGATCGAGATCGGCGGTCCGGATGGAGAAGAAGCGAAGAAAAGGCTGGCCGAAGCCAACCTTCGTCTCGTCGTCAGCATCGCGAAGCGTTACGTCGGGCGAGGAATGCTGTTCCTGGATCTGATTCAGGAGGGCAACATGGGTCTGCTCAAAGCCGTCGAGAAATTCGATTACGACAAAGGCTTTAAGTTCAGTACCTATGCGACTTGGTGGATCCGTCAGGCGATCACCCGGGCGATCGCGGATCAGGCGAGAACGATTCGGATTCCGGTCCACATGGTGGAAACGATCAACAAGCTGATCCGGGTATCCCGTCAATTGCTTCAGGAATTGGGGCGCGAGCCTACGCCGGAGGAAATTGCCGAGCAGATGGAACTCAGCGTCGATAAAGTGCGGGAAATTATGAAGATCGCGCAGGAGCCGGTTTCTCTGGAGACGCCGATCGGCGAAGAGGACGACTCTCATCTGGGCGATTTTATCGAGGACCAGGAGGCGCTTGCTCCGGCCGACGCCGCCGCGTACGAGCTGCTCAAGGAGCAGTTGGAAGACGTGCTGGATACGCTGACCGAGAGAGAAGAGAACGTGCTGCGCCTGCGGTTCGGACTGGACGACGGACGCACGCGTACGTTGGAAGAGGTCGGCAAGGTGTTCGGAGTTACGCGCGAGCGGATTCGTCAGATCGAAGCCAAAGCGCTGCGCAAACTGCGTCATCCTAGCCGCAGCAAGAGATTGAAGGATTTTCTGGAATAAAGGCAATTCGTTGCAGATCAGAGACCTTGGCCGTTATGGTTGAAGGTCTTTTTGTTCAAACGGTACGAGGAGGCTCGTCGGCATGGCCGCTAATGATGAAGAGAAACGCAACCTCATCGTGAAGGAAATCGAATCTTGGCGCCGAAGCAAGCTGTTGCCGGAGCAGTATTGCGACTTTCTGCAAAATTTGTATTTGGAAGATTTGGAAGATCGTCCGCGCGGCGTAACCGGAGCGGTCGTGAAAAAAATCGGTCAGGCGTCCGGGAAGCAATGGTTTCTTGCTTCTGGAATTTTTGCCTTGATTTGTTTTGTTGTACTTCATTTTAGCGTGTTTCCCCTGCTATTGCAAATAGCGATTGCGCTTCTCGTTACGGGAGGATTCGTCTACGCTGGAATGAGGCAGCGCGCCAACAGGCCGGCGCGAGGCTATGCTCTGATCGGCGGGGGAATGGCGTTCCTGTTCGGAGCCGGGCTTGCGATCGTAGGGCTGCAATGGGGCTGGGAAAGCTCCGGCGTTTTGTGGCTGCTCGGGCTGCTGGCCGTCGTCTGGATCGGCGGAGGATTATGGCTGAGGCTGGCGCTTCCGCAATGGCTCGGCTGGTTGGCGGCCATTGCCTTGTACGCTTTGCTGCTGGCCGAGTATGCCCCAGCCTCGTCCGTGTTCGAGGTGCAAATCTTCTGGCTTCCGGCGGCGCTGCTGTTCTGCTGGCTGAGCTGGTTTCTGCACGTTCGGCTTGCTTCGGCCGGAACGGCCATGTTCGCCGCGGCGCTTGTTCTCTGGTTTATGCCGGAAGTCTATTCGGCTCTGTACGAAGTTCGTCCCGAGTGGATTCAGATGGAAATTTTGATTAAAATTTTGATCGCGGGCATCGGTATGTTCCGCCTGCGAAAACAATGGATGGAATGGGTTGCATAACAGATGACGGATAAGAAAGAGTCGGGGACGGAAGTGAAGCTGTCCCTGTCCCGCCGGTTGTCGGCGTTGGCGGAGCGGGTTCCCCAAGGGGCGCGGTTCGCCGATATCGGGACCGACCATGCGCTGCTTCCGGTTTACTTGGCGCTTGAGGGCAAGATTGTCTTCGCCGTAGCCGGCGACATTAACGAGGGACCGGTTAACGCGGCCAAAAGGCAAGTAGCGGAGGCCGGCCTGCAGGAGAAGATTTCCGTTCGCCAGGGCGACGGAATGGCCGTCTTGCGGCCGGGAGAAGTGGATACGGTCGCGATCGCGGGCATGGGCGGAAGCCTGATGGCGCGCATTTTGGAGCAGGCCGGAGCGAGCTTGGACGGCGTGGAGACGCTCATCCTCTCGCCGCATGTTGCGGAAGACGCGGTAAGGCGCTGGCTGTCCGAGCGCGGGTATGCGATCGACGACGAGCTGCTGCTGGAGGAAGACGGAATTATCTATACGCTGATCAGAGCGAGACTTGTGCCTTCCGTGGAAGAGGCGAGGGAGATCGACGCCCGTCTGTACGACGAGCGTGTGCTGGCGCCGTCGCTTGAACGGGTTTCGCGCGCTTTGCTGTACGAGATGGGGCCGCTTCTGCTGCGCAGTCCGAGCGAAGACTTTTTCCGGAAATGGGAGCAGGAGATCGCCAAGCGGGAGCGGGTGATCCTGCAGCTTAATCATGCCGTTGCTCCGGAAGCGGCCGAGAAGGCGCGCGAATGGGAAGAAGACGTCAAGGAAATCAGGGAGGTGCTCGCATGTTTGCGCGGGGAGAAACGATCGTCCAATTGATGGAGCAGCTTGCCCCCAAGCATTATGCCGTTCCCGACGACAGGATCGGTCTGCAGGTCGGCACGGCGGCCAAGGAAGTGAAGCGCGTGCTCGTGACGCTGGACGTGACGCCGGAAGTCGTGCGGGAGGCGGCCGGACTCGGCGCGGAGCTGATCATTGCGCATCACGCGGTCATCTATCGTCCGCTTGCGCATCTTCGCACGGATACGCCTGCGGGCGCTTTGGCCGCGGAATTGCTGCGCAGCGATATCGCGGTCTATATTTCGCATACGAATCTCGATACGGCGGAGGGCGGCATCAACGACTTGATGGCCGATGCGCTGGAGCTCAGCGGGCGCGACGTGCTCGAAGAGGTGCACACGGACCAGCTCTACAAGCTGGTCGTGTTCGTGCCGGAAACCCATCACGAGCAAGTTCGCAATGCGATTTTCGCGGCGGGTGGCGGCTGGATCGGCAATTATAGCCACTGCAGCTTTAACATCGAAGGAACCGGCACATTCGTGGCTCGGGAAGGAACGGATCCGTTTATCGGCAAAAAAGGGCAATTGACGGAAGCGAAGGAAATCCGGCTGGAGACGGTCGTGCCGATGAGCGTGAGGAAAAAAGTCGTGTCCGCGATGCTGAAAGCCCATCCGTACGAGGAGGTCGCCTACGATCTGTACCGCGTCGATCTGAAAGGCCGGTCTTTCGGTCTCGGCAGAGTCGGCAAGCTGGCAGAATCGGAGACGCTGGATCAATTCGCCGAACGCGTGAAACGGGCGCTGGACGTGCCGTTCGTCCGCGTCGTCGGCGACGGAGCGAAGCTGATCCGCAAAGTGGCCGTTCTGGGCGGGGCAGGCGCGAGGTACATCCGTCATGCGATCTTCGCCGGTGCCGACGTGCTCGTGACGGGCGACATCGACTTCCACTCCGCGCAGGACGCGCTGGCGGCAGGCATCGCCATCGTCGATCCGGGCCACCATGCCGAGAAGATCATGAAGCCCAACGTCGCGAAGTGGCTGTCTGATCGCCTGAAGGAGAAGGGCTACGCCACGGAAGTGATCGCGTCGCAGGTGGACACTGAACCTTTCCGGCTCAGATAGGGATTTGGTTGGCCGAGTGGTAAAATTGGACTAAGCCTCTTGGGTACTATTGTTTTTTTTTCTACGGCTGACCAATTCGCGTACATGGACTCGCAACATTGAAGTTCTTCGCAAAGCGAGTTGTTCTAAAGTCGTTTAACGTTTTCCATGGTGCTCAAAAGAGGGGATTGTTCTAAGAAATCGAGTAACGTCTCCCGATTTGCGGTTGAACTGGCATCGCGTTTAGCCAGACACGCTCGGAATGCCTGACTTGTGAATTGGCTGCCGCGATCACTGTGATAAATCATGCCGCGCGCGTTTCTTGCCTTGCACGCGTTCTCAAAGGCTTGGATGCAGAGCTCCTTGCGCATGTTGTCGTCCATGGCAAGGCCGACGATCTCTCCGTTGTAACAATCCAGCACCGCGGACAGATAGAGCTTGCCATCTGAACAAGGAACTTCGGTGATATCCGATAGCCACTTCTGGTTCGGTGCCGAGGCGCTGAAGTCTCTCTGGATCAGGTTCTCGCTCTTTTGAGCTGCGGCATCCTCGCGTGTAATACCGTTCGGGTGACGCTTCGCTTTCTGCAGCAGCCCGTGCTTCTTCATGAGGCGATAGACGGTGCTGTAGCTGGTGTGGATGTCTATTTGCGACAGCGCCAGCAGCATGCGCCGAGCGCCGTAATTTTGATTGTCTTCATGTTCACTGATGATTGCTTTCATGTTGACCAGAAGTCGTTGCTGTCTCTCCTGCATGGGTGCAGGCCTTAGGCTACGGTAATAGCCTGACTCGCTGACTGCGAGCGCTTCGCACATCTTCTTGACGGTCCATCGATCCCGTCGTTCACGAATGTAAGCATAGAGCTTGCATGCTTTTACCGCTTCCGGTCTTTTGCGAAAAAACCGAGTGCGTCCTTGAGAACTTCATTCGCGCGGCGCAGCTCACTGTTTTCTCTCTCCAGTTCGATTTCCCGCGCCGTCTTATCGGCGGATGCATAGGCCCGTCCGCTCCCGATATGCGCGCCGTCGCCATGCAGGGTTCGTTGCTTTCTCCATCCTTGCAGGGTGTAATAGGCTACGCCTAACTGCTCGGCAGCCTTTTGCAGTCCAATCTCATCGCTTAATCTGACTGCTTCTTCTTTGAATGCCTTGTCGTACCGTTTCATTATCTCCCGTCCCCTCGTTAGTTTTCATTTTATTTCATACGAGGGTATTTTTCGACTGCATCTTTATCGTAGCACTCCAGTCCGGAAATTTTTCATGACAGGGAGTATGTAGGTTCTTTTTTTCCTGAGGTCAAAAAGTTTAATGAATTTGTGTCTAAAGTAATGTCGGAGTTTGGTGTAAGCAGGATGAGTCATTTCGAGGATAATGAATAAAGGTCCACAAGAGGTGCGAGGTTGGGCAGCTAGTGTGTTTTCTCTGACGTTTCTCGGAATCGATTGAAACTAAGGTACTGGCAGCAATCACATTCTCCATTCATTTCCGTTGCCAAGGCGGCGGAATGGCGATATACTATAGGTTACACACCGGAAAGTTTGACAGACAATCGCTGGCGGCTTCGCGCCGCGAGAGGAAAGTCCGGGCTCCACAGGGCAGGATGCTGGATAACGTCCAGTCAGCGCGAGCTGAAGGATAGTGCCACAGAAATGGACCGCCGATGGCTGCTTAGGCAGATCAGGCAAGGATGGAACCGTGGTGTAAGAGACCACGAGGGACACTGGTGACTTTGTCCCTGGTAAACCCCATCTGGAGCAAGACCGAGGAGAACGCCGAAGCTTCGAGCTTCAGCCCTAGCCCGGGGTGCGTTCGGGTTGGTCGCTTGAGCCGTACAGCAATGTGCGGCCTAGAAAGATGATTGTCGCTTCAACCGTGGGAGGATCGCCTTGGCGCGATCCGTTCTGACCACGAGAAGTACAGAACCCGGCTTACGACAAGCTTTCCGGCTATAGCCAATTCACAGCAAAAGGAGATACAGGGCTTTCGCAGCCCCGCATCTCCTTTTTTCTGTGGATTTCGCCGATAGTACCGTCGCACGTGCTTAAAGTCCACCCATCTACAGGAATCCCGCCAATAGTACCGCCGCGCGTGCTTAAAGTCCGCCCATCTACAGAGCTCCCGCCAATAGTACCGCCGCACGTGCTTAAAGTCCGCCCATCTACAGAGCTCCCGCCAATAGTGCCGCCGCGCGTGCTTAAAGTCCGCCCATTTACGGAGATCCCGCTAATAGTACCGCCGCACGTGCTTAAAGTCCACCCGTTTACGGAATCCCGCCAATAGTGCCGCCGCGCGTGCTTAAAGTCCACCCGTTTACGGAATCCCGCCAATAGTGCCGCCGCGCGTGCTTAAAGTCTGCCCATTTACGGAGATCCAACGGACAACACCCACGGAAGCATGCTCACTTTAACCCGCTCATGCGCTCCAGTTTGTCTCGCGTTCGCGAAGGGAACAGTTGCAGCGACGATTCGGAGCCTTGGGCAGATTGAAGGGCGGCCATGACGTCGATCTGGCCGAAGCCGAATTCGGCGTCCCTGCCCGTTACACCCAAATCTTTGGCCGTATTGCGGATTAAATCCATCACCTGTTCGTTGTCCAGCCCGGGGTTGGCCGCGCGGACGAGCGAGACGAGCGCGGCGACGTGCGGGCAAGCCATCGATGTGCCCGACAGAGCGGCGTAGCGGCTTCCGGGATACGTGCTCGGAATGGAGGTGCCGGGGGCCGCGACGTCGATGTAATCGCCGTAGTTGGAATATTCGGCCCGGCTCTCGTCGGGATCGGTCGCCGCTACGGCGAGCACTTCGGGATAAGCCGCCGGAAAGCCCGGACGTTCCGTATTGTCGTTGCCGCTGGCGGCAACGAGCACGACGCCGTTGTCGTGGGCATACTTGATCGCATCGTGAAGGAACTCCGCCTGCGCATAGTTGCCCAGGCTCATGTTGATGACGTGCGCGCCGTTGTCCGTCGCCCATATGATTCCTTCGGCGACGGAATAAGTAGAGCCTGCGCCCGTGTCGTCGAGCACTTTGACCGGCATGATCTTCGTATACCAGGTCATGCCGGCGACGCCTTCGTTATTATTGACTTCAGCCGCGATAATGCCGGCTACGTGCGTGCCGTGTCCGACGTCGTCTTCTGGATCGGCTGACGGATCGACGATGTTGACGCCTTTAACAAGACGGCCCTTCAAGTCGGGATGATCGGACTGGACGCCGGTGTCCAGCACCGCGACGACGATGTCCGGACTGCCCTTGGTGACCTTCCAGCCGGTCTCCGTCATGATTTCGGGCAGGTTCCATTGATATTCCGAATACAGCGTATCGTTGGGAACCAGCGTTTCTTCGCCGTCATCGGCCGCGGCGTCCAAGCCCATTCCTCGCGGAGAAGCGCCGTTGGTCAAGTACAAATAATGCGGCTCGACGAATACGGGATTCCATTCGCGCTTGAAGTAAGCTTTTAATTCGCCGGTGTTATGCTTCTTGGAGCGGAATACATAGATGCTTCTCGTCTGCTTGACGACGGTCAGGTTGAGCTCCTTGCGCAGCTGCAGCAACTGCTTCTCCGTCAGCGGCTTGCGGAATTTGACGACGACCTCGTCCACGGAGTAGTGACTGGCGTTGCCGTTGTCTTCACCGCTGCGCACCGTCGTCTCCGCGTTCGTGCCGGGAACGACCGATTCGATTCGGTAGCGGCCTTCCTGAGGGTACGGGATAAGGCGGAGATTGCGACGCTGGTGCCGCTCGACCGCTTGGATGACTTCCGCGGAGACGAGCGCAACGACGCTGCGTCCGTCGGCATTGCCGATGCGCTCGGCCGTCGCGAAATAGCTTTTGCCGCCTGCGGAGAAGACCGGAGTGGAGAAGCTGGCATTTTTGCGGGCGGCCGATCGCGCACGGGCCAAATAAGGCAAAGCCCGGGTCAGGGTGTCCGGCGTCAGCGTGCCTGCGCTCTTCTTGCCCCCGCGGTCGGCCCATTCGGCGTATACGACCTCGGGATGGGCGTGCAGAAGGGCGCGCAGATCATCGCCCGACGGCGAGCTTTGGCGACGCTTCTCCAGGAACGCGCGGATATCCCGTGCCACCTGGACTCGCGACAGCCGTTCGGTCGCTGCCATGTCGTTTTTCACCGTTTGCAGTTTATAGGAAGCTTCGGCCTTGGCGTGCGAGGGCGTTTGCGCGCCCGGAAGCGGCGCGGATTCACGATTTTCACGATGTGTGGAGGACGGCAGCAGCGGGATGGCGAGCAGAACGGCGGCGATTCCCAGCGCGATGCCGGCCCAAGCGTAACGGCGCATGGCGCACCTCTCCTTCAAGCTCCTGAAGCGGAGCCGATTATCTTGTTAGGATGAAGGGACAAAGACAAAAATATACGGCACTTTTTGTCCTTGCCAGTACCGTTCGCTAACGATTTATGGTACGATAATGAAAGTTTCGCAACCGACAAGCGGGACTATTTAGCTTGATACCCAACTGCTCCCATAACGATATGCTTTTCGCACAAATGGAAAGGGGATCTATCCATGCCATCCACCAATCTTAAGGCGCTTGCCGAATCCAGCCGGGAGAAACTAAAGGCGGCCATCGATCCGATCGAGCACTTTTTGAACAATCACGCGCTTGAACAGCTCGTCCAGAACGACGATCCGGACAGCGTCGCTTTCTATTCCGGCCTGCTGTCGGATTTGCGCCACTTGCTCGTCTTCTCCGAAGTGGCCTACGAGAAGCTCGGAGCCGTGCTGAGAAGACCCAATCTGGACAACGACTTGGCCGAACGAGCGCTGTACGAGGTGTACCATAACGGCGTCAATTCGTTCTTCTATCCGAAAAACGAATGCTACTCCGAGGATGGACGTTACGCCTATACGGGACAAGACGCCATCCGCTTCCGGATGAAGCCGGTTCGCGCTGCGCGCGACATCATTCTGTCGATCTCCCGGGTTTACGAGGAGCTTCGCGACGATCTGTCCTATTACGAAAGCGATTATTTGACGCATCGCCGGATGCAAGGACAATCCAAATAACAATTCTGCCTGCAACCTCCGCCCCCCTGACCGGTATACCCCGCTTTAGCGGGAGAACACTAGGTCAGGGGGGTGATCATTTATGCCGAAAGGCGTAGCTTGCAGCGTAAGCAACTGTTCGTTCTGGAAGGAAGGCAACGCCTGCGGAGCCAGCGAAATCAAGATCGAGGTGGACGCGCACTCCGACCTGCGTTGGAATGAAGAGTTCGCCGAGGAATTCGAGGATCATCGCGACAAAGCGGCGGATTCGTCCGTCACCTGCTGCCTGACGTTTAAGCCGAAGTCGTAAAATAGGTCTTGAGTAGCGCTTGCGACCCTCGGTCGGGACTGGTCGTGCTTCCGGGATTGTTGTACAATGAAATCATTCGATTACAAAAACTGACGACCGGGAGCCAATCGACTTGAACATAACGACGGATCCTCGCCTGCTCAAGCAAATGCTGCTTACCCAATGGATAACGGAATCGAATCCGCTCGGCGGCGGCAAGATCGCTCAAGGCGCATCGGAGCAAAGCGCCGGCGTATTCGATATGCTGCTCAACCAATATACGGCGGATTCGCTCGGCTCCAACGCTTCGGAGGCGCTGTCGCTGCAACGGCTGGATGCATCCGGAAGCTTGTCCGCCTATCCGGCGTACTTGGGAGGAGCGTTGGCCGGCATCGGCGGCTCGTCCTCGGCGTTCGACGATCTGATCGTCGCCGCGGGACAGAAGTACGGCGTAAGCCCCGCACTGATCAAAGGCGTCATTCAATCCGAATCTTCCTTTAATCCGAATGCCGTCTCCTCGGCCGGAGCCAAAGGGCTTATGCAATTGATGGACGATACGGCGAGAGGACTCGGAGTAGCCGATTCCTTCAACCCGGCGCAAAATATCGACGGAGGAACGCGATTCCTGTCTTACCTGCTGCGCAAATACGACGGCAACGTCGCGACGGCGCTGGCCGCTTATAACGCGGGACCGGGACGCGTAGACCGGTTGGGTCTGGAGAATGACCGGGACGTCGAGGCGAATCTGCATTTGCTGCCGGAGGAAACCCAAGGCTACATCCGCAAAGTGCTGAACGCGACCGTCCAGTGGAGCGTCTAACCTACCCTAACTTGGCCGGACTGGGGACAATCCGGAACGGCAACGTCGGCTTTACGGATTAAGACGGGACGGCTGCGGCCGCTGCCCGTCTTTTTAACTTTTCGAATGGAGAACGCCAATGAACACTTATTATTACGACCACTGCGCGTCTTCGCCGATGCCGCAGACGGTCATCGATACGATGAGCGAGCTGATGAAGCTGCATTACGCCAATCCGTCTTCGCTTCATAAATCGGGCGTGGACGCGATGAAGCTGGTCGATCGGGCCCGGGCCAGCGTCGCCGAAAGAATGGGAGCCAAACCTGAGGAAGTGCTGTTTACGTCCGGAGGAACGGAGAGCAACAACTTGGCGATCAAGGGGCTGCTCGGCAAAACGGCCAGATCGGCCAAGCACGCAATCGTATCCTCGGTCGAGCACGCTTCCGTATACGAATGCGCGAAGCAGCTGGAAGCCGAAGGCGCGATCGAATTGACGGTGCTTCCGGTCGATTCCGCCGGCAAGGTCGATCCTAAGGATGTCGCCGCAGCGATCCGGAAGGAGACGGCCATCGTCAGCGTCATGCACGTAAATAACGAGACGGGCGCGATCCAGCCGATCGAAGAAATCGCCCGCATCGTCCGCAAGCATCCGCATGTCCGGTTCCACGTGGACGGAGTGCAGGCGATCGGCAAGGTGCCTTTCCGCTGGAGCGGCTCGGGGATCGACTTATATACGGGATCGGCGCACAAGTTCGGCGGCCCCAAGGGGATCGGCTTCCTGCTCGCCAAGGAAGGTATCGAACTCGCGCCTTTGCTGAGCGGAGGCAGTCAGGAGAACGGCATGCGCTCGGGAACGCTTAACGTCCCGGCCATCGTCGCGATGTCCCAGGCCTTAAGGCTCTCGATGGAAAAAATGGACGCAAGGCGAGAAACGATGTACGCGCTCAGAAAAAGGCTGCTGGAGCTCGTCGCGGACATTCCCGAGCTGCTCGTGAACGGGGTATCCGCCGTCGACGAGGCCATGGAGACCGCACCGCACGTCGTAAACCTGTCTTATCCCGGAATGCGGCCGGAAGTGATCATCCATATGCTTGAACGAGAAGGGATCTACGTCTCTACCCAGTCGGCTTGCTCTTCCAAGAGCTTGAAGCCTAGCCGCGTACTGATGGCAATGGGACATAATGCGGACCGATCGTCGGGAAGCATAAGGATCAGCTTCGGAGATGAACACGGGATGCGGGATATCGAAGTACTTGGCGCCAAGCTGCGATCGGTCGTGGCCGGGTTGAAGCCGCTGGAGAGGACGGGAAAATGAACTACGAACTGGTGCTGGTCCGATTTGGGGAGATCGTCATTAAAGGGCGCAACCGCAATCGTTTCGAGACGATGCTGCTGACGCAGATCCGAATGGCATTAAAGCCGTTCGAGAAGCTCGAATTCGTCAGAAGTTACGCGAGAGTCTATATCCGCCTGAACGGAGAGAGCTACGATCGGGTCGCGGAGCGGCTGAAGGATATTTTCGGCATTATGAGCTTCAGCCCGGTCATCGGCTCGGAGCTGGAGCTCGAGCAGATTCGGGAAAATTCGCTCCAATTGATCCGCAACTTGAGCGTCCCTCCGAAGACGTTCAAAGTGTCGGTCAACCGCGGCTGGAAGCAGTACCCCCACAATTCCATCGAAATGAATCACTTGGTCGGGTCCCATGTCCTGCGCAACACGCCGGATTTGAAAGTCGATGTCCGTCGTCCCGACGTCGAGTTGAAGGTCGACATCCAGAAGGACTTGGCTTATATTTACTGCGAAGTCGTCAAGGGGGCGGGCGGTTTCCCGCTCGGCATGAACGGCAAGGCGATGCTGCTGCTGTCCGGAGGAATCGACAGCCCTGTGGCCGGATGGATGGCGATGCGCAAAGGGCTCAAGATAGAGGCGGTCCACTTCCATAGCTACCCATTCACGAGCGAGCAGGCGAAGGACAAGGTCGTGGCGCTGGCGAGAAGATTGGCGTATTACGGAGGGAAAATCAAGCTGCATCTCGTGCCGTTCACCGAAGTGCAGACGAAGCTGGCGCAGTCCGGCCACGACAGTCTGATCATTACGCTGATGCGTAGAAGCATGCTGCGGATCGCCGAGCGGCTGGCGGAGCAGAACGACGCTCTGGCTGTCGTGACCGGAGACAGCCTCGGGCAGGTGGCGAGCCAGACGCTCGGCAGCATGAACGTGATCGGCCGGGCCGGTTCGCTGCCGCTGCTTAGGCCGCTCGTCATGATGGACAAGCAGGATATTATCGACTGCGCGGAGCGGATCGGCACGTACGATACGTCAATTCTGCCTTACGAAGACTGCTGCACGCTGTTTGTGCCGAAATCCCCGGCAATCAATCCGAATTTGAACATCGTCGAGAGAGCCGAGGCGATAATGGGCGCCGAGCTTGAGCGGCTGATCGACGAAGCCGTCCAGGGCACGGAAGTCGTCGTGCTGAAGGACGGCGGGGCGGATGTCGAAGCTTCCGACCGCGAACGGCAAGAGGACGCCTGGTTCTGACAGAAACAAGCCGAGAATCGCGCTAATGCGATTCCCGGCTTTTTTTGGCTGCGAACATAGGGCCGCTCTTGCTCTCGCTTCGCGCGGACCTGCGGGCTTTGACGGAGTTCGTCCACAGGCCGGCGAGCAGAATCGCCACGACGAGCGCGACGACGAATACCCAGTACAGGGCGGGATTGCGGTCGAAGAATGCCGCGAACTCGCCTTCGTGCGTAATCATTTTGGCGGCCGTGTAAGCAAGGACGCCGGAACCCAAATAGATAATCCAAGGAAATCTGCCGATCAGCCTAATAAACAAAGTGCTGCCCCATACGACGATCGGAATGCTGATCAGGAGCCCGAGCACGACGAGGAAATAATCTCCGTGCGCCGCCCCGGCGACGGCGATGACGTTGTCCAGCCCCATCGCCGCGTCCGCGATGACGATCGTGCGCACCGCCGCCCACAGCGTCGCTCCGGCTTTGACGTCTTCGTGCGAGTTTTCCTGCACGAGCAGCTTGTAAGCGATCCATAGCAGCAGTACGCCGCCTACGGCGAGAAGATAAGGAATTTTGAGCAAGCTTACGACGAGCAAGGTGGCAATGATGCGAATCAACACGGCTCCGAACGTTCCCCAGATGACGGCCATCTTCTGCTTATCCTTCGGCAGGCTTCTGGCCGCCAACCCGATGACGATGGCGTTGTCCCCCGCAAGCAGCAGATCGATGAAGACGATCGTCAGCAGGAGAGACCAGAACTCAAGGCTCAGCACATCCCATCCAAAAATGTCCATGATGGATTCCTCCCTTGCGTTTCAAGCAGTTATACGGCGCACCGGCGGCATCGATTCAAAAAAATTACAATTCATATCCCCCTCGGCTTGTACATAAATCTGGTACGAGGGGGTGTGCCGGATGGGTATGATGGAATCCGTGCTCGTATTTCTGGAAATCGTGATGATCAACTTGCTGCTGAGCGGCGATAACGCGATCGTCATCGCCATGGCCGGACGCAGGCTGCCGCCCGAGCAGAGAAGGCGGGCCGTCTGGTGGGGAGCCGCGGCGGCGATCTTCCTTCGGTGCGTGCTGACGCTCGGCGCGATCGCGCTGCTCAACGTTCCGTTTCTGCGGACGGTCGGCGCGGTGCTGCTGATCGCGATCGCTTATCAGCTGCTGATGGACAATAAAGACAAATCGTCGCATACGCAGGCGGCAAGCACGCTCGCCGGCGCGGTGTGGACGATCGTCGTGGCCGATTTCGTCATGAGTCTGGACAACGTATTGGCCGTTGCCGCGGTCGCGGACGGAGATACGGCGCTGCTGATCATCGGCATCGTGATGAGTATCCCGATTATTATTTGGGGGAGCTCGTTTATTATGCGCATGCTGGACAAACTGCCGGGCTTGGTTTATTTGGGAGGCGGACTGCTCGGCTACACCGCCGCGGAGATGGCGATGGGAGATCCGGGATGGAAGCCGTACCTCCACCTGCTTCCCGCCGATTCGGATAAACTGATTCCGCTCATGGCCGTCGCCGCGCTGCTCGTCGTCGCGCTGTTCATGCGGAGAAGAGCCCCGCATGCGGGCTAGCGCGCGTATGCAAACCCGCTCAGCGTCAATATCTGCTATGCCTATACGCCCTGGCTGCAGGGTTTATTCCCAAACTTTGCGCTTTATTCCAACCTTTTCGGTGCGGAATACCGGACTTTTCGAACATGTACGTTAGGGAAAATTTTGCTTTCATGAGCTAGTTTTTTCCCCCGACTTCCATTAAACTAATAGAAAAAGCCGTCACCTTTCGTCACCGAAACGTGAGCTGCAGAGAATGAAGTGGGGGAGCCATCGTGAACAGACAGTCCGCAGCAGTCGGAATCGGAGTCGTGGCTGTTGGATTAATCATCTTGCTAGGTAAATTGGGTGTATTCGCGTTCATCGGCGCCGTATTCTGGCCGTTGTTCGTGCTCATTCCGGGCGTGCTGCTGCATGTTCTCTATTTCGGCCGGATCGTTCCGTCGATCGCTTTGATCCCGGCGGGCATTCTTACCGTCGTCTCGATCGTGTTAATGATCGGCAACTGGTTCGGATGGGGGCTGCTGAAGTATCTTTGGCCGCTGTTTCCGTTCGCGATCGCCGTAGGGCTGTACGAATACTATATTTTTGGATACGACCGTTCCAAGCAGTTGTGGATGGCTTCCATCGGACTGGCAGGTTTGTCGCTGCTGTTTTTCGTTATGACGCTGCTGTGGACCTGGGGGATTTACTTGATCGCGATCGCCTTGATCGGCGTGGGCGCATGGCTTGTCGTTCGCCGTCCCAAAATGTGGTGACAAAAATCACACGCCGTTGCAAGAAATCGATTGGCTTTTCCGCGAACGTAGCGTATAATATAAGGGATGAGGACCAGCGAGCATCTGCTGCGCTGTGTCGATCGTACCGGTAAAGGTTATCAACGTCGGCCTCGTGTCGACGTTTTGTTTTTGGGTACAGGGAGAGCCTGGGCGATACGCCGTCGGGTTATCGGAGAGCAAACAGAGACAACAACAAGGAGTGGAATTATGCATTCAAGAGACAAAATTCGCAACATCGCCATTATCGCCCACGTCGATCATGGCAAGACGACGCTGGTAGACCAACTGCTGCGTCAATCCGGAACTTTCCGTGATAACGAACAGCTGCAGGAGCGCGCCATGGACTCCAACGATCTGGAGCGCGAACGCGGCATTACGATCCTTGCCAAGAACACGGCCGTCAACTATAAGGATACGTTGATCAACATCGTCGATACGCCGGGGCACGCCGACTTCGGAGGCGAAGTTGAACGGATCATGAAGATGGTCGACGGCGTGCTGCTTGTCGTCGACGCTTTCGAAGGCTGCATGCCGCAGACGAAGTTCGTGCTGCGCAAAGCGCTTCAGCAAGGGCTGACCCCTGTCGTCGTCCTGAACAAGATCGACCGTCCGGCTGCGCGTCCCGCGGAAGTCGTCGACGAAGTGCTTGAGCTGTTCATCGAGCTGGAAGCTTCCGACGAGCAGTTGGACTTCCCGGTCGTGTACGCGTCGGGCCTGAACGGCATCGCCGGCAACACGCCGGACGATCTGCAAGAGACGATGGAGCCGCTCTACGAAATGATTCTGGAGCACATTCCGTCGCCGAAAGAAAACCCGGAAGAACCTCTGCAATTTCTCGTCACGCTGTTGGATTACAACGAATATTTGGGACGTATCGCCATCGGCCGCGTCAATCGCGGTCAAATTCGCCAAGGCCAAGTCGTGGCGGTCATCGATCGCGAGGGAACGGTTAAGCAGTCCCGCATCGAGAAGCTGTTCGGCTTCCAGGGTCTGAAGCGGATCGAAGTGGAAGAGGCGGCCGCAGGCGACATCGTGGCCATCGCCGGGCTGAAGGAGATCAACATCGGCGAGACGATCGCCGATCCGAGCAACCCGGAAGCTCTGCCCGTGCTCGCTATCGACGAGCCTACGCTGCAGATGACTTTCCTCGTCAACAACAGCCCGTTCGTCGGACGCGAAGGCAAATGGGTCACTTCCCGCAAGCTTCGCGAACGTCTGTTCAAGGAGATCGAGACGGACGTCAGCTTGAGAGTCGAAGAGACGGACAGCCCTGACGCATTTATCGTCAGCGGACGCGGCGAGCTGCATCTCGGCATTCTGATCGAGAACATGCGCCGCGAAGGATTCGAGCTGCAAGTGTCCAAGCCGGAAGTTATTCTGAAGGTGATCGACGGCGTGAAGAGCGAGCCGATCGAGCGTCTGCTGATCGACGTGCCGGAAGAGAGCATGGGCGCGGTTATGGAGAGCCTCGGAACGCGCAAGGCGGAAATGGTCAACATGATCAACAACGGCACGGGCCAAGTGCGCCTGGAGTTCCTCATTCCCGCGCGCGGACTGATCGGCTACCGGACGAACTTCCTGACGCTTACCCGCGGATACGGCGTCATGAACCATGCGTTCGACAGCTACGGACCGATGGTCGGCGGCCAAGTCGGCGGCAGACACCAGGGCGTGCTGATCGCGAGCGAGACGGGCAAGTCGACGATGTACGGCATGCTGTCCGTCGAAGACCGCGGCATTCTGTTCCTGGAGCCGGGCCAAGACGTATACGAAGGCATGATCGTCGGCGAGCATACGCGCGATAACGATATTATCGTCAACATCTGCAAAGAGAAGGCGCTCAACAACATTCGTACGGCCAACAAAGAAGAGACGGTCAAGCTGAAGTCTCCTCGCCTCATGTCTCTCGAAGAGGCGCTGGAATATTTGAACGACGACGAGCTGTGCGAGATTACGCCGAAGAGCATCCGTCTCCGCAAGAAGCTGCTGAACAAGAGCGAGCGGGACAGAGCCGAGAAGCATCGCCGCATGGCCGAGGCTGGCGTATAAGCGTCGTTAGCGAACGAAAGGGGGATTTTCCATGCAGCAATGGTTTCACGATCACCCGATCATTTCTTACCTTCTCATCGTCGCCTGTACGATCTATATTTTCAATACCGTCTTCAGAGTTGGGAAGCTCCCGATTCTGAAGGAAATTGCCGTCCACGTCGTGCTGGCGATCGGTTGCTTGGTGCTGCTGCTCCTGCAGTTAGACAAGCTGCCGATCATCCAGTGCATGGGCGTCGCGGTCGCTATGATGCTGCTGCTGCGTCTGCGCCAAATGTACGACAAACGCAAAAATTACCGGAAGAACAAGAACGGCGAGGCTCCGCGGGCAGGTTAACTGTCCGCGGTTGCCGGTTATCCGAAAGCGCTGCGCAATGCTGCATAGGGGAGAGGGGAAACCGCCGTGTCTCTGATGGATGCCTTATTTTACTGGCTGCAAATGAAGTGGATCGTCTCCGAACGGCCCGACGACGAAGCGGCCAAGGATACGCTTGCCTTTTTCGCGCAAATTTTGTCGGAAGACCATAAGCTGACGTCGTTCGATGTCAGTTCGACGGACGAAGGCAAAGTATACATAACCTATGTCGCCGATGACGGCGCCTCCCGCACGGTCTGGTTCGACCGCGAAGCCGTAGAGCAATTGAATCGGGACATGTTCGGCGAGTCTTCGGGCTGCGGTTCGGATTTCAACACAGAGGACGAGGAGGACCAGGCTTGAGCCAGAACACACCTTTGCCGTCGCGTTCGAACAGGCGCGCCTCCGTTCCCAAAGCTCCGAAGAAGAGAACCGGCGGAGGATTTCGTTGGGGAAGGTTTATTTTCATTATCTTGGGCCTCGCGATCGTGCTGCTTGCAGGGTACGTGGCTTACTTGTATTACGGCTCGTATAAGCCGAACTTGGCCAAAATCGCCAAGCAGGAAGACGGGACCGGCGTACCGGTTACGATTCCCAAGGAAGAGAGCGCGAAGGTCAAGCCGATCTCGCTCGTCCTGCTCGGGCTCGATACGCGAAGCGAGACCGGCAGCATGAACACGGACGTCATGATGGTGGCGGCGTTTAATCCGCAGTCGAAAACCGCTACGGTCGTCTCCATTCCGCGCGACAGCTCTTTGGCCGTGGACGGCTACAAGAAGCATAAGGCGAACGGATACTACGCGGCTTTCTACATGTACGGCAAAAACAACGAGAAGCTGGCAAAGGAAAAGCTGCCGGGTTACGCGCGGGACGAGACGAAATTGCTGCTGTCGAGATTTTTCGATATTCCGATCGATTATACGGCGGTCATCGACTTCCAGGGGTTCGTCGACGTCGTGGACGCGCTCGGGGGCATTACGGTCAACGTCGATCAAAATATGCGCTACGTCGATTCCGCGGACGGAACGAATATCAACTTGACGAAGGGCGAGCAGCCATTGGACGGGGAACAGGCGCTTGGCTTCGTCCGTTACCGGAAGTCGAACACGAATAAAGATTTCAAGCCGACGGCCGAATCCAGCGATTTCGCCCGCAATGAACGGCAAAACCAGGTGCTGGGCGCGATCGTCGACCGGATGAAGTCGCTTGGCAGCGTGACCAAAGTCGGCGGACTGCTGGACGCGGTCGGCAACAACTTGCGCACCGACATTCCGGCGGTCCAGATCGAGAACATTATCGCCACCTACTTCGGCATCAATCGTTCCGATATCCGCTTTATTCCGCTGACCGGCACGTGGAAAAGTCCGTACGTCTATCTGGACGAGGATAAGCTTGCGGAAGCGAAACGGGCGCTGGACGAGGAACTCGAACTGGCGGGACGGGGCGGCGCGGCAGAGGTCACCGGAACTTCTGAGACCTCTGCGTCCGATTCGAAGAATTAAATGGCTTTGTTCCGATCAGCGATGGACGTAGGATTGCGCGAGCAGGTCGCGCCACTCGACGTACACGCTCCAGGCTTGACGGTTTTCCAGCAATGCTTTGCCCGTGTACAGCCCCTCTTCGACCGATCCGACCCTGCCGGCGAGATGCAATCGATATGCCGCGTTCAACAACACTTGGTTGATGAACGCCATATCGGCATCGCCGCGCAGGACGGCTTCGGTCGTTTCTATTTGCAAGGCGGCCGTCCATTCGACTTCCGGCACGGGCGTATCGAGCCCCCAGGCTTCCGGACTGACGACCTGAAGACTGGCGTTGCCTTGCTCGACCAGGTAAGTGCGGGTAGGGCGGTCGACGAACAAATCTTCGGAGCCTTCCGCTCCCTGCACGATGAGGGCTTTGCGGTAATTCAGCTTCGTCATCAGACGGGCCAGGCGATCGAATACGGTGTTGTGGTATACGCCGAATACGAGATACGGAGAATGGCCGTAGTCGATCAATTTCTCCGCCGTGTTCAGCACCGTTCTCATGCCGAGCTGTTCCCGGATCGGACGAAGCTGCTTAAGGGGCGGGCACCATTGCTCCGCGGGCACGTACAGCAGTCCGGTCCGCTTCGCCGCGGCGGCGAGCGTCTCGCGCGGAAGCTCTTCGGGACGAATGCCGACGAGCTTCAGCATATCGTGCAGGGTGACGCCCCACTTGGGAGGGAGCGAATCCGTTCCGTGCAGTGTGACCGGCAGTCCGGCGGCGGCTAGTACGAAGGAGCACGCGAACGATGCGAAGAATGTCTTTTTGCGCCCGTCGTACGGCCCTGCGCAATCGAGGCCGTCCGGATTCAGCGCTTCCCGATGGGCCGTCTTCCGGCATGCTTCGACGAACGCTTCGAGCTCTTCGACGCTCTCCATCTTGATCCGCTCGGCGATGAAGAACGCGCCGATCTGCGCGGGAGTCGCCCGCAGGCTCATAATTTCTTCCGCGGCCTGCAAGCATTCCTCGTAAGTCAAATCTCTGGCGCCCCGCTTGCCTCTTCCTACTTCTTTTAACCACGCGATCATCGGCGTTTCGCCCCTCTCTCTTTGTTTTCCTGCAGAAGCTGATACACCTTCACGATCGAGGTGGCTACGTCGACCATTCGCTTGCGTTCGTTCATCGCCTGTTTCCGCAAAATATCGTAGGCTTCGGATTCCGTCACGTTTTTGAGCTCGCATAAGATGCTCTTCGCCATATCGATCCACTTTCTCTCTTCTATTCGCCCGAGCAGCTGCTCCCGTTCGCTCTGCCACTGCCGCCGCTCCACGAATTGCTTGGACCCGATGTGAAGCGCCCAATGAATCTCGGGGCCGGACATCGAGGGCGTCAACAGCCCGTCGATGGCGATATCGTCTTCGCAGGCTTCCAGCGACCCGGCCGCGGCGTCTTCGTCGCACCACCAGAGGAGCGGCAAGGGCTTCGCTTGCAGCAAGCGCGCGCTCCATTCTTTAATGGAGGCGATCGGGAGCTGCAGCACCGCGGCATCCGCATTCGCGATCATCTGCGACGCTTGGTCTTGCGACAAGGTAGAGGAGACGGAATAACCGTGCGTGCGCAGGGCGAATTCGGGCGAGCGCGCCTTGGACGAGGGCGATAAACTTCTCTCGGAAGCTGGCGTGCGGTTGTGAATAACCAACAAGGTACGCATGATCGACCACCCCATTTCTGTGAATCTGACCCAATATTAGCTTATGTCATATAATCTCACGTAAATTTATATCACATGACCAGGCTTACTGTCTATGATTCAAACACAAATTATTTTATGTCATGTATGTTGACATATCCTGAAAAAATATAGTATAGTTAGGCCATCGATAATTTCATCTCGAGGGGTACAATGGGGTACTCTCTCAAGCGGCAATGAAGCCTGCTGTCGGATTCGCGGAACGCGCAACGTTCTCTGCGAATGCGAAGCGGGCTTTTGTGCATTTACGGGGTTTGGCAGAGAGAGGAGAGAGATCGGATGGACAAAACGAAGAAAAAGCTGGTGCTCGTCGGCAACGGGATGGCCGGCGTGAGAACGATCGAACATGTGTTGAAGCTGGCTCCCCACCTTTATGAGGTGACCATCATCGGAGCCGAGCCGCATCCCAACTACAACCGGATCATGCTGTCGTCCGTTCTCGCCGGCGGCGCAAGCCTGAGCGAGATCGTCATCAACGACTGGGATTGGTACAAGGAAAATGGGATTCGCTTGCTTACGGGTCACCGTGTAACGAATATTGACGCGAAGGCGAAGAAGATCGTTACGGATAAAGACGTGACGCTGCATTACGATTCGCTCATTCTGGCGACCGGTTCCAATCCGTTTATGCTGCCTTTGCCGGGCGCGGATAAGCAAGGGGTCATTGCCTTCCGGGACATTAAAGACTGCGAAATCATGATGGAAACGTCGAAAAAATACAAAAAAGCAGTCGTCATCGGCGGAGGGCTGCTTGGTCTGGAGGCGGCGCGAGGGCTGCTCCATCTCGGGATGGACGTCTCGGTCGTTCATATCAACAGCTTTCTGATGGAGAGACAGCTGGACCAGACGGCTGCGCTTATGCTGCAGAACGAGCTCGAACAACAAGGAATGAAGTTTCTGCTGCGTAAAAACTCCAGCGCCATTCTGGGCAGGAAACGGGTTACCGGTCTGGCGTTCACGGACGGCACCGAGGTGGAAGCCGATCTGATCGTCATGGCGGTCGGGATCAGGCCGAACGTCGAATTGGCGAGATCCGCCGGAATCGAAGTCAATCGCGGCATCGTCGTGAACGACTGGATGGAGACGAGCGAGGCGGATATTTATTCGGTAGGCGAGTGCGCCGAGCACCGGGGAATCGCCTACGGTCTGGTGGCTCCGCTGTACGAGCAGGGGGCGGTGCTCGCCAAGCGGCTTGCCGGAGTCGAGACGGCCGGCTATACCGGCTCCGTCACCTCTACGAAGCTGAAGGTGTCCGGCGTGGACGTATTCTCGGCGGGGCAGTACGACGAGCCTCCGGGATCGCGGGCGCTTCGCTACCAGGACGAGATCGACGGCGTGTACAAGAAAATCGTGCTGCGGGACGACAAGCTGGTCGGAGCGGTGCTGTTCGGGGATACCGGCGACGGGGCGAAGCTGTTCTCCGTCATGAAGAGCGGCGAATCGATCAAAGGCCGCGAGAAGGAACTGCTGCTCGGCATCGCGCCGGGGCAGAAAGGCGCCGATCCGGCGGAGCGGCTGAAGCAGCTGCCGGACGACGAAATTATTTGCGGTTGCAACGGGGTATCCAAGGGCGCGATCGCGGATGCCATTCTGAACAAGGGCTGCGCGAGTCTGGGAGACATCAAAGCCTGCACGAAGGCTTCGGCTTCCTGCGGCGGCTGCAAGCCGCTCGTCGAAGGTCTGCTCTCCATCTATGCCGGAGATAACGTCGTCAAAGCCAAGGAAGGCATCTGCGGCTGCACGACGCTCGATCGGGACGAGATCGTTGCGGAGATCAAGCGGATGAGGCTGATGAACGTCAAGGAAGTTATGAACGTGCTGGAATGGAGCAATCACGAAGGCTGCTCGAAATGCCGCCCTTCGCTCAACTACTACTTGGGCATGCTGTGGCCGGAGGAATACAAGGACGAGAAAGAGTCGAGAATCACGAACGAAAGATACCATGCCAACATTCAGAAGGACGGCACGTTCTCGGTCGTTCCGCGAATTTACGGCGGGGTGACTTCTCCGACGGAGCTGAAGAAAATCGCGGAAGTCGCGGAGAAGTTCGACGTACCGATGGTGAAGTTCACCGGCGGCCAGCGGCTGGACCTGCTCGGGGTCAAGAAAGAGGATTTGCCGAAAATGTGGGAGGAGCTCGGTATGCCGTCCGGCCACGCGTACGGGAAGACGCTGCGCACGGTCAAGACGTGCGTAGGCTCGACGTTCTGCCGTTTCGGCACGCAGGATTCCATCGCGATGGGCATTCGACTGGAGAAGGAGTTCGAGCGGCTGAATACGCCTGCCAAAGTCAAGCTGGCGGTGTCGGGCTGTCCGAGAAATTGCGCCGAGGCGACGATCAAAGATTTCGGCGTGGTGGCGATAGACGGCGGGTGGGAGCTTCACGTCGGCGGCAACGGCGGCGTTCACGTCCGCGCCACGGATCTGCTGTGCGTCGTCAAGACGGAGGACGAAGTCGTCGAATGGGCGGGAGCGTTCCTGCAATATTACAGGGAGAACGCGCAGTGGAACGAGAGGACGTCGAACTGGGTCGAGCGCGTAGGCCTGGAAGCGGTGAAGAACGCCCTCGCCGAGCCGGAAGAGCGCGCGGAACTGTACGCCCGAATCCGCAAAACCCTCGATCTGACGACAGACCCGTGGAAGCAGATCGTCGAGGACGGTTCTCTGCGCAAAAACTTCGAACCGCTGGCGGAAACGCAAACGGTATAATCCTTTCATTAATAAAAGGCAGGTGAATGGGACATGACCAAGCTTCTCGTAGGCAGCATCGACGATATTGACGTCAAAGGGTCGCGTACCCTGCGAATTCAGGATAAAGACATCGCGCTGTTCCGTCTGTCGGACGGAGAAGTGCTCGCGGTGGAGAATAGATGCCCGCATAAAGGCGGGACGCTGTCCGAAGGAATGGTATGCGGCAAAGTCGTACACTGCCCGCTTCACGATTGGAAAGTCGATCTGCGAAGCGGGAAGGTGCAGGAGCCCGACGAAGGCTGCGTCGATACGTACGAGGTGGAGGTGGACCGGTCGAGCGGCGCTGTCTATGTTAAGTTCTAGCTCGGCGGCAGGCGGCTCGTCTCGACGAAAGTCCGTTGGAAACCGGCCGGGGATATGATATAATGAGACCAGCACAACCGTTAGGGGGGCTGCGGGTGATCTACGCGAGACCTACTTCCTTAACCGATCGGATCGTTCAACAAGGCGCTTGCGAGCGCACGGTCAGCCGTGCGTCTGCAGCCATGACGAAAGCCCAGTGAATTTTCACTGGGCTTTTTGTCATTTCTGAGGCCGTTCGGCCGGGTGAGTCCCGAGATTTTCCGGCTCTCTCGGAGGAATGATGTTGCGCGGGATTTGCGGGATGAGCCGTCCGACGATATCGGCAAGCTCGTCCGTAAATCCGGAGATCGGCCGGCCGTTGCGGATGTCCGCGCGGATTTCCCTTATCCGCTGCCCCATGTCGATGTCCGCCGTCACGAGCGCGTCGATGCCGTAAGGATCTTTGCGGAACGCTTCGGCCACCGCGTATTTGATCGTCCCGACCTGCGAGCGCTCCATTTTCTCGTCTACGTCGATTCCGACGATCGCGTATTTGCCGAAGACGACGCAGTTGGCATCCTGTACGCCTTCGACGCCGCGGGCGAGCGCCTCGAGATGGGCGGATACCTCCTTCGGATTGCGCTGCAATTCGTTCGCCGTGTCGTTCAAAGCTTGAGCGCGGGGCGTTCCTTCCGGATTCGCCTGCCTGTTCCCGCAGCCTGCGGAGCCGAGGACGAGCAAAACCGCAAGCAGCGCCGCAGCCGTCCAAGCGATCTTTTTGTCCGTTTTCATCGTTGTACACCACCCTGGTTGGAGGGATGCCCGGATCGGCCGCGAAGCCGATCGCAGGAAATGCTTGCTCGTCGTATTGTTCCCTGTCGTTCGATGGCTATGTAAAGAAGCTGTGGAGAAATAAACGGTATCTATTGGATAGGAAACCCCAATATGCTCGAATCGGGAGGGAACGCCCATGAGAAAAATTTATGTGCTGGATACGAACGTGCTTCTGCATGACCCGCTCTCGCTGTACGCTTTCGACGACAACGAAGTCATTATTCCCTCCGTCGTCCTGGAAGAAATCGACTCCAAGAAGAGGCTCGCCGACGAGATCGGGCGCAACGCCCGGAACATCTCCCGGGAGCTTGACGCCATGAGGACGGAAGGACCGTTGCACGCCGGCGTGCCGCTGCCGGGCGGAGGGTTGCTTAAAGTGGAAATGAATCATCGCCGATTCGTGAAGGTCCAGGAATTGTTCGGGGAGATGACGAACGATAACCGGATCCTCGCGGTGGCGCTGAATTATCATATGGAGGAGCAGGAGACGGACGATCCGCGCCCCGTCGTTCTCGTCAGCAAGGACGTGCTCGTGCGAGTGAAGGCGGACGTGCTCGGAATCGTGGCGCAGGACTACTTGTCCGACCGGATCGCCATGGACACGGACCAGTACACAGGGCATCTTACGATCCAGGTGCATCCGTCGGTCATCGACGAATTTTATTCGACGCGGTCTCTAAGCATCAAGCCGTTGGGGCTCAAGACGACGCTGCATCCGAACGAATTCGTCATTTTGCGGGATGAGCTTGGAACGTCCAAGTCCGCGCTGCTTAAAGTGACTTCGGACGGCTTGCGGCTGGAACCGCTCCACATGAGCAACGAACCGGTATGGGGAATTACGGCGCGCAACGCCCAGCAGCGGATGGCGCTGGAGCTGCTGCTCAGCGACGACATTCCGCTCGTTACGCTGACAGGTCGGGCCGGTACGGGCAAGACGCTGCTCACTCTCGCAGCCGGACTGATGAAGGTCGAAGACGAGCATCGATTCAAGAAGCTGCTGATCGCTCGTCCGGTCGTGCCGATGGGCAAGGACATCGGATATCTGCCGGGAGAGAAGGAGGAGAAGCTGCGCCCTTGGATGCAGCCGATCTACGACAATCTGGAGTATTTGTTCGACACGAAGAAGGCCGGGGATCTCGATAAAATTTTGATGGGCATGGGCAGCATCCAGGTCGAAGCGCTCACGTACATCCGCGGGCGGTCGATACCCGGGCAGTTCATCATCATAGACGAGGCGCAGAACCTGAGCAAGCACGAAGTGAAAACGATCGTATCCCGCGTCGGCGAGAACAGCAAAATCGTGCTGCTCGGCGATCCGGAGCAGATCGACCATCCTTATCTGGATTCGCAGAGCAACGGACTGACGTATCTCGTGGAACGGTTCAAGGAGGAAGGAATCAGCGGCCACGTCACGTTGGAGAAAGGAGAACGCTCCCGTCTCGCCCAACTGGCTACCGAGAAGCTGTGAGTTCGAAGCAGGCCGCTCCCGGCGCGGGGCGGCCTTTTCGGCTGAATCCAAGATTCGATGTCGAGTAGCTCCTCGAATCCGCTTCGTGATCAAAATCGGACTTTTTGAACTACCGTGCAAATGAAGGTTCAAAAAGTTCGGTTTTCAGCACCGAGAATGTTGGATGAAGACCGGAGATGAGGAGCGGAGCGTAGTGGAAGCTACGTGAGCACCGGAAGAACCGGCTGAATGCAAGATTCGACGCCGAATCCGCTTCCCGAGATGCTTCGTGATCAAAATCGAACTTTTTGAACTTCCTCTTAAAGCGCTTTCGGAAAAGGGGAGACAGGTTGGAGCAGTCCTGTTATCATAAAAGTAGCGTGTTTAACGATACGACGAAATAAGGTGAGGTTGTGGCGCGTCGGAAGCTTGCGCTCGTATTCCTGCTGCTGTGCATCATGGCTTTGTTGTTGTCGCCGTGGGCGGACGCACCGTCCCCTTCCTCGGTTCCCGTCTCCGTTCCGGCGAGCGGAGTGCAGATCGTCCAGGAACCCGAGGAAGCGGAGGAAATCTCGCGGCTTACGATAGAGGTCGCTCTCGAGGAACAAGAGTTTCGCGCTCTGTCCAACTTGAACGACGATTTTATGTTCAGGCATCCCGAGATCGAGGTCGAATTGCGGAGAATTACCCCCGAGCAGGCTTACGACACTTACCGGAGGGCTTCGGAATTGCAGGAGGCCGCCGATATTATGCTGCTTCGCAACGAGTGGGTGGCCGAATTCGCTTCGTCCGGCTATCTGCTGCCCGCGGACGCCGCGTTTGTAGGCAAGGCGTTGGGAGAGCAGTTCGAAGCGCTGTCCGGTCCGCTGAAGTGGAACGCTTATTTGTGGGGCGTTCCGCGTGATATGGATCCGTACGTGCTCGTCTGGAACTTGGATCTGCTGCAGGCATGGTTCGGAGAGGAAGCGGACCTCCTTCTGACGGAGGAAGAGTGGCTGGCGGCGGCGGAAGCGAGCTCGGGCGCGGAGCAGGGAAGCGAAGCGTATTGGCTGGCAATCGACGGAGAGGACCCGCTGGCGCTTCTGGCGTGGCTGGAAAGCTATGCGCAGGAGCGAAGCGACGAGCTGTGGGAGCAAGGGAGCCAAGCGTGGGCGGGAACCGCGCGAGGACAAGCGCTGGCGCTGCTTGAAGAAAGAAGAGCGAACGTCCGCTTCGGGCGCGATACGGGGGAGACGATACGGGCGCTCGGCGAAGGGAACGCGCTGGCAGCCGTCATGCCGTACTCGAAGGCGAAGGAATTCGTCGCGGAGAAGGGGGAATTCCGCACGGAGATCGACCTTCGTTCCTGGAGGCTGCCTTACATATGGCCGCGCGGAAGCAGCTTCGTCATCTCGGCGCGGACGGAGGCCGAAGAGGCGGCAAGCGTCTGGATCGCGGACATGACGGGAGAGCAGGCGCAGTTGCTGCACATGGAAGAGCAGGACAAGCTTCCGGTGTTCCGGTCGCTCTACGATGCCGACAGAAGATTGTCCGATCTGCTTCCGGGACGGGCGGGGCAATCGTTTCCGAACCAGGCTCCGCTTCTGTACGGTCCGGAAACGCCTACGATTCTAGAACAGCTCGGCGAAATGTGGAGCCGGTTCTCCGGCGGCGAATTAAATGTGGAAGGCTGGATGGAGGAATGGGAGAGAGAGGCGGAAGGCTGAGCAAAGTCAGCCTCCGATTCCGAGCTCTACCGTTAACAGGCCGTCTTCCATTTCCACGCTGCGGGCTTTGACGTATTTAATGAGTTTCTGAGGGTAGAAGCCGAGGTCGAATTCCCTCTCCAGCTCGTTCCTCGTCGTGTCGGGGAGCGCAAGCCCGTTGAAAATAAGCGTGTCGACGTGAAAACGGATGGCGTTCTCCGGTTCTTCTTCGATCGTGTACCGGCCTTGAATGGTCACTTGCAGGCGGCCGTTGTCGCCTTCCATCGTAAGCAGACCGTCGTCGAAGCGGAACGCGAAGTCGTCGAAGCGGCTGTCCCGCGACCGCAGAAATTCGTTCAGCTGCTGATCGGACAAAGTCAGCTTCGTCTTCAGGCCGCTCGTCTGGACGATGCCGGGCGTGTCCTTGACATAATCGGGAAGATGAGTCATAGCGTCGGCAAGCGCCTTGAAATGCTGCTTAACCTCGTACAGGCCGACGTTTCTCCAATAAGCTTGCAGTTCCTCCATCAAGCGGCGAAGCATTTGCTCGTCCCCGCTGGAAGCGAGCTCGCGGTCCAGATTGCCGCGAAGCGCCTGGATGCGGTCCCGCTGCGCGATCAGTTCCGATTCGACGGACAGCAGATCGTCCTTGTCCTGCTTCAGCTTGGCGTACCCGGCTTTAAGCTGGCGGTATTCTTCCGCGTAAGCGTTCATCGTCCGATGATCCGACTGGATGATGATGTCCATCGTGTCCCAGACGCGGATGAGCTTGGGCAAGGAGTTCGCGTTCAGCAGCGCCGACAGCCAGAAATCCTTGTAGCCCATATAATAGGAGCGAAGTACCCGCCCGGCCTTCTCCCGCTGAACGGCGATGGCGATCTCCCGTTCGGCGAGCCGCCGTTCGTTCTGTTCGATGTCGGTCTGCGTCTGGCTCTTCAGACCGGAGATTCTGTCGATCTCCCGGTTCAGTTCGACGACCGACAAGCTTTTTTCCAGCAGTTTTCTCGTTTCTTCGGGATAAGGCTCGGCGTAGACGGGGAGCAAGGCCCCGCCTCTGGAGACGCCCAGTAGAAACATAGAAACCGCGAGCGCTAACGTCAACATCCGACGCATCGGGTCACTCCTTTCCTGCGGCGTCCGATCCTATGCTATTATAAACTTTCGACAACTCTTGGAAAAGGTGCGGATAGAATGGATATTGCCCAAAGTCGGCATTATTCCCTGCATGCTGCGATCGTCGGCGGCATTGAAGCGGGAGGACTGCGGGGAATCGCGGCGGACGGCTCGGAGTTGTCCGCCCTCCCCTTTCACCATTATATGTCGCTGTGCCTCTATCATCCCGATTTTGGCTATTATCGTTCCGGTTCTCCCAAAGTCGGAAGGGAGGGCGATTTCTATACAAGCGCCTATGTCGGGGACGCGATGGGCGAAAGCCTGGCGCGCTGGCTGCGCAACGCCGCGCTCGCCCGTTTTGGCGGCGGGGAGGTCGAGGTGCTCGACTGGGGAGGCGGCACGGGACGGCTGAGCCGGCAAATGCTTGATGCGTGGACGTCTTCGGAGGAAGGCGGTTCGGGCGAAGCGGGAATGCTTTCGTTCTCCGTCACCGTAGTCGAAGGGAATCCGTCGCACCGGCGCGAGGCGGAGCGGGAGTTGGAGGCTTATATTCGTTCGGGGCGAGCCAGGGTAACGGACGAACGAGGGTGGGAGAAGCTCGTTCCGTCCGGCAGACCGGTTATCGTCGTGGCGAACGAACTGCTCGACGCCTTCCCCGTCCATCGGCTCGTCAAGAAGGACGGCGCGCTGCGCGAGTGGGGAGTCGCTTGCGCGGCAGACGGGAGGTTCGTTCCTTGTTTGATGGAACCGACCGATCCGCGGTTGACGGAATGGCTGCGCGAGGAAGGCATCCGGCTGCGCGAGGGGCAGACCGTCGAGGCGAATCTCGACGGGGCCGACTGGGCCGCGACCGTGGCGACCCGGTTCGAGCGCGCTCTGCTCGTCTTCGTCGATTACGGCGACGAAACCGCGGAGCTGACCGGGCCGCACCGGATGGACGGGACGCTGCTCTGCTACAAGGAGCATAGAGCGCATAACGACCCGTACGCCTGGCCCGGACAGCAGGATATGACCGCGCACGTGAACTTCAGCCACATCCGGCGCAGCGTCGAGCGGCAAGGAGCCGAAGAGATTTGGTACGGCTCGCAAAAGCGATTTCTGATAGAGGCGGGCATTATGGAGCGCTTGACTGCGCACGGTCATTCCGATCCGTTCCACCCCGTCGCGCGACGCAATCGGGCGATCCGCCAGCTGCTGCTGTCGGACGGCATGAGCGAGCTGTTCAAGGTGCAGGTATTCGCGATCCAAGCACAAGAGGCTGTCCCATAAGCCACCCAAGCTGCTGCGAAAGATAATCGATGATAAAGGGGCAAGGGGTATGTACCTCCCTCCGATGCTATACGCTCCCGAAATCTGAATGGGTAAACCCGTGATAAGGTGATTTCGGGAGCGTATGAGGCTTCTCCAGGAGGTACATACCCCTTCTTTATACATCGCTCATCTCAAACAGCTCTGTTTATGGGACAGCCGCTTCGTCGGAGGCGATACGGATAAGTAAAAAAAATGGCGATGCAAGGGGAATCCCTTCGCATCGCCATTTCTTCATGTTTCGTATGTATCCGGTTCCGCAGGTTACACGGGAATTCCCATCTCGAAGATGGACCAGTACGTAAACCCGAGAAAGGCCAAAACCATATAGCCCCAGAATACAAGAAGGTACGTCCGCTCGGTAAAGTTCAAGTAACCGACCAAAAAGAAGACGGCCGTTTGGATGAAGAACAGCAGGGCGAACTCGTACATGTCTCCCGCAAACGCCATCAGGGCAATTGCCAGCGTCCAGAAACCAAGGACCCTAAACATTCGTGCCATCGTGTCAATACCCCTCTCATACGCGCAAAGACGATTTCTAAAGCATATTATAACGGCTCCGCATAGGCGTGTAAACCCAACAAGTCGTGACGAATCGGCAAACTTTTTCAACGTTCCCTTAACGTTCCCCCGTTCCGCCCGGGTTATGCGCGGCTTCGAAATCGGACCGTTTTGCTTTTTCGAAAGGTATAGTGACAGGAAAAGTGGATATAAATAGGAGTATCCGATAGATTCTATGAATTCTACTACGGGCATAGAAATGAAGAAAGCAGCAAAATATATGCGAAGTTTAAGGAGGGAAGGGCAACATGACGGCTGCAAGACAAGACGCATGGAGTCCGGATGACGACCTGATCCTGGCGGAGGTTACGCTGCGCCATATTCGCGAGGGCAGTACGCAGCTATCCGCTTTCGAAGAAGTGGGGCAGCGAATCGCCCGGACTTCCGCGGCGTGCGGGTTCCGTTGGAATAGCTGCGTGCGCAAAAGATACAGCGAAGCGATCGGACTAGCCAAGCAGCAGCGCCAGAAACGGAATTATCTCAAAAAGCAGGGAATTTCTATTTCGGGAACTGAGCGGCTGGTCGTAGAAGAAGGTGAAAGCGGTAAACAAGAGCTGCTGTCGGCAGAATCGTTATCGCTTGAATCGATCATTCGCTATTTGCGCCAATGGAAGAATACCGTTCAAGAGATGAGCAAGCAGATTCGCCAGCTGGAGAAGGAACTCAAGGATAAGGAAGAAAGAATCTCCGAGCTGAGCGAGACGAACGAACGGCTGTCCAAGGAAGTCAACGAAGTGCAGACGGACTATCAGGTTGTCAACGACGATTACAAGGCGCTGATCCGCATTATGGACCGGGCGCGCAAGCTGGCGTTCCTGACGGAAGAAGCCGAAGAGGAACGGGCGAAGTTCAAGATGGACGCCAACGGCAATCTGGAACGAATCGAATAGGCAGCGAGCGATCGAACCCGCGGGGCTATCCCTGCGGGTTTTGCTTTGGTATCTTTAAGAGAACGGGAAGCGCGGGACGAATGGGGATGAAGAGAGCGATGGACGAAAAAACGGTCGTGCTGGGCGGCGGTTCGCTGGGGCTGCTGCTGGCGGGAAAGCTGTACTCGGCGGGGCTGAAGTGCGTCGTATGGACGAGAACGCGGGATCAGGCGGCAAGGCTGAACGAAGACGGTCTGATTGTGGAAGCGGGGGGCGGCGAATCCGCCTCGCGACTGCCCGCTGTCGCTTGCGCATGGGAGGACGCCGCGCCTGCCGCCGGAATCGTCCTGCTGGCTGTCAAGCAGCCGGCGCTGACGGAGCGGCTGCTGAAGCGCCTCGCCGAGCTCGTGCCTCCGGGCGGGACGATCGTTCCGTTCCAGAACGGCGTCGGACATGTCGAAGCGCTGCGGGAAGCGCTGCCCGGCAGGGAGATCGTCGTCGCGGTGACGACCGAAGGCGCGCTGAGGATGGACGCGAACCGCGTGAGGCATACCGGAGCGGGCGACATTCGGCTGGGAGACGACGGGCGGAGCCGGCCCGAGCGGCTGTTTGCTGTCGAACGAATGCTGATGCAGGCAGGATTTTCCGTATTTCTGTCGAAACAGTTGGATAAAGAAACGATGCGCAAGCTTCTGATCAACGCGGTCATCAATCCGATTACGGCGATCTTGCGCATCCCGAACGGCGGGATTGCGGAATCTCCCGAAAGGCTGGCGCTGGCCGAGGCTTTGTTCCGGGAAACGTTCGAAGTGCTCGGTCCGCACGGACTCGAAGGAGAATCCGATTTGTGGCAAGCGGTTTTGCGAGTTTGCGAGGCGACGGCCGGCAATCGGTCTTCCATGCTTCAGGACGTCGAAGCGGGCAGGACGACCGAGATCGATTCGATCAACGGAGCGATCGCGCGCATGGCGGCGAAGCAAGGGCTGGACGCGCCGTGGAATCGCGCGGTGACCGCTCTCGTAAAAGCGATACATTAACAACGGATAAGAGGTGACGCATGAGCTCGATCTGGAACGCACTCGTCCAAGCATACGCCTTTTTAGCTACGGTGCCCGTTATTCCTTTTATTCTCGTTTACGTCATCATGACGGTCAGAGGCAACGACAAGAAAAACGCGATCCAGCTGTCGATGGACATTACGACCGTTTTTTTGCTCGGAGTCGTGGCCCACTTGCTCAACGAACGGTTGGGTACGAGCTTCGGACCGTTCTTCCTGCTTCTCGTTATGCTGATCGGCGGCGGCTTGATCGGCAACGCGCAAAACCGGGTCAGAGGCAAGGTGGATCCCAGGAAGTTGGTGCGCGCCATCTGGAGGCTGAGCTTTTTCGGTCTTTCCGTCCTGTATATCTTTCTGATGTTTCTTGCGATCATCATTCCGGTTAAGCCGGACTAGGCCAATGAAGACGGGGCACGGGAGCCCGAACGCGAAAGGCGCCGAAGGTGTATACATAGTCTGTGCAGCGCGAATTCCGCCTCCGGCGTTGCAAATCTTTTGACGATCCGACTGCGGTTGTGTACAATCGATTTTGATAGCACAACGACAGATCGGGGGACATTTCCCGTTGAATATTACACCTTATACCGATTCCAATCGTTCTTCATTGGCGGAGCGTTATAGATTAGAAGATTCGCAAGTTCGGGAGTTGTTCGGAAGTCATCCGGCGGAAGGGCGCGCTTGGGAAAACAGGGCGACCTATTTGGACGAAACGGCGGGCGGAAGAGCCGATCTTCCCCGCGTGGCCGAAGCGGTCAGGGCGTATCACCGGAAGCTTCCGTCCAGCGCAGAGACGGAAATATCGCTGGAGAAGCTGGAGCGCGAAGGCGCTCTTGTCGTCGTCGGAGGGCAGCAAGCGGGCTTGTTCGGGGGAGCGCTCCTCATTTATTACAAGGCGCTGTCCGTCATTCAGGCGGCGCGGGAAGCGGAGCGCAGGCTGTCCAGGCCGGTCGTGCCCGTCTTCTGGATCGCCGGCGAGGATCACGATTTCGAAGAGGCGAACCATGTGAACGTACAGTCGCCCGGAGGCGAAGTGCGGCGCGTGCGAATCGAACGTCCGGACGGACCTCGGCTTGCGGTCAGCAGGACGCCGTTGTCGGCGGAGCAGTGGTCTTCCGCGCTTCAGGAGCTTGCCGCCCAGTTGCCGGATACGGAGTTCAAGCCCCAGGTGCTGGACCGGCTGCAAAGTCACGTCGCGGACGCCCCGTCGCTCAGTCTGGCGTTCGCGCGGCTGCTGGCGGACTGGTTCGGCAAGCAGGGGCTGCTGCTGCTGGATGCCGACGATCCGAACCTCCGGGCTCTGGAAGGACCGATGTTCCGCGAGCTGATCTTGCGCAGCGATGAGCTCGAGGCGTCGCTGAAGGACGGCGAAGGGCAGGTGCTCTCGCAGGGCTTCCGGCTGCAGGCGGAGACCGCCCCGGGCAGCGCGAACTTATTTCTTCATCATGAACAGGGAAGGCTGCTGCTTCATAAAGACGACGGACGGTTCGTCGACCGGAGGGGAGTCGTCTCTCATTCCCGCGAGGAGATGCTGGAGCTGACAGCCCATCGTCCCGATCTGCTGAGCACGAACGCGCTTACCCGTCCGCTTATGCAGGACTATTTGCTGCCCGTGCTGGCGACCGTGCTGGGCCCGGCGGAGATCGCATATTGGGCCATCCTCGGCCCGGCTTTCCGGGAATTCGGCATGGAGATGCCGATCGTGCTGCCCCGCCAATCGTATACGTATATCGAACCGGCGGTGGCGAGCTTGCTGGACAAATATTCGCTTACCGTCCGGCAGGCGATCGAAGATTGGGAGACGTTGCGCGCCGAATGGCTCGGCAAGCAGGACGAGTGGAACCTGGAAGAGCAGTTCCGCCAAGTCAAGGAGCAGTTTCAAGCGTTATACGAGCCGGTCATGAAGACGGTATCCGGGCTGCAGCCGGGCTTGGCCCAGCTCGCGTCCGGCAATCGGGACCGCATCCTGGAGCAGATTGCCTATCTGGAATCGCGCTCCGCCGATGCCATCGCCAAGCGGCACGAATCGTCGCTCAGGCAGTGGGACAGGATCAGGCAGTCGCTCTCTCCTCTCGCCAAGCCGCAGGAGAGGGTATACGGGACGGTTCATTTCTGGAACCGTTACGGTCCGGGCTGGCTTTCCTTATGGCACGACGTTCCGTTCGAAGCGGTCGGAGGCCATCGGCTCGTGGGCGGCTGGCAGAAGTTTAACTAATAGAACGATGGAGGAATTTGGTATATGAAAACCGCCTTGAAAAGCATCGTGCGCGATCCTTCGCTCGCGCCGGAAGGCAAGCTTAAGATCGACTGGGTGCAGGCCCACATGCCGGTATTGAACCGGATTCGCGAGGAGTTCGAACGCGATCAGCCGTTCAAAGGACTGCGCGTCGCGATTTCCCTTCACCTCGAAGCGAAGACGGCCTATCTCGCCAAAGTCGTGCAAGCCGGAGGCGCGGAAGTCGTCATCACCGGCAGCAACCCGCTGTCGACGCAGGACGACGTGTGCGCGGCGCTCGTCGAGGACGGCATCGCGGTATACGCGAAATACAATCCCGATCCGCAGGAATACAAGGATCTGATGGTCAAGACGCTGGAGACGAAGCCGGATCTCATCATCGATGACGGCGGCGATCTCGTGTCGATTCTTCACTCGGAGCGTCAGGACCTGCTTGCGCAGGTGCGCGGCGGAGCGGAGGAGACGACGACCGGCATCCTGCGACTGAAGGCGATGGAAAAGGAAGGCTCGCTCAAGTTCCCGATGGTCGCGGTCAACGACGCTTACTGCAAATATTTGTTCGATAACCGTTACGGAACGGGACAATCGGTCTGGGACGGCATCAACCGGACGACCAATCTGGTCGTCGCCGGCAAGACGGTCGTCGTCAACGGCTACGGCTGGTGCGGCAAAGGCGTGGCGATGCGGGCCAAAGGGCTCGGCGCGAACGTTGTCGTCACCGAAGTGGACGCGATTCGCGCGGTCGAAGCCTATATGGACGGCTTTGCGGTTCTGTCGATGGCGGACGCGGCCAAGGTCGGCGATTTCTTCGTCACCGTGACCGGCAACAAGGACGTCATTCGCGGCGAGCATATCGCGAACATGAAGGACGGCGCGATCTTGTCCAACGCGGGCCACTTCGACGTGGAAGTCAACTTGGTGGAACTCGCCGAGCTGTCGGTGTCCAAGCGCGTCGTGCGCCGCAACATCGAAGAATACGAGCTGAAGGACGGACGCAAGATCTACGTGCTGGCCGAAGGCCGTCTGGTTAATCTGGCTGCGGGCGACGGACATCCGGCCGAGATCATGGATATGACGTTCGCTCTGCAAGCGATGGCGCTGCGTTACGTGAACGAGAACTACGAGAAAATCGGCAGCCAGGTGATCAACGTACCGTACGAGCTGGACGAACGGGTCGCCCGCACGAAGCTCGAGTCGCTCGGCATCGGCATCGATACGCTGTCTGAAGAGCAGAAAGCTTACCTGGACAGCTGGACCGCCCACTAGTAGAGGTAGTTCAAAAAGTCCGCTTTTGATCACGAAGTATATCGGGGGAGCGGATTCGGCATCGAATCTTGCATTCAGCCGGTTCTTCCGGTGCTCACGTAGCTTTCACTACGCTCCGCTCCTCATACCCGGTCTTCATGCAACCTTCTCGGTGCTGAAAACCGAACTTTTTGAACCTTCATTGTAGAGGTAGTTCAAAAAGTTCGCTTTTGATCACGAAGTATATCGGGGGAGCGGATTCGGCATCGAATCTTGCATTCAGCCGGTTCTTCCGGTGCTCACGTAGCTTCCACTACGCTCCGCTCCTCATACCCGGTCTTCATGCAACCTTCTCGGTGCTGAAAACCGAACTTTTTGAACCTTCATTGTAGAGGTAGTTCAAAAAGTCCGCTTTTGATCACGAAGTATATCGGGGGAGCGGATTCGGCATCGAATCTTGCATTCAGCCGGTGCCGTAGACCGGGCTTTTGAACGTGCATAATACAGGCTTTCGGGGCCGTTCCGCAGCAGTTGCGGGGCGGTTCTTTTTAATTTTAAAACGCGCGGCAACATTTTCCTTTTCGCTCACGTCTATCCATCTAGAAGTCGGTATCATACACAAATGACAAGGGGAGATTTCGATGAAGGGGAAACGAATCGGGGCATGGAGCCGAAGCTTGCTGCTGGCGATGGCGGCGGTGTTGCTGGCCGCGGGGCTTGCCGCATGCAGTGGGGCGTCGGACGAGGATTCCACGGCGAACAAGTCGGCGATGTCCATGGCGGATCAAGCTGCGGCGCCGGCGGAGATGGAAGCGATGCAGATGTCCGAAGCGGCCGCCCCCGCGGCTTCCGCGTCCATACAGACGACGTCGGCTTCGCCGGCCGGGGGGACGTCGTCTTCCGCGGTCGGCGGCATCGGGCCGATCGCCGACGCTAACGCGGGCTACGGGCGCAAAGTCATCTATCGCGCCGATCTGGTCATGAAGGTGGAGAAATTCCAGATCGCGCAGGAGCAACTGTTCGATCATATTCATCTGAGCGGTGCTTATGTGCTGCAGTTCTCCGACAGCCGCAACGCGAACGAAGTCGGAGCCACCTACGTGATCAAGGTGCCTTCCGAAGGCTTCTCTTCGTTTCTGGAGAAGCTGCAGAAGATAGAGAACCTGAAGTTCGAACGCGAAGTGCAAGGCAGCGACGTCACCGAGGAATTCGTCGATCTCGAAGCCCGGCTGAAGACGCAGACAACGCTCGAAGCCCGATATCTCGACTTCATGAACAAGGCGACGAAGACCGACGAGCTGGTGCGGTTCGCGAACGAGCTGGCGCAGGTCCAGGGGACGATCGAGCAGATCAAGGGGCGCATGCGCTATCTCGATCAGAACGTCGCCTTCTCGACGGTGAATCTGCGGTTGTACCAAGCGTCCGGGATCGAAGAGCCCAAGAAGGAAGAAGAGAAGGAAGAGAAGAGCTTCAGCGACCGCATTTCGGATGCGCTGCTCGGCAGCGCGAACGTGCTTCGGCAGTTCGGCGAAGGGCTGCTCGTCGTGCTGGCGGCCATGCTTCCGGTGCTGATCGTTCTCGGAGCGCTCGGGATTCCGGCATATTACATCGTCCGTAAACGAGGCGCGGCAAGACGCCAAGCTTCCGAGGAGAAGCGCAAGCAATGGAATCGCGAACGACTGGAGCGCGGGGAGTCCGGCGAGCCGGACGGAGAGAAGGGGAATTCGAGAGAATACTCCGAAGAAGTCTCGGAGGACGTCCCGGAAGGAGCGCCGGAGGAAAAGAAAGATTCCAACTCGCCGGACGAGAGTCGTTAATCCCGTAAAATAATTTTTATTAAAATCCTGCCTTCGGGGCAGGATTTTTATTTTACGCCGCGAATAATCATCATAAGTGGTTCAAAGTGGTGAAAAGTGGTGGAGAATGGGGGAGGTGTGGAGAGCTTATGTTTTTAGGGGAATTTCAGCATACGATCGACGACAAGGGAAGAATCATCATCCCGGCGAAATTCCGCGAAGCTCTCGGCACCGACTTCATCATTACCCGCGGACTGGACAACTGTCTGTTCGTCTATCCCCGCGAAGAATGGGCCCAGCTTGAGCAGAAGATCAAGACCCTGCCGTCCATGGCGGCGAACGCCAGGGCGTTCTCCCGTCTGTTGTTCTCCGGCGCGTCGGAATGTGAATGGGACAAACAGGGCAGGGTAAACGTACCGAACCACCTGCGCGAATACGCCAAGCTGGACAAGGAATGCACCGTGATCGGCGTCTCAAGCCGCGTCGAGATTTGGGACAAGGCGACGTGGGAAGAATACTCGCGTCAATCCGCCGAATCGTTCAACGAGATCGCGGAGAAGCTGGTCGATTTCGACTTTAATTTTTGATCCGTGTAGAACACCTGCAGCTCCGTTGACAACACCTTTAACCATACATAAACAAACAGAAAGACGGTTCCCTTGCAGGGCGCCGGGAGGCAGCGACTATGTTTCACCATGTTACCGTATTGAAAGAAGAATCCGTGAAGGCATTAAACGTGCGGCAGGACGGCATCTATGTCGACTGCACGCTCGGCGGCGCCGGGCATAGCGCGCTGATCGCGTCGCAGCTTGGCCCGCAGGGCCGGCTGATCGCGTTCGATCAGGACGAGGCCGCGCTCGCGAACGCGCGGGACAAGCTGGCCCCTTACGGCGATATCGTAACGTTGGTGAAGAGCAACTTCCGGCACCTGAAGATGGAGCTGGGACGCGTCGGAGTTCCCGAACGGGACGGCGTGCCGCAGGTCGACGGCATTTTGTTCGACCTCGGCGTCTCCAGTCCGCAGCTCGACGAAGCCGACCGCGGCTTCAGCTACAACCATGACGCGGAGCTGGACATGCGGATGGACCGGGAGCAGCCGCTCACGGCCAGAGAGATCGTGAACGAGTGGAGCGAACGCGAGATCGCCGACATCCTGCGGGATTACGGCGAAGAGAAGTTCGCCCGCAAGATCGCGGCCAACATCGCGAAAATCCGGGAGAAGACGCCGATCGAGACGACGGGGCAGCTGGCGGAAATCGTGAAGAACTCGATTCCGGCGGCGACCCGGCGAACGGGGCCGCACCCGGCGAAGCGTTCTTTCCAGGCGCTGCGCATCGCGGTCAACGACGAACTGGGCGCCTTCGAAGAGGCGCTTGCGCAATCGATCGATTGCCTTGCTCCCGCGGGCCGGATCGCGGTCATTACGTTCCATTCGTTGGAGGACCGCATCTGCAAGACGGCGTTCACGAAAGAAGTCGCCAGCTGCAGCTGTCCGCCGGATTTTCCGGTGTGCGTCTGCGGAGGAGGCGACGGGCGGCTCAGACTGACGCCGCGCAAGCCGATCCTGCCGTCAGAGGAAGAGCTCGAAGCCAATCCGAGAGCCCGTTCCTCCAAACTAAGAGTAGCCGAAAAGCTCGGATAACCGGGCTGTATATATGCAAGTTTATTTTATTCTGAGAGGGGCACCAACACTGCATGGCATACTACGGTAACTTGGCGCTTCGTCCGGAGCGCGTAGAAGAACAGAAGGTTAAGCCAAGTCAAAGTCCGCGTCACCAGACTCCCCCGTCGAGGTCTCCCCGGCGCCGGCAGCTGCCGATCGGGGAGAAGCTGATCTATCTGTTCACGGTAGCGGCGGTCGCTTTCGTAGCCGGATTGATTATTTTTCGCTACGCGCAAATCTATCAGATCAACGGCGAGCTGCAAACGACGAACAAGACTTACAACCAGACGGCGGAACAGACGAAGGAGCTTCAGAGAGAAATAGAGCGACTAAGCGACCCTGGGGCGATCCGGAAGAAGGCTGTGGAGCTGGGCTACGTTCCCGTGACGGGAGAGAGCATAGAAGCTTCCAAGAACGATCGGAATGGGGTTGCGATAAAGCCTTAAGCGGTTCGCGGAGGACAAGAGCATGGCAATGACGAAAAGAATCAAATTGAGAACGCTGCTGGCGGGAGGGATCTTCACCCTCCTTTTTGTCGGTTTGGTCGTTCGGGTCTATTGGGTCCAGGTGGTCAAGGCCGATTTCTGGGCGGAAGAGGCGATGAAGACGTGGAACGCGAGCGAGACGATCCGGCAGGAGCGCGGCATGATTCTCGATCGCGACGGCAAGGTGCTGGCCGCCGACGCCGCCGCGTACACGATCGCGGTCAATCCGAAGCTGATCGCCAAGTTCGAGCAGGAGCACCCGGAGTGGAAGATGACGGACCGCATCGTGTCCAAGCTCCACAACGTGCTGGGCACGTCCGAGGAAGATTTGCGCAAGATGATTACGTCCAAGAAGGATAACGGCGATTACCGCGATCAGCGCGAGATTCGGCCGGACGGATGGAAGGTCGACAAGAGGGTCAAGGACAGACTGGAAGCGTTCCGCGAAGAATTGCGCAAAATCACCGGCATCAAGACGGACGTCGGACTCTATTTTCTCGAGGAAAAAAAGCGCTATTATCCGAAGGAGACGCTGGCTTCCCATATTCTCGGCTACGAGGACAAGGAAGGCGTGGCGATTCTGGGATTGGAGAAGAAGCTGAACGAGGAGCTGAGCGGCTCCGAAGGCTATATCAAGTATCAGAAAGACGGCGCGAGAATGCAGCTGCCGAACGGGAAAGTGGAGTACAAGCAGGCGCTCGACGGCAAGAATGTAACGCTGACGATCGACGAGGACATTCAGTTCTATATCGAGGAAGCGCTGCGCGTCGGATACGAGAAGTATAAGCCGATCAGCATTACGGCCATCGCCGCCGATCCGAACACGATGGAAATTCTCGGCATGGCGAGCTTGCCCGATTTTAATCCGAACACGTATTGGGAGAAAGCGCAGGATCTGTCCGCTTTCCGCAATAATGCGATCCAGTCTCTGTACGAGCCAGGCTCGACGTTCAAGATCGTGACGCTGGCCGGAGCGGTGGAGGAAGGCCTGTTCGACCCGAACGCGTACTATAAGTCCGGTTCGATCAAGTACAGCGAGAAGGACAAGCCGATCAAGGACCACAACAACGGGGTCGGCTGGGGCGAGAACCAAATGATCACTTACTTGGAGGGACTGAAGCACTCCAGTAACGTGGCGTTCGTCAAGCTGGGCTATCAGATGCTGGGCAAAGAGCGGCTGGTCAAATATATTAACGACTTCGGCTTCGGGCAGAAGACCGGCATCGAGCTGCCGAACGAAGTGTCTCGGCCGTACAGCCTCGACTGGCCGTCCGAAGTCGCCACGGCGACTTTCGGTCAGGGGAAAGTATTGGTCACGCCGATTCAGCAGGTAGCCGCGGTCGCGGCCGTCGCCAACGGCGGGAAATTGCTGCAGCCGCATCTCGTGAAGTCGATCAGCGACCCGAATACGGGTGAGAAAACGGTGACGGAACCGAAGCTCATCCGTCAGGTCATCTCCCCCGAGACGTCGCGCAAAGTCGGCGAGTACTTGGAGTCGGTCGTCAGCGACCAGGATATCGGGACGGGACGGATCGTCTATACGCCGGGCTACCGGATCGCCGGCAAGACGGGGACAGCGCAGAAGGTTTCGAGAGGAGAGGCCGGCGGCTACGCCAAAAATAAATACGTCGTATCGTTTATCGGTTATGCGCCGGTCGAGAATCCGAAGGTCGTGCTGTACGTCGTCGTCGACGAGCCGCAGATCGACAACGCCGGCGGCGGCGCGGTCGCGGGGCCGATTTTCAAAGAGATCATGATCAAGTCGCTGCAGAAGCTGGGGATCGAGCCCAAGCTGGACGAGCAGGAGCAGGAACCCGTCGACGCCGCCGCGTCGCATGCCGGTGGCAAAAATGCGGTGCTGACGGCGACCGTGCCGGACGTAGCGGGAATGACGGTCGCCCAGGCGCGCGAGCGGCTGGGGCAGAGCAAGTTCCCGTACGGCGTGCTCGGCAAGGGGAGCAAGGTGCTGCAGCAGCTGCCGAAGGGCGGCAGCGTGATGCCGGCCTCCCAGCGCATTTACTTGCTGACCGACACGAAACCCGGCAACGTTCCGGACTTGACCGGCCTGTCGCTGCGCGATGCGCTGGAAATGTGCTCGCTGCTTCAGGTGACCGCCAAGGTCGAAGGAGAGGGCTACGTCGTCTCGCAGAAGGCGGTCAAGGAGGGCGACCGCTGGACGCTCAGCCTGACGCTCGCCCCGCAAGGACAAGCCGCTCCGCCGGATGCGGACGACGATGCGGAAGCGGGCGAGGAGACGGACGACGGATCTTCGCAGGATGCGGATCCGCTCGCGGAGGATGCCGGCATCGACTGACGGGGCTTGTTCTAACCCTCTTGTCCGCGGAATAGTCTGGAACAAGGCGAAAGCCTTGCAGACGTTCCCGGGTAAGGGGGTTTTCTCATGAAAAAAATATCGCAGGTGACGGTTCGCAAACGGCTGTATATCGCGCTTGTGTTCGCCGTGTTCGCCTTTGGGGCGCTCGTGATCAGACTCGGTTACGTGCAATTGTGGGCCGGAGACGAAATTACGAAGAAGGCCGAGGATTCCTGGAGGCGGAACATCCCGTTCGAGGCGAAGCGCGGCGAGATCGTGGACCGCAACGGCGTTCGCCTTGCCTATAACGTCAGCTCTCCGACGATCTATGCCGTACCGGTGCAGATCAAGGACAAGCGGGGAACCGCCAAGCAATTGGCCGGGCATCTGGGCATGTCCGAGGATCAGCTGTTCAAGAAGCTGTCCACACGGGCCTCGAGCGTCGAGTTGAAGCCGGGAGGGCGGAAAATCACGACGGAGAAGGCGCAGGAAATCCGCAATCTCGGTCTGCCCGGCATCATGGTGACGGAAGACAACAAGCGTTATTACCCTTACGGCAATATGGCTTCGCACGTGCTCGGGTTTACGGGCAGCTACAACCAAGGGCTGACGGGGCTGGAGCTCAGATACGACCAGCGGCTGACCGGGCTGAGAGGCAGCGTCTCCTACCTGTCGGACGCCGCGGGCCGGAAGATGCCGCAGTCTTCCGACCAGTACGTGCCGCCGCAGGACGGGCTTACGCTGCAGCTGACGATCGATCAGACGATCCAGTCGGTCGTCGAGCGCGAGCTGGACCAGGCGGTGCTGCAGTATCAGCCGGACGGCGTCATCGCCATCGCGATGAACCCGAATACGGGGGAGATCTACGCGATGGGCAGCCGTCCGACGTTCGAACCGGACAAATACCAGGAAGTGTCCTCCGAGGTGTACAATCGCAACTTGCCGATCTGGATGACTTACGAACCCGGTTCGACCTTCAAGATCATCACGCTGGCCGCCGCACTCGAGGAGAAGAAGGTCGACCTGGAGAACGAGCGCTTCTACGATCCCGGCCACATCGAAGTGGCGGGCGCAAAGCTGAGATGCTGGAAGCCGGGCGGCCACGGCAGCCAGACGTTCCTCGAAGTCGTCGAGAACTCCTGCAACCCCGGCTTCGTGACGCTGGGCAACCGTCTCGGCAAAGAGTTGCTGTTCTCGTACATTCACAATTTCGGCTTTGGCAAAAAGACGGGAATCGACCTGCAAGGGGAAGAAAACGGGATTCTGTTCAAGCCGAAGCAGGTCGGCCCGGTCGAGCTGGCGACGACTTCGTTCGGCCAAGGCGTATCGGTGACGCCGATCCAGCAGATTACGGCGGTGTCGGCGGCGATCAACGGCGGCAAGCTGTTCAAGCCGTTCGTCTCCAAGTCGTGGATTCAGCCGGAGACCGGCATACTGCTCGAGGAGACCGAGCCGCAGCTCGTCCGGCAGGTGATCTCGGAGGAGACGTCGAAGAAGGTGCGGGACGCGCTGGAGAAAGTCGTCGCGCAAGGGACGGGAGCGAAAGCGTTCCTGAACGGCTACCGGGTCGGCGGCAAGACGGGAACGGCGCAGAAGGTCGTGAACGGACGCTATTCGAAGAACGAGCACATCGTCTCGTTCATCGGCTTCGCTCCCGCGGACGATCCGCAGCTCATCGTCTACGTCGCCGTCGACAACCCGCAGGGCATTCAGTTCGGCGGCGTCGTCGCCGCGCCGATCGTCCGCAATATTATGGCCGACGCGCTCCCTTATCTCGGCGTACAGCCGCGCAGCACTCAAGTGGAGAAAGAATACAAGTACGGCGAGCCGCGTACCGTCACCGTGCCGAATCTCGTCGGCAAGACGGTGTCCGACATCTATGAAGATATGAATTCGAACTTCCAGCTGTCGGCCTCGGGCAGCGGATCGACGGTCGTGCGCCAAGCTCCGGCCGCCGGAGCGAGGGTCGAGCAGGGCTCGGTCATCCGCATCTATCTCGGCGCTGCGGATTAAACTTTGCTCATCCTCTTGAATGAAGGCCGTACGTTGGACCATAATGATTGTACGTTGTTTCTGAAAAACAGATGCGCCATATCAGGTCGTCAGGAGGCCTTTATACGATGAAACTTCTCGAACTCTCTCAACAATTGCTGCTGGCCCAGGTCGTCGGAGACGCTGCCGTCGACGTTCGGAGCCTGGAGGCCGATTCCCGCAAAGCCCGGCAGGGCTGCCTGTTCTTCTGTCTGCCCGGCCATACGGTGGACGGACACGATTACGCCGAGCAGGCGCTGGCCCAGGGAGCGGCTGCGCTCGTCGTATCGCGCGAGCTCCCGGTCTCCGCTCCGCAACTCGTCGTGTCGGACACGCGGCAAGCGCTGGCGCTGATCGCCGATTATTTCTACGGCAGGCCTTCGCATAAGCTGAAGCCGATCGGCGTGACGGGCACGAACGGCAAGACGACGACGACCTACCTGATCGAACGCATCTGGGCGGACGCGGGCGTCTCCGCCGGCGTTATCGGCACGATCGAAACCCGCTATGCCGGGCAGAGCTTCCCGATGTCGGGGACGACGCCGGACGTGCTGGAGCTGCAGACGATTTTGCACGGCATGGCCGAAGCGGGCACGCAGCGCTGCGTCATGGAAGTGTCCTCGCACGCGCTGCATCAGGGCCGCGTGAAGGGCTGCGATTTCCGGACGGCGATCTTCACGAACCTGACGCAGGACCATCTCGATTACCATGGCACGATGGAAGCTTACGAAGCGGCCAAGGGCTTGTTTTTCTCGCGGCTCGGCAACTCGTATTCGGACGATCCGCGGGAGCGCAAGTACGCGGTGCTGAACGCCGACGACGAGGCTTCGGCCCGGTTCGCCAAGCTGACCTCCGCCGAGGTGCTGACGTACGGCATCGCAAGCGATGCCGTGTTGCGCGCTTCTGATGTCGCGATTACGGCATCGGGCACGTCTTTCCGGCTCGAATCGCCCTTCGGCGACCGGCAGGTGAACCTGAAGCTCGTTGGCAAGTTTAACGTATACAACGCGCTGGCCGCGCTGGGAGCGGTGCTGTGCGAGGGCATCGGCCTTGACGAGGCCGTTCGCAGCCTCGAGCAGATCCCCGGCGTTCCCGGACGCGTGGAGCCGGTCGACGCCGGGCAGGCGTACGCCGTCATCGTCGATTACGCGCATACGCCGGACGGGCTGGAGAACGTGCTGAACACGGTGAAGGAACTGGCCTCCGGCAAAGTCATCTGCGTGTTCGGCTGCGGCGGCGACCGCGACGCGAAGAAGCGTCCGATCATGGGGCGGATCGCGGCGGAGCTGGCCGACGACATCATCGTGACGAGCGACAATCCGCGCACGGAAGACCCGGAGCGCATTCTGAAAGACATCGAAGCGGGGCTGACGGAGGCCGGCGTATCGGCCGATCGTTACGAGCTGGAGCCCAATCGGCGCGCGGCGATCGAAAAAGCGGTTGATCGGGCAAGCCCCGGCGATGTAGTATTGATTGCGGGGAAAGGCCATGAGACCTATCAGATCATCGGACGGGAAACGCACGATTTCGACGATCGCCTTGTGGCGAAAGAAGCGATAAGGAGTCGAATGCGGTGATGCAGGCAACGGTTCGGGAAACGGCCGATTGGATCGGCGCGCAAGTCGGCGGCGGGGAGGCCGCGGACGGGGAGCTGCGCCTGTCCGGCGTATCGACCGACACGCGCCATATTCGTCCGGGGCAGCTGTTCGTTCCGCTAAGGGGAGAACGGTTCGACGGACACGATTATATCCGGGCGGCGAAGGACGCGGGCGCGGCGGCAGCGCTGTGGGACGCTTCGGTTCCGCAGCCCGAAGGCTTGGACCTTCCGCTTATTCTCGTGGCGGACACGCTGGAGGGGCTGCAGCGTCTGGCCGCGGCTTACCTGAGCGAGCGATTGACCGCCGCCAAGGTGGTGGGGATCACCGGCAGCAACGGCAAGACGACGACCAAGGATCTGATTTCGTCCGTGCTGGAGACATCGTTTCTTGTACATAAAACCGAAGGCAATTACAATAATCATATCGGTTTGCCGCTGACGATCCTGAGCGCGCCGGAGGAGACCGAGGCGCTTGTGCTGGAGATGGGGATGAGCGGCTTCGGGGAAATCTCCCTGCTGTCCCGGCTGGCCCGCCCGGATATCGCGGTCATTACGAACATCGGCGAATCCCATCTGCTGCAGCTCGGCTCGCGGCGCAACATCGCCAAGGCGAAGCTGGAGATCGCCGAGGGGCTGAAGCCGGGCGGCACGCTCGTCTATTGCGGCGACGAGCCGCTGATCGCCGAAGCGCTGGGCGAGAACCCGCCCGCGGCGGGGGCGAAGCTGGTTACGTTCGGCGAGAACGCGGGCGGCGATTGGGTCGCGCGCTACGTTCGCGTGACCGCGGAAGGCACGCGGTTCACGGCGGCGGGCGATACGGAGGCGGCGTTCGAGCTGCCGGTGCCGGGGCGCCACAACGCCGTGAACGCGCTGGCGGCCGTCGCGGTGGGCAGGGCGTTCGGCCTGTCGCCGGACGTCATCGGCGCGGGCCTGAAGCAGGCGAAGCTGACCGGCATGCGGATCGAGCGAAGCGTGGCCTGGAACGGGGCGGCGATTCTCAACGACGCCTACAACGCCAGCCCGACGTCGGTCCGGGCGGCCATCGATCTGGTGGCGGAGCTGACCGGCTACCGCCGCAAATGGGTCGTGCTCGGCGACATGCTGGAGCTGGGCGACGGCGAGCTGGAGCTGCACGGAGGCATCGGGCGGTATTTGGACCGCTCGAAGGCCGATCGCGTGCTGCTGTACGGGCCGCTGTCCGAGGCGGCTTATGAAGAAGCGAGAAAGACATACGGAGAAGATGACGTACGCCATTTCGACGACAAGAAGGCGCTGGCCGAGCTGCTGCTGGCCGAGCTTGCGCCGGAAGATCTGGTGCTCGTCAAAGCATCGAGGGGCATGAAAATGGAGCAAATCGTAACGACTCTGCAGAGAGGGGGCGCGGAGTGACGGAATGGACTACACATCGGTATTGTGGACGTTAGGCGTATCCTTCGTTTTGGCGGTGTTGATCGGTCCCCTGTTCATCCCGCTCCTGCGCAGATTGAAATTCGGACAGCAGGTCCGCACCGACGGACCCGAGTCCCACCTGAAGAAATCCGGAACGCCGACGATGGGCGGCATCATCATTCTCGTCGCGCTTACGATCGCGTTCCTCCGGTTCGCCGACCGCGGACCGCAATATTGGGCGCTGATCGTCGGATGTCTGGGCTTCGGCCTGATCGGCTTTCTGGACGATTATATCAAAATCGCGTTTAAGCGTTCGCTTGGCTTGACCGCCAAGCAGAAGCTGTTCGGCCAACTTGTGTTTTCCGCCATTTTCTGTTGGATTCTGATCGATATGGGTCACAGTACCGTCGTCGGCGTTCCCGGGACGGATTGGTCGCTGGATCTCGGTTGGGTATACTATTTATTGGTAGTCGTCATGTTCCTGGGGGCGACCAACGCCGTTAATTTCACCGACGGGCTCGACGGCCTGCTGGCCGGGACAAGCGCCCTGGCATTCGGCGCGTTCGCCGTCGTCGCCGTGGAGGCGACGCAGCCTCATTCGGCGGTGTTCAGCGCGGCCGTCGTCGGCGCGGTGCTCGGCTTCCTCGTCTATAACGCGCATCCCGCCAAAATTTTCATGGGAGACACAGGATCGCTCGGCTTGGGCGGAGGCATCGCCGCGGTCGCGATTTTGACGAAAACCGAGCTGCTGCTCGTCGTCATCGGCGGCGTGTTCGTGCTCGAGATGCTGTCCGTCATCATCCAGGTCGCCTCGTTCAAGACGCGCGGCAAACGGGTGTTCAAAATGAGCCCGATCCATCACCATTTCGAGCTGTCGGGCTGGTCCGAATGGCGCGTCGTGACGACCTTCTGGTTCGTCGGGCTGCTGCTGGCCGGCGCCGGACTGCTGTTGTTCAAAGCGACTTAAAGGAGTTTTAACGCGAATGATGCAGCTGACTAATTACCGCGGACGGCACGTCGTCGTCCTCGGTCTGGCAAGAAGCGGCGTGGCCGCCGCCAAACTGTTCCACGACGCCGGCGCGGACGTCGTCGTCAACGACAAGAAGGAGCGGGACCAATGCCCCGAAGCCGACGAACTGGCGGCTTTGGGCATTTCTGTTGTGTGCGGGCATCATCCGGACGGGCTGGTGACCGAGAAGACGGCGCTGCTCGTCAAAAATCCGGGCATCCCGTACTCCGCGCCTCCGATCGTCGAAGCGCTCAGGCTCGGAGTCGAGGTGGTGAGCGAGGTGGAGGTGGCGGGACAGCTGTCCCCGGCGCCGATCGTCGGCATTACCGGCTCCAACGGCAAGACGACGACAACGACGCTGACCGGCGTGCTGCTCGAAGAGGCGGGCTTGAAGCCGCTCGTCGCCGGCAACATCGGGAGGCCGCTCAGCGAAGCGGCGCTGGAGGTGGAGCCGGACGGCTGGCTCGTGGCCGAGCTGAGCAGCTTCCAGCTGAAAGGGACGGCGGATTTTCGCCCCCGCATCGCCTGCCTGCTGAACGTGGCCGAGACGCATCTCGATTATCACGGCTCTATGGAGGATTATGTCGGCTCGAAGGCGAAATTGTTCGAGAACCAGACCGCGGACGATGTCGCCGTCTACAACGAGGATGACGAAACTTGCCGTCGACTCTCGGCATCGTTCAAGGGCCGCGCCTTCCCGTTCTCGGTCACGAGAACGCTGGAGGCCGGCGTCATGATCGATCCGCCGTACTCGGCCGTTCGTCCGTCGGATGACGATTCCGACGCCGCCGACGATGAAGCCGAGCGCTGGATCGTCAGCCGGGACGGCAACGGAGCGGAGCGGCGCATTCTGCGGGTCGACGAGCTCGGCATTCCGGGCCGCCACAACGCGGCGAACGCGCTGGCGGCGATCGCCATCGCGCTGGCGGCCGGGGCCGACCCGGAGCGGCTCGCGGAGCCGCTGCGCGCGTTCCGCGGCGTCGAGCACCGGCTCGAGTACGTCGGCTCGTTCGGCGGCGTGAAGTTCTATAACGATTCGAAGGCGACGAATCCGATGGCGACGACGATGTCGATTTTGTCGCTGCCTTCGCCGCTCATTCTGATCGCCGGAGGGCTGGACCGCGGCTCAGATTATATGGAGCTGCTGCCGATTTTCCGCGACCGGGTGAAAGGATTGGCGGCTCTTGGCGAGACGAGGGAGAAGCTTGCGCGCGTCGCGGGTCTGGCCGGTTTAACGGACGTGAAAATCGTCGAACCTGTAGAGGACGCCGAGCTGACGCTCCGAAGAGCCGTACAGGAAGCCGCCGCCATGGCCGGGCCGGGAGACATCGTGCTCCTGTCGCCGGCATGCGCGAGCTGGGACATGTTCCCGTCCTATGAGGTTCGAGGCCGCATTTTTAAGCAATCGGCGCATACGTTGTAAGAGGGGGCTTGTCTCCACTCTTGCTTTACGTGAGGTGTCCGATTCATGGCCAAATCCCGCTCCGTTCCAGACGTATGGATGATCGCCGCAACGCTAGGCATACTGGCCATCGGCGTCGTCATGGTGTACAGCGCCAGCGCCGTAGCGGCTTTTCATGACTATGGGGATTCGTATTATTACGTAAAAAGGCAGCTGCTCTTCGCCGTGCTGGGAATCGCCTCCATGTTCGTAACGATGAACGTGGAGTATACGTTCTGGCGCAAGTGGGCGGTGCCCGCGCTGCTGATCTGCTTCGGGCTGCTCGTCATCGTGCTCGTGCCGGGAGTCGGCGTCGTGCGCGGGGGCGCGCGAAGCTGGCTCGGCATCGGCTCGTTCGGCATCCAGCCGTCCGAGTTCATGAAGCTGGCGATGATTCTGTTTATCTCCAAGCTGCTGTCCGAACGGCAAAATCAGATTACCGATTTCACCAAAGGGCTGCTGCCGCCCCTCGGCATACTGGGGGCGGCGTTCGCGCTCATTATGCTGCAGCCCGATCTCGGAACGGGCACCGTCATGATCGGCGCCGCGCTGCTGGCGATCTACGTCGCCGGAGCGAGATTGTCCCATCTGGCGGGGCTAGCCATGATCGGCGTGGCCGGCCTGGTGGGGCTGATCCTGGCGGCTCCTTACCGGCTGCAGCGGATTACCGCATTCCTCGATCCGTGGCAGGATCCGCAAGGCGCCGGCTACCAGTCGATCCAGTCGCTGTACGCGATCGGACCGGGCGGCCTGGTCGGACTCGGACTCGGAATGAGCCGCCAGAAATACAACTATTTGCCCGAGCCGCAGACGGACTTTATTTTTTCCATTTTGGCCGAGGAGCTCGGCTTCATCGGCGGCTCCCTGCTTATTTTATTGTTCCTGCTGCTCATCTGGCGGGGCATGAGAACGGCCATCACGCTGACCGATCCGTTCGGCAGCCTGCTGGCGACGGGCATCGTCGGCATTTTCGCCGTGCAGGTGCTCATCAACATCGGCGTCGTCATCGGCCTGCTCCCGATTACCGGGGTCACGCTGCCGCTTGTCAGCTACGGAGGCTCTTCGCTGACGCTGCTGTTGACGGCGCTCGGAATTTTGCTTAATTTATCCCGTTATTCGAGGTGAATACAATGCGTGTCGTGTTGACCGGAGGAGGTACCGGGGGGCATATCTACCCCGCGCTGGCCATCGGCCGCGAAATATCGGAGAGACATCCGGGCACGTCGCTGCTGTACATCGGCACAAGCCGCGGATTGGAAGGCCGAATCGTGCCGGAGCAGGGCATCGCGTTCGAAAATATAACGATCACCGGCTTTCGGCGCTCGCTGTCGCTGGAGAACGTGAAAACCGTCATGCGGTTTCTGAAGGGCGTATCCCGGTCGAAGGAGCTGCTGAGGAAGTTCAAACCGGACGTCGTCGTCGGCACGGGCGGCTACGTCTGCGGCCCCGTCGTTTACGCGGCGTCCAGGCTCGGCATCCCGACGCTTATTCACGAGCAGAACGTGCTGCCGGGGCTGACGAACAAATTTCTGAGCCGCTATGTCGACGGCGTCGCGGTCAGCTTTAAGGAATCGGAGAAGCAATTCGCCAAGTGTCCGGACGTCGTCTATGCGGGCAACCCGTGCGCGACGCGCGTGCTGAAGGCGGACGGCCGCGCCGGCTTCGCTTCGCTGGGCTTCGCCCCGGGCACGCCGTTCGCGCTGATCGTCGGCGGCAGCGGCGGGGCGCGGGCGCTGAACGAAGCGTTCGTCCGCATGCTTCCGCTCATCGGGAAGCTGCCGGACGTGCGCTTCGTGTTCGTGACCGGCGAGAGGTTTTACAAGGAGACGGAGAGCGCCGTAGCCGGCAGTTCGCATGCGGCCGCGGGCCGCGTCAAAGTGCTGCCGTACATCGCCAACATGCCCGACGTGCTGGCCGCGGCGTCGCTTTACGTTGGCCGCGCCGGAGCGTCCTTCCTTGCGGAGGTTACTTCGCTCGGGCTGCCTTCGCTGCTCGTTCCGTCGCCCAACGTGACGAACAATCACCAGGAAGCGAACGCCAGAAGCTTGATGAACGCCGGAGCGGCGGACATGATTCTGGAGCGGGAGCTGAGCGGCGAGACGCTGTTCGCGGGCATCTCCGGCATTCTGGGCGACCAGGCGCGCCGACAGGCGATGGCTTCGGCGTCCCGGAGTCTCGGCATGCCGGAATCGGCGTCTATCATTTACGAACAAATCGCGAGATTGCAGCGCAAAAGATAAAAGAAGCGTCCTTCGACGGGCAGGCAATTGGGCGTTTGTCACCACCCCCGCCCAGCCGTCATAAGATACAGCGTGATCGTGAATGTCTGATCGGCAGGCGAGGCCGCGGCGGCGACGCGAGCCCGGAAGGACCTGGAAGGAGGATTGACCATGCAGCAATTGGTTGTCGAGCTGGAGCGGGCGGGAATCGGCCAGGTTCGGATGAATGAGCCGTTATCCTCGCATACGACCTGGAAAATCGGCGGACCCGCGGACGTGCTGATCGTTCCCGCGAGCGACGAAGAGCTCGAAGCAGCCCTGCGTCTGTGCGCGGCCCGCGAAGTTCCGTGGACCGTGCTGGGACGCGGGTCCAATACGCTGGTATCCGACAAAGGAGTCCGAGGGGCGGTCATCAAGCTGGGAGACGGCTTTGACGAGGTGCGATTCGATGGCGAGACGGTTACCGCGGGCGCATCGTATTCGTTCATCAAGCTGTCGGTCATGGCCGGCAAAGAAGGGCTTACCGGACTGGAATACGCGGGAGGCATTCCAGGGTCGGTAGGCGGCGCCGTCTATATGAACGCCGGAGCCCACGGGTCGGACATTTCACGCATCTTACAGTCGGCCAGCATCGTGTGGGAAGACGGAAGCAGGGAAGTACTCGGGAACGCGGAGATGAAGTTCTCCTACCGCCATTCCGTTCTGCAGGAACGCCGGGGCGTCATCACCCGGGCGGAGTTCCGTTTGGCGAGCGGAGACCGCAAGGAGATCGCGGCGGCCATGGCGACGTACAAGGATCGCCGGCGCCGCACCCAGCCGCTGCAGATGGCAAGCGCGGGCAGCGTCTTTCGCAATCCGCCGAACGATCACGCCGCAAGGCTGATCGAGGCGGCCGGGCTGAAGGGGCTTCGTCAAGGAGCCGCGGAAGTGTCCCAAGTGCACGCCAACTTTATCGTTAACCACGGAGGCGCTAAGGCCGAGGACGTCCTCACCCTCATCGGAAAAGTGCAGCAAATCGTCGAACAAACCTACGGAATAACGCTCGTGACAGAGGTTCGCATGATGGGTGAGCGGTAACCCGGAGGTGAATCCCTTGGACAATTTGGTGATTGAAGGCGGGAACCCGCTTTCGGGCACCATCCGTATCCATGGAGCCAAAAATGCCGCTTTGCCGATTTTGGCCGCCAGCTTGCTCGCGGAAGGAGAAGTGACGATCCGCAATGTTCCCCGGCTGCTCGATATCGAGGTCATGCTGGACATTTTGCGGGATCTCGGGTGTAAAGCCCGGCATCAGGATACGGTGGTGACGGTCGAAACGGCAGTCGCGACATCCTCGCACATTCCGGAGACGCTGATGCGCAAAATGCGTTCCTCGGTGTTTTTGATGGGGCCGCTTCTTGCGAGATTCGGAGAAGCCCAGCTCTATCAGCCAGGGGGATGCGCGATCGGCGAGAGAAAGATCGATTTGCATTTGCGCGGCTTGGCCGCGCTGGGAGCGAGAATCGAAGAGAAAGGCAGCAGAATCGTATGCTCGGCCCGCAGGCTGCAGGGCGCGGAGATCAGTCTGGATTTTCCCAGCGTCGGAGCGACGGAAAACATTATGATGGCGGCCGTTCTGGCTCGCGGCCGGACGACGATTATCGGCGCGGCCAGAGAGCCGGAAATCCAGGATTTGCAGCAGTTTCTTAACCGAATGGGCGCGCAAGTGAGCGGAGCCGGAACGGATACGATCACGATCGACGGGGTCGAGAGCCTGCACGGCTGCGACTTCGAGGTCATTCCCGACCGGATCGTCACCGGAACCGTCATGGTCGCTACCGCGGCTACCCGGGGCGAAGTCACGCTTGAAAACACGAACCCGGGCCATCTGACTTCTCTTATTCACGTTCTCCGCCGCGCCGGTGTTCAAATCGAGGTAGGCAATGATATAATGAGAGTCGGCGCCTTCAAACGGCCTACGGCCGTTGACCGGATCGTCACCTCTCCGTATCCGGCGTTCCCGACCGACATGCAAGCCCAGGTCATGACGCTGCTGGCGCTCGCCGACGGGGTGAGCGTGCTGAAGGAGACGGTGTTCGAGGGCCGCTTTAAGCACGTGGACGAATTGTGCCGCATGGGAGCCGATATCCGGGTGGATCTGAATAACGCCTTCATCCGAGGAGTGCCGCAGCTGTACGGCACGACGGTCGAAGCGACCGATCTTCGCGCGGGAGCAGCTCTCGTCGTCGCCGGACTGGTGGCGCAGGGCACCACGGTCGTCGAGCAGGTTCATCATATCGACCGGGGCTACGATCGGATCGAGGAGATGTTCCGGCGCATCGGCGGCAATATCAAGCGCGAAGTTCACAGGAGCAAAGTGTACAGCTAATCGGCTAACAGTGACGGGGCCCCGCTGCAGAAGCTCACTTCCGCTGCGGGGTTTCTTGCTGGATGACATAGGACATGTTGGGCGAAGGGGGGACAATTGTGAGCGAAAGAATTCCCGCGCTGAAGAAAGAGACGGCGCCGCCGCGCTCCAAGCGCGGCAAAAAGCTGATTCGGCTGTTGATCGCACTGGCGGCCATCCTGCTCGTCGTGCTCTTCTTCCGTTCCCCTTTGTCGAAAATAGACGAAATCCAAGTGACGGGCAACGAGTTCGTCGGCCGCGAGGAGATCGTAGAGGCGCTGGGCGTAGTGCCCGGAGACTCATTCTTCTTTCCCGGCATCGGCAAGCTGAAGCAGCGCGCGGAAGAGTTGGAACCGATAGAGAGCGTACTGATCATCAAGAATTTCCCCGGAGTGTTGCGCGTCGAAGTGAAGGAGTATCCGCATGTGGCCGTTCGGCTTTCTTCGGACGGAGGCATGTCGGCGATTCTATCGAACGGGCTGGTGCTGCCCATGCCCGAAGGGAAGCTGCCGGACAAGCCGATTCTGTCGGGATGGAGCGCCGACGACGCGAATTTGGCGGAGCTGTGCAGGGCGCTCAGCGATTTGCCCGGCTACCTGCTGTCGGACTTGTCCGAGATTCAACCGGATCCGTCCGTCTCTTATCCGAAAAGGATCAAGCTGTTCACCCGTTCGCGGTTCGAAGTGACGACATCGATCGACCTATTAAAAGATAAAATCGCTTATTTGAGCGATATCGTGCAAAACCGCGAGCCGGGAAAGATAACGATGTTGGATGTGGACTATTATTCTCCGTATTCGACGGAAATTGTTACAGAATAGACCGCGGAGGCCGATAAACTTAAGGAAAAGGACTCTACTCAATCCTCGAAAAGAATGCTAGAATTTCATTTATGGGCAAAAGCGGGAGCCGCCTGGAGAGTCGGTTTTCTGCCTTGCCGGATTAACTAAAAAAATTGTTGAAAAAAGAGGGAAAACCTCGCGGATGTGGAATATGTAGAGGAAGCATCCCTTGTTCGCAGCCATTTTCATCGATCTACGGGAGGTGCCACCGGTTGAGCAACAATGACCTCATCGTCAGCCTGGATATCGGAACTTCGAAAATCCGGGTGATTATCGGGGAGATCAGCAACGGGGCCATTAACATCATTGGCGTCGGTTCCGCCGATTCGGACGGAATCCGTAAAGGCGCCATTGTCGATATTGACCAAACCGTTCAATCCATCCGCAACGCTGTCGATCATGCCGAGCGCATGGTCGGAATAGGAATCAGCGAGGTTTACGTCGGGATTACCGGCAATCATATCGCATTGCAGAGCAATCACGGAGTCGTAGCCGTCTCCAACGAAGACAGGGAAATCGGCGAAGAAGATATCGAGCGTGTGCTGCAAGCGGCTAAAGTGGTTGCCCTGCCGCCCGAACGGGAAATCATCGGACTCGTTCCGAAGCAGTTTTTAGTCGACGGACTTTCGGGCATTCAAGATCCGAGAGGCATGATCGGCGTCCGGCTCGAAGTCGAATGCACGATTATTACGGGAACGAAAGCGGCCGTACATAACCTGATGAGATGCGTCGAGAAGGCGGGTCTGAAAATATCCGGTTTAATCTTGATGTCGCTGGCTTCGGGAATGATGGCTTTAACGAAGGACGAGAAGCAGATGGGCACCGTTCTCGCGGATATCGGCGCGGGTTCGACGACGCTGGCGATTTTCGAAGGCGGAAGCCTTGCGGCCGTGTCTACCCTGCCGATCGGCGGAGACTACGTGACAAGCGATATCTGTTACGGGCTTAAGACCCAGACGGAACATGCGGAGAAAATCAAGCTGAAATACGGGTGCGCCCGTATCGACGATGCCGCTGAGGATCAGAAGTTCAAAGTCATGAGAGTCGGAAGCAACATGGAGAAGGAATTTTCCCAGTTCGACCTCGCGAACATTATCGAACCTCGGATGCAGGAGATTTTCCAGATGATCCGGCAGGAAGTAAAGCGTCTCGGGTATCACGACAAAATCAATGGTTATGTTCTAACGGGCGGTTCGGTTTCTTTGCCGAGCGTTCTTCCGTTGGCCCAGTTCGAACTGGAATCCAACGTCAGAATTGCGGTGCCTGATTACATCGGCGTGCGGGATCCTTCCTTCAGCAGCGGTGTCGGGATGATTCAGTACGTGACCAAATACGTTCGGACGCGCGGCGCGGCCGGACCGAAGCGCGCTCCGAAAGCCAAAGCGGCGGCAGGCAGCACGGGACCGGCGCCGAAACCCGGCATTGTTGAATGGTTCAAAAACATGTTCAAGGAATTTATTTAAGCCGCCGCGTATGAGGAACCATTCATGGGAGCAAGGAGGAGTTAACTAATATGTTGGAGTTTGATTTTGAGATGGAACCACTTGCAAAAATTAAGGTCATTGGGGTCGGCGGCGGCGGCAGCAACGCTGTAAACCGAATGATCGAGACCGGCGTAAAAGGCGTCGAGTTCGTAACGGTGAATACGGACGCTCAAGCGCTGCACCTGACGAAGTCCGAGCAGAAGCTTCAGATCGGGGACAAGCTGACTCGCGGACTCGGCGCGGGCGCGAACCCTGAGGTTGGCAAGAAGGCGGCCGAGGAATCCCGCGAATTCATTACCAACTCGCTGCGTTCGGCGGATATGGTATTCGTAACGGCAGGAATGGGCGGCGGCACCGGTACCGGCGCGGCTCCCGTCATTGCTGAACTGGCAAAGGAAAGCGGAGCGTTAACGGTAGGGGTCGTAACTCGGCCGTTCACGTTCGAAGGCCCCAAGCGGTCGAGGCAAGCCGAGGCGGGCATCGAAGCCTTGAAAGACAAAGTCGACACGCTGATCGTGATTCCTAACGACCGGCTGCTCGAAATCGTGGACAAGAAAACGCCGATGGTGGAAGCTTTCCGCGAAGCGGATAACGTCCTTCGTCAGGCGGTTCAGGGTATTTCCGATTTGATCGCCGTTCCCGGCCTGATCAACTTGGACTTTGCCGACGTGAAGACGATCATGTCCGAGCGCGGCTCCGCGCTGATGGGCATCGGACAAGCGTCCGGGGAGAACCGCGCGATGGAGGCTGCCCGCAAGGCGATTATGAGTCCGCTGCTGGAAACGTCCATCGAAGGTGCGCGCGGCGTGATCATGAACATTACCGGCGGTTCCAACCTGAGCTTGTACGAAGTCAACGAAGCTGCTGAAATTGTCATGGCCGCCTCCGATCCGGAAGTCAATATGATTTTCGGCGCAAGTATCGACGACAGCTTGAAGGAAGAAATCAAAGTTACCGTCATCGCGACGGGATTCGAGCACAAAAGTCCAACACAGCGTCCATCGTTCACCTCTTCGGCAATGTCTCAAGCGCAGCCGGATCCGGTCAGCCACGGCAACGAAACTCGCCAGACGAACAATTTGCGTCCTTTCGGCAATCAAACTTTGTCGAACGACCAGTTGGACATTCCGGCGTTTTTGCGGAACCGTCCTCGCGGAGACCGTTAACCGGCTCAACGCAATTGCAACAATCAAGCTGTCATTCTACGGCAAACCAAGCTCCCATTCTACGTTATGTAGAACGGGAGCTTTTTTTTATGTACGATTCAGAAAGGATAAAATCCGCTATCCTTATCTGAATCGTCTCCGACCAAACACATTCATCGTCCAGAGGACGTCGAAGGCGTTTTTGCTTGGATCAACGACCTGACTATACTTCCGTTCTCGACAAAAAAAGGTAAGCTGGGCTGGCAAGATTAGACAGACACCGGATTTGAAAGCGATTATACTGGGTTCATCCATCCCGGCCTGCTTGCTGGCGACTTTACCGGGCGATGAAGGATGGGGGCTCAGTATGACCGTCTATGTAGATCTTGTGTTTCTGACCAACTTGGCCGTTGACGGCGCGGTGCTGATGGCGACCGCCAGAGCGCGCCGCATTAAGCCGTCCCGTCCTCGTCTGTTCGCGGCCGCATGCCTTGGAGCTTTGTACGCGGCGCTGATGTTCCTGGCTCATATTCCTTACATGTATTCCTTCGGAGCCAAAGTATTCGTCTCTGTCGTGATGGTGCTGCTCTCGTTCGGCTATGGCGGTCCGCTGCGTTTCCTTCGCAACTTCGCCGCTTTCTACGTCGTCAATTTCGCTACTTTGGGCGGAGTGATCGGGCTGTCTTTTTTGCTGCGGAGCGCGGATTCTCCCTGGGGCGGAATGGAGTTTACGGCAGACGGCGGGTTGATTCTGGAATGGCAAATGCAGCTCGGACTGTTCGCCGTCACGTTTTTATTGTCCGTCTGGATGTTCCGCAGCGCCTCCGAGACGAGCCGCAAACGACAGGAGCTGGATCAACTCGTATGGGACACGGAAATCCGAATCGACGACGAGAGCTGGACGCTCAAAGCGCTGCTTGACACAGGCAATCGGCTGTACGATCCGCTTACGCGTATTCCCGTCATGATCATGGACGCCGACGTGTGGAAAGAACGGCTGCCGGCAGGCTGGAGCGAGCGGCTAAAACAGGAATCTCCGGATCGGCTCATATCCGAGCTGGACGCGCAAGTTTCGGAGAACTACGCATGGGGGAGCAGGCTCCGTCTGGTCCCGTACCGTGCCGTGAACGGATCCAGCCGGCTTATGCTGGCCGTCAAGCCGGATCACGTCATGCTGCATCGGGACGGTCAGCCCCCTCTTCAAGTGAACCGGGTGCTCATTGGTTTAGATGGAGGCACTTTGTCATCCGAAGGAACTTATCGCGCCATCGTCCATCCGGACATGGTTCAAGCCGACCCCGTATCGTCGGCTCCATCTCAACCTGCGTGACAGGAGGTAGCAGAAATGTTCGTGAACTTGAAGTTGAGGACGCAATTGTCGATTTATCGCCTGTTGTTCCGGTTCGGTTGGAAGAGCGAGGAAGTGTACTACATCGGCGGAAGCGAAGCGTTGCCGCCGCCGCTCAGCCGCGAGGAAGAAGAGTATTTGCTGGAGCGGCTTTCTACGGGAGACGCCGCCATTCGCGCCATGCTGATCGAGCGGAACTTGCGCTTGGTCGTCTACATCGCCCGCAAATTCGAGAACACCGGCATCCATATCGAGGATCTGGTATCGATCGGCGCGATCGGGCTTATTAAGGCAGTCAACACATTCGATCCGGACAAAAAAATCAAGCTGGCCACCTACGCCTCGAGATGCATCGAAAACGAAATTTTGATGTACTTGAGGAGAAACAGCAAGACGAGAACCGAAGTTTCCTTCGACGAGCCGCTCAACATCGACTGGGACGGCAACGAACTTCTGCTATCCGACGTGCTCGGTACGGAGAACGATACGATCTACCGCAACATCGAAGAGCAGGTAGACCGAAAGCTGCTGCACAAAGCGCTCGATAAGCTGAGCGAGAGAGAGCGGACGATTATGGAGCTCCGTTTCGGTCTGGCCGACGGTGAGGAGAAGACGCAGAAGGACGTAGCGGACTTGCTCGGCATTTCGCAATCGTACATTTCCCGTCTGGAGAAGCGCATTATCAAGCGTCTTCGCAAGGAGTTCAACAAGATGGTTTAGAAATTGTAAGAAAATTCGGGGTTCTTGTCCATGGGAATAAAAACCCCCTTCCCGGAGATACTTTACATTAATGCTGCTCCCCGGGAGGAATTGCCTTTGACCCGTAACAAAGTGGAGATTTGTGGAGTGGACACCTCAAAGCTGCCTGTCCTCACCAATGCCGAAATGAGGGAGTTGTTTCTCGCTCTGCAAACCCGTGGAGAGATTTCCGCCAGGGAAAAATTAGTGAATGGCAACTTGCGGCTCGTACTCAGCGTAATTCAGCGATTTAACAATCGCGGAGAATTCGTGGACGACCTTTTCCAGGTCGGCTGCATCGGACTGATGAAGGCGATCGACAATTTCGATCTGAGCCAGAACGTCCGGTTTTCCACTTACGCCGTCCCGATGATCATCGGAGAGATCCGCCGCTATCTCAGGGATAACAACCCGATCCGCGTATCCCGAAGCCTCAGAGATATTGCCTACAAAGCGCTGCAGGTCCGGGATCAACTGACGAATCAGCACTCCAGGGAACCGACCATCCTGGAAATATCGGAAGTGCTGAACGTACCGAAGGAAGACATCGTGTTCGCTTTGGACGCCATCCAAGATCCCGTGTCTTTGTTCGAGCCGATCTATCACGACGGAGGAGACCCGATCTTCGTGATGGATCAGATCAGCGACGAACGCAACAAGGACATTCAGTGGATCGAGGAGATCGCTCTGCGCGAAGCGATGAGAAAGCTTAACGACCGCGAAAAAATGATCTTGTCCATGAGGTTCTTCGAAGGCAAAACCCAGATGGAAGTCGCCGACGAGATCGGCATCTCGCAAGCCCAGGTTTCCCGCCTCGAGAAGTCGGCCATACAACAAATGCAGAAGCACGTCAAAACCTGATTACCAAGAGCAAGCACATCAAAATTTAATTAGCAGCACACGAAGAAGAGGATGGATGCCTGATGGCGCCATCTTCTTTTTTCTCTCTTATAGCCATTATCCCGTCGACTCAGAACAAAACGCCTGAGGCAGCTTCTCTGCATTCTCCACCTTCATTCATCCTATCTGCCTCCATCCACTGTGCATCTACTCTGCAGCGACTCTACAATCACTACGCGTTAACTTTACATGTACTCTGCACATTTTCTGCACCGCTCGACATCGGCAGAATCCCCTCAGTTCTCCAGCCCTTTCAGTCCGCCAACCTTCCAACCCGTCTAGCCTGCCGCCTATCCAGTCTTTAAGCTCTCTTCGAGTCCCCAAGACTCCTCAAGTCCTCAAGTCCTCAAGTCCTCAAGCCCCACAGGCTCTCAGGCCATCTAGCCGCTCAGGCTCATGTAGCTCATCTCGGCCCTTATAGCCATTATCCCCTTGGCTCAGGAGCTCAGCATTTTCTTCAAAAGGGTTGGCGGAGCAGAAAGGTAACTCATACCTATAAATGCAGGAAATAAACCCAGTCACCCTCGGAACAAGTGATGGTTAGAATTCGAAGAGAGAAAGGAAGGTTTAAACGGCTTCTTTAAGCAACTTGTTGTAGATGAGTTTGTGTTTGTCGGAGTGGTCGATACGGCTGGTCAACTGAGGGTAGGTCACGGCGGTTGATGAGACGGCGCATTGAAGCAGATGGAGGAACAGGCTGGAGGGCCTGTCGAGATTGTTCACGCCGAAACAGAACTGGTCAAGATAGGATTGCAGATGCTTGGGTCCGATTCCGCTAAACGTATAATTGATCCAGTTGCTTGCACGCTTGCACAGCTCAATTAGCGGCCAGTAACGATCGCCGCTGAATCTCAAAATAACGGCGCGAACGTCTTTCGCATCGGGGGAGACATGGTGGTCCACAAAATGGTGCTTGCCCCCGTTCGTAATCCGGTCGTGAATCAAATAGTTGTCGGGGACCTGCTTGATTTTCACGTAAGAAAATTGCCCGTTGTCGTCTAGTGTTGCCGCTGCAAGCAAAGGCTGTTCCTGCGGATGGCGAAATACGGTCGGATTGTAAGGGCGGCCGTAAACGCCGCAATTGATTCGCACGAATCCGCCCAGAAGCTCCTTGGAATCGGCCGTAGACATGGCTTGTCGTATTTTTTGGCAGATAAGCCAGGCTGTTTTATAAGTTGTCCCGATGATTTCGGCGAGTCTTAACGCGCTGATGCCCCGCGGGCGGGCATGAAGGAAGATAGCCTGGAACCATAAGCGGAGAGGTGTGCGGCTGCCTTCCATGATTGTGCCGGTAATTAGCGAGGTTTGCACTCGACAGGAACGGCACTCGTATAAGGGCAGGCGTCGTGTCCGAATCTCATAGAAATGCGGGTGAGAGCATTGCGGACAACGGAATCCATGCGGCCAACGCGCAGCAAACAAGGCTTGGATGCAAGATTGTTCATCCTTAAATTTGTCGCAAAATTGCTCGAAAGTTACGCCGTTTTCCATTCCCTAACCCTCCCCTTTCGCGAACGTTTGTTCTTGTTTTAGAATATACTATTTTTTCTAGTTTTTCAAGTGCATTTTAACTTTTATTCGAGATTTATAAGGATTCTGAGCCGATGGGATAGTGGGCATCTAGCGGAGCTTAGTTGAAGTTGTGAATCTGGTGAATCTGGTAAAATCAATTCAATTAGCTGAATTTAGTTGTATCTGGACTTCTCCAGCTATGGTTAATTGCTTGCAGCTTTTTCTGGTATGGGAGCGTGCGTTTGGATGTGCTTGAATTTATCCAGGCTTTCCTGGATCTATCTGCACTTCTCTGAAAAGTCTTAAGAAGCTCTCTCACTGAGTCAAGGGGATAATGGCCGTAAGGAGAAAAAAAGAGCTCATGAGTTGCGCCGCAGTGTGGTGTCCTGAAGGAACGGGATAATGGCGATAGGAGCCAGGCGAGTGAAATAAGGCGCCGCCGATAGGGCTGGCTAACTGAGCGAACGGGATAATGGCTGTAAGGCAAGAAAATGCGAGAGAATGAAGGGGCATCGTACATTTTTCCCAGGAGGATCATATATTTAATAGCAGGGTACGAGTGCCCGGGGCGGACTGGGGGCGTGAACGGATGAAAATATCGGATTTTCAGACGAAGGACGTAATCAACATCGTCGACGGGAAGAAGCTCGGGCAGGTGAGCGATCTGGAGCTTGATTTGCGGCAGGGGCGCATCGATTCGATTGTGGTGCCGACTTCGACGAGGCTGTTCGGGATGTTTGGCGGGGGCAATGACGTCGTTATTCCATGGCGGAACATCGTCAAGATCGGAACCGACGTCGTGCTGGTCCGGCTGGACGATGCGAAGGTGTACCGGCTGGAGGACGGGGATGCGCACTCGGGGAGATAGCGTGCCGGCGGGCGCGCTTTTCTTCCGCTTGCGCCGCGGCTATGGTACACTTGGGGTCGGAGGTGCGATAGGTTGGAGCCTTTTGTATTGCGCGAAGAGAAGGGACAGCCTTCGTCTTTGTTTATGCTGCAGATTTGGTGCGGGACGGACGACGGGCTGACCGCGGGTTTTACGACGAGACGCGCCGGGAACGTGGCTCTGCACGTCGGGGACGACCCGCTGGCGGTCGTCTCGAACCGGGAGACGATGGCCGAGTCGCTGGGCTGGGATTTTGCGGCCTTCACTTGCGCGGAGCAGGTGCACGGAAACGACGTTTACGTGGTTAAGACGGAGGATATCGGACGGGGACGAACGAGCCGGGAGACGGCTATTGCCGACACAGACGCGATGATTACGAACAAGCCGGACGTGCTGCTTGCGATGTTTTACGCCGATTGCGTTCCGCTTTATTTTCACGATCCCGTAACGGGAGCGATGGGACTGGCCCATGCCGGCTGGAAGGGAACCGTGTCCGAAATTGCAGTCAAGACGGTCGAGAAGATGCGCGAGATATACGGAGTCCGGCCGGAAAACATGAGAGCGGCCATCGGACCGTCGATCGGCGATTGCTGCTACGAAGTGGATGAATCGGTGTTGAAACACGTGCGGCCTTTATTGGATACTTCGACGGAAGAAATCGTCAGACCGAACGAAATTGGCGATCGGGCACAGCTTAACTTGAAACATTTGAACCGACAACTTATGATAAAAGCAGGAATATTGCCGAGCCGCATCGAAATATCTTCATGGTGTACGAGCTGTCGCACGGACCTGTTGTTTTCCCATCGGAAAGAAAAGGGAGCGACGGGGCGGATGATGAGCTGGTTGGGCAGAAAATCGAGGTGATCGTTTCGTGGCATTGGAAGGCCGTCTGCGAGACGTGGAAAACCGGCTGGAGCAGGCATGTTCGAGGAGCGGCAGGCGACGCGAGGATGTGCGCATTATCGCGGTCACCAAGTACGTATCGACCGCCACGGCGGAAGCCGTCGTGCGTGAAGGCGTGACTCATATCGGAGAAAACCGCTGGCCCGACGCGAAGGCGAAATGGGAAGCGCTGAAGGGACAAGCCGTTTTCCACTACATAGGTTCCTTGCAGACGAATAAAGTCAAAGACGTTATCGGCAAATTCGACTACGTCCATTCGTTGGACCGCGCTTCGCTGGCCGAAGCGATCCACAAGCGGGCGCAGACGCTCGGCTTGTCGGTCCCCTGCCTCCTGCAGGTGAATGTTTCGGGCGAGCAGTCCAAGCACGGACTGGAGCCGGGAGCGGTCAAATCTTTTCTGGAGGAGCTGCGAAGGTTCGATCGCATCAAGCCGATCGGCCTGATGACGATGGCGCCGTACGAAAGCGAACCCGAGGAGACCAGGCCGGTTTTCCGAGCGTTAAGACAGCTAAAGGATGAATTGAACGCATCTTCCGCTCTAGACGAGCCGTTGACGGAGCTGTCGATGGGAATGTCCAACGATTTCGAGGTGGCCGTGGAAGAAGGCGCGACTTGGGTGCGTTTGGGAACGGTGCTCGTAGGGAAAGAAGAAATAGAGGAGGGATAGGCATGGGTGTCATGAATCGGTTTCTTAATTACTTGGGGTTGCAGGAAGAACAGGAACAGCAGGAGGCGGAGCGCGAACGTTTCGCCGCCGAGAACGAGGAGCAGGAAATTGAAACCCCCGCGTTCGAAACGCGTAGACATTCGAGTAAGAACAACGTCGTGAGCATTCATTCCCAGAAGGCCGCCCGCGTCGTTCTCACGGAGCCCCGTTCTTACGATGAAGCGCAGGAAATCGCGGATCACTTGAAGTCGCGACGCTCGGTCGTCGTTAATCTGCAGCGCGTCAGAAGAGATCAGGCGATTCGGATCGTCGATTTTCTGAGCGGCACCGTGTACGCCCTCGGCGGCCATATCTCCAAGCTGGGATCGGACATTTTCCTCTGTACGCCGGATTCGGTGGAAGTGTCGGGAACGATCACGGAAATGTTGTCCGAGGAATCCGTCGACTATCCCAAAATGAGGTGACACCAGGTTGGAGCAATTAGAAACTTATATTGGCATTGTGTACCGCATCTACTCATACATGATCATCATTTACGTGCTCATGTCTTGGCTGCCTGCCGTGAAGGAGAGCTTCGTCGGCGAGCTGCTCGGCAAATTGGTGGAACCGTATTTGAGACCTTTCCGCAAGCTGATTCCTCCGATCGGCGGCATGCTGGACATCTCCCCGATCATCGCCTACTTCGCGCTCGGTTTCGTCGCGCAAGGGTTGATCGCCGTGCTGAGATTCCTGTTCGGGTAAGCGCCTATGTCGCGTACAAGTCTTTACGAGCATTTTCATCCCGATGAAAAAGCATTCGTGGATCGCGCCTTGGAGTGGGTCGAGAGAGCCGCCGAACGTCACGAGACGAAGCGGACGGATTTTCTCGATCCGCGCCAGGCGCATATTTTGTTTACGCTGGCGAACCGGGAGCCGGACGCCCAGGTGCGGCTGGACGGCGGAAGCCCGCACTCCGAGAGGAAGCGGGCGTTGGTCGCTCCCGACTACCGTGTGCTGGACGACGAGGATATGGGAATCGTCGTCCTCGACATCGCTTCGGACGATCGGAAAATTGCCGATCTGGATCACGGAGATTACTTGGGCGCTTTGCTCGGTCTTGGCATCAAGCGGGACAAAATCGGCGATCTCCACGTCAGCGAGGCGGGCTGCCATGCGCTGATCGCGGAGGAAATCGGGGATTTTCTCGTCGGGCATATGAAGCAGGCGCACCGCGTAGACGTCAGTGTCTCCGTAAGGCCGCTCTTCGAGCTGCGCGAAGCCAAAGTCGAGCTGCAGGAGCAGGTGCTGTCCGTCGCTTCGATGCGGCTTGACGGGATTGCGAGCGACGTTTTCCGGCTCAGCCGGGCGAAGATCGTGGATCCGATCAAGGCGGGCAGATGCCGCGTGAGCTGGAAGCCGGTGGAGGATCCGTCGCATCCGCTCAGAGTCGGCGACGTCGTGTCGATGAAAGGCTTCGGCCGATTTAAGATCATCGACGTGGAGGGCGTGTCGAAAAGCGGCAGAACCCGGGTGCGCATCGGGAAATTTGTGTAGAATTGCAGAAGGAATTTTTCAGCTTTCGTCGAATTGATGTTGTGAATAGGCTACTTGGAAATCAGGAACCGAGGAGGTGCACCGATGCCACTGACACCACTAGACATCCATAACAAAGAATTCGCCCGCCGCCTTCGCGGTTACGACGAAGATCAAGTCAACGAGTTTCTCGATCAGATTATCAAGGATTACGAAGCGATGATCCGCGAGAACAAGGAATTGCAAAATATGGTCGCCGCTTCCCAGGATAAGCTGGGCCATTTCTCGAACATCGAAGAGACGTTGAGCAAAACGATCATCGTTGCGCAAGAAGCGGCGGACGAGCTGAGGAACAACGCGAAGAAGGAAGCGCATCTGATCGTGAAGGAAGCGGAGAAGAACGCCGACCGCATCATCAACGACGCGCTGGCGAAATCCCGCAAAATCGCGCTCGAGGTCGAAGAGCTGAAGAAGCAAGCGACGATCTACCGGGCGCGTTTCCGCGCGTTGATCGAATCCCAGATGGAGCTGCTGTCGCAGGACGGCTGGGAATCGCTTGAAGGGCGCGAGCCGCGGGGAATTGAAGCCTGAGCGGTTGCGGGGAACGAAACGGGGAAGTATAATAGGGTATTATGAATGAACTGCAACGTTGAAGACGGGAACGAGTAAGCGCGATACCCAAGCTCAGAGAGTTGGCGGAAGGTGCGAGCCAATGCGAAGGATGCGCCGAATATCCTCCCCGAGACGCCTGCCGAACGACGCGTTGCTGTTATGCAGCCGCGATCAGTAAGCGAGGCCGGAAGTCCGCCGTTACCGGATGCTGAGTTGCCGTCTCTTCGCTACTTTTGCGAGCGGGTGGAACAAGGGTGGTACCGCGAGTTCGACTCGTCCCTTTTTTGGGGGCGGGTCTTTTTGTTTTTGTCGCAGCAGCAATGAAGCAATCGAAAGGATGAAACCCATGCAAAGAGTCGACGTCAAGGAAAAAGCGCGAGCCCGGGAGCAGCGCGTTCTGGAACAGTGGAGGAAGGAGGATACGTTCCGCCGCTCGATCGCCAATCGGGAGGGCAAGCCGAACTTCGTCTTTTACGAAGGGCCGCCTACGGCGAACGGAAAGCCGCACATCGGCCACGTGCTCGGACGCGTCATCAAGGATTTCGTCAGCCGCTACAAGACGATGGCCGGCTACCGCGTCATCCGCAAAGCCGGCTGGGATACGCACGGCCTGCCGGTCGAGCTGGGCGTAGAGAAGCAGCTCGGCATCTCGGGCAAGCAGGAGATCGAGAAGTACGGCGTGGAGCCGTTCATCATCAAGTGCAAGGAGAGCGTGTTCGAGTACGAGCGCCAGTGGCGCGAGCTGACCGAAGCGATCGCGTATTGGACCGATCTAGATGATCCGTACATCACGCTCGACAACAACTATATCCAAAGCGTATGGCACATCCTGGCCACGATCCATGAGAAAGGGTTGCTGTACCGCGGCCATCGCGTCAGCCCATACTGTCCTTGCTGCCAGACGACGCTCAGCTCGCACGAGGTCGCTCAAGGCTACGAGGACGTCAAGGATTTGACGGCGACGGCCAAGTTCAAGCTGAAGGAGAACGGCGACTACGTGCTCGCCTGGACGACGACGCCTTGGACGCTCCCGGCGAACGTGGCGCTGGCCGTTCATCCGGAGCTCGACTATGTGCGGGCGAAGCAGAACGGCGAAGTGTATGTCGTAGCGGCAGCGCTCGCCGACAAGGTGCTGAAGGGCGAGTACGAAACGCTTGGCACGGTAAAAGGACGCGAGCTCGTCGGATTGACGTATGAGCCGCTGTTCCCTTACGTGACGGTGGACAACGCTTATCGCGTCATCGACGCGGAGTACGTTACCGATGCCAGCGGTACAGGGATCGTTCATATTTCTCCCGCTCACGGGGAGGACGATTACCGGGTAGCGCGTCAACACGGCATTCCGATGCTGATGGTCGTCAACGGCGAGGGCAAGTATATCGCGGAAGTGACGGACATGGCCGGCCGCTTCGTCAAAGACTGCGACGTCGACATCGTCAAGATGCTGTCGGAGCGCGGCCTGCTGTTCCACAAGGAAAGAATGGAGCACAGCTACCCGTTCTGCTGGCGCTGCAAAACGCCGCTGCTCTATTACGCGACGGAGAGCTGGTTCATCAAGACGACCGCGGTCAAGGACCAACTGATCGAGAACAACAAGCAGATCCAATGGTATCCGGAGCATCTGAGAGACGGCCGTTTCGGCAAGTTCCTCGAAGACCTGGTCGACTGGAACATCAGCCGGAACCGCTATTGGGGCACTCCGCTTAACGTGTGGACGTGCGAAAGCTGCGGCAAGGAGAAAGCGCCGCACAGCATTGCCGAGCTGCGGTCGCTGGCGATCGAAGACGTGCCGGAGACGATCGAGCTGCACAAGCCTTATGTGGACGACATCCATCTGCGCTGTGAATGCGGCGGCAAGATGAACCGGGCGTCCGAAGTAATCGACGTCTGGTTCGACAGCGGCTCGATGCCGTTCGCGCAATATTTCCACCCTTACGGGGACGAGGAGAAGTTCCAGGAGCAGTATCCGGCGGACTTCATCTGCGAGGGGATCGATCAGACGCGCGGCTGGTTCTTCAGCTTGCTGGCGGTATCGACGCTGTACAACGGCCAGGTGCCGTACAAGTCGGTCATCTCGACCGGGCACGTGCTCGACGAGAACGGCCAGAAGATGAGCAAATCGAAGGGCAACGTCATCGATCCTTGGGAAATCATCGACGAGTTCGGTACGGATGCGTTCCGTTGGTCTCTGCTGGCGGACAGCGCGCCGTGGAACAGCAAGAGATTTTCCAGGGGCATCGTCGGCGAAGCGAAGTCCAAAGTGGTGGATACGCTCGTTAACACGCACGCCTTCTACGCGCTGTATGCCTCCATCGACGGATACGTTCCGTCGGAACATGCGCGGGTCCAATCGGACAACAAGCTGGACCGCTGGATTGTGTCCCGGCTGAATACGCTGATCCAGGAAGTTGTGAAAGGGCTGGACACCAACGACTTCCTCAATCCGGCGAAGGCGATCGAGACGTTCGTCGACGAGCTGTCGAACTGGTACGTGCGTCGTTCGCGCGATCGGTTCTGGGGCAGCGGCTTGACGGAGACGAAGGTGGCAGCCTATCAGACGCTGGGCGAAGTGCTGCTGACGCTGTCCAAGCTGATCGCGCCGTATACGCCGTTCGTCGCCGAGGATATTTACGGCAACTTGGGCGGAGAAGGCAGCGTGCATCTCGCCGACTATCCGCAGGCGGACCCGACGGCGATCGACGCGGAGCTGGAGCGCGAGATGGCCGCGGTGCGCGGCATCGTCGAGCTGGCGCGGAACATCCGCAACGAGACCGGCTTGAAGACGCGCCAGCCGCTGTCCGAGCTGCTCGTGTCGCTGAGCGAAAGCTTCGATCTGTCGGGCTACGAGGAGATCGTGCAGGACGAGATCAACGTCAAGCGGATTACGATCGTCAGCGACGACGGAGGCTTCGTCAACTTTAATCTGAAGCTGAACCTGAAAGTCGCGGGCAAGAAATACGGCAAAAACGTCGGACCGATCCAGGCGGCGTTCAAGGCGATGTCGAGCGACGAGACGCGCGGCGTCGTCCAAGCGGGCAAGTTCGAGTTCGTATCGCCGGACGACGAAGCGCTGACCGTCGAGCTCGAGGAAATTCTCGTCGAGAAGGAAGCGAAGACGGGCTTCGCCTCCGCATCCGGCGGCGGCCTGACCGTGGCGCTCAACACGGAGATCACGCCGGAGCTGGAGCAGGAGGGCTGGGTGCGCGAAGTGATCCGCGCCGTGCAGGATACGCGCAAGAAGCTCGACCTGCCGATCGAGCGGCGTATCGATCTCGTGCTCGACGTCGACGCCGAGCTGGAAGCGGCGCTGCGCGCGTTCGATCATGTGCTGAGGGAAAACGTGCTGGTGAACGAAGTCTCGTTCGGCAAGACGGATGCGACGGAAGCGGTGCAAGCCGGGGAGAAAACGATCGGCGTAGCGATCGCGTCGAAAGCATAATTCGTGCGGCTGTAAGCTAAACATAATAGGGTAACCGATAAGACGAGCTCCAGAGTTCCGAGGCGGATGGCATCCGCCTCGGGCCGGGCTCGTTTTGCGTTCGGCAGCCCCGGGTAATGACCGGTTAAAGGATGTCCGAAAGGGGGAGTGCGGCTATGGCCGGCAATTCGAAAAACAAAGGAAAGCCGAATTCGATCCAGGTCAAGCTGGCTTCCAGGCGGCCGACAGAGCCGAATGAACCGATAGAGCCGAATGAACCGATAGAGCCGAATGAACCGGCGGAGAGATTGGCGGAGGAGACGAAGGATTTGAAGGGGACGCTGCTCTTCCTGTCCGACAAGCTGGAGAGGCTGTCCATCGACATGGAGAAGGCGCAGCTCAAGGAATACGTCAACCTGATGCATCGTCCGTGGCAGCTGATCTTCAAAAATTTTATCGCGGGAACGGCGCGCGGGGTCGGTATCGCGCTCGGATTTACGTTTTTCGCCGCGACGATCGTTTATTTGCTGCAGCTGCTCGGGGCGCTGAATTTGCCGATCGTGGGGGATTACATCGCGGACATCGTAAGAATCGTTCAGCGGCAGCTGGAGATCAATCCGTATTGAGCTTACGGGTCGCTGCCGCCGAACGGGGTTGGAACGCCGTTTAATAAGAATCGGAAAGCTCGCTTGGCTCGAGCAGATGATCGCCTTCGTTGTCGTCCATGTACCGGTGGTAAGCGTGGTTGCGAACGATGGAGACGTGAGTGCCGGTAATATCGGTGGCGACGAAGCTTTCGTAAGACTCGACGAATCCGTCGTTCTCGTCGGCTTCGATCTCCATATGGTTATAATCTTCCACATTGTTGTCCTCGGCCATCGCCGGCGTGTTGGAGGTGCCCCAGAACTCGACGATCTGCCAGGCGTCCTCTCCGTCGAAGCCGTTCTGGTCGTCTCTGTCGTCCAAGCTGGTTCGTCCGAACGGAGGAGCGAGGAACGGCTCCTCGACCGGACGGTCGTTGGAAGGCTCCTGACGGGGTTCATGCTCGATGCAATAGATGGCCGTCGGCAGCGCTTCGAGCCTGTCGACCGGAATAAACTTCCCGCACGCGGCACAATGTCCGTATTCTCCCGTATCCATCCGTTCCAGGGCGGCGTCCACCCGCTCCAGCCGGAACGCTTCCTTTTCCAGCAGGGCCAAATCCTTGCTTCGTTCGAACATCTCCGTACCCGCATCGGCCGGGTGATTGTCGATGCCGGTAAGCTCGCCGGTCGAATCGCGGTATGAGGCGGCGAGGCCGAAATGCCCGTTATCGTTCACGCGCCGCTCGAGCTCGCATCTTTCCTGTACCAGCCTGCGCTTTAACGATTGGAATGTTTCCTGATCCAGATGCTTCGGCAACGTCATCCACTCCCTTTAACGAGGTGCATTCGAATGGTTCGGTCGATTGTAGTTTTCACGGATGCGCCCGGTTTTACGTGCGGACGGCCGCCGGACTTGTCTGGGGGATTTGTCGATTTTTACTTGCGCTTCGTGGACGCTCCCTGTCGCGGTATGATAAAATCAACAGGCAGGAGAATGAGACGAAGGGCGGAAAAAGGCAATGCAACGTCGGATTTGGCCGATATGGGTTTATTACGGAATTGCGGTTATCGCTTTTCTGATCGATTACGCGAGCAAGAAGATTATCAGCCGCACGGTCGAGCTGGATACGGAGAGAATTTCCGTGATCGGGGATTTCTTCATGATTACCCATATCCGCAATAGAGGCGCGGCTTTCGGGATGCTGCAGGAGCAGCGGCTGTTTTTTATCGTGATTACGACGATCGTCGTAATCGGCATAATCTGGTATTTGCACCGTTCCTACCGCACGGGCACCGTACTGCTTCTTTCCGCATTGGCTACAATATTGGGAGGCGCCGTCGGCAACTTCCTCGATCGCGCGCTGTACGGCGAAGTCGTCGATTTCTTGCAGTTTAACTTCGGATCGTACACGTTCCCGATCTTCAATTTCGCGGATACCGCAATATTCGTAGGCGTCGGAATGGTTATTTTGGACGCGCTGCTGACTATGAAACAGGAGAATAAATCGAATGGCAATGGAGAGCAATCCCAAGATCAGTCCCCTGAACAACCCTCCGTCTGAAGACGATTTCGAATGGACGATCGAGGAAGGCCAGGCCGGTGAGCGGGCGGACAAGCATATCGCTCAAGCGCTGGCGGAGCAAGGGGAATCCTTCTCGCGATCGCAGATTCAGGAGTGGATACGCACGGGCGCGGTAACCGTTAACGGCGCGGAGATTAAAGCGAACGCCAAGCTGGCGGTCGGAGACGTCATCCGCATCGTGCTTCCAGAACCGGAGCCGGTCGAGGCGTACCCGGAAAATATTCCGCTCGAAGTCGCGTACGAGGATTCCGACGTTATCGTCATCAACAAACCGCGGGGCATGGTCGTTCATCCTGCGGCCGGTCATCCGAACGGGACGGTAGTGAACGCGCTGCTGTACCATTGCAAGGACTTGTCCGGCATTAACGGCGTCATGAGACCGGGCATCGTGCACCGGATCGACAAGGATACGTCCGGGCTGCTCATGGTCGCCAAGAACGACTTGGCGCACGCATCGCTCGCGGAACAGCTCAAGGAGCATAGCGTAACGCGCAAATATCGCGCGCTGGTCCACGGCGTCATGCAGCATGACAAAGGGACGGTGGACGCGCCGATCGGCCGTGCCAACCACGATCGCAAGCTGTACGTCGTCACGGACAAGAACAGCAAGCATGCGGTGACCCATTTCTCCGTGAACGAACGGTTCGACGAGTATACGCTGCTCGATCTGAAGCTGGAGACGGGGCGGACGCACCAGATTCGGGTGCACATGAAGTACATCGGCTATCCGCTCGTCGGCGATCCGGTATACGGCGGCAAGAGCGGCCGGACGCTCGGCATGACGGGACAGGCGCTGCACGCGGAAACGCTCGGCTTCAAGCATCCGAGAACGGGAGAATATATGGAGTTTTCCGCGCCTCTTCCGGAGGATATGGAGCATTCGCTCGGCATTTTAAGGACGAGGTAAAAGGCACGAAATGGGCCGTTCGGGACAGGCGCTGCGATAACTGCAAATGATCGGCGCAATAATCCATGGCGGACTTTCCGCGTATCGTTCATAGTTTGAATGTGAAGCATGTTAACATGTAACGATACAAGGAGTGTCTCGAATGAGCGTGGAACAATACCAGTCGACTTACATTCAGGAGCAGTTCGCGAATCGCATCGGCGGTTCCAATTACGGCAAAGATACGAACATTTATAAATTCGAGAAAATCAAGCGGGCGAAAGCCGCGGCGCGGCAAGCCCACCCGGACGTTGAATTGATCGACATGGGCGTCGGCGAGCCGGATGAGATGGCGGACGCGGGCATCGTCGCCAAGCTGGCGGAGGAAGCGGCCAAGTCGGAAAACCGCGGGTACGCGGACAACGGCATCGCCGAGTTTAAGGAAGCCGCTGCGAAGTATTTGAAGGAAGTGTTCTCCGTGGACGGCATTGATCCGGAGACGGAAGTGCTGCACACGATCGGGGCCAAGCCGGCTCTGGCTATGCTGCCTACGGTGTTCATCAACCCGGGCGACGTGACGATCATGACCGTTCCGGGCTACCCGGTTATGGGCACGCATACGAAATATCTCGGCGGCGAAGTGTACAACGTCCAACTGACGAAGGAAAACAACTTCCTGCCGGATCTGGATGCGATTCCGGAAGAAATCGCAAGCCGCGCCAAGCTGCTGTACTTGAACTATCCGAACAATCCGACGGGCGCCGCGGCGACTGTGGCGTTTTTCGAGAAGGTCGTCGCTTGGGCGAAGAAGTTCAACGTGGTCGTCGTTCACGACGCTCCGTACGCGGCGCTGACCTATGACGGAGTCAAGCCGTTCAGCTTCCTGTCCGTTCCGGGCGCGAAAGACGTCGGCGTGGAGCTTCACTCCCTGTCCAAGTCTTACAACATGACCGGCTGGCGGATCGGCTTCATCGCCGGCAACCCGCTGATTGTGAAGGCTTTCGGCGACGTGAAGGACAATAACGATTCCGGACAATTCATCGCGATCCAGAAGGCGGCCGCTTACGGTCTGGCCAATCCGCAAATTACCGAGGCGATCTCGGCGAAATATTCCCGCCGCCACAACATGCTCGTCGCGGCGCTGAACGAAATCGGCTTCCGCGCGGAGAAACCGAAAGGCTCCTTCTTCCTGTACGTCGAAGCGCCTAAAGGCATCGTCGGCGGACAGCGGTTCGAATCCGCGGAAGATTTCTCGCAGTTCCTGATTCGCGAGAAGCTGATCTCTACCGTGCCTTGGGATGACGCCGGCAAGTTCGTCCGTTTCTCCGTTACTTTCATCGCTCAGGGCGAGGCGGAAGAAGCGCGCGTCATCGACGAGATCAAGCGTCGTTTGACCGACGTTCAATTCGAATTTTAAGCATCGGAATTCCTTGACACTTCATGTCGAACATGGGATAATCATTGTTAATGAAACGGGTACCTTTAATTCAGTCCAGAGAGACTGGCAAGGTGGCGCAGAATTGACACATATCCCGGGACATGCGACCGTACATGCTCATCTTCTGCTTAGGCTGAAGTGTGAACAGGTGCTGGTGCTGTGTGCCTGCCGATATTTTGTTCTGGCTGAATCCTCCTTGCGAACTCGCAAGGAGGTTTTTTAATGTGCAAATCCCGGGTGAAGGAGGGATCGGTTTGTCGGACTCGCGCGTCATTATGGACGAATCCGCCATTCGGCGGGCGCTTACCCGAATCGCTCACGAAATGGTCGAGAAGAACAAAGGCATTCAAGATTGCGTGCTGATCGGAATACGAACCCGGGGCGTGCATCTGGCCTACCGAGTCGCCGATAAAATTCTGGACATCGAAGGGCAGCCGATTCCGGTCGGGGAACTGGACATTACCCGCTATCGCGACGACCGACCTTCGGCGGCCAGAGCGAGCGCCGCGGGGCCGGGCGAAGAGCTGAAGAGGCTCGTCACCGACAAGCGGATCATCCTCGTCGACGACGTGCTCTACACCGGTCGCACGATACGCGCGGCGCTGGACGCGCTGATGGATTGCGGGAGGCCGCAATCGATTCAGCTGGCGGTTCTCGTCGATAGAGGGCATCGCGAGCTGCCGATCCGCCCCGATTACGTCGGCAAGAACGTGCCGACGTCGCGGCACGAGAAGATCGACGTCTCGCTCAGCGAGATCGACGAGACGGACTGCGTCACGATCCTGCATCCGCGCGAGGCGGAAGTTGGACGGTAATCGATAATCGGACGATAAACGGACGATAAACGGACGCCAATGGACAGTACCCACTATCTACTTAAACGTAATGGCAGTTAACCACAGCAGAGGAGGCGCCAGGGAACAGATGACGACATGGATCATTAACGCTAGCAGATGGAGCGCGGAAACCGGAGGTCTCGAAGTCGCGCACGTGCGCATCGAGGAAGGGATTATCGCGGAATGGCGCGCCGGAGAAGCGACTCCCGATACATCGGGAGCGGAAGTGATCGACGCTCGGGGCAAGCTAATCTCGCCGGGGTTGATCGATATGCACGTTCACTTGCGCGAACCGGGCTTCGAATATAAGGAGACGATCGCCAGCGGAACGGAGTCGGCGGCGAAGGGCGGCTTCACAGTCATCGCGCCGATGCCGAATACGCGGCCGGTCATGGACACGCCGGAGACGATCTCGCTCGTGCTCGACAAGGCGAAGACGGAAGGCGTCGTGCGCGTGCTGCCTTATGCCGCGATCACGAAGAACGAGCTGGGCCGCGAGCTGACGGACTTCCCGGCGCTGAAGGAAGCCGGAGCGATCGGTTTCACGGACGACGGCGTCGGCGTGCAGAACGCGCAGATGATGAAGAACGCGATGGCGCTCGCCAAATCGCTCGACATGCCGATTATCGCCCACTGCGAGGACGACTCGCTGGTAGAGGGCGCGGCGGTCACGGACGGGGCGTTCGCCCGCAAGCACGGGCTTAAGGGCATTCCGAACGAGTCGGAAGCGATCCATGTCGGCCGGGACATTCTGCTGTCCGAGGCGACGGGCGTACACTACCACGTCTGCCACGTCAGCACGGAGCAGTCGGTTCGCTTGATCCGGCTCGGCAAGTCGGTCGGCGTGAACGTCACCGCTGAAGTATGTCCGCACCATCTGCTGCTGTCGGACGAAGATATTCCGGACAACATGGACGCGAACTGGAAAATGAATCCGCCGCTCAGAACGCCGCGCGACGTCGAGGCGTGCATCCAGGCGCTGGAGGACGGGACGATCGACATTATCGTGACCGACCACGCTCCACACAGTGAGGAAGAGAAGGCGCGGGGCATGGAACGGGCTCCGTTCGGAATCGTCGGATTCGAGACGGCATTCCCGCTGCTGTACACGAAATTCGTCCGCACCGGGCGATGGAGTCTCGACTTCCTGCTGCGCAGGATGACGAGCGATCCGGCGAAGGTGTTCCGCCTGCCTTACGGCACGATGGACGCCGGAGCGCCCGCGGATCTGATCCTGATCGATCTGGAGAACGAGCGGGAAGTCGATCCCGCGAAGTTCCTGACGAAAGGCCGCAATACCCCGTTTACGGGTTGGAAACTATACGGCTGGCCGACGATGACGATGGTCGGCGGCAAAGTGGTCTGGACCGAAGAGAACGGCATTAACCGCTAAGGAGTGATTGGAATGCAAGCTAGATTGTTGTTGGAAGACGGTACGCTGTTTACGGGACAGAGCTTCGGAGCCGAAGCCGGATCCGTCGGCGAAGTGGTGTTTAATACGGGGATTACGGGCTATCAGGAAGTGCTGTCCGACCCTTCTTACTGCGGACAAATCGTAACGATGACTTATCCGCTCATCGGCAACTACGGCATTAACCGCGATGATTTCGAAAGCATCCGCCCCTACGTTCACGGCTTCGTCGTTCGTCGCCATGAGGACGTGCCGAGCAACTGGAGGGCGCAATATACGGTTGACCAACTGCTCAAGGAGTACGGCATTCCGGGCATCAGCGACATCGATACCCGCATGCTGACGAGAATCCTTCGCGTGCATGGCACGATGAAGGGCATCATTACGACGGGCAACGAGCGCGTCGAAGAGCTGATGGAGCGCTTGGGCGCTGCCCCTCTGATGCGCGATCAAGTCGCCCGCACGTCGACCAAGAACGTGTTCTCCAGCCCGGGCGAGAAAGAGCGCATCGTGCTGATCGACTACGGCGCGAAGAGCGGCATTCTGCGCGATCTGACGAAGCGCGGCTGCGACGTCATCGTCGTGCCTCAGGACACGACTGCGGACGAGATTCGCCGCCTTCACCCCGACGGCATTCAGCTGTCCAACGGCCCTGGGGATCCGAAGGACGTGCCTCATGCGGTCGAGACGATTCGTCAGCTTCTCGGCGAATACCCGATTTTCGGCATCTGCCTCGGACACCAGCTGTTCGCGCTCGCTTGCGGAGCGGATACGGGCAAGCTGAAGTTCGGTCACCGCGGCGGCAACCATCCGGTCAAGGAGCTCGAATCCGGCCGCTGCTTCATCACTTCCCAGAACCATGGCTATACGGTCGTCGAAGAATCGATCGCCGGCACCGAACTGGAAGTGACGCACATCAACAACAATGACAAAACGATCGAAGGCTTGAAGCATAAACGTTACCCTGCCTTTACGGTTCAATACCATCCGGAAGCGGCTCCGGGGCCTTACGACAACAGCTACTTGTTCGACCGTTTCCTGCAAATGATTCGCGACAACAAGCAAGCCAACCCGGAACGCCCGCGCCAAGCGCAACTGTCGGAGACGCTGAGAGGAGAACTGCTGTATGCCCAAAAATAATGACCTCAAAAAAATTCTCGTAATCGGCTCCGGCCCAATCGTCATCGGACAAGCAGCGGAATTCGACTACGCCGGCACGCAGGCGTGTCAAGCGCTGAAAGAAGAAGGCATCGAAGTCGTTCTGATCAACAGCAACCCGGCGACGATCATGACCGATACGAACATCGCCGACAAAGTTTATATCGAACCGATCAACCTGGAGTTCGTCTCGCAAATTATCCGCCAGGAGCGTCCGGACGGCTTGCTGCCGACGCTCGGCGGACAGACCGGCCTCAATATGGCGGTCGAGCTGGCTCGCGCCGGCGTGCTGCAGCAGGAGAATGTCAAGCTGCTCGGCACGCAGCTTGACGCGATCGAGCGCGCCGAAGACCGCGACCTGTTCCGCGAGCTGATGCGCGAGCTGGAGCAGCCGGTTCCGGAAAGCTCGATCGTCACGACGGTCGAGGACGCGGTGGAATTCGCGAACGGCCTCGGCTACCCGGTTATCGTGCGTCCGGCTTACACGCTCGGCGGCACGGGCGGCGGGATCGCGCCTAACGAAGAAGAGCTGCGCGAGATCGTAGCCAACGGCATTCGCTACAGCCCGATCAGCCAATGTTTGATCGAGAAATCGATCGCCGGCATGAAGGAAGTCGAGTACGAAGTTATGCGCGACGCCAACGACAACTGTATCGTCGTCTGCAACATGGAAAACTTCGACCCTGTCGGCGTTCATACCGGAGACAGCATCGTTGTCGCGCCGAGCCAGACGCTGTCCGACCGCGAATACCAAATGCTTCGCTCGGCGTCGCTCAAAATCATTCGCGCGCTGAACATCGAAGGCGGCTGTAACGTACAGTTCGCGCTCGATCCGCAAAGCTACCAATACTACGTCATTGAGGTTAACCCTCGCGTCAGCCGTTCTTCGGCGCTCGCGTCCAAAGCGACCGGTTACCCGATCGCGAAGATGGCGGCCAAGATCGCTATCGGCTACACGCTCGACGAGATCGTCAACCCGGTTACGGGCCAGACGTACGCTTGCTTCGAGCCGACTCTGGACTACATCGTATCGAAAATTCCGCGCTGGCCATTCGATAAGTTTACTTCCGCTAACCGTAAGCTGGGTACGCAGATGAAGGCGACCGGCGAGGTTATGGCGATCGGCCGCACGTTCGAGGAATCGATTCATAAAGCGGTACGCTCGCTCGAGATCGGCGTGCACCGTATCTACTTGAAGGGCGCCAACGAGCTGTCCGACGAAGTGTTGACGAACCGGCTGATCAAAGCGGACGACGAGCGGCTGTTCCTCGTCGCGGAAGCGTTCCGCCGCGGTTGGGCGCTGCAGCACATTCAGGATCTGTCGAACATCGATTGGTGGTTCCTCGACAAAATCGAGCGGATCGTCCAACTCGAAGACGAGATCCGCAGAGCGCCTGCGCTTACGCCGGAGCTGCTGTACAAGGCGAAGAGGAACGGCTTGACCGACCGCGCGATCGCGGAGCTGAGAAGCGAAGGGCATCCGTCCGGCGCTTACACGAAAGAAGCGGACGTCCGCACTTACCGTCTTGAGCAAGGCCTTGCGCCGGTATACAAGATGGTCGACACGTGCGCCGCGGAATTCGAAGCGACGACGCCGTATTACTACTCGACTTACGAGACGGAGAACGAAGTTCTTCCGAGTGACAAAGAAAAGATCATCGTGCTCGGCTCCGGTCCGATCCGGATCGGGCAAGGCATCGAGTTCGACTATTCGACCGTGCACGCCGTATGGGCGATCCGCGACGCGGGTTACGAAGCGGTCATCATCAATAACAACCCGGAGACAGTATCCACCGACTTCAGCACGTCGGACCGCCTCTACTTCGAGCCGCTCTTCTTCGAAGACGTCATGAACGTCATCGAACAGGAGAAGCCGGTCGGCGTCATCGTGCAATTCGGCGGACAGACGGCGATCAATCTGGCTGCGCCGCTGGCCAAAGCCGGCGTCCGCATTCTCGGCACATCGCTGGACAGCATCGACGAAGCGGAAGACCGCAAGCGGTTCGAGGCGCTGCTGAGCAGACTGAACGTACCGCAGCCGAAAGGCAAGACGGTCACTTCCGTGGAAGAAGCGGTAGGAGCCGCGCAAGAGCTCGGTTATCCTGTGCTTGTGCGCCCGTCTTATGTTCTCGGCGGCCGCGCGATGGAAATCGTGTACTCCGACGATGAACTGCTATCCTATATGGAAGTCGCGGTGAAAATCAATCCGGAGCATCCGGTTCTGATCGACCGTTACATGCTGGGCAAAGAAATCGAGATCGACGCGATCTGCGACGGCGAGACGGTGCTCATCCCGGGCATCATGGAGCATGTCGAGCGCGCGGGCGTTCACTCCGGCGACTCCATCGCGGTCTATCCGCCGCAGTCGCTGTCCGAAGATATTAAGCAGCAAGCGATAGACATCACGATCAAGATCGCCAAGGAATTGAAGACGATCGGTCTCGTCAACATCCAGTTCGTCGTCTGGCAGGACAAAGTGTACGTCATCGAGGTTAACCCTCGTTCGTCCCGTACTGTGCCGTTCCTGAGCAAAGTGACGAAAATCCCGATGGCCAACCTGGCCACTCAGGCGATTCTTGGCAAAAAGTTGACCGAGCTCGGTTACCAGGAAGGACTGTGGCCGGAAGACGAGTTCGTATCGGTCAAAGTACCGGTATTCAGCTTCGCCAAGCTGCGCCGCGTCGACCCGACGCTGACGCCTGAGATGAAGTCGACCGGCGAAGTCATGGGCCGTGATCGCTTCTATGCGAAAGCGTTGTTCAAAGGCCTGGTCGGATCGGGCATGAAAATTCCGAACTCCGGCGCGATTATCGCGACGGTCGCCGACAAGGATAAAGAAGAAGCGATCCAGATTTTGAAAGGCTTCTACAACCTTGGCTACAAGCTGCTGGCCACGGGAGGAACTGCCGATGCTTTGGAAGCCGCGGGACTGAAAGTCCGCCGCGTCAACAAGCTGTCCGACGGATCGCCGAACATTCTGGATCTGATCCGCACGGGCGAAGCGCAATTCGTCGTCAACACGCTGACGAAGGGCAAGACGCCTGAGCGAGACGGCTTCCGCATCCGCCGCGAGGCGGTCGAGAACGGCGTCGTCTGCTTGACATCGCTGGACACGGTCCGTGCGCTGCTGAACATGCTGCAGGCGCTCCGCTTCTCCAGCGAGCCGATGCCGGCGTTCCAAGCTTAATACGAGCAGGCCGCCCGGTCCCCGAGCCTTAAGGGGATCGGGCTTCTATATGAATACTTCAATCAGAGGGAGGAATAACAGTGACATTGCTATCCCGCAATGAGGCGGCAGGCAAAATCATGGTCGCGCTCGACAAGCCCGACGCGAAAGCCGCCGTGGAGCTGGCCGATCAACTGCAAGGCTCCGGCTGTTGGATGAAGGTGGGCATGGAGCTGTTCTACGCGGCAGGACCGGAGATCGTCCGGGAACTGAAGAGCAGAGGCTTCCGCATCTTCCTCGATCTGAAAATGCACGACATCCCGAACACCGTTCGCGGTGGAGCGAGAAGCATCGCCAGACTTGGCGTGGATTTGTTTAACGTCCATGGAGCCGGAGGGCTGGCGATGATGAGCGCCGCTGCCGAAGGCGTGCGGGATGCATTGGAGGCGGGCGACGCCGAGCGCGCTCCGCTCGTCATCGCGGTGACGCAGCTCACGAGCACGAGCCAGCGCGTGTTAAACGACGAGATCGGCATTCCCGGCGGGCTGGAGGACGCCGTCGTCCATTATGCCAAGCTGGCGCAAGCAGCAGGCCTGCAGGGCGTCGTCGCCTCCCCGTTGGAAGTTCGAGCGATCAAGCAAGCTTGCGGAGACGGCTTTATTACCGTGACGCCGGGAATTCGTCCGCGCGGAGCGGATGCAGGAGACCAATCGCGTATTACGACGCCTCGCGACGCGGTGGCAGGCGGCACCGATTATCTCGTCATCGGACGGCCGATTACGGCCGCCGAATCGTCGTCTGAAGCGCTGGACAACATTTTGAAGGAGATGACCGAATCATGAGCCAATATTCCGTAGAGCAGCTGCCGGCCGTTATCGCGGGCAATCTGCTGGACATCGGGGCGGTCGCCCTGCGTCCGAACGACCCGTTCACTTGGACTTCCGGGATCATATCCCCGATCTATTGCGACAATCGGCTCACGATGAGCTATCCGGACATCCGCGACGCGATCGCCGAAGGCTTCGCGACGCTCATTCGCACGCATTACCCGGACACCGAAGTGATCGCCGGCACGGCGACCGCGGGCATTCCGCATGCCGCGTGGGTCGCGCAGAAGCTGAACCTTCCGATGGCCTACATTCGCGACAAGGCGAAGGGCCACGGCAAGCAAAATCAGATCGAAGGCTTGATCAAAGACGGACAGAAGGTCGTCGTCATCGAGGACTTGATCTCCACCGGCGGCAGCTCGCTTAAAGCGGCGCTGGCCGTCATGGAAGCAGGCGGAGACGTACAGGGAGTGCTGGCGATTTTCACTTACCAGTTCGCTCTGGCCGAGCAAGCTTTCAGCGAAGAAGGCGTCGAGCTGAAGACGCTGTCGAACTATTCGGCGCTCGTCGACGAAGCGCTTAGACGCGGCACGATTAGCGAATCCGACGTCAGCCTGCTGAAATCTTGGCGCGAAAACCCCCAAGCGTTCGGCAAGTAAGCGATATAACGATCGGCGACTGGCGGCTCTCCCGTGGGAGGGTCGCCTTTTTGTCGATTACTCGGTCTCGAGACCGAGGTCAAAAGCGTGCCCGGGACCGTCGAACGGCTCCTTCTCTTCGGTTACAATGGGATTATCTTAAGAGGTTTGGCAAAAAAAGGAGAGTGCAATTGTGGCCATTCTGGAAGTGAAGGGCTTGCGCAAAGCTTTCGGATCCGTGCAAGCCGTAGAGGAAATCAGCTTCTCCGTCGAGAACGGGGAAGTGTTCACGATCATCGGTCCGAACGGAGCAGGCAAGACGACGACTCTGGAGATGATCGAAGGCATGCAGGCGCCCGACAGAGGAACGATCTCGATCAGCGGGATGACGTGGGATAAGGATGCCGACCGCATCAAAACGATCATCGGCGTTCAACCGCAATCGAGCGCCCTGTTCGATCTGCTCACCGTGGAAGAGAACCTGGACCTGTTCGGCTCGTTCTATCCGCACTCGAAGCAGTCGTCCGAGGTGCTGGAGATGATCAATCTGACCGATCACCGTCGCAAAAACGTCAAGTCGCTCTCCGGCGGACAGCGTCAGCGTCTGGCGATCGGACTGGCGATGATCAGCGATCCGCAAATCATTTTTCTCGACGAACCGACGACTGGTCTGGACCCGCAGGCCCGCCGCAACATATGGGACATCGTTCTGAAGCTGAAGGAACTGGGCAAGACGACGATTTTGACGACCCACTACATGGAGGAAGCGGAGAAGCTGAGCGACCGCGTCTGCATCGTCGATCAAGGCAGAGTCGTCACCCTCGACTCGCCCGCCAATCTGATCGACAGTTTGACGAAGGAACGGGAAGTCCGACTGTACTTCCAAGACGGAGAATCGGCCGCTGCCGAGACGGAACAAGTCGCCAAGGGCGATTCGACGGTCGTTCGCACGGAGCTGGACGGCTCTTCGCTGAAGCTTTGGTCGGTGAGGCCGGAGGAAACGCTGTACGGAGTGTTCGGTTTCACGAAGGAAAAAGGGTATCGGGTCGAGCAAGTCTCCATTCGCGAGATGAGCCTCGAGGACGTATTCATCGCCTTTACGGGCAAAGAGTGGAGGGACTAAGGTGAGCAACGGCAAACAGCTCGGCAAATTGTTCGGAGCGCAGCTTAAAATGATGTTTCGGGAAAAGCAGGTCTGGTTTTGGAATCTCTTCTTCCCGATTATTTTGATGGTCATTTTTATGGTGATTTTCGGCGGGGGCGGCGGCAGCGACTTCAAAGCGAAAATCGCAGTCGTGAAGCCGAGCGCAACCGAAGCATCGGATATGCTGGAGGGTTACTTGCGCCAGGTGCCGGTTCTCGAATGGAAGTCGGAGCAGCCGATCACGGCGGAAGAAGCGGACGAATGGGTTAAGGACAAAGATGTCGACGCCGTCATCGTTTTGCCTGGAGAGAACGAGACTACGCTCGGAATCATCGTTAACAAGGAGAATGAGAGAAGCGCGACGACTCAAGCCATCGCGGGCATTCTGGACAAGTTCGTGCAGCAGACGAACTACCAAGTGGCCGGCGTAACGCCGACATTCTCGGTAGAAACGACCGCCGTATCGAGCGGCAGCGAGGATCTGAGCTACGTCGACTTCCTGCTGACGGGGATGATCGCGCTTGCGGTGGCGCAGGGCGGACTGTTCGGCATGGTGGATATGGTAGAAATGAGAAGGAAAGGCTTGCTGAAAAGGCTGAGACTCACTCCGGTGAAAATGGGGCTGTTCGGAGTGGGCGGCATGATGGTGCGTTTCATACTGGGCATCGTGCAGATCGTCATTCTGTCCCTGATCGGCGTATTCGGGTTCGGGGCCAAGCTCCACTTGGACTTCCCGACGCTTATCGTAGGCTTCCTCGTCGGAGCTCTTGCCTTTAACGCGCTCGGTTATCTGTTCTCTTCCTTCAGCAAATCGATCGAAGCTTACATGGGGATGGCCAACATCGCCAGCTTCCTGATGATGTTCCTGAGCGGTATTTTCTTCCCGACGAGCGGCTTCCCGGAATGGCTCGTTCCCGTATCGCAGGTGCTTCCGCTGACTTACTTCGTCAACGGCATTCGCGACGGCATGGTGTACGGCAGCGGCATCGCTTCCGCCGACTTCTGGGCAGGCATCGGCATTCTCGGCGCATGGGGCATCGTCGCCTTCGCCCTCGGCGTACTGATCTACCGCAAAACCAAAATAGAGGTTCGCTAGTCTTACAGGCATTCACCAAGGCTTGCGGGACCCGATCGCCGGCGCATCTTAAGCGCTTCTCGATCTGGTCCTTGCAGGCCTTTCTTCTTGTTTTGTCCCCATTTCCCCACCTATGGCCATTATCCCCATGCCTCAGGCTCTCGCCCACGTTGCAGGTAGCTCAGCGCTCCTATGGCCATTATCCCCATGTCTCAGAACTCGTTTTTTTGTTGATGAATATCTGACTTTCTGACTAGCGTAGCTATGGGAAATGTCTCCGAGATTCAAAGATCGTTTACTCTTTTGTTTATGCTACCTTCTGAAGAAAATGGAAATCAGCCTTGAGCAGAAACGCCTATGGAATTGGAAAGAGAAACATGGAGTTGCGGATAGCGACTACTTCGGACGATACCATTTCTGAGTGAATGGGATAATGGATATAAGGTACAGAAAGAAGGAAGTTCTCTGCCGGACTGTTCTGAGCGAACGGGATAATGGGCAGAAGACACAGAGGAAGGAAGTCATTTACCTCCTGTTTCTGAGTGAAAGGGATAGTGGTCGTAAGCGTCAAAATAGAGAGAGGTTGTCGGACCGGTTATTCTGAGTGAACGGGATAATGGCCATAGGTACGAAAAAAGGAGGTCTGCCGACCGGAGAGGGAAAATACCGTTCAGCAGCGGCAGACCTTGCGTGCTATTCAAGTGATGGCAGACCCTATGGCGTCGGACCTAAGCGCCGGTCCGTTAAGTGGCGGAAGAGATAGACCGTATGGGGCAGACCGTAAAGCGTCAGACCCAATTCGAGGCAGCGTGCTACTGCAGACGTTTGAGCCACTGGCTGATTTCGTCGTTGGGGAGATCGTTAGCGGACGGGATCGGGATTGATTCGTCGGATAGCTTGTACTTCAGTTTTAAGGCGATGATTCGACGCAAGCTTTCATTGAGGCGGGATTCGGAAATTTCTCCGGATTTGGCCGCGGAGAGCAGCTTGTCGTATACTTTGCGGGCCGTGTCGTAGCCGTGGGCGACGAGGATGAGATCGCTGCCGGCCAGAAACGACTGGAGCGAGGCGTCCTCGATGCCGTAGTTGCGGGCGATGGCGCCCATTGTCATGTCGTCCGTAATGACGACGCCGTCGTAGCCGAGCCGGTCGCGCAGCAGGTCGGTGATGACGGTTTTGGACAGCGACGACGGAGAGTCGGGATCGATCGAAGGGAATAGGATATGCGCGATCATCACCGCGTCTGCCCCCTCCTTGATGGCCGCTTGGAACGGAATCCACTCAAGCTTTTCCAGGTCCGCGGTCGTTTTGTGTACGGAAGGAAGCTCCAGGTGAGAGTCGACGGACGTATCCCCATGGCCGGGAAAATGCTTGACGACGGCAACCGTTCCGCCTTGCTGAAGCCCTTGCATGACGGCGACGCCCATGCTGGCGACGAGATCGGCGTCGCTGCCGAACGCCCGACTGCCGATGACCGGGTTGGCGGGGTTGCTGTTCACGTCGAGAACGGGTGCAAAGTTCATGTTGAAGCCCATTAATCGCAGTTCGTCGGACAGCAAGGCGCCCATCTCCTGAGCCAATTCAGGCTTTCCGGTGCGTCCGACTTTGACCGCGTCCGGCATAGCCGTGAAATCTTTGGGCAGCCGGCTGACTTTCCCGCCTTCCTGATCGACGCTCATGAAGAGGGGGAGCGGATTGCCCCCGTTCGCCTGCTTAAGAGCGTTGACGAGCTGGACCGAGCCGCTCAAGTCGGAGAAGTTGTCCTTGTACCAAATCAAGCCTCCGACGTGCTGCTCATCAATGAGCTTCTTCATCTTCTCATCGATCTTCGTTCCATCGATGCCGGCAACGATCACCTGGCCGATTTTCTCCTCTAATGTCATGTGTTCCAACAACAGTTCGACCGGATTTTCTTCCGCCGGCGGCGTTGTTTCCGGGGATGCGCTGCCGGAAGGCGACGACGCTGCAGGCGGTTGCTGTTCCGTCGGAGCAGAGGGAGCAGGGGAAGCGTCAGGATTGCCCGAGCCGCGCGAACATCCGACGACCAGAATCGCAAGCAGACAACAAATTCCCAGCAACACTCCGCGGTTGGAGATGGCGATTTTCATCGATACGAATCCTCCTTAACAAAAGACTCCCGGGGTTCCTGAACAAGGAAGCCGGGAGTTCTGCTATTTTTACACTTCGAACGAGCTTTTCAAAGACACGATGCGGTTAAAGACGGGCTTATCCGGGGCGGAATCCTTAGGGTCTACGTTAAAGTACCCGTGACGGAAAAATTGGAATTTGTCCCCTCCGGAAGCTTCCTTCATATCCGGCTCCACGAAGCCCTTCAGCACTTGAAGGGAGTTCGGATTCAGATGGTCGAGGAACGATTGCCCCTCTTCCTCGGACTCGTCGGAGATGAGCGGCTCGTACAGACGGAACTCGGCAGGCACCGCATGCGAAGCGTCCACCCAATGGAGCGTTCCTTTTACTTTGCGTCCGGTAAAGCCGGAGCCGCTCTTCGTCTCGGGATCATACGTGCAGCGAAGCTCGACGACGTTGCCTTCCGAATCATGGATGACTTCCTCGCATTTGATGAAATACGCGTGCTTGAGGCGTACTTCGTTGCCCGGGAACAGCCGGAAATATTTCGGAGGCGGGTTATCCATGTAATCGTCCCGTTCAATGTAGATCTCTCTGGAGAACGGAATTTTGCGGTGACCCATCTCCGGGTTCTCGGGATTATTCTCGGCGTCCAGCCATTCCGTCTCGCCTTCGGGATAGTTCGTGATGACGACTTTCAGCGGGGCCAGAACGGCCATCGTCCGCAGCGCTTTGAGCTTCAAATCCTCACGGATAAAATGCTCCAGCATCCGCTCGTCCACGACGCCGTAGCTCTTCGCGACGCCGATCTCGCGGCAGAAAGCGCGGATCGCTTCCGGCGTATAGCCTTTGCGGCGCAAGCCGGAAATCGTCGGCATGCGGGGATCGTCCCAGCCGTCCACTTTTTTCTCGTCGACGAGGAGCTTGAGCTTTCTTTTGCTCATGACGGTATTGGTGATGTTCAGACGAGCGAATTCGTATTGGTGCGGTACCCAAGGCATTTCGCATTCGCGGACGACCCAATCGTAGAACGGGCGCTGATCCTCGAACTCCAGCGTGCAGATCGAGTGCGTCACGCCTTCGATGGCGTCTTCAAGCGGGTGAGCGAAAGCATACATCGGATAGATGCACCAAGCGTCGCCGGTATTGTGATGATGAGCATGCACGACCCGGTACAGCACGGGATCGCGCAGGTTGACGTTCGGGGAAGCCATGTCGATCTTGGCGCGCAGCACCTTTTCCCCGTCGGCGAACTCGCCTTCCTTCATGCGGCGGAACAAGTCGAGGTTCTCCTCGACAGAGCGGTTCCGATAAGGGCTCTCGGTTCCGGGAGAAGTGAGCGTTCCGCGAGCTTCGCGGATTTGATCCGCGGACTGGTCGTCGACGTAGGCCAAGCCTTTGCGGATAAGGAGAGCGGCGCGCTCGTACATTTCTCCGAAATAGTCCGACGCGAAGAACAACCCGTCCCACTTGAAGCCGAGCCACTCGACATCCTTTTTGATCGACTCTACGTATTCCACGTCTTCCTTGACGGGATTCGTGTCGTCGAACCGCAGATTCGTTCTTCCTTTGAACTCGTCGGCGAGCTCGAAGTTCAGGCAGATCGATTTGGCGTGACCGATGTGCAAATAACCGTTCGGCTCGGGAGGGAACCGGGTGACGATCTCTTTCACTTTTCCCGAAGCGATATCTTCGGATACGATGTTCCGAATAAAGTTCGATGACGACGTCTTAGTTTCCAAGGTGACCAACCTTCCTCGCAATAAATCGTTATATCCTCTAATAATACACAAAAAGGCGGCTTCTTATAAAGGGCTAAGCGAAAAAACGGAAAAATGTCGGGTCTCGTCGATTGGGCGGACGCACGATCGGGTATATTTCTCCTAAAAAAATGATAAAGATTTAATTTTTTCAGTAACTTTTCAGATAGACGCCTCGTTATAATCATTGAAGAGATTGGCAAGGGAGGAAGATGAATGCTGTCATGGCTAAGTCGGGGGTCCACGGCTGAGAAGTCAGGCGAACAGAGAGAAGATTTGACGAAACCGTCCGAGAAGGCGCAGGCCAAGGATACGGAGGCTGCAGCTGAAGCGTCCAAAAGTGAACGCCTGGTCGCGAACGAACCGATCTTGTCCGTGCGCAACGTGGAACGATCCTTCGACGTCGGAAGCCAGAAAATCAAGGTGCTCAAAGGAATCAATCTCAATCTCTATCCGTCCCAGCTCGTTATGTTGAGAGGTCGCTCGGGCTCGGGTAAGACGACGCTGATGAATCTGATGGGCGGACTGGACACGCCGACGAAGGGAGAAATATTTTTCAAGGACCGTCCGTTCCACAAGTGGGATGACGACAAGCGCACCGTCGTGCGCCGCAAGGATATCGGCTTTATTTTCCAGGCGTTCGCCTTGATGCCCTTATTGTCCGCTTACGAGAACGTCGAATTGTCTCTTCGCATGGCGAACACCCCGCGCTCGGAATGGAAGGAGAGAATTATAGCCTGTCTGGATCTGGTCGGCCTCACCAAGAGAATGCATCACCGTCCGTTCGAGCTTTCCGGGGGAGAACAACAGCGGGTGGCCATCGCCAAGGCGATCGCCCACAAGCCGAGCCTCATTCTGGCGGACGAACCGACGGCGGAGCTGGACAGCCAGATGACCGCGCAAATTATGCAGGTGTTCAAAGAAGTCGTCGCAGCCGAGAACATCTCGCTCTGCATGACGACGCACGATCCTACGATTATGGAGGTAGCAGACCATGTCTATGAAATGGTGGACGGCGTATTCGTCGCCAATTGACCGTCAGGCGCACGGACGCCGCAGCCGCAAGAGGGCCGGAGTGATCGCCGCGCTGGCATTGTCTTTGGCGCTCTCGGGGTGCAGCTTGCTGCCCGACGAACCGGAGGAGGAAGATCTGTCCGCGATCCAACTTCCGAAAATTTCCGAAAAACCGCAGTACGACGTAGTAACGAAAACGCTGGAAACGAAAGTGTCGGGTTCCGGCAAAATACTGTCCTCCCAGGAGAAGCAGGTCTATTTTACGTTGGACGGAAAACGTCTTAAGAAGCTTTACATAGAATCCGGCCGCAGCGTCAAAGAAGGAGAGACGCTGGCCGAGCTGGACGTCGACGAATTAAAGAAGAGCCTTCGCTCGCAGGAGCTTTCCTTCAAGCAGCGCGAGCTTGAGATGAAGGAAACGCTGCGCAAGAAAGACGAGATGGACCCGATCGAATTCGAGATGAAATCCCTGCAATTCGAGGAAGCGCGTCAGCAACTCGCCGATATGCGCGAGGATATCGGTAAAGCGGTATTGACCTCTCCATTCTCCGGAACGGTCGTATCGGTGCCGGTGCAAGAAGGCGACATGGTCAAAGCGTACGACACGGTCGCCGTAATCGCCAATCCGAGCAGTCTCGTCGTCGCCGCGGAGCTGTCCAAGGACGATCTGGAGAAGGTTGCCGTCGGCATGGAAGTGCGGGTCGACATTAACAACGTCGGACAGCTTCCGGGCAAGATCAAGCAGATGCCGATTCCTTCGACGGACAATCAGAACGGCGGCAACAACGGCGGCAAAACGGACAGCATCAACAAATATTTGCTGGTCGACGTCGGTAAGCTGCCTGAGGAGGTCACTCGCGGAACTCCGCTGTCCATCTCCGTCATTATCAACCGCAAGGAGAACGCGGTTGTCATTCCTCTGGCTGCCCTGCGGACGATCGGAGCGCGTTCTTACGTTCAAGTGGCGGAAGCGGACGGAAGCAAGCGCGAGGTCGACGTGGAAGTCGGACAACAAACTTCGACCGACGCGGAAATCTTGAACGGCTTGACACCGGGACAGAAAGTCGTAGGTCGGTAATCGATGAACGCGCTGATTCGGTTTCTCTTCCGCAAAATGTGGAACACGCGCTGGATGACGCTCAGCACGCTTGCCGGATTGTTCGTCGCGGTCGCTTTCACGACGAGTATTCCGATGTACGCGGACGGCGCGCTCAAGCGGGTCGTCTCGCAATCTCTGCAGGACAACAGCGAAGGGTTGCCCGCGGGTTCGATGTTGATTCGTTACCAGTCGACGGACGGCAAGACGGATTTGGAAAGCTTCCGTAACGTCGATCAGTATATTCGCGAGGACGTCAGGTCCGACATCGGTTTTCCGGTGGAGGTCTCCCAGCGGAGCTTGACGATTCGCAGCTCGGAAGTGTCTCCCGAAGATCCGACGAAGGTGGATGCGAGCCGTACGAGGAAGCTGACGATCGCTTCCCTGGAAGGATTAAAGGAACAAGTCGAGATGGCAGGAGGCAAGTGGTTCGCGGACAGTTCCGATGCGGACGGCACGATCCAGGCCGTTATGATGGAGGAAGCGCTGTTCCGCAACGACCTGCACGTAGGCGACGTCCTGCTGTACTCGGCTGCTGGGGAGACGCTGCGAGTTCAGATCGTCGGAGCGTTCAAACCTGTCGACGACACGAGCTCTTATTGGTATCAAGGTTTGGAAGGACTCATGAATTATTTGTACGTGGCAGATCCGGTCTTTCTTGACGATCTATCGGCCAAACGAGGCATTCCGATTCAGATCGCAAGCTGGTATTCCGCATTCGATCTGAGAGAGATTCAAACGAGCCAGCTCTCTCCGCTGTCGAGCAAGCTGAACCGCATCGACATCGAAGTGTATAAGAAGCTGAAGGACACGCGCCTGGAACTCAGTTTCGCCGAGATGCTGAGCGATTTTCGCCGGGACAGCATTCAACTGCAAACGATGCTCTTCACCCTCGCAGCTCCGATGATCGCCATGGTGTTCTACTTCATTACGATGAACACGCAGCAGGCGCTTGAGAAGCAGCGCTCCGACATCGCGGTACTGCGAAGCCGGGGGGCGAGCACGAGACAGATCTTTATGCTGTTCCTTCTGGAAGGGACCCTGCTAGGCATCGTTGCGCTGGTAATAGGTCCGTTATTTGGCTGGTTCATGGCCAAGAGCATCGGATCGGCCAGCGGGTTTCTGCATTTCGTAGACCGCAAGGCGATCCCGGTCGGATTCTCGATCGACGGCGTGCTGGCCGGCGTTGCGGCCGTCATTGTGGCGATCGCGGCGACCGTCATTCCGGCTCTCGTCTTCACGAGGACGTCCATCGTCGATTACAAGAGGCAGATGGCGAGGGGAGACAGCAAGCCGTTCTGGCAGAAATGGTTTATCGACGTGCTGCTGCTCGGCGTTGCCGGTTACGGCTGGTATTTGTTCAACGAGCGGCAGATGGTTACTTTCAAGACGGGAATGACGACGGACCAGCTCAACGTGCAGCCGTTTCTGTTCTTCGTTCCGGCGCTCAGCATTTTTGCCGCGGGACTTGTGTTTCTCAGGCTGTTCCCGCTCCTGCTCAAGCTGTTTAATCTGATGTGGAAAAAGATTTTGCCGGTGTCGTTTTATTTGACGCTTACGCAGTTGTCGCGGTCGTCCAAATCGTATTATCCGCTCATGATTTTGCTCATCTTGACGCTGGGCCTTGGGGTGTACAATTCCTCCGCAGCGCGGACGATCGGGCTGAACTCGGAAGAGAGGATCATGTACAAATACGGAACGGACGTCGTCGTCCAGACCGTATGGGAAGGCACGCCGGAATTCAAGCCTCCGACTCAGCAAGGCGGCGGCAACGGCGGAGGCGGTGGCGGAGGTCAGGGAGATCGCCCTGCGCCGACGAAGTTTAACTACAATGAGCCTCCGTTCGAGATTTTCCGCACGCTGCCGGGCGTCGAGCACGCGGCGCGCGTGCTGCAGACGAAGAGCAGCTTGACGATCTCCGGCAAGACGGCGGGGCAAGCGACCATCATGGGCATCGACAACGTCGATTTCGCCCGCGTCGGATGGCTTCGCAAAGACATGTACCAGATCAATCCGTACAAATATCTCGAATGGATGGGGCAAGTGCCGGAGGGAGCTTTCATCTCCTCCAACGTAGCCAAGAAGTTCGACTTGAAGCGGGGAGATACGGTCCAGACGGTCATTCAGGAGCAGACGATCGAGTTTATCATTTTGGATGTTTTGCCTTACTGGCCTAGCTTGTACCCGGACCAAACGCCGTTCCTGATCGCGAATCTGGGCTATATCTACGATCAAGCGCCGCTGATTCCTTATGACGTGTGGCTCAAGATGGATCCGGACGCTAAAGTGCAGGAGATTATCCCGGTGCTTCAGGAGAAAGGCGTCGAGCTGGCGGCGATCAACAGCATGAGATCCGAATTGACGACACAGAGCAAGCACCCGGCCAGGGGAGGCGTATTCGGAATTCTCAGCCTGGGCTTCCTGGTGACGATTATCGTTTCGTTGTCAGGCTACATTCTGTTCTGGTTCTTTAACTTGTCGCGTAGGGTCGTGCAGATCGGTATTTTGCGCGCCATGGGGCTTTCTCGTAAGCAACTGACGGGCATGCTGCTGCTCGAGCAAATCTTTACCGCCGGCTTGTCGATCGGTCTCGGCATAGGCATCGGTAAGCTTGCGAGCTTGCTGTTCCTGCCTTTCCTGCAGACGACGGACAATTCGACGAATCAGGTTCCTCCGTTCCGCGTCATTTTCGAAGCGACCGACACGAACAGGCTGTATATCGTTGTCGGCGTCATGATGACGATCGGCGTGGCGCTTCTCATCACGCACATTAGACGCTTGAAGGTTCATCAGGCCGTCAAGCTGGGAGAGGAGCGGTAAGCAAGCATGATTACATGCGAAGGTCTCGTGAAAATTTACAAGGCCGACGATCTGGAGGTCGTCGCCCTTCAAGGCTTGAACTTATCCGTCAAAGCCGGAGAAATGATGGCGATTATCGGGAACAGCGGAAGCGGGAAGTCGACCTTGCTGAACATTCTCGGCGGGCTCGACCGCCCTTCCGCCGGCCAGGTGCAAGTAGGGCCGTGGAATCTGCTGAAGGTCAACGACGACGATCTCGTGAAGTACAAGCGAGATACGGTCGGCTTTATCTGGCAGAACAACGCCCGCAACCTGCTGCCGTTCCTGAGCGCTCTTGAGAACGTAGAGATGCCGATGATGTTTTCCGGCAAGCTGGACCGGGCTTATGCCAAGCAACTGCTCGAATGGGTCGGCTTGAAGGATCGCATGCATAACAAGCTGCAGCAGCTGTCCGGGGGCGAGCAGCAGCGGGTGGCGATCGCCATCTCGCTGGCGAACCGTCCGCAGCTGCTGCTGGCCGACGAACCGACGGGTTCGGTAGATTCGCGAACGTCCGATATTATCATGGATATTTTCCGCAAGTTTAATCGGGAGCTTGGCTTGACGATCGTAATCGTTACTCACGATTTGTCGCTAGCAAGCAAAGTGGACCGGGTCGTGGCGATCCGCGACGGGCTGACGAGCACCGAGTTTATCAAGAGGAACCCCAACCTGGATCATTCCTTGCCGCTCTCGGGCGGGCGGACGCCGGAAGAAGCGCACGAAGCTTTCGTCGTTGTCGACCGGGTTGGCCGCTTGCAAATTCCGAAAGAATACTTGTCCGCTCTTGCGATCGGCGACAAAGCAACGATGGAGTTCGACGGAGACAAGATTGTCATTACAAAACCCAAATCCTTGGAGGAGGACGAAACAGCATGAACAAACAAGCAGGAAAAACCCGAAAATGGGTGCTCACCGGAATGAGCCTATCTTTACTAGTCCCGATGCTCGCGGCGTGTAATTCGGGGGACAGCGCGAACGATCCGGATAATCGCCGTACGCTGCGCATCGGCACGATGTACGGCAGCAAATCCGATGAGAGCTGGTTCCGCCAGCAATTCACGGACATGTTCGAGTTCACTCATTCGAACATCGACATCGAGGTCGTGCCCGCGATCGATTATTCGGAAATGCAGTTCGAGGACTACTCGAAGCAACAGGAACCGGTCGACCAAATGGCGAAGCTCAAGGAAATCATGACCGGAAGCAACCCGGTAGACGTCATGATCATCAATGACATGAGCATGCTCGGGCAGCTCGTGAACGACAATCTTCTGAAGCAGCTCGACCCGATGATCAACGAAGACAAAATCGACGTCAGCGAGTTCGTGCCGACGGTCATCGACGGGATCAAGGAGCAGGGAGACGGCTTCCTGTACGCACTCTCGCCGACGTTCCAATCATCCGCTCTCTACTATAATAAGAAGCTGTTTACGAAGCAGGGAGTCGAGTTCCCTCAAGACGGCATGAGCTGGGACGACGTATTCAACCTGGCGAAAAGGATGAAGTCGGGAAGCGGCAAGGACGCTATTTTCGGATTCACCTTTAATCAGTGGGGGGCAGGAGATAACTTCTGGGATTTCCAATCGTTCGCTGCGCCTCTTCAGCTCAGGATGTTCGACGAGAAGGGCGAGACGATGACGGTCAACACTCCGCAATGGCAAAACCTCTGGGAGACAATAGCCCAGATGAAGAAAGACCGCGTAACGCCAAGCCAGGAGGATATGAACTACGAGCAGCCTCAGGGAGAGAATTACCGCTATAATCCGTTCCAAGGCCAATTGTTCCTCAACGGTAAAGTGGCCATGACGATCGGGGACTACGGTATGATCAACCAGATCCAGCAAATGAATGACAACAGCGATAAGCTGAAGATGGAGAAGCTGGAGTGGGACGTCGTCACGGTGCCGTACCATATCGGCAAGGAAGGGTTCGGAGGCAATATCTATTTGAACCAACTGGCCGGTATTAACGCCAACGCGAGAAATACCGACGACGCTTGGGAATTCGTCAAGTTCATGAACGGCAAAGAGTGGGCGAAGCTGAAGTCCCGCAGCACTTACGAGCTGTCCGCGCGCAAAGAATTCGTCAAAGTGCGCGACGGCATGAGCTACAACATCGATGCGTTCACGAAGATGAAGCCGGCTCCGCTGCAAGGCTCTTCGATCAAGGAACAGGAGTTGTACCGCGAAAAGCCGAATCTGAACTTGATCAACGAGATGGGCTCGATGCTCTTCTCGCAAGTGATGCAGGGAAGCAAGTCCGCCAAGGACGCGCTGGCGTTGTGGCAGGAGAAGGGGAACGATCTGCTTCAGAAGATCAAGACGAACCCGAAAGGCAACATCGAAAATCCGTTTGATGGAATCAATACGGACAACGGCGGTGGCGGTGGAGTTATTCCTCTCGATAAGAGAGCGATTATGGAAGCGGCCGGCGAAGCGGTCATTATCGATTAAACGAGGAAGTTCTCAGGCGCCCCATTCATATGGATGGGGCGTTTGCTTTAAATTTCCCGGGAGACGGATTCAAATCCGCCAAAGCCGAGCATGCTAGGAGCATCCACATCTCTACAAAAGCGGGGGAAGACGCATGAAATGGGTATACTGGTCGAGATTGTACGACAGCAAATTTCAAGCGGGATGTCTCGTTCAGCGCATGGAGCACGACAGCTGGGTATTCGGCCTTGAGGCGCCGCAGGAGATCGAAGTATTCCGTTCGAAAAAAGGGAAGTATGGCGTTCGCTACATGCCCTGAGCGGCTTGTACAGGAGGTTGAGCTGCTGCATATTGGCAAAGGGACGGTTTTTGTGCTAAGCTGGTGTCCGGAAGGATCGGACGAAGGAGGAAGCAGCGATGCGAAGAATGCCGTTATCCGCGGAAACAGCCGTTAAATTGGCCGAATACATGAAGGTGCCGTTGGAGCATTTGATGCACATGCCACAGCATATTTTGCTGCAGAAGCTGGGCGAGATGGCGAAGGCGCAAACGGGCGAGGACAAGCAGCATCTGGAAACGGAAGAAAAGAAAAGTGAATAAAAGTGTTGACTGCAGGCTATTTTCTATAGTATATTATTACTTGTCGCCAATAAATTCTATAATGCTTTAACGACGCGGGGTGGAGCAGCCCGGTAGCTCGTCGGGCTCATAACCCGAAGGCCGCAGGTTCAAATCCTGCCCCCGCAACCAACACCTTTCTCTGGACCTTTACGGGGGCCTTTAGCTCAGTTGGTTAGAGCGGTCGGCTCATAACCGATTGGTCGGGGGTTCGAGTCCCTCAAGGCCCACCACGGAGTTCGTGGGGCAGCGCTCGTTGACCGATCGTTCTCGGTTGCCAGAGACTCGCATGCCGGGATGGCGGAATTGGCAGACGCACAGGACTTAAAATCCTGCGGTAGGTGACTACCGTACCGGTTCGACCCCGGTTCTCGGCACCACTACATACATAAGGGGTTTTCCCTTTTTTGTAGCAATCCTAAAAACCATAAATTATGATGAATCCTGTGCAGTAGAAGTTACTTCTGCTAGACACACAGGACTCACAGCGTGAGATCCTTTTTCGTACTATCTGTATCCGCAAAATACAGATGATGGCGAAGGAGGATTTTTTGGTTATGGCGGTAAGAATGAATAAGGTAAGAAGAGCACCAGAGACGATGGAAGAGGCACTGGATCGGTTTATTACATGGAAGAAAGCAAATGGGATTAGCGATCAGACGATCTTGGATTACACGACTCATGTTAATTTGTTGTCCAAGAGGTATCCCGATGCGGGGAGTTCATTTGAACAGCTTGAGAAGGCTATGGTTTCCCACCTTAGTCAGGAGGAGATAAAACCTGCAACCTATAACAATCGATCGGTCTACCTCCGCACATTCTTTATTTGGTGTGTCGAGCACGGTATGATTTCCGATAACCCGTTGATTGGGTTTAAGAAGCGCAAGGATGAGGGAAGGCATGTCAGTGTTGATGAGGATACGCTTGCTCGTCTGATAGCTCTTCCGAACCGAGAGACGTTCGCGGGATTAAGGGACTATACCCTATTCCTTCTATTCCTTGACTGTGGGATAAGGTCCAAGGAAGCATTTAGCCTGGATGAAGGAGATTTCCACCCGCGAGCCAGCATTCGTTCGCGATAAATCGTTGGGGCCAGCCCCTGGATTCGTGGTGTAGATCCGCCGCCTGTTGTAGTAGACCATGACGTATCTGAAGCTGATCGATTTGATATGCGCCATCGTATATTGCTCGGTTTTGATTTTGTAGAGCTTCTCTTTCTTAAGCGTAGCAGACTATGACGTACGAATCGGATTTCAACACTACAACCATGAAAAGGCAGTAATAGCGCCCACAGCGCCCACGCGGCGCTTTTATTTTTATATAAGAAGGGGATTCGTCCGCCCATGTCGAATATTAAAACATTGATATTTACTTACAGGACCACCTATTATATCAGTGTTCTGACGCTCTACAGGGAGGAAAATGTAATGCCGCAATGGCCGCATATCTACACTCAAATTATAAAGAATCCGTATGAGGAAGGCAGAATGAATCTGCGTGTACTTACTGGATATGGATCGTCTGCTTTTGTTCATCATCTTTTATATACATACGATAGAATCTCGATTGACGTAGTATTAGGAATGGTAAAGCAACAACCAATTACAATATGGGACCACAATGAATATGTGAATCTGGTTCGTAATACTGGCAGATTGCGTGTTCGTTACTATAATGGTACCCCTCCAATACACGCAAAGGCTGTGTTATGGCAAGGGGAAAACAGTGAGCCTGATATGGCATTCGCGGGGTCTTCAAATCTAACATGGCATGGATTCAGAGACTTTCAGGAATTAATGGTGTCGGCAGACCCCGCCGAAGTATTACAAGCTTTTCCAAAGGAACACTTCCTAAAGGATTGTACTGACGAAGATATATTTGAACACTTCCAGATGCTATATCAAAGGGAGCCTGAAATTGGGGATATCGATACCTCAGCAATTGGTGCTGCAGTTAGTGGATGTCCAAGTGTTGTGCTAAGACTTACTCAAAAGAAAGATGATCAGGTTCACGGTAGAAGTGCTCTGAACTGGGGACAGAGGGATGGAAGGGAACCTAACCAAGCTTACATTCCTATAGCTAGTGAAATACATAGGGGTAACCCTGACTTTTTCCCAGACCTAGCCGTAGAGTTTACAATGATTACTGATGATGGAGAGAGTTTTGTATGTGCCGTAGCCCAACAGGGCAGGAAAGCCATCCATACAAACCATGATAACAGCATCTTAGGCAAATACTTCCGAAGACGGCTAGGGGTACGGCTTGGTGAGAAGGTTGAGAATACGCACCTTTATCATTATGGAAGAGATTCGATAACTATATATAAAATGAATGATGATACATATTATATGGACTTTAGTCAGAGAAGGAGACAGTTATGATCATAGATGGTTCGAAGGTTGCTCGGTTATCAAGAATTTTAAGGCATGATGGATTAAGCCAAACCGAAGTAAATAATATCAAGAGTAATGCAGTAAGGTTAATTGATAAGGTTGGGGCTCTTGATGACCCGGCTTGCCATGGACTGCTTTTTGGGCAAATTCAAAGCGGCAAGACAAACAATATGCTGATGTCTACTGCCCTAGCATCTGATAACGGATTTCGACTATTCATAATCCTTACATCCGATAATGTTTGGCTATATGATCAGACACTTGATAGAATCAATCAATCCCTGCCAGGTATGCAAGCCTTGGGTAAGGATCAATGGATGATGGCACATCCAGAACGAATACAGACGGCACTGCAAACAGGTGGTCTGGTGTTAATGGCTACCAAGAATACTCATATCCTTCAATCATTAATCGATTTTCTGGAGATGCATTGCTCAGAGGAGATTCGTCCGATCATTTTTGATGATGAAGCCGATCAAGCCAGTCTAAACACGTTATTAAATAATGACACGGACGACTTGAGTGGAGTCAATGAGGCAATTGTCAACATTAGGGGATATTTTGAAAAACATGTATATGTGCAAGTTACTGCGACTCCACAGTCCCTGTTCTTGCAACATTCAGAGAGCGATTTTGCTCCTCAATTTACTGTGACTTTTGATCCTGGAGAAGGATATGTCGGCGGTGAAGCTTTCTTTGAGGCTGAGCAGCACCTTTCTCCAATGAGGTTGTTTCCAGACAATGAAGTGGATAACATTCTTTCAACTGACATCTTAGATACAGAAGAGACTTGGGAAGCTGTGCCGACAGGACTTAGAAAGGCATTATGTTCGTTTTTCGTTGTTGCCGCTTCTAAGCTAGTAAACGGTGAAGGTACTGCTTTCTCTTTCGTCTGCCATGTCAGTCAACGTCAAGATCCCCATAGAAGGATTGAACGTATTATAAACAGCTTTGTGACAAGGCTTACCCGTGCTATGTCGAATCCTTCAAACCAAGATAGCACGGTCGTTGTTGAGTATTTAAGGGAAGCATACGACGATATGAGGCTGACACATTCAAATCCTCCCTCTTTCCAGGACGTCATACAAGAGATTGCGGAGTGTATTAATAGTACTAGTATTCAGTTGCTTATTTCAGGCTCTAGATCGGCAACCTACAGCTCCCCATTTAATATACTAATTGGCGGTAACAGGCTAGGTCGCGGGGTCACTATTAAAAGGTTGCTGGTAACTTATTATGGAAGGACCAGTAAGTCGCCGCAAGTTGACACGATTCTGCAACATTCAAGGATGTATGGGTATCGCAAGAATGATATGGATGTAATGAGGTTTTATATTTCAAGTTCATTATTAGAGATTTTCAAGGGTGTACATGACTCACATAAGCAGCTTTGGACAATGGCTCGTCAAATTGATCCGACTGAAATGCAGGCTATTGTATTATCGAGAACTACTCACTCGTTACTCAGGGCAACACGTACGAGCGTAGTATATGTTGATGCTCTTGCGTTCTACATGCCTGGGAAAAGATACTTCCCATACTCCCCTCTTGTAAAAAATGTAGAAACGCTTGATAGAATTTTGATGCCATTCATGGGTACAGGCCAAGTGATGCAAGTTCCAATTGATATGCTTGTTGATATCTTGAATCTCACAGCGGCTGATGAGTCTGGGGGAGGATCATGGGACGATGAAGCGATAAGAACGTGTATGAGGAATATGAAGGAAATGTTCCGAAATCGCGGCTTTATAGAAGTAAGGAGTACCAACATTAGCAAAGGATATCGTGCTTTGCTTTCTGGAGGTTCAGATCGATTCGATCCTTCAGGCCCAACGTTAACCATGTACAGATTTAATGGCAGGGTTGAAGAAGGCTGGGATGGACAACCATTTTGGGTTCCTAACTTAAGATTCCCTGACGGTAAGAATTTCTTCATGTTTACTGTACTCTAAAGGGCTGATGGTTTAGAACGCTATTGAGGTGTAGGTAATGAACTTAAACCCTGACAATCCATTAATCGCTAAAATCGAAAAACACATTGACCAAGCAATAAAAAGATATAAGAAGAACTTCAAGTCGTTTGCAACAAAAGAGGAACATGGTTCAGGTGTAGTTGCTGATTGGTTTGGGCTATTCAATGATCTGTATCTGCTTGGTCCAGTTGAAGATGGAGAAACTAGAATTGATTTTGAATTCAATCATAGGCTGTTAAGTCCACGCACAGAAGAATCTACAATAGGTGCTGATCTTATAGTGAGTCTTAAGATGGATTTGCCAGAGATCAGGGTGGAAAAAGGTATCCTTATTCAACACAAACTTGATTCAACTATCACCACGAAGAACAAGATGGATGTTAGAGTGGATACGGCTCTATTAAAAAAGCAAGTAAGTGATATGCTAAGCTTTTCACCGAGTTCTTATGTAATGGTTTCTTCAATTCACGGATTTGATGTAATACCCGCAATAGAAGTAAGTGGCGCTGAGAAAATAAAAACGAACATACTAGCTAGTTATTCCAACATGACGTTTGGACACTTTATATCCAGAGTGTTTGTGCCATGTTTTACAGGCGACAGCAAAATTACCGGAGCAGTTGCAGATGCAAACAACTTGTCTGAGTTGCTAATTAGCATCGGTGCAAGAAAGAGCACGCAAGACGGCAATAACAATAATCTCCCGACGAAACCTAAGAGCTCACGGACTCCTAGGAAGAGAAAGCAGTAACCGATACAATCGAGAAACTTCCAGAAACCTTTTCTTTGATTGGGCTGCTTTTTTTGTAAGTCTAGTTTATAATAGAACCAATGTTCGTATTGTATTTTGTTAGAAACGGAGTTGATTATAATGATTTTTAATAAAGGAGAGCTATTTAGCGGACCAGGCGGTCTATCTTTAGGTGCTCAGCTAGCTGAAGTGATAAGTCCAACAGGTGAGGTATTCAGAGTTCAGCATTCATGGGCAAATGATTATGATCCTGCAGCATGCGAGACCTTTAGACATAATATTTGTCCTGAGAATCCCGAATCTGTTATAGAAGGTGACGTAAGGACACTGGATATTGAAGCCCTTCCAAGAATCAACGCTTTTTCTTTTGGGTTTCCTTGTAATGATTACAGCAGTGTTGGTGAGAAAAAGGGGTTTAATGGTGATTTTGGACCGTTGTACTCCTACGGAGTTAAGGTATTAAATATCCATAGACCGCTTTGGTTCATTGCCGAGAATGTTGGAGGGCTTGAGAGTGCTAATGACGGTGAAGCCTTTGTTAAGATACTATCAGACTTAGAGCAGGCAGGTTACAACTTAACACCGCATTTATATAAGTTTCATGAATATGGTGTTCCACAAGCAAGGCAAAGGATAATTATTGTGGGAATTCGGAAGGATTTGGGGTTGCGATTTAGAGTACCTGAACCTACCCATGGCCCTAATAATTATAGAACTGCAAGACAAGCACTGGAGGAACCTTTAATTCCAGCAAGAGCCACAAATCAGGAGTACACAAATCATCAAGGTAAAGTTATTGAAATGCTTTCACATATTCCACCAGGAGAAAACGCTTGGTATGAAGGGTTGCCTGAACATCTTAGATTGAATGTTAAGAAGACCAAGATCAGCCAGATTTATAAGCGCCTCCACCCTGATAAGCCTGCCTATACTGTTACTGGCAGCGGGGGCGGTGGGACACATATGTATCATTATGCAATTCCCCGAGCGTTGACAAACCGTGAACGGGCTAGACTTCAAACTTTCCCTGATAACTATGAGTTTTTAGGCGGGAAAGAAGCGGTGAGGAAACAAATTGGGATGGCAGTTCCGCCAATGGGTGCAAAAGTAATAGTCGAAGCTATCCTAAAGACGTTTGCTGGTGTACCGTACAATTCTATCGAGGCCCAGTGGACATTCGATAATACAGAAGAAGAGATTACATTGGTTAAAAACAGAGTAAGGGAAGAAGCAGAAGAATATGTTGTAAGGTGATTAATTAGGCGGGGCCAATCCTCGCCTTTTTGCTTGATCTATAGAGGAGCAAAGCTCCTTGATTGTGTAGTCAAACGAATCCTTCTTTAGTTGATGTTCCCAGATTCTTATTATAGCCCATCCCATATTCTGATAGTATTCTGTTACTTCTTGATCCCTTTCTTTGTTGCGATTTAGCTTTCTAAGCCAGTATTCCTGATTGCTTTTTGGCATGTTACCGTGGATGTCGCAACCATGCCAATAGCATGAATCAATAAAAATAACCAACTTATACTTCTTAATAGCTATGTCGGGTTTTCCAAAGAGTCCGCTTAGATTTCTACGAAATCTATATCCCCTTTTCCACAGTTCGTTACTGACCCTATCCTCTAGCTTAGTGCCAGTTGAGCGTATTGCTTGCATATTTTTCTTTCTATCTGCTGGCATTAAGTTATCTGCCATGGTTCCCTCCAAACAAAATCAACACGAGATAAAATTCGCTAAAACCTTGAAGGAAAACAGCTTTCTTTGTCGAAATAAAGCTATATGGCTTGGGTAATTATTCCCATTTGAATAGAAAGATAGGTGATGCGAATGCCAACAGCAGGCGATGTCTTTTATGTGAGACTTAAACATGCACATCTAAGGTGGGGAACTTTAGGTGCATCAAGACAAGTAAATCAAAGAAGTCCTCTTGAAGCCTACGTTCAGATTCCAGTATCAGATGCGGAAGCTTGTACTATCCTTCCAGGAACCATATTCAACGGCAGTTCAACGGATGGATTCTTTAATGTTAAGGTTAGAGCTTCTGGATCAGCCAAAAAACGCAATAATAGTACTGGGATTACTACAAAGTACGCAAAACAATTCCAAGGAAGCGGCGATCTTAAATTATTCGGACGCTGGTATCGGCATGTTAACGCTCAACCAGGCGATATGATTAAAGTTGAATTTACATCAGCTCATGATGTTGAGTTCACAAAGATATAGATCATCGATTCTTATTAGTTCATTATATCAGAATATTATGTCCAAGCATGCTAGTTAACATCCGTGATCACATTCATGATCATGAACCTTAGATTATTGACGGAAATCCAAGGAAACAACACAACAGACCGAAGTCCGAAAACTCGCACTAAAGCATGCTTTCTATAATGCTCCCGCGATTGAGGATGAATGCATGGCGAAGTTCCCGTAGCCCACATATTAGCTATGCCATGCCAAATGCTTGGTTCCATGAAATGAGACTATGCAATCTTGTTGATCTGTACAATGTGAACTACACTCCCAGAGGGGATAGCGCTGGAAGAGCCGTATACGATGACTCGCACCTACGGTTCTGTGAGAGGCCCATGCCAAAGCATGGGCCTCCTCTATTGTTAAATTAGTTTTTCGGACTGACAGAATCCTGAAAGCTGAGCGTCGTCTTCCTGTTGGGGACGAATTGGGGACGAGACTTCGAATCCAAGAAATTGGCAGCGGGTCCACCAGTCTTATCGAGTCATTTTAATATGTGAAAGCGCCTGAAAATAAAACAAAAATCAAAAGTACAAGTGCGACAATTCCACCGACTCTGCTCATAATCAGGTAAGCCTCGCTTGGCTCAGACTCGCCTTTCACCACCCAACCATATCGGAGATACCATCCGAAGGAAGGATAGACGATGTTCAATATCGCCAGTATGATGAAAAGAATAATGAAGACGGCCATATTCATCAGCTCCTTAATATGTAATACGCTGGTGAGATCGTTGATGTTTCGATGAGAGAGCGATTATTGGATTAACGGATTTGACAGACGCACAGGACTTAAAATCCTGCGGTGGGGGAGGGATTACGATTTACAATGGCTAAAGACCATAACGGACAGCGATTTTGTGGGTGGAGAACCTGAGTTCATGGAAGTTGTGTCTCGGTACGCTTCGAGGGGCGTTCTGATCAACGATGAGCTAAAGGTCGCGATGATGGAGATGTCGGGCGCAAGTCTTTACAAGCTGCCTGGAGGCGGCGTAGAGGAGGGCGAAGAAAGGGCAGCGGCGTTCTTGCGCGAGATTAAGGAAGAAACGGGTTATGATGCTGTTATCATTGAAGCGATTGGATATATCGACGAGCACAAAAATAGAAATCAGTTCATGCAGCGTTCTTATTGTTACATGGCCAAAGCGACAAAGCAACCGGGAAACACTGCTTTGACCGAAGAGGAAACTCAGTTGGGGATGCGAGTGAAGTGGATGAGTCTCGAAGAGGCCGTCGCGCAACTTCGTAATTTGATCGATCGTTGCGAGGATTATTCTACGAAGTTTATGCTTCTTCGGGACCTTACGATTCTAGAGCACGCTTCACGGGTGCTGGGGAATGGCACGGTACATAACGTGGAAGATGAGTGCGTTTGGGCAATTTTCGTGGCAGAGCAGGCGGACGTGTTTCCGAACTTCTATCCGATAGGACTCCACACTTGCCGTGAAAGAGCCGTAGAGGAGTTGAAAGCATTGCCGCGAGATAGGAATTATCAATTGCTAAAGCTGCCTGTCAATCGAATGTTTCCCTATTATCATAAAAAGAGCGGCAAGTTGGTTGGAATGGACGGAGTGGATCATGAGCATTTTCATTTCAGAGACGATACGCAGGAGGGCTAGTCATGAACATTCGAAAAGCCACTGAGGGAGACATTGATGCACTCATTCTCATGCGCTGGGAGTTCACGTTGGAGCACCAGCCGGGAGTGAGCGATGATTTCGAGTTCTTTGCCACGGAATGCCGAGCTTTTCTGGAAGAGGCGATACGCGGCGAACGTTGGCATATTTGGATTGCAGAGGTTGACGGGGTTATTGCGTCTCATATGTACATGCAACTCATCGATAAAGTGCCGCGCCCTGGTCGCATTACTTATCCCTTTGCCTACATGACGAACGTCTACACGGACCCGGAGTATCGGTCGAGAGGAATCGGCAGCCAACTCCTGCAAACGATTCGCGAGTGGGCGGCGGCAAGCAAGTATGAATTCATTATCGTCTGGCCGAGCGAAGAGGGCAGGGAGTTCTATTCAAGGAACGGGTATACGCTATGCAACGATCCTATGGAACTGTACTTATAATGTAATCATGTCCTATCGGTTCATAGGCTAGGAACGCAAAAGACCGCCGGCAAGCCGACGGCCTTACTCTCCTCTCAGTTACCCCGGAAACGGAACCGCAGGCTGTTCTGCGCCCAAAACAGGCGAGAGATCTGACGAGACATACGTGGAGACGGAAATGTCTCTTAGCACTTGAGGGTACATTTTATCGGGATCGGGAAGAATCGCTCTATACTGAATGATCGCTTCGCCTTTCACGAAAGAAATGCCCGTAATTTCGATGCCGTACCCTGGATGTGGAGCGGTCGCGGTAACGGTAACTTTAACCACATCGTCTGTAACCTTCTCGGTCGAAAGCGTGGCGTTGTTGAAAATGGACGGCGCCGGTTCTTCGATAGGCAATGCATCGCGGATAAACTTGACCGTTCTGGCGATGAGGATATCGGCCTGCGCTTGGGTAACCCCGTTCTTAGGGTGGAAACGCTGCTTGCTGTCTCGTGTGAAGATTTTGGCGATCAGCAGCTTCTGGATGCTCTCCATGTTACCGTCCGAAATAAGCTTCGCGTCGGAGATATTAATGAAGATTTCAATCCAGGCATATTCCCCTTTTTGGCTAAGGGCGCCATAGAGCCATTTGGCGAATTGCTCGCGAGTGACTTTGGCGGAAGGATTGACGTCTTTCGGCAGATCCAGACCGTTAAACTGAGCGATAATAAAATCGTTGGCATAAGGAGCGTCATCTTTAACTTTCGAGTAATAATCGCTTGCCTTAGGCTCCTTGATGAAGCGGATATGATCGATGTTCAGATCCAGCCCTTTGACGATCGCGCTGACCGCTTTGGCGACGGTGATCCCCTTTTTGTCGGCTTCCTTCGAACTTCCTTGTCCTGCAAAAGCCGATCCGGCGGTGGTAAAGCTGAGTACGGCAATCAGTGCGAGCAAAAAAATCGACTTGCGAAATCTTGGTTTCATCTTCGTCCCCTCCGTTTGGTAATGGAATGACTTCTAGTTGGTATTGTAGACGCCGATGCGTTGGAAAAGGTTGCACTTGTTCGGGGACGTTCGCAAAATGGCGGCATAACGACAAATAAAATCCCGCAGGCTCGTTGAGAGCGCTGCGGGGAAAGTGGGGCGTGAAGCCGTTATTAGAATCCGGCTCTCAAGATGATGACCAGGAGGACAAAAAGAACAAGAGCGATCGCAGCCCCGGAACCGCCGCCAGCTATAGGGTAACTCATACTATCACCGCCGTATGATTATTGTGATGATCGCTCATCACCCCTATAGCTTATGACGGGATGAATATAGGGACAGTACTATCGCACAGATTGCGACATTTTCCGCGTATGCACAGGCAAACGGCCGCAGTCCAATTACGAGCGGTTACCGCCGCTTCGTCCGCTCGAACCTTCGGAGCGCCCTGCAGAGCCGCCGGAGCGTCCTGCGGATCCCAAGCTGCGTGCATTGACGCCTTCGGAACGTCCAGCCGAGCCTGCGCTGCGTCCAGCCGAGCCGCCGGAGCGTCCGGCCGACCCCAGGCTGCGCGCGCTAACGCCTTCGGAACGTCCGGCCGATCCGCCGCTGCGTTCCGCGGCGCCTCCCGAGAAGCCCCCGGACCTCCCCAAATTATGCAACTTAAAAGCCATCGCGATTACACCTCCAGTGAGATAGGATTGGCTTAGTATATGTTTCGTTATTACGGCACGAAATGGACAAGTGTAGAATCCGCTCCAAAGTAAACGGCAGCCGAACAACAATCGTCGACCTATTTAATCCACTGTCTCATATGCTGCAGCTGCTGAATGTAATAATCTAATTGTTTTTGGGCGATATCCAGGTTTTTGAAGTGGCTGCTTGAGGGCTGCGATCGTTGATTGTTAGCCTCTTCGAGCACTTCCAAGGCCAGAGCGGCTGCATACGTCGAAATTCCGTCTCCTATAGTCGCAATGGATGCCCCGATAAAGGCGAGCCGGGCAATCTGAATGTCTCTCAACTTGGCGAGTTGTTCGTCCTCGGAATTGTTGTTCATTGTCATTTCCCTCCTGGAAGGGGAGTGATGGCGATTGTTAGATCTTATGCGAACAGTCATGAAAATTATTGCGCTATCCCCAAAAGAATGCCGGACCGATCAGATGAATTTGTAAAAGCTCTACGTATGTCGTACAAGTGGGGCGGGGAAGCTTAACGTCCATCATCGGCGTCTATCCCTCCCGATCTCCCTGATGAATTTCCCTTTTTCGTCGTATACCATAATGCTCAGTCCCTTAATGGCCCCCTTTGTCTCCATGAGCAACTTCATTGCTTCATCTCGTGATAGCGGTACATTGACACGTTTCCCGTTATATGCGAGATAATACCTCAGTTTTCGACCTCCAAATGCATCATTTTGATCAATAATTCGACGATTTCTATCATTACCCTTTAATGAAAAAGAAGCCTTATATCAAGGCTTCTCGGAGTTTGAGTATGGCGACTGTGATTGTCGGAGGGCATTGTGAGAAATCGGAGTTAATCGTGCCGAGAGTCGCGTGATGCGCTCATTCTTCACTCGGATGAAAGTCGGTCTATGTGCGAGAACATCAATGTTATCATGTCCAGCGCCATTTGTTGCTCTTTTTCGGAGCGGTTCAGAACGACTTTCCGTATTTTATTTATGTAGTACTCGTTGCTTCTCTCCAGGTGATCGTAAAGCAGATCATCGGCTGTAACCCCTAATTGGTTCGCTAGCCTGATCAGCGTATCCAGCGTCAGCGAGCGTTCCCCTCGTTCGATTTGTCCAATGTACGCGTGGGACACATCTACTTTTTCAGCCAACATTTCCTGTGTCCAATCTTGTTTGAGCCGCTCTTGGCGCAACTTGGCTCCTAAAACTTTATAATCCATCGTCCATCCCTCCACATTAACAGTAGTTAATTTGAAAGGGTTATTTAACGAACTATTTGTTTCAAAATATTTACCAATAGTTTCATTTGAGATATAGTATTTAGGAGATAGTTCCAATTACTTAAGAATCCGAGAATAAATGACACAACAGGACAGGAGGTGCAGATACAAGTAAGTCTATAGACGGAGTTTATCGACCATTTAAGCAGCGCACAAATTTTATGAGGGATAATACCTACTATAAAGGAGAATCGGCCCGTGTTCTGTTCAAATTGCGGAGCAAGCTTAAACAACCAAAGTCATTTTTGTAGTTCGTGCGGAACGAAAGTAGCTTCTCCAAATGCTGGAGCGATGGGGAAGGAGCAACCGGATGCAAGGGGGCAAGCTGATCTGACGGAAAAACTGATCGGAAAAAATGCTGCATATTACATAAGCAGATGGGCGCGTCCCGGTCAACGAAAAGGATGGAACTGGGCTACGGCTTTCTGGTGGTTTTTATGGTTAGGGTATCGGAAAATGTACAAGGATTTGATCTTCGTTAATTTTGCATTTGTCCTGGGCACTACTTTTGTAGAATTGATCGGAAGACCTGATTTGATTTTAGGTTTGAACGCGGGCTTGTTCGTGTATTTTGGCATGTACGGCAACGTTTATTATCGTAATCACATTAGCAAGCTGGAACAGAAGCATCTAAGCAATCCGGCTCTGTATCCGGTCGAAAAAATTGGCGGAACCAGTGTCGGCGGAATTTTTATAGCGCTTGGAGTGGGTGTGTTAGGCTCGCTTATTTCGGTAATGATCACTGGTTTCTAAAGTCGGGTGAAAATAGCGGAAGGAATGGTGCTTTGCTTCAAAGCGCCGTTCCTTTTTAAGATGCAGTCGATCAAAATGTTATGAGGAGAGAATAAAGTGACATCTGAACTAACCTTGCTTTTGGTTGCTGTCATGGTAGCTGTGCTGGGGACAGGAGTAATCGGCTTAAGCAACAGATCAGGTTAAAACAGAGAACCAAGAGATCGTTGAACCGGTTGAAAATGAAACCGTAGAAAAGCCCGATGGGGATACTGCCGTTACCTTTATCGGACTTCCTTTTGCCGTAGACGGAAACTCCGATTATCAAGGGATTAGGAGCAGTATCGAATTTCTCGTTGAAGGGGCTTCCAGAGCGGATGATCTCCAAGGTCTTTTCGCAACAAGAAGGCGTTCAAGACCAGCGAGCATGAAACTGTTTAGTCGGATACGCTGGGTATCATTCGACCAATATGCTTGTCGTGCGAATGCCACTAATAGATGAAAGGACAAATATTGGTGGCAAGGAGTTGAAGTAGATGCCTGAAGTGACGTCGCATCTCGGTCTGAAAAAACCGCTGGAGAACGAAATAGCGGACATATCCATCATTAATGAAAACATGGATATGATTGATTTGACATTGGGCGATCTAGGGGCTGTTCCAACTGCGGCAAAGACAGTAGCGGGAGCAATCGAGGAACTGCACGAAACAATTCAAGACATTGACATTTCTGATGGGGCGATCACTCCAGCAAAACTCTCGTTCGATCCGGCAACGCAGACGGAATTGGACGCTCATGCCAACGCGACAAGTGTCCACGGTGCAACCAACGCACCCACCGCAAGCCGCCTTATTATCCGTGACGCTGCCGGACGGGCGAAAGTAGCTGCACCTGCCGCGAGCGATGACATTGCCCGTCTGGACTCGATTACGAAGATTCAAGTTAGTCTCGGCAACGTCGACAACTACGGCACGGCCACGCAAGTGGAAGCCGAGGCGGGTACGGCGACCAATAAGTTTATGACGCCGCAACGGACGAAGCAGGCAATCGATAAGTTTACGGGTAGCGTGCCGCTACGAGTTAGCGCGGGGGAACTTGAGTATTTCGATGGAACAGTGTGGAAGAAGGTGGGGGGAGATATGTCGAGATATAAGAAATTAAATATTCTAACTGGGTTGCCGTCAACAAATGAAACGCCTTCGACTCTGGTTAATGTGACGGGGAAAGCGGGATACCTAACACGTGCTTGGATTTCGGGGAATAATGGTTCTGGTGTTTCGATGAAACAATTTTTTGAGATAACAATTGATGGGACAATTACCTATCACACTTTAATAACTTCAACAGCTACGAGTACCGGTGTAAGTTTTAGATCGGGAATTATCAAAGATAACCAAATAACCGGCTATGACAGCTCAAATTCTTTGGGTCTAAGAATGCCGGGAAGCTATGCGAATGGGGTTTTGTATAATACGATGACTGGCGGAGTTAACACAATAATAAGTCAATACCCGTATGTTAATACAACACTAACTACTTCTGCGACCTACTCCAGACTTGTTCCGATCGATCAACCTTTATTTTTTAGCAATTCCTTGATGATTAGAGCTTATCAACTTAATACGTATTCGTCGGCAATTAATGGCTATGAAATTAGCTATGTGACTGAATAAAAGAATGGTGGGCGATTGATATGAGCGAAAAGAAAATCGAAATAAGGGACAAGCAAGTTTATGAAGTGGAGACTTGGGAAGATGGGTCTAGAATCGAAAAATTTCTGGGTGAAGTTGTCGGATTGATAATCGAGGGTGGGAAGTTACACATTCGCACGTTCAATCATGTTTCAATGCATTTCGAGAGCAAAGAGGAATTTGAATTACCGTCACCGGGGGGTTTCGACGACGAATTAGAAGAACGAATTAACGGTCGATTAGCATATTGGAAGTCCGAAGGCTTCGCAACCTAAGCGAGGCCTATCAAAATCAAGTATCGAATGAAGTAGGCCTACGAAGAGCTTTCTTCGAACAACACTTTAGTCAAGGAACGGCACCAACCCGGCACCAGATTGCATGCAGATTTCCAGTAAATTCTCCCTTCATTTAAGAAAATAAAAAAGAGAGCCCTTATCACTCTAAGGCTCTCGGTCGCTTAAGTATGGTGATCTGAACAGGGATCGAACCTGTGACCCCCACCCTGTCAAGATGGTGCTCTCCCAGCTGAGCTATCAGATCATGTTTTGTTTAGCGGCGACAAGTAATATAATAACAAGCCCAGAATCCAAAGTCAACACGATTTTTGAAAAAAGTTTTGCACAATCTACGCCAAGCTAATCGAGTGTCAATCCGAGCGAAAAGAGGGATGTTTCGAGCGTCTGCCGCGTACATATGTATCATCAGCGCGTATCGGCAGGAGGGCGGAGAATGAGGGACGCGGCATTGCTTGCGGTGTGGATTATCGGCTTGTTCACTCTGATCGGGGGCGTGATGGCTGCGGTCGTACGGTTCGTGAATAAAGATACGTCTGCGTATGACAAACAACTGACTTGGGCGCATTTTCCGCAAGCTCAGGATCGCCCGCACGAGGGAACTTCCGAGACCGTGCAGGAGGATCGGCGAGGATAACGGTATCGTACCGAAAAAAAATCAGGGGTGACTGGAGCTGCAATCCGCTCCGGCCACCCCTGGTTCCGTATTATTCCTCATCGTCCCATTTGCGGGAGTAGGCCTTCTTGGTCGTCCAGAGCACGATCCAGATGAGCAGAACTGCGATTACGCCGGCAATGATAAACGTGGTAAGCAACGAGCTTCTTCCTTTCCTCGGTCGGTGTCCCAACTATCATATCATGAATTATTCGTCGGGGGTTAGCCGTTCGAGCTCATAGGCGACTTGCTGTTCGATGAATTTCATCGCGCCGGTGCGGCCGACGAAGTCAGGCTGGTCGTCTCCGTAATGCATCAAGTAAACTCGTTTCTGCAATTCCGCGGGCAGCGTCAGCAGCTGCGGCAGACAGGCATGGACGGCGCCGGGGGGATGCAACTGGCAGTCATGGAAAATGACTTTTACGCCGCGGTCGCGCACGAGCGATTCCAGCAGGTCTGAATCGAATACGGTGTCTCCGGAATAAAAGAAGAAGCCGTTAAACAGCATCGAGAAGTTCGGCTTGTTCGGAATATGGCGAGTCGGAATGGGTTCGACTTCAAGGCCGGGCATCAGTTGATGGCTGGTTCCAACCGTCAGAGGCCGCACGTCAAAAAAGTCGTGAATCGTCTCGGACTCCTCTTGTTGCAGCCCTCCTCTTAGGGAATGCTCCCATATCGGCTGAACCAACGTATCGGCAATATAAAGAATCGGCTTGCGGCCGTAGACGAACTTCATCTGGAAAGCGAACTCTTCCAATCCGCCGATGTGATCGGCATGGATGTGCGTAATCAGAACCGCGTGCAAATCGTTAAATCCGTACCCCAGCTCGTGAAGCGCTTTGGGCGCGGTAATTCCGCAATCCACGAGCAGGAGGCGGCCTTCCGCTTCGATGATGGCGTTGTTGTTATTGAAGGCTTTGGCAAAGGCGCTGCCCGTTCCCAACATGGTGATCTTCAACTCGGTACCTCCTAAGAAGGGGGAATCTCATAAGCAGATTTCAGCTTTATTCAATGTACCATAATTTACCTTGCTAAGTAAGAAGGCAAGCCAAAAAACATACAAACGTCAGTAGCGGTATAGGCGGCTCGCGCATAGTCTGTGGAGACAATTATTATTTCCAGGGCTGTGCGAAAGGGAGATCGCCGATGGGCAAAGTGAACAAGAAGAAGAAGTCGGCAGCGGCGGAACAGCAGAAGCGGGCGCAAATGAGAATCGTAACTTCCGACGTATGCGCCGTATGCAAAACGCCATGCACCAGGGGGCTTCGTTATTTGGCCCAGATGAACGTCCCCGGCGCCGTAGGTCAGGGCGTTCCTTGCGTGCTGACGCTGCCCGGTCGGCAATGAAACGCGATTTCCCGGGCAAGCGCAGCAATCGGCATAATGCGACATTAACCCGCTGAAGAAAAATGATAAACTTTTCATCCATTTTTAACTTTCCCGCGCAACTTTCCGTTTAAGCGTCAGTATAACCAAGTACGAAAGCTATACGAGACGGCGAAAAGACGGAGGAAACGAATCATGAAAGTTCGTAAACTGATCGTACTGGTTACGACGTTAACGTTGTTGTGCGGCAGCGTGGCTTATGCGGATTCCGTATCCCAGAAATTGAGGGTGCTGATTAATAACAAGAAGTCGGAAGAAGTGGCCGACGGAGGAATCGTCGTAGACAACAAGCTCTACATTGCCTCCCAGGTCGTATCGGACAGGTTGCAGGCGATCGTGGTCAGGGAGGACGGGAAGGCATCCGTTTACAAGCCTAACGTTCATATGGTGACCAATGTCGGTCCGAAGATTTTCGCAGGCGTGAACAAGAACGATAAAATCAAATTCAACACGTTTATTCAGGTAGATTCCTTGAAGCTGGACATCAGCGCCCTGAAGCTGACGATCGCCGATCCTTACGGGGATGAAGTGCTGATCGAACAGCGTAAATCCGGCGATGGCAATTTCCCGGACGGCAAATCCGATTTCTGGATCACGGTCGAGGACATCACTTACACTTTCGACAAGGCGGGGGCGTACACGCTGCGTTTCTCGGTCAGACCGGCCGGCGAATCCTCCTTTAAGGTTATTTCGGAGAAAACAATTACTTCCCAGTAAACGAATAGAACGAAGCCCGAACCGAGAGCGGATCGGGCTTTTTTTAGGTTTGACCCTAGTTGGCGGAAGTGATACGATACGTGAGTAGGAAAAAACAACCGAATTGAACGGAGGCTCACTATGAGCGATCATGTCCATGACGAGAATTGCGATCATGACCACGACGAAGCGGTATTTATCGTAACGGACGAGGAAGGCAACGAACACGAGATGGTGCTCGTGTATACATTCGAAAACAATGGCCGGGTATACGCAGTGTTGCTGGACCGTAACGATCCTGAAGATGACGGCGTCATTTTCCGCGTTGAAGAAGACGGCGAAGACGAAGTTCTCGTCAACATCGAAGACGATCAGGAATGGGAAACGGTCATGAAGGCTTACGAAGAACTTGCCGCGCAAGAGAACGGGCAAGCTTGAGTTGCGCTCCCGCAACGATGCAATAAGGCTGACATCCTTCGACGACGAAGGGATGTCAGCCTTATATTATTTTCTCGGATTGTAGTAGATCGTTCTTCCGTTGAACATGCGGACTTCCGCCTGCAGTTGTTTGCCGATCCATTTGCACAATTCGTTGGCTTTCGACTTGTCTCCGTGCGTGGAGTCGTCCGGCAGCACGAAGTGAATATAAGGGACAGATTGTTCATCGTTGCTCCGTTGCCCGGTGCCGACGACGATGTAACGGTACTGAGGGGACGTGCCTTTCAAATAAAACCAGCGACCTTCGGCTTCGGGCTTCTGTTCGATGCTGTACGGAAAAGCCGATTCGGCGTAATCCCAGCCCAACTGTTGGCCCGTTAACCGCATTTGTTCCTTGTAATGCTGCAGCTGTTCCTGAACGCCCGCCAGATCGATTTCGGATACGGTCGAGCCTTGCACAAGCGATATGTAAGCGCTTTGACTCATCGGTTCCACCCCCACGCCCATGATAGCATTTCCCGCTTTCGTTGGCAACGGGTTCCAGAAGCGGCGAAAGCCCGCCGTCTGGCGCGCATTGCGCCGGAGGGCGGGCTTTCGGCAAGCCGGACTTTTTGAACTTCTGGTCCAATCATTGTTCAAAAAGTTCGGTTTTCAGCACCGAGAAGGTTGCATGAAGCTTAGGGAATGAGGAGCGGAGCGTAGGAAAACCTACGTGAGCACCGGAAGGCCCGGCTGAATGCAAGATTCGACGTCGAACCCGCTCCCTGTATCTGCATCGTGATCAAAGCCGGACTTTTTGAACTTCCTTACGAGATGGCCGTTTCTTCCAGGATGACTTTGACGTTCGTCACCGACCGGTCTTCAGGTCCTTTGACCGGCAAGCCGACTTCCAGGTGGTCGACGATATAGTCGATGTTCTCCTGGGAGATGACTTCTCCGGGCAGCAGAATTGGAATGCCGGGCGGGTAGACGTAGACGAACTCGGCGATGATGCGGCCGGCCGATTCTTTGAACGGCACCAGCTCGGTTTCCCCGTAAAAAGCGTCTCTGGGCGTCAGCGCGAGATGAGGGATCTCCGGAATAACGACGACGACTTCGGGGATTTCTTTCGAATCCGCATGGTAAGCGTCGGACAGAGCTTTAAGCGCATCGATTAGAATGCCTAAGGATGCTTCATCGTCGCCCGGCGTGATCAGACACAGAATGTTGTACATATCGCTGAGCTCGACCTCGAGCTTGTAATGCTCACGGAGCCAATTTTCCGCGTCGTATCCGGTAATGCCGAGGTGCCGCACGTGGATCGTCAGCTTCGTCGGATCGTAATCGTAAGTCGCTTCTTCTCCGAGAAGATCGTCTCCGAAACTGTATAAGCCGGGAATGCGGTTAATTTCTTCCCGACCTTTCTGCGCGAGCCGCAGCGTCCGTTCGGCGATTTCCTTGCCGCGAATTGCGAGCTGCCTGCGCGCTGTATCGAGCGACGCCAACAGCGGGTAAGAAGTCGATGTCGTCGTTAGCAAGCTGAGAATCGTCTGCACGCGCTGCGGGTTGACGAGCCCCTTGCGCACGTTCAGAATCGAGCTTTGCGTCATGGAGCCGCCGAGCTTATGGACGCTCGTCGCGGCCATATCCGCTCCGGCCTGCATCGCCGACAGCGGCAGCTCCTCCGAGAAGTGGATCAGCGCCCCGTGCGCTTCGTCCACGAGCACCGGCATGTCGTATTCGTGCACGAGATCGACGATTTCCTTCAAATTCGCGCACACCCCGTAATAGGTCGGGTTGATGACGAGCAGCGCGGCGGCGTCGGGATGGCGCTCCAGCGCCCGGCGAACAGACCGGGTCGTGACGCCGTGGTCGATGCCGAGGTTCGTATCCCGGACGGGGGACAGGAAGACGGGCCGCGCGCCGGCGAAGATGATCGCCGAGAGGATGGACTTATGCACGTTGCGGGGCACGATGATTTTGTCTCCCGTGCCGCACACCGACAAAATCATCGTCATGATGGCGGTGCTCGTTCCTTGCACGGAGAAGAATGTCGCATCCGCTCCGAACGCGTCGGCGGCAAGCTTCTGCGCTTCCAGAATGACGCCCGTAGGCTGGTGCAGATCGTCCAGCGGAGCGATATTGATCAAGTCGATGTCGAGTACGTTTTGTCCGATATATTCGCGATATTCGGGATCCATTCCCGCGCCCTTCTTATGCCCCGGGATATGGAATTGCACCGGATTTTGCTTTGCATGGGAACGCAGCGCGTCGAATAGCGGAGTGCGATTATGATCCAATAGAAGTTCCCTGCCTTTCTCGTGACGTGCCAGAGGGTTAAACGTTGCCTTTTATCCAAACAGCATGAGTATAACAAAAATAGGGGGGAAATCAACTATTGTCTCGAAGCGGCGAACATTGTCACCAAAACGTCAACGGTTGCGATTTGGAACTGCATGGATTTATATGCTACCATCATTAGAAGTGAGTGTTCAAAATGTCGACTTTGAATGACCTCTAAAGATAGGTTTCGGCACGTTATCTTATTTATCGTACAACAAGAGGAGAGAAATGCGCGTGAAAAGCAAATTGGCGATCGTGGGGCTCATGCTCTTTACGATTTTTATCGGATTCGGCATCATTATTCCCGTACTTCCCGAGCTTGTGACGGAAGCGAGCGAGAAATCCGCTAACTGGCATACGGGGGCGATGCTCGCGATCTACTCGCTGATGTCGTTCCTGCTTAGCCCGCTCTGGGGAGGCTTGTCCGAACGAATCGGCAGACGTCCGGTCATTATGACGGGCGTCATCGGCTTCGCGGTAAGTTTCCTGTTGTTCGGCATGTCCGGAGACCATCTATGGATGATGTACGCGTCGCGCGTTCTCGGAGGGCTGTTCTCCGGCGCAGTCGTATCCTGCATCGTGGCTTACGTCGCGGACATTACGACGGAAGAGGAGCGGACGAAGGGGATGGCGGTCGTCGGCATGAGCATCGGGCTCGGGTTTACGTTCGGACCGGGGTTCGGGGGCTTGCTGAGCCAGATTACGCTTCACACGCCGTTCTATGCGGCGTCCGCGCTTTCCCTGATCGTATTCGTCGCGGCCTGGTTCAGCTTGACCGAATCGCTGCCGCCGGAGAAACGCGCTTCCCGGGACAGAGGCAAGAGGGTGTCGCGCTGGACGGCCTTCCAGGGACCGCTTAAGTATTTGTACGTTCTGGCCTTCTTCGTAACGTTCTCGCTCGCGATATTGGAAGCGACGCTGCAGCTGTTCGGTATGGAGAAGTTCGGAGTGACTCCGCTGCAGGTCGGCATGATGTTTTTCTTCTGCGGGCTGGCCGGAGCGGTGGTCCAAGGCGGAGTCGTCCGCAGGCGGGTGAAAGTCGGACAGGAAGGCCAGTATATCGCCATCGGCTTGGTCATCTCGGCAGCCGGCTTCTTCCTTCTGCTTACGGCCAACAGCTGGGGGATGGCGACCGTCTATCTGTGCGTCTTCGGCATCGGCAATTCGCTGATCAAACCTTGCGTCACGTCTCTGATCACTCAGAAAACAACGGTCGGGCAGGGTATCGCCTCCGGCCTCAGCTCCTCCATGGATAGCCTGGGACGGATTGTCGGTCCGCTGCTCGGGGCGGCGCTGCTAGGCGCGACATCCTGGCTGCCGTTCGTCGTATCCGGTATTCTCTCGATCGCCGCGCTTGGACTGCTGGCGCAGTTCCGCAGCCAGGATCGCCGTCAGAAAGCGCCCGCCTGATCGTCGTTTCGCCTTCGTCCGCTATAAGCTGTTCCACCGGTCATCTTCTGGCCGGCAGGAACGGCTTTTTTTCATGCGCTTCAACCCTCCCCCTCCTTAGGAAAATGACTTTCGTCATCCGTTCGTTTCTCGGCAAAGTGACTCAATGCACCTGTGCGAAATTCCCGGACGCCTTACAATGGCAATCATGGAACGGAAAACCGCTGCTGGGAAAAGGTTTCGGCGAAGACCGAAGACCGATTCGCTATCGGCCTCAAGTCCAGGTCAAAGTCCGGTCTGCAGCCGATTCTCGCGCTGGACGTTTATCCGTTAAGCTGAACAATGAAAACACGCAGATGCGGAAGGGGAACGGAAAGTTGAAAAGTTTAATTGACGGCGCATTTCGCAACAAAGCGGCGATGATCATCATCGTCATCATGGTACTCGCGATGGGGGTGCTGAGCTATACCAAGCTTCCGATGGAATTTCTGCCGGAGGCCGACAATCCGCAGGTGACCGTGTCCGTCATCGGTCCGGGCTACGACGCCTCGGCGATGGACAGGGCGGTTACCGGCCCGATCGAGCAGGCGCTGGCCGGCATCAAGGGGAAGACGAACACGTTCTCCACTTCGGGAGACGGGTTCTCGCAAGTGAACTTGAATTTCGATTCAAGCACGAACATGAAGGAAGCGAAGCAAGAGGTGGAGAGGGCGGTTGGCGGGGTTTCCTTGCCCGAGAACGTATCCTCGCCGTACGTCGTGCAGCTTAACACCTCGATGATTCCGATCTCGTTCGTGACGCTGACGTTCGCGGACGGCGTCAGCGATGCGGAGAAGGAGACGCTGGAGCAGCGGATCAGAGACGAGTTTAACGCGATTGGCGGCGTTGGCACCGTCATGGTCGCCGGCAAGCCGCAGCCTTCCATTCGCATCGAACCGGATGCCGCGAAGCTGGCGGAGAAGGGCGTTCCGCTTCAGGCGCTGTACGGAGTGCTGCAAGGGCGCACCGCTTCTTCCGCGGTCGGGGAGAGCGTGCTGGACGGCCAGATCGTCAATCTGAACGTCGTCGCCGATCTCCAGAGCGTCGATACGCTGAAGCAGCTTTCCGTCGTGCCGGGAGTGAAGCTGGGCGAAGTGGCGAACGTGACGCTGGACGATTCTGCGGAAAGCCTGTTCCGCGTCAACGGCAGAGAGGCGATCGAGTTCATCATCTCCAAGGGGGCCAACTCCAACGCGGTCGCCGTCGGCAATGAAGTCGAGAAAATCATCGACAAGCATAACGAGGAGAACAAGGCGGTCGAGTTGAAGGTCGCGATCAGCACGTCGGAGCAGGTCGTTCACTCAGTGAACAGCATGATGAGGGAAGTGCTTCTCGGGGCCCTGTTCGCTACCATCGTCATTCTCGTGTTCATGCGCAACGTTCGGGCCACGCTCGTAACGATCGTCTCGATCCCGCTGTCGCTGGCGATGACGCTGTATCTGCTTGATCTGTCGGGCATTACGCTGAACATTTTGACGCTTGGCGGCGTCGCGGTCGCCGTCGGACGGCTCGTGGACGACAGCATCGTCGTCATCGAGAACATTTTCCGCAGGCTGCAGAAGGAGAAGTTCTCCAAGGAGTTGATCATCGACGCGACCGCCGAGGTAGCTCGGGCAATTACTGCTTCCACGCTGACGACGATCGCGGTATTCCTGCCGATGAGCTTGCTGAGGGGCAGCCTGCAATCGTTCCTGCTGCCGTTCGCGTTAACGATGACGTATTCGCTGCTGTCGTCGCTGCTCGTCGCTCTGACGCTTATTCCGCTTATGAGCGCCGGCGTGCTGCGCAATTCCAGCATTAAGGAGCACCAGCCCTCGAAGCGGTTCGTCCGCCTGCTGGAATGGAACCTGAAGCGCAAGTGGCTGCCGATCCTCGGCGCGTTCGCGCTGCTGGTCGCTTCAATTGCCACTTACATGGCGATGCCGAAGGGAGCGATCGATTCCTCGAACGCGGAGAACGTCAACGTAAATCTGCAATACAAGCCGGGAACTCCGGCAGAGCAAGTGCTCGAGAATGGTTTGAAGCTGGAAACCTACTTGCTGGGCCGGGACGACGTGGAGTTGGTCGCCATGAGCAACGGCAACAATTCCGATGCGGCCAAGTACGGGTCCGTCAGTTCACCGACCTTCGTCACTTACATGTTGAAAATGAAAAAGGGCGCGGATGCCGAAACGGCGATGGAGGAAGTGAAGGCACAGACCGCCGGTTATCCGGAGGCGGAGCTGAACGTGTCGGCCGGCGACTTCATGTCGAGCAGCGGCTCCACGCAAGTCATTATCGACATTACCGGCAACAATCTCGAAACGATCGGCAAGACGGCCGAAGAGGTCATGGCGAAGATCGCGCCGATCAAGGATGTGCTGAAAGTCGAGAGCAATCAGCAGGAGAAGAAGACGATCTACACGCTGGAGGTCGATCCGGCCGCAGCCAAAGCGGGAGAGATCGCCATGCAGCTCCAGGGCATGCTCAACCCGGTGCCGGTCGGTTCGATCGCTGTGGACGGACAGACGGTTCCCGTCTTCGTCGAGCCAGCGCTCAAGCCGCAATCCGAGAAGGAGCTGTCGTCCCTGACCGTCATGACCGACGAAGGTCCGAAGCCGGTGTCTGCCGTGGCGAAGTGGGTGAAGTCGGAGCAAGCGACGACGTTCTATCACAAGGACGGCAGCAGCTACGTCCGCGTGTCGGCTTCGGTCGAACCTTCCCAATTGTCCAAAGTCGGGGCCGAGATCGACAAGCAGTTGAAGGAAGTTACGCCTCCGGAAGGCGTCAAGCTGAACGTGGGCGGCGCTTCGGCGGATCAATCGGCCGACATTATGAGCCTGTTCATGATGATGATCGTCTCCATCGGAGTCGTCTACCTGATCATGGTGTTTACGTTCAAGACGCTTAAGGCGCCGCTGGCCATCATCAGCTCGATTTTCTTCGTGCCGATCGGCGCCGTGCTGGGACTGATCGTGACGGGCATTACGCCGGACTTTACGGCGATCTTCGGAGTCGTCATGTTGATCGGCATCGTCGTCACGAACGCGATCGTGCTGATCGACCGGGTGAAGCACAACGAGGAGCGCATGACGATTCGCGAAGCGCTGCTCGAAGCGGCCGGAACGCGCATGCGTCCGATTCTCATGACCGCGATCGCCACCGTCGGCGCAATGCTTCCGCTTGTGTTCGGCTCGTCGGAGAGCGGCAGCATCGTCTCCCAGAGTCTGGCCATCGTCGTCATCGGCGGGCTGATCGTCTCGACGCTGCTCACGCTCGTCATCGTGCCTTGCATCTACGAGCTTCTGTACTTCCGCAAGTCGGCTCGCCAGCGCAAAATCTCCGCTGCAGCCGTTAGCGAAGCGGCTGCGCAATAACATGCGAAGGAGCGCCGGCAGCCGACGCCGATAAAGAAAGGGCCTGTATCCCGTTTTCCGGGAGCCAGGCCCTTTGCGTTACAGCGCCATCCGGTACAGAGGAAGCAGCGTGCGGAACGTCTCCTCGGCGCGCTTCATGAACGCTTCTCCGTCCGCCAGCAGCGGATCGCCCCGCTGAATGTGAATGCCGCAGGTGAGCTCGGCGGCTTTGACCGTTTTCAGCCTGACGAACAGCTCCTCGAGCTCGCCGTCCGCCAGCTCTCCGTGGATGTGGCCCGTCGGCACCATATGGTCCTTCGACCATACGTAATGCGACGGAATCGAACCCCGCACCGACTGCAGCTCGGCCAGCGCCCGCTCGGCGAACTGATCCTTGCTCGGGCATTCGTAGATGACGGCGAACTGGACGAATACGTGCGTCGACCAGAGGCCAATCTGGAAGTGGGGGTGGGCTTTGTACCCTTTCTTGTTGCGGGCGAAAGCGACCCAGGAGTCGTTCGGCGGATTGACGGTTCTTCTGGCATGTTTGGCGACGTGCGTAAACATCTCTTCTCCGCAAGCTTCCGCCAGGAACGGCGCCATGCGCTCCCCGAGCAAATGAAACTTCGGTCTTACCCGGTCGATCAGCGCCTCCATGCGGGCTTCCAGCCCTTCGATCTCGAACACTTCGAAATCCTTATCCTCGAATCCCGTAAACACATTGGTTGCGGCTACGCTCATGTTCTTGACTCCTTTAAATAAAAGATAGCGATCTGAGTGCGGTCCCGAAGGCCCAGCTTGCCCAAAATTTCCGAAATATAATTTTTCACCGTGCCCTCGCTGAGGAACATCGCTCCCGCGATTTCCTTGTTCGACTTGCCGTCGGCGATATGCCGGACGATGTCCTGTTCCGCCGGGGTGAGCCCGGCGTCTGCCAGCCGCTTGGCCGCTCCGCCGGAGTCCGCGCGGGAGTCGCGCTGATCCAGCAGGCCGGCCAGCTTGCGGGCGATGTCCGGATGAATCAGATGATTGCCCTCGGCGACGGATTTGATGCCGGAGACGATCCGGGCGGGCGGCACGTTCTTCAGCAAGTAGCCGTTGGCGCCGTTGCGGATCGCCTGCACGATGTATTCGTCGTCGTCGAACGTCGTCAGAATGAGCACCGCCGGCGGCTTGTCCAGCGTCTTCAGCAGGCGCGTCCCTTCGACGCCGTCGCATCCCGGCATGCGGATATCCATCAGGACGATGTCCGTCTCCGGATGCTCCTGAACGAATCGATAGCCTTCCTCGCCGTTGCCGCACGTGCCGATAACGGTCAGGTCCGGGTCCAGGTCGAGAATGAGCTTTAAGCTTTCTCGTATGAACGGGTCGTCGTCAACGATGACCAATTGAATCATGGCGATAGCTCCTTCTCCGGCGCGGGTCGGGATCGCGAATACGGAACAATCGTCGAGAGGACGAACCGGGGGTTCGTCTCGACGCGAAGCCGCCCGCCGACCACCGCCAGTCTGTCTTGCATGCCTTTAAGCCCCAGGCCCGGAGCAATTCGGTCGGGCTCGGTCCCGTTGTTGGAGATGTTCATGGCGATCTGATCCTCTGCGAAGCGCAGCTCCACCTCGACGGCGGTAGCGCCGCCGTGCCGGACCGCGTTCGTGATCGCTTCCTGCGCGTTCCTATACAGCACGAACTCCAAGCTGGGGTAGAGCGGGTACGGATTGCCGGTTACCGCGAAGTCGACCTCGATCCGCAAGTCTCTGGCCGCGTCTTCGATCAGCCGGTGCAGCGCGTATCGCCTGGCGCCCGCGGAATCGACAGGCTGCAGCTTGCGAACCGTATACCGCATATTGTTCATGCTCTCTTCCAGTTGCCCGCGCACCTGCTCGATCAGTCCCGTCGCCTGACCCGGATTGCGTTCCATCAATTGAAGCGCGGCTTCGGTCATCATTTTCACCCGAATCAACCGGTGTCCGAGATCGTCGTGCAGCTCAGTGGCGATTCGGCTGCGTTCCTGAACCTGTGCGTAGTCCTCGACTTTCCTGGCGTACTCCATCGCGCGCGTCCGCTCCTGCTCCAGTTGATCCTGGCTGCCTGCCAGCGATTCCATCTCTTTTTCCAGCCGGTCCGTCTGCCGCTGCTGCACGAAGACGCCCGCCACGAACAGCGCGACGGTCAGCCATGCGACATTCATCGTCCAGATCGTGTCCGAGGGAAGTCCGGATGCGCCGGAGTTGAGCGCCGCGCCCGACAGAACGATCGCCAAGCCGAGCTCCGCGGGTTTGTTCAGCAGGAGAACGGCGGAGACGAGCAAGGAGTATTGGAGAAAATAAAGCAGCCCCCCGTATTCGTGAAAAAGCCACGAGAAAGCGATCATTCCGAGCGGAATAAGCAGCATCGCGTACTTGCGGGCGAGCGGCAGCAGTCTGGAGCATAGCAGCGCCAGAAGGATGCACGCGACGTATTTTCCGACCGAGGGGATGTCCGCTTCGTAGAGAGTGGCGATCGCCGGAACGACGATCAGCAGGTGCTGAAGCCAGACAAGAGGCAGCCTCATGGGGAACTCCTTTCGGGAATGCTAGGGCGTGTATGGATACACGCCCTCGGGTGATTTCCATTATAGCACTCAAGAAATGACTTTTGTCACCTCGACGCGCGAAAACCGGTGACTCAATATACCTGCCGCGAAATCGCGGATCTACTATAATGGGGTCAACAAGCCAGAGAGGGGAAGCCGACATGACGTTCGTGCAATTCAAAGAGGTCGTCAAAAAATACGATACGAAAATCAGCGTGAATCACTTGAATTTGGACATCGCGCAAGGGGAAATATTCGGTCTGCTCGGCCCCAACGGAGCGGGCAAAAGCACGACAATCCATCTGCTGTCCGGCCTGCTGCCGATGGATGCCGGTGAAGTCCTGCTCGACGGGTATTCCGTAGCGAAGCGGCCGCTCGAGACGAAAAGCAGAATCGGCCTCGTTCCGCAGGAGCTGGCAATTTACGAGCTGCTGTCGGCCAGAGAGAACGTCACTTTTTTCGCCAAGCTGTACGGACTGAGGGGAAATCTGCTTAAGGAACGGGTGGAGGAGGCGCTTGAATTCACCGGGCTGCGGGATTTCGCCAAAGACAGGCCGGCTAAGTTCTCCGGCGGCATGAAGAGGCGGCTGAACATCGCTTGCGCGATCGTGCACCGTCCAAAGCTGATTATTATGGACGAACCGACCGTCGGCATCGACCCGCAGTCCCGCAATCATATTCTGGAGTCGGTCAGGAAGCTGAACGAGATGGGCTCGACGGTAATCTACACGAGCCATTACATGGAGGAAGTCGAAGCGATCAGCACGCGTATCGGCATTATGGACAAGGGCAGGCTGGTCGCACAAGGGACGAAAGAAGAGTTGAACATTCAAGTCGGCCTGGAGGAGAGGCTGATGCTCGAGACGAACCGCTTGACGGACGAAGCCGCGGCCGAAATCCGCAGCCATCCCCGAGTGACCTCCTTCCAACGGCGGGAGGATGCGCAGCTGGAGCTGGTGCTGCAGGAATCGCAAGCGTATTTGCAGGATATTTTGTTCATCCTCACCAAGCATGAGTTGAAGCTGCAGAAGCTGACCCGGGTCGAGCCGGATTTGGAAAGCCTGTTTTTGGCGCTGACCGGCCGGACGCTGCGGGACAAAGCCTGACGGGGCGGAGGAGGAACGACGATATGAGAATAGCATTAGAAGTGGCCTGGAACGAGGCCGTCCGTCTATGCCGAATCCGCACCGTCATCTTGATGCTGCTGGGGCTGCCGCTGCTGCTTATTTTCCTGCTCGGCAACGCCTTGCAAAGCGACCTCGAGCCCGTCCGGCTTTCCGTATCCGTCGGCGACCGGGGGGCGCTCGGCGAGGCGGCGGAACGTTATCTGGCCTCCCCGGCTGCAGCCGGCTATGTCGACGCGCAGAACCGCGGAAGCGAAGCCGAGGTTCGCGAGGATGTGCGCTCGGGCGCGGCGGATTTCGGGTTCGCGCTGACCGAGACGGGCGTTCGTTATTTTCCCGGATCTTTTACTGAACGCAACATGATCGCCGAATCCGTCCTGAACCGCTTCACGGCAGACGCGAACGTTCGCCTGTCCTCGGCGGATCTCGCTCCGGGTCTCTCCGGGGAAGCGGTCGAACAAAGCCTGTTCGCGGTTTACGCGAAGGAGCGGGTGCAGATCGGCACGCTGCTCTCCCGGGACAGCGTCGGTTTCGACAACTTCTCGGCCGTGCAATACTATTCGGTCGCTTACTTGGTCATGTTCCTGCTCTATTCCGGCATGTCGGCCGCTCTCAGTCTGACCGAGGAGCGGGAGAAGGGGACGCTGCTGCGTCTCTACTCGATACCGGTATCGTTAAACGTTCTGCTGCTGGGAAAATTGATGGGCTCCGCTCTGTTCGCTTGCCTGCAAGCGATCGTGATCGTCGGGTTCACCCGAGGGGTGTACGGCGTAGATTGGGGCGGCAGCTACGGGGCTATCGTGCTCGTCTGCGCGCTCGTATCGGCGGCGGCGATCGGCTTCGCCATCGTCATATGCTCCTTCGTCCGCAATCGCAGGGCGATCGAATCGATCTTCAGCCTGGTCATTGTCGCGATGACTTTCCTGAGCGGCGGGATGATCGCCGATATCGGCTCAGGCCTGCGCGATATCGGCAAATTCACGATCAACCATTGGGCCAATGAAGCTCTTCGGCGGCTCATGGCGGGCGGCACTCTGGGCGAGGGCTGGCTGGAGGCGCTCATCCTCGTTGCGATTACAGCGACGATTCTGGCGGCTGCCGCGTTCAGATTCCGGAAGGCGGTGGCGTTAACGTGAACAGTCTGATCATTGCCAATCTTCATATCCGCAGGACGCTGGGCAACCGGAAGGCGCTAATCGCGCTCGTCCTGCTTCCGATTCTGGTCATCTCGGGCATCGTGGGCCTGTTCGGCCGATCGTCCGACGTTCGGGTTTCGGTCGCGCTGCTGAACGCGGACGGAGGATGGCTTAGCGAGCCGGTGGCGGATGCGATTCGCGACGTCGGCATCTACGAGGTGCTGGAGCAGGATCCGGCCTCGACCGATCTGGAACGGCTGAAGGGCGAAGTATATGACGGCAAGCGGGGCGCGCTCGTCTACATCCCGCCAGACTTCACCGCCAAGCTGCTGAGCGGCGAGGAGACGGCGATCCAGCTCATCCGTAAAAACGAGAGGTCTTGGAACGTGTCTTTAGGACTGACGCTGTCGGAGACGACGAATCGCTTGGCAGGCACCGCTGCGCTGGCTGCGGCGGCGGAGGAGGGGCCGGAGGAGCGGGAGAGGCTCGTTCGCTCGATGCTGGAGAAGCAGGCGGCCGAGGGCTTGCGCGCCGAACGGGAGCAGATCGTCCATAGGGCTAACAATGCGTACGTGCTTGTCATCGGCCTTATGCTCGTGTTCGTGATGATGCTGGTCAATCAGTCCATCCACGGTGTCGTCGAAGATCGCGACAACCGGACAATGGCCCGAATCTTCGCGGCGCCGGTCCGGGCTTCGGAGATCGCCCTGGGCAACTTCCTCGGCTGCTTCCTGCTCGGGACGATCCAACTCGTGCTCATTCTCGCCGTGACCCGGTACGTCATCGGCTTCGACCTGGGCGTGCCGTTCGGCGTGTTGGTCGCGGTCATGGAATGCTTCCTGCTGGCGGCAGTCGGGCTGTCCACCGCTGCGGCCGCGCTCGTGAAGAACAGCTCGATGCTCGGCAGCATCAACAATATGATCGTCGTTCCGACCTGCATGCTTGGCGGCTGCTTCTGGCCGATCGCCATGATGCCGGACTTCATGCGGAAGCTTGCCAACTTCACGCCGCAGCGGTGGGCGATCTCCGCCCTTGAGCAGGCGTCCGCGGGCGAATCGCTGGCCGGCATCGGCCTTCAGCTGGGCGTGCTCGGGCTGTTCGCCGCCGTGCTGCTCGCCTTCGGCTCCTACGTACTGCGTCCCGCCGATCGCTGAAGCGGCGGTTCATCACGAAATTCCAATGGGCTGCCCGGCGCTGGTGCGCGGGGCGGCCCATTCTTTTCAAAAAATAGGAATGAAAATAGTCAAGAAACCAAGTTGCCAGATCATAAGATGGAGTATAAGATAGAGTTAAGACACAATATTCTGACAATTCGGTCAACATCTCAAGCCATGCGAATAGGGCAGGAGGAGGGGATGGCCGTGAACCGAAGTCACGAAGTGGAATACTGCAATCTGGAGCTTCGCTTCGATCGAAGGCAAATCCAGAACTTGATCCGTGAGCTGATCCAGGACGGTTACTCCCTGTACTGGAACGAGAGCGAGCATCATTTTATCGTGTCGGTGCGAACGGGGCGCAAGCTGCTGAAGCTGAAGTTTCTGAGAACGATGGGACGTTACAAGATGGTAGGCAATTATCTGGTCAGGGACGAGAAGCTGGCGATCTGGATCGAGAAGCTGATCAACGATTCCCGCGGCCACGCCGTCGTCAAGAGATTTCACGATCGTCAGGTGCTTAGAATCGAGAATATCATGTTCGGTGAAATTATCCGACTCGTGGAGGTGTCCGGCATGGAACATCGCATTATTTTTCAGAAAAGGCCGCAAGTGACGGTGGAAGACATGGTGCAAGCGTTCAGGTCGAACAGAGCCGAGCTGCGAGCGGGTGTTCTGCGGCTTGAAATCGATTACGAGCTTGCCGTGCTGCACGAAGCGATCCAGAATGGATGGCAAGACGCCGTAGAAGCGAGCAAGGAAAAGCTGATGGTCATGAGGACGGAAATGCTGCAGCTCGAGCTGTAACGCCCGCAACTCCGATATTTTCTCCTCCATATATTGAAAAGCGGAGCCTCATCTTGGAAGACGATGGCTCCGCTTTTTCTGTCGCTGCGAGGTCGACCGGTCAGGCTTGCGCGAATTCCAGCTCGATGTGGATTTTGATCGTGTCTCCGACGAGGAATCCGCCGGTCTCGAGCGCGGCGTTCCAGGACAGGCCGAATTCGGAGCGGTTGATCGCGCCGTCGGCGACAACGCCGAACTTCGTGTTGCCCCAAGGGTCTTTGGCCGGACCGGAAATTTCGGTGTTCAGCGTGACGGATTTCGTGACGCCGGCAATCGTCAGGTCGCCGGTCAGCGCGTAATCTTCCCCGCCCTTGGAGACGAGCGCCGTCTTCTTGAACGAGATTTGCGGGAACTGCTCGGCATTGAAGAAGTCCGCGGATTTCAGGTGGCCGTCGCGGCTTTCGTCCTTCGTGTCGATGCTGTTCACGTCGATCGTCAGCGAGGCCTCGAGGCTCGCGAGATCGGCCGGATCGGCGGATACGGACGCGTCGAAGTCGTTGAAGCTGCCCCGTACGTTCGTAATCATCATGTGCCGTACGCTGAACGTAATGCCGCTGTGGGATTTATCCAGGTTCCAAGTGCTTGCTGCCATCTTTGAACACATCCTTTATAAATTATATTAACTATTAAAATATAAGTAACACAAAAATGCAAGAACTTTTTTTCGTCCTGCCCTTTGGCGACGATCGCGAGGGAATGCAAATGATGGTTTTCATCTCCGGGCAAAAAGAGTACAATAACCTTATTGTGAAAATTTTGCGCTAAAGGATGAAGAAAATCATGTCGAAAGCTAACATTGGCGTCGTCGGCCTGGCCGTCATGGGGCGCAACCTGGCTCTTAACATCGAGAGCCGCGGATTCACGGTCGCGGTGTACAACCGCTCGAGAGAGAAAACCGATGACCTGCTGAACACGGAAGGACAAGGCAAAAACCTTGTCGGCGCCTACTCTGTCGAAGAGTTCGTGAACTCCCTGGAGAAGCCCCGCAAAATTTTGATCATGGTACAAGCCGGAGCAGGCACCGACGCGACGATCGATTCCCTCGTGCCTCATCTGGATCAAGGCGATATCATTATCGACGGCGGCAACGCCTATTTCCCGGATACCCAGCGCCGCAGCAAGGATTTGACGGCCAAGGGCTTCCACTTCATCGGCACCGGCGTCTCCGGCGGCGAAGAAGGCGCGCTGAAAGGCCCGTCCATCATGCCGGGCGGACCGGAGGAAGCTTATCGTCTCGTCGAGCCGATTTTGACGGGCATTTCCGCCAAGGTGAACGGAGATCCGTGCTGCACGTACATCGGACCGGACGGCGCCGGACACTACGTCAAAATGGTGCACAACGGCATCGAGTACGGCGACATGCAGCTCATCTGCGAAGCTTACCAATTGCTGAAGGACGTGCTCGGCGTCTCCACGGACGAGCTACACGACATTTTCGGCGAGTGGAACAAGGGCGAGCTGGACAGCTATCTGATCGAAATCACGACCGACATCTTCGCGCAGAAGGACCCGGAGACCGGCAAGCCGATGGTCGACGTCATCCTTGACGCTGCGGGACAGAAGGGTACGGGCAAGTGGACGAGCCAAAGCGCGCTCGACCTTGGCGTGCCGCTGTCCATCATTACGGAGTCGGTATTCTCGCGCTTCCTCTCCGCGATGAAGGAAGAGCGCGTCGCTGCGAGCAAAGTGCTCAAAGGACCGCAAACGAAGCCGTTCCAAGGCGACAAAGCGGCGTTCATCGAGAGCGTGCGCAAGGCGCTGTTCGCCAGCAAAATCTGCTCCTACGCGCAAGGCTTCGCGCAAATGCGCGCCGCTTCCGAGGAGTACGGCTGGAACTTGCGCTACGGCGATATCGCGATGATTTTCCGCGGCGGCTGCATCATCCGCGCGCGTTTCCTGCAAAACATCAAAGACGCCTACGACCGCGACCCGCAACTTCGCAACCTGTTGCTGGACGAGTACTTCAAAGGCGTCGTCGAATCGTATCAGGACGCATGGCGCGAAGTCGTCACGACTGCGGTCGCTTACGGCGTTCCGGTTCCGTCGTTCGCCAGCGCGCTCGCTTACTACGACAGCTACCGTTCCGAACGTCTGCCGGCCAACCTGCTTCAGGCGCAGCGCGACTACTTCGGAGCGCATACGTTCAAGCGGGTGGACAAGGAAGGCACGTTCCACCACAACTGGATCCATTCCTAATGCTCTTGTTCGCGCGGCAGAAGCTCGCTTAGCATCGTGCGGAAGCAGTCGGTTTCCTGGCCGCTGGGGCTGCGCCGATGAAGCAGCAGCAAGGCCATGTCCGCGAAACAGGCAAAATGGGCAAGCAGCTGTGGCCGATCGAGTCCCGACCATTCGGGGGCTCTATCGGCCACTTTTTTCTTGATGAAGCCGAGCGCCCACAGGACGTCCTCGCGGCACAGGGGATAGGAAGGGTCGAGAAGGCGGCGGAGAGGCTGCTCGAACGGCGGCTTCGGCCGGTAATTGTTCACGGTAGACATCACCTTTACTTTGCGCGCAGGATTGTACACTATCAAACTTACGGTAAAACTCGTCGTTTTATACCTTGGAATCGATATGCTATGATGGTTATAAAGTAAAAATAAAACATGGGACGAATTATGGCAGGAATGGGGAACGTGCATTGAGCGGTAGCGATTTCGGCATGAACATTATTCTTGTAGGCTTTATGGGAACCGGCAAATCGACGGTCAGCCGTCTGCTGTCGGAGCGTCTCGGCTGGGAATGCCTGGACACGGACGAAGTCATCGGGAGATTGGCGGGCAAGTCCATTCCGCAAATTTTCGCAGAGGACGGAGAGACGGCTTTCCGAGACTGGGAGAGCGAAGCGGTGCGGGAAGCGTTGAACGCGGAGCGGCGAATTGTCGCCACCGGTGGAGGCGCCGTGCTGCGCGAGAGCAACCGGCTGCAGATGCTGGAACGGGGAAGGGTCGTGGCGCTGACCGCGGACAAGGCGAGCTTGATCCGCCGCGTGACGAGCGCCGCCGAGGGCACGCGGCCGCTGCTCGCGGGCGACGCCGAGGCTCGCGTCTCGCAGCTGCTGGAATCGAGGCGGCATGCCTACGATTTCGCGCATGCGAGAGTGGACACGACGGACAAGTCTCCCGAAGAAGTCGCCGAGGAGCTGCTTCGGGGGCTGCCGGAGGGCTGGCTGTAACGCTGAACGCGTAACCTCAGCCCTCGCGACGGCTTTTAAGCCTGGTCGAGCTCGTTCCAAGCAAGCATGCCGCCGAGCAGATTGGTGGCGCCCTCGTAGCCGAGCGAAGCGAGATACTGGCAAGCTCTGTCGCTGCGCGCGCCGCTGCGGCAGATGAGGATGACTTCCTCGTGCTTCGGGATTGCGTCGAGCTGCTGCGGCACTTGGCCGAGCGGAAGATGACGAGCGCCGTCGATCATGCCCTGGGCGACTTCTTCCTCTTCGCGAACGTCGATCATATGCGGAGTTTCCCCGGCGTCCAGCCGGGCTTTCAGTTCCTCCACGGTTATCGTTCCATAATGACTCATGCGGGGACCAGCCTTCTTTCCAAGAGTATAGATTCATCATAAGAAAATGCGCACGGCGCTGTCAAACGATAGGCGGTAATGATGATGAGAATCGTGCTCGGCATCGCTCTTGCGGGCTTTCTGGGAGCGCTCGCACGGTACGGGGTCGGATTTCTGTTCCCGGTCTCGGCAACCCCGGACGCTTTTCCGTGGGCGACGGCATTCATCAACTTGTCGGGCTCGCTGCTGCTGGGCTTGCTGACAGGCTGGCTCGCGGGCCGATCGGCCTCGTCCTGGATCGGCGAGGTGCTGGGCACGGGCTTTCTCGGCTCGTATACGACGTTCAGCGCGTTTAATGGGCAGCTGTGGCTGCTGCTGGAACATCGGGCCTACGGCTTCGCCGCGGCTTACGTATTGGCCAGCGCGGCGGCGGGCTGGGCGTTGGCTGCGCTGGGCTTGACCTTGGGCAAGAGAGGGGCGAAGCGGACATGAGCGGTCTCGGTCTCGCATGCCTGGTCGGCCTTGGGGGAGCGGCGGGCACGCTGCTGCGCTTCGGAGTCGGCCGCTGGTTCTCTTCCAAGGACAAGCCCGGATTTTACGGCACGCTTGCCGTGAATCTGGCCGGTTCGCTGGCGCTGGGCCTATTTATCGGACTTGGACTGGAGCAGCGCAACGCCGCGGCCTACGCTTTTGCCGGAATCGGCTTTCTGGGCGGGCTGACGACCTACTCCACCCTGAACGTGCAGAAAGCGACGATGCTTCGCGGAGGAGCGGCCGCAAGGCGGACGCTGATCGTCTACTTGGCCGCGACTTATGCCGGCGGCCTGGCGCTGACCGCGGCCGGCGTCGGATTAGGCTGGCTAATCTATCATTAATAGCTTCCAAGGAGCGTGTATAACGAACATGGATATGATTGTAACCCCGACTGGCAAACTGAACGGCGAGATTCAAGCGCTGTCCTCGAAAAACTATACGACCCGCTATCTGCTCGTCTCCGCGCTGGCGGAAGGAACGAGCACGATTCTGTACCCCGCGCACAGCGAAGACGGCGAAGCGATGCGGCGCTGCATCCGCGACCTCGGCGCAGTCGTCGAGGAAGACGACGAGAAGATCGTCATTACCGGCTTCGGCCGCAACCCTCGTCCGACGAAGGAACTGGATGTCGGCAACGCGGGCGCCGTGCTTCGTTTCATTATGTCCGTGGCGGCTTTACTCCCCGAAGTGCATTTCGTCAATTCGTACCCCGCTTCCCTCGGCAAGCGTCCGCACGACGACTTGATCGTCGCGCTGGAGAGCATGGGCGTTCGGATCGAGCATCAGAACGGGCGGCTGCCGATGACGATTCGCGGCGGTCAGCCCCGCGGCGGCAAAATCCAGGTGTCGGGCAACGTCAGCTCCCAGTTTCTCAGCTCCCTGCTGTTCCTGACGCCGCTTCTGGACGAAGACAGCGAGATCGAAGTGCTGCACGACCTGAAATCGAAAGTCGTCGTCGGCCAGACGCTGGAGGTGCTGGAGCAAGCGGGCATCGTTATCGAGGCGTCCGAAGATCTGATGCGTTACCGGATTCCCGGCAAGCAGAAATATAAGGCCCAGACGTACGTCGTCCAGGGCGACTACCCGGGCTCGGCTGCCATTCTGGCCGCCGCGGCCGTCACCGAATCGGACGTCGTCGTTCACCGGCTGAAGGAAGACAGCAAGCAGGGCGAGCGGGCCGTCGTCGACGTGTTGAAGGCGATGAACGTTCCGCTTACGCATGAGAACGGCATCGTGCGCGTCAAGGGCAACGGCAAGCTGACGGCGGGCGAATTCGACGGAGACGAGTTCACCGACGGCGTGCTGGCGATGGTCGCCGCAGCCGTGTTCGCGGAAGGCACTTCCCGTTTCTATAACGTGGAGAACTTGCGCTACAAGGAATGCGACCGCATTACCGACTACTTGACGGAGCTCCGCAAGGCGGGCGCGAACGTCGAGGAGAAGCGGGACGAGATTATCGTCCACGGCCGTCCGGAAGGCGTGGAAGGGGGCGTGGAGATCGACGCGCACTACGATCACCGCGTCATTATGGCGCTGACGATCGTCGGCCTTCGTTCCGCCAAGCCGATTCGCATCAAGGACGCGCACCATGTCGCCAAATCGTATCCGATCTATTTCGATCACCTGAAGTCGCTTGGCGCCCAGGTCGAATGGACAGACTACCCGGGTTCGCTTGTTTCTGAAAGTACGTGATCAAAAGTGGATTTTTTGAACAACTTCTAAATTAAGGGAGGTTTGAAGGATGGCTTACGTTCACCCGTCCCGAGAAGAGATCAAACGTATTTTGGAGCAATCCGCCACGATCGCCGTCGTCGGTCTGTCCGACGATCCGTCCAAGACGTCGCATATGGTGTCCGAAGCGATGCAGCGCAAAGGCTATCGCATCATTCCCGTCAATCCGAACGCGGAGACGATTCTCGGAGAGAAAGTGTACGCTTCGTTGAAGGACATTCCGGAGCCGGTGGACATCGTTAACGTATTCCGCCGTCCGGAGCATACGCCTCCGATCGCCCGGGAAGCCGTCGAGATTGGCGCGAAGACGCTGTGGCTCCAGCTCGGCATTCTGAACGAGGAAGCGGGAGCGCTCGCCGCCGAAGGCGGGCTTAACGTGATCATGGATCGCTGCATTAAAGTGGAAGATTCCATTCTGCTGCCGAACGGTAAGGCTTAAGCAGATTGCCCGTTCCCTTCCGCGGCGCCGTCGTCCTGGCTGACGGCGGCGCCGCGAGATCGTTGCGGGGAGGAGGAGACGCATGTACGGAATCGGTTACCTGCAAAGGCTGGGCCGGGCGATGATGCTGCCGATGACGGTGCTGCCGGCCGCAGCCATCTTTCTGATGCTGGCGCGGCTGCCGTGGGATTCGTTCGGATGGGAGCAAGTGCCCGAGATGCTGCACGCCGCGGGCATGGCGATTTTTGAATACGTTCCCTACGTGTTTGCCATCGGCATCGCGCTCGGGATGTCCAACCAGTCCGCAACGGCGGGCATGGGGGCGCTCGTCGGGATGTTTATTTTTCATGTCGTGGCCCATACCTACGATCCGAACGGCGTTCAGCCGTCAATGTTCGCCGGGGTGGTCATCGGCATTTTGTCCGCTTGGGCGCACGACCGCTTCAAGTCTTTCCGGCTGCCCGAGTATTTGCAGTTCCTTGGAGGCTCGCGGTTCGTTCCGTTGTTTATGAGCGCCGTGTCGCTCGCGTTCGCCTGGTTGATGATCGGTCTCGGAGAAGGGCTGCAGAGCTGGGCGGCTTCGGCGGGAACGCTCGTCTATTCCGCAGGCGGCTTCGGCGTGTTCCTGTACGGGTTTCTGCACCGCATTCTCGTCGCCTTCGGACTGCACCATATTTTGAATCATCTGTTCTGGTTTCAGGTCGGGGAATATCAAGGGGCGGACGGAGCGGTCTACTTCGGCGATCTGCCGCGCTTCTTCGCCGGGGATACTTCCGCGGGCATCTTCATGGCCGGCCTGTATCCGACGATGATGTTCGCCTTGCCCGCCGTCGCCTTCGCGATCATTCACGAAGCGCGCGAGGACTTGAAGCCGAAGACGAGCAAGCAGTTTCGCGCGGCCGCGCTCGGCTCGTTCCTGACGGGCATTACCGAGCCGGTCGAATTCGCCTTTCTGTTCGTCGCGCCGTACTTGTTCCTCATTCACGCGGTGTTGTCGGGCGGGGTCATGTGGCTCGTCTACGAGCTCGACATCCATCACGGCTTCGCGTTCTCCGCCGGAGTGCTCGAATACTTGGTCAACCTGCCGCTCGCCCAGAGAGGCTGGCTGCTGCTGCCGATCGGGGCGGCTACGGGATTGCTGTATTACGTGCTGTTCCGGTGGAGCATTCGCCGCTTCCAGCTCGCCACTCCGGGGCGCGAGGATTCGACCCGGCTGGACGATTGGGCGGGGGACATCCCTTACCGGGCGCCGCTTATTCTGCAAGCGCTCGGCGGCAAGGAGAACATGGTTCGGCTCGAAGCCTGCATCACCCGGTTGAGGCTGACTTTGGAGGACGACCGCAAAGTCGACGTGCAGTCGCTGCGTCACCTCGGGGCGGCGGGCGTCATCCGCCTTGGCGGAGGCCACGTGCAAGTCGTGTTCGGCACATTCTCGGAGCTGATCCGGGAAGAGATCCACAAGATCATGCAGACCGACGTGCAGCAGATCCAGTTCCATTCCCCGGTGCAGGGGAGGATGATTCCGCTCGAGGAGGTCGACGATCCGATCTTCTCCGGACGGCTCGTCGGCCGGGGCGTCGCGTTCGTCCCGGACAAGGGAGAGCTGGTCGCTCCGGTGCAAGGCAAGATCATTCACATCCACCCTTCGCTCCATGCGATCGGTCTCGTGACGAAGGACGGCCTGGAAGTGCTGCTGCACGTCGGCATCAACACCTCCCAGTTGGAAGGCAAAGGCTTCACGGCGCTCGTCCAGATAGGAGACGAAGTGTCCCCGGGTCAGCCGCTGCTGAAGTTCCATATTCCGACGCTGAAGCAGCACGCCAAATCGCTGGAGACGCCGATGGTCATTACGAACAGCGACAAGGTCAAGTCCTGGAGGTTCGCTCCGTATAAAGCGGTCAAAAAGGGTCAGGCCGCAGTCATGTCGGTTGTCGTGCACGAGAGAGAGAACAAGGGGGCGGAGAAATGATACAGGCATTGGGGGCGTCGCAGGGGATCGCGATCGGCAAAGCCTTCGTGCTTCCGCATTGGGAGTGGGAGCTGCCGGATCAGAAGATCGACGTAGGCGATCTGGCCAAGGAGTTCGACCGGCTGTACGAGGGGATTCGCCGTTCGAAGACGGAGATCAGCCAGATGAAGACGGAGCTGGACGAGGCGGTCGGTTCCGAGGAGGCGAGCATCTTCGACGCCCATCTGGCGATTCTGGAAGATCCGGTGTTCATGAACGAGATTCAGGGCATCATCCAGCGGCAGTATAAGGTGGCCGAAGTAGCCGTCAAGGAAGCGATCGATCACTTCGTCACGATGTTCGACCTTCTGGACGACGAGTATATGAAAGAGAGAGCGCTGGACATCAAGGACGTGGGCAACCGGCTCCTGAAGCATCTGCTCGGCGCGCCGGAGATTTCGCTGCCGGAGGATACCCAGCCCTTCGTACTCGTCGTGCGAGAGCTGTCGCCTTCGCAGCTCGTTCATCTGAAGCCGGAGCTCGTGCTCGGCATCGTGACGATGGTCGGCAGCCCGACGTCGCATTCGGCGATCATGGCGCGGGCGTTCGGCATTCCGATGGTAATGGGCGCGGAAGGCAAGCTGGAGCAGCCGATCGGCACGGGAGATCTGCTGATTCTCGACGGCGAGACGGGCATGCTTCAGGTTGATCCGACGCCGGAAATGGTTGCCCGCTACACCGAGATGCGTCGGCGGCTGATCGCGCAGAAGGAGCAGCTGCTCAAGCTGGCCGAAGTGCCTTCGGTGACGATGGACGGCCTGTCGCTCACGCTGGCGGCGAACATCAGCTCTCTGAAGGAGCTGGAAGCGGCGCTGGGCAACGGCGCGCAGGGCGTGGGCTTGTTCCGGACGGAGTTCCTGTACATGGACAGATCTCATTTTCCTTCCGAAGAGGAGCAGTTCGAGGTGTATCGGACCGCCGTCCAGAAGCTGAAAGGCGAGACGCTGGTCGTCCGCACGCTCGACATCGGCGGAGACAAGCAGCTGGACTACTACGAAATGCCCGAGGAGGAGAACCCGTTCCTCGGCTTCCGGGCGATCCGCTTCAGCCTCAAGCGCAAAGATTTGTTCAAAATTCAGCTTCGCGCCATTCTGCGGGCGTCGAACTACGGCGACGTACAGATCATGTACCCGCTGATTACGTCTGTCGAAGAGGTGCGCGAAGCGAACGAGGTGCTGGCCGAAGCGAAGCGCGAACTGGAGGCCGAAGGCGTTCCGTTCCGCTCCGATATCAAGGCCGGCATTATGGTCGAAGTTCCGGCCGCCGTGGCGATCGCCGATATTTTGGCCGAGGAGGCGTCGTTCTTCAGCATCGGCACGAACGACCTGATCCAGTTCACGCTGGCGGTCGACCGGATGAACGAGCAGATCAGCCACATGTACGAACCGTTCCACCCGGCGATATTGCGGATGATCCGCTCGGTCGCGCAAGCGGCCAAGGCGAAGGGAATCCCCGTCAATATTTGCGGGGAGATCGCGGGCGACGTGAACGCGCTGCCGATCTGGCTCGCGCTTGGCATCGACGAACTGAGCCTCTCCGCGCAGGCGATTCTGCCGGTGAAGGAGCGCCTGCTGCGCTCCAAAGCCTCCGACAGCCGCAGGCTGCTCGACGGCCTGTTCCGCTGCAGGACGTCGAAGGAAGCGCGCGAGCTTGCCCGCCAGTTCCACGCAGAAGCGGCGCTCGCCCCGGGCAGCGCCAACCCGCTTGTGTAGCGTGAACGGCCGGCTGCCGCGTTTGCGCGCCAAAAAAAGCCCGCTCCGAGCGCCAGAAGCGGCGAACGGGCGGGCGAGGGCCAAAACGGCCGCGAGAGGCCGCCAGCGTTAGCGGCCGAACAGCAGGTCGCAGAACGCCTTCGCGTACGGTGGAAGATCGGGCGGTCTGCGGGCGGAGACGAGATTGCGGTCGACGACGACAGCCTCGTCCACCCATGTCGCTCCGGCGTTTTCCATGTCGTCGCGGATGCCGGGCGTCGAGGTTACCGTCCTGCCGTTTAAGATCTTGGCGGAGACGAGCACCCATCCCGCATGACAGATTTGGCCGATCGGCTTGCCGGCGGCGTCCATCCGGCGCACGAACTCGAGCACGCGAGGGTCTCTGCGGATTTTGTCCGGGGCCCAGCCTCCGGGAACGAGCAAGCCGTCGAATTTGTCGGCGTCCAGCCCGTCGTACGAGATATCGGCCACGGCGGGAACACCGTACTTGCCGATGTGCTTGCGGCCTTGCACCGGTCCGGCGTACAGCACTTCCGCGCCTTCTTCGCGCGCGCGGTAGACCGGATACCAAAGCTCCAAATCTTCGAATTCGTCATCCAGCAAACATACGACTCTTTTGGTCGAGGCCAAGGCAGGCCACCTCCATTTCGATAGAACGATAGGGATCAGACATCCATTGTACCAGAACTTGGCCCTTCCTTCACGTTCGCGGCCAGGCAAGAGAGAGGAGTGATCCGCATGAAGGGAAAATGGAGGTACATACCGGCGCTGCTCTGCATGATCGCCATATTCATATCCTCGTCGCGAAGCGGGGACCAGCTCGACAGCGTGCTGCCGTGGGTTCAGCGCTGGCTGCCTTTTTTATCCGATTTTAATCCGATGCACTACGTCGCCTATTTCATCCTGGCCTTGACGATCGCGTACGGGATGGGCGCGCGGTCGGCGACATGGGGAGGCTGTCTGCTTAATATCGCCGTTTGCGTCGTGTACGGACTGACGGACGAATGGCACCAATCGTTCGTGCCCATGCGCAGCCCGGACCCGCTCGACCTGCTTCACGACGGCATGGGAGCCGCGGCGGCGAGCCTGCTCGTGCTGCTGATCTACCGACTATTTAATAGGCGCCGTTCCAGAAATTACACCGCTTCTTGAGCAGGAGAAAAAGCGGCGGTGAGCGAATATGTTACGGATAGCTCTTTGTAATTAAGGAGAGAATGCCGTTGCTTAAACGTTGCTCATGCGGAGAAGAAATGAGCCTGGGTCTCCGTACCGTCATTTTCGCGAGAAAAGTCAATATCAACAACGTCCCGGTGTACAATTGTCCGGGATGCGGAAGGAACGACGTGTTTCCGGGCGTGAAGGAGGATGTCGGCAAGCTGGTCGGCCAGCTTGGCGCCAGACCCGACCCGGGCAGTATCCCGTTCGATCAGGTTCACGAATGGGCCGGCGTTCTGTCGCAAGCGCTGCACGTTTCCGAATCGCTGCAAGCGGCGGCGATCGCGAGGGCGACCGAGGAGAGAATCGATCAACTGCTCGATCTGCTGCTTATCGCTTCATCGTTGGAAGACGAACGCTGGAAGAACGAAATACATACGCGTCTGAGCCAATTGAGTGCCCAATACGTTTCATAGCGCAGATGAGAGGGGCTGTCCCGGACGGGGCAACCCCTTTTGTATTTCGGAGCGGTTATTTTGCGTGCCACTCCATTTTCTGCTACGATATTCGTAACGATTTTCAAGGAGGGAACTACCTAATGGCCAATCTGCAACAGCTTACGTCTCTTGAGCAATGGAACGCCGTGCTGGAAGGATCTTCGGGCAAACCGCTGCTCGTATTCAAGCACAGCACAAGCTGCCCGATCAGCGCCGGAGCCCGCGAAGAGACGGTTCGTTATATCGAGAACGACCGTTCGGAAAAAGTGGATTACGCGATCGTCCATGTCATCGAGGACCGCCCGGTCAGCAACGAAATCGCGGAGCGGCTCGGCGTCAAGCACGCTTCCCCCCAGGTCATTCTGGTGAAGGACGGCGAGGCGGTATGGAACACTTCCCACTGGCATATTACTTACGACTTCCTGTCCGAAAAGTTCGGAGCTTCGGCTAACGGCTCTTAAGCCGGGCCGGAACGTAGTGGAAGCTACATGAGCACCGGAAGGCCCGGCTGAATGCAAGATTCGACGCCGAATCCGCTTCCCCGAGTCCCTTCGTGATCAAAATTGGACTTTTTGAACTACCGTTCAAATGAAGGTTCGAAAAGTCCGGTTTTCAGCACCAAGAAGGTTGTATGAAGCTTAGGGACTGAGGAGCGGAACGTAGTGGAAGCTACATGAGCACCGGAAGGCCCGGCTGAATGCAAGATTCGACGCCGAATCCGCTTCTCCGAGTCCCTTCGTGATCAAAATTGGACTTTTTGAACTACATTATATAGGTTTGATTGCTAAACATGCGGTTTTGTCGTATCATTACCTTAATAATCCATGATGGGACAAACCTCCGGTTTGCGGTCATGAACATTGGAGCGAATCATTGTGACGGTAACTATTTACGACGTGGCACGGGAAGCAGGCGTGTCGATGGCGACGGTATCCCGCGTCGTCAACAATAATCCTAACGTCAAGCCTCAGACGCGCAAAAAAGTTTACGAGGCGATAGAGAGACTCGGCTATCGGCCGAACGCGGTCGCGCGCGGTTTGGCGAGCAAGAAGACGACGACGGTCGGCGTCGTCATCCCCGACATCGCGAACGCGAACTTCGCGGAAGTCGCCAGAGGCATCGAAGATATTGCCAACATGTACCACTACAATATCATTCTTTGCAATGCGGACAAGCGCAAAGACAAAGAAATCCGCGTCATCAACACGCTGCTCGAGAAGCAGGTCGACGGCTTGCTGTTCATGGGCGGCGCGGTTACGGACGAGCATATTCAGGCGTTCAAGACGTCGAACGTGCCGATCGTGCTGTGCGGAACGAAGGACGAGAAGGGAGCGATTCCTTCCGTCGACATCGATCATGAAGCGGCCGCATTCGACGCGGTGACGAAGCTGATCGGGGAAGGACACCGGTCGATCGCGATGATCAGCGGCACGCTGCAGGATCCGGCGAACGGATACGCTCGTTATCAAGGCTATAAGCGCGCGTTGGAGGAAGCCGGCCTGCCCCATCGCGAAGATTACGTGCGCGTCGGCAACTACAAGTACGAATCGGGCATCGAGGCGATGCAGTATTTCCTCGATTTGCCGGATCGCCCGACGGCGGTATTCTCCGCGACGGACGAGATGGCGATCGGAGCCGTTCATTGCATTCAGGACGCCGGACTTAGCGTTCCCGAAGACGTATCCGTGATCAGCGTGGACAACAGCCGGATTTCGTCGATGGTGCGCCCGCTTCTGACGACGGTCGCCCAGCCGATGTACGATATCGGAGCGGTCTCGATGAGACTGTTGACGAAGCTGATGAAGAAAGAAACCGTGGACAACGCTACGGTAACGTTGCCGCATGAATTAATCTTGCGTCGTTCCGTTGCCGGACCGAAAGGCAACTGACATTTGCAATAACGGAAGCCCTGCTCGGCGAGCTCGCCGAAGCAGGGCCTCTTTTGTGGGACCTAACTTAATCGACTGGCAAGGAAGGACGGATTTGGGATGACGTTCGGAACGATCGGCATTATCGGAGCGATGCAGGAGGAGATTGAGCTTCTGCTTGAGCAAATGGACAACAAGCAAACGGAGATCCATGCGGGCATATCGTACCATCGCGGCGTTTTTCGCGGGAAGAAGGTCGTACTGACCCGTTCGGGCGTCGGCAAAGTGAATGCGGCGGTATGCACGCAGATCTTGATCGACAAGTTCGGAGCCGATGCGGTTCTGTTTACCGGGGTGGCCGGCGCGGTCGATCCGGACCTGAACATCGGGGATATCGTTATCTCCTCCAGCAGCCTTCAGCACGACATCGACGTTACCGCGCTCGGCTTTCCGCGGGGAACGATTCCGTATCAGGACATATCGGAGTACAAAGCCGACGAGAAGCTCGTCGCATTGGCCGAAGAGGCCGGACGCGCCTTGTATCCGGGGCGCTGCAAGGTCGGCAAGATTTTGTCAGGAGATCAGTTCATTGCCGATCGCGAGGTTGTGAAGACGCTGCATGAGCAGTTCGAAGGGGCCTGTACGGAAATGGAAGGGGCTTCGGTCGCGCAGGTGTGCTTCATGAACGGCATCCCTCACGTCATCATCCGCTCGATGTCCGACAAAGCCGACGGATCGGCGCACGTGAACTTCGCCGAGTTCACAGTGGAAGCGTCCAACCGCTCTTACGCAATCGTCGAGAAAATGGTCGCGTCGCTTTGAGTCAACCGATATAAACAGAGCCGCGCCGCAGTCATCCCGGATTTATCCGGAGATCTGCGGCGCGGCCTTTTTTTACCCGATGTGCTGCAGCGCGATTTCGAGATTTTTGAGGTTTTTGTCGGTGATCTCGGCCCGACGCGGCATCGGCGTCCAAGTCTCCAAGTCGTCCAGCCAGGTGGATGGAAGCGGGTAGTCCGGCAAGCGATCCAATGGCACGCCGGGCCAACCTTTCGGCAGCAAGCCGCCGTCCGCTTGGGCGTCGATGGAAGCGAGCAGAGGATGATCGTTCATTTCCATCCACAGCAGGCTCCAAGCCCGCGGCACGACTCTCCAGTGATCGTACCCTCCGCCTCCGAGGGCGACCCATTTCCCGTCCGTATAACGGTCTGCGAGCCCGCGAATCATTTTCGGCATCTCCCGATAAATGCGCATGCTGCAATGAATATGGGCGAGCGGATCGAATGCGTGCGCGTCGCAGCCGTGCTGGCTGACGATGAGATCCGGACGGAACGCGCGGGCCGCGCTCTCGATCGCCTTGCCGAAGCATTCCAGCCAGGAATCGTCTTCGGTGTAAGGCTCCATGGAGACATTTAAGCAGGTTCCGTAGCCGGAAGAGTCGCCTCTCTCGTGAGGAAAGCCGCTTCCGGGAAACAGAAATTTGCCCGTCTCGTGAATCGACAGCGTGAATACGTCCGGATCGGTGTAAAAAAACCATTGAACTCCGTCCCCGTGATGAACGTCCGTATCGATGTAGAGGACGCGGGCCGAATATTTCTCGCGCACATGGGCGATCGCCGCGGCCGCGTCGTTATAGACGCAGAAGCCCGAAGCCCGCTCCTGGAAAGCATGATGCAGCCCGCCGGCCAGATGCATCGCCCGCGTCGCTTTACCCGACATGACCGCGTCCGCGGCGGCCATGGAGCCCGCCGCCAGCTCGATCGCCGCCTGATGCATGTCGGGGAAGTACGGAGTATCTCCGTCCGCCTCCAGTCCGTAACGGTCCGCCAAGCTAAGCGCTTTCATATCGGGCTCGGCAACGCTCAGCGCCTGCACGACCTCGATGTAGTCGGGTCTATGAATGTCCCGGACTCTCTTCTCGGCTTCGGCGACGGAGAAGGGAGGAAGGGATTGTCTGTCGTCCAGCGCACCGCTCTCCCTCAGCAAATTTTCCGTCAGCGCCAGCCTGACCGGGTGAAAGGGATGATCGTCGGAAAAGCGATAATGCCCGGATGCTTGATTGTCAATCCATATCGTATTGGAAGCCAGATAAGGTCGCCTGCCTTTCTAATACATAAAACGTTGTCTGAACCGAACGCGGTCGAATTGCTCGGCAGAGGACAGCGGAACGTCTTTGCCGATTCGGACCATGAGACAGTTCGCGGGATGCGCGCAAATCTCCGGATCGTCCGTGGCGAACCAGACCATGCCGACCGATTTCATCAGCCGTTCCATCATCTCCCGGTACTCCCAGACGTTCAGCCCGCTCGATTCCAGATCCCAGTGCCAATAATATTCGGTCGTGAAGACGATCATATTGTCCAGTTGGCCGTCTTCGAACGCGGCGGATATCAACGCTTTGCCCAGTCCGTAATTGCGGTAGTCGTCGGCGACCTCGATCGCCCCGAGCTCGACGAGATCTTCCATGCCGCCTTCCGACCAACGTTCCATTTCGTCGGGATAGTGGAAGGTGACGTAGCCGACGATGACGTCTCCGTCCCGCGCCGCGATAATTCGGCCTTCCGGAAGCTCCGCGATTTCAACCAACGCGACGTGCTGCTCCGCGGGTCTGCGGAAAGCGTCAAGCTTCGGATGCATCGTCAGCTTCTGAAGCTCTTCGGGCGCTATAGGTCCTTCCACGATTAGGGATCGGCCGTGCCGTTCAATCGTATGACGGACGTATTTTTTAATGTGCTCCATGCCGTTCCCCCCTTGTTAACCGTGTTTATGCTCCGTATATTATAGCACATTAGCGGCATGCAACGGGCTTAGAAGCGACCCTGTAACAGAATATTGCCCCTGCAATGGGAGATTTTGTCCTTGCCTACTATGCAGAGCTCGGATGCACTGTGGTATAATGGCTTTGGTAGAGGGGTAACCTCGAGTTCATGAAAGCGCATACGGCATAACGGGTACCCGCATTTCAATGGGAAGGTGATGGAGTGTGACATTGCAATCGGACGAAAAATTAGCCGTTACGGCGAAGGTGTCCAACATGGCATCTTACGAAGAGGCGGTAAACAGCTTTAACTGGGCGGATGTCGAGCAGCGTTTTACGTGGTCGACCACCGGCAAGGTGAACATGGCGCATGAGGCGATCGACCGGCATCTGGCGGAAGGCCGCGGCGACAAAGTCGCGCTTCACTACAGCGACAACCATCGCGAAGAGAGCTATACTTTCGCGGATCTGTCCAAGCAGTCCAACCGTTTCGCCAATGTGCTTCGCGGGTTGGGAGTGGGCAAGGGCGACCGCGTCTTTATTTTTATGCCCCGGACGCCGGAGCTGTACTTCAGCTTGCTTGGGACGATCAAAGTCGGCGCCGTCGTAGGCCCGTTGTTCGAAGCGTTTATGGAAACCGCCGTCAGGGATCGTCTGCAGGACAGCGGCGCCGTCGCGCTGATCACGACTCCCGCATTGCTCTCTCGTGTGCCCAGGGCGGAATTGCCCGAACTGAAGCACGTTCTCGTATATGGGGATTCCGTGGAAGAAGGAGACGGCATCATCGACTTCTCCAAGGCGATGGCCGGAGCTTCGGAAGAAGCCGAGGTGACCTTCCTGGAGCGGGAAGACGGCCTCATTCTTCATTATACTTCCGGTTCTACGGGCAAGCCCAAAGGCGTATTCCACGTCCAGAACGCGATGGTTCAGCACTACCATACCGGACGCATCGTGCTTGATTTGCGCGAAGACGACGTATACTGGTGTACGGCCGATCCCGGCTGGGTAACGGGAACGTCTTACGGCATTTTCGCTCCTTGGCTCAACGGCGTAACGAACGTCGTGCGCGGCGGACGTTTCAGTCCGCAGGATTGGTACGCCACGATCGAAAAATATAAAGTAACCGTCTGGTACAGCGCGCCTACCGCGTTCCGGATGCTGATGGGGGCCGGCGACGACGCGGTCAAATCGTTCGACCTGTCCAGCCTTCGCCACGTGCTGAGCGTTGGCGAGCCGCTGAACCCGGAAGTCGTGCGCTGGGGCAACCGCGTGTACGGCCAGCGCATCCACGATACGTGGTGGATGACGGAAACCGGCGGACAATTGATCTGCAACTATCCGAGCATGGAGATCAAGCCGGGCTCGATGGGACGCCCGATTCCGGGCGTGCAGGCGTCCATCATCGACGATCAAGGCAATGAGCTGCCTCCGTTCCGGATGGGCAATCTGGCGATCAAGACGCCTTGGCCGTCGATGATGCGCACAATCTGGAACAACCCGACGAAGTACCAGGAGTACTTCCATATTCCGGGGTGGTACGTCTCCGGAGATTCCGCCTACAAGGATGAAGAAGGCTACTTCTGGTTCCAAGGAAGAATCGACGACGTCATCAATACGTCCGGAGAGCGGGTAGGGCCGTTCGAGGTCGAGAGCAAGCTGGTCGAGCATCCCGCCGTCGCGGAAGCCGGCGTCATCGGCAAGCCCGATCCGCTTCGCGGCGAGATCATCAAGGCGTTCATCTCGCTGCGCGAAGGCTTCGAGCCGTCCGACGAGCTGAAGGCGGACATCGCGAAGTTCGTCAAGGAAGGCTTGTCGGCTCACGCTTCGCCGCGCGAGATCGAGTTCAAGGACAAACTTCCGAAGACGCGCAGCGGTAAAATCATGCGCCGCGTGCTGAAAGCCTGGGAGCTGAACTTGCCGACGGGCGACTTGTCCACGATCGAGGATTAATCGAAGTTGCGCCGCCGTCTTACGGCGACAAAAAAGGGACGAAGCAGAATCCAATCTGCTTCGTCCCTTTTTATTATTAAGTTCCTTATCCGCCCGATCTGACTTCGACGGCGGAAGTCGGCGACGATTCCCCGGACGGGCTGATCGCCGTAATTCTGTACCAGCCCGCGGAAGCGGGGGCGATATACTCGAAGGAAGTCGATTCGGTCGTGCCCAGCAGCTTGTATTTGTCGTTCTCTGAGCCGCTGTACCAGACTTGATACTGGGTTACGCCTTCTTCCGAAGGATTCGCGTTCCAGGTCAGGACGACACCGATATCCGTGCCGCGAGCGTTCAGGCCGCTAGGCGAAGACGGAGCGTTGCTGTTGCCGCCGCTTGGAATTTCCGGAGGAACCCCGGTATCCGGATTGTCGCCGCCGTCGCCGTTGCCGGTTCCCGGGTCCGTCTGGCCGGGCAGCGTAGGATCGACGATGATGCCGCCGTCCGTCGAGATGATGTCGCTCGCAACCGATTCGTTGCCTGCGACGTCCACGGCCGTCACGTAGTAGCTGTACGATTGGCGGGCGCTGATGTAGTTGACGAACTTCAAGTCTTCTCCGACAGGCAAGGAAGCTTCGACCTTCTGGAACGGGCTTCCGTTAATGGAGCGGTACAGACGATAGCCGGCGACGTCCGCTTGCGGAGGCGCGCTAAACGTTATTCTCGCTATGTTGTTGAGCGTCTCGACCGCCACGTTGCGCGGCGCACTTGGCACGGCTCCGTCTTCGACTCTCGGGTCGATCTTGGAGGGCGCGCTTTCGCCCGCGTCTTTAGGCAAGTAATACGCGAGAGGCTTGCGGCTTTGGGCCGCGACTTGACCCAGCTTCGCCTGCAGTTCCTCGATCAACGTGTCGAGCGGCGATTCCCGGACGACCATGACGGATTCCCGCAGCAGATCTTCAGGCGTGCCGTCCTGAGGCAAATAATTGACCCCGTTGTAGGAAATATACTTGACCTTGACCAGAGCGTCGTCGGACTCGGTCGGAATAAACTTGCGGTTGAAAATGTCAGTGACCAGTTTGCCCGCTTGCTTGGTCAAGTCCGTAGGCAGCTTGCCGCTGACGCTGGATACCGTCATCGAGACGATGTCGTCCGGCTTCTCGAACGTCTTGGTCGGAAACAACTCAGGCTTCGCCTCGGTCACTTCGTTCATGATCTTGGCCCAGATCGTGCGGGCCCGACTGTGGCTGTCCGAGGAGAGCGTATGAATGACCTTTTCGTATCCGGCCCAAACTCCGAGCGTGATGTCCGGCGTGAAGCCTTCGAACCAGACGTCGCTATAGTTTTGCGTCGTGCCGGTTTTGCCGACGATCGGGATATTCTTATAATTTTTGTACTGTGACATCAGGGAAGTCGCCGTGCCGTTGGTGACGACCGTGCGCAGCATATCCGTCATCAAGTAGGCGGATTGCTCCGAGACGACCTGCTTCGGATTCAATTCGTGCTTGTACACGATCTGGTTGTTCGCGTCGCGAATACTCTCGATCAGGTAAGCGTCGTTGAACACGCCCTTGTTCGCGATTGCGGCGTAGGCGTTCGTCAATTCCTCGACGGACGTTCCGTACTTCAAGCCGCCGATAACGCCCGTTTGCGCTTCGTCGTCTTCCTTGACCAGCGTCGTGATGCCGAGGGAACGTACGAATTCCCAGGAATCCTTGATGCCGACTTTGTCCAGGAATATTTTCAGCGCAGGTATGTTATAAGAGCTGTTTAACGCTTGGCGCGCAGTGACAAGACCCGAGTAACGGTTGTTGGAGTTTTTCGGGATATGGTAGCCTCCGCCGCCGTTTTTCAGGATGATCGGAGAATCGTCCAGAACGCTGCCGGGCTGTATGAGCCCTTTGTCGATCGCGGGCAAGTAAGCGGCGATCGGCTTCATCGCGGAGCCGGGTTGCCGGACCATCTGGGTCGCGAAGTTCATCTGCTCGATGTGGAAGTCGCGTCCTTCGATCATGCCCAGAATCGCTCCCGTCTTATGGTCCATCAGGACGGCGGCGATCTGTTCCACGCCTTTGACCGGATGATCCTTCGCGAAGTTTTCCGGGTTTTCCGCGATATCGTGCATCAAATTGTAAATTTTCTTGTCGATGGTCGTCGTCACTTTATAGCCGCCTCGCAGCAGCTGCGCGCGGGCTTCTTCGACCAGGGAAGAGTTTTCCTTCTTCTTCAAGTCTTCGCGGGTCAGATCCGGATTTTGCTTCATGACGAGAAGCTCGGCGGCTTGCCGCTCGGCTTCGAGCATCAAGTAAGGATAAGTATTGTACGCTTTCTCCGTAGGCTTGGCGAGCGACTTGTACAAGTCGAAAGCGAGCGCCTCGTCGTATTGCGCCTTCGTGATCTTGTTCTCCTCGAGCATGCGGCTGAGCACGAGCTTCTGGCGCGTGACCGCGCGCTTGAAGTTCTTCTCGTTGAACTCTCCCTTGCCGTTAAAAGCGGAATAGAGGGAAGGGAGCTGCGGCACGCCCGCGAGATAGGCCGCTTGGGCGATGTTCAGCTGATCCAGCTTGTCGATGCCGAAGATGCCCTTGGACGCCGCTTTAATGCCGAACACTTGATAGCCGTTGGAGCCGTTGCCGTAAGGCACCTTGTTCAAGTAGGCCGTCAAAATTTCCTCTTTGCTCAAATACCGTTCCAGGCGCAGCGACAGGAAGATTTCCTTGGCTTTGCGGCTGGACGTCTGGTCCAGGTTCAGGAAGACGCGCCGGGCGAGCTGCTGCGTGATCGTGCTACCGCCGGTCTGTACGCTCTCGTTCAGCAGCTGCTGCTTCACGGCGCGGAACAGGCCGTTCGTATCGACGCCGGGGTGCGTGAAGAAGTTTTTGTCTTCGATGGCGATGACCGCGTCGACGATAATTTGCGGAATCTGGTCGTAGGTGACCGGCCTGCGGTCCTCCTCCGAGCGGAGCTGTCCGATCGGGGTTCCGTCGTTGAAATAGACGAATCCGGTAATCGCGTTTTCGTTGATCTTTTCTTCTATGAAGGCACGATCGCGAATCGGTTCTTCATGAACGAGGGAAGCGACGAAGCCCGCTACCGCTCCGGCGCCGACGAGTCCGGCCAGAATCCCGAACAGGATCAGCCAGAGAACGGTGAATCCTGCGATTTTCCCCGCCGTCTTGAAGCCTTCGCCCTTGCGTTCTGGCTCCGAAGGGGGTTGTTTAGTAGTCGTCATAATTTTAGAAAGCCTCCTTCAACAAACAGAACTATTATAGCATACATAACCATAGTTTGGCTTCCTTGGAAGGTCGCTCCCGCGGAACGCGCTTGCTCCGGGAGCCTTGCGATTCCGTACCGTAACGGTTATACGCAGCAATCGGGCGGAGGTTGTGTTTTCGACAGACAAAAAAAGATCGCCCCGTCATCCGAGGACGACAGCGGGCGATCCTTATCGCGTTTGCGCGGCTTACAGAGCCGGGGGAGTGAACGTGCGGGCGGCGAACTCGGCATCCATCATGAAGAAGGCGTTGCTGTCCTTGTCGATCCGCTTAAGCTTGTTGATGATCGTGTCGAACATCGATTCCTCTTCGACCTGTTCGTCGATGAACCATTTGAGGAACTGGATCGTCGCATGCTCGCGGTCGTTGAGGGCCAGATCGGACAGATGATAGATGCGCCGGGTCACTTCCTGCTCGTGCTCGTAGGCATGCTCGTAAGCGTCGAGCACGGACGAATATTCGTTGTTCGGCGTGTCCATGCCGGACAGCGTGACGCGAATGCCGCGGTCGTTTAAGTATTTGTAGATTTTCATCGCATGGAATTTCTCTTCTTCCGCCTGTACGGTGAAGAAATTGGCGAAGCCGTCCAGGCTCTCGCCGGAGCAGTAGGCCGCGATCGCCAAATACACGTGCGAGGAATACAGCTCGTAGTTCAGTTGGTCGTTCAGGGCTTTGCTTAAAGTTTCGTTGATCATCTCGCGACTCACTCCTTATGGAATCTGGCAGTTTCTACCCGAATTGTACCATAAAGCGTCGAGTCATCCTATCCGCTGCTTCAATTTCTCGTACAACGCTTCGGGGGAAGGGGCGACGACGACTTCGGTTTTGCCGATCAGAGCCATGCATTGCTTCGTGCACAGCTTGCAGACGCCCAGGCAATCTTTTTTCTTGCGCTTGAGATCCGGGTACTCGGCTTTTAGCGTTTTGTACACGGACTTGGAACCGTGCTTGAAGTTCCGGCAGCAAAATTTGATTTTTTTCATGGGGGCACGCACCGGCTTTCCTCTTCGACGTATCGATTCTCCATAAAATGATATTAATTCTCATTATCATTGTCAATGAGAAAAATCGAGACTTCGTCCGCGGGCAATAAAAAACGCCCCTCGCTTCCTTGGATAAGGAAGACGAGAGGCGCCGAGGCTTGGAAAGACGATTAACGGCTGTAGAATTCGACGATTTGTTTAACGTCGATTTCTTGGGACAGCTCGCCGCGGTCCGGAAGACGAGTGTACTTGCCTTCCATTGCGTTGGCGTTGAAGTCCACGTAGCCTGGAATGTGGTGACGTCCTTCCAGAGCTTCTTTGATCGACTTCAGGGAGCGGCTACGCTCGCGAAGGCCGATCACGTCGCCGACTTGCACCGTGTAGGAAGCGATGTCGACTTTCTTGCCGTTGACCGTCACGTGGCCGTGGGAGACCAATTGACGGGAACCGTAGCGGGAGTTAGCCCAGCCGAGACGGTAGACAAGATTGTCGAGACGGCTCTCCAACAGGATCAAGAAGTTGTCGCCGGCGATACCTTGCTGCTTCGAAGCGCGGTCGAACAAGTTGCGGAATTGCTTCTCGTTCAGGCCGTACATGTGACGAAGCTTTTGTTTCTCTTGCAGTTGCATGCCGTATCCGCTGATTTTGCGGCGTTGGTTGGCGCCGTGTTGTCCCGGAGGGAATGCGCGTTTCAATTCCTTGCCCGATCCGCTCAGGGAAATGCCCAGGCGGCGACTTAGCTTGAACTTAGGACCTGTATATCTTGCCATGTGTGTGAAAACTCCTTTTTCAAAATGAATATGGTTTTGAAAATGGGTTTCGTTGCGCGGATTTTCCTTAACCGGAATGCCCGGTTCCAGCAGGGAAGTTCAGCCGCTGCCCGCTGGTGGATCGTCCGAGAGGGTGCCACAAGATCTAAGCCCAGTATTCAACAAGATATATTATAAGAAGTTGAGGGGAAATGTCAAGAACCATTCGTTTCGTTCAACGGTTTGCAATACCGGACCGGCGAAGCAGGACAGGAGAGAAAGCGCTTAAAAAAATAAGCCGGAAGGCTATGGACTTCTATGAAGCTAGTGCAAAAATCACGGTTTCATTGTATAGTAAAAAGAAAGAGACATCGGGGGATGGAGGTGTCGGGTATGGTCCTTAAGCGGAAAATGCAGCAGCATCACGAAACGCAAGACAATACGGAGAATCCATCCCGCACCCGTCAGCAACTGCCGCACTGGCTGCAGAAGCAGGAGCTAACCGAAGCGGACTTGCCGTATATCCACGATTTGCTGACGAACGGCTTCGCGGAGTGGTTGGAAGAAGTGGAAGGATTCCCTTGGCTCGGAGGGCCGATGGCGCTGCTCCATCCGGACGGGACGAACGTCGTCGCGAATCGGGTGCCGGAAGAGACGGAAGCCGATCTTCCTTCCTGGAGCGAAGAGGTAATAGGTCCTACGGCCGCCAGCAGGGCGTTGGACACTTGCCGGCCGACGCTGATGCGGGCGGAAGAGCATCGGGTCGCCAAGCTGAAAGAATACGATTCGATCGCCGTGCCGATCTTCACGAGAACGACCGGCTTTCCGTGCGCGGTCGTCGCTTGCCTGCTCCCTGCGGGCGCGGCGCAAGCAGGCGACCTGAAGCTCCTTCAGGCCGCGGCGCTTCATATAAGAAGCTGCATCTATCGGGACTTCGAGAATTTGTTCGTCGGCGGTTTGCTGAGGGAACGCAAACTGTCCAAGAAGGAAGAAGCCCGCAGGAACATTCTGTTCGGCGTCATGAGGCGGCTGAACGACCATATCGATGTCGAGAACGTGCTGTCCGAAGTGCTGGACAGCCTTGAACAGCTATACCCGATCTGCAAGGCGGACCTGTTTCTGTCGCAGGACTATACGAGCCCCAATGAGAAAGTCCGTCCGCTCGCCTTTCATCTGAACGACATGGACCTGTGCAAGGCGGCGTTCCTCGACGGGAAAATCCGGGAGGAGCTGTCGGCCGGCCGGCATCGCATCGCGCTGCCGCTGTCGGGCAAGCAGGGCGTGTACGGCGTGCTCCGGCTGGATATGCCGGAGAGCCAATTCGACGAAGCGGATATCAGCTTCCTCACGATGCTGGCGGGGGCCGCGGGCGCCGCGTTCGAGAAGGCCAAGCTTCACGAGCAGGCCAACGTTCTCGTCGGGGAACTGCGCCTGATCAACGAGCTCACGCATAGGCTGAACAGCAGCCTGAAGCTGTCGGAGACGATGCAGTTCGCATCCGCCGAGCTGCTGGCGATATTCAAATCCGATTTTTGCTGCATCCTCCAGTTCGACAAGGCGCTGCAGCAATTCATGGTGATGTCCTCGAACGTGGCGGAGATGATCGGAGACGCGTATTCGAAGGAATACGGCTTTTGCGGCGTCATGTGGTCGACGAAGGAACCGATCATTTTGTCGGACTACTGTTCGGCGACCCCCGTCGCGTCCAAGCTAATGGACGTGACGCTTTCCCGTTCCTTGCTCGCTTCGCCGCTGCTGCTCAACGGGGAGGTGATCGGCGCCGTCATGATCGCGAAGCGGGAGCCGAACCATTTCTCCTACGACAACTACAAGCTGCTGCAGGTGCTGTCGGCGCATCTGGGCTTGGCCATCTCGAACGCTACCCTGCATGCCGAAGTGCGCAGGATGGTCATTACCGACAACCTGACCGGCCTGTACGCGCGCCACTACTTGAACGAACGAATCGGCCGCAAGCAGCTTCGGGACAGCTCCGGATCGCTGATTGTCGTCGATATTGACCATTTCAAGAAAATCAACGACACCTACGGTCATCAGGTCGGCGACGACATTCTCATTCAGGTCAGCCAGATCATTCGCACGTCGATTCGGGACAGCGATATCGCGGCCCGATGGGGCGGAGAAGAGCTCGCGATCTATTTGCCGTTGCTCAGTCTGGAGCAGACCCAGCGGGTGGCGGAAAGAATTCGGCAGCGGGTCGAGGCGGAGACGAACCCCCAGGTGACCGTGTCGTGCGGCATTTCGGAATGGCGGCTGCAGGACGACAAGATCAGCGTCGAGACGCTGTTCTATAAGGCGGACATGGCGTTGTACGAAGCGAAGCACCACGGGCGCAACTGCATCGTCGTCGGATAGGCTGGAACTTAACGGAATGACAGAGAAGCTCAGGCGGCGCCGGGAGATTATCCCGGCGCCGCCTGAGCGCGTTTGGGGGGCATGTTCGGGATCGGGTGCATAGACGAGGCAAATGGGGAAACGATACGAAGCGAAAGGGGGGATCGGAATGAAAGGGGCAATTCGGTTTGGCGCAGCGATCTGCGGAGCGGGATGGCTGCTGCTGATGTTGACGGGCTGCATGGGGCGGGTCGGGAGCCTGCCTGCGGATCAGGCTTTCGCTTTGTCGGCTTCGGCGCTGTCCGGCAGCGACAGCTACGGGTTTGCGGGCGAGCTGGCTTTGTACAATCCCGGAGGGAAGATGGAGACGAGGGCGGCGTTCGAAGGAGAGGTCAGCCGTCACGGCAATCTGAAGCTGAACTGGACGGAGCCGGGTATGGACGCGGGGCGGTCCCGGGAGTTCGGTCCGGGGTATAAGCCGCTGAGCCTGCTCGAAGCGTTGAACGGCCGCAACGCGTCGATCTCCTACGCCGATCCTCCGACGCCGGGCGAGCCCGTGCGCATTCGCATTCGGCTGAACGAGGAAGCGGCGAAACGGCGCATTGCGGACGTCTTGCGGGAGGAGATGGCGGAAGTCCGGGCGGATAAGCGGTTGTATGCCGCGGAGCAGGCTCGGAGCGCTCTGGAAGCCGCCGAGCGTAAGCTGGAGGCCGCACTGGATACGTTAAAGGTCGATACGGTCGTCATCTGGACGGCCGATCCGAAGAGCTGGTTTCCCGGCCGCATGTCGGAGCTGACGGAGCTGACTTATTCGTGGGAAGGGAAATCATATCGCGAGAAGCGAACTTCGGAAACGAATTTCCTTGCCAAAGCCTAAGGTGGTACAATGTAGAAGAACACAGCGACAGCAGAAGGAGAGCAGCTATCATGAGAGATCCGCGAATCCGGCGGCTGGCCGCCAACTTGGCCGGCTACTCGGTGAAAGTCAAGCCGGGAGAAAACGTACTTATCGAAATGATCGGCACCGAACGGGAATTGCTGAAGAGCCTGATCGAGGAAGTGGCGAAGCTCGGGGGAAATCCGTTCGTCGAAATAGAGGACCGCTCCGTTCTTCGCACCTTGCTTCTCAATGCCACCGACGCGCAGTTGGAAACTTGGGCCGAATACGATTTGGAGCGGATGAAGCGAATGGACGCTTATATCGGCATCCGCGCGGGCGACAACGCCAACGAACTGGCCGACGTGCCGGCGGACCGCATGAAGGCGTACGATCGCATTCATCGCCATCCGGTACATATGGAGCAGCGGGTGAAGAAGACGAAGTGGGTCATCCTGCGCTATCCGAACGGCTCAATGGCGCAATCGGCCAACATGAGCACCGAGGCGTTCGAGGATTTCTACTTCGACGTCTGCAATCTCGATTACGCCAAGATGGACCGCGCCATGGACCCGCTGCAGCAGCTGATGGCGCGCACCGACAAGGTTCGCATCGTCGGCCCGGGCACGGATCTGACGTTCTCGATCAAAGGCATCGGCGCCCAGAAGTGCTCCGGAGAGCGCAACATCCCCGACGGAGAAGTGTATTCCTGTCCGGTGCGCAATTCCGTGAACGGCACAATCTCGTACAATACGCCGAGCGTCTATAACGGATTTACGTTCGAGAATGTCAAATTCACGTTCAAGAACGGCAAAATCGTCGAAGCGACGGCCAACGACACGGACCGGATCAACGCGATTCTGGACAGCGACGACGGCGCGCGCCATATCGGCGAATTCAGCCTCGGCTTTAACCCGTATATTCTTCATCCGATGAAGGATACGCTGTTCGACGAGAAGATCGCGGGCAGCCTGCATTTCACCCCGGGACAGGCGTACGAGGTGACCGACAACGGCAACCGTTCGTCCATCCATTGGGATCTCGTTCTCATTCAACGCCCCGAGTACGGCGGCGGAGAAGTCTACTTCGACGACGTGCTGATCCGCAAGGACGGGCTGTTCGTCGTCCCGGAATTGGAAGGCCTTAACCCCGATTTCTTGAAATCATGATTTTTTTCCCCTTGCGTGAAAATGGGGGAACAAGTTATGATGTGGGAGAGATTGTTACGCCTAAATTTAGGAGGGAATCCTATGTCGAACAATGCGGCTATTGTAGAGTTGTCCCAAACCGCAAACAAGTTCCGCTCTTCCATCGTTCTTCAAGCGGATAACAAGTACATCGACGTGAAAAGCATTCTGGGATTGTTCACGACGCTCGTAGGCAACCTTTCTTATGAGCTTCACGTACACGGTCCGGATGCCGAGGAAGCGAAGAAGGAACTCGGAGATATTTTCTCCAAGCACGGTTTGAACGTCAAAGTCGTGGAATAATCCGTTTCAGTTTTTCGGGATTGGTTCATGATGGAGCCGTTCCTTGCGGTATCGTACCGGAGGGGCGGCTCTTTTATTTGTCTGAATCGTCTCCGACAAAACGCATTCTCCGTCCTAAGAACGGCGAAGGCCTTTTGGCTTGGAACCGGAAAGTTTCGGGAATACGGCCACCTGTCCTTGTGCTTCCGGGCATTATGGTCTAATATAAAAGTGATAGCTAGAAACAATGGCATGGGGCGGTTCGTCGTTCTGGCGAAGAATGGCTTACAATTGGAAGCAAGGGCACAGGGGGAGTGGGAATGGCAGCATCGGATACCCTAATCGATCTTCACGAGAAAGCGCTAAGGCTGCTTCAGGAAGACGCCGATAAAATCGAGAAGTTGATCGCTATCCAGATGGAAAACCTAACGACTCGTAAATGCCCGTTATACGAAGAAGTTCTGGACACCCAGATGTACGGCTTCTCACGGGCGGTGGATTTCGCGGTGCGTGCGGGGTTGGTCGACGAGAATGCAGGCAAGCTGCTGATCAGCCAACTGGAACGCAATCTGGCGATGCTATACGAAGCGTTGGAAAAGAAAGAAGAGTAGCACCCTGACAGGGCAGGGTTGCTGCTCTTCTTTTTTTGCGAGACAATATGGCGGAGAGACCGTCAAACGAAGAAAAAGGCAACTCCGAGAATGACGTAGACGAACAGCAGCAGCATGCCTTCGAACCAGGTCGTCGATCCGTCCCGCGAGATGGAGATTGCGATGAAGACGGCCACCCCGATGGCCGCGAGCTCGATCGTCGTGAAAATCAGGTTCATGCCCCCGCCGAACAGCAGGCTGACGAAGACGAGCACCGGAGCGACGAAGAGGGCGATCTGCAGACTGCTTCCGACCGCGATCTCGACCGCGGCTCCCATCTTGTTCTTCATGGCGAGCATGACGGCCGCGCTATGCTCAGCCGCGTTGCCGACGATGGCCACGACGAAGGCGCCGATGAACAGCTCCGACAGGCCGAAGCGCGCGGAGAACGCGTCCAGCGTATGCACGAGCCATTCGCTGATGAAGGCGACCATGACGGTAGCGGCGACGAGCAGGACGATGGACAGCGACTTGGACCATCCGGCGCTTTCACCGTGATCGGCTTTCGTATCCTCGTTGTCCGCCAGCAGATCCTTATGGGTGACCATCGAATAGACAAGCCAGCCGATGTAGGCCACGATGAGGAAGGCGGCTACGATCTCGCTCATTTTCAATGTATCCTCGACGGAGATGTGCTCGGTCTTGACGAAGATGGCGGGAATGAACAGCGCGATGATGCTCAGCAGCATGAGCGACGCGTTCTGACCGGCCAGGTGGACGTTGAATTTCTGCTCCTTGAACTTGAATCCTCCGGCCAGAGCGCTCACGCCGAGCACCAGCAGCAGATTGCCGATGATGGCGCCCGTCAAGCTCGCCTTGACGATCTCGAACAGACCTTCCTTGATCAGGAAGATGGCGATGATCAGCTCCGCCGCGTTGCCGAACGTGGCGTTCAGAAATCCGCCGAGCCGCTGTCCCGCGTAGTGCGCGACCGATTCGGTCGCTTTGCCGAGCAGGCCGGCCGCGAATAGAATCGCGATTCCGGCGAAGGCGAATTGGAGCTCCATCCCCCAGTGCAGATAATGGGAAAGGGCGCTGAGGAGAAACGTAACGACGAGCAGAGGATAAAACGATTTTTTTAACAAGCGGTCACCTTCTCGAAGGCAGAATGTAAAAATCCGGATTTGGCATTTCTTACTATACCCAATTTCTGTATGTTCGTAAACGGAGAGTTTTGAACAATGCGAGGCGGTTAGCCGCTGCGGTTGATTATGGAGTAGTCTTCCATTACAATGGAAGCATAACAGGTCGGGGAGAGTGGGCCGCTATGACGGATGAACTTCAACAAGGAATGATACGGATTTCCGACGACGTCGTCGCCACGATTGCCGGATTGGCGGCGCTGGAGACGCCGGGAGTCGCCGCGATGTCGGGCGGCATATCGGAAGGGTTGGCCAAGAGGCTCAGCGGACGCAACGCCCAGAAGGGCGTCTCCGTGGAAGTCGGCCAGGTCGAAGCGGCCATCGATTTGCGAATCGTCGTCCAGTACGGTATTCCGATTCAGGAAGTCGGTCGGAGACTTCAGGAGAACGTAAGGGAAGCCGTCGAGAATATGACGGGCTTGAACGTCGTCGAAGTCAACGTCAAGGTGGAAGGCGTAGCCTTCAAGGATGAAGAGACCGAAGAGCCTAACCGGGTGAAGTAGAGTCATCCGTATACACGAAAAAGAGAGCCTCCCGCGAGTTGCGAAGCGGAAGGCTCTTTTTGTTCATGAATGATAAGCTTTGTTGCGCGTATAAGGCGCCTGAGGCGCGTTCTGCGCCGTTTTCTCGACGCGGTTGTACTCCCTGGATACGCTGAGCAGAATGCCCATCCCCGCGAGCAGCGTGAGCATCGAGGAGCCTCCGTAGCTGATAAACGGCAAAGTGACTCCGGTAATCGGAATCGCTCCGCTGACGCCTCCCATATTGATGAGCGCCTGGATCGCGATCAGCGAGACGAGGCCGATGCCGACCAGCGTGCCGTAGATGTCCGGGCAGCGCAGGGAGACGATCAGCGCTCTCCACAGGAACAACACGTAGAACAGAATAAAGATCGTCGTGCCGATAAAGCCCAACTCCTCGCCGATGACGGCGAAAATGAAGTCGTTGTACGCGTAGGGCAGATAGAACAGCTTCTGGATGCTGTTGCCGAGTCCGGTGCCGGTCAATCCTCCGTGTCCGAACGCCTGCAGCGAACGGGACAGATGATATCCGCTCCCTTGCTGGTCCGCCAGCGGATCGAGGAAAGCGGTGAAACGGTCGCCGCGGAAGCCGAATCCCGCGTCCGGATTCAGCAGCAGGTAGAAGCTTGTCCCGAGCGCGGCCAAGCCGATCAGAACGGCGGAGGAAAGCAGGATGTGCTTGAGGTTCGACCCCCCGGCGACGACGATGGCCGACGCGCACATGACGAGGATGGCGCACGAGCCGAAGTCGGGCTGAAGCATGATGAGGAAGGCGAAGAAGCCGACGACGATCATGACGGGGAGCAGCCCTTTTTTGAAATTCCGGAACTTCTCGTCCTTCTTCGCGATGATCGCGGCCAAGTACATAATGATCGCCAGCTTCGCGAATTCGGTCGGTTGAACGCCGAACGAACCGACTCCAAACCAGCTTTTCGCGCCGTTCCGCGTCTCCCCGATGATCGGAACGAGAACGAGCAGGACAAGCGTGCCGATGAAGAACAACAGAAACAGCTTCTTGTATTTCTGATAGTGGATGTTCATCAGAATCAGCATGATAAACGTGCCTAGCCCGACCCACATCAATTGACGCTTCAGGAAGTAGAAGGCGTCATTGTTGTAGGCGGGCTTAGTGACCGCCATGCTGGAGCTGGCGCTGAAAACCATGACAAGTCCGAATCCTACGAGCAGAAGCGTCAGTATCAGCAACAGAAAATCTGGCGCGCCGCGCTGGCCGCTCTCCGGAGATTTCATCCCGAATTCCCCCGTGCCGCTTAGGATAGCAGCTTCTTCAGATCCTGCGCGCGTTGATTAGCGGCATTCAAGATCGGCTCGGGAATCGGAGATTCGTAATCCAGTCCGTGCGGGAACGTCGAGCGTCCGAGATAGACGGCTTCCACTTCCAGAACGGCGTCCGGATTTTCCAATTTGCCCTCGACGGCTCTCGTCGCGATGCGCAGATAGTAATCTTGCCCGCTTGTGCGGTCGTGCAGCTTCAGATCGTAAGTCGCGCGGCGATATTCCCACTGCCAGCGTACGAAGCCGAGCTTGTCGCCGGACTCGTCCAGATGGCCCAGATCGCTGCGCATTCCGTTTAACCCTGTATTTTCGAGTAACATGGTGATCCTCCTTATGTAGGTACAATCCAACGTGCAGGCTGCTTGCGCTCGGAGCCCGTTGGGGCAAGCGCTGTCCACTTCCATGATAGTCGGTTTGCATGCCTTCTGCAAGCCTGCATCGGGACCTAAGTTCGAACGTTCATTGACAATTCTCTTCGCCCGCTCTCCCGGTAGGTTACGGAGCCTTGCCGTTTCTGATACAATAATAAAAATACGCGGTTTACGGAAAGGAGTCGTCGCCATGACGGTCAACGAGCAAACGCTTCAGCCTCTTTACGGGGAGATGGTGAAATGGCGCCGACATCTGCATCGGCATCCCGAGCTGAGCTTCCAGGAACACGAAACGTCCGCCATGATCGCGGCGCTGCTGGAGGAGTGGGGACTGGAGGTGCGCCGGGGCGTCGCCGGAACGGGAATCGTCGCGCGGCTCGCCGGCGGCTTGCCGGGCCGGACGATCGCGCTGAGGTCCGATATCGACGCCTTGCCGATTCAGGACGCCAAAGATTGCGAGTATCGCTCAACCGTCCCCGGAGTCATGCATGCATGCGGCCATGACGGGCATATGGCCGAGCTGCTGGCGGTGGCCAAATATTACAGCCTGCATCGGGCGGAGACGGCCGGAACACGCGTCTTTCTCTTCCAGCCCGGAGAGGAGATGCTGCCGGGCGGGGCGATCCGGATGATCGAGGACGGCGCGCTGGACGGCGTGGACGCGATCTACGGCGTTCACCTGTGGTCTCCGCTGCCGTGCGGCACCGCGACGACCCGGCCGGGCCCCTTCATGGCGACGCCGGACGAGTTCGAGATCGAGATCATCGGCCGCGGCGGTCATGGAGGGCTCCCGCACGAGAGCCGGGACGCGCTCCTGGCCGGCGCGTCTCTCGTCTCGGCGCTGCAGACGATCGTCTCGCGCAGCGTCAACCCGCTCGACGCCGCCGTGCTGTCCGTGTGCAGGTTTTCCGCGGGCACGGCCAACAACGTCATCGCCGCCGGCAGCAAGCTGGCCGGAACGGTTCGCTCCTTTAATAAGGAAATGAGAGCCCTCGTGAGGGGGCGGATGGAGGAGATTGTCAAGCACACGTGCGAGATGCACGGCTGCGATTACCGGTTTCGGTTTATCGAGGGCTATCCTCCCGTCGTGAACGACGAGCGCGAAGCCAGCCGGGTGCTCCGAATTATAGGCGAGCTGCTGCCGGACACGGCTTCCGGACCGTGCGAACGCATCATGGCCGGCGAAGACTTCTCTTATTATCTCGAACGCAAGCCCGGCTGCTTCTTCTTCGTCGGGGCGGGCAAGCCGGAGGGGAGTTCGGCGCCCCACCACCATCCGATGTTCGACATCGAGGAGGAAGCGATGCTGCACGCGGCCCGGCTTCTGATCGCGGTGGCGGACGATGCCGCGCTCGATTTCGGCTAGGGCGTGTATGCATACACGCCCTAGCCGATTTTACCTGTATGGGGCTTCCGTGATTCGGTCACTCTACTGTAGGACCGAACAATGAAGCCGGATCGGGCGCCATTGGCGTCATTCGGCCATACAGGAGGCTATCGATGAGGAAAATTGCCGACATTATGTCGACCGATTGCGTGACGCTTTCCCGGAATGCCAGCATTACGGAAGCCGCGCGTTTGATGAGAGATCACGATATCGGCTTTATCCCGGTCGTGGACGGGCGCAAGCTGGTTGGCGTCGTGACCGACCGGGATCTTGTCGTTCGCGGCTACGCGGACAATCGCTCGGGCTCCGAATCTCTGGACGAAGTGGTGACGAACGGGGTTCGGACGGTGCCGTCCGACATGTCCGTCGACGAAGCCGCGTCGATTATGGCGGCGGAACAAATCCGCAGGCTTCCGGTCGTGAACGACGGCCATCTGGAAGGCATCGTCTCGATCGGCGACTTGGCCGTGCGGGAAATTTTCGTCAACGAAGCGGGAGAGGCGCTGAGCGAAATCTCCGAGCACGGCAACTCGTCTTACGCGCATTAACGATAGCGAGGCCGTCCCATTAAGTCAGGCAACAGGTATTATTATCGAGATGACCCGGTTCTTGTTCATCGATAATGCCAATTGTTGCTCGCTGACCTCTTATGGAACGGCCTCTTTGCGTTCCCAATGCATGAACCGGCGCCGAGGAGGAGAACCTTGTTAACGACAAGGAGGAATGCCGGATGGAAAATACGAGGCCGCTGTGGGTGCAGTCGGACGGCACGCTGCTGCTGGACGAGCGGCATCCGGAGTACGCGCAAGCGCGGGATTTTCTAAGGGAAGTCGCGATCTTGCAGAAACGTCCGGGCTTCTGGCATACATACCGGTTAACGCCGGTGACGCTGTGGAACGCAGCAGCCGCCGGCTGGACTTCCGTGCGCGTGTCGGAGCGGCTTGCCGCCATGGCCCGCTGCCCGCTTCCGGCTTCGGTAGAGCAGTTTGTCCGGATGCAGATGGAGCGGTACGGGCAAATTCGGCTCGTTAGCGACGGAGGCGAGCTTGTTCTATTGACCGATTCGCTAGAGTTAATGGAACGGGTCGGACGGCTGGAAGCGATCTCCGCCTGCTTCGCCGGCGGCCCCGAAGGCGCGCGGGCGGCGATTCGGCCCGAAGCCCGGGGCTGGATCAAGCGGGAACTGGCGAGCGCAGGCTACCCGGTCAAGGACGAGGCCGGTTTTCATGAAGGTCAGCCGCTGTCCGTGTCTCTGCGATCGGAGACGGAGGACGGCAGACCCGTGGAGCTGAGAGACTATCAGCGGGAGGCTGTGGACGCCTTGCTGGGAGATTCCGCGGGGAGCGGGGTTGTCGTGCTGCCGTGCGGTGCGGGCAAAACGTGGGTCGCCATGGCCGCCCTCGCCCGCCTGCAATGCGAGACGCTCATTTTGACGCCGAACGGAGTGTCGGTGGCGCAATGGATCTCCGAGCTGCTGCGGCATACGACGCTGACCGAGAGCGAGGTCGGCGAATATACGGGGCAATCGAAAAACGTAAGACCGGTCACGGTGGCGACCTACCAGGTGCTCACATACCGCTCTTCCAAGGGAGAGGAATATCCTCATCTCGAATTGTTCGTCAATCGGGACTGGGGGCTGATCGTCTATGACGAAGTCCATCTGCTTCCGGCTCCGGTGTTCCGAATGACGGCGGATATTCAGGCGACGAGGAGATTGGGGCTTACCGCCACTCTGGTACGCGAGGACGGCAGGGAGGAGGACGCGTTCGCGCTGATCGGACCGAAGAGATACGAGCTGCCCTGGAAGACGATGGAGGACCGGGGCTGGATCGCGGAGGCGGAGTGCACCGAGGTTCGGGTGCCGATGGAACCTGCCGCTGCAGCCGACTATGTCGCCGCTCCCAAGAGCCGGCGCAACCGGATCGCCGGGGAGAACCCGCGCAAGGCCGAAGTCGTCAGAGCGCTGCTGCAGCGCCACTCCGGCGTTCCGACGATCGTGATCGGCCAGTATCTCGATCAATTGCACGGACTGGCCGGGGAGCTGTCTTTGCCGCTCATTACCGGAGAGATGCCGCTGCGCGGGCGCAAAGAGCTGTTCGAGCGGTTCAAGCGGGGCGAGCTGGGCGTGCTGCTCGTCTCCAAAGTAGCCAACTTCGCCGTCGATCTGCCGGATGCGGCGATCGCGATCCAGGTGTCCGGAAGCTTCGGTTCCCGCCAGGAGGAGGCGCAGCGGCTGGGCCGCATTTTGCGCCCGAAGAAGAACGGGGCCAAGGCCCGGTTCTATTCGCTCGTCAGCGAGGGGACGGACGAGGTGGAGTTTTCGCGCAATCGCGGACGTTTCCTGCTTGAACAGGGGTATCCGTACCAGATCGACTACTGGAACGCCGAACGCGTTGGCGAAGCTGCCGGGGAGGTGTGCCCATGAACGTCAGACGGTCCGTCGAGAGGCTGCCGGAGGCGATGAAGCGGCTCATTGCCTCCGATCCCGCGGTCAAGGCGAGGCTGGAGCCGGGCATGGAGCTGGCCGACACGCTGTCGGACCCGGAATGGGCCGAGGCTTGGCTGCATCGCTGCCGCGATGCCGACCAGATCGCCGTATTAAGGGGCGTGCTGAACAAATACGGAGCCAATCCGTTCGAGCCGGAACGGATCGCGGCGGACGCGGAAGAGGAGCTCGGCTTGACCGGGGCCGAGGCGCGCGTCGCGATCGCGAAGCTGCGCAGAAGCGGCATCGTGTTCGCGGTGCGCAAAAGCTGGGGAGACCGGCTGATCTACGTGCCGGACGACGCCGTCGCGCTGTGGCAGCCGCTGCTGCTTCCTGCGGATAATCGGCCGCTTGAGCCCGATGAAGCTTGGGAGGTCGCGCCGAACGCGGCGGATTTCCGACAGCCGCTGGCGCTCGGCTTGCTGTCGGCCTGGCACGAGATCGCCAGGAAGCCGGTAGCGCGAACGGCCAAGGGAGCGCCGCAGCAGGCGGCGGTCGCACGGGTCGCAGCGGCTATGCGGCTTGAGGCGGAGGCGCTGAACGGCTTGCTGCCGACTTATCCTTATGGGGAACAGGTGCCCCCGCAGGCGATGCTGGCTCTCGATCTCGGACTCGTCTGCGGGGTGCTGAACGAGCAGGACGGCGTCATTGGCGTTCAGCGGAGCGTTTTGAACGAATGGCTCGGTTTGACGCTGCGCGAAGCCGATCGCCGGCTGCACGGTCTGGTCATGACCAGATACTGCGCCTCGCGGCCGGCCTTTCATCTGACGTTCTCGGCGGCGCTGGGATTAAGCGCTGGCAAGTGGCATACCGAAGGGCGAATCGGCGGCCAGTGGCAGAGCCGGGAAGAAGCCGACGGGCGGCTGGCGGTGCTGGAGGCGCTCGGCTGGATCGAACGCGGAACATGGCGGGGTCAGACGGTCATAAGAAGGCGTATGGAGCCGATGAGCTATAACGAGGGCGAGGAGAGTCCTTTCATCCTGCAGCCCGACGGGGAAATTCTCGTTCCGCCGGACGTCGGCTTGGCGACGCGCTGGACGCTGTTCGACGTTGCGGAGATGGAGAAGGCCGACGAATTGTGCGTGTACCGGCTGACGCGGCGCTCGTGCGAGGAGGCTTTCCGCTTGGGCTATTCGCTCGGAGAAGTGCTGGGCGTATTGGAGCAGGGATCCCAAGCCCCGGTTCCCGAGCCCGTTCGGGCTGCGCTCCGCGACTGGTTCGCTTCGCTGGGAAGGACGGAGCTCGTCGAAGCGCTGGTGCTGCGCGCGGACAGCAAGGAGGTCGCGGACGTCGTCGCCTCCGACGCCGACATAGCGGGGATGATCTTGGAACGAATCGGGGACAGGCACTTTCTCGTCGACGCTGCCGCAGGCAAAGCGATTCGGGCCAAGCTGCGGCAAGTCGGTTATCCGCCTGCGGATGCCGTTCGAATGGAGCGGGGCGCGACGGATGAGTCTCGAAGAGGCGGTGAACGGCCGGAGAGAGTGCGATTGGCGAGCGACGAACGACCTGCAGGCGGTGATCAACCGGCTAGAGAACGGTCGGCAGGCGGCGAGCTGCCGGGGAAAGACGAACGGTCGTCAAGCGAGGAACGGGGGTGGCCCGGAATCGGATCGGCGCTGTCCGCCTTCGAGGCGGACAGGGGGGGAACCGGTACGGAAGAGCTGTTCCCGGGGCTGGGGGACATCCCTGCGACATGGGTGACGAGGCCGAGGAAGTATCATCCTTCCACGAGCAAGGAGTTGATCAGGCGAGCCATCGAGTGGCGGACGGCGGTTCGTCTGGAACGGGAAGGAGACGCCTGTTATTTTGCGCCGCGCAGCATGCGCGAGAACGGAGCTTCCTGGGTAGCCGAGGGGAGATGGCGCCATCCGTCCGACGGTCGCGATTCCATCGTCGGTCCGATGGAACCGGCGCGCGTTCGCGCAGAGGAAGTCGCCGAGCTGATGATCGTTCTTCCCGATCTGGAGGAGCTTGAAACCAATTGACCGGATGAGCTCATCTTGTGTTATGATAGGGGAGGTAAGACAAAGCCGAATGGTGAGGTGAGGCCGATGGCCAGCATGACGCAAAACCTCCCCGCGGCGGAATATAGCGCGGCAGAGCCCGTCGATATGGCGCTGCTGCTGGACCGCGCTTACCAGCTGGGGGAATCGCTGATCCGCTCCGACTTCGCTGCGGAATACGCTTATTGGAAGACGGAAGTTCTGCAGGACGCCAAGGCCCAGAGCTTGAAGAAGCAGTTTCTTCAGGCGAAGGAGAAGTTCGCGGAGTGCGAGCGTTTCGGAAGATTCCATCCCGATTACAACGCCGCGTTGGAGCAAGTGTACGAAGCGCAGCAGCGGCTGGACGAGGTAGAATCCGTGCGCAAATACAAAGCCGCGGAGAGCTCCTTGGACGAGCTGCTGACCGATATATCCAGAACGCTCGCTTTTGCGGTATCGCAGAGCATCAAGGTTCCGGACAACAACCCTAATCCGAAAGCTTCGGGCTGCGGCAACGGGGGCAGCTGCTCCTGCGGGAGCGGAGGCTGCGGGTAACGGATTCCAGTTCAGACGGAGGTTGGACATGTTTGCCGAACGGACAGGGTACATCGTATGGTTCAGCGATTCGAAGGCGGCCAGAGGCTTGGACAAGTACGGAACGCTCCATTACTTGTCCCGCAAGATGCACTACGCCGTCATGTATATGAACGCCGATGTGGCGGATGAGACGGTTCGCAACTTGCAGAGGCTGCCCTTCGTGCGCAAGGTGGAACGTTCCTACAGGAACGAGATCAAAACCGAGTACGAGAAGAACGTACCGGACAAAACGCGGTTTTACGGCCTGTAAGTCCGGGAGCGCGATCTCTCGGGGGCCGGACGTTCGAACGGAACCGCACTCGCTCAAGAGAGACAGCCTCGCCTGCGGGGCTGTCTCTTCCTTTGTCCACGATTGAGCAAGTATAAAATTCGCTATCCTTCTCTGAATCGTCTCCGACAAAACGCATTCATCGTCCAGAGGACGCCGAAGGCGTTTTTGCTTGGGATGCCCGACTGTGAAAGATTGCAATTGACGAATCGTGAAACGGACTATTAAACTAGTATCAATTCTTTTTTATCGCTGTAACTGGAAGAAGCGTCGAAGCTTTTCAGCAGCTGGAGAAAAAAACAAACACGATAAAGGGGTAATGAAGTTGAAAAAGAAACTGTTATCGACCGTAATGCTGTCCACCACGGCGCTGTTAGCGCTTGCAGGGTGCGGCAGTAAGGAATCCGGCTCCGCAAGCTATACGATTGCCATTTCGCAAATCGTCGAACATCCGTCGCTTGACGCGACCAGAGACGGCTTCCTCAAGGCGCTTGAAGACGCCGGCATCAAGGAAGGCGATAATCTGAAAGTCGACGTCAATATCGCGCAAGGAGATTCGACGAACAACCTGTCGATCGCGCAGAAGATCGCCTCCGGCAAATACGATCTGGCGCTCGGCATCGCTACGCCGTCCGCGCTGTCGCTCGCCCAGAACGTCAAAGACTTCCCGGTTCTGTTCGCGGCCGTTACCGACCCTCTCGCCGACAAAGTCGTCAGCAGCCTGGAGAAGCCGGGCGCCAACGTCACCGGCGCGTCCGACACGAACCCGGAAGCGATCGTGCAGTTGATGGACTTCATCGCTTCGGATTTCCCTGACGTGAAGAACGTCGGTATCGTAATCAACGAAGGCGAGTCCAACGCTGTTATTATGGCGAAGAAAGCCGAGGAAGCGCTGTCGGCCCACGGCATCAAGCTGGTCAGAGCGGCAGCCACGACTTCCTCCGAAGTGAAGCAAGCGGCCGAATCGCTGATCGGACGCGCGGACGCGATCTACATCACGCTCGATAACACGGTCGTCACCGCGGCGGATTCGATTATTCAAGTCGCCAACGACAACAAGCTTCCGTTCTTCTCCAGCGACCGCGATACGGTCGAGAAGGGCGCGTTCGCAACGGTCGGCTTCAAATATTACGACCACGGCTACCAAGTCGGCCAGATGGCCGTCGACGTGCTGAAGAACGGCAAGAAACCGGCCGACATGCCGGTATCCGTACCGGACAAGCTGGACCTGATCCTGAACCTGAAAGCGGCCGAAGCGCAGGGCATCTCCGTCACGGACGCGATGAAGGATAAAGTGAAGGACAAAGAAAATAATATTATCCAGTAAACAGAACAATGGGGTGGGCGGCAGCCGTCGCTCACTCCATTTGTCTGTGAGGAGGCTTAACCGATGATTGATTCGATCTACGGAGCCGTTGCGCTGGGACTGCTGTACGCTTTGATGGCGCTCGGGGTCTACATCACGTTCCGCATCTTGGATTTCCCCGACCTGACCGTCGACGGGAGTTTCGCGACGGGAGGAGGGATCGCCGCGATCATGATCTCGACGGGGTATCATCCCGCGCTCGCCACGCTGGCCGCCTTCGGAGGCGGGCTCCTCGCGGGGGTCTGCACCGGACTTCTGCATACGAAAGGCAAAGTAAACGGCTTGCTGGCCGGTATTCTGATGATGATCGCGCTTCACTCCATCAACATTCGGATCATGGGTCGTCCGAACGTGTCCATCGTCAATATGGATACGTTGATTTCTTCGATCGTGAAGCCGGTCGGCCTGTTTATTCTCGTCATGGGGATCGCGGTGCTGATCGTCAAGCTGTTGCTGGACGCCTTCCTCCATACGGATTTGGGGCTTGCGCTCAGAGCTACGGGCGATAACGAGCGGATGATTCGCAGCTTCGGAGCGAACACGGACGGCACGAAAATATTGGGCGTCAGCCTGTCGAATGGCCTGGTCGCGCTGTCGGGCGCGCTTATTGCCCAGCAAGGCGGGTTCGCCGACGTCACGATGGGCGTAGGGATGATCGTCATCGGGCTTGCTTCCGTTATTATCGGCGAGGCGATTTTCGGAGCGAGAACGGTGTTTATGGCGACGCTGGCCGTCGTCATCGGCGCGATCATCTACCGGATCGTCATCGCCATCGCTCTGCGCGTCGAACTGTTCGAAGCCTCCGATCTTAAGCTGGTTACCGCGCTTATCGTCATTGTCGCGCTCGTCGTTCCGTACGTTCGCCGGGTGATGAGGCAGCGCAGCGTCGCCAAGAAGCGTTCCGAGGAACTGCTCGCGACGATCGCTCCTGGCAAAGGAGGTAAAGCCTGATGCTCGACCTGACGAACGTATCCAAGCTGTTTAATCCCGGAACGCCGGACGAGAAGGTGGCGCTCATGAACGCCAACCTGAAAATCAAATCGGGAGATTTCGTGACCGTCATCGGCAGCAACGGGGCGGGCAAGTCGACGCTGATGAACTTGATCTCGGGCGTTATGAAGCCGGACATCGGAGCGATCAGAATCGAGGGCACCGAGGTGCACGGCTTGCCCGAATATAAGAGAAGCTGCTGGATCGGGCGGGTCTTCCAAGATCCGATGGCCGGGACTGCGCCGCGGATGACGATCGAGGAGAACCTGACGATGGCCTACAAGCGCGGCAAGCCGCGCGGACTGGGCTGGGGAGCGACCGCTTCGAAGCGGAAGCTGTTCCGCGAGCAGCTCAGCCGTCTGGGCATCGGGCTCGAGAACCGCATGAGCGCCAAGGTGGGCTTGCTGTCCGGCGGGGAGCGGCAAGCGCTCAGCTTGCTGATGGCGACGTTCACGAAACCGCAGATTTTGCTCCTCGACGAGCATACGGCCGCCCTGGATCCGGCCAGAGCCGAGCTGATCACGCGGCTGACGGATGAAATCGTGCGCGACATGAAGCTGACGACGCTGATGGTGACCCACAACATGGAGCAGGCGATCCGCCTCGGCAACCGCCTGATCATGATGGACAAGGGGCGCATCATTCTCGACGTTCCCGCGGAGCGCAAGGCGGGCCTGACGGTCGCGCAGCTGCTGGGAGAATTCGAGAGAATCAGCGGTCACCAGCTTTCCGACGACCGCATCGTATTGGGCTAGACGGGGCTGTCCCGGTTCATCATCCGATGGTGGGCGGGCGCCTCTTTTTATTGCATGGGAATTTTTTCTAAACGTCTATTTTATTGTTGAATCGTAGGGAATAGATGCTGTAGAATGTACTTAAGTTCCTAGGAACACATGACAAATTTGATTCAGAAGACCTAGAATCGGGAAGGGGATGGCCCGGTGAAGGATAGGCATACGGAGCGATGGAGCACATACGAACCCTTTCATGTCGTTCTTGGGGATAAGAAAGTATCCGACATCATTATTACGAACCATGCTCGTACCCGCTGGTCGGACCGAGTGGAGCAGGAGAAGACCGGCTATTCCGATATCGCCGAATTCATGTGGCAATGCTTGAAGGACGGGCGTATCGTTTCCTATTACCGGAATGAGCAGGACGTCTATACGATCGACGACGATCTTGTTTTCGTTGCCGAATTTTCCGTGAGCGAGACCGATACGGACCTGCTTGGAAATCCCCTCCACAAGATGATCGTCGTTACGTTCCTCGGAAGAATGTCGGAGACGATGGAGCTCCGGGATCTGAAGACGTATTATTCGTGGCTGCGCCATTCCAGGCGCATGACGTTAATCAAAAACAATCGCAAACGCCGCTAAGCGGCTGCGCGATCGGAACGGCCGGGCCGGAGGAGCACCCTCCGCCCGGCCGTTCGTATTCTATGGTATAATGCGAGAGAAACTTACGGACGGGAAGGCGGAAAGAGATGGCGCTCAACGTGCACCAACTTCACATTTTCTACACCGTCGCGGAGAGGGGAAGCTTCTCCGCGGCCGCGCAGTCGCTGCACATGACCCAGCCCGCCGTGACGATGCAGGTGCAAGCATTGGAGGAGCGGTTCGGCACGAAGCTGTTCAACCGGACGACGAAACGGCTGGAGCTGACGGAGGCGGGGCATCGTCTGCTTCCGCAAGCCCGCAAAGCGGTGGAGCTGATGCGGGATACGGACGAGATGATGACCAAGTATATCGAAGAGCTGAAGGGGAGGCTGCAGTTCGCGGCCAGCCTGACGATCGGGGAATACGTGCTGCCTCGGCTGCTCGGCAGCTTCCTGCGAAGATTTCCGAATGTCTCCGTCGACATGAAGGTGATGAACACGACCGAGATTATCGAAGCGGTCGCCCACCAGGGGCTGGATTTCGGCATTATCGAAGCGCCTTGCGACGTTCCGGGCTTCGAGGCCCAAGCGGTCATGGACGACGAGCTGCTGCTCATCGCTCCGTCGAACCATCCGTTCGCTTCCCGAGAGCAGGTATCGCTCGAAGAGGCGATCCGGGAGCCGCTCGTGCTGCGGGAAAAAGGCTCGGGCACGAGACAGATCATGGAGGAGGAGCTGCAGCGGCACGGCGTCACCGAAGAGCGGCTGCGGGTCGTCAGCGAGTTCGGCAGCACGGGGGCGGTCAAATCGGCGGTGGAGGCCGGACTCGGCCTGTCGCTGCTGTCCGTGTGGACGATCAAGCACGAGCTTGCCCTTGGTCTGCTGAAGCCGGTGAGAATTACGGGCGTCAGCTTTAGGCGCCAGTTCTATTCGGTAAGGCTGCGTTCGTCGTTGCTGCCGATTCCGGCGGTCGCCTTGCTGAGCGAATTGGGGGAATTGTCGCATGAGTAGACGCGCGGATCTGCATATGCATACGACGGCCTCGGACGGCATGTTCGCTCCGGCCGACAACGTTCGGATGGCCAAGGAAGCGGGGCTGTTCGCGATAGCGATTACCGATCACGATACGGTGGCGGGGGTAGACGAAGCGCTGCGGGCCGGACGCGAGCTTGGCATCGTTGTCGTGCCCGGAGTCGAGCTAAGCACGGTTGCAAGCGGCAAGGATATTCACGTGCTGGCCTACGGCTTCGATCTGGACGACGGGAAGTGGCTGGCCCGATTGGAGACGCTGCGCGAAGGAAGGAATCTTCGGAACGAGCGCATGCTGGCCAATCTGGGCCGGCTCGGCATGCCGATCACTCCGGAGGAGCTGGCGGCCGCGGCCGGGAAGTCGGAGCGCAAGGACAAATCGGTCGGCAGGCCGCACATCGCGCAGGCGATGGTGGACAAAGGCTACGTGTCGGACTTGAGAGAGGCGTTCGACCGGTGGCTGGCGGAAGGGAAGCCGGTTTACGAGCGGCAGGAACGCGCCTCCTCGCTGGAGGCGATCGGCTGGATTCACGAGGCGGGCGGCAAGGCTGTCATCGCCCATCCGGGCATATATGGGGACGACGATCTCGTGCTCTCTTTGCTGGATGGGGGAGCGGACGGTCTGGAGGCGTACCATTCGGATCATAATCCGGAGCAGGAGCGCCGTTACGCCGAATGGGCGGCGGCTCGCGGCAAGCTGGCTACCGGGGGCTCCGATTTCCACGGCGTCAAGGACGGCAAGGTCTATCACGGGGCGATCGGCAATCGCAGCGTGGACGCCGACATCCTTGAGCGGCTCGGCGTGCGGACGGAATAGCTTGCCTGCCTGCTGATGAGCGCAGGGCAGCGGCTGACCAATAAACCCGCGAGGCGGTACGATCAACAGAAAGGCGGCAATCCCTGGAGCCTAAGCTCCGGCGATTGCCGCCTCTCTTTTTATTTAACCGTGGACGGCATTTGCTGGATGCGGCTTTCGTCCGGGGTGACGAACAGCGTCTTCTGGGCGTCGTAGATGACGAAGCCGGGTTTGGCGCCGTTGGGCTTGCGGACGTAGCGGATGAGCGTGTAGTCGACGGGGACGCTGCTCGACGACTTGGCTTTGCTGTAATAAGCGGCCAGCATCGCCGCCTCGTGCAGCGTCGCCTCGCCGAACTCGCCGCCGCGGATGAGCACGTGGGAGCCGGGAATGTCCTTCGTATGCAGCCACGTGTCGGATGACGACGCGAGACGGTTCGTAATGTAGTCGTTTTGCGTGTTGTTTTTGCCGACGTAGATCGCGACGCCCTCGCTCGACGTGTAGCACAGCACGGCAGGGCGGTCCTTTTTCCGCTTTTTAGCTCCTCGTTTAACGCCCCGCTCGCGGATGTAGCCCTGCTCGATCAGCTCGTCCCGAATTTCCCCGATGTCGTCCGGACTCGCCGATTCGAGTCCTTGCAGCACAGAAGCCAAGTAGGCGAGTTCCGCGTTCGTCGCTTCGATCTGCTCCGTTACGACGTCGCGGCTGTTCTTCAGCTTGTTGTACTTTCGGAAGTAGCGCTGGGCGTTCTCGTTAGGCGTCAGCAGAGGATCGAGCGCGACGGTGCGCGTCGGCTGCTCTTCCTCGTAGTAGTCGACGACGTCGACGGAGGCGTCGCCCCGCTGGAAAGCGTACAGATGCGCGGTCAGCAGTTCGCCGATCCGACGGAACTTGTCGGCTTCGGCCGCTTCGTCGAGCGTCTCCTGCAGCTTGACCAGCTTTTTCTCGTTTTTGGCGATCTCGTTCAGCAGGAAACGGTTCAAGTCCGTCGTGCGCTGCCGGACCAGATCGCGGGACGCCTTGTCCCGATAGAAGCTTTCCAGACACTCGTGAACGGAAGGGAACGTCTGCCTCTCCCCGTTCAGATGCGTCAAGGAAAGGGCGGAGAAGGCCGCTTTGCCGTTCTCCTGCACGACGATATTCGGCTCGTACGCATCGCGCGCCACTTGATCGAACGTCTCCCGGAATGCCGCCCACAGTCCTTGCGGGCGCTGTGCGGCCCGGAAGGCGATCTCGCGGGAGATGAGCGGGCTCAGCCCGGTGAAAGCTCCGAGCAAAGCCTTCGAAGCGGCGTCGACGTAAGACGAATCTTCGCGAAGCTCAGGAAGATTGCCGCCCCGGGACGTCAATTCGGCGAACTTCGCCTCGCCGATGCCGAGAGGGTCGGCCTTATCCTGCTCCGGAGGAGAGACGTACGCGCTTCCCGGAAGGACGACGCGGTAGCTGCTGATGGCCGGGGTTACGTGGCGAATGCCGTCGTGCACAACGCCGGTGACCGGGTCCATCAAAATAATGTTGCTGTGCCGGCCCATAATTTCGATGACAAGCCGCTTCAGGGAGGCGTCCCCGAGCTCGTCCCGGTGCCGGACGTCGATCTCCACGATTCTTTCCAGACCGATCTGGCGCACAGCTTCGATAACGCCGCCTTCGCAATATTTGCGCAGCAGCATGCAGAACATCGGCGGTTCGGACGGGTTGGCCCAAACCTGCTCCGTCCAATGCAGTCGGGGCATCGAAGGGTGTGCGGACAGCAGCAGCTTGCCGCCGGCGCCTTGCCCGCGTATATGCAGGATCAGTTCATTGTCCGTAGGCTGATAGATTTTAAGAATTCGCGCTCTGACGCACGATTGAAGCTCGCGTACGAGCGCTCTGACGACGATTCCGTCCAATGACATATCGTTTGATCTCCTGTGTAAGTAGGTTCGCTTCGGGTGGATGCCGCCTCCCTATGATGCCATACATTTTCGGAAAGGGAAAGCGCGGGGACTTTCTGCTCTCAATCATTCAATTTTCCTTGAAAGGAAATTTCCCTTGACGGAAATTTCCCCGTGGTGTAAATTGGAACCATAAAGCCTAATCTTACGGAAAGGAGGAGCGCCAGCAATGACATTCGCAACGCTCAGCGCCCTTGCCGAGCCCAACCGGTTCAACATCGTCGAGCTGCTGCGCGATTACGGCTCGCTGACCGTCAGCGAGATCGCCAACAAGCTGGGGCTGCGGCTCCCTCAATCTTCCAAGCACCTGCACGTGCTGGCCGAGGCCGGTCTCGTCCAAGTGCAGGTCGATGCGAACCGCCGCATCTATTCGTTATGTCCGACGCCGCTGATCGAGATGAACGACTGGCTGGAATCTTTCATCCGGATCAAGGAAGAGCAGTACGACCGTTTCGAGCAGTTGCTGCAGAAGGCCCAGCGTGAAGACAACAATCCCTATTAATGAGATGAAAAGGAGAAATCAAACATGTCGAAAACGAACATTATCGCCGAACCGGGAAAACAGGAAGTCGCGATCACCCGAATTTTCAATGCCCCACGAGACCTTGTTTTCCGGATGTATACGGACCCGGCCACGGTGCCGGATTGGTGGGGCCCGAGAAGCATGCAGACGAGGGTAGACCGGATGGAGGTCAAAAAGGGCGGTGTATGGAGGTACATTCAACAGGAAAGCGGCGGCGGGAACGAGTTTGCGCATAACGGGGTTTACCACGAGGTGGCCGCGCCGGAACGGCTCATTAACACGTACGAATTCGAAGGTTATCCCGGCGTGGTCGGGCTCGTCACGACGACGTTCGAGGAATTGGAGGGCGGCAAGACGAAGTTTACGGAGCTGACGCTGTATCCTTCCGTGGAAGTTCGCGAAGCGGTGCTGCAAACCGGCATGGCGGAAGGCGCGAGCGAGCTGCTTGATCGCCTGGAGGAGCAGTTGGAGAAGGTTCAGTCCCGCTAAAGGGCGCGGTTTTGAAGATTAAGCGGTCGTCTTGTCGCCATCTCGTATGGGGGCGGGGCGGCCGCTCTTTGCATGCGCGGCGATCGCCATTCCTCGTACAACCCCCGGGGATATTTCCCGGCTTGTCTGAATACATATAGGTCAAGAACCGCACGCGGATAAGACGGAAGGGGTTGACGATCTTGGAAGGTCAGGCATGGCATCAGCTGAGCGAGGAGCAATTGACGAAGGCGCTGGATACCGACGGCGAAAAAGGATTGTCGCGGGAGCAGGCGGACGAGCGTCTTCAGGCGATCGGACCGAACGAGCTCGCCGAGAAGCGCGGAGATTCTCCGCTGAAGCTGCTGCTGAATCAATTCAAGGATTTCATGGTGCTCGTGCTGGTGGGGGCGACGATCATCTCCGGATTGCTCGGGGAGATGCTGGACGCGCTCACGATTATCGCGATCATCCTCATTAACGGCGTGCTGGGCTTCTATCAGGAATATCGGGCCGAGCGTTCGCTTCGGGCGCTGAAGGAGCTGTCCGCTCCTTTTGCCAAAGTGATCCGGGGAGGGGAGCTGCTGCACATTCCGGCGAGGGACCTCGTGTCCGGGGACCTCGTGCTTCTGGAAAGCGGAGACCGGGTGCCCGCGGATCTTCGTTTCGTGGAATGCAACGACTGCTCGGTGGACGAGTCCGCCCTGACGGGGGAATCGGTGCCTGTCGTCAAGTCGGCGGGCAAGCTGGATTCGGCGGATTTGGCGCTCGGGGACCGGAAAAATTGCGGCTATCTCGGGACGATGGTGACGCGCGGAACGGCGAAAGGGATCGTGACGGTCACGGGCATGCGGACGGAGATGGGCAAAATCGCCGATCTGATCCAGCAGACGGAGGAGGCGGAAACGCCGCTTCAGCACCGTCTTGAGCAGCTCGGCAAAATTTTGATCGTCGTGGCGCTCGTATTGACGGTCGTCGTCGTGCTCGCCGGCATCTTGCACGGACAGCCCGCTTACGACATGTTCCTGGCCGGCGTCAGCTTGGCCGTCGCCGCCATTCCGGAAGGTCTTCCGGCGATCGTGACGATCGCGCTCGCTCTGGGCGTCCAGCGCATGATCAAGCGCAGGGCGATCGTCCGCAAGCTGCCGTCCGTCGAGACGCTCGGCTGCGCCTCTGTGATTTGTTCCGACAAGACCGGGACGCTGACGCAAAACAAAATGACCGTCACCAAGCTGTGGCTCGGCGGCAGGACGATCGAAGTGACGGGCGAAGGCTACGAGCCGGTCGGCCTGCTGAAGGAGAACGGCAAAAGCATCGACGCCAAGGGCGACGCCGCCCTGCGCCGGCTGACGCAGATCGCCGCGCTCTGCAACAACTCGGACCTGTCTCAGCAGGAAAAGAGCGACGATGCCAAGAAACGCAAGCCGGCCAAAGGAGAACCGCCGGTTTCCGACGCCGCGGAATGGAAAATCAAAGGCGATCCGACCGAAGCGGCGCTGCTCGTGCTGTCGGCGAAGACGGGGCTGGTCAAATCCGCGCTGCAAAGCCTGTATACGCGCGTCAAAGAATTCCCGTTCGACGCCGAACGCAAGCGGATGTCGGTGCTCGTCTCCCACCAGGGAGGCAAGCTGATCTGCGCCAAAGGAGCGCCCGACCTGCTCGTCGGCCAGTGCGCTTACGTGCTGTGGGATGATCAGGTCGTCCCGTTCACGGCGTCGCTCAAGTCGAAGGTGCTCGCCGCGAACGAAGCGATGGCCAGGGAGTCGCTTCGCGTCCTGGGAACGGCGTATCGGGACGTCAAAGGACATGAGACCTGCGACAATAGCGAGCAAGCCGAGAGCGGGCTCATCTTCGTCGGGCTGACGGGGATGATGGACCCGCCGCGCAAGGAAGTCAAGGAAGCGATCTACAAGTGCCGCCAGGCGGGCATCAAGACGGTCATGATTACCGGAGATCACGGCACGACGGCGGAGTCGATCGCCAGAACGCTCGGCATTATCGGCCGCGAGGGCCGCGTCATCACCGGCACGGAGCTGGCGGCAATGCCCGACGAAGAGCTGGAGAAGGTCGCCGACGACGTGAACGTATACGCCCGCGTTTCTCCCGAGCACAAGCTGAGAATCGTGCAGGCGCTGCAGCGGCGCGGACACGTCGTGGCGATGACGGGGGACGGGGTCAACGACGCTCCGGCGGTTAAGGCGGCCGACATCGGCATCGCGATGGGCATCACCGGAACGGACGTGACGAAGGAAGCTTCCGCGCTTGTGCTGTCCGACGACAATTTCTCGAGCATCGTCGCCGCCGTGGAGGAAGGGCGCGGCATCTACGAGAACATCCGCAAGTTCATCCGCTATCTGCTGGCGTCGAACGTCGGCGAGATTATGACGATGTTCCTGGCGATGATGGCCGGGCTGCCGCTTCCCCTCGTTCCGATCCAGATTTTGTGGGTCAACCTGGTGACGGACGGACTGCCGGCGATGGCGCTCGGCGTCGATCAGGCGGAGAGCGATCTGATGCAGCAGAAGCCAAGGCCGGCCAAAGAGAACATTTTCGCCAGACGGCTCGGTTGGAAGATCGTCAGCCGCGGCGTGCTGATCGGCCTCTGTACGCTGGGGGCGTTCGTGCTGGCGCTGAAAGCGGGAGAAGGTCAGCCGGACCAGCTCATTCACGCGCAGACCGTCGCGTTCGCCACTCTCGTCATGGCTCAGCTCATTCACGTGTTCGACTGCCGCAGCTCACGTTCGATTTTTCACCGCAAGCTGTTGGAGAACAAGTTCCTCGTCCTCGCGGTGCTGTCTTCGCTGGTGCTGATGCTGGCCGTGCTGTACATCGAGCCGCTGCAGCCGATATTCAAAACCGTGCCGCTCGACTTGCGCGACTGGGCGCTCGTCATCGTCGCCGCCGGCATCCCGACGTTCGCGATGGGCGCCGGCAGCGTATGGGGCTCTTCGAAGCAGAAGAAGAAAGGAACCAAAATCACTTACGGAGGCAACTCCGCCTCGGCCAGGCCCGCCAGATAAACGATTCGATCGGCCAAACAGCCTTGCTCTCCCATTCGTGGGATGGCGGGCTGTTTTTTTGTCGGGAATCGGTCACATTCGCGGGAGGCTCGTCGGTGTCACTCTTCTGAAGGGACGGTATAATGGAAATAAATGTGACTCATATGCAGTGGAGGAGATCGGATGGCGGACTTCGTTGCTTGGTTTGCGAGCCTCGTATTGGCGGGGCTTGGGGGGCTTCATTACTATTGGGCGTTCGGAGGGAAAGCGGGAGCGCGCGCCGCGGTGCCGGACAGACCGGACGGGGAACCGCTGTTTCGGCCGGGCAAGCCGGCGACGCTGACGGTGGGGACGATGCTGCTTGCCGCAGGAGCGCTGCTGCTCGCGCACCGAGGATTGCTGCCGCTGGGGCTTTCGGAGACTTGGACGCAATGGGGCTGCCTGCTGGGCGGGGCGGTTTTTTTGATCCGGACGGTGGGGGATTTCAAGTATGTCGGCTTCTTCAAAAAAGTGCGCGGAACGGCATTCGCGGCAAGCGATACGAAGCTGTATAGTCCGCTCTGTCTGCTGCTTGCGGCGTCATTCGCGATATCGGCGCTGGCCCCTCTATGAAGGGACGACCGGCTACGCTTCGTCCGATCATCGTGTATAATGGACGTTATTGAATTCGAGTTCATGATGGAGGAATGCTGACATGTACGCCAGTCAAAAAATATTGTTGCTCGGATCGGGCGAACTCGGCAAGGAGGTCGTCATCGAGGCGCAGCGTCTGGGAGCGGAGACCGTAGCGGTCGATCGTTACGAAGGAGCGCCGGCCATGCAGGTCGCGCATCGCAGCTACGTGATCGACATGCTGGACAAGCAGGCGCTCAGGGAAGTCGTCGAACGGGAAAAGCCGGACCTGATCGTGCCCGAGATCGAGGCGATCGCTACCGCCGAACTGCTGAAGCTGGAGGAGGAAGGCTGCCGGGTCATCCCGACGGCGCGAGCGGCGCGTCTGACGATGGACCGCGAAGGCATTCGCCGGCTGGCCGCGGAGACGCTGGGCTTGCCTACGGCTGCGTACCGGTTTGCCGATACGTACGAGCAATTCGCCGAGGCGGCGAAGGAGATGGGCTTTCCCTGCGTCGTGAAGCCGCTGATGAGCTCGTCGGGCAAGGGGCAAAGCGTCTGCCGCTCGGAAGATGATCTTGAACGCTGCTGGACGATCGCGATGGAAGGCGGTCGCGTGCAGCAGACGAGGGTTATCGTCGAGGAATTCATCACGTTCGAGTCGGAGATTACGCTGCTTACAGTGCGCTCGGTCAGCGGCACGGCGTTCTGCCCGCCGATCGGCCATATCCAGAAGGACGGCGACTACATCGAATCGTGGCAGCCGCACGAGATGACCGCCGGACAACTGGTGGAGGCGCAGCGGATCGCCAAAGCGATTACGGACGAGCTGGGCGGAGCGGGCATCTTCGGCGTGGAGCTGTTTCTCGCCAAGGACAAGGTGTATTTCAGCGAAGTGTCGCCGCGGCCGCACGATACCGGTCTCGTCACGCTCGTGAGCCAGAACCTGTCCGAATTCGCGCTGCACGTCCGCGCCATTCTCGGCTATCCGATTCCGGAGATCGAGAACGTCGCTCCCGGAGCCAGCCGCCCGCTGAAAGCGGACCGGGAGCTGGACGACTACCGGATCGGCGGAATCGGCGAGGCCCTGTCCGTTCCGTATACGCAGCTGCGCGTATTCGGCAAGCCGGTCACGAAGCCGGGACGCCGGATGGCGGTCGCTCTGTCGACGGGTGGCACGGTCGCCGAAGCGCGCGAGCGCGCGACGAAGGCGCTGGAGCGTCTAAGCGTGCAAGAGAGCTGATTTTCCGTTCGTCGTAGTCAAAAAGTGCAAATAAATGAAGGTTTGCTGTATGCTCATCCCGCCGCCTTCCCGTTATGATTATTCCAGTGAGCGAGAATACTTGACTGACTGGTCATAGCGGGAGGCTTTTGTTATGGAATTTACGAAAATGCACGGGCTCGGCAACGACTTCATCGTCGTGGCCGGCGAGCAAGCTTTGCCGGATAACGCGGCGGAATTGGCCGTTCGGCTGTGCAACCGGTACTTCGGTATCGGGGCGGACGGGCTGGTCTACATTTTGCCTTCGGAGAAGGCGGACTTCCGGATGAGAATCATCAACTCCGACGGATCGGAAGCGGAGCAGTGCGGCAACGCGATTCGCTGCGTCGCCAAGTACGTCTACGACAACGGCCTGGCGGCCAAGACGGAGCTGACGATCGAGACGCTGGGCGCCGGCGTGCAGCCGGTCGTGCTTCAGGTCGAAGACGGCAAGGTCGCGCAAGTAACCGTCGATATGGGCAAGCCGATTCTGAACGGGCTCGACGTGCCGACGACGATCGACGCCAATCCGGTCATTGGCCACTCGGTCGAGGTGGACGGACGCGAATTCCGATTCACGGCGGTATCGATGGGCAATCCGCACTGCGTCATCTACGTGGACGATGCGGCCGGGTTCGACCTGGCGACATGGGGACCGAAGCTGGAGAAGCATCCGCTGTTCCCGCGCAAAATCAACGTCGAGTTCGCGACCGTCAATACCCGCGGCCAAGTGGACATGCGGGTGTGGGAGCGCGGCGCGGGGCCGACGCTGGCATGCGGCACGGGCGCTTGCGCGACGCTCGTCTCCTCGGTGCTGAACGGGCTGACCGATCGCGAGGCGACGATCTCGCTCGCCGGCGGCGATCTGCGCATCAAGTGGGACGAGGCCAGCGACCGCATCTATATGACCGGTCCGGCCGCGGCCGTCTACACGGGCTCGGTGGAGATCTGATCCAAGCCGGGAGCGGGGAGATGCCGCTGCAGGGCAACTTGCGGCAGGCTCCGGAACGCGATCGGGGTTTGGCAGACGGAGGAGAGGGGACAGGCGTTTATTTGCGCCCGTCTCCTCTTTGCCTGTTTACAGACGACGAACGTTGTGCTAATCTAATTTCGATACATATAGAAATATAGGGCCGAGGTGAGAAAGGATGGACGCGGACAACAAGGATGTCGGGCAAGCGGTGAAGGTGTACAAAGCGCTCGGAGAGCCGACGAGGCTGAAGATCGCGCTGCTGCTCGCGGACGGGGAGAACAATCTGTGCTGCTCCGATATTGGCGGCAAGCTGGAATCCGTGGCCGGCTCTACGCTGTCGCACCATCTGAAGCAGCTCACCGACTGCGGCCTGCTGAACTTGCGCAAGGACGGCACGTATATTTTCTATAGCGTAAACCGCGATATGGCGCAGAAGTACGCGCCCTATTTGTTGAAGTAATTTTTTTCGAGAATATTTCTATATTTTTAGAAATATAGAAATTAAACGGGAGGGAATGCGGAAGCATGCCGAATTCATGGAAAATTTATTTACTGGCCATCGTCAGTTTTCTCGTCGGAACGTCGGAGAATATTATCGCGGGCATTTTGGACCGGGTCGCGGGAGACGTAGGAGTGTCGATCGCCGCGGCGGGGCAGCTCATCACCGTCTTCTCCCTCGCTTTCGCGTTCGGAACGCCCGTCGTCATGGCCGCTACGGCCAGAGTCGGGCGGAAGAAGCTGATGCTCGGCGCGCTGGGTCTGTTCATCGTCGGCAACGTCATCGCGGTTCTGTCCCCCAACTATGCCGTATTGATGATTTCGCGCATTGTACTGGCGCTCGGCACCGGGGTGTTCGTCGTCGCCTCGCTGACGGTCGCCTCCAAGCTGGCCCCTGCAGGCAAGCAGGGCAGCGCCATCGCCACGCTGGTGATGGGGTTCAGCACGTCGCTGATCGTGGGCGTGCCGCTCGGCCGGGTAATCGCCGCCTCGTATGATTGGAAGCTGATCTTCGCAGGCATCGGGGCGCTGAGCTTGCTCGGCGCGCTCGCCATCGTGCGGGCGATTCCGGAGTCCGAGGGAGAAGCGCCCGTGCCAATCCGATCGCAACTTGCGCTGCTGCGCAGTCCGCGAATCGCGGTGGCGTTGTCGGTGACGTTCTTCTGGATCTTCGGCTATTCCATCATGTACACATACATCTCCCCGTTTCTGCTGTCGATTACGGGAATGAGCGAACGCGCGGTCAGCATCGGTCTGTTCGCGTTCGGGATCGCCAGCCTGATCGGCTCCAAGCTCGGCGGCTTCAGCTCCGACAAATGGGGCATCAAGCGGACGCTGCTCGGAGGAATGCTGCTGCACGCCGCCGTCCTGCTGCTGCTCTCCGCGTTCTCCCATTCAGCGGCGCTGATGTTCCCGCTGCTTATGCTGTGGGCGTTCTCCGCGTGGTCGTCGGGGCCGACGCAGCAATATTACCTGCTGACGCTTGCGCCGGGCGCTTCGGGCATCATGCTGAGCCTTAACTCCTCCATGCTGCAGCTCGCGATGGCCGCGGGAGCCGGCATCGGCGGCGCGATCGTCAGCGGCGTATCGCTGTCGGCGGTAAGCTGGCTGGGCGCGCTCGCCGTCGCCGCCGCGGCGGTGCTGGCGGCCGCTTCCTTCCGCATCGGACGCGGCGCCGAGCAGAAGGCCGACGAACTGCAACCCGCCGCGCTGGCCGTTCCCCAATCCGACGCCGCATCCCGCTAAAATGAAAATTCCGCTCAACCCGATCGAATATGGTCGGGTTTTTCCATTTTCCCGGGATGAAAATTATGCTACATTAAGGATACTTTATATTAATGCGTGTTCAAAAAGTCCGGTTTTCAGCACCGAGAAGGTTGGATGAAGACCGGGTATGAGGAGCGGAGCGTAGTGGAAGCTACGTGAGCACCGGAAGAACCGGCTGAATTCAAGATTCGATGTCGAGTCTGCTTCCCGAGAGACTTCGTGATCAAAATCGGACTTTTTTGAACAACCTCTTATATGGAATGGATGGGAAGCTGGATGAAACCCGATTTACGCACGGCCCTCGCCCGCAAGCCGCTTGTCGGCGACGGCGCAATGGCGACTTATTTATATCAACTCGGATTGCCGGTCGGCGTATCGTTCGAGGAGTTTAATCTGCTGAAGCCGGACGTCATCGCGGACGTGCATCGGCAATACGCGGCGGCCGGAGCGCAGATCATTGAGACGAATACGTATTCCGCGCAGCAGAACAAGCTGGCCCGCTATGGTCTGGAGAAGAAGGTCGAGGAGATCAATGCCGCTGGCGTCGCCCTCGCTCGCAAAGCGGTCGGAGACGGCGTGTACGTCGTCGGATCGATCGGAGCGGTGCGGGGAGGAGCGGGCAAGAACATCCGAACGGCGATCGTGAAGCGCGACTTCGAGGAGCAGATCGGCGTGCTGCTCTCCTCCGGGGTAGACGGCTTGCTGCTGGAAACGTTCTTCGACCTCGAGGAGCTGTCGCTGGCCTTGACGCTGATCCGCAAGAAGAGCGATATCAGCGTCATCTGCCAATTCGCGGTCGAGGACCCGGAGAGAACGCACGACGGCATTCCGCTGGCCGAAGCGTTTCGCCGGCTGAAGGGAGAAGGCGCGGACGTGATCGGCTTTAACTGCCGCAGCGGTCCGACGGGCATTCTCCGCGCGCTGGAGACGATTCCGGCGGACCTGAGCTTGCCGCTGAGCGTCTTCCCGAACGCGGGCATTCCGGATTACGTCGACGGCAAAGTCGTCTACTCGGCGACGCCGGAATATTTCGGAGCGTCGGCTCTCCGGTTCGCAGACGCGGGAGCGAAGCTGATCGGGGGCTGCTGCGGAACGACGCCGGAGCATATCGCGGAGATCGCCAAGGCGCTGCAAGGGTATTTGCCGGCCGAGCAGTCGGCCGCTCCGGCTCCGGCCGAGAGCCCGGCGGTCATCGTCGAAGCGGCTCCTGCGCCAGTCGAGCCGCCGACGCATGATGCCGAGCCGAGTATCGTCGATCTCGTGCGCGAACGCCACACGATCATCGTCGAGCTGGACCCGCCTCGCGATCTGGATATCACGAAGTTTATGGCGGGCGCGCAGGCGTTGAAGGATGCGAAAGCCGACGCCTTGACGATGGCGGACAATTCGCTGGCCGTCACCCGCATGAGCAACTTGGCCTTGGCCGCGCTGCTGAAGGAGCGGGTCGGCATCAAGCCTCTCGCCCATATCGCCTGCCGCGACCGCAACCTGATCGGCACGCAGTCGCATATGATGGGCTTCGACGCGCTCGGCATCGACCACGTGCTGGCGGTGACCGGAGACCCGGCCAAGTTCGGGGATTTGCCCGGCTCCAGCTCGGTGTACGACCTGACCTCATTCGAAATCATTCGCATGATCAAGCAGCTCAACGAAGGGATCGCCTTCTCGGGCAAGCCGCTCAAGCAGAAGGCGAAGTTCGTCGTCGGCGCGGCTTTTAACCCGAACGTCAAGCATCTGGATAAAGCGGTGCAGCGGCTGGAGCGCAAAATATCGGCAGGAGCCGACTACATTATGACCCAGCCGGTGTACGACCCTGAACTGATCGTGCAGATCGCGGAATCGACCAAACATTTGACAGTCCCGATTTTCCTCGGCATTTTCCCGCTCGCGAGCGGGCGCAACGCCGAATATTTGCACAACGAGGTTCCGGGCATCCAGCTCTCCGATTCGGTTCGCCAGCGAATGAGCGGACTGGAAGGCGCCGCCGGCCGCGCCGAAGGCGTGAAGATCGCCGAAGAGCTGCTGGACGTCGCGATGGCCCATTTTAACGGCATCTATCTGATGACTCCGTTCATGGCTTACGAGATGACCGTTTCCTTGACGGAATACGTCCGTTCCAAGAGTCCGAGCCTGAATCGGAATCCCGCTAATTAAGCCTTTAGTTCCTCTTGTCCCCCCAGGGGATTTGAAGTACAATAGGCAATAATCGATAGATGTATAAAACAGGGCATTATCGGCCTTCAGTATGCGGCGGGCCGCTTCTGGCAACACTGGAAGCGACGGTTCGGGTGCCGGCCGCACCTGTGTGGTAGGAATGACCGGGGGGAAAGTGCATACCATGGCGATCAAGCTGATCAATATCGGATTCGGCAATATCGTGTCCGCGAATCGGATTATTTCTATCGTGAGCCCGGAATCGGCTCCGATCAAGAGGATCATCCAGGAGGCGCGGGACAGGCACATGCTGATCGACGCGACCTACGGCCGCCGCACGCGCGCGGTCATCATTACGGACAGCGATCACGTGATTTTGTCGGCCGTTCAGCCGGAGACGGTTGCGCACCGGTTGTCTACCAAAGACGACGAACACGATGAATGAATTGGGGAACACGATGAACAAAGGGATTTTATTCGTATTATCCGGCCCTTCGGGCGTCGGCAAAGGAACGGTATGCTCCGCGCTGCGAGGCAAGCTTCCCGGGCTCGTGTACTCCGTGTCGGCGACGACCCGCTCTCCCCGCGAAGGCGAGCAGGACGGCGTCAACTACTTCTTCAAGACGCATGAGCAGTTCAAGCGAATGATCGAGACGGACGCGCTTCTGGAGTATGCGGAATACGTCGGCAACTACTACGGCACTCCGCGGGAGTTCGTGGAGAAGACGCTGGCGGAAGGCAAGGACATCATTTTGGAGATCGAAGTGCAGGGTGCCATCAAGGTGAGGGAGAAGTTCCCAGAGGGCGTCTTTATTTTCCTCATGCCTCCGTCGCTTAACGAGCTGAAACAGAGAATCGTCGGTCGGGGCACGGAGTCCCAGGCGACGATCGATCATCGGCTGTCGGTGGCGGTCGAAGAGATGAATCTGCTGCACCATTACGATTATGCCGTCGTCAACGACGAGATCGATCTGGCCTGCAGCCGCATCGGCTCGATCATTACGGCGGAGCACTGCAAGCGGGAGCGTTTTCTCGGGGAACTGTTCGAGCAGTTCGAGACGCTCAAAACCGCGGACAACGTCTAAAGAAGAGGTGAATGGCATGCTATATCCATCCATTGATGAATTGGTGAAGAAGGTCGACAGCAAATATACGCTCGTCGTGGCCGCCGCCAAGCGGGCGCGCAACTTGCGCGAAGGCGTCATGTGCAATCTCGGCGCTCCGAAGTCCCACAAGCAGGTAGGCGTGGCGCTCGAAGAGATCTACCAGGAAGCGATCAAAGTCGAGCACCTCAAGCCGGCTGTCGCAGCCGGGGAATAGCAAGTCGGCAACAAGCAACCGGATACGGAACAAGAAGGAAAGACAACCCGCGCGGTTGTTTTTTTTCTAGGGCGTGTATGCAATCTCCGAGGACAGCAGATGTTGCTGAATTTTCGTTCCATGCCAGGAACTTTTGTGAAGGCGTACCGGGGTACGTCAAGCAAAAGTGACGAAGCAAGGGGCGTAAAGGCGGTGATAGATGCCTCTGAGCGGGTTTGCATACACGCCCTAGGCTTCAAGACTGTGGGAGGGGAATCCATGAGCAAGCCGCTTACGGGCAAAACGATACTGGTAGGCGTAACGGGAGGCATCGCGGCATACAAGGCGGCGACTCTGTGCAGCCGTCTGGTCGGCCTGGGGGCGTCGGTCCGCGTCATGATGACCGAAGGGGCGACGAAGTTCATTACGCCGTTGACGCTGCAGACGCTGACCCGTCATCCCGTGGCGACGGACGTGTTCGACGAGCGCGACGCCGCGATCGTGCAGCATATCGACTGGGCCGACTCCGCGGATCTCGCGGTCGTGGCTCCGGCGACGGCCAACATGCTGTCCAAGCTCGCCAACGGTTTGGCGGACGATATGCTCAGCACGACGCTGCTGGCGACGACGGCTCCGCTGCTGATCGCGCCGGCGATGAACGTACATATGTGGGAGCATCCGGCGGTCATCGACAACGTGAACAAGCTGGCCTCGCGCGGCGTATATTTCGTGGAGCCGGGGACCGGCCAATTGGCGTGCGGCTACGTCGGCAAAGGCAGGCTGGCGGAGCCGGACGAGATCGTGGACGCCGTCGTGGCGAAGCTGGTCGGCCCCAAGCCGCTGGCCGGGCAGCGGGTGCTGATTACGGCGGGGGGGACGGTCGAGCGGATCGATCCCGTGCGCTACATTACGAACGACTCGTCGGGAAAAATGGGGTTCGCCATCGCGGAGGCCGCCCGTGACCGCGGAGCGGAGGTTACGCTCGTGTGCGGCAGGACGGAGGCGGAGCCTCCTCATGGGGTGAACGTGATTCGAACGGATTCGGCGCTGCGAATGCGGGACGAGGTGTTGAGCCGGCTGGACGGGACGGACGTGGTGATCAAGGCGGCTGCCGTGGCCGACTACCGGCCTGCCAGCCGCGCGGATCAGAAAATCAAGAAAACGTCGGATTCGTTTACGTTGGATCTCGTCCGCAATCCCGACATTTTGCAGGAGATCGGGGAATGGAAGGAAGCGCGCGGAGGCGGCCCCTTCATCGTCGGCTTCGCGGCGGAGACGACGGACGTGGAGAAGCACGTGCTGGACAAGCTGGCGCGCAAGAAGTGCGACCTGATCGTCGCCAACAACGTGGCCGAGGCGGGAGCGGGCTTCGGCACGGAGACGAATATTGTCAGCGTGTACGGACGCGGCGGCTTCGCCGAGCATCTGCCGCAAATGGCGAAGAGAGCCGTCGCCGAGCGGCTGCTCGACATCGTCCAGGACGCGGGGAGAGGGTCGGCGAATCGATGAGGGTAGCCAGAGTGATCGTGGACGTTCCGAGCCGGGACACCGACCGGACGTTCGATTATGCGATTCCGGATCGGCTGCGCGAGTGGGTCGAAGTCGGCAGCCGGGTGGCGGTGCCGTTCGGGCCGCGCAAGCTTCAAGGCATCGTGACCGGGATGGGCGACGACGCCGAGGTCGAGCGAGGGAAGCTGAAGCCGTTGGAGGAAGTGCTCGACGCGATGCCTCCGCTGTCCGCCGAGCTGGTGGCGCTTGGAGAATGGATCAGTCGCAGGTGGCTCTGTCCGTTAACCGTCGCTTTGCAGGCGATGCTGCCCGCTGCGCTCAAGGGACGGGTGGAGAAATATGTGCAGCAGGCCGCCGGAGCGGTCTGGTCCGATGCGGAGATCGCCCTGAGCGGCGGTCTTTTGCTTGCGCTGGGCAAAGGCAAGCCGCTTAAGCTCGCCTCGCTGCTTCAGCAGTATCCCGATCAGGGGACGCTGCTGAAGCAATGGCTGCGAGAAGGCCGACTGGAGGAGCGGCAGCGCGTCGAGGACCAGTTATCGGTGAAGACGGTGCTGACGGTGTTTCCGGTCGAGACGGAGCGTCTGCTGGAGGCGGCCGGGTCGATTCCGGCGCGAGCGGGCAAGCAGCGCGAGCTGGCGGCTTACCTGGCGGAGCATAACGAACCGGTTCCGCTCGCGAAGCTGGCGGAGACGCTGGGGACGACGTCCGGCACGATCCGTTCGCTGGAGGAACGGGGGCTGGTCGAGATCCGGCCCGTGACGGAGGATCGGGACCCGTATGCGGACCGCGACTTTCCGGCCAGCGCTCCGATGCGGCTGACGCCGAAGCAGGAGACGGCTTTGGCGCCGATTCGCGAGGCGCTGGACGCGCGGGTCAGCCGCACGTTCCTGCTGCACGGCGTGACGGGGAGCGGCAAGACGGAAATTTATTTGCAGGCGATTCAGCGCTGCCTCGATTCGCGGCGCGAAGCGATCGTGCTCGTCCCGGAGATTGCGCTGACGCCGCAGATGGTCGAGCGGTTCAAGAGCCGGTTCGGCGCGCGGGTGGCCGTGCTTCACAGCCGGCTGTCGCACGGGGAACGCTACGACGAATGGCGCAAAATCCGCGAAGGAAGGGCGCAGGTGGCGGTCGGGGCGCGGTCGGCGATTTTCGCCCCTTTTACGAGCATCGGACTGATCGTCATCGACGAAGAACACGAAACGTCCTACAAGCAGGAGGAGAGCCCGAAGTATCACGCGCGCGACGTCGCCATCGAGCGGGCGCGGCTCCATAACGCCGTCGTCGTGCTCGGCTCGGCGACTCCCGCTCTCGAAACCTATGAAGCGGCCGTCTATGAAGGAAGAGAGACGGCGCTCGGGGAGACGGCCTATATCGCCTTGCCGGAACGGGTGGCGAACCGGCCGTTGCCCCGCGTCCATGTCGTCGACATGCGCGAGGAGCTGAAGCTGGGCAACCGGGCGATGTTCAGCCGGATGCTGGCCGACGCCATTCGCAGCCGGCTGGAGAAGCAGGAGCAGATGGTGCTGCTGCTGAACCGGAGAGGATACGCGACGTTCGTCATGTGCCGGTCCTGCGGCTATACGGCCGCGTGCCCCCACTGCGAAATTTCGCTGACCTACCACCGCGGCTCGCAAAACCTGCGCTGCCACTACTGCGGCTACTCGGAAGGCGAACCGAAAACTTGCCCAAGCTGCGAGAGTCCGCACATCCGCTTTTTCGGGACGGGGACGCAGAAGGTGGAGGAGGCGCTGGCCGCGACGTTTCCGGGCATTCGCGTCATTCGGATGGACGTGGACACGACGACGGAAAAAGGCTCGCACGAGCGCTGGCTGTCCGAATTCCGCGAGCGCCGGGCGGACGTGCTGCTCGGCACGCAGATGGTGGCGAAGGGGCTCGATTTTCCGTACGTGACGCTCGTCGGGGTGCTGGCTGCGGACGCCGCGCTGCGCCTGCCGGACTTCCGCGCATCCGAGCGCACGTTCCAGCTGCTGACGCAGGTGGCCGGCCGGGCCGGCCGCCACGAGCTGCCGGGCGAGGTCGTCATCCAGACGTACGATCCCGAGCACGAATCCGTCACGTCCGCCCAAGGGCACGACTATCTCGGGTTCGCGGAGAGAGCGCTCGTGCTGCGCAAGCAGCTCGGTTATCCTCCGTACGGCCGCCTGATCTCCGTCACCTTTTCCCACGAATCGGTCCCTATGCTGCTGTCGATCGGTCAGCAATTCGCGTCCGGATTGCGCGGCAAAGCGGATGCGCTCGGCATTCGCAGAGACTTCGACCACGGCGGGGCGGCGGCGATGGAGGTGCTCGGGCCGGTCGCTTCTCCGATTGCGAGATTGAAAGATCGCTACAGGTTTCAATGTATGGTAAAATATCGGGGAGACATGGATGCGAGCCGCCTCGTCGCGGAAACTCTCGGCTCCCTGTCGGATGCGGTGAAAAAGGGAGGCGTGCAGGTCAGCGTCGACGTAGATCCGCAAATGATGCTTTGAGGGGAAGTTCGACAAATTCACTTTTGATCACGAAGCTGGTGCGCAGAAGCAGATTCGGCATCGAATCTTGGGTTCGGCCGGGCCCTGCGGTACTCACGTAGGTTTGCCTACGCTCCGTTCCTCGGTCCCTAAGCCTCTCCCAACCTTCTCGGTGCTGAAAAGCGAATTTGTCGAACTCGATTGGAAGGGAAGTTCAAAAAGTCCGGTTTTGATCACGAAGCTGATGCAGGGAGTGGATTCGGCATCGAATCTTGGGTTCGGCCGGGCATTGCCCAATTGAACCGGATAGTCGGGGGACCGCAAGCCGACTGAGTCGGGTTAGAGCAGCAAACAAGCGGTTTAGCAAGGCTGCAACCCGATTGTGTCGGGCTGCAACGGAAGAAGAGGAGATGTTGGAGCTGCAAGCCGGCTGTATCGGCTTCGAGCGGGATCACCTCTTATTTCTGAATGGTCTTACTAGCTGAACTTGATTAGAGTGGCAATACAACGTCTGTAATGAAAAGGAAGGATGCCGTTATGTCCATTCGGTTAATCGTGAAACACCCCGACCCCGTGCTCCGCGAAAGAGCTCAGGAAGTGACGAAATTCAATGCCAATCTGCACAAGCTGCTGGACGACATGGCGGACACGATGTACGACGCCGACGGAGTTGGTCTTGCGGCCCCGCAGATCGGCATTTCGAAGCGAGTCATCGTCGTCGACGTCGGAGACGAACACGAGCTCATCGAGATGGTCAATCCCGAGATCGTCCTCGCGGAAGGCGAACAGCTTGGGCCTGAGGGCTGCCTGAGCATTCCAGGCCTTCAAGGCGACGTTAAGCGGGCGAACCGGATCGTAATCAAAGGACAGGACCGACACGGCAAGCCGATCCAATACGATAGCACGGAGTTTTTGTCCAGGGCGTTCCAGCACGAGGTCGATCATTTGAACGGCGTACTGTTCATCGACTCGGCGGAATCCGTGTACGAGGCTCGCAAACCGGAAGATCAGGAGCAGGATGGAGATTAAAATGAAGATTTTGTTTATGGGAACGCCGCAGTTCGCGGTGCCTTCGCTCTCGGCGCTGCTGGAGCGCGGCTACGAGGTAGCGGCGGTCGTGACGCAGCCGGACCGGCCGAAGGGCCGGAAAAGGGAATTGACGCCGCCGCCGGTCAAAGCGTTCGCGCTGGAGCGGGGCTTGCCGGTGCTGCAGCCGGAGAAGCTGCGCTCGCCGGAAGGCGTCGCCGCAGTGACGGAGATCGCGCCGGATCTGATCGTGACGGCTGCGTACGGACAAATTTTGCCGAAGGCGGTGCTTGAGCTGCCGCGCCTCGGGTGCATCAACGTGCACGGCTCGCTGCTTCCGAAGTATCGGGGCGGGGCGCCGATCCAGCGTTCGATCATCGAAGGCGAGAAGGTGACTGGCGTGACGCTGATGTACATGGCGGAAGGGCTCGACACCGGGGATATGATCGCCAAAGTCGAAGTGCCGATTACGGATGAAGACACGGCGGGCACGATGTTCGAGAAGCTGAGCGAGGCCGGCTCGGCGCTGCTGTTGGAATGGCTGCCGCGAATCGAAGGCGGCACGGCAGGACGTACGCCGCAAGCAGGCGAGGAAGCGACGTATGCGCCGAATTTGTCCCGCGAGGACGAGAAGCTGGATTGGAGCCAGAGCGCGCGGCGGATTTTCGACCGGGTGAGAGGGCTTAATCCGATGGCGGGCGGCTTTACTTTTATGGACGGTGAAGTGTTTAAGGTGTGGGGCTGCGCTGTCCCAGGCCCGTCGGATGCTGAACTGCGTTCCGAGTGGACCGCGTTCGCTCCAGGAGCGGTACTGGAGACAGGAGCGTTCGGCATTCGCGTGCGGACCGGCGACGGCAGCATCGTGCTGACGGACGTCCAGCCGGCCGGCAAAAAAGCGCTGAAAGCATCGGAGTTCGCCAAAGGAGCCCGACTGGCTCCCGGCAAGACGCTCGGGTAACCCCGGGCTTTTTTTGATGGTTCGGCGAGTTGTGCGTTGCGGGCCCGATAGGGGAAGTTCGACAATTGGCGGGCTGAAAACAACTTGCCTGAAGACGGAAACGCGTTCCCTCTGGAATAAAACGAACTTGCGAAGAGTCCCGCTTTACGGCGGATCGTCGACAATTGGGCTGTGCTTCGAGGAGCCGGCCCGCGAGAATGCGGTGACGAGAGCAGCCTTAAACGCAACTATTTGCTCTATCGTGTGTATAAAGGCGTGTTAGAATCGGATCCGGGGAAAAGTAGATGGATAGGGCAGCGGCCCAAAAAGTGCCTCGGCGCTCGGGGACCGGGAGTGAGTGACGAGTGCGGAGGCCAAAAAAGTGCCTCGACGCTGGGCGACCGGGAGTGTGCGAAGAGTGCGTAGGCCAAAAAAGTGCCTCGGCGCTCGGGGACCGGGAGTGATTGGCGAGCACCGGGGCAAGCAAGGGCAAGCAAGTGCGCGGGACGTCCCGCGAAGCTATTCCAGAGATGCGAAAACAAAGAATCAAGCAGATAAAGGATGCGAAGGATGACGAAGACGATACGATTGCCCGGCGGGAAGCCGCAGGGGGCGCGCGAAGTGGCGATGAGCGTGCTGCATAATGTGGAGACGCGGGGGGCGTACAGCGGACTGGAGCTGAATCAGGCGATTCAGGCCGCGGGGTTGTCGCGGCCGGATGCGGCGCTGGCGACCGAGTTGGCGTACGGGACGATTCAGCGGCTCAATACGATTGACCATGCGCTGCAAAGCCGGGTGAAAGGTTGGCCCAAAAAAATAGAGCCGTGGGTGCGAGCTCTGCTGAGAATGAGCTACTACCAGCTGCGCTGGCTGACCCGCGTCCCCGCCCACGCCGTCGTCGACGAGGCGGTCGGGATCGCGAAGAAGCGCGGGCACGCCGGGATCGGCGGCCTCGTTAACGGCGTGCTGCGCGCCGTCCTAAGGGAAGGCTTCGCGGCCCCGCTGCCGCAAGGACTGACGCCGGCGGAACGGATTGCGCTTGAGCACAGCCATCCGCTCTGGCTGGTGGAGCGGTGGCTGGCCGAATTCGGCGAAGCGGCCGCCGAGCGGATGTGCGCCGCCAACAACGAGCCGCCGCACGTCTCCGCGCGGATCAATCCGCTGAAGACGACGCGCGAGCGGGTGCTTGCGGAGATGGCGGACGCCGGCATCGAAGCCGCCCCGTCGCGGCTGGCGCCGGAAGGAATTATCGCGAGTCGGACGGGCAATCTTGTACATAGCGAGTGGTATAAGCAAGGCTCTCTTACCGTTCAGGACGAGAGCTCGATGCTCGTAGCGTCCGTCGCCGACCCGCGTCCGGGCATGCGTGTGCTGGACTGCTGCGCCGCGCCGGGAGGCAAGACGACTCACCTTGCCGAGAAGATGCGCGACGAAGGAACGATCGTCGCCAACGATGTGCATCCTCACAAAGAGGCGCTGATCAAGCAGCAGGCCGAACGGCTTAACCTTACGGCAGTCCGGACGATGACGGCGGATGCGCTGGAGCTGGCCGACAAGCTTGAGCCGGAATCGTTCGACGTCGTCCTGCTCGACGCTCCGTGCTCCGGGCTTGGAGTCATTCGCCGCAAACCGGAAATCAAGTGGAACAAGTCCGAGGCGGATATCGGCTCCCTATCTGAGCTGCAAAGCCGTCTGCTCGACCGGGTTCAAGCGCTGGTCAAGCCCGGCGGCACACTCGTCTACAGCACGTGTACGATCGCCCCGGAAGAGAACGAGAACGCGGTTCGGCTGTTCCTGCAGCGCCATCCGGCGTTTTCCCTCGAACCCGAGGGCTGGACCGAGGAGACGCTGGGGCCTCTTCGCGAAGCGGGAGTCGCGACGGAGCCATTCGAGGGCATGCTGCAGCTGCTGCCCGATATGTTCGGAAGCGACGGCTTCTTCATCGCGCGGCTGCGGAAGCAAAACGGCTGATTTTATGATAAAATGAACGAATGGTGGTGACGAAGTTGGAGAAAGTCAAACATAATCCAGAAGAACAACTCAATCCGTTTATTTACGATTTATCGTTGGAGCAAATCCAGGACTGGATCAAGGAGCAGGGGGAACCCGCGTTCCGCGCGGGGCAAATTTTCGACTGGCTGTACGTAAAGAGAGTGAATTCGTTCGAAGAGATGACGAACTTGCCGAAGCCGCTCAGAGATAAACTTAGCGCGAGCTTCCGGTTCGTGACGCTGACGGAGATTGCCAAGTTCGAGTCCAAGGACGGAACGGTCAAGTTTCTGTTCGGCCTGCAGGACAATCACGCGATTGAAACGGTAATCATGCGGCACAATTATGGGAACAGCGTCTGCGTCACGACGCAGGTCGGCTGCCGGATCGGCTGCACGTTCTGCGCTTCGACGCTGGGCGGCCTGAAGCGGAGCCTGACCGCGGGAGAGATTATCGCGCAGGTCGTGAAGGCCCAGCAAATTCTCGATCCGCTGGACGAACGGGTGTCTAGCATCGTCATTATGGGCATCGGCGAACCGTTCGAGAATTACGACGCGACGATGAGCTTCCTGCGGACGATGATCCATCCGAAAGGACTTAACATCGGGGCAAGGCATATTACGGTGTCTACGAGCGGCATCGTGCCGAACATGATCCGGTTCGCGGACGAGAACACGCAGATCAATCTGGCGATCTCGATCCATGCGCCGAACGATGCGCTGCGCTCGAAGCTGATGCCGGTCAACCGGAGGTATCCGTTCGCGGACGTTATCGACGCCTGCAAATACTATATCGAGAAAACGGGCAGAAGAATCACGTTCGAATATGCGTTGATCGGAGGCATGAACGATCGGCCGGAGCATGCGGAGGAACTCGGAGAAGTTCTGAAGGATATGCTGTGCCACGTCAATCTGATTCCCGTCAACTATGTACCGGAACGCAACTACGTCAGAACGCCCCGGGACGATATTTTCGAATTCCAGCGAGTGTTGCAGAAGAAAAACGTGAACGTAACGATTCGCAGGGAACAAGGCCATGACATCGCGGCGGCGTGCGGCCAGCTGCGGGCGAAGCATATGGAGACGACGACGGGGTGATGCGAGATGTTAACGGTATTGCGAAGTCATGTCGGCAAAGTCCGGCAAGTCAATGAAGACCAGGCTTGGAGCGGCGTTCTCCCGGGCGGGTGGACGGCGGCGATCGTCGCCGACGGAATGGGCGGCCATCGCGCGGGCGATGTAGCCAGCTCGCTCGCCGTGGACAGCCTGGTTCAATCCCTGCAAACCTGGGAGCATGCGGCGTCCGTAGCCGATAGCGTCCCCAAGCTCAGGGAGATCATACGCCAAGCCAACAAAACCGTGTTCGATACGGCGTCGCTTAACGACCAGTACCACAACATGGGCACGACCGTCGTCATGGCGATGATTCGGGGAGACGCCGGACTCATCGGGCATATCGGCGACAGCCGGGCGTATCGGCTGCGCGGCGGGCGGCTTGAGCTGCTGACGGAAGACCACACGCTGGTGAACGAGCTGACGAAATCCGGCCAGCTGACCCCGCAGGAGGCGGCTCATCATCCGCGCCGCAACGTGCTGACGAGAGCGCTGGGAACGGATCGGGAAGTTGACGCGGATGTCCAGATTATCGATTGGCGGAGCGGGGATGTTCTGCTGCTGTGCAGCGACGGGCTGAGCGGATTGGTGGAGCCTTCCGAGGTGCAGGCCGCGCTGGAGCATCCGGGCGCCGACCTGGACCAGCAGGCCCAGCAGTTGATCGATCTGGCCCTCGTAGCGGGCGGGGACGATAACATTACGGTTGTGCTTGTCGCGGACGGCGGACGGGCATACGCCGCGGGAGGAGAATCGGCATGATCGGACATACGCTCGGCGGACGTTACGAACTGCTGGCTCGAGTCGGCGGCGGAGGCATGGCCCTCGTCTATAAAGCGAAGGATTTGCTGCTGAACCGTTTCGTGGCGGTGAAGGTGCTGCGTCAGCAGTTTACCCACGACGACGATTTCATCAAGAGATTCCGGCGCGAAGCCCAGGCCGCGGCGTCGTTGTCCCATCCGAACATCGTCAGCATCTACGACGTCGGACAAGTCGACGATACGCATTACATCGTTATGGAATTCGTCGACGGTGCCAATCTGAACGAAATCATTCGCGAACGGGCTCCTCTGCAGGCGGAAGAAGCGGTGAGATTCGCCGTGCAAATTTGCGACGCCCTGGAGCACGCCCATCATAATCAAATCATCCATCGCGATATTAAGCCTCACAACATCCTGATCGGCAACAACGGCCGCGTCAAGGTGACGGACTTCGGCATCGCCCGCGCCGTTACTTCTTCGACGATTACGCAGACCGGCTCCGTCATCGGTTCCGTTCATTATTTCTCCCCGGAGCATGCCAAAGGCGTCGCCACCGGAGAGAAGTCGGACCTGTACTCGCTCGGTATCGTGCTGTACCAGATGCTGACCGGAAGGCTTCCGTTCCTGGGAGAAAGCCCGATCAGCGTCGCGCTGAAGCATCTGCAGGAGCCGTTCGAGCAGCCGCGGCTGGTGAACCCGTACATTCCGCAAAGCGTGGAAAACATCATTCTCCGGGCGATGCGCAAAAATCCGCAGGAGCGCTACCAGTCGGCCAAGGAAATGCAGCGCGATCTGGAAACGTGCATGCGGCCGGATCGGCTGAACGAACCGGCACGGCAATACGCCAGCGACGACGATGACGAGCAGGACAAGACGAGGGTCGTGCCGGCGATCCGGCCCGATATGCGCAATACGATCGAAGCTCCGGCGATCAAAACCTCCTCTGCAGAGGAGCGCTGGAACGAAGACGATGGGGAACAGGGCAAGCGCAGGTGGGTGTTGCCGACCGTACTGGGCGTCATAGCCGTCGTGCTGATCGGCGTGCTTATCTGGGCGGTCACTCTGCTGAAGGGCGTAACCAACGAAGACGTCGAGGTTCCGAACGTCATCGGCGAAACGGAGCAGAGGGCGATCGAAATTTTGACCACGGCCGGGTTCCAGATTGTGGACCCCATTAACTACGTAGAGGTCGACGACGACAAGAAATACGACAAGGTCATCGACCAGTCGAAGAAAGACGTCGTGGCCAAGGAAGGCTCTCCGATCGAACTGACGGTCGGCAAAGAGAAGGAGCTTCCGCCGATGCCGGCGCTGACCGGACTGCAGTACGATGCGGCGGTCGCTCAGCTTCAGGCGATGGGAGTTAATCCGAACAACATTTTGTCCGTCGACAGGCACAACGAGAGCGAGCCGGGAACGGTTCTCGATCAGATTCCCGAGGCCGAAGCCAAGTTCGATCCGACCTCGGCAACGACGAAAATCACGCTGGTCGTCAGCAAAGGCGAGGAAGCGTTCCCGATGCCGGACTTGATTGGCAAGCTGGAGAACGAAGCCAAAGCGATGATCGAGCGGGAAAACCTTGTGCTGCAGGAAGTATTCCGCGAGCCGAGCTACAGCACGCCGAAGGACGAAGTGTTTAAGCAATTCCCGGCCAATAAGGACGAGATGGTCACTCCGAAAACGAAAGTGCAAATCTGGGTCAGCAGCGGATTCCCGGCGGACGCTCTGGAGAAGAAGCTGGAGGTCACCGTCTCTCCGGCCGTGGAAGGACAGCCGAGCGATATTCAGATTCTGTATTCCGACGCGACGGGAGACAATATCGTGAACGTATCGAAGAGGATCAGCTCGACGACTTCGTTCCCGGTCAAGCTCATCCTGTCCCCGGATAAGACCGGATTGATCACCATTATGCGCGACGGCGTATTCCTGAAATCCGAGCCGGTCTACTACGACGATCGGAATATACCCGCATCGACGTCGCCGGATCCCGATCCGGGCGACTCCGGCGACGGAGAGCCGCCGGTGGACGAACACATCGAAGACTATTCGGACCATGACGGGGACGGGGGAGACGCCGGGCAGTAACGGGCGGCTCCAATCGTCGGCAAGCTGGGCCGGAAGGCAAAAGGAGCTGCATGCGAGTGCCCGAGGGCATTATCGTTAAAGCGTTAAGCGGATATTATTACGTGCAGGGCGAGCACGGCGGAGAGCCGGTGCAGTGCCGGGGCAGAGGCATCTTCAAGAAGCGGGGCGAGTCTCCGCTGGTCGGGGATCGCGTCGTCTACGGCGAGACGGAGAACGGGGAAGGGACGGTGGACGAAATCCTCCCCCGTTCCTCGGAACTCGTGCGTCCGCCGGTCGCCAACGCCGATCTGGCCGTGCTCGCGTTTTCCGTCGTCAGGCCCGAGCTGAGTCTCGGCCTGCTCGACAAGTTTCTCGTGCACATCGAGCATGCCGGCCTGGATGCGGTGATCGTGCTGACGAAGCTGGACCGGATTCCCGAAGGGGAAGAAGGCGAACGTATTCGCCGGGATGTCGCGGCAGCGGAAGCCTTGTACTCCTCGATCGGGTATCGGGTGCTGAAGACGAGCGCTCATCTGGGCGAAGGGCTGGACGAGCTGCGGGCCGAACTGGCCGGACACATCAACGTGCTTGCGGGCCAGTCCGGCGTCGGCAAGTCGTCGCTCGTCAACGCGCTCGTGCCTGGGCTGAAGCTTGAGACGAACGAGATCAGCGACAAGCTGGGACGCGGCAAGCATACGACGCGTCACGTCGAGCTTGTTCCGCTCGCAGGGGGCGGCTACATGGCCGATACTCCCGGCTTCAGTCAGCTGGATTTCGCCGAGCTCGGCATTGACGAGATCGGATCGTGCTTCCGCGAATTCGCGGAGCTGTCGTCCGCCTGCAAATTCCGGGGCTGCACGCACACGCACGAGCCGCAATGCGCCGTGCTGGAGGCGAAGGAGCAAGGACGGATTGCCGTCAGCCGATACGACAATTACGCAAGTTTCATGACGGAGTGGAAAGAAAACAAGCGGAGGTACTGACATGACGATTATCGCCCCGTCCATTCTCGCTTCGGACTTCTCTAAGCTAGGCGATGAAATTCGCAGCATTGAAGCAGCCGGAGCGGATTGGGTACATATTGATATTATGGATGGACATTTCGTGCCGAACCTGACGTTCGGACCGCCGATCGTGGAGATGATCCGCCCGGTCACGAAGCTGTTTTTCGACGTGCACTTGATGGTGGAGAACCCGCAGTCGCTGTTTCCCGCGCTGACCAAAGCCGGCGCCGAGCGGGTGACGGTGCATCCCGAAGCGTGCGTCCACCTGCACCGTACTCTAACGGAAGCGAAGGAGCTTGGCATGAAGGCGGGAGTCGCCTTGAATCCGCATACTCCGCTGTCCGTGCTGGAATACATGCTGGATGAGATCGACCTTATTCTCATTATGACGATCAATCCCGGGTTCGGGGGCCAAAGCTTCCTTCCCGCGATGCTGTCCAAGCTGCGCGATCTGCGCCATATGCTCGAGCGTCACGGCAGAAACGATATTTACGTCCAGGTGGACGGCGGAATTAACGCAGCTACCGCAGCGCTCGTCAAGGAAGCCGGAGCGAATTCCTTGGTGGCGGGGACGTATATTTTCGGACACGCGGACCGGGCGGAGGCAATTGCTTCCCTGCGTTGACAATTTGTCTGGCATAGGACAAAACTTCTCCTGCATACATTGGAATCAGTAGCGGCTTCGGCGAAGAGAAGAAGCTTGCGAGGGTTCAGCCTGCGGAGGAGGGATGGGACGATGAAGTTTTACACCATCAAGCTGCCGAAATTTTTAGGTGGCTTCGTCAAAGCGATTCTCAACACTTTTCACAAAAATTGACGCCTCGTAGTAGGCAAGCATAAAAAGAAAAACCGTCAGACGAGTCTGACGGTTCTTTTCTCATGGTCGAATCGGTCTATCCTTATACGCGGGTTACCGCTCCGGATTTCAGAGCCTTGGCGCTGACATATACACGCTTAGGCTTGCCGTTCACCAGAATGCGCACTTTTTGTACGTTAACCCCCCAAGTACGGCGGGAAGTGTTGTTCGCGTGAGACTTGTGGTTGCCCGAACCTGGCGTTTTACCTGTGATATAACATTTACGAGCCATTAAAATACACCTCCTTGCCACGTCCATACAAATACTTCATTATCTTAGCATAGCGCGTATCCGGATGCAACGAAAAAAGCGCGTACCTCAAGCTTTTGCGGTTTAATCGCGAGAAATGACAGCTTAACGGCTTCATTCTCCCGTTTTTTTATAGTACAATGAGGTATAGTCCATAATAAGCCATAAAGGAGTGAATTTCCATGCCTCTGCAGCTCGTCTCGGAGAACGGAAAGATTGACGTAGCGGATCAAGTAATCGCCGTGGTTGCCGGTTCGGCGGCATTGGATTGTTATGGACTGGTCGGCATGGCGTCCCGCAAAGGCTTGAAGGACGGGATCGCGGAGCTGCTGGGACGGGAAAACCTGTCGCGCGGCGTTGAAGTCCGCCACGAAGGCGAGCAGGTTCATCTGGATCTGTACGTCATCGTCAGCTACGGAACGAAGATTTCCGAAGTCGCCCACAACATTCAATCCAAAGTGAAGTACGTGCTGGAAGAAGTCGTCGGCCTGCGTGTCGACCAAGTGAACGTAAACGTTCAAGGAGTGCGAGTACTGAAGTAGCTCATTTTAGGGAAGGGGAATTCATCATTGAGTAAGCGCTTCTTGAACGGAAGTGAATGGGCGGCCATGATCTTGCTCGGCGCGGAGAGATTGTCCCGCAACGAGGAACGCGTCAACGCCCTGAACGTATTTCCCGTGCCGGACGGCGACACGGGAACGAATATGAACTTAACGATGTCGGCCGGCGTGGCCGAATTGAAAAATAAGCCTTCGGAGGAAGCCGGCAGGGCGGCGGAAGTGCTGTCCAAAGGGCTTCTGATGGGAGCGCGGGGCAATTCGGGCGTTATTCTGTCCCAATTGTTCCGCGGTTTCGCGCGCGCAATAACAGGCCAACGCGAGCTTACGGCGCCCCTGTTCGCGAGTGCCCTGCAACAGGGAGTTGATACCGCTTACAAAGCGGTGGTCAAGCCGGTCGAAGGAACGATTCTCACAGTGGCCCGGGAAGCGGCCAAGCATGGGCTGACCGTGGCGCGCCGCACGGCGGATCTGACGGAGCTGATGCGCGAGGTGTACGCCAAAGCGCTTGAGACGCTCGCGCGGACGCAGGACATGCTGCCTGTGCTGAAGCAGGTCGGTGTCGTCGATTCCGGCGGCCAAGGCCTCGTCTATATTTACGAGGGCTTCGTCGATTACTTGAGCGGCAGCGCCCCGGATTCGGAAGATTCGGCTGCGCGTCCGGCCGAAGTGCGCCCCGCGCCTTCCATCGCGCCCGCGCCGGAGCGCAAGCCGGCTTCCGCGGCAACGTCCGCGCAATCGAAAATTACGACGGAAAGCATCGCTTTCCCTTACGATATGGAGTTTTTCATTCAGCGCTTCACGACGGCGGCTCCGTTCCCGGAGCGCACGTTCAGGCAGGCGCTCGAACGCGACGGCGATTCGATCATCCTGATCGAGGACGACAACATCGTCAAGGTGCACGTTCATTCCCGCCGCCCCGGCGATGTGCTGAATCTGGCGCTCGCGTACGGGGAAATTACGCAAATTCATATCCTGAACATGCAGGAGCAGCATCGCGAGCTGCTGGCTCAGAATCATGACGCGCCAGCTTTCTCCGCTCCGAAGGAGACTCATGCTTCGCAGGAAACGCCGAAAGTCGATTACGCGCTTCCGGGCGTCGTCGACCTGCCGGCCGTTACCGCTTCTCCGGAGAGCGAGCCGAATCCCGACGTCTACGAGCTGGCCTCGTACGGCATTGTGGCGGTCAGCGTCGGCGACGGCAATGCGGAGCTGTTCCGCAGCCTCGGAGTCGACATAGTGCTCTCCGGCGGCCAGAGCATGAATCCGAGCACGGAGGATCTGCTCGGCGCCATCGCTTCGTTGTCCGCGCATCATGTCATCGTGCTGCCGAACAATCCGAATATCATCATGGCGGCGAAGCAGGCGGCGGAACTGGCGGAGCGTCCGGTGACGGTGCTTCCGACCCGCACGCTGCCGCAAGGCATGGCGGCGATGCTGGCGTTCCAGGAAAGCGAGCCGGAGCAGACGAACATCGACAGAATGACGAAAGCGTTCGAACGGGTCGTGACGGGCTCGGTCACGAAGGCGGTCAGGGATACCGAGATGGACGGCGTGCAGATCAAGGAAGGCCACTACATCGGCATTCAGGACAAGAAGATCGTCGTGTCGGACGAGAGCTTGCCGGAAGCGGCGAAGGGGCTGCTCGGATCGCTTCTGGCGACCGGCGAGGAGATTCTGACGGTGCTGACCGGGGAGGGCGCGGACGAGGAGCAGACCGAAGAGCTGGCAAGATGGCTCGGGGAGACTTATCCGGACGCGGAGGTCGAGGTTCACGAGGGCGGCCAGCCGCTGTATCCGTACTTGTTCGCGGTCGAACCGTAAAATTCATGTGAGGCGAGAGGAGACAGGCTATGGCATCGATTGTTGTGGTCACGGACAGCACGGCGGATATCCCGCTGGCGACAAGGGAGAAGCTTGGCATCGAGATGGTACCTCTGAAGGTGAATTTCGGCGCAGAAAGCTACCTGGACAACATTGAGCTTCAGCCGGCGGATTTTTATAAGAAGCTGGCGAGCTTCGGCAAGCTTGCGACATCCTCGCAGCCTTCTCCGGCCGATTTCCACGAGGTGTACAAGAGGCTGACGGACGAAGGCCATTCGGTTATCTCCATTCAGCTGTCGAGCGCGATGAGCGGCACGTACCAGTCGGCGACGATCGCCAAGTCGATGCTGGACGACGATGCCGACGTGACGGTCATCGATTCGAAGTCCGCTTCCTTCGGCTACGGCAAAATCGTCGTCAGAGCGGCCGAGCTGGCGCAAGCCGGCGCGGACAAAGCCGACATTATCGCCGAGGTCGAGCGAATGCGCTCGGAGCTTCGCCTTTATTTTCTCGTGGACACGCTTGAATACTTGCAGAAAGGCGGCCGCATCGGGAAGGCTTCGGCCGTGCTCGGCTCGCTGCTGAACATTAAGCCGATTCTGTCGATCGACAAGGAAGGCTTCGTGTACCCGTTCGACAAGGCCAGAGGCCAGAAGCGGGCGATGTCCCGCATCGTCGAAGTGCTGGAAACCGATCTGAAGGACACGCCGGTGAGCCTGATCGTGGCGATTACGCCGGGATACTCGGACGGGGCGGCGGAGATGGCCGAGCTGCTCAAGAGCAAGCTTAACGTGAAGGAATACGAGGAGACCGAGATCGGGCCGGTCATCGGCGCGCATGCGGGGCCGGGAACGATCGGATTGTTCGTGTTCCCGCTCGGCTCCCGATAGAGGCAAGCAGATAAAGAGGTTGGTCTTATGTCTATCTCATTGTTCCAAATTCCTCTGACGAAACTTCAAGGCGTGGGTCCCCGCAAAGCGGGGGAGTTCCACGCCTTGGGCATTTCCACCGTCGGAGAGCTGATCGAATATTATCCGTTTCGGTACGAGGATTACCGCATCCGCGATCTGCGGGAAGTGAAAGACGGCGAGAGAATTACGATTCAGGGGACAATCGCGTCCCTTCCCTCGCTGCAGAGGTACGGCGGCAAGTCGAGGCTGCTCTGCCGCGTGACGGTCGATGCGACGCTCGTGACCGCCGTCTGGTTCAACCGGGCGTTCCTGAAGGAGCAGCTTACGCTCGAGCGGGAAATTACGCTGACCGGCAAGTGGGATCAGCGGCGGCGGCAGCTGACCGTGGCGGATTCGGAGTTTCCGGACCGCGGCGGCGCGAAGACGGGCACCTTGCAGCCGGTTTACTCCGTCGGAGGCGACATTACCCAGTCGGCGATGAGGGGCTTGATCGACAAGGCGCTGACCCAGTTCGGCGCGTATATTCCGGAGATTCTGCCGCCGGAGCTGACGGACAAGCACGGGCTGATGGCCCGCAAGGACGCGATCGCCGGCATTCATAAGCCGGAAAATACGAAGGACGGACAGGAAGCCCGACGCCGGATGGTGTACGAGGAGCTGTTCCTGTTTCAATTGAAGCTGCAAGCGTACCGGGCGATGCATTCGCGGAAGACGGACGGACTTGTTCACGCTGTTGACAACGACGAGATTCGTGCGTTCGTCGGGGCGCTTCCGTTCGAGTTGACCGGTTCGCAGAAGCAGGTCATCAACGAGATTTTGCACGATATGAAGCAGCCTTACGTGATGAACCGGCTGCTGCAAGGAGACGTGGGCTCCGGCAAGACGGTCGTGGCGGCGGTGGCGCTGTACGCAACCGTGCGCGCGGGACATCAGGGAGCTCTGATGGTGCCGACGGAAATATTGGCCGAGCAGCATGCCCGATCGCTGGGCAAGATGTTCGAGCCCTACGGCATCCAGGTAGGCTTGCTGACCGGCAGCCTGACCGAGCGCAAACGTCGGGATCTGATCGCGTCGCTGCAGATGGGACTGCTCGACATCATCGTCGGCACGCATGCGCTCATTCAAGAGGACGTGTTCTTCCGCAGCCTTGGCCTTGTCGTGACAGATGAGCAGCATCGGTTCGGCGTGAACCAGCGCAGCATTCTAAGGCGCAAAGGCATGAATCCGGACGTGCTGACGATGACCGCGACGCCGATTCCGCGCACGCTGGCCATTACGGTGTTCGGGGATATGGACGTCTCCACGCTCCGGGAGCGGCCGAAAGGCCGCAAGCCGATCAAGACGTATTCGGTGAAGCACGAGATGATGGATCGGGTGCTCGGCTTCATCCGCAAGGAAGCGTCGGACGGCAGGCAGACGTTCTTCATCTGCCCGCTGATCGAGGAGTCGGAGAAGCTGGACGTCCAGAACGCGATCGACCTGCACATCCAGCTCTCCCAAGCTTTGCCAGAGCTTACGGTCGGGCTGCTGCACGGCCGGATGACGGCAGCGGAGAAGGAAGAGACGATGGCGGAGTTCGCTGCCGGGAAGACGCATGTGCTCGTCTCCACGACGGTAATTGAGGTCGGAGTGGACGTGCCGAACGCGACGCTGATGATCGTCATGGACGCGGACCGGTTCGGCTTGTCCCAGCTTCACCAGCTCCGGGGGCGGGTCGGCCGGGGCGAGCACCAGTCGTACTGCATTCTGATCGCCGATCCGAAATCGGAAAACGGCCAGGAGAGAATGAGGGCGATGACGGAGACGGACGACGGCTTCGAGATTTCCCGCCGGGACTTGGAGATCCGGGGGCCGGGGGAGTTTTTCGGAACGAAGCAGAGCGGGATGCCGGAATTCCGGCTGGCCAACCTGCTGAACGACTTCGAAGTGCTGGAGCAGGCCAGGGACGACGCAGCCGCTCTGACGTCTTCGGAATCGTTCTGGTCCTCCCCGGCCTACGGCCCGCTCAGAGACTATTTGGCGAGGGAAACGCAGCTTCGGGACGAGCCGCTCGACTGAGCGGGAGTCATCGCGCGTCCGCCCGCGGCATAAGATGTACCGAGCAGCCGCAGGAAGGAGCGTGACCCTCGTTGAGCCCGGGTTATCAGAAGTTCGGCATCAAGACGGAATTCGTCGAGCGCGTAAAGCTGAAGATGAAAAATCCCGCCGTCAAGGAGAAGATCAAAGGACATTTGGAAGGCGCCACGAAATACGATCTCCAGGACCGCGCCAAAGTGAGAAGATGGGTGAAGACGTTCGCCAAAATTTTGAGCGAACCGCTCACGGAGACGCAGGAAGATCAACTGGTCAACTTCATCATCGCCCAGAGAATCGATCCCAATAACATGCTGCATCTGCTCAAACTGTATACGATGTTCAGATAACGCAAGACGGCGAGAGGCTGATCTTGAGCAGCATTCGCTGCTTATAGATCAGCCTCTTCCGCGCGCTAAAATACACAACTACCCCCGTGAGGTCTGTCCAAGCATCCGTGCCGATTGGACATACACTATACCAACTTCACAATGAAGGAGGTTAACTCAATGGGTAGATTTTTGGATCTGCGCAGTTCGATGAACGCGGGCGTATCCGGCGCTCCCGGCGTCCCGATCACTGCAACTCCCGCGCTGTTCGGCGTTATCGGCTTGCAGACGGAGAACGTCTCGAACAAGGTCATTACGCTTACGGGGATGGTCGGCGTCAGCTCTCTTCTCCTCGGCACGACCTTCGCCATTCAAATCTGTCGCGGCACGACGGTCTATAATCCGGCCAACGTCATCTACACGCTGGTGCAGAACGTTCGCCTATCCGCATTCTCCGATACGTATGCCTTTACCGCGCAGGATCTGCTCGCTCCGGCTGCCGCTGAGACGATCTATTCCGCGTTTATTTTCGGCGGAAGCCTGCTCGGCTTGCTGTTCACGGGCGAGAGGGTCGGACCGGAAGTGTTCTGGGGCATCGCTTCCCAAGGCGCTCCTTAATCGCGTCATATGCTTGAATGAAGTCGGCAACGATGTTGCCGGCTTTATTTTTTTGATGCGGATGTACCTCCACCACCTGTCCAAGCGGAGAAGGCGAACGCGACATAAAATGGGACAGAGGTCGGAACGAGGAGGGATAAGGTGACCACCATCAGTCTGTGCATGATCGTGCGCAACGAGGAGGAAGTGCTGGCCCGCTGTCTGGATTCGGTGAGCGATCTCGTCGACGAGATCGTGATCGTGGACACCGGTTCGACGGACCGGACGAAGGAGATCGCCGCCAATTATACGGATCGTATCTACGATTACGAATGGACCGACCATTTTGCCGACGCGCGCAATTACTCTTTCGCGTTTGCCACCCAAGATTACGTGATGTGGCTGGATGCCGACGATTATTTTCGCGAGAAGGACCGGCTGAAGCTGAAGAAGCTGAAAGACGAGCTCGATTCTGCGGTCGACTCCGTCGTCATGGAATACCATCTGGCGTTCGACGCCTACGGCAATCCGCTGGCGATGTCCCGCCGCAACCGGATCGTCAAGCGAAGCAGGCAGTTTCGCTGGTACAATCCCGTCCATGAGTATTTGCTCGTAGAAGGCAACTACTATTTGACCGACATCGCTGTCTCGCACGGCAGAGTGCACGAAAACACGGGAAGAAATTTGCGCATTCTGGAGCAAATCGTGCAGCGGGAAGGGGAAGTGACGGGGAGGGACATTTTCTATTACGCCAACGAGCTCTCCGACGCGGGAAGGTTCGCGGAAGCGGCAGAGCAGTACCGGCGGTTTCTCGACCAGCCCGTCGAATATTTCGAAGACAACTTGACTGCCTGCGCGCGGCTGTCGGCTTGTTATCACCAATTGGGCTTGCTCGACCAGAAGCTGACGGCGCTGCTGCAATCGATGGTTTACGACGTTCCGCGCGCGGATTTCTGCTGCTCGATCGGCCAGTGCTTTCTCGATCGGGAGGATTTCGTCAAGGCAATCTATTGGTTTAAGCTGGCGCTCTCCCAGGAGCGGCCGCCGGATCACCATTTCGGCGTGCTTAATCTCATCTGCTGGACATGGCTTCCGCACCTGCAGCTGTGCATCTGCTACGGGATGACCGGGGAGCTGGAACTGGCATACGAGCACAATGAGAAGGCGCTCTCCTACTTGCCGAACGATGCGAACCTGCTGCAAAACAAGGCCAAGATCGAGCAGGCGCTTGGCATTGGAGGGACGGAGCCGGAATGACGACGAGCATTATCATGGTGACCTACAATCAACTGGCGATGACGAAGCGGGCGATAGCCAGCATTCGCAAGCATACGGCCGCTTCCTCGTACGAGCTGATCGTCGTCGACAACGCGTCCGCGGACGGTACGGCCGACTGGCTGGCGGAGCAGCCGGACGTGCAGCTGCTCAGGCAGTCCGGAAACGTCGGGTTTCCGGCGGCTTGCAATATCGGAGCCGCGCGCGCGACAGGCGACTACGTGCTGCTGCTGAACAACGATACGGTCGTCACTCCCCGCTGGCTGGAGCAGCTGACGCTGGCGATAGAGAGCGACGAGCGCGTAGGGGCGGTCGGCCCGATCACCAACTATGCCGGCTACGGCCAGATGATCGAGACGTCTTACCGTACAATGGATGAAATGCAGCGCTTCGCGGAGGCGTACAACGTCTCGTCCCCCGACCGGTGGGAGGAGCGGATGAAGCTGATCGGCTTCTGCCTGATGATCAAGCGTTCCGCGTGGGAGGCGGCTGGGCCGCTGGACGAGAGCTACGGCATCGGCAACTACGAGGACGACGACTGGTGCATGAGCGCGCGGCTGGCCGGGTTCCGGCTGCTGCTCTGCCGGGACACGTTCATCCATCACGAAGGGAGCGCATCGTTCCGTCTCGTCAAGGAAACCTACCGCAAAGCGCTGTTGACCAACGAGAAAACGTTCATGAACAAATGGGGGTTTCATCCGCAGATTTCCGTGAACGTGCGCGAAGACCTGCTGCGGCCGCTGCGCGGCTTGAAGCCCGGAATGAGCGTGCTGGAAGTCGGCTGCGGCTGCGGGGCGACGCTGCTCGAGCTGCGCAACCGTTACGGGAACGTTCGGCTCTTCGGATGCGAGGGGGAGCCTGCCGCCGCCAAAGTAGCCGAGCTCGTTGCGGAGAAAGTGTGGACGAGGAACGAGGAAGTCGAAATTCCGACCGGAGCGAGCGGATTCGATGCGGTCGTGCTGAACGATATTTTAACGGTTCCTGCGCAGCTTTCCGTTCTGCGGTACATTCACGGCTGGCTTCGGCCCGGCGGAATTGTCGCGACGAGCGCGCCGAACCGGCTGTTCGTCGATTACATCAAAGCGTATTTGAAGCCGCTGAATCCCATCTCCCGCGACGCCATGCTGTCCAGGACGGAGCTTGAGCATCGGTTGAAGCAAGCCGGCTTCGGCGAGATCGAGATCGAGGCGATCGTCGCGGAGGGAGCGGCCAAGCGGGACGTCGACGCGCTGTTCCAGTTAACGGGCGAAGCGAACCGGGACGACTATGCGGCGGTCTATTATGTGGCAAGAGCCGTCAAAGGCAGCGGCGGCGTCGAGGGCAAGTCTGCGGGAATCAGCTTGGCCGGGGGGCCGGGCGACCGAGCGCGCGAAGGCGGCGGATCGGGCGGCCAGGCGCATGAAGTTGGCGGATCAGGCGGTCAAGCATCCAGAATCGGCGGACCTGACGTCCAAGCGCCTGCTGCCAATCCCCCGACAAATTCAACGGAAGCGATGGTGACCGACTTGAGCTATTTGCCGAAGGCGCAAGAAGACGTTCCATTTACGGGAGAGAGATTGGTTCTGAGTTCGGCGGTCGCGGGGTCCCATCCCGACGTGTTGGCTGAGCATGTGTACCGCTACCGGCTCGCCCGGGCGTACTGCGCCGGTAAACAAGTTTTGGATGCGGCCTGCGGGGCCGGTTACGGCGCAAGAATGCTGAAGGACGGGGGCGCGGCGAGCGTCACCGGAGTCGACATCGATGCGGCGGCGATAGCGCTTGCCGGCAGAGATTACGGCGGAGAGGGCGTGAGCTTCCAGACCGGCAACGTGCTGCAGCTTGCCTTCGTGGACGCCTCGTTCGACGTCGTCGTCTCGTTCGAGACGATCGAGCACGTGCCGGACGGCTCGGCCTGGCTGCGGGAAGCCGCGCGGGTGCTGCGTCCGGGCGGGCGGCTGATCATCTCGACGCCGAACCGCGAAGTGACGAATCCGGACCGCTTGTTCGGCCAGCAGGTTCGCAATCCGTACCACTGTTTCGAATACAGCATCGGCGAATTCATCGGGGAGCTGTCCGTGCTTTACGATATCGAAGGCATGTTCGGGCAGACGTTCGTCGGCCCCCATGGCCATGTCGCTCCGGAATGGCCGGACATTGCCGCGGCGGTAGGGGGAGACACGACGATGGCGGGATTTAATCCGGACATCATTCGATTCTACGCTCCGGCTTCCCTAAGCCGTGTGAAGAACGCAAGACCGGCTTACGTGATCGCGGTGTGCCGCAAAAGATGAGCGAAGGGAGGAATCGGGGCATGTCCGGCCGCAAGCGCCCGATGGCGGCGATCGACCGCCATCATTCCAAGCAGGACAGGGCGGCGCACCGCCTGGCGGAGCAGACGTTCCGTTCGTCACAGACGTCTCTGATCAACAAGCTCGAAGCGTTCCCGCGTTTCGCGACGAAGCGGAGCGTCGCCCGTTTCCTCGCGCGATACGAAATTTACCGCGAGCTGCTGCGCGTGAACGGCAGCATCGTGGAATGCGGCGTATTCAACGGGGCGGGCTTCTTCTCCTGGGCGCAATTCTCCAACATCTTCGAACCGTCCAACCATACGCGCAAAATTATCGGCTTCGACACGTTCGAAGGCTTCCCGGGCTTGGCCGGGCAGGACGAGGACGAACACCGGACCTTTGCCGCGGGGGACATGAGGGGCGATACGGCGGAGCAGATTCGCCGATCGATCGCCAAATACGGCGCGGAGAGGCATCTGTCGCACATTCCGAACGCGGAAATCGTGCAGGGCGATTTTATGTTGACGGCGGAGGCGTACCTGCAATCCCATCCGCATCTGCTGGTGGCGCTGCTGTATTTGGACTTCGATCTGTACGAGCCGACGCGCAAGGCGCTGGAGCTGTTCGTTCCGCGCATGCCCAAGGGGGCGATCGTCTGCTTCGACGAATTGAACTGCGCGGCGTTCCCGGGAGAGACGGCGGCTTTGCTGGAGATGCTGCCGATCCGCGAGACGGAGCTGCGCAGGTTTCCGTTCGACCCGTGGATTTCGTACTGCCGGTTGTGAGGAGGGATCGTCTTGGACAACGGGCAACAGCCCTTCTACTCGCTTGGCGAAGGAGCGAGATTGGACGCCTCGGGGCTGATCTACGGGGCGGAAGAAATTTCGGTCGGGCACGAGGCGATGATCAGCGCGGGTTATCGGCTCATCGTCACTTCGACGGTCAGCGGCATTCGGCCGAAGCTGATTATCGGAGACGGCGTTCAGGCGGACATCGGGCTGAACGTGACAGCGGAGCATCACGTCGAGCTGGAGCGTTCGGTCTGGTGCGGGCCTTATGTCGTGCTGTCCGACGCGGAGGCCGAATATCGGAAGACGGGCCTGCCGATCTACAAGCAAGGCATTCGGGAGACGGGAGGGGCCAAACGGCTGATCGTAGGCGAAGGCTCCTATCTGGGACCGTACGCGGTCGTGGAAGGGCCGGTGACGATCGGCAAAGGCTGCGTGATCGGAGCCGGCAGCGTCGTGCGCGCGGACGTGCCGGATTATTCGGTCGTCTCGGGCGTGCCGGCCCGCATCGAGCGGATGTTCGATACGGTCGCCGAAGACTGGATAGCGGTCGAATCGGAACGGGACGTCGCGGACGTGCTGCGGCGAAGGCGCGAGCATCCGCTCTTGTCGATCTGCATCCCGACCTACAACCGCGTCAAGGAGCTGGAAGAGTGCCTTGACGCGGCGCTCCCGCAGACGAGCATGAACGGGTTGATCGAGGTGTGCGTCTCAGACAATGCCTCCGACGACGGGACGGCGGCGCTGCTCGCCAGGTACGTCATGAAATATCCCCAGCTTCGGACGGTCCGGCAGCCGGAAAATATCGGGGGCGAGCGCAATTATCTCGAGATCCTGAAGTTTGCGCGGGGCAAATACGCGAAGCTGCACGGGGACGACGACTATTTCGTGCCGGGCGCGGTGCAGCCGATTCTGTACGCGCTGCTGCATAAGCGGACCCGATTTTTGTTTATTGACGTGCTGAGGAGCGACGGGACGGTGGAGGTGCTGGAGGGAATGGATACGCTCGTCCGCGAGCTGTCGCTCGCCTCCGGGTTCATCACTTCGATCGTCGTCGATCGGGAAGCCGTGCTCCGGCTGTCCGAGCCGGACCGTTTTATCGGAACAAGCCTGAACCACATTTATTGGCTGATGGAGCTGCTGCGGGAAGACCCGCGATTTGCCCTGCTTAAGCTGTCGATGTTCCGCTACGCGTTCAACGCTCCGCGCGGGTACAATTACGGGGATGCGGCGATTCGCGGCTACTTGGAAATTTTGCGGCATTTCGCGGGCAGGGGATTGTCGGAAGAGGTCTATGCGGCGGAAAAGAAAATCGTGCTCGACCGTTTCGTTCTGCCCCGTCTGGAAATGATGCTCGAAGTCGGCTTCGATTTCGACTACGGGGGCTTCGAGGCGGTGTTCACGGAGCATTACGAGCGGGAGCCGTATTACGGGCAATACTTGGCGGAAGTGCGGAGAATCGTCGGTTTGCGGGACCGGGGATAGACAAGAGCCGCGCTTTTGCTATAATAGGGAATGTGAGTTGCGGGTTTCGACAATCGAATAAGCCCCGGGGGAGCTGGACGATGGCCGGCTGAGAGTGCATCCCTAAGAAGATGCAGACCCTTATAACCTGATCTGGCTAGTACCAGCGTAGGAAGGCGGGAAGCACGGCGAGGTTCGTCGTGTCAATTGTCCATGTTTGCTATTGGGCGCCCTCCGGAGTCGGGGGGCGTTTTTTGATACGTATGGAGCCCTCTTCCGCGTAAAAGATAGTAGAGAGAGGGAGAGAGACATGAAGAAAAAGGTTTTGGCTTGGAAAGGGTTAGGTTTGTCGTTGCTGGCGGGGGCGATGCTGTTGTCCGGCTGCGGAGGCAAGAATGATGCCGGATCGTCCGCCAGCCCGTCTGCGGGGGCTTCTTCGCCCGCGGCGTCCGAAACGGCGCCGGCCGCGGAACTGAAAGAAGTGAAGGTCGTGCTCGATTGGACGCCGAATACGAACCATACCGGCCTGTACGTGGCTCGGGATATGGGACTGTGGGAGAAGCACGGCCTGAAGGTGGAGCTGATTTTGCCGCCGGAAGCCGGGGCGAGCGCGCTTGTCGCAGGCGGACAAGCCGAGTTCGGCGTCGGAGCGCAGGAGAGCATGATTCTGGCCAGGGAGCAGGGCTTGCCGCTCGTCTCCATCGCGCCGATCATTCAGCACAATACGTCCGGCTTCGCATCGCCGGTGGACAAGAACATTAAGGAACCGAAGGACTTCGAGGGCAAGACGTACGGAGGCTGGGGCTCTCCGGCCGAGCGCGCCGTCATCGAGTCGATTATGAACGTGCAGCAGGCGGACGTGAACAAGGTCAACTTCGTCAACGCGGGTACGGCGGACTTTTTCACGGCTACGAAAAAAGGAATCGACTTCGAGTGGATTTTCTACGCTTGGACGGGCATCGAGGCGGAGCTTAGAGGCGAGCCGGTCAACATGGTGTATTTGACCGATTACAGCAAGCAGCTCGATTACTACACGCCGCTTCTGCTGACGAACGAGAAGGTGATCCAGGAAGATCCGGAGCTCGTTCGCGCGTTCCTGGCCGGCGCTTCCGAAGGCTACCAGTATGCCATCGACAATCCGGACGCCGCCGCGGACGTCCTGATCAAGGCCGTTCCGGAAATCAACGCGGACCTGGTGAAGGCGAGCCAGACGTGGCTCAGCCCGAAATACAAGGACGACGCTCCGCGCTGGGGCGAGCAGAAGCGGGAAGTATGGTCCGGCTACGGCGAGTGGATGCTGGAGAACGGCCTGATGGAGAAGGAACTGAACTACGACGACATGTTTACGACGGAGTTTCTGCCGCAGTAAGACGTCCAGATTGAAATGCGCGGTGCAGTCGTGCAGATCGGGACGAGGAAATACGTGGAATACGAGGAAGACGACGAATTCGACGGACATAGAGAAATGAAGACGCAAGGGAGAGAGAGAAGAACATGGCTCAAGCGCTGCTCAGCATTCAAATCATTCCGAAGGTGAATCCAGGCGAGGAAGTTATCCCTTATGTAGACGAAGCGATCTCCATCATCAAGGCGTCCGGCGTTCCTTACCGTGTAGGACCGATGGAAACGACGATGGAAGGGGATCTGGACCAACTGCTCGATATCGTCAAACAAATGAGCGCTGCGATGATCGAGCGCGGCAGTCCTTCCGTCTTGTCGCAAATCAAGCTGTCTGTGGATGCGAAAGCGAACGCTTCGATGGCGCGTCTGTTGCAAAAGTATCCGGATGGGCAATAAGCGATTAAGAGCGATTGCGCTGCCCGTCGGTACGATTATCGTTTTTCTGGCTGTCTGGCAGGCGGCCTGCATGGCGTTCGCGATTGAAGAGTACACGCTTCCGGCTCCGTCCGATATTGCCGTCAAGATGTACGAGGACTCGGCCGTGCTGTGGACGCATGTGCAGGCGACGTTCGGCCTGGCGCTTGTCGGACTTGCGCTGGGCACCGCCGTCGGCATAGCGGTAGCGGTGCTGCTGCACATCGTTCCGCCGTTCAAGACGGCGCTGTCGCCGCTGCTCGTGCTGTCCCAGAACGTTCCGTTAATCGCGCTCGGCCCGCTGCTGATCATCTGGTTCGGCTTCGGAACGACGCCGAAGCTGATCTTGCTCGTACTCGTCTGCTTCTTCCCGGTTGCGCTGTCGATTCTCGTCGGCCTGGGACAGGCGGAGCCGCACTTGCGCGAATACCTGGGCATGATCGGGGCGTCGCGTTGGGAGCGGTTCAAGCGGTTGGAATTTCCGGCATCGTTGACTTATCTGTTCTCGGGTTTGCGCATCGCCGCGACATACGTCGTCTCATCGGCCATCGTCGCCGAATGGCTGGGAGCCGGAGCGAATACGGGCATCGGCTTCTACTTGAAGCTGAAGTTCAGCGGCTTCCAGCAGGCGGCCGTATTCGGCTCGATCGTCTGCATCGTCGTCATGAGCCTTCTGTTTTTCTATATGGTCGTGCTGGCGGAGCGCCTCGTTATCCGATGGAGGCCGCGCCCGGAGCCGGAGTGGAAGGAGGCGTCGTCATGAGCGGAAGCGACAGCCGGGGCAGTACGTTGGAACTCGAGGGGATCGTCAAGTCGTACAGAAGGGGTAAGGAACGGACGCTCGTCCTGAACGATGTCTCGCTGACGGTGCGGGCCGGGGAGTTCGTCTCGCTGATCGGGCCTTCCGGCAGCGGGAAATCGACGTTGTTTCGGATGATCGGCGGAGTGGAGAAGCCGGATCAAGGACGCGTGCTGATCGACGGGGAGGACCGCACCGGCCACAAAGGGCTGATTAGCTATATGCCCCAGCAGGCGGCGCTGTTTCCCTGGCTGAAGGTAGAGGACAACATCCGCTTCGCGCTCGTCTCTACGGGAACGCCGAAGCGGGAAGCGAAGGAGCAGGCCGCGCAATGGCTGGAGCGGATTCAGCTCGGGCATGTGGCGAAGGAGTACCCGCATGTGCTGTCCGGCGGCATGCAGCAGCGGATCAGCTTTCTGCGCGCGCTGCTGATGCGTCGCAGCGTCATGTGTCTGGACGAGCCGTTCGCCGCGCTGGATGCGCTGACGAGGGCCGACATGCAGCGCTGGCTGCTGGAGCTATGGGAAGCGGACCGGCGCTCCGTGCTGTTCGTCACGCACAGCATCGAGGAAGCGCTCGTGCTGTCGGATCGCATCTACGTGCTGTCTCCGGCTCCGGCGACCGTCCTGCGCGAGCTCGTCGTGCCGTTCGAACGGCCGCGCCGCGCGGACGTATGGACCTCGCCCGAGTTTGTCGAGCTGAAGCGGGAAGTGCTTCGGCTGCTGGAGGAAGGCCACTCGGGAACGGTCTGAGTCTGTATGGCGATGCATAATTGCAAACAACCCGTATGCCGTCAAGGTATGCGGGTTGTTTGTAATTGGACGAGGCGAAGCAAATCTTCTAACTCATCGACAAAAGGAGGCGGCATTTGTATAATAGGGATTAAAATGAGAATGATTATCAATTGCAGGGCGTTACGGAGCAGACAACAAGGAGAGAAGGTAGCATGAAGCTGGACGAACACACGACGATATGGAATCATACGGCTGTCAAAATTTCCGATATTCGTCATATCGCAATGAGCCCTGGGGAAACGATGGAGGGCTATCGACTGCCGGCAAGCTGCTTCATATACAGTATGCGCGGTCGCGCGAGCGTAGCGCTTGACGGCGTGACGCACCAGGCGGAATCGTTCTATTTATTGCACGGGGCAAAGGGGATGCGACTTGAAGTCGCGGCTAAGGAGTCGTTCGACTTTTATTTGCTGTTTTATAGAACGACGCTCGTATTCTCGCGCTGGAAGGAAATTGGGCGATTGCTGACGCGCAGCGATCCTTTCAGCATTCAATACGGCTTCCGGCCTAGCGAACCTCTTGGCTTATATAGTTGCCTGCGTTCGATGGAGCGGACATGGACGGAGGGAGGCAAGCTTGGCAGACTGCAGGCGACGGGGCTATTCTATCAATTCGTTCATGAGCTTCTGTGGCAGCTAAAGACGGACGAAGAGAAACTCGTCAAAACGGATTTCGTCACCAGCGCAACTCGTTATCTGCATAGTCATTATCAAGACAGCATTACGCTTCAATCTCTTGCGGAGCAGTTGAATTACAGCGTTCGACATTTTGCGGTCAGCTTCAAACAGCAGACCGGCGTCAGCCCAATCGAATATTTAATACGTATTCGAATCAGTCATGCCTGCAGGCTGATGGCGGAGACGGGCGCATCGCTGCGGGATATTGCGTCGCAGGTCGGATACCCGGACGTGTATTATTTTAATCGCATATTCAAAAAACAGACCGGATTGTCGCCCTCGCGTTATCAGGCGCAAGCGCGTCAGCAGCAACAAGCAAAGGATAGTCCATTTATTTTATCCGGATTGCACATTGGCACGAAGAAAGCTCTGCGTTATATTAACCATGGCAATGATAATCATTATCAATTTAACGCTGGAGGCTCATCCTACATGAAAAGAAATTCCAAGTCGGCCATACTGTTCAGTATGCTGATCAGCCTGACGATGGTGCTTAGCGCCTGCACGACCGGAGGAGGGGCCGGAATCAATAACGCTGCGGGCTCGGCCGTAATTGCTCCGTCCGCTTCTTCCGCCGCTGCCGTAGAGACAGAGACGACAAGCAAGGCCGCGACGAGAGTGATCTCTACCGAGAAAGGCGACGTCGAAGTCCCTCTTAATCCGCAACGAGTCGTCGTGATGTATCTGATTGGCGATATTGCGGCTCTGGGGGTGAAGCCCGTCGGCATTTCGGAAATTTACGCCGGCGCCGCTTTTACCGATCGGCTAGTCGATGCGGACTCGCTCGGCCCCGAATATGATGTCAATCCCGAATCGGTTATGGCACTGAAGCCGGATCTGATTATCGTTGCAACCGAGTTCACGTACGACAAGCTTAAATCGATCGCCCCGACCGTATATGTCCCCTACGACAAGCTGACTACCGAGCAGCGGATCGAGATGTTGGGCAAAGTATTCGGCAAGGAGCAAGAGGCAAAGGAGCTGCTCGAGGATTTCCGGACGAATGTGGAGACGAGCAAGCAGAAGCTGCAAGCAGCCGGCGTGCTGGACAAAACCGTTACGATTATGGAGGGCGGAGCCAAAGAGATGTTCGTCGTCCAATCGACACATTTCGGAAGGGGCTCTCAGTTGATCTACGATTATCTCGGCATGAAAGCACCGGATGTGATTCAGAACAATATGAATGCTTCGGAGTCGGAGGCGGGTAAGTCCGTATCGATGGAGGTGCTCCCCGAATACGCCGGAGATTACATCGTCCGTTCTTCATGGGAAGGCATGGACGATCTGTCGGACAACAGGATTTGGAACAGTATAGAGGCGGTCAAAGCGGGACGCGTTATCGAGGCGGAGTTTGGCTTATTCTTCTATACCGATCCGCTGTCCCTTAACAAGCAGCTTGATCTGCTCACCGGGAAGCTGCTGGAAACAGCAGGAAAGTAAAGATGGACACAATGACGAAGAACAAATCTGCCTCGGTCAACCGGGGCAATTTTATTTATTGGCTGTTGCTTATAGTCGGGGTTGTACTGCTGCTTGTGTTCGCTGCGGCATCGATCTCGTTTGGCGCCGCCCGAATTCATATTGCGATAGCATGGGAGGCCGTCTTCGATTTTGATCCCGCCTTGACCGAGCATCAGATTATTCAGTTCGCGCGTATTCCTCGTACGATAGCCGATATTATGGTGGGGACCAGCCTTGCTGTAGCCGGAGCGATTATGCAAGGGGCAACCCGCAATGCTTTGGCGGATTCGGGCTTGATGGGAGTCAATTCCGGCGCTGCGTTCGCTGTTGCGCTAGCCTTTGCATTCTTGCCGGGAAGCAGCCATACGCAGTTGCTGCTCATCTGTTTTACAGGAGCCGGACTTGGCGCCGGCATGACCTATTTGGCGGCGGCGCTGAATCGCCGGGGGATGACGCCGGAGAGGCTTGTACTTGCGGGGATAGCGATTACGATGCTGTTCTCCGCTCTCGGTACGTTCGTCTCGATGAAATACAATATCGGCAAAGCGCTCGTCTATTGGACTTCGGGAAGCGTAGCTGGGGCGTCCTGGGAGGATATTGCTTTCGTCGCTCCCTGGTTTGCCGCGGGTGTCGTACTGGCGATTGGTCTGTCTCCTTCGATAGCCCTTCTAAGTCTCGGAGACGAGACAGCGGTCAGTGTCGGTCAACGTACTGCGCTGGTCAAGCTGCTTTCCCTGCTGGCCGTACTGGTACTGGCCGGTCTATCCACTTCGTTAGTCGGACCTGTTAGTTTCGTAGGGCTCATTGTCCCGCATACGATGCGATTTGTTGTCGGCATCGACTACAGACGGATTATTCCGGCGTCGGCTATTTACGGAGGAGTATTCATGCTCTTGGCGGATGTCACGGGAAGGCTCCTTGCCAGGCCGAACGAACTGGCGCTTGGCATCGTATTTGCCATTATCGGAGTGCCGTTCTTTCTGTTCATTTCCCGTAGAGAGAAGAGGGCATTTTGATGAGAAAGTCATCCATAGCCATTATAGCCGGGCTGCTTGTCTTTTTGTTGGCCGGCGCAGTGCTTAGCATGAATTTGGGTAAAATGGCGCTTAGTCCGTTCGAAGTCTTCACGACGTTGTTCGGCAAGGGGACAGCGAATAACGAGCTGGTGCTGTTCGAATTCCGATTGCCTCGCATCGCTTTGGCCGTCCTGGTCGGAGTAGGAATGGCGGCCTCGGGAACGGTGCTGCAAGGGCTTCTCCGCAACGACCTTGCCGATCCGGGCATTCTGGGTATTAGCGCGGGTTCAGGACTAGTCGTGCTTGTTTTTATATCTATATTGGGGGCTGACGGTCTATCCTCGGCGATAATGCTCCCGTTGCTTGCGTTTATCGGCGGCCTGTTCGCCGCGTTTCTTATTTATTTGTTCTCCTATCGTAAAGGTGCGTTTCCATCGCCTACCCGGCTTATTTTGACTGGCGTGGCTATTAATGTAGGTTTGGGCGCGGTCTCTCTATTTTTGACGCTTAAGCTGGATGAGAATCAATATGCGTTCGCTCAAAAGTGGCAGGCAGGCTATTTATGGGGGGATAAATGGGTTTACATAGCGATTCTCGCGCCGTGGGTGCTGCTGCTGTTCGGGTACGCGTGGTACAAATCGCGCACGCTGAACACGATCGGTATGGGCTATGAGGTCGCGACCGGAGTTGGGGTATCGGTTAATAAAGCTTTTGTAAGTCTGACGCTTACCGCTGTGGCGATTGCTTCGGGAAGTGTAGCGCTTGGCGGCTCGATTTTTTTCATCGGTCTGATCAGCCCGCATATCGCCCGTAAGCTGGTTGGTTCCGATCATAAAGTGCTGCTGCCTGCGGCCGGAATCATCGGGGGAATGATCCTCCTTGCTTCGGATACGATTGTTCGCACAGCCAGCTTTGCGATGGGTATACCGGCTGGCGTAATCGTGACTATCGTAAGCGTTCCTTATTTTTTATATTTGTTGATAAAAGCGTCTTAGCGACGAATACTGGGACGAAGATGCGCGCGAAGGGATGGAAGGCCGCGCATATGGTGGTATAATGAGGAAAAAACGAAGGGGCCCCGAAAAATGAATGAATGGTACTTCGATCGATACGGACAAGCGTCCTTCATCGTGGTTGGCAACGAACGATTTGTCAGCAAATACGGGCGCAATCTGGGGTGGCTTCATCAGGGCAAACAAGTATTCAGCTTGACCGGACAGCCGCTCGGCTGGCTGGAGAAAGGCGTGCTGCGGGACAGGAAAGGCGGAATTATTGCTTTCACCCGATGGGCGGGCAATTGGTTGCCGTCCGTTCCCGGCATGAGCGGAGAGCCGGCCTCGCCGTCGATTCCCGGTCCGCCGGCCAGACCTGGCTTTGCGGGGACGATCACCGACCCCGGCAGCGGGGGATGGGCGAATAAGTCGATCCGGGACTTTTTTGGGGCGGATTTGTAAGAAAAAACGCTCCTCGTCGTGAGATGAGGGGCGTTAGCGCATATATAAGGATCATAAGTTCTTGAACTTGTTCAAAACGGATTCTTGTTCAGAAGCCATCTTCACAAGCTGCGTGAGCAGGTCGCCCTGAGAGTCCAGTTGCGTTTGCAACGGATGTATTTTTTCGTCCAGTAAAGCGCTGAGCCTTTTTAATTGCTCCTCCGTCATTCAACCGTCTCCCCTCTGCAACCACTCTTTTTCAATTTCTCTTGAAGACATCGGTCCTCAACCGTATAGTCGAGCTCTCACATATAGGTAAACATATTTAATATGAAATAGCAACACTCGTATAAGTCGCTTAGGGCATTGAGACGCGCGGATATGTTCTTTATACAATGGTGGCATTGATCGACCGGAGCAGAGTTGTCTATAGCTTGCTGTGCGGACGATCACGAGGATGACAGATCGAGCAGTACTTTTCTATCGATGTGGTGGGAGAAGAAGGAAGATCAGGTAAAAGAAGGATTTTTTGGACGGTAGTAAACGGTAAGCATATTGTTTCTATATTTCCGATGAGGAAGGATTACACGAATGAAAATAGAGAAATTAATGGATAAAGACGAGTTAATAAAACGCAAAGCCAAGTGCGAAGGAATGGCTGAAGCTTATAAAGGATACAGCTTTTTAGGATTAGGGGTTCCCTTTATGGTCGCCTTTGCTACTATTACACTCGAAAAAAACTTAGAATTGAAATCCAACTAAATAAGATAATCAGAATGGAAGAAGAAAAAAAGAAAGAAGCGGAGAGAAGGAGGAAAAATACGGAAAATATTCGTAATGAACGAGAAAACGATTACATTTGAAGTATCTTCAAATCCGCCGATAAAGAAATATTGATCTGATTTCGAGTTTTGGCGGACGCGTAGTGGATAAGGCGATGTTTGTAATCGAAACAATGTCGTTATTGAGATCGTAAACCGTGACGTATAAGGTTTTATAAACAAAAAGTCGACCCCCGTCTCGCGACGAGGGTCTCATGGGAGAGGAGAAACCGGACGAAGAGCTTATGGGGAAACGTAAGTCTTCTCCGCGGTTGTCCCCGACACCTCTCGGCGCCGGTAATATCAGTGTGGCCTTGCCGAAGGAAAATATACGCGGGAACGGAAAAAAATATCGACGATGCCTATTCAACCCTGAGTTACAAACTTCGCGCAAAAAAAATCCTGAATCGACTTCATCGGGCCGGCATTATGGGAATAAAACTTTCCGGTCGCGCTGTTGAAAGTGAGAAAACCGGATTCGGCAGTTGCCGAGATGTTGCAACTGCCGATCTCGATACTATTGATGCCTTTCTATTCCTATATAAGTTGAACGCGCGCCTAGCCAAGTTAGGCACAACTAGCTGATGAGAGTTCAGTCGGGGTAAAGACCAAGCTGCCCCGTAGCTAGCAGG